>CAWICP010000010.1:0-279012 GCA_963834645.1 uncultured Acidobacteriota bacterium
GCCACACCATGAACCAGGCAGAACAGAACGCCGACGTCGTGCGCCGCGTGGTCGGCGTTCATCACAACAGCGCGACGCGGAACGGCAAGCAGTTGGATGTCGCCTGCTGCCTCGTCTTCGAGCTGAAGAATGACCGGGTGACCGACGGTCGGGCAGTACTTCTACGACCTCTACGCCTGGGAGGAGTTCTGGTCGTAGCGTCGCCCGGCTGGTCAGCGCGTTCAAGGCACGTCGCAGGCCGCGCTATCCCCCACTGGCAGGGCTCGCCAACGACAGGAAGCCGTAGTAGAACTGTGGGTGGGCTTCCTGCGGCAATGAAGCCGGGGGATCGGAAGATGACAAACGAATCAGCGGCACAGGAACCTGGCGGCGACGGCCAGTCGCCCCGGCGTTCGGCGCTCGCGATGGACGCCGCGACGTTCCGCGCGCTGGGCCATCGGCTCGTGGACCAGATCGCGGAGCTCCTCGAGGCGATGCCGCGCGGCCCGGTGACCCGCGACGAGTCGCCCTCCGCGGTGCGCGACGCGCTCGGCCTCACGGGCCCGCTCCCGGAAGCGGGCATGGACCCGGGCCCGCTGCTGGAACGAGACGGCGCGGCTGCTGTTCGACCACTCGCTGTTCAACGGGCATCCCCGCTTCTTCGGGTACATCACGGCGGCGCCGGCGCCGATCGGCATGCTCGGCGATCTGCTCGCCGCGGCCGTGAACCCGAACGTCGGCGCGTGGACGCTGTCGCCGGCCGCCACCGAGATCGAGTCGCAGACGGTGCGATGGATTGCCGAGCTCATCGGCTACCCGGTCGACTGCGGCGGGCTGCTCGTGAGCGGCGGCAACATGGCGAACTTCGTCGGCTTCCTGGCGGCGCGCGCGGCGAAGGCCGGCTGGGACGTGCGCGAGCGCGGGCGTTGCCGGCGAGCCGGGGCGCAGGCTCCGCGTGTACGCATCGGCCGAAACGCACACGTGGATTCAGAAGGCCGCGGACCTCGGCGGGACTCGGCACCGCGTCGATCCGGTGGATCCCGACGGACGGCGAGCTCCGCATGGACGTGGCCGCGCTTGCGCCGGCAGCTGGAGGCGGACGCCGCCGCCGGCGACGTGCCGTTCCTGGTCGTCGGCACGGCCGGGTCGGTCAGCACGGGCGCCGTCGATCCGCTGCCGGAGATCGCGGCGCGTCTGCCGGGAGCACGGCGTGTGGTTTCACGTGGACGGCGCCTACGGCGGCTTCGCGGCGGCGGTGCCCGAGGCGCCCGACGACCTGCGCGGGCTGAGCCTGGCCGATTCGGTGGCGGTCGATCCGCACAAGTGGCTCTACGCGCCGCTCGAGGCCGGATGCGCGCTGGTGCGCGATCCGGAGGCGCTGCGCGCCGCCTTCGCCTATCACCCGCCGTACTACCACTTCGACGAGCGCGCGACGAACTACGTCGACTACGGCCCGCAGAACTCGCGCGGCTTCCGCGCCCTGAAGGTGTGGCTCGCGCTGCGGCAGGCGGGCGCCGCGGGCTACCGCGCGATGATCGCGGACGACATCCGCCTGTCGCGGGCGATGGCCGAGGCGGTCGACCGGCACGCGGAGCTGCGAGCTCACGACGCAGGCGCTGAGCATCACGACGTTCCGCTACGTGCCGCGCGATCTTCGCGCGCGCGTCGGAGAGCCGGCGGTCGAGCAGCATCTCGACGCGCTCAACCGGGAGCTGCTCGACCGGCTGCAGCGCGGAGGCGAGGCCTTCGTCTCGAACGCCGTCGTCGGCGGCCGCTACGTGCTGCGCGCCTGCATCGTGAACTTCCACACCGCTCGCGCGGACGTGGAGGCGCTGCCGGAGATCGTCGCGCGAATCGGCCGGACGGTGGACGCCGAGCTTCGTCTTCGCGGACCTCGCCAAGGCGGGGTAGCGCCGCGAGAAAGGTCACTCCCATGAACAAGTCCGCATGCCTCGCGCTCGTCGTCGTGCTGGCAACCGCCTCCGCCTGCGCGCCGAAGGTGAACGACCCCGCCGACGTCGAGGCGATCAAGCAGCTGATGGACGGCTACTTCAAGGCCGCCACCGCCAAAGACCCGGCGGGGCTGGAAGCGGTGCTGACCGACAAGACGATCCTCCTGGAGCCGCACATGAAGCCGCTCGTTGGCAAGGACGCGATCGGGAAGCTGCACGCGGCCTTCCTCGCCAGCTTCGACACGGACGCGAAGGGGCCGGCGACAGAGGTGCGCGTCGCAGGCGATCTCGCGGTCGCCTACGGCGCGTACGCGGAGACGATCACCCCGAAGGACGCCACGCTGGCGGCGGAGAAGGCGAGCGGGCACTGGATGGCCGCGCTCGAGCGGCAGGGCGACGGCTCCTGGAAGTGGGACTGGGTCGATTGCGAACAGCGACCAGCCGCTGCCGGGGATAACGGCGGACGGAGCCGACGAGCAGGCCATCCTGGAGATCGAACGCGGCTTCGTGACGGCCGCGACGAAGGGCGACATCGCGTTCTTCGAGCGCGTGCTGGCGAAGGAGTACGCGCAGGTGGCCGACGGCAAGCCAGTGTACGTGGCCGCGCAGCTTGCGGAGTTCAGGTCGGGGGCGATTCGGATCGAGTCGATGACCCTGCGCGACCTGCGCGTCCATGTGTTCGGCGACGCCGCCATCCGTCTCAATGGTGGCAGAGAGCAAGGGCACCTACAAGGGGAAGCCCGTTTCCGAGAAGTCGCGCGGCGTGGACTTCTTCGTGAAGCGAGACGGACGCTGGCAGGTCGTCAACAGCCAGATGACGACGATCAAGGAGTAGCCGGGCCGGCGCGCGGGCCCCGCGATGCCCACGCTGGCCCGGGAGACCTGCGGCTCGCGCCGGGAAAGCCTTGGTCGTCGATCCCTGAACGGAGTGGCCGATGTCCCCAGCGAACAACCCGGACGCTGCCCTGCACGACTGAGCGGGTGTTGTCAGCCAGACCGCGCAGGTCTTCGCCGCGTCCACGCACTCTGACGAACTCGCCCGGCGGCGGGCTGAAGGGCTTTACCAACACGTTCGAGCGGTTCGTTCCAGCCCGGCGGGCAGGCCGGTTCGTGATGCACGGCCCGGATCGTGCCAACTACCGCAACGAGAGCATTTTCCGGGACATCCGGAGCGATGCCAGGATCGTGATCGAGGACGTCGTGAAGCCGTGGTTCACGCTGACGGTGACGCTGACCCCTCGCGGTGACCTACGCACCTGGCCTGGGTCCAAGAGTTCGAGAGCCCGGAGGCCGCCGCGAAGGTGCGCGCGCGTGTCGGAACCGCCAACGAGCAGATCCTCGACCGGCTGGAGGCGCTGCTCGCGAGTGAGGCGCACTGAGCCAGCGCCTCGGGACCAGGCAGGAGGAACGCGTATGAAGCAGAGCGGGCCGCAGAACAGCCAGTCTCCTTCCCAGCTGATCGACGCGAGAGTCAAGGAGCTGCGACTGGCGGGGCGCGTTGATTCGCCCGAGATGCTACTGGGTGAGTACCCGTTGCCTCACAGCGTGCGCTACCGCAAGGCGCAGCAAGGAGGGCAACATGTCCGAGATCAGCGCGACGGCGCGCCGCGAGTTGGTTCAGGCGTTGGCCGAGCGGTATCGAGCCGCCACGGTTCACCAGAAACGTCAGATCCTGGATGAGTTCGTCGCGGTGACGGGCTATCACCGCAAGCACGCCATCCGCCTGCTCAACAAGCGCCGAGTCTGGGGCGGACCAGCGACGGGACGACGCCGTCGGGTCTACGACGAGGCGGTGCGCCAGGCGCTCGTCGTGCTCTGGGAGGCGTCCGACCGGGTCTGCGGGAAGCGACTCAAGGCCCTGTTGCCGGTTCTCTTGCCCGCGTTGGAACGCCACGGCACATCTGCGTCTGGATGCCGACGTGCGCGAGCGACTGCTCCGCGTGAGCGCGTCGACCATCGACCGCGTGTTGGCAGAGCCGCGAGTCGGAAACGGACGACGACGAACGCGCCGGACAAACGGACCTCGCCTCCGTGGCAGCGTGCCTGTTCGGACGTTCGCGGACTGGAAGGACCCCGCGCCGGGCTTCGTCGAAGCGGATCTCGTCGCGCATAGCGGCGACACCATGGCGGGCAGCATGGCCCACACGCTGGTGCTCACCGACATCGCGAGCGGATGGACCGAGTGCGTCGCGCTGCTGGTCCGTGAGAGCTCGTTAGTCGTCGACGCGCTCGACCGCCTGCGGGTGGGCCTCCCCTTTCTCTTGCGGGGCATCGACACGGACAACGGCAGCGAGTTCGTCAACGATGCGTTGCTGGCCTTCTGCACGAAGCACGACATCGCGTTCACGCGATTCCCGTCCGTACCACAAGAACGACCAAGCGTGGGTCGAGCAGAAGAACGGCGCCGTCGTGCGCCGGCTTGTCGGATACGGTCGACTGGAGGGATTGGCCGCGGGAGAGGCCTTGACGCGGCTGTATTCCGCCTCACGCCTCTTCGTGAATTTCTTCCAGCCGTCCTTCAAGCTCGCCGAGAAGACGAGAGTCGGCGCGCGGGTCCACAAACGGTACTTCGCTCCTGAGACGCCGTGCGCGCGGTTGCTGGCGCACGCCGACATCACGGAACCGATGAAGGAGCGCCTCCGCGCCGTCCTGGCCACCTTCGATCCGCTGAAGCTGCTCGACGAGATTCGGACCGTCCAACATCATCTCGCCGGACTGGCAGCCGGTGAACCCGTGCACGTCCTGCCTCGCCGGGACGCCGATCTCGAGGCCTTCCTGAAGAGCCTCGCTCACGCCTGGCGAGACGGCGAGATTCGACCGACCCATCGCTCAGGGCCGAAGCCGCCTCGCCACTGGCGAACTCGGGCAGACCCGTTCGAAGCCGTGTGGCCGCGTGTGGTGACCTGGCTGGAACTGGAACCCGACCGAACCGCCAAAGAACTCTTCGCGCGACTCCGCGGCGAGCCGGGTGCTGACTTCGCCGTGGGACAACTCCGGACGTTACAGCGAAAGGTCAAAGGCTGGCGCCGCCTTGCTGCACGGCGGCTACTCTTCGTGCCGTCGCTCGACACCGCGAAGGGTCTCAACCAGCATGAGCGAACGCACGGCTGAACACGCTGAGGGATTGACGACGCCGATTATCCGCGTGAGGGTACGCTCGGCAACGCCGCCGACGGCGCCCTTGACCTGGCCAGGAACCGTTATCGCCGGCAGCGCCGGCGCTCTGATCCAGGTGACCGCCACCACTGCTGGCGTAGCGGCCAGGTACGAAATGTGTGGAGCGCTCGGGTAACATCTACTGCTGAGGCAACACGACCGGCAGAAGTAATTGACGCCGCGCACTCCTCCTTCCGCCTGCCCCTATCGAGCCAAGGGCCACTATCGCGGTGGCCCTCGTCGTGTACGGGAGGGCTGATGTCTGGCCCGCCAGGTGGCGGCCACTTGGGCCGAGGATGTGCTCCAGACGCTGCTCGCGCGTGTCAGGAGCCAGTCCAGTGCTCCCGGGTCCGTGTCGCGTTTCCGATACACACTTTCACGACGATGCCGAGGGATGCCATTGACATCCTCGCCCGCGGCCCTATATTGGTCGTGATCTCCATCAGTTCGGCGCCAAGGAAAGACCACGGTGGTGCGCCACGCCCGTTGCCGCCACGCACTCGCGGGCCCGCCCAACCCGTTCCACAGGAACGCTCTCCCGCGACTGGCGCGTCCTGTCCATGCGCCCAGCGATTCGATGGTTGGAGGTCTGCCAGGTCTCAAGCTGCTTCGACGAATTGGCGAGAGTAGGAGTTCCGTTGCTCGTGGCACTTGCGACGGTTGCTTGCGACTCGCCGGCGAACCCAACACCGCGAGTGAATCCTACACCGGCACCCGAGCCGACTGTCACGTCGCTGGGCATCTCAGGAACGCCTTCCTTCACCTCCCTCGGTCAGTCGGTCCAACTGGCCGCCAAAGCCACCATGAGCGACGGCTCGGTGCGGGACGTGACGACTCTGGCGGCAACCGGCAGACGGCCAACGCGTCAGTCGCCACCGTGTCGGCAGGCGGGCTGGTCACCAGCACCGGGCTCTGGCCATGCGAGATTCTCAGCAAGCCACCAAGCTCTCCGTGCCGCCGTGACGGCGACCGTGGCAGGAAGTCCGCCGACGGAAGATCGACCGTTCCGGGACCTTCGTCTCGCCTCCAAACCGGGACGTCGCAGCCACTGGCGTTAACTGATACGCCGCGGTAACCACAAGCCTGCCTCATGCCTCCTGGACCGCCACGAGTGCCAAGTCCTCGTGGCTCGCGGTGATCGCAGGAGAGCGCGGGACGGGCGCCGGAACAGTCACCTATCGGGTCAGTGCGAATTCGTCAGCGAGCGGGAGGTCCGGGACCATAACAGTCGCGGGGTTGAGCGGATTGAACCCGCCAGCCGTCCACACGGTCTCGCAGGCGGGGCAGTCACCTTCGCAGACCTGCGAGTACATGTTTCCTCACCTCTCCAAAACAAGTGGCGTTCGGCTCCGGGGGCGGGTCGGGAGTTGTGACGTTCACGCTCACCACGGGCTCCTGCACCTGGACAGCCTCGTCAACGGACCCTTGGGTGTCTCTGCTCGACACGAGCGGCACGGGCAGTATCACGGTCCGCTACAACGTGGCGTCGAACTCAGGCACGACTGCGCGTCAGGCGTCAATCCAGGTGCGGTGGCCTGGACCGCAGGCGGGAGAGAATATCGCCATGAGCGAGACGCCTTCCACTGCGACCATTACAGCTGTTGTTGACGTGGGGATTCCTGGCGGGAGGCACCCCCCATCCCGTCGGTGACAGCCGTGACCTTCGACGGCTCGCGCTCGACGAGTCCGAACGGTGCCATCACCTCCTACTCGTGGACTTTTGGAGACGGGGAGGCGGGCAGTGGGCAGATTGTCTCTCACACATATAACGGCTTCTACAACCATGGAGGAGTTGAAACGCACACCGTTCGGCTCACCGTGGGTGACGGGCTGCGCACTGCAAGTGCGGACGTGGCCGTGACTACGGCTGGAGTTACCGGAACTTGGGAGAGGACCAGCCAGGGCCAAACCCGCACGCTGAGAATCGAGCAAGGGACGTGCTTTCCAACAACGTCCTGCGGAACGTTCTTCGGCGGCAGTTACGGATCCCGTCCCCTATAGAGCAGCGGTAGAGGGGCACGTGGGTCTGGGACCGCGACATTGGCTTCATCGTTAAGGAGCTCGACGTCCCTCCCGCGATCTTGTTGACGGAACCTTGAACTCGACGGTTACCGCGTTCACGGGACGGGATTCCGTGTCCGGTCAGACGTTGACGTTCATCAAGCAGTGACGAAGACGGGTGGATCGCCGGGTGCTGTGTGACCGTAGATGTTAACCATCGGAGCAGAAAGTCGAAGACAAGCGCGGCATGACGACTCATGGTTGCCGTTTCGACTCTCGTTTGCCGGACGGAGGGTGTCCATGCGCCAAGGCGCAATGATCGCGGCTGTCGTCGTTCTCTTGCACACCGGTTGTGGCCGCAGTGACGATGCTGGGGCCAGCCCGAGTTCCCCGGCACCGGCACAGCCCGCCGCTCCCGCCACACTGACTTCGGAGGTCTGGCGCGGTCACGACTGCGTCGTCGTGCCGAATAGCGCGGGCTGCGTGAAGTTGCAGCCTGGACCGGATGGCAGGTACCCTGGCGAAATCCCTAAGTGCTCGTACGAACGCGATTGTCAAGAGCTTGAGTACCATCGGGTTCACGGTACGTCACAGCAGGGTCGCAGGCAGGACCCTCGCTTTTCGGTTTAGCTTCTTATGGGGGGGAACTCAGGAGCACACCGGAGAGACAGAGGAGAGCAAGCTCGTTGATTCCTACTATCGCGGTAGCACGATGTTCTGGTTGCCGTCGAGCGATGGGACGAGGATTTGGCGTGATTATACGGTCGCCCTCGAGGTCCGCGAGACCGGTGCTGGCCTAGCTGAGCCGAATGTCATGAAGCAAGAGTTCGTGATTGCATTCCCCACGCCAGACTGGACCGGGACGTTTGTCGGGCGCAATACGTCAGCTGATTGGCTGGAAGGTCAACCAGTCGTCCTTCAGTTGAGCCAGTCGGGGGAGGTGCTCACGGTAATGTATCGAATATCGACGGCACGTCCTGGAGAGGGACGATTTCGGATACTATTTACACCCAACATGTGGCGCGCAGCGGCCGCTTTACAATCTCAGATCCGAGCCGGAGTCCTTCGGTTTGCACTATGGAGATGACCTCGAGTGTGAACTGGTCCTGTGTAGTGCACAGAGCGTACGGTAATAACTCCAGGCGCCCTGCCCAGGTATGCCTCAATACGCCCAACTAGAAATTCGGTACTGCCGGTAGTCAGCACCGCCGGACGTTTCCGAAGCGACTTGACGCGGCTCCCACATACCTCGGCAGAACGCCGCGCGGGAACGACCCCTACGCTCCGTAGAATGCGTGGCCGGTTCGCGCTGACGACAGTGTCCGTAGGAGCGGAAAGAGGAGGCAGACGACGACGCCTGTCCCCCACTCTCGGGGACCGCCGATTTTCGGAGGGCCACCATCGCGGGGCCTCCCTAATGTACGGCCCCGCCGAGAATCAGTCTTGGGCGAGGCCTGGGCGATGGGCCCAGCCAACGACCGCACTCCTCCAGGGGCGCACGGGAATTTGGCGCGGGAGAAGTGCGGCAACTGTGCGACGGTCACCTGTCACAGACCGTGGTGGAGGCCTAACTCGCGCCGAATAACGGCCCCTGCCGATTGCTACCCTTTTGCGGCACTCCAGAGCACTTCGTCGAACAGGGACAGGAGCGAGATTCTACCGCCCCGCAGACGTGGCAGACTTCCCTGGCGCGAAGAAGGACTTCCACGTCGCGGTAAGCCGCGCTGTGCGGCTGGATACTGCCGAGGAATTCGAGCTCCATCTTCTCCATGGCGAAGAGCAATTGGAAACGGTCGCTCGTGGAATGGTTCTCGGCTAGTTCTAAGATCCAGTAGATCGCCGATCGGACCTGCGCTTCGCCTCCGAGTTCATTCAGGTCGTGAAAGTAAGTCCTGAATTTCTGAACTGTCTCGTCGGACGGAGGCAACGAGGCGTTGGCCGGGTTGATCACCTTTCTCAACTCCATTATCAAGCAAGTGGGCGTGGCGAGCATTCACATGACGATGGTGAGAATAATGATGGAGAGGACAATCAGAGGCGAGCACACCCATCTAATCCAGCGCGGCCGACTCCAAAATGTCCAAATACCGAAGATGACCGACAGCAAAGCGGTGAGGTGATAAACCTGTCCAATAGATCCAAGCAAATCAAAGATGTCGGTTTTCTGTGATTCCGACAGAGACCCGTAGAGACTATGGATGATTGGCCAGTGGAGTAGTGAATATGCTCGAAACGAAAGAACGCTGACTCCCCAAAGAGCTGTGCAGGCGAGGCCAGCAGGCCATGCAGACCCCCGTCGTCGCGCGGGCGTCCTCGCGCCTAACTCAAATGTTGCTGGTTGCGTCATTGTGTCGCATGGGCTCCCGGTTCCCTTCGCGGATTTACCGGGCTTTGGCTCTAAATGGGGCCAACATCATGTATATTGCCCACTGTCTCAAGCACCGGAACCACCTTGATACGAACTTCAGCACGAAGAGGACCAGTGCGAACTTCCAGTTCAATAGAGAGCGCCAGGAAGATGGCCCATTGCAGGTACGCGAATACTCCGATCCATGGCGGTGGAAGGGGCTCGTCTGATGGCAAATGAACCGTCTCGTTTGGCCTGGATCATCCTGATATCAAACGTGGTTATCGAGGCCACGATGAAGTAGGCAACCGTAAGGCCGATCAGCGATGGCGTCCATGTCATCGGTCAGACTCCTCGGCTTTCAGGCCCGCGGACCGGATGTGATACCTCCGGGAAGGTCTTCCCCCTGGTGACGACAGATGGCAACCGCCCCTTCAGAATATCGGCTGCTCTGATCGACCACATCAGTGGCTTCGGCCCCCAATGACGCACAGGGGCGCCATCGGGCCGCGGGACGCCTTGAAGTCGGCGGCGCTAGTTCGGGGCCACCGAAGCCCGAACGGACCCGTTAGGCGGCCGTGACCGGCCTAGGCACTCCAATGGCGTCTCCTCCCCTGAAGGGGCGCAGACTGCTCAGAATGGCGGATTTGAGCGGCGACAATTAGCCTCGCGTCGTCGTGCCGGCGATGCGTTCAGGAAGGAACAATGTTCTGACGTAGAATCGAGCGCCGGCGAGCGGCAGCAATACGCCGTCAAATCAATGGAGCTCGATTCAGAGCCCGTCAATTAGCCTGGTGCTGGGTTTTGTGCTGTATTCAGTGGTGACGTGTCGGCCCATCGCCGCACGACCGGCAGAAAAAGTAGTTGACGCCGCGCACTCTGCAACGGTGTCGTGATTGCCGCGTATGAGCCGCAGGCCAGGTGCCGATCGTCTCGCGTGAATCCCCCAGGCCCCAGCGACGCGGAGATTGCACGCCGTGAGCGCGGTGCGCAGCGAGGGCTGAACCGTGGGGTTTTGGCCGGCACGGCACCCCTTTGAAGTCCGACGCCAGCCCAAGTATGCTGCTGGCGCATCACAGAGGCGCACCGAAGACTCGGCCGAACTCGGCTGCGAATGGCATCCGTGACCGACCCTCAGAACCTCGCCGCGCCCGAACGGCTCCGGCTCGACGGCTGGAAGGAAATCGCTTCGCACTTCGGCAGAGGCGTGCGTTCCGTCCAGCGCTGGGAGCGGGAACTGCGCTTGCCGGTGCGGCGGATCGACACCGGCCGAGGGCAGGTGACCTACGTGTTCGTCGACGAACTGGAACAGTGGCGGGAGTCGGCCGCCGCGAGGACGGCTGCGGGGAGCGGTTCTCCGCACGCCCGTGCCTTGATTCATTCCGCGCTGAGGGACGCGCGCGCGCTCGCCGACAGGCCCCGAGGAGCACACATCATGACGATATCTGCCTTCTGGATCTCTGCCCTGGCGCTCGTGACGCTCCTTGGCGGTCCGGCCGGGCTGTCGGTGTCGCGCAGTCGCGTCCGAAGGAGGTCCGCAACAGCATCGGCATACGGCTGGTCGAGATCCCGGCGGCCGTTTCAACATGGGTTCCGACGGCGGGCCGCGAGGCGCCCGTCCACCGGGTCGCCGTGCGGTCTTTCTGGATGGGCGTGACCGAGGTCACCCAGGCGCAGTGGCAGGCGGTGATGGGCAACAACCCGTCGCACTTCAAGAACGCAGGCCCGGACGCTCCCGTGGAGATGGTCGGCTGGGGGACGACGCGCAGGCCTTTGTGCGGAAGGCCGAACGAGCGCGAGCCCGGCTGGCGCAGACCGCCTCCCGAGCGAGGCCGAGGCGCAGGTACGCGTGCCTCGCCGGCTCCGCGAAGGACACCTACGGCCTGGCGGACGCGATCGCGCGGATCAAGGAGACCCTGGGCGGCACCACGCACCCGGTCGGCTCGAAGCTGCCCGACGCCTTCGGCCTCTACGACATGTTCGGCAACGTGCCGGAGTGGACCGAGGACACGTGGCATCCCGACTACAACGGCGCACCGGCCGACGGGAGCGCCTGGAAGCAGGCGGCACCGCCTCTCACACCCTCCGCGGGGCGGCTGGGATCTTCCCGGTTCTTCCTGCACGCCGCCCTTCGCGGCCCCTACGGCGAGATTCACCGCCGGGGCTTCCGCGTGGCGGCGGACCGCCGATAAACCTGTTCCGGTAGAGGCAGTCCCGTGAAGCTCAGCTCCCTTCCCTTGCTTGGCATGCTCGCGTCGCTCGTGCTCTTCGTGCTCTCGACGGCGCGCTACCCGGGCGGCTACGACTGGGCGAACCACACCATCTCCGGGCTGTTCCAACCCTGGTACGCTGGATGGTGCTGAGAACCCGGCGAGGCTGCTCGCTGTGCTGGCTGTATTCATGTTCTGCGTCAGCATCGCCTTTGTCTTCAATAGCGTCTCGAAAAGAGGGAAGTCCCACTTCCACAGGAAAACGATCCAGGGTGCAGGCATCAACTCGATGGTTTACGCATTGCTCGTGGTGACGCCGATGCACGACCTGCTCGTCGGTGTCGCACTGCTCTTCTTCGTGACTGCGATGCTCGCGACGTTTCACATGCTTCATGTGGAGCGGCATCATGGGATGCTCCTCGCCGGAATCGTCTGCCTCGCCGTGACGCTAAGCAACGCGGCGATGTACTACGGCAACGTAGATTTGGGGCTGCTGCCGATCGTCCAGAAAGTCTCCCTTGTCATGTGGGTGGGCTGGCTCCTGACGTTGCACTCCGCGGAGCCCAAGGAAGCGACGCAAGCAGTCGATGGCGCTGATACCGCTTGCAGGGGCCGGCGCTGCGCGTCTGGCCACGCGCCAGCACACCAAGGAGAGCCCTGATGACCGTCGATCGCGAGAAGCTTGCCAGCATCGCTGCAGCCTATACGGCAGCCTGGAATTCCGGTTCGCCGGACGCCGTGGCGTCTTTCTATGCTCCAGACGGGCAGATTGTCATCAATCGCGGTCAGCCGTGGGTTGGCCGCCGAGGCATCGCTGACATGGCGGCGGGCTTCTTCGCCGACGTGCCGGATCTTCACCTGGGTGTGCGACGAGGTGCGTTGCGCCGGCGATCATGTCGCGTATTTCTGGACCTTTACCGGGACACACGCGGCCACGAAGCGTCCGCTTCGAGTGGTCGGCTGGGAAGAGTGGGATCTCGACGCCGACTTCAAGATCATGGCATCGCGCGGTTGGTACGACGCCGCCGAGTACGAGCGCCGCCAGACCACGGCGAGATAGATGAACGGCGTTTCTGGCCTGATTGGCGTCAGTCCCTGCGACAGACTGGCCCCGGCGGGTTCGCGCAACCGTCCGGCGTGGCCAGGTAGACGAGGAGCGAAGTCAATCCCGCTGGAACCCACGTCGACCGAGCAGTGCTGACTGATTTGCCGAGCGTTTTCCGCCGATTGACTTCTGTCAGGATGTGCCTATGGGTCTCGGCATCGTCGCTCACATTGCCTTCTGGGGCGTTCTGTTCATCGGGGCGCGCGAGATGGGATTGCGCCGCACGGGGTTCTTCGCGGTCTTGTGGATCATCGGGTACCCTGGTTTTACCTGGATCACGAGCGGCCCGGTCGTGTTTGCTTCCTACGTCGCCGTATTGGATATCGTGCTGATCCTGGTGGTGTTCAAGGGGGACAGGGGCCGCAGTGATGAGCCCCGGCGATGCCCGTTGCCGCATCGGAAGCCCGCTGTGGTCACGGTCGGGCGAGGTGGTCATCACGGTGTGAGGGCCAGCCTGGCCACGGGCGCCAGACACTTGTTGGATGTTAGCGTGCACAACCAAGACCCGCCTCACGACAGGAGCGTCTCCATGAGAAAACTCATCGTATCGACGTTCGCGTCGCTTGACGGAATCATGCAGGCACCCGGCGGACCGGTAGACCCCACTGGCGGTTTTACCCTTGGCGGTTGGATGTTCGGCTACTGACGATGAAAGCGTGGACATCTCGGCATCAGGTTTCGACGGCAAGGATCGCGAGCTGGTGCTCGGGCGAAGGACCTATCAGATCTTCGAAGTGTACTGGCCGTCTCAGCCGGATGACCATCCGATTGCGAAGACGCTCAATGCCGCGAAGAAGCATGTGGCGTCGCGCACGTTGACGATGCTCCACTGGAACAACTCGACCCTGCTCCAGGGCGATGTCGTCTCGGCCATCATCGCGCTCAAGGCCCAACCTGGCCCCGATCTGCAGGTGATTGGCAGCGGCAATTTGATCCAAACCCTCCAGGCCGCCTCACTGATCGACGAATACCACGTGTGGACGTTTCCAGTGGTGCTTGGGCGGGGCAAGCGCCTCTTCAGCGAGGCTGCCAGGCCTTCGGCGCTTCGGCTCGTTCGCACTCAGGTGTCGGCCACCGGCGTGGCGAACCAGACCCATGTACCAGGCGGCGATATCCAGCCCGGTTCGTTCGCGAGTGCCGAGCCGAGCGAGAAGGAGTTGGCCCGACGCAAGAGGATGGCGAATGAGACGTGGTGATGTGAAGAGGAGCGTGCGCGCTGACCATTCAGGTGACGTGGAAAGACTCATGCAGATCCAGTACCTAGAAATCGTCACAAGCGAAGTGAACGCGGTGTGCGCCGCATATGAAGCGACGTATGGTGTGCAGTTCGGCGATCCGGACGCCAGGCTCGGCAACGCACGGACGGCCGCGTTGCCGGGAGGCGGGTTGGTGGGTGTGCGGGCGCCCATGCACGAGACCGAGGAGCCGGTGGTGCGGCCCTATTGGCTGGTGGACGACATCGAAGCGGCTGTCGCCGTGGCGGTGGAGGCCGGAGGCGTAGTAGCCCATCCGCCGCTGGAGATCCCCGGGCACGGTACGTTCGCCATCTACATTCTGGGCGGCATCCAACATGGTCTCTGGCAGCTGTAGGCGCGCCACGACCAATGAAGCCGCGCGGCGATACCCGCACCTGGACGTGTGGGGCGGGTGCTGCGGGACGTGGGACACGCATCTTGACGCGATTGCCCAACAGGTCAGGCTCGCGACGCACGCCCGTCGTGCTTGACGGGCGCACGTGCCGGAGACTAGATTCAAGAGATTCAGCATACAACGTCGGGGCCGAACGTCCGGCTGACGGAGGTCTCTGTGACCGAACGCTCCGCGTTCCTCACGTGCCGGAGGCTAGCGTCAAGAGAATCCGCAACAATGCCGAGGCCGAAAGTCCGGCCGACGGGGTTTCCCTGACGCAACGCTCCGCGTTCGTCGAAAGGCGGCTCGAGATGCACCCATCGGACAGGGCGGAAGGCCCTCTGACTCCCGGTCTCGTGTTCGAGATGCTGCAGGCGCACCAGCGGACCGCGGCCCTGAAGGCCGCCATCGACCTCGACCTCTTCCGCGCGGTCGGTGACGGCCCCGGCGACGTCGCGTCGATTGCGCGGCACTGCGGGGCGTCAGAGCGCGGCACCCGCATCCTGTGCGACTTCCTCGTGATCAACGGCGTGCTGGTGAAAGACGACGGGCGCTACCGCCACTCGGCGACGAGCGCCGCCTTCCTCGACCCGCGGTCCCCGGCGTGCCTGGCCTCGATCGCGCAGTTCCTGGGCAACCAGGCCATGCGGGAGCCGTACGACCGCCTGGCGGAAGTTGTCCGGTCGGGGCGCACCGTGCTGCCGGGCGACGGCAGCGTGGAGCCCGAGAACCCGATCTGGGTGGAGTTCGCGGAAACCATGGCGCCCATGATGGCGCCGATGGCCGGCCCGCTTGGCGCGGTGGTCCTGCAAGGCCACGCCGGCCCGATGCGCGTGCTGGATATCGCCGCCGGCCACGGGCTGTTCGGGATCGAGATCGCGAAACAGAATCCCGAGGCGCGGGTGACGGGCCTCGACTGGGCGCCCGTGCTGCGCGTGGCGCTCGACAACGCCCGCAAGGCCGGCGTGCACGAGCGGTACGACATGCTGCCGGGCAGCGCCTTCGAGGTGGAGTTCGGCGGCCCCTACGACGTGGTGCTGCTCACGAACTTCCTGCACCACTTCGACCAGCGCGCGTGCGTCGGCCTGCTGCAGAAGGTCCACCGGGCGCTCGGGCCCGGCGGGCGCGTCGCCACGCTGGAGTTCGTGCCGAACGAGGACCGGGTGTCGCCGCCCATGCCGGCCGCGTTCGCGATGACGATGCTGACGTCGACGGCCGCCGGCGACGCGTACACGCTGAGCGAGCTGACGTCGATGTATGGACAGGCGGGATTCGGCGGCGTGACCGCGCACCCCATCCCGATGAGCCCGCACACCATCGTCATGGGACGCGCCTGACCCAGGCACGTCGCTCGATTGTCGTCCCGGGACGGTTCAGCAGCCGCAGGCGGATAGCTCCGTTCAGCTGACCCGCCGACGCGACCGGTCGCCGGTCCTGAGGCGCACGATTGACGGAAGCACACATGAAGGCCATCATCCACGAGACCTACGGCCCACCCGACGTACTGGAACTGAGGGACATCGCCAAGCCCCTGATCGGGGATGACGACGTCCTCATCCGCGTCCACGCCGCTGGCCTGGATCCGAGCGTGTGGCATCTCATGACCGGCCTGCCGTACCTGGTGCGCGTCATGGGGTACGGGCTGCGCAAGCCGAAGAACCCTGTCCGGGGCTCGGATGTCGCAGGGGTCGTGGAGGCGGTCGGCAAGAACGTGACCCAGCTCCGGCCCGGCGACGAAGTGTTCGGCACGTGCAGAGGCGCGTTCGCCGAGTACGCGCCCGCTCGCGCAGACACGCTTCTGCCGAAGCCGGCCAATCTCACCTTCGAGCAGGCGGCAGCCGTGCCCGTCTCCGCCTGCACCGCCCTGCAGGCTCTGCGCGACGCCGGCAACCTGCAGCCAGGGCAGCATGCGCTGATCATCGGTGCGGCCGGCGGCGTGGGGACCTTCGCGGTGCAGATCGCCAAAGCTATCGGAGCGACGGTCACCGGCGTCTGCAGCACGACGAAGACCGACCTGGTCCGATCGATCGGCGCAGACCATGCCATTGACTACACCCGGGAGGACTTTGCCGCTGGCCGAGAGCGGTACGACCTCATCCTCGACCTGGCGGGCAATCGACGGGTGCCGCAACTCAGGCGCGTCCTCACCCCGCTGGGCAGGGTCGTGCTTGTCGGCGGAGAAGGGGGCGGGCAGTGGACCGGCGGCGTGGGGGAGTCACTGATGTGGCTCGCGCTGTCGACGTTCGTGCGCCAGAAGGTCCGCTTGCTGATGGCGGCGATACGCAAGGACGATCTGCAGACATTGAAAGCGCTCATCGAAACCGGGAAGGTCACGCCGGTCGTCGACAGGACGTATCCGCTGAGAGACGTCCCGGAAGCGATTCGATCCTGGGAACGCGGCCACGCTCGGGGCAAGGTGGTCATCACGGTGTGAACCAGACTGGCGCTCGAGCCTGCACCCGATTCGGAGCAAGGCTGCACACACCACTTGGTGTCCAGACCTGGATGTTGACACCCCGGAACACGGAGACTCACATGAGAACGCTCACGATTATCGAACACATCTCGCTGGACGGCGTGATCCAGCACTCCGCGGATGATGGCGATTTCCCCTACAGCGACTGGACCGCGCCGTATCGGACCCCCGCCGGCCGGGACGCCGTGATGGCCGCGCACGGCGCAGAGCTTCGATCTGCTGCTTGGCCGTCGCACCTACGATATCTGGTCGGGCTTCTGGCCAAAGGCGCCGAGCAGTCCGATGGCGGACCGCCTCAACGCGGCGACGAAGTACGTCGCGACCCACCGTCCCGAAAGTCTGGAATGGGGCCCGTTCGAGGGCCTCGGACCGGACATCGTGGAGGGCATTCGCCGCATCAAGTCGCAGGGGGGCCGGGACCTTGTCCTCTCGGGCAGCTCCACGCTGACGTCGACGGTGCTCGAACATGGCCTTGCGGAAGCAGCTGTGCTGATCGTCTCCCCAGTCCTGTTGGGCACGGGGAAGCGGTTCTTTGCGGAGGGAACCCCCGCACGCGCCTTCGAGCTCGTCAGCACGCAAACCACGCCGTCCGGCGTCATCCTCAGTACGGTACAAGGTCGCCGGGCCTTGAAGACCGGATAGTCCGACGACGCGACACCGCCAGGCGCGCTGCCGAACACGCCCTTGCCGCTGAACGGACGGCGACGATGGCGCAGCCGAACTCGAATGGTGCTGTCACGCCGTCCAGCAGCTGAACGGCCGACCGTTGGGCAACGACGATGAGGGGATTCCGGATGAGCGTGTGGGGCGGCCCTCACACATGAGAAGGAGAACAACATGAAGATCGGGATCGTCGGATCGGGTGACGTGGCGAAGACGCTGGCGAGCGGCTTTCTCCGGAACGATTGGGTTCACGCCTTCAAACTCCTCACCTGAGAGGACAGGCGGCCTGACCATTCGTCGAAGCGGACAGGCCCTGTCGGGCCTGCCGCTTGACCCACACGTTCTGCGGCCACGGAGGCGATCATGCGATTTCCGGCTCCACAGGAAGGCGTCCTGTATCTCGCCGAAGGCGGACAGGAAACCGAGATCATGTTCAAGTTCGGGCACGATCTGCCCGAATTCGCCCTGCTCACCCTTCTGGACAAGCCATCTGCCATGGCGGAGCTTCGGGCGATGTACCAGCGTTACCTGGACGTGGCCGCACGCCACGGGTTCGTGGCCCTCATGGGCGGCCTCGACTACCGGGCGAGTCCTGACTGGGCCGGCAAGCTCGGATACTCCGCCGGTGCGCTCAGCGACGCCCAGTTGGAGGCCATCGAATTCCTGCGTGACGTCGCTCGTCCGTACCGCTCGCAACTTCCCGGCATTCTCTACGTGGGCATCGTCGGGCCGCGCGGCGACGCCTATGCGTTGAACCGCACGATCACGGCAGCGGAAGCCGAGGACTATCACAGCGTGCAGCTTGCGACGCTGCGCCAGGCGAAGGTCGACCTGGTGAGCGCCCTGACCCTCAACAGCGTCGAGGAAGCCGTTGGCATCTCCCGCGCCGCGCATACGGCCGGCTTGCCGTTGTCGCTGTCATTCACGCTCGACAGCACGAGCCGGCTGCAGTCAGGCCCGAGCCTCCGGGAAGCCATCGAGGCCGTGGATGATCGAACGGGAAGCGCTCGACCGGACTTCTACGGCATCAACTGCTCCCATCCGGCCGAGTTCGAACCGGCCCTCGAGCCGGGGGATTGGATACGTCGCATCCGCAGCCTGCGCCCGAACGCAGCGAAGATGGACAAGATTGCGCTCTGCACGCTCGGCCATCTCGAGTCGGGCGACCCGGGCGAACTGGGCCGCGAGATGGGAGCACTGGCGCGGCGATACCCGCACCTGGACGTGTGGGGCGGGTGCTGCGGAACGTGGGACACGCATCTTGACGAGATCGCCCGGCACGTCAGGCTTGCGCGAGCCTAGCGGCTGGGATCAAACGTTGGGCCTGCCGGAAGCGGGGGGACGCCTTCGATGAAAGTCTGCATCGTCGGGGCCTCAGGAAAACTCGGCACGTACATGGTGCAGCACGCGCTTGACCGGGGCTTCGAAGTGG
The DNA here is from genome assembly GCA_963834645.1 of uncultured Acidobacteriota bacterium. Lineage (GTDB taxonomy): Bacteria > Acidobacteriota > Vicinamibacteria > Vicinamibacterales > JAKQTR01 > JAKQTR01. The sequence goes on from CAWICP010000010.1 coordinate 18,951, forward strand.
TTGGCGTGTGCCGGGAGAGGAGCGTCGGCAAGCTCGACGCGTTCAAAGGGCGCATCACGGTCATGCCCGGCGCGACGAACGACCGCGAGGTCATGAGGAAGGCCGTCGCAGGGTGCGACGGGGTGCTCACGGTGCTCGTCCCCTGGGGGGTTCACCATTACTCGTCGGGAACGGCCCAGGCCGTACTCGACTACGCGCGTCCGGGCGCGCGCCTCATCTTCTCGTGCGGCTGGCACATCACGCGGGACGGCCAGGACGTGTACTCGCGGCCCTCGAGAACGACGCGTTGATTCACGAAGCCCCGGCAATCGTCGGCTGCCGCACGCCCTCGGCGCTCGCATACGCGGCTGCCGCCGGGGGGCCCGCCCAGTAATGCCGCGGACGTCGTTCTCGGCGTACACTCAACGCCTTGAGCCAGACCAACCGCCGGCGATCGGACCGCCCTGGTCCACCCCTGTTGCCGCAGGCGGCGATCCGCCGTCGATGCGGATCCGAACGCCCTGACACTCGCGCGGGGAACGCACTTGCTGCCGACGTCGCCCGGGTGGAGAATACCGTCGAATGACGCCAGGCTCGGACGGACCAGGCGACGGTCTGCCGGTTCTGCCAGGCCACTGGCGACAGCTGCGTCTTGGAGGTTCGCCCTACACTCGCTTCCCGGAATCGAGGTGCCTATGCCCGTCATCGCCTCGCACGCCGGCCGCCGCCTCACCGCCGCCATGCTCGTCCTGGCTGCGGCCAGTGCGCTGACGGCCGTCCCCGTCCTCGCCCAGCCGCCGTCCGCAGCCCCAGATCGACGTCGACGCCCGGCTGAAAGGGTTCGACGACTACATGGCGCAGGTGATGAAAGACTGGAACGCGCCCGGCATCGGCGTCGGCATCGTCGTGAAGGACAAGCTCGTCTTCGCGCGCGGGTATGGCTTCCGCGACTACGGGAGCAAGCTGCCGTACACGCCCACCACGACGCAGCCCATCGCCTCCAACTCGAAGCTCTTCACGGCCGTCGCGGTGGGCCTGCTCGTCGAGGAGGGCAAGCTGCGCTGGGACGAGCCGATCAAGCGGTTCGTCCCTGCCATCCGCTTCTACAACGACGAACTCGACCGCTCGGTGACCATCCGCGACATGCTGTCGCACAGGACGGGCATCACCCGCCACGACGCCATCTGGTACAAGTCCACGTTCACGCGGCGCGAGCTCTGGGACCGCGTGCGCTACCTCGAACCCGCCGCGCCCATCCGGACGACCTTTCTCTACAACAACCTGATGTACACGGCGGCCGGCCAGGTGGTGGAGGAGCTCAGCGGGCTGACCTGGGAGAAGTTCGTCCAGCGCCGGATCTTCGACGCGCTGGGGATGTCGCGCTCCACCCTGACCATTGAAGACAACCTCAAGGGGCCGGAGCCGGCCGTGCCGTACTCGGAGCGCCGCGACAGCACGGAGCTCTACCGGCAGCCCTACTACACGGCGGAGGTCGCGATCGCGCCCGCGGGGGCCATCAACTCCAGCGTGCAGGACCTCTCCCGGTGGGTCATTGCGCTGCTCAACGGGGGCACGGTCGATGGCAAGCCGGTCATTCCGAACGCGGTGATCAAGGAGACGATGGCCCCGTCGCTCGCCATGCCGAACGCCGCGCTCGAGAGCCGCGGATGGGGCGAGAACCTGAACCAGTACTACGGCATGGGCCGCTGGGTGTCGTCGTACCGCGGTCACCTGCTGGCGCTCCACGGCGGCGACCTCCCCGGGTTCCACTCGCAGGTCTCGATCATGCCCAACGACGGCATCGGCGTGATCGTGCTCGTCATCGGCGACCACGTGGCGCCCTTCTACAACGGGCTCACCTACCACATCTACGAGCGCCTGCTCGGGCTGCCGCTCACCCCGTGGTCCGAGCGCCTCAACGGGATCCGCCTCAAGAACAAGGCGGCCGGCACGAAGGCCCGCGCAGTGGCCGCCGTCGGACAGGTGGCCGGGACGACGCCGTCACATCCCCTGGACGACTACGTGGGCGAGTTCGAGCATCCCGCCTACGGCGTGGTGACCGTGGCGCGCGGCGACAAGGGACTGGCCTTCGAGTTCCACGGCATCAAGATGCCGCTCGGCCACTTCCACTACGATCGCTTCGACACGCCGGACGACGAAGAGGACGGGAAGTTCTCGCTGAATTTCCGGACCAGTCCGATGGGGGAGGTCGACAGCGCGGAGATCTCGCTGGACGAGGCCGCGGTGACCTTCACGCGCCGCGTGCCTGCGGCGCTGATGGCCGACGCGACGCTGCAGCAGTACGCGGGAACCTACCAGTCCCCATCCGGCGGGAAGGTCGAGGTGGCGTTCCAGCCCGGCAAGGGCCTCTCGATTCGCGGTGCCGGCGGCGTCGATCTCCAGCCCTGGCGGCCGCACCAGTTCCGCGTGAAGGAGTTCCCGGACGTCGTCGTTTCGTTCACGGTGGAGGGCGGCAAGGTGCTGGCGATGCGGCAGCGGGATCCCAGCGGGGAGTTCGTGTTTCCGCGTCTCCAGTGAAGGCCGCGGGCAGGAGTCAGTGACCGGCGGCCAGATCCGGACAAACCATGAGAATCCAACACGGCGTGATGGGCGCGGCGTTTGCGATCACGGCGATGGTCCTCTTCTCGCCGACGCCGGCACGCGCCCAGTACTTCATCCCGGATCAGTTGTCGGTGGGTATCGGGGTCGTCCGGGATCGTCAACCGCAACAGAGCACGGCGACGGCCACACTCTCGTTGGCATACGTTGACAGCGGCACCGGCTATTGGCCTTACCGGCTTGGTTGGGTCTTGCTCGAGGCCGAGCTGGGCCCGAGAAGCGACCTGGGATCGTGTCAGACGAGCGATGACGCGCCGGCCGATTCGCGCAAACTGCGACGACGCCGCCCTCCTTACGGGGCTGCGGTTTCATTTCTTTCATCGGAAGTCCGCGCGCCGGGTGCTGCCCTTCGTCAGTCTCCTGGTGGGGTCGTATTGGAAGGGCAGCGCCGAGGAGGATGACGGTTTCGATCCCGGACACGTGGCGCTTCAGGCGGGAGGCGGGATCGATCTGCGACGGACGGGCTCGGTTCACGGGCTTCGCCTGGCTGTCGACTACCGCCACGTCTTTGCGGGCGATGCAAGCCGGAATCAGCTCCGGTTCGTAGCCGCGTACACGCTTGGCCCGCCCAAGTCCTGAGGCTCGTGACGTCCGCCGCCGGCCCGGCCGGCCTTCACGGCCGCTTACACGGCCCGGGCCCCTGCCAGACGGTCAGGGTGCGGTACTGGACGGTGATGGTCGCGGTGCGGTCCCTCCAGTTGTCGTTGGGCGCCACGCGGAAACTGTGGCGACCCTCCTCGCCGTGCCCCATCGGCGTAAGCACCGTGATCCACGAGGCGGTCGACAGGGCACTCCAGACACACGGGCCCGTCCCCATAGGGCCGACATGGCCGCAGAATCCCACGTCCGTGCTCCCCGAGTAGACGTCGAATGCCCGGTCGCCGCCGCACGCCGGGACCTGACTGAAGTAGGCGGGGGCGAGGACGTAGGTGCACCCTTCCTGGGCGACCCGGACGTTCTGCCCTTCGGTCGGCGCGGGCCACCTGATCTTGATGACGTCTTGACGCGCCGCGTCGTAGTTGCTCGTGGACGTGAACCTGATCGATCCGGGGCCCAATCCGGTCCGGCCCGACTCGATCGTGATCCACGACGCGTTCGAGGACGCCGTCCAGCCGCACCCCGCTGCCGTATCGACCGTCACCGTCCCGCTGCCACCCTCCGGTCTCGCACCACCTGAAGTCGACCGGCGCGACGCCGTAGGTGCAGGTCGAGGTGCCGGCCTGCGTCGCCACGAATGTCTGCGCGCCGACGGTGATCGTCCCCGTCCGCGTGCCGGCGTCGCCGCTGGCATCCAGGGAGTACCGACACCCGCCGGCTGCCGGTGCCGAGGCCGCCAGGAGGATCCAACACACGGATCCAGCCGGAACGGCTCGACGCAAGCCAGGCGCATGTGGGCGCCGCGCTCACGGCGAACTGGCCGGAGCCGCCGCCGACAGGGAACTGCCCATCGTCCGGGTCGATCGAGAGTGAACAACCGGTGACGCCCGACTGCGTGACCGCATGGGCGGCGCCGCCGACGGTCACGTTCGCGGTGCGCGACGAGGCCTCCGCGTTCGGTGCCACGGCGTAGGCCACGGTGCCGTTGCCCGTGCCCGACTGGCCGGACACGAGCGTCAGCCAGGGCGCGGAGACCGCGCTCGTCCAGGCGCACGCTGGCGAGGTGGTCACGTCGAAGGCGGCGGTGCCGCCAAGCGCATCGAGAGACCGGCTGGGCGGCAGCAGCGTGATCGCGCACGACTCTCCCTGCTGCGTGACCGACACCGGCTGGCCCGCCACGGTGAGGGCGCCTGTCCGCGCCGCGGTGCCGCTCGCGGCGGCGGCCGTGAAGGTAAAGGTGCCGGGGCCTGTCGCAGAGGTGCCGCCCGTCGCGGATATCCACGCGGCATCGGAGCGCGCCGTCCAATTGCACTGGCTGGAGGTGGAGACCGCGATCGAGCCTGGGCCGCCCGCCGCGCCGATTGTTATTGAGGTCGTGGAGAGGGTGAAGGTGCAGGAGGCCGGGGTCGGGCTTGCCGGCCCCGTGTCGCAGCCGGAGAGCGCGACGCCGCACACGACGAGCAGTGTGCCAAGCCGCATGGCCGCCTCTCTTCCGAGTATACGCTCACCGGCCGGCGATGACGCCTGGCTGGCGCCACGGGAGTCTCCGAGCGGGCAGGTACGCGTTCGTGGGGGTCGTCAGGCGCTCGCGGCGCGGGCTGCTGCTCTGCTCGCTGCCTGATACGGTTTCGGTTCCATTGGCGCATTACCGGATAGAGGCGGCGCTCGGACAGGCGCTGCAGGTAGGAGGGCGCTATGCCGTGCGTCATCAGCCGGGTGCTGCGCCAGGGGCTCCTGGTTGGAGCCGCTGTCGTCATCGCATCCGCATGCGAGACGGAGCTGCCGGCCGGGCCCGACAAGCTGGTCGAAGGGATCACCATCTACCAGCACGCCGGGTTCGCCGGGGAATCCGCGCACCTGACCGGCGATGTGGACGACCTGAGCTATTACACGGGGCCCTGTTACCACTACAGCGCAGGCGGGGCCGGCTACTCGAGCTCCTCCACCTACGACTGGAACGACTGCATCTCCTCGATCCGCGTGAGGCGGCAGTAACCGTGCGCCTCTGCCAGACCGGCATCCGCGGCCCTCTGCCTACTTGACTCCCACGAACTTCACGTCGGTTTCGAACCGGCGGAAGTTCGTGTACGTGGCCTCGCCCGTGATCGTGCGCGACTCGGTCTCGTAGCGCTCCGTCATCCGGGCCGGCACCCACATCTGGAGCCGCTCGTCAGGCGCGTAGGCCGTGGTGATGCGCGCTCTGAGGCCTCGCCGGATCTGCGCATCGAGCTCGGACTTCAGAATCCGGCCCGTGCCGGGATCGATCCACACGAGCCCCTTCGTCTTGACGTCCTGCGCCCCGGTTGTCCTGATGCGCGTCGGCCGCGCCCGCTCCTCGAAGCTCACCACCCACGCGCGCACGCCATCGACGGTCTCCTCCGCCGCCTTCCTGAAGCGCGATCGTGCCTGCGCGGCCGGCTCGAGGAACTCGAGCGCCAGGGTGGGGACGTTCACCGTGCGCACCACGTCGCCGATGTTGTACCGGGCGCTCGCGAACGCGATCGCCCGGGCCTGCGCCAGGGCGTTGGCGGGCGGCGTCCGGAACAGGCGCTGCAGGCGTTCCTCCCGATCGCGCACCGGGCGGCCGTCCACCTCGGCGACGTCGCGGAAGGCGAGCCACAGCGTGCGATCCGCGTCCTCCACGCGCACCAGCGCGAACTCGGACACGAGCACGCGGGTCTCGGTGGCGGCGCCTCCGCCCCCGGGTTCCCGCTTCGCGCCGCCGTCGGGGGCCTTCGCCGCGCTCGCCACCTCCTGGAGGTAGCGTTCGTCGGCAAGAAGGAGTGAGAAGTCCTGCTGGTACTTCGCGACGTACGCGCCCGCGCGGGCCATCACCGTCCGGAGATCGAGCGGCTCCGCGGGCAGGCAGGTCAGCGCGGCAATGAGGAGCGCGAACGCCATGAAGCTCCCGGTGTCAGCCGCTGCCGACGACCGCCCGCGCCTGCCAGCCGGCGAGCTGGGAGCCGACGGCCAGCTCGCGCACGCGCACCCCCGTGGCCGCGAAGATGGCGTTGCCGAGCGCGCCGCACGCCGGCGGCACGCCGGGCTCCCCGATGCCGCCCGGCAGCCCCTCGCTCTCGACGAGGTGGACGTCCACCACGCGAGGCGCCGCCGCCATGCGCGCCACCTTGTAGTCGTGGTAGTTGCCCTGCACGACGCGGCCTTCGGCGAAGGCGATCTCGCTCGACAGGACGTTGCTCATCGCCATCACCAGCGCGCCTTCCATCTGCGCCCGCGCGCGCTCGGGGTTGGCGATGAAGCCGGCGTCCACGGCCGCGGTGGCGCGGGGCACGAGCACGGTGCCGTCGGGCCGGACCTCCACCTCCACCACCCACGCGACGTACGTGAGGAACGTGTGGTGGACGGCGATGCCGCGGCCGCGGCCGCGCGGCAGAGGAGTGCCCCAGCCGCTCTTCTCCATCGCGAGGCGCACCACGCGCGCCGCGCGCGCGGTGTCGTTCGGGTAGTCCGCGAAGCTCGCGCCGTAGTAGTCCTTCGGCGGATCGACGAGGCCGAGCGTCAGGAGGTTCTCGCTGCGGTCGGGCCCGATGAGCTCGAGGAGGAACGCGGCCGGGTCCTTGCCCGCGGCCCGCGCCAGCTCGTCGACGAACGAGCCGATCGCGAACCCGTGGTGGACGGCGTTCACGCTGCGGTACCAGCCGATGCGCGTGTGCGCGACGGCCGGGCACACCTCGACGCGCAGGTTGGGCACGTCCCACGGGACGTCGCTCGCGCCGTTGATGAGGTCGTCGGGGGTGGGGCCGTCAACGCCCGGGGCGAACGTGGCGCCAATGGCCGGGTAGGCTGAGCGGTGCAGCCACGCGGTGACCCTCCCGTTCGCGTCGAGGCCGGCCTCGAGGTGATGCGCCGCCACGGTGTGGTAGTAGGAGTTCCGCAGGTCGTCCTCGCGGCTCCACTGCACGCGCACGGGCGCCCCGACCTCCCGCGAGAGGAACGCGGCCTCGCAGATGAAGTCGGGCTTCGATTTCCGTCCGAAGGCGCCGCCGAGCAGGGTGACGTGCACCGTGACGTTGGCCGCATCCACCTTGAGGTACTCGGCCAGGGTGGTGCGGGCGTCCTGCGGCGACTGCGTGGGCGCCCACACGTCCACCTTCCCGTTGCGCACGTCGGCGATGGCCGCCACGGGTTCCATCTGCGCGTGCGCCAGGTGCGGCAGGTAGTAGTCGGCCCTGACGGTCTTCGCGGCCGAGGCCAGCGCCGCCGCCACGTCTCCCGTCGACCGGCCCGGCTTGCCGGGGCGCGCCGCCGACGCGGCGAGCGCGGCCTTGTACGCCGTTGAGTCGTACGCGGCATTCGCGCCCGGCTCGAAGGTCACCTTGAGCGCGCGGCGGCCCTCGAGCGCCGCCCACGTGTCCTTCGCCACGACCGCCACGCCGCCGAGCGGCAGGAACCCGCCGGGCATCGGCGACTCGGGGACGCGCACGATCTTCTCGACGCCGGGCACCTTGAGCGCCGCGCTCCCATCAACGCTCGCCACCCTGCCGCCCCACACCGGCGGCCGCGCGATGACGGCCACCTTCATGCCGGGGAGGCGCACGTCTGCCCCGTACACGCCCGTCCCCGTGGTCATCGCCGCGAGGTCGATCGAGGGCGCCATCTTCTTCCCCTGCCAGCGGCGCTCGGCGGGCAGCTTGATCCGCACGCGCGCGTTGCCCGGCATCGCGAGCGTCCGGGCCGTGGCGACCAGGGCGCCGTAGCCCTTCGTGCGCCCCGTCGCCTCGTGCACCACCTCGTGCTGGCGCGCCTTCACCTCGCCGGAGGCGACGCCCCATTCCTTCGCCGCCGCGTCCTCGAGGAGCGCGCGGACCGTGGCGCCGGCCTCGCGGTACTTCGCGAGGAAGTCGCGGATGCTGGTCGAGCCGTCGGTGTTCTGCGATCCGTACTTTGCGTCACCGTCCGCCTGCTCCACCCGGCACCTGGCCCAGTCGGCTTCCATTTCGTCGGCGATGATCATGGGCATCGACGTCCGGATGCCCTGGCCCATCTCGGAGCGATGGCAGATGATGGTGACCGTGCCGTCCTCTCCGACGCGCACATAGACGTGCGGCGCCCACGGCGCGGCGGCCGCGCCCTGGTCCCCGTCCGCCGCGTCGAGGCGGACGATCCCGCCCGGGCCGGCGGCAATCACCAGGCCGCCCATGCCGAGCAGCTTCAGGAACGCGCGGCGATCGCGACCCGCGGCCCTCATGTTCTTCTCTCCGCGGCCGCCTTGATGGCCGTCCTGATGCGCGTGTAGGTGCCGCAGCGGCAGATGTGGCCGCCCATCGCGGCGTCGATGTCGGCGTCGGTGGGCCGGGGAGTCGTCTTGAGCAGCCCGGCCGCCTGCATGATCTGGCCCGGCTGGCAGAAGCCGCACTGCGGGACCTCGATCTCGCGCCAGGCCACCTGCAGCGGGTGCTCGCCCGTGGGGTGCAATCCCTCGATCGTGACGACCGAGGCGCCCTCGAGGGTGCGCATACGCGTCTGGCAGGAACGGACGGGGCGGCCGCCCACGTGCACCGTGCAGGCGCCGCACTGGGCGATGCCGCAGCCGTACTTGGTGCCGGTGAGGGCGAGTTCGTCGCGCAGGTACCAGAGGAGCGGCGTCGCGGGGTCGCCGTCGAAACGACGGCGCGTGCCGTTGACGGTCAGCGTGATCATGGCGCCTCCCGGGCGTCTTCCAGGTTGTGGATAGTGTCTTCTATCCTCCCTTCCGCCAGGCGTCAGGCGCAAGGAGAAAGCGACTCGGGGTCAAGTCCGACTCTGACCCCGCTCGCCCGCGGCAGGCGCCGGCCGCTACCGCGGCACGAGCAGGTTGAAGAGCGGATCGACGGTGTGCCTGAGGTAGGCGCCGATCGGGTCGATCTGGAAAAGCGCCGGCAATCCCCACAGCAGCGCGATGAGCAGCGGGAACGCGTAGCGCTGCAACCGGTAGTAGGTGTAAAGGCCGCGGTTCGAGAGGAAGAGCGGCAGCACGCTCGAGCCGTCGAGGGGCGGGATCGGGATGAGGTTGAAGAACATCAGCACCAGGTTCACCTGGGTGAACGCGGCGCCGACGAGCCACAGCCAGCTCATCGCGCTGCCGTCGGCTGCGCCCAGCAGCAACGCCGCCCACGCCACGCCGGCGCCGAGGAGAGCCAGCGCCAGGTTGGCGGCCGGCCCGGCCGAGCCCCGTGGCCAGCTGCCCGTGGCGCAGGTCGGCGTAGTGCGCCGGGTTGACGGGCACGGGCTTCGCGTAGCCGAACACGGGCGCGCCGGCGCTCCACAGCAGCAGCGGCAGCAGGACCGTCCCGAACGGATCGACGTGCCGCAGCGGGTTGAGCGACAGCCGGCCCGCGTCTCTCGCGGTCGGGTCGCCGTGGCGCAGCGACACGTACCCGTGCGCGAGTTCGTGCAGCACCACCGAGGGAATGAGCAGCGCGAGCGTGAACAACCCGAACGCGACTGAGGTCACGGGCAACTCCTCTCCCCGCTATAGTGCCTGCCCGGACCAGGAAAAGCGAGAAAGTGAGCTCTTGCCAGGGGCTGGCACCCATGCGATACTCCGAGTATATATATCGGTATTTAGTTCCTCTCGCACCTTCTTCATTGCGTCCCGCGGCCCTTATCACCCGAGTCGTCACAACCAGAAAGGGTCACACCATGAGCCAGGCAGAAAAGAACGCCGACGTCGTCCGCCGCGGTTACGCGGCATTCAACGCGGGAGACGTGAAGACGCTCCTCGAACTCTTCGACGAGCACGCCTCGTGGCACACGCCCGGGCGAGGCCGCATTGCGGGCGACCACAAGGGGCGCGACGCGGTCTTCGCCCAGTTCGGCCGGTATGGTGGCGAGACGGCAGGCTCCTTCAAGGCCACATTGCAACGCGTGTTCACGACTGAGGACGGCCGCGTGGTCGGCCTCCATCAGAACACCGCGACGCGGAACGGCAAGCAGTTGGATGTCTCCTGCTGCCTCGTCTTCGAACTGAAGGATGGCCGGGTGACCGACGGCCGGGAGTACGTCTACGACCTCTACGCCTGGGAGGAGTTCTGGGCGTAGTGTCGCCGGGCTCGTCAGCGCGCTCGAGGCGAAGTCCAGTTCTGAACAATCGCGGCGACGTCAGAATCGGCTGACGTCGCGCGATTGCTCGGAGCCGCTCCCGCGCTTCTCCTGCACGCTGAGATCCGAGAGACGCCCGGACGTTGGCCGCCGGGAGGGTGGCCCTGCGACGCTACTGCCTGTCGATCGCCGCGACGAAGATACCAGCCCGGTTCCGCGACGATGATGTGCACGGCCTGCCGCACTCCTTCGCCGACGATGACCCCGGCCGCACGCAGGCGGAGACCGCTCGAACTCGAGATTTCCGCGGACACCGAGCAGTTGCTGCCAACCGTGTATGTGCCGGTAAAGGTGTTGTGTTCAATCGCGCCGGCGAGGTTCACGGTTTCGCTGCCGTAGAAGTTGCCGCGGCCGTTGTAGGTGATGAGGCCGACCTGCCTGACAGGAAGCGCGCCGCTCGGAGGGTTCAGCGCGCCCTGGCCGAACAGCGAGTACGCGCCTTTGATCTTCGCCTCGGAGCATTGACCGACGGGAGTCTTCCAGCGCGTCCCGCCGCCGACAATCCAGGGGACCGTGAAGATCGTGCGAATCTCCTGCAGCATGCCCTCGCCGACGATCGTTCCCTTGCGCGCCAGTTGCGCCGCCGGCACGCTGTCGGCGTAGGTGCAGTCGGGGTCCACCGTGTAAGTGCCCTGCACGGAACCAGTGAGGATCAAGCCGCCATAGCTCGCCTTGTACGTCGCCGACAGGTTCCCGGCGCCGTCATATGTCACCACGGCGAGATTCGCCGATGGGAAAGGCGCGGGGACACCCATGCCGATGTCCACCAAGACTGTCCCCTGCTCGACGACCCCATAGGTGCCCTTGATGGTTGCCAGCGAGCACCGTCCCTGTGCTCGCGCACCGGGTACGGCGACCACCAGCACCGCAACTGCCACGACGAACGCGACGGCGAGCCGATTCCCTCTGGTACTCATGAAACCCCCTCGTCCCTGACAGGACAATCGAACGGCTCCAACGCACTGGTTCAGAAGCGGCGAGCGGTCAGGGGCCGGCGTGAGAGGCGGGGACCGGTCAACGGCCGTCGACCGACGGCGAGGCTGGCGCGTCATGGCGGACGTTCCTTGCGCCGAGTTGCCGAAGCGGGGGATCAACGCCAATTTACGCCCCCAGGCGAGGGCGTCAAGAGCACTGCGGCATCGTTGCGAGAATGTGTATCAGAAACGCCACCGCGAACCCGAACGTTCCGTTTGGCTTCTGACCGACGCCGTCAGCTGTCTGGCAAGACGCCGCACTCCTCGCGGCGCCATGCGGGTTCGTTCGGTTGCTGCGAGTCTCCGCGCCCAGGGCGGAACGGATTTCATAGCGGCCGAGTCGTGTGCCGGCTGGGAGCGTCGTCATGATGTCCGGAAACCAGTGCCCACCATCTTACCGCGGGCGTCACGTCAACGCGGACCCCGCTCATGCTCCCCATCGGCCCTCGTCATGCGTGCCCCGGGGGCGGCCGGCGTGCGAGAATGGCCCATGACCGCGATGGCTGGTGATCCGGTGACGCTTCGGATCTGATGAGGCTGGATCCAGGCACACGACTCGGGCACTACGAAGTCCTCACGCTCCTCGGCAAGGGCGGGATGGGTGAGGTGTATCTCGCCCAGGACGTCCGCCTCGGCCGGCGGGTCGCGCTGAAGGTCCTGCCGGCCGCATCTGCCGGCGACCAGGACAGCCTGGCCCGGTTCATCCGCGAGGCCAGGGCCGCGTCGGCGCTGAACCACCCGAACATCATCACGATCCACGATATCGGCGACGCGGCGGGCACGCACTTCATCGCCTGCGAGTTCGTGGACGGCCGGACGCTCCGCGACGCCGCCCGAAGCGCGAAGCTCGACGTCGCGACGGTGGTCGACATCGGCATCCAGGTGACGTCGGCGCTGGCCGAGGCTCACCGCGCCGGCATCGTCCATCGCGACCTCAAGCCGGACAATGTGATGATCCGGCAGGACGGGCTCGTCAAGCTGCTCGACTTCGGCATTGCGCGCCTCGCGAGGCCCGCCGACGCGGATGTCACGACGGCGGCTGCGGCGCCCGGGCAGACCGCCAGCGGCATGCTCATCGGCACGCCGCAGTACATGTCGCCCGAGCAGGCGCGCGGGCTGGAGGTTGACGAGCAAACCGACCTCTTCAGCCTTGGCGCGGTGCTGTACGAATTGCTGTCGGGCGCGCCGCCGTTCGCTGGCGGCACCGCCACGGACGTCATCGTCGCGGTGCTGACGCGCGAGCCGCCGCCGCTGACAGGCGTGCCGCCGCCCGTGGCCGATATCGTCGGCCGGGCGCTGCAGAAGGAGCGCGCGCACCGATATCCGACGGCGGCCGCGCTGCTCGACGACCTCACCAGCGCGAAACAGGCGCTCGGCCGCGGCGCCGGCCGGCCGGCGCCGGACGCGAGCCGGCCCGCCGATGCGCCATCGCAGGCCCCGATGGGCGGCTCGATGGCCACGCCGCGCGCGATCACGTCGCTCGCCGGTGCTGCCGTTCGCCAACATGAGCGCGGACGTCGACAACGAGCATCTCTGCGACGGCCTGGCCGAAGAGCTGCTGAACGCGCTGTCGAAGATCGACGCGCTGAAGGTGGCGGCGCGCACGTCGGCCTTCTCGTTCAGGGGCAAGGCCGTCGATGTCGGCACCATCGCGAGGACGCTCGGCGTTGCGGGCGTGCTCGACGGCAGCATCCGCCGTTCCGGCACTCGCCTGCGGATCTCGGTGCAGCTCGTGAACGCCGCCGACGGCTGCCAGGTGTGGTCGGAGCGCTACGACCGCGAGGTGCGCGACGTCTTCGAGCTGCAGGACGAGATCACCCTGGCGGTTGTGGCAGCGCTGAAGCTGAAGCTGTTCGGCGAGCAGCGCGCCGCGGTGCTGAAGCGCTACACCGACAACGCCGAGGCCTACGAGCTGTTCCTGAAGGGCCGCCACCACGCCAACAAGTACACCGGGCAGGGCTGGCAGCGTGCGATCGAGTTCTTCGAGAAAGCCGTCGCGCTCCAGCCGGACTACGCGCCGGCCCGCGCCGGCATCGCGGCGGCGCGCGGCTGCCAGTGCTTCTTCGGCCTCCTGCCGGCCGAACAGGTGCTCCCGCAGTGCCGGGCGGACAATGCGCGCGCGCTGGCCATCGACGACGGCCTGGCCGACGCCCATCTCTCGCAGGCCATCGTCACGTTCTTCTGGGACTGGGACTGGCGAGGCGCCGAACGGGCGTTCCTCCGGTCGATCGAGCTCAACCCCAACAACGGCGAGGCCCTGGCGTACTACGCGCTCTTTCTCGCCTTCGAGGGGCGCGTCGACGAGGCCATGACGGCCGGCCGGAAGGCGCTGGCGCTCGACCCGCTCGCGCCGCTGATCAACATGCACGTCGGCTGGGCCTGCTTCACCGCCGGCGAGGCGGCCGAGGCGTCGCAGCAGGCCGCGAAGATGATCGAGATCGATCCGGACTTCTACGGCGCGTACTGGCTGCAGGGCGCCATTCACCTGAGCGCCGGCGAGTACCAGGCGGCGGTCGACCAGTTGCGGCGCGCCGTGTCGCTCGGCGGTCATCAGGTGGTGGAGGCCGACCTGGCGTCGGCCTGCAGCCTGGCCGGCGACGCCGGCGAGGCCACCGCCATCCTCGATCGCCTGCTGGACCTGCGGCGGCGGCACTACGTGCCGGCCATCTGCCTGGCGCGCATTCACAGCCGGATCGGGAACACCACGGCCGCGATCGAGTGGCTCGAGGCCGCCTTCGCCGAACGCAACGGGGAGATGGTGTTCCTCGATCAGGAGATCGCCGGGGCTGCCGCCGACGACCCGCTGCGGCACCTGGCGGGCGAACCGAGAGTCAGGGCGCTGCTCGACGGCATGCGCCTGCCGAACCCCGGGTGAACGGATTCATGGACACGAGGCGACACATGACGACATCGTTGGATGAACAGAAGATCCGAGCGGCCATTGCCTTTTACGCAGAAGGCATGCGGACAGGCGACGTGGAGACGCTGAAGCGCGGGTTCCACGAGCAGGCGATCCTCTGCGGCTATCTGGGCGACGATCTCATCGCCGGCCCCATCGTCGAGCTCTACGACTGGGTGGCCGCCAATCCCGCCCCGGCCGCGACGGGCGACCCGTTCTCGTGCGAGACCCTCGGCATCGAACTGACCGGGCGGGTCGCCACGGCGAAGGTGCGCGAAAGCGATCGTCATGGCGTGGTCATCGACCATTTCCACTTGTTGAAGGTTGGCGAGCGCTGGTCAATCGTCAGCAAGCTCTGGGACGCCGAGCCGTAGCGGCCCCGGGTCTGACTAGACCCAGAATCCACTTGGGTTGAGAGGATTCCGAACGTAGTCATGAGTCTTGAGTAGTGAGTTTCGACGCTCGGACTGTGATTCTGGCCTCATGACTCAATACTCAGAACTACCAACTGAAGTGAGTTCCGGGTTTAGGGCACGATGCGGACGGCGACGACCACCTTGTCGCTGCGCGAGCCTCGCTGCAGCGACAGCTCGACCAGGTAGTCGCCGAGGGCCAGCGGTGCGACCGCAAGCTCGGCCGAGGCGATGCGACGGTACGCCTCGTCCCGAATCGCCGTGGCGACCGGCACGGCCAGAGGCTGGCCTTTCCGATCGAGGAGCCGTGCCGACACGGTCGGGGCCGGTCCGGCCACGGTCACGTCCACCCTGAGACGCTCGCCGCGCCGGAACCGCGCGTCGGCGGTCGGCTGGAACGCCCGTCCCGTGAACGGCCCGCTTCGGTGGAGCACCGCGTCGCCCGGCGGTGCCTCGGCGGCCGGCCCCGGCGGCGGAACGGTGACCCGCACCCGTTCGATGACCTCCGCCGTGGAGCGCTCGGCCCCGCGCACGCTGACCCGGACGACGTACTCGCCGGGCGTGATGGATGAATCGGCCAGGTAGCGGACGAAAGACGGCGCAGTTGCGGAAACCGCCGCTTCCTCGTCGAAGAGCGTCTGGCCGTCGGGCGTCGCCACGGTCAGGACCGCTCGCCCGCCTCTGCTCCATTCCGGCGCCCGCGCCGCCGGCCCGTCCAGTTCGGCCACGACCCAGAGCGCCGGACGCGGCCGGCCCGCTTCGTCCGGCGCCGACGCCCAGGCCAGCCCTCCGGCGATCCGCACGGGACGGTCGGCGCGCGTCCGATCGAGCGAGGCGAGCACGCGAGTGCGCGTCGTCACCTCCGGATCGGGCGGCGCCGACGCGGCCGCGCGCGCCGCAACCTCGGCGGCGGTGGCCGCGCGATACCCCCGCCGCGCGCGCAACTCGACACCCGGGCGCTTCACGCGCACGTCGATGCGCCGGAACGACCCGTCGGTCTTCGAGTTGGTCGAGGCGTAGCCAATCAGGTAGTAGTCCGAGAGATCGGCGACCACGCGCGCGAGCGACGCCGTGAGGTCGTTGCTCCTCGTCATCGCGAGGCCGTCGGTCGCGCTGGCCGCCGTCTCCAGCGTCTCGAGCCGTCCGCGCAGCCGCGCCATATCGTCGTTGACGCCTTCGGTGCGACCCACCTGCGCCTGGTCGGCGCCCCGGGGCGCGCCGGCGGGCTGATAGTCGATTGGCTGATCGAAGACCGCGAGGCCGCGCGGATCGACGGGGTAGAAGCTGACGTTCGCGCGGTTGGCGTCGTTGAGGATGTCGAGGAAGTCGCGGCTGTGGTCGAGGTACGCCAGCTGCAGGCGGTCGGCCTCGCACTGCTGCCAGTCGACCGCCACATACGTGCGCGGGTCCGTGCCGGGCGCCAGCTTGCCGCCGGCGCCCGTGTGGATGCCGGGCGGCTGCGGCGGCGGCGCGTTCGGGATCTGCCGCGCCAGGTCCTGGTTCGGCCGCACGAGCGCCCACCCTTCGCTGACGATCAGGACGCCTTTCCGTTCCTGGCGCAGCTCGCCGAGCCGCCGCGCGAGACCACGCAGCGACTGCATTGTCTGCGCCTCCCGCCTGCGGGCGACCATCTCCACCGCGATGCCGTCGAAGCGATGTTGGCGATCGTCTGGCGGGTAGCAGCTGAAGTAGCGCTCCTCGACCGGGCGCAGGTTGTCGGACGAGAAGCGGCGGGCCCACGTCGTCCCGAGAAACGTCTCGATCGACTCGGGCCTGCGAATGAACGTCAGCTCCGACGGGTCCATCTCCGGCGTCATGGCCGCGATGAGATCGTCGGGGCCGATCGACGTCTTCAGGAAGTTGTCGAGCGCCCGGTCGATGTTCGTCGGCGGGCCCATCCGCGTTTCGACCGGCAGGCGGGAGACGGTGCTCCCCGGGGTGCGAGACCGGCCGTTGTGCCTCGCGGCCGTGTCGGTGACGTGAAACGTGTCGAGAAACAGCACGAACAGACGATTGCGCGGGTCGCCGGCCATCTGGTTCGACTCGCGCACGTTGCGCGGGTCCACGCGCTCGGCGGCCGGCGTCCCGGCCCGGATGACGATGTGCTCGAAGGTCGAGATGGTCTGGGCGGCGCCGTCTTCCTGGATGAGGAAATCCTCGGCGCGAAGGTCGCTCACGGAGAGGCCGTCTGCGCGAGCGAACACATCCAGGCGCACGAAGTTCACGCCGGTACGGAAGGTCGGGCGCTGCTGGTCCGGACTGTCCTGGGGCGGTACGCCACGCCCGGAGGCGATCAGGCTGACCCCCAGCGCCGCCGCGAAGGCGGCGGCCATCGGTCGACGGCAGGTTCGCGGTCCGCTCATAGGACGAGAGGAAGCGCTGGCTGCTCCATGCTACTGCGAAAACCAGCCCGGCGATGCGCCGACGCCAAGGTCGAGCGCGCCTGCCGCAGAACAGGCACGGTGCGGCGTATAATGCGCCGCGGAGGCCGTGACCATGAGCCTCGTCGCCGGAACCCGCCTCGGACCCTACGAGATCCAGTCGGCCATCGGCGCTGGCGGCATGGGCGAGGTCTACAAGGCCCGCGACACGCGGCTCGGGCGCGATGTCGCCGTCAAGGTCCTGCCCGGCGACCTCGCCTCCGACCCGGACCGCCGCCGGCGGTTCGAGCAGGAAGCCCGCGCCGTGGCGGCGCTGTCCCACGCGAACATCGTCGCGCTCTACGACGTCGGCACGCACGACGGCGCGCCGTTCCTCGTGTCGGAACTGCTCGAGGGCGAGACGCTCACCGACGCGCTCGCGCGGCGGGGCGCTCTCGATCGGCAAGGCCGTCGAGGTTGGGCTCCAGATTGCGAAGGGCCTCGCGGCCGCCCACGCCCGGGCCATCGTCCACCGCGACCTGAAGCCGTCCAACGTGTTCCTGACGCACGACGGCCAGGTGAAGCTGCTGGACTTCGGGATCGCGAAGCTGGCGGCAGCGCCGGCCGCGCGCGACGAGGACGCGCCGACCGAGACCGCGCGGGACGGCACCGAGGCGGGCACGCGCCTGGGCACGGTGGGCTACATGGCGCCCGAGCAGGTGCGCGGCCTGCCCTGCGACCACCGGGCCGACATCTTCGCGTTCGGCTGCGTGCTCTACGAGATGCTGTCGGGGCAGCGGGCCTTCCGGGGCGCCACCCCCGCCGACACGATGTCGGCGATCCTCAAGGAGGACCCGCGGCCGCTCACCGACCTGCGCCAATCCGTCTCGCCAGCCCTCCAGCAGATCGTGGACCGCTGCCTCGAGAAGCGGGCGGACGATCGCTTCTCGTCGGCGCACGACCTCGGCTTGGCCCTCGGGGCAGTGGCGACCGGGTCCGGGCAGGTCCGCCCGGAGTCGGGCGTGCCCGGTACCGACGCTCCCCCGCCGGCACCGGCGACTGACGGGCCGCGGCCCGAAACAGCACCCGCTTCGGCACGCGGCGCCCGCCGGCGGGCTGCTGGCCTACGCGCGCCGCCCCTTGTTCGTGGCGGGCCTGCTGATCCTCGTCGGAGCCGTGGCAGTCGCGGCGTGGTTCGCGCTGCAGGCGTCGCGGGCACGCTGGGCGCGCAACGTGGCGCTCCCGGAGATCGTGCGCCTGAAGAACGGCGAGAAGATGCAGGCGGCGTACGCCCTGGCGCGGCAGGCTGCGAAGCACATTCCCGACGATCCCCAGCTTCAGCAGTTGATCAAGGAGATCACCGTCGGGGCCTCCATCACCAGCGAGCCCTCCGGCGCGCGAGCGTACTACGCCGACTTCGCCGATCCCAAGGCCCAGTGGGAGCTGGTGGGCACGACGCCACTCACGGACACGCGCATCCCCTACGGCTTCCTTCGATGGAAGCTCGAGAAGGACGGCTTCGACGACTTCATCGGGTTGGCCGAAGCGCACGAGCTGAAGTCCGGCGACCGCGCAAAGGAAAGGCCGATCCGGGTCTTCCGCCTCTTCCCGCGCGGCAGCGCATTGCCCGGGATGGTCGGTGTGCCCGGCGGCGATAGCTTCCTGTTCGGGATCGGAACCGCGCGCCTGGAGGACTACTGGATCGACCGCTACGAGGTGACCAACGCAGACTTCAAGCGCTTCGTGGACGCGGGAGGATACGACACGGAGAAGTACTGGAAGCAGCCGTTCGTCAAGGACGGCCGCACCCTTGGGTGGAAGGATGCCGTGGCGCAGTTCACGGACAAGACCGGGCGGCCCGGGCCCGCCACCTGGTCGCTGGGGACCTTCCCGGCGGGCGAAGGCGACCTGCCGGTTGGCGGCGTGAGCTGGTACGAAGCCGCGGCGTTCGCCGAGTTCGCCGGCAAGGCCCTGCCGACCGTTCACCACTGGGCCTATGCGGCCGGCTTCAGCGCGGGAACAACGGGATTCACGGACGTCGTGGTCCAGAGCAATCTCCGCGGCGAGAGGCCGCTGCCGGTCATCCGCAATGCGGGTCTGACCACGTACGGATCGTACGACATGGCGGGCAACGTGAGGGAATGGGTCTGGAACGCCGTTGGAGAGAAGCGCTACCACCTGGGTGGTGCATTCGACGAACCCCTGTACATGTTCGCCGAGTTGGATGCAGGCTCCCCTTACGACCGCTCACCCAAGAACGGCTTCCGCTGCGCGAAGTTCGGCCAGCCGATCGCCCCGGCCCTGCTCGCGGAGGTGCGGGCGCCGAAACCCGACTATACCCGGTCGCCGGTCGGAGACAAGGAGTTCGGCACCTACAAGAGCCTGTTCTACACCTACGACCGCAACAAGGATTTGCGGGTGGTGCAAGGGACCGGCGAGGACAACGACGAATGGCGGCATGAAACGGTGAGCTTCGACGCGGGGTACGGCGGCGAGCGGCTGCCCGCCCACCTCTTCCTCCCGAAGCACGCGGCGCCGCCGTACCAGACGGTGATCTTCTTCCCCGACGGGTATGCCACCGGGATCAAGGACAGCAACGGCATGGACATCCGCTGGTTCCGGTTCCTGGTGCAGACCGGGAGGGCGGTGCTGTGCCCCGTGTTCAAGGGAACCTACGAACGGCAGGTGCCGGACGTCGACATACTGGAATTCACCGCTCCGTGGGCGAAGGAAGTGGGACGGTCGATCGACTACCTGAAGAGCCGTGGCGACTGCGACGTCGGCAAGGTCGCCTTCTCCGGCTTCAGCCTGGGAGCTCGGATGGGACCAATCGTCGGGGTGGTCGAGGACCGACTCCGAACGGTCATTCTGCTGGCCGGAGGCTTCATCGAAGACGGGCTGCCGCCCCAGTCGGACCCGCTGAACTTCGCGCCCCGGGTCAGGATGCCTGTCCTCATGATCAACGGGCAGGACGATTTCTTCGCCCCGCGGGTGGCCTCGGACCGGATGTTCAGTCTCTTCGGCACGCCGGACAAGAAGCACGTCTTCATCGAGGGAGGCCACGGGCTCGCCCGGCTCGAACAGGTGCAGGCGGAAGTGCTCGCCTGGCTCGACGCGCATCTCGGGAAGGTCCAGATCAAGCGATGACGTAGCTCGAATCAGTTCCGCCAGGGGGCCCATCATGCGGCACACCCGCCAGTGGCTGTGCCTGGCGGCGGGGCGCGATGCGCGACACGTGAGCTTGACTGGGTTCCGCCAAGCAGCATACCCTGCGCCGGAAATGTAGACGAGGCCTCGTCACTGAGGCTCAACTGGGGCAGCGCGGCCACGCACGAGAGGGAGTCATCGGTGGCATGGGTTGCATGAACAGCCTCATCGATGTGGCGACAGGCGGTCAGCGGCGATCCTACGTCAACTTCATTTACCGGGTGTACGCGGGCAATCCGTACTTCAAGGACACGCTCACGCCACTTGTGAGGTTGTTTCTGCACCGGAGTGATGCCTTCACAACTGAGTGCTTCATCCGCCCGATACAGGTCATCTCAGGCGGCGAGATCGCAGCCCAGTGCATGCTCGTCCATCACCCCAGATTGAAGATGCTCCAGGTCGCCTTCTTCGACGCGCTTCCGGATCGGCCCGAGGCCGTCGAGCGCCTTGTCGAGGAGGCGCGCGCGGAAGCCCGGCGGCGGGGCCTGGCGCGCATCGTTGCCGGGCTGAACGGGCATCTGGCTTACGGAGTCGGCTTCCTCGCGGATGCTTTCGATACGCCCTGCCCGTTCGACAGTCTGTACACGCCCGACCACTACCTCCACTACTGGGCACGCTACGCCGATGCCGTCCAGACGCTGTCCGCCTATCGCTTCAGGCTCTCGGAGGTCTGTCTACCCGAAGCAGCCGTGCGCCGGGCGTCCTCGCGGTTCGACTTCCGGATGATGAACCTGGCGCGATTCAGGGAGGAAGCGACCCTCCTCGGCGAACTGTCGAACCGATTCCTTCGGGACACGTACCCTGTACTTCGATCGGGACCCCTCTGCGATGTACGAGCTGCTCAGGCCGCTTCGGCCCCTGCTCAAGCCATATCACCTGTTGTTCGCGTGCCGCGATGGGCGGGAGGTCGGCTTCCTCTTCTGGCATCCCGACTTCAACGAGGTCATTCCAGGAGGCCGGCGCAACTCCACCCTCACGAGCGGCATCCGCTGCCTGCTCGGGAGGAGCCGAATCCGCACGGCGAAGCTCAATGCGGTCGGCATCGATCATCGATTCCGGGGGAGTTCAGCCGCCGCCGGCCTGCTCAGAGAGTTCGTCGCGTTCTGTGCCGGCCGCTACGACAGCGTCGAAACGAATTTCGTGTGGGACAGCAATCGCAGTTCGAGGTTGATCAATACGCACTTCCCGCATCGCGAGGCGCGCCACTACAGGGTGTTCGAACTGCAGGCTTCTGGTTGAGAGCGACCTATCCACATGGACACCTACAGCCGCGCTGCCGACCTCCCGCCTGAGTGGGATGCGCTTTGCGGGGATAACTACGCCGCGAGGCGGGAGTTCCTGTCGGTTATGGAGCGGGGGAACGCCTGCCAGCAGCGCTACCACGTATTCCGCTCCGCTCGAGGGGCGGTCGACTCGATCCTGATCAGCTTCACCAGCCCCCGCCAGAACATCCTGTGCCTGACTCCGTTTACCTGGCGGGTGAGGGCGACCTTCGTCCACGTGCCGGTGTCGGTCGCGCGGCCGGGCCTCATACTCGGCGCTGACACCCGCAGCGACGTAGAGTCCTTCCTGCGCTCGATGCCGGGGTTTGTCGTCGTGATGGACACCGATCCGGATCTGGATCTTCCGTCCTTCGCCCACGGCCACGCCTGCTTCGGCATCGTCCTGCCGCTGCGCTGGCGCTCGTTCGAGGAGTACGTCGCCGGCCTGAGAAGCCACTACCGGTATCGCGTCCGCCGCGCGCTGCGGAAGGGCGCCCCGCTCACGTTCGCCATTCTCGAAGAGAATCGCGCCTTCGACGAGCGGCTCTTCCGGCTGTATGAAAACGTTCACGACCGCTCGCGCATCGGCGTCGAGCGGCTCACCATCGAGGCGTTCCGCATGCGGTCGGCGAGAGTCCTGGTCGCCCACCTTGGCGAGCGCCCGGTCGGCTTCGTGCAGATGATCGAGAACGGCGCCGAACTGGTGTTCGCCTTCGTCGGACTGGACTACGACTGCAATGCCACGTACGACATCTACCACAACCTGCTGCTGAGAATGGTCGCCTACGGCATCGACGGCGGGTTCGAGCGGCTGGAACTCGGGCAGACGGCCGAGGACGCCAAGCTTCGGCTCGGCGGCCGCTATCGACCGTTGCGCATGCATATGCGCCACTCCAACCCACTACTGAACGCCGTCGTGCGCGTGTCGCTTCCGCTCATCCAGTACCGCCCGACCCGGACGCGGCACACCGTGTTCAACGATCGCGAGGCCGGGCGATGAAGGTCCTGCTGATCCGGCCCAGGCCCGACCCCGACTCGATCGGGCTCCAGTCGTTCATGATGTGCGAGCCACTCGAACTCGAGTACGCGGCCGCGTACCTCGAGCGGTTCGGCCATCAGGTGACGATTCTGGACATGATCCTCGAGCGAGCGCCGCTGGAAGGCCTGCTGCGGGACCACGCTCCGGACGTCGTCGGCGTGACCGGCTACCTCAATCACGTCGGCGTCATGAAAGACTACGCCCGGCGAATCAAGCGGCACGACAGCCGCTGCTGGGTGGTGGTGGGCGGGGTGCACGCCGAGGTCGAGCCCGAGGTGTTCGAAGACCCTGACATCGACTTCGTGCTGCACGTCGGACGCGCTCGAGTCGATGCGTGCCCTGCTCGACGGGGCCGGCCGGAGCAGGGACCACGCGCGCCGCGCCGTGCCCGGCGTCTGGGACGGCCCGGCCAAGTCCTACCCGGTCCCCAGGTCGTTCGCCTACCCCTTTCCCGGACCGCTCAAAGACGCTGCGCTACCGCCACCGCTACCACTACCTCTTCCATGAGAGGTGCGCCACGCTGAAGACGTCGTTCGGCTGCACCTTCTCGTGCGATTTCTGCTTCTGCCCCCAGATCACCCGCGGCCACTACTTCGAGCGCGACATCGAGGACGTGGTTCGGGAAATCGAAGGCATCGCCGAGGAGCACATCTTCATCGTCGACGACAACTTCCTGTTCAACCACCAGCGGGTCGATCGCTTCTGCCGCCTGCTCGCCGAGAAGGGCATCCGCAAGAAGTACATTCTGTTCGGCCGCGCCGACTTCATCGTTCGCAACGAAGAACTGATCCGGCGCCTTCGGGATGTCGGCCTTCACGCCGTCTTCGTCGGCGTCGAATCGATCCGCCAGAAGGATCTCGAGGCGCTCAACAAGCGCAGCGAGGTGGCCATGAACGAGAAGGCCATTCGCGTCCTCGAGCGCCACGGCATCGAGTGCTATTGCGGCATCGTCGTCGGTCCGGACTGGGGCGAGGAGGACTTCGACGACCTGACGCACTGGCTCAACGGGCTTGCGCACCCTCTCGTGAACATCCAGCCCGTTACGCCGCTTCCCGGGACACCGCTCTATGACCGCATGCGCGGCGTCCTCCGCGTCCCGCGGGAGCAGTACGCGCGCTACGACATGGCCCACCTGCTCTGGCAGCCCGAACGGCTCAGCGTGCGTCGCTACTACTGGCTGATCCTCCGGACGTACTACCGGACCATGGCGGGCGCCGCGCGGCCAGATGTACGTCGCTGCGGCGGTACGGCCTCGTCCGCTACCTGCGCGTCGCGCGGGGCATCGTTCACATCACCGGGCAGTATGTCGTCCTGTGGGCGAAGGGCCGACTGTGAACCAGAAGACTCCTGTTCATCCAGCCCTCCTGCTACGACGACAACGGGGTGGTCATCAAGAAGCGTACGCTGCACTTCGTGGGCCTGGCCTTCCCCCTGCTGGCGGCGCTGACGCCGCCGACTGGGAGGTCGAGGTCTGCATCGAACTGATCGAGGACGTGCCCTTCGACACCGACGCGGATGTCATCGGCATCGGGGGCATGGGCCAGTCGACCCGGCGGGGCATCGACATCGCGAAAGCAGTTCAAGCGGCGAGGCAAGACGGTCATCATGGGCGGACCCATGGTGACGATCGCCCCGCAGCTCGCCGCGCCGTACTGCGACAGCATCGTCCTGGGCAGCGCCGAGACGGTCTGGCACGAGGTCCTCGAGGATCTCAAGCGGCGCCGGCTGCAGCCCATCTACCATCGGGACCTCGAGTCGCTCTCGACGCCGCTGCCGAGGTTCGACGTCATCCTCGGCAAGCGCATCGGCGACTTCCTGCCCGTGCAGGCGGCCCGCGGCTGCGTGCACTGCTGCCGCTTCTGCACGATCTACTGCATCTACCGCGGCCGCTACTTCCGCAGGCCCGTCTCCGAGATCATCCGGGACATCCGGCACGTCAAGTCGCTCGGGTTCCGCAAGTTCCTGCTCCTCGACGACAACATCATGTCCGACCGGGACTTCATGCTCGGGCCTCTGCCGGGAGATCCGGAAGCTGGACATGCGCTGGATGTCGCAGTGCGTCATCGACATCGGGCGCGACAAGGAACTGCTTGCGGCCGCCAGCGACAGCGGGTGCACGTTGCTGAGCTTCGGCCTGGAGAGCATCAGCAGGCAGAGCCTCGAGGACATCAACAAGGGGTGGGCACAGCCCGATGCAGTATGCCGGGCTGATCGAGACCATCACGGCCGCCGGAATCGACGTCGCGAGCGAGATGATCGTCGGCGTGGACAGCGACACCCTCGAGTCCCTGCGTGCCACCATCGACTTCGTCGCCAGCACCAGGATCGTCGCGCCGAAGTTCTACCTCATGACGCCCATCCCTGGGACGGACCTGTTCGAGGAGATGCAGCGCCAGGGCCGGATCCTGACGGACGATCTGTCTCGCGAATGACGTCATCGACGCCGGTGATCTCCCATCCCGCCATGACGCCCGAGGAACTTGGAGCCATCTACTGGGAGATCTACGACCGCCTGTACACGTTGAGGCACATCCTGAAGCGGACGATGCTCCACCGATACGTGCTCAGGGCGCCGAGTCGCTACTTCTTCTATCTCCTGGTGAACCTCTTCTACCGCTACCAGATCAAGCGGCGCATCGGACCGATCGTGATGTAGGAGCCACTCAGGCGGCTGACGTTCTCTCGTCGACCAGGAAACGCGTGTAGAACCACCCCTTGTCGGCGACCGCGGGGTCGCGTCCGGTATCCGCTACGTTGCGAAATGCCTCGGGACGAGCCTCAGACAACGCCTCGGCACCAGGATGTTCCAGTAGCAGAAACGCGCGCCCGGATTCGCGCCGGCCGCCATCGCGTCTGCCAGATCCTCGAACGAGCCGGGCGTCGTGTACTCGAAGATGTTGGACAGGTTGAAGGCGTCGAATCGTGCCGAACACAGGGGAAGGCCGTTTCGACCAGGCCCTCGTGAGTCACCACCGCGTCCAGGTTGGCCCTGATCGTCTCGTAGTTCGCTTCGCGTGCGAAGTGCGGCAGACGATCCCGAAGTGTCCGAAGAGGAAGTAGTGGAGGATGTGATTCTCCTGGGCTGTCACCGACGAGAAGTGCCGGGCGGTCTTCTCCAGCAAGTGACGCCGCGATGCCGCTGCCGCTGTGGAACTTGAAGAAGTCCGCTTCGGGCGAGATCGCGAAGATCGCGGGCTTCCCGAAGAGCGCCTGCACCATCGCTCGCCAGCGCCGGTTGTCCCAGACCTGGTCTGGAAGAAGTGGGCCTGCTCGCTGGCGCTCTTGGGCGAGATCAGCTCCCGAGAGCGAGGCCGCGTCGTGCAGCGAGCGGCAGGACGAACGCGGACAGGAAACGGAGCGTGCGCTCCACGCGCCCCGTATGGATGACCCCCCTCTCGAGGCGCGCGCGCTGCGCAGTCCCAGTATGCCCGGGCTCGAGACCCGAGGGCCCCGCGAAGCAGGCCGTAGGTGCGCCACCGCACGCTCGACTCGGCGTAGCCCAGAAAAGCCAGGCATTCCGACCGCTCCAAGCGTCCGCAATCGCGGCCTTCTTCAGCTCGAAGAGGAACAGCTGAACCGGACTCCTGTCGACGACGACGAGCAGGTCGGGCTGTCCGCAGAGCAGCGACAGGCTGTTTTCTCCTCCGGAACAGATCGACAGGACTCGCTGGCCACGAACGTCGCCCACACGTGAGAGCAGCAAGTCGACGTCTTCCCAGCAGTTCGCGTACTTGAGCGGGGTGACGGTGTAGGGGCATAGGCCTTCTACAGGTCACTTGCGCATTCGGTGGCACGCTGCCGAAGCCTGCCTGACGCGTCACGAACGCGTAGCGTCGCGTCTTCACAATCGCGTAGCCCAGACGGGAGTAGAGTCGAATGGCCGCCTGCGTTCGAGTCGCGACCTCCAGGCCCACGCTCCGGCAACCCCTCGTCTCGGGCGTGCGACTCGACGCGCCTGACCAGACTCGTACCGATGCCTTGATGGCGCGCGCTCGGCTCCACCGCAAGGGTCTCGAACTCGATCTCGTCGGCAGACGGGCGGTCCCAGCTTCGGACAAGCAGCGGCACCGAGTACGCAGCGGCGCGCAGCGCGCCGAAGTGCCTGCGCAGAAGCGCGAAGGGGAAGGCGAGGGCACGTGTGTCGCCGACCACCAGTCCGACGATGCCGACGGTGCGGCCGTCTTTCACCGCCACGAAGCAGCGGTCAGGATCGAGGGCCTCCGCCAGGATGCCCAGCGCCGCCTCTCGGTCGACCCGAAGGGCAGCCGACTTCTTCGCGTACCCGTCGTAGAGCAGCACGGCGAGGGCCCGCCGGTCACCCCGCCACGCAGATCCCGTCGTGATCTCCGCCTCGCCCCGAAGAGCCTCGCGGCCGATCGCGCCGGCGGGGCGTTCAGTGGCGCGCTGCGCCGGACTCATCCTCGTCCCTTACCGGCACGGCGGCGCCAAACGTGCCGTACGGCCAGTTGCGGCGTTGGGCCAGGTTCAGCCTGAGGGCCATCAGCGCCCGGCCCCAGCCGAGTTGAAGGCCGGTGAGCGCGGCCGTCCTCATGACGTTGCTGAAGGACAGGAACTCCTTCTGCGCCCAGAGGGTGCCCTCGCTGAGACGAGCCGCGGTCATCCGTTTCGGCTGGAAGCACACATTGGGGCTCGCGTACTTCGACCAGTCCCACTCGGTAATCCGACCCTCCTGCCGAAGCCGCGTGAAGACGGGCGTGCCGGGGTATGGAACAAGCACGCTGAAGGACGCAAGGGCGGCGCCGCCGTCGCGAATGACACGGAGCGTCCGCTCGAAGACGGTCGAGTCGTCCTGATCCAGGCCGAAGACGAACGCCGCGACGCAGGCGATCCCGTGGTTCTGGAGGTTGCGGATGGCCTCGACGTAGGTCGCTTCCGGGTCGCGCGATGCCGGCACTTTGGGTACGGCGGACTGCCGGTTGATCGAATCGAAGCCGATGAAGAGGCCGAGGCAGCCGGAGTCCCTGGCGAGCGACAACGCGGCGTCGTCGAACGCGATGTGCCACGTCGACTCCCCGACCCAGCCGCGCTTCAGCGGCGCGATCGCCCGAAAGAGCGCCTTGGCGTACTCCGCGTCCGCGTAGATGTTGTCGTCAACGAAGAGGACCGGGTAGCCCGGCAGGGCCCTGATCTCGTTGGCGACCCGGTCGACGGACCGAAACCGGCACCGCTGCCCGACCGATGCGAACAACGAGCAGAACTCGCAGCCGAACTGACAGCCCTTGCTCGCCTGGATGACGCACGGCATGAAGCGCCCTCCGGCGCGCATCAGGTCGCGTCTGGGTGGCGGCGACGTGTCCAGGTCGGCTTGACCCTCTGCGCGGTAGACGCCACCCAGGTTCCCGATCGCTGAAATCGTCCAGGACCCGCCGCCAGGTCAGCTCGGCTTCACCCACGACGACCGCGGTCGCGTGTTGCCGCGCCTCTTCCTGATTGAGGGATACATGGACGCCTCCCAGCACGACCGGGACGCCCGCGGCCCGGAACCGCGCCGAGAGAGAG
Source organism: uncultured Acidobacteriota bacterium (assembly GCA_963834645.1). GTDB lineage: Bacteria > Acidobacteriota > Vicinamibacteria > Vicinamibacterales > JAKQTR01 > JAKQTR01. The sequence goes on from CAWICP010000010.1 coordinate 46,921, forward strand.
TAGGCGCGCGGCGCTGCCGGGGTCTGAACGGAAATTCCCACCAGATCCGGCGAGAAGTCCGGTGGGATGTCCTCGACCGCCTCGTCGACCACGCGAACCTCGACGTCCGGCGGTGTCAGGGCGGCCACCGTGTACAACCCGAGCCCGGGGTACCCGAGTGCGTTGCGGAGCCGCTTCCGGGTGGCGAGGGGAAGCGAACCAGCCGAAGTCATGGGGTCGACGAGCAGCACTCTCACGACTTTCGTGCTTCCTAGGGCGTGCGGCCAGCGGCTATCTGGAAGGCCGAGGGCGCGGTCATCGCCGCGCCTGACCCTCGTCACGACGCGGTGGGAAAGCATGGCGCATGATGCGCCCGCGCCGGGCGCGGTGTCAAAGGGAAGGGCCCTCCTGTCGGGATGTCGGCTACTACGGTGGCGGTCATACGGTTGGGGCATGATTTACCGCGCGCCGCCAGCGGCTGGCCACGGGAGCGGCGACTCCCAGTGAGCCATTCTGTGTCCTGACGACGACGGTCCGCTGTCCGTGCAGGCGTGGATTCCGGACAGGAGTTGCGTACATGCTCGGCTGCTGCACATTCAGTCCTATACTGACAAGGGCGTGTGGCCAAGGCCAGACGACGCAGTCGCCGACGCGGCCTCCGGGCGCACGACAGGAGGATGGACACCATGGGTAAGTGGATTGGCATCGGCATCGTCGTGCTCGTTCTGGTCGCCGGCGCGTCTGGCGTCTCGACGTACAACTCCCTTGTCACGCTGGATCAGAGCGTGCAGGCCCAATGGGCGCAGGTGGAGAACGTGTACCAGCGGCGCGCCGATCTGATCCCCAACCTGGTGGAAACGGTGAAGGGGGCGGCGGCCTTCGAGCAGGAGACATTCACGGCGGTCGCAGAGGCTCGCGCCAAGGTCGGCCAGGTGAACGCCGGAGACATTGCGAACAACCCCGAGGCCTTCGCCAAGTTTCAGCAGGCTCAGGACGGCCTCTCGTCCGCGCTATCTCGCCTCATGGTGGTTGTGGAGCGATATCCTGACCTGAAGGCCACCCAGAATTTCCGGGACCTCCAGGCCCAGCTGGAAGGGACTGAGAACCGGATCGCGGTGGAGCGCATGCGTTTCACCCAGGCGGCCCAGGCCTTCAACACGAAGCGCATGAGCTTCCCCACGGTGCTCATCGCCGGGTTCTTCGGCGGCCGCTTCAATGAGAAACCGTACTTCAAATCTCAGGCTGGAGCCGAAACTGCTCCCAAGGTCAATTTCAAGTAGATGAAGCGAGTTCTCCTCGCCTGTGCGCTCGTGTGCTTGCCGCTGGTCGCAGCGCGCGCCGCCGAAGTCCCCATCCCGCCTCCGCCCACGCGGTGGGCCACGGACACGGCGGGGTTCATGAGCCCGCAGGCTCTCCAGGCCGTGGACAGGATTCTCGAGAACTTCGAGCGGGCGACGGGAAACCAGGTCCTGGTCTGGATCGGCGACACCACAGGCGACGCGGTTCTGGAGGACTGGACGGTCAGGGCATTCGCGCGCTGGAAGGTGGGGCGAAAGGGACTGGACAACGGTCTGATCCTGTTCGTGTTCGCCAACGATCGTCGCGCGCGGATCGAAGTGGGCTACGGGCTGGAGGACAAGGTTCCCGACGCCATCGCCTCGCGTATCCTCAACGACGTGATCCTCCCCAGGATCGGGGCGGGTGACCGGGATGGGGCCGTCCAGGCTGGGGTGAACGCCCTGATGGCCGCCATTTCGGGGGGCACGGGCGGGATCACTGCGGAAGGGACGCCGACCGAACGGAGCGAGGATTCATCCCGGGCCGGATCGAGGGGCCGCCCCATGAGCTATCCCCAGATGGTGCTCGTGGGTCTCCTCGTCCTCGGATTCCTGGTATTGCTGGTCACCAACCCCGGCCTTGCCCTGTACCTCCTCTTCAGCATCCTCTCGGGGGGGCGGGGCGGTGGAGGGGGCGGCGGAGGATTCTCGGGCGGCGGCGGGTCCTCTGGCGGCGGGGGAGCCTCGGGGAGGTGGTAACCCCATGCACAGGCGGGCACTGAAACGACTCGTTGACGCGGAGGCGGTCAAGCGGGCCATCGAGCAGGCGGAGCGGCGCACGTCGGGCGAGATCCGCGTGTCGGTTTCCACGTTCTTCTGGGGCAACGTTCGGCGCACGGCCGAGCGGGCATTTGCGCGCCTGGGCATGGACCGGACCGCGCAACGCAACAGCGTCCTCTTCTTCGTGGTTCCGTCCCGCCGGACCTTCGTGGTACTGGGCGACGAGGGCATCCACGCGATGGTGGGTCAGGATTTCTGGGACTCCGTGGCGGCGGCGATGTCTGCGCGGTTCAAGGACCGCGACTTCACGGGCGGCCTCGTCCATGGCATCACCGAGGCGGGCAGCCAGCTCGCGGATCATTTTCCCAGCCAGGGCCCTCGTGACCAGAACGAGCTCCCTGACGACGTGGATTTTGGAGACACCTGATCCGGGAAGTGAACCTTCACTCCGACGCAGAGTGCCGACTGTTCTATTCTGCACACGAGACGTCGCGCCAAAGGGAACTGCGCTACACGCTCGGCAGCGGCTTCTCGGCCATCAGCTTCTCGAACCACAGGCTGGCGAGCTTCTCCTTCACGGTGTTCTGCCGCAGGCGCGCCGACAGGTTCGGGAAATCGACCCGGTCCATGTGCTGGTCCTGGTTGAAGCACGTGAAGATGATGGTCTCCTTGCCGGTCTTCGGATCGACGTGGCGCTGCAGGCACTGCGCGCAGACTTCCTTCATCATGCACTGCATCGGCGAGTTGATGCTCGCAATCGCCACGTGGTCTTCCTTGAGATACGGATCGAGCGTCGTGAGCCGCGCCAGCTTGATGGCCGACATCATGCGATCGGAGCCAATCGCGATGATGCGGTCCACGGTCTTCAATGGCACCAGCACCTCGCCGAGTTCGCCCTTCGCGTAGGCGATCATCGCCTGCACGATGTTGCCGCGGAAGTGCGCGTCCTGCGGCCGGCTCGGAGGAATCTCCACCCCGGTGTCGGTGGTCCAGATGACCTGGTCGGTGGCGGCCTCGACCTCCTCGCGCTTGAAGAGGTCCGCGCCGTTCTTGTACCCGGCGAAGTAGAGCACCTTGTTGCCGTTGGCGCGCAGGGCCTTCGCAATCGAGAACAGCACCGCGTTGCCCAGGCCGCCGCCGGCGAGCAGGACGTTCTCGCCGTGCGGGATCTCGGTCGGCGCGCCGGTCGGGCCCATGACGAGCACGGGCTCTCCGGGCCTGAGATACGCGCACTGCCGGCTCGACACGCCCATCTCGAGGGCGATCATCGAGAGCAGCCCCTTCTCCTTGTCCACCCACGCGCCGGTCAGCGCGAGGCCCTCCATGAGCATGCGCGGCCCGTTCTCGCCGGCCCCGAGGATAGGCGCCGTCGTCTCGAAATTCTGCAGACGGTAGAACTGTCCCGGCTGGAAGTGCCTGGCGGCGGCCGGCGCCTTGACGATCACCTCGACAATCGTCGGCGTCAGCCGAATCACGCGCTCGACGCGGGCGAGGAAGTCGTCATCGAGGCGGGCGGTGAACCGCTGCCATTCCGCCGTGCGAGCCGCCGCCTCGCTCGCCGGCGCTTCCTTCGCGGCCTCGGGGAACAGCCGCGCCACGTGCGGGTATCCGTCCCGCGCCGAGGCCATCGCCTTGACGACGTTGCCGGCGTACTTGGGATGATTGTCGCCGTAGTAGGTGACGTACCTGCCGTCCCGGCTGTACGAGGTGAAGAACCCCTCGGACGCCGGCACGAGCGTGATCGAGCCGTCTTCGCCCCGCTCGGCGACGTGGGGCTTGAAGAACCGCCGCCGCTCGTCCATCTGGAACGTGCCCGGGTACTCGCGCTCGTACGTCACGTTCGGCGTGGTGCCGGCCGCGACGAACACGGATCGCGCCGGCAGCGTGACGACGGCGTCGCCGTCGCGCCACTTGCCGTTCTCGTTGATCTGTTCGCGGAAGCGCACGGCGGAGACGTGCCCGAATGCGTCCGGGATGGCCTCCTCCGGGTTCATCCGCTCGACAAACGCGATGCCCTCCTCGAGCGACTTGGTGATCTCCTCGTGGTTCAGCCGGTAGGCGGGGGAGTCGAGCATGCCCTTGCGGTACACGAGCGACACGCCGCCCCATCGCCGCATGAGCGGCACGAAGTCGGGCTTCTCTCCAGCGGCCGCGGCCCGTGGCCCGCTCCGCGCGCACCTCGTGCCCGTGCGCGAGGAACTCGTCGAGCAGCGCCAGTTCCTCCTCGTCGAACACCTTCCGGACGGCGAACTCGCCGGACGTGGCGCCCAGCGCCTGGTAACGGTCGAGGATCTTCTCCACCTGCAGCGGATAGAAGGCCATCACCTCGGTCGCGGTGTCGATGGCGGTCAGGCCGCCGCCGATGACGACGCAGGGCATGCGCACCTGGAGGTTGGCGAACGCGCCGCGCTTGAAGGCGCCGGTGAGCTGCAGCGCCATCAGGAGGTCGCTGGCCTGCCGGATGCCGCGCAGCAGGTTGTTCTTCATGTCGACAATCGTCGGCTTGCCCGCGCCGGCCGCGATCGCCACGTGATCGAACCCGTACCCCCACGCATCGTCCATCGAGAGCGTGCCGCCGAAGCGGATGCCGCCGTACATGCGCAGTGCGGATCGCCGCGCGAGCGTCAGGTGGAGCAGCGTGAGGAAGTTCTTGTCCCAGCGGACCGTGATGCCGTACTCGGACACGCCGCCGAATCCTTCGAGCGGCCGCTCGTCGAGCGGGCTGTAGATGGCCGCCCAGTCGCGGACCGGCTCGGGAGGCGCGGTGTCGGTGCCGGTGAGGGCCTCGGGGAGCGGCTCGATCTTCAGGCCGTCGACGCCGACCACGCCGAAGCCCTCGTTCACCAGGTAGTGCGCGCAGCGTGTAGCCCGCCGGTCCCATGCCGACGACGAGCACCTTTCTGCCGTTGTAGGGCAGGGCGTAGGGCCGCCGCACGTTGAGCGGGTTCCAGCGCGTGAGCAGGCCGTAGATCTCGACGCCCCACGGCAGGCGCAGCACGTCGGTGAGGATGCCCGTTTCAATCTGCGGGATGTCGACCGGATCCTGCTTCTGGAAGATGCAGGCCTTCATGCAGTCGTTGCAGATGCGGTGGCCGGTGCCCGCGCACATGGGGTTGTCCACCGTGACCAGCGCCAGCGCGCCGACCGCGTCGCCGCGCTTGCGGATCATGTGCATCTCGGAGATTCGCTCGTCGAGCGGGCAGCCCTCGAGCGGAATGCCGAGCGGGTTCTCCTGGACCTTGCCGTCCTTCCCGAGCAGCCCGGTGGAGCAGGAGTCCTTCTCGCGCTCGTGGCACAGCACGCAGTAGTTGATGTCGCTCAGCACCTCGCGGCCCGTCTTCCGGGGGTCGGTGAGCGTGAAGCCGTCGCGCCGGCGGAGGTGCGACTCCGGCCCTTCCATGGCGGTCGGAAGATCCGGATGGCGGTGTTCGACCTCCACCAGCTTGAAGTAGTCGACGTTGCCGGCAAGCTTGAAGACGACCCACGAGCGGTACGGTTCGTCGTGCAGGTGGGCGGCGCACCACTTCCTCAGCGCTTCGATGGCCGACGCGACGGCGGCCTTCTCTGACTCGTCGCCGCCCTTGCCCGCCGCAATCTCGCGGTCGAGCAGCAGGCAGCCGGCACGGGCCAGCGCCATCTCGCCGTCGCTCGGGTGCTGGCCCCGGACGAGCGACTCGGCCAGCTCACGCTCGGCGTCCGTGAGGGTGACGGGCTGCCCGCCCTTGAGCAGGGGCACGACGCGCCGCCTCACGAAATCGGCCTTGAAGCGGAACAGCACGTCCTGCTCGGCCGTCGCGGCGGCCAGGCCGCGGACCTCGTCGCCGATGCCGAACAGCCTGGCGAGGAAGCCGCTGAGATAGGGAGCCATCCGCACGTAGAGCAGCGACACGTCCGGCGCGGGCCGCGGCGCGCCAGGATCCGCGCGGTACTCGTCCCAGCGGCGGAGCAGGTCCGGGTCGGCGCCGCCCACCTCGCGCAGAAAGACCTCGTGCAGATCCCGCAGGCGTTCGGGCCGGTAGAGGTCGGCGTAGGTGAACCCGGGGACACCGAGGGTCAGTGCGGACGGCTTCGCGGGATGGCTCATAGCCTATCAACGTACTTCCGGGGGCTTCGGCGAGGCAAGGGTCATCGCGCTATAATCGCCGGGCTCCGCCATTTCGGCGCTGACGCATGACCGAATCGCGCACCTACCTCATCGTCGGCCGCGTGCAGGGAGTCGGCTTCCGCTGGTTCGCCTGGGACGCCGCCGATGCAGGAAGGCCTGACCGGCTTCGTGCGCAACATGCCGGACGGCAGCGTCGAGGCCGTTGTCGAGGGCGATCGCGACGCGCTGGACCGCTTCGAGTGGAAGGTCTCGAGCGGGCCGCGAGGCGCGCGCGTCGATCACGTGAACCGCGAGACGGGGCCGGCGTCCGGGCGTTACAAGGACTTTTCCATCAAAGGATGATTGCACGCATGTCACAGCAGGGCACACCGGCCGAGTTCCTCAAGAGCCGCATCCGGCGAGGTTCCCGGATTTTCCGAAGCCGGGCATCCTCTTCTACGACATCACGACGCTGCTGCGCGACCCGGAGGGGTTCAAGGCGTCGATTGAGGGCCTTGCGGCGCCGTTCGCCGGCGCGGGCATCGAGATCGTCGTGGGCATCGAGAGCCGCGGGTTCATCCTCGGCGGGGCGGTGGCCGACCGGCTCGGGGCGGGCTTCTGCCCGATCCGCAAGCCCGGCAAGCTGCCCGCGAAGACGCTGCGCGAGTCGTTCAGCCTCGAGTACGGCACCGACGCCATCGAGATTCACACCGACGCGATCGAGGCCGGGCCAGCGCGTGCTGGTCGTCGACGACGTGCTCGCGACCGGGGGAACGGCGAAGGCCGCGGCGGCGCTGGTGAAGCGGCCTCGGCGGGACGCTGCACGGCCTGGCCTTCCTGATCGAGCTGGATTTCCTGAAGGGCCGGGACAAGCTGGCCGGCGAACAGGTGACCAGCGTGTTGCACTACTGAGCAGATCAGGGCAACCCGCCAGTTTCGCGCGCGATCCGGCCGATAGGTACGGCGTGATGAGGACACGAACGCTTGTCGCCATCGCTGCCGCCGTCCTGGTGCTCGTGCGTCGCCCGCGCGCGCCGCGGGCGGGTTCCGGGCGTTCGTGTTTCCCGACCGCGCCAACCCGGACCTCGTGGTGGCGGTCGACGATTTCCGCATCAACGAGACCGTGTGGGATTACGGCGGCGTGCAGCACGTCTGGGTCGACGGCCCGGCCGGCCACTTCCAGCTGCCGTTCAGGCGGATCCGCCAGATCGAGTTCGTCCGTCACATCGGGCGGGACTACTCGCGTGCCGACTGGACCTGGTACGAGGTGAAGGTCACCGGCACGAATCCCGACGAGTCGTACACGGGGCGCATGGAGATTCGCGTGCTGCGGGGCGTCGCCACCGGCATCCCGTGGTATCTGTTCCCGTCAACCGACGTCGATCGGGGACAGGCCCTGTACCGCATCGTGATCGGCGACGTGCTGGTGCCGGCGACGATTCCCTGGGAGCCGCCGGCGCGCCGCTCCGCCGCCTCCTCCGATCGAGGTCGTCGTGCCTCCGCCCGCGCGCCCGCCGCAGCCGCCCGCGCCGCCGGCCCCGACCGAAGAGGAGCTGTTCGCCTCGATGAGCCTCGACGAGTTGAACCGGCAGCGGCCGCTCGACGATGTCTACTTCGATTTCGACAAGTCGGAGATCCGGCCCGACGGCGAGGCCGCGCTGCGCCGGAACGCGGCATGGCTCCGGAAGTGGCCGTCAGCGTGAGCGTGCGCGTCGACGGGTGCGCGGACCCTCGCGGCACCAACGAGTACAACTTCGGCCTCGGGATGCGGCGCGCGGATACCATTCGGGCGTTCCTGGTGTCGCAGGGCATCGCGCTCGACCGCATCGAGGTCGTGGCCGTCGGCGAGACGCAGCTTGTCTGCACCGAGCAGACCGAGGCGTGCTGGGCGCGCAACCGCCGGGGCAGCTTCCTCATCACCGCGAAGTAGGAGCGGGATCGCCCCGCTCGTGCGGCGCCCGCCCGCCTGGGTGGCCTCCTAAGTCCCACTCCGTGCTAGCATTGAGAGTTGCTGCCCGTGTAGCTCAGGTGGATAGAGCAACGGTTTCCTAAACCGTAGGCCGCCTGTTCGAGTCAGGCCACGGGCACCATAAATACCGAAGGGACTGCAAGGGCATGAAGCGCACGGAACGCCATCACCTGAAGGAAAACGAGTTCGCCGAGTGGCTGCTCGGGGCGAAGCACTGGTACGAGGCCAACAGCAAGACTGTCGGCTACATCGGCATCGCGGTCGCGCTCGCCCTCGCGGCGGTCATGGGCACGATGGCCTACCGGCAGATGAACCAGGGGAAGGCGAGCTCGGCCCTGGCCGCGGCGCTCGCCGTGGCCGAAGCGCCCGTGCTGCCGCCCGCGCCCGCGGAAGCGGGGAAGCCGCCCGTCCAGCGCCCCGGCACGTACCCGACGGATCGCGCCCGCCTCGAGGCGGCGCTCCCGAAGCTGCTGGAGGTGGCCGACGCCTACCCCGACAGCGACGCCGGCATCATGGCGCGCTACCGCGCCGCGGCCGCGCTCGTCGCCGTCGGGCGCACGCAGGACGGCACCGCGCGCTACAAGGAAGTCGTCGACAAGGGCAAGGGCGCCTACCAGGTGATGGCGCGCCTGGGCATCGCCGAGGCCCACCTGATGGCGGGGCAGTTCGACCAGGCCATCGCGTCGTTCAAGGAAGTGGAAGCGTTGAAGTCGGACGACGTGCCGGTTGACGGCGTGCTCATGCAGCTCGCCCGCGCCTATCAGCTGGCGGGGAAGAGCGACGACGCGAAGAAGGCGTTCAAGCGCGTCGTCGACGAGTTCCCGCAGTCGCCCTACGCGCCGGCCGCCCGCCGGGAAGCTTGAAGGCGCGGGGGCGTAGCTACCGCGCGAAGAACCGGTAGCCGATGAGCTTGTAGACCAGCCTGGCGGCCAGGAAGTTGGGGGCCACAAAGCCCGGGATGGGGCAGAGCTCGACCACGTCGGCCGCCACGACGGTCTTTGCCGCCATCACCCGCCTCAGGAGCGTCAGCGTCTCCCGCCAGCTCAAGCCCTCCAGGCTCCGGCGTGCCGACGGCGGGCATGATGGCCGGGTCGAGCCCGTCGCAGTCGATCGTGATGTAGACCTTCTCGCCGAGCGCCTCGACGACGCGCGTGATCCACTCCGGATCGTTGCGCATGTTCCAGTCGTAGAACACGGTGGTCTCGAGCCCCGGAATCGCCTCCGCTTCCGGCGCGGACAGGTTGCGGATGCCCACCTGCACCGCCGGCGCGTACTCCAGGACGCGTCGCATGGCGCTCGCGTGGCTGTGCCGGTCGCCCATGTAGCTCTCGCGCAGGTCGGCGTGCGCGTCGATCTGCAGCACGGTGACGCCCGGGTGCACGGCGGCCACACCGGCGACGAGCGGCGCCGTGAGCGCGTGTTCGCCGCCCAGCGCGACGAAGAACTTCCCGGCCCCGGCCAGCCACGCCGGCCACGCGCCGCATCTCGGCGAACGCGTCGTCGGTCGAGGCGAACGGCGATTCCATCGCGGGCAGCGTGTGAATGCCGACGTCGCAGATCTCGCGGCCGAGTTCCTCGTCGTACAGTTCGACCTGCCCCGACGCGGCGATGATCTCGCGCGGGCCGTTCTTCGTGCCCGGCACGTAGGAGGTCGTCCGCTCGAACGGCACCGGCAGCACGACGGCCCGGGCACGATCGAATGAACCGGCGTCCTGCTCGAGCGCGCCGAAGGTGAAGGGCAGCTGGGCGTGATAGGGCAGTTCGGTGGCCATGGGCGGATTCTACTAGGGGCTAGGGCTAGGGGCTAGGGCCAAGGGAGCATGGGGCAGGGACGGGCGTGCAGGCCGGCCTGGGGCCGATCAGAACGCGTAGCCGGTGCGCACGAAGGCCGCGACGCGATCGCGCTCGCCGGCCCGGGACGGGTCGCGCACCCAGGCGGCGCCGGCGGCGAGGCTCAGGTTCCAGGTGTAGCCGAGCGTGATGCGTCGTGGCGAGTTCGCCGCCCACCGACCAGGCGGCGGCAGGGAGGGCGTCGATCGCGTTGCCGGCGGAACCCACATCGGCGAACACGGCGCCGTGGATGTCGCGCAGGAAGATCGGCCAGGTCCTGATGCCGCGCTCGACCCGCGCGAGCGGAAACCGGTAGTCGATGTTGCCCACGAGCGCCGCGGTTCCCTGGCGCTCGTCGAACGGCAGCCCGCGCAGCAGGCCGACGACCCGCTGCCCGAGCGCGAAGGGCGCGGGCGGCACGGCGCTGCCGCCGAGGTCGAAGACGCGCTTCATCCCCGAATCGCCGGTACTCGATGCCGCGGCGACGCGGATCGCCGCGACGTGATGGCGGCCGAGCCCGGGAAGATAGACGCGCCAGTCGCCGGTGAGACTGACGGCGTCGCCGTCCGCGCCCAGGCCGGTGGTGACGCGTTCCAGATTGACGGCCGCCCAGGTGCCATGTTCCGGGCTGATCGAATACCCATACTGCCGGGAACTCGCCAGGGCCCACCCGGCGCGGAAGCCGTTGCGCGACCGGTCCGCGACGCCCGTGGATGCCGGGAGCCGGCGCTCGTCGACCTCCACGCCGCCGAGCCAGCTCTGCGCCACGCGAACCCGCCGCCACGGGACGACGACGCCCGCGAAGATGCCCTGGCTGCGTTCCTGGGACACGAGCGTGCGGCTCGAGCCTTCCTCCGCGACGAGGATGGTGTCGAGGCCGGACCACGCGGAGAGCAGCAGCGACGGCCGCCAGCGGTTGTACGCGTAGGAGGCGCTCCAGTTCACCGCGTGCCGCGTCGAACGTGAAGTCGGCGTCCTGGCCCGACGCGCGCCACATCACCGACACGCTGTAGGCGTGGTAGCCGAGCACGTCGGTCGCCCCGGTCGTGGCCCCGACGTCCACCTCGTCGCCGTCGACGTTGAGCAGGGGAGACCAGTTCCGGGGCAGCAGGGTCCGCCACGGCGAGTACTCGCGCGCGGCCGGAAGAGGCGGCTCGACGGCTGCAGCGCCTTCTCCCGACGGCTGTGCTACTGGCGTGCCCGGCTCCGGCGTCGAGGCCGCCGCCAGGAACTGCGCACCCGAAGGCCGGTCTCCGCGGTCCGGGAGGCGATCCGCGAACACGTCGTACCCGTCCGCGGTCAGGCTGGTGAAGACCACGGTGCGGCCATCGGCGGCGACATCCGGCCACATCACACCGCCCGGCGCGTCGAGCGCGAGCTCCGGCGTCGCATCAGGCGGGGCGCTGCGGCGGACGGTGTAGAGCTTGAACCGCCCGTCCGCGCGGTCCGACGCGAAGAGCACCGACTCGCCGTCCGGCGACCACACCGGCGTGAGGTTGCGTCCGCCGGACGCGAGCACGCGCTCGGCGCCGCCGTCGGCGGAGACCTCGACGATGACCGGGAGCGCGCCGATGCAGTGGCGGACGGCGACGATCGCCGCGCCGTCCGGCGACCATCGCGGCGACGCGTACTGGCACCCCTCGGCTCCGGCCACGCGCTCGGGCTCGGCCGCCAGCACCGGCGCTCCGTCGGCCGTCCTGCTCACGCGCCAGATCGTGAGCCGCTTGCCGCCGTCGCGCGCCCGGACGGCGACCAGCCGGGTCCCGGCCGGATCGATATCCGGGTCCGTCAGGCGCTCGCCGCGGGACAGGCGTCGTGTGCGCCCCGACTCGAGGTCGCGCGCGTACAGATCCGAGACGATCGCGACCGCGCCGTCGAATTCCAGCTGGTCGTAGTAGAGCCACCTGCCGTCGCTCGACAGCGACTGCCCGTCGTACCGCGACGCCACGTGCGCGGGCGTGCCGCCGGCAAGATCGACCATCCTGATGTCCGGGAACCGGTGCGGTCCCTGCGCGCTGTAGTACACCGCCTCGGATTCCGCCCCCGCCGGCGTGCGCCGGCGAACGATGCGCGGGCCGCTGATGGCGAACCCCTCCCGCGTGAGCCGCCTCGCTCCCGCGGCTGAGGCGGCTTCCCGACGGTCCGGGGCGACTGAAGACGGACCTCCAGAGGTCTCCAGCCGAAGTGCCCAGCACCTTCCGGTGGGCGGGCCCGCCGAGGAACGGCAGGCGCCGGGCCGTCTCCCTCGACAGCTCGCCGAGCGCCTCCGATGAGTAACGCTCGGCGATGGCCTGGTCGAAGACGCCCCCCTGAAAGTACGGCGTGTGCCCGGAGGGCCAGGCCACCAGGCCGCCGCTGGCGCGATCGATCGTCGCGCGCCCGCTGGCCGAGACCGATGCGACGACGCCGCGGACATCCGCCGCGTGCACGCGGCCGAAGCCCGTCAACGCGCTTTCGGCCCAGGTCGCGAACCCCTCGACCTGCCACTGCGGCACGAACAGGTTCGGGAACGTCGCGGGGCTCCGGCCCATGACCCACCTGAGCCCGCGCATGACGCCGCCGACGCGGTCCAGGTGAAAGATGTGCGCGTACTCGTGCGTGAACACGATGCGCAGCCAGTCGTCGTGGTGGCCGAGGAACGACGACGGCGGCGGCGGGATCGCGGCCACCTCGATCAGGTTGTAGGGGACCGGCGTGGACCAGCCGTTGGCGATGTCCGACTGGTCGACGAGCACCACGTGCGTGTGGGAGGGCGCCGCGATCCCGGTGCGCGCGGCAAGATCGGTCCGCACGCGCTCGGCGATCCCCGCCAGGCGCGCGGCCAGGGGCGCCTCGCCCTGATGGAAGTAGATCGTGAAGTGGGGCGTGCGGAGGACGCGGAACCGGAGTCTCGAATCGTACCGGCCGGCCGCGAAGCCGCTGGTCGAGACAAGCATCAACGCGGCCGTGCAGAGCGCCGCCAGCGCGGGCGCGCAGCGTCGCGGAGCCATGCGCGGCTTAACCGCCGGCCTCCCGCTGCAGCTCGGCCAGCAGGGCCAGGGCCTCGATCGGCGTCAGCCGGTTGAGATCGACGTCGCGCAGGCGCTGCGCCACCGCGTCGACAGGGCTGGCGGTCTCGAAGAGCGCAAGCTGCTGGCGCGCGTCCGGCCCGGCCTTCGCCACCGTCGGCCGGCCGCCGCGCGCCAGCGCGTCCTGCTCGAGCGCGTCGAGAATCGCCCGCGCGCGGCCGATGACCTCGGGCGGCAGGCCCGCCAGGCGCGCCACCTGGATGCCGTAGCTGCGATCGGACCGCCCGGCGACGACCTTGCGCAGGAAGACGATGTCGTCGTGCCACTCGCGCGCGGCGACGTGCGCGTTGACGACGCCGGGCAGGGTGTCGGCCAGTTCGGTCAGCTCGTGGTAGTGCGTGGCGAAGAGGGTCTTCGGCCGGCGCGCGGCGTTCGTGGCCAGGTGCTCGGCGACGGCCCAGGCGATGCTCAGGCCGTCGAAGGTGGACGTGCCGCGGCCGATCTCGTCCAGGATGACGAGGCTGCGCGAGGTCGCCGTGTGCAGGATGTTCGCCGTCTCCTGCATCTCCACCATGAAGGTGGACTGGCCGCGCGCGATGTTGTCGGAGGCGCCGACGCGCGCGAAGATGCGGTCGACGATCGGCGAGCTTGGCCTCGCGCGCCGGCACGAACGAGCCGGCCTGCGCCATGCAGGCTGATGAGCGCCACCTGGCGCAGGTAGGTCGACTTGCCGCCCATGTTCGGCCCGGTCAGGATGACGAGCTGGCGCGCTCGTGCCGTCGAGCTGCGTGTCGTTCGGCACGAACGGGTCGGGGCTGTAGCGCTCGACGACCGGGTGCCGGCCGTCGACGGATGATCAGTTCGTCGCCGTCGTGCACGTGCGGCTTGACGTAGTTGTGCAGCGGCGGCGGCCTCGGCGAGCGCGGCCAGCACGTCGAGCGTGGCGAGCGGCCCGCGCGGTGTCCTGGATGCGCGGCGCCTCGGCGGCCACCGCGGCGCGCAGCGCCTCGAACATCTCGATCTCGCGCTCGAGGATCCGCTCGTCGGCGCCGAGCACCTTCTCCTCGTACTCCTTGAGCGCCGGCGTGATGAAGCGCTCGCCGCCGGCGATGGTCTGCTTGCGGTGGTAGTCGGGCGGCACCGCGTGCAGGTTCGACTTCGAGACCTCGATGTAGTAGCCGAACACGCGGTTGTAGCGGACCTTGAGCGAGCGCGATGCCCGGTGCGCGCGCGCTCCTGCTCCTCCAGCTCGGCGATGACCTGCTTGCCCGACCGGCGAGATGCGCCGCAGGTCGTCGAGCTCGGGGTCGACGCCGTCGCGGACGCAGCCGCCGTCGCGCGCGAGCGCCGGCGGCTCGTCGACGAGCGTGCGCTCGATCGCGTCCCGCACGTCCGCGACGTCGTCGAGCTCCGCCGACCAGGCTCGCGACGAAGCGGCGCCTGGAAGCCCGCGAGCAGCTGGCGGAGCGCGGGGCACGGCCGCGAGCGACGTGCGCAGCGCCACCAGGTCGCGCGGGCCCGGCGGTGCCGAGCGCGGCGCGCGCCACGAGGCGCTCGAGGTCGTGCATCGTCCTGCAGCGCGTCGCGGAACTTGCCGCGCTCGGTCGTGCGGAAGGCGAAGTCCTCGACGGCGTCGAGGCGATCGCGGATGCGCTCGAGCGACGACGAGCGGCCGGAGCAGCCACGCGCGCAGCAGGCGCGCGCCCATCGGCGTCACCGTGCGATCGAGCTCGTGCGAGCAGCGAGCCCGGCGCGGCCGCCGTCCATCGCCTCGACGATCTCGAGGTGCTTGAGCGTGAGCGGATCGACGAGCAGCGCGATCGGCGTGCTCGCTTGAACGCTGATGCCGCGCACGTGCGCGAGGTCGGCCTTCTGCGTGTCCGCAGGTAGTGGACGAGCGCGCCGGCCGCCGCGGACGGCCGCCGGATGGCCCTCGAGGCCGAACCCCTCGAGCGACTGCGTGCGCAGCTGCTCGAGCAGCGCCCGCCGCGCGCTGTCGGCGTCGAACGCCCACGGCGTCGACCGGCGTCACGCTGGCCGTGCCGCGCGCGGCGGCGGGCAGCAGCGCGTCGATCGCGACGTCGGCCGGCACGACGATCTCGCGGGGCCGCAGCACCGACAGTCTCGTCGCGCGAGCGCCTGCAGCCCGTCGCGGCCCGCGGTACTCGGCCGTCAGGAACTCGCCGGTCGACAGGTCGAGCAGCGCGACGCCGATGGCCGCGCGTGCGTCGCGGCCGCGCCGTCCGGGCCACCCGACCGGCGCGACGGCCATCAGGAACGCCGGCTCGCGCGCGTCGAGGTAGCCGCGTCGGTGAACGTGCCCGGCGACACGACGCGCACCACCTCGCGCCGCACCAGGCCCTTCGCCTTGCGCGGGTCCTCGACCTGCTCGCAGATGGCGACGCGGAAGCCCTTCTTGACGAGGCGGGCGATGTAGGTGTCGGCGGCGTGGTAGGGCACGCCGCACATCGGGATGCGCCGCCGTCGGCGTCCTTCGACCGCGAGGTCAGCGTCAGGTCGAGGGCGCGCGCGGCCACCAGCGCGTCCTCGTAGAACATCTCGTAGAAGTCGCCCATCCGGAAGAACACGATGGCGTCGCGGTACTGGCGCTTCGCGTCGAGGTACTGGCGCATCGCCGGCGTGGCGTTCGCCAGGGCCTTCGGGGAGGCGGATCGGTCGGAGGGAGACACGATTCGGAATATAGCATCACCCCATCGCTCTGGGGCACAATCTCACCATGCTCGTGCTGGCGCTCGACACGACGACCCGGACCGGCAGCGTCGCGGTGGCCCGGGACGGCCGCGTGCTGGACGTGCTGGCAGGCGACCCCGCCCGCCCGCACGCCGAGCGGGTGCCGGGCGACCTGGTGCGGTCGCTCGAGCGGGCCGGCCTCCGCCTGGCGGACGTCGACGTGTTCGCCGTCGCGGCCGGTCCCGGCTCGTTCACCGGCCTGCGCATCGGCATCGCGGCCATCCAGGGGCTGCGCGTTCGCCACCGGCCGGCCCGTCGTCGGGGTCTCTGCGCTCGAGGCGCTTGCGCTGGCCGCCGCCGGGCGGCGGGAGCGACGGGCCGCTCGCGGCGCATCGGCGTCTGGATGGACGCCCAGCGGAACGAGGTGTTCTCGGCGCTCTACGCGGCGCACGGGGCGGGAGCGGACGCGGCGCTCGAGACGGTCGACGGGCCGGCCGTGGGCGACCCCGCCGACACCGCCGCGCGATGGCACGGCCTGATGGGAGGCGCCTGGTGCCCGGTGGCCGGCGACGGCGCCGCTGCGGTACCGCCAGGTGCTCGAGCGACGCCGCCGGCGCGCCCGTCCAGGTGATCGACCCGCCGCCGCTCGCCGCCACGATCGCGCTCAT
This sequence comes from uncultured Acidobacteriota bacterium, assembly GCA_963834645.1. GTDB lineage: Bacteria > Acidobacteriota > Vicinamibacteria > Vicinamibacterales > JAKQTR01 > JAKQTR01. The sequence continues at coordinate 63,207 of CAWICP010000010.1, forward strand.
CGCCGGGCGGCGCGCCGCGGCGGGAGAGGCGACGCTCCCGCACGCGATTCGGCCGCTCTACGTCCGGCGCCCCGACGCCGAACTGGCCCGCGATCGCCGGCGGGTGACGCCGTGACGCTCGCCGTTCCGGATCGAAGCGCTGTCGCGGCCGTCCGACCTGGACGGCGTCCTGGAGGTCGACCGCCTCAGCTTCCCGTCGCCCTGGACCCGCGCGATGTACGAGGAGGAACTCCGGCAGCCGGAGACGTCATTCGTCCTCGTGCTGCGGACCGCCGCCGCGCCGGTGGCCGGCTACTGCTCGTACCGGCTCGTCGCGGACGAGCTGCAGATCAACAACGTCGCCGTGAGGCCGGAGTGCCGCAGGCTCGGAGCCGGCCGCGCGCTGGTCGAGGCCGTGCTGGAACACGGGCGAGCGGCCGGCGCGCCGGACGGCGCTGCTCGAGGTGCGGCGTCGAATGTGGCGGCGCAGCGGCTCTACGCCAGCCTCGGCTTCATCCAGGTCGGCGAGCGGCCCCGCTACTACGCGCATCCCGAGGAGGATGCGCTGGTTCTGGCCAGGGATGTCCGGAATCTTGAAGCCGATCCAGTGGCTTGAATCGGCCTGACCCTTGTGGTACCGTTCGCGTAGAGATCGAACCGATTGTGACTCCTTCGGCCGCCCGCGGGCCGTAAGGTTCCTCATGTTGCTTCACAGGCTCACTCACGCGCTTCTCGACCGCCCCAACACAAGGAGGCGGAAAGCATGACCGTCAACGTGCAGGACAATCGTTCCATGCTTCTCCAGACCGACGACGAGTTCCGGCAGCTGGCCGCCAAGCACAAGGAACTCGAGCATCGACTTTCCGAACTCGCCGGCAAGTCCCACCTCTCCGAACCCGAGCACCTCGAACAGGCCACGATCAAGAAGCGGAAGCTCCAGCTCAAGGACCGGATGGAAGACATCGTGCGGCGTTTCGCCGGCGCCGGCGGCGACGCAGCTCTCCGCCTAGCGCCGGCGCTCTCGCGGGCGCCGGCCCGCGCGTGAGACTCGGCAGCCAGCGTTCCCGACGGCGGGCGCTGGCTGCCGGTGTTTTGGGGCCCTCGGGCACGCGCGGCAGGCGGCCGAAGTAGAATAGGCACCCTATGAAGATCGATCGGGCCGGCTGGCCGTTCGTGCTCGGGGCCCTCGCGCCCGCGCTGGCGCTGGCGGCGTTCTGGCCCTGGGTGGCGGGCGCGTTCGGCGCGCTCGCGCTCTTCATGGTGTACTTCTTCCGCGATCCCGAGCGGACCGTGCCCGGATCGCCGCGATGCCGTCGTGTCGCCCGCCGACGGCCGGGTGCTCATCGCGGGCGCCGCCGAGCCCGCGTCGGCGCCGCCAGGCGACTGGAAGCAGATCAGCATCTTCCTCTCGCCGCTCGACGTGCACATCAACCGCATTCCCATCGGCGGGCGGGTCGCCCGCGTGGAGTACACGCCGGGCCGGTTCCTGCGCGGCCTACCGGCCGGAGTCGGCCCGCGTGAACGAGCGCAACGAGGTCTGGATCGAGCACGACGGCGCGGTCGCGTCGTGTGCCGCCAGGTGGTCGGCGTGCTGGCCCGGCGGCTTGTCTGCCGGGTCGGCCCCGGCGCGGCGGTGCGGACCGGCGAGCGCTTCGGCCTGATGAAGTTCGGCTCGCGGATCGACCTGTTCCTGCCGCCGCACGCGACCCTGCGCGTCGCGGTCGGCGACCGGGTCCGCGGAGGCGAAACGGTCGTGGCGACATGGTGACCCCGAATGTCGATGCACGGACGCGGGACGACGACGCGACCCGCGGGCCGGCGCGGAGCGGCCGAAGCTGCGCCGCGGCGTGTACCTGCTGCCCAGCCTCTTCACGATGGGCAACATGTTCTGCGGCTACCTGTGCGTGCTCTACGCGATGCGCGGCGAGTTCGACGTGGCCGCGCCGCTCATCGGCGTCGCCGTCGTGCTCGACATGCTCGACGGCCGCATCGCGCAGGATGACCGGCACGGCCACGCGCCTTCGGCGTGGAGTTCGACTCGCTGGCCGACGTCATCTCGTTCGGGATCGCGCCGGCGGTGCTGACGTTCATGTGGGGCCTGCAGCCGCTCGACCGGCTCGGCTGGGCGGCGGGTTTCATCTATCTGAGCGCGGCGGCCATCCGCCTCGCGCGGTTCAACATCCAGAGCGTCAAGTCGACCGACAAGCGCTACTTCGTCGGCATGCCGAGCCCGGCCGCGGCCGCCATTCCCGCCTCGACGGTGTTCTTCTATCCGGCGGGCATCCAGGACCCGCGGTGGGCGGTCGTCGCGCTCGCCGTCATGGTGGTGCCCGCGCTGCTGATGGTGAGCACGATCCGGTTCAACAGCTTCAAGACGATCGACACGCAGAAGCGGCGATCCTACAAGGTGCTCGCGCTCGTCGCGCTCGTCATCGCCGTGATCCAGCTGCACCCGAACATCGTGCTGCTCGGGCTCGCCTACTTCTACATGCTGTCGGGACTGGCCGCGGCGGTCTGGGTACGGGTCCGGCGGCGCGAGACGCCGCCGCCCTCAGGCTGAGGCCGGGGGCAGGACGGGCCCGGCCGTCGGGATCTCCACGCGCACCACCGTTCCGCGCCCCGGGGCGCTCTCGACGGCGATCGCCCCGCCGTGAAGCTCGACGTTCCGCTTGGCGATGGTGAGGCCGAGGCCGGTGCCGACGGCCTTCGTCGAGAAGTAGGGCTCGAAGATGCGGGCGAGGGCGGCGGCGTCCATGCCGACGCCGCTGTCGCGGATCTGCAGCGTCACGGCCCGCCCGTCGGCTGACAGCCGGCCGCTGAGTTCCAGCGCGCCGCCGCCGGGCATGGCGTGCAGCGCGTTCTCGATCACGTTGGTCAGCGCCCGTCCGAGCAGGCTGCGGTCGACCTCGAAGGCCGGCAGGTCGGCCGGGACGTCGACCGCGAGGGTGACGCCGGCGGGCAGCCCCGCGCGATAGGGCTCGACCACTTCGGCCACGAGCGCCGCCGGGCTGGTCTCGACCGGCCGCGGCGTCGGCGAGGACGCGAAGCTCGAGAACTCGGCGGCAATCTGCCGGAGCAGGCGCACCTGGCTGAGGATCGAGTCGACGCACTCCTCGAGCACCGGCGACAGCGGCTTCCCGCGGTCGGCGTGCACGCGGCGCAGGTGCTCGGCCGACAGCTGCATGGGCGTCAGCGGGTTCTTGATCTCGTGGGCCACCTGCCGCGCCATGTCGGCCCACGCCTCGAGACGGTGCGTGCGCTCGAGGGCGCCCTGCTGGCGCTGCAGGTCGGCGGCCATGCTGTTGAACGCCTCGACGAGCCGCCGGAGCTCGTCCGACGAGGTCACCACGACGCGGGCGTCGAGGTCGCCGCGCGCGAGGCGCGCCGTGGCGCGCTGCAGCCGGTTCACGGGATCGGCGATGCGCTCCGCCATCCAGTACCCGAGCGCGGACCCGATCAGGATGAACGTCAGGATGCCGAGCAGGATCCGGCGGTTCAGGTCGTCGATCTCCCGGTCGATCGCCCGCTGCCGCAGCGTCAGCGGGCACGGTGATCAGCCCGTTGGCACCCGCGATTTTCAGCGGGGCGGCCGCCACCATGTACGAGAACGCGCCCAGCCGCTCCTCGGCCACGTAGGTCGCGCGCCGCTCCAGGACGATCGCGCGGTAGACGTCGGCGGCGGTCCGCGTCGGCAGGAGCCCCGACGCGAACAGGTCGCGCTCGCTGGTCGCCACCAGGCGCGGGCCGTCGAACACGTTCACGTCCTGGTCGATCACGCGCGAGATGCCGACAATCGCGTCGTCGCTGAGGGTGATCGACGGCCCCTTCGCCGCGCTCCTGGATCCGGCTCGCGTCCTCGACGAACCGCTGCGCCACCGTCGTGGTGCGGATGGCCGCCTCTTCGACGTCGGCGCGCAGCCGGTCCATCATGTAGGCCCGGGCCACGAAGGCGAGCGTGAGCACCGGGATGACCGCGACGGCGACGAAGGCCAGGAAGAGCTTGCGATAGAAACTCGCGCGGATCTCGTGGAGCAGATCGCGTCCCCGCTCGCCCCTGACGCCCGCGGCGGCCATGCCCGCCGACCGCAGCAGCATCAGCAGCACGAAGAGGGCGCCGGCGAGCGTGACCAGCTCCGCGAGGGCGACCAGGTGCCCCACCGCCGAGACCGCCGGGTAGCCCAGCGCGTAGATGCCGCCGCGATCGTTGGCGAGGTAGACATGGTCTCGCCGCCCTCCCTCGTCGCGCCTCGTCCAGAACGGCGTTCGCGACGCGTAGACCCGCCGGAACGTCTCCTCGTCGAGCGTCCACGTCGTCGGGCCCGACGCGTAGATGGGCGTGAGGCTCCAGCCGTAGACCACGAACCCCACGTCGCGATCCAGCGAGTGCCCGGCGCCGAAGGAGGGCCGGCTCTGGAAGAGTTCGACGTACGGGTTCTGCGACGTGATGAAGGGCAGGGATCCGTAGTCGAGCATCGCGTGGATGACGATCGTGCCGACCATCCGCGTGACGCCCGCTTCGCTGACGCACAGGCCGCGGCCCGCGTGCAGCAGCCGGCGCTCCTCGGAGCCGAACGGCGACACCTCCTCGAACACCTCCCACTCGCAGCTGGCTTCCTGCCAGCGCTGCTGCGCCTGGGTGTACTCGGGCAGGTTCAGGGCGAAGCGGCTGGTGATCGCGCCCTCCTCGTCGTAGAGCTCGATCGCCGAGGTGAGGCGGTTGGCGGCCAGGTCGGTCTGCGACCAGACCAGAAAGGCGTATTCCGTCGGGACCTGGCCCGGGGCCGGAGGCGCCTGCGACCGGACGAGGTCGATCAGGCCGGGCACGGCGTCGACCTGGCCCATGGCCCGCCTGACGGCGGCCTGTACTTCGTCGCGCTGACGGATGGCCTGGGGCGCCAGCCGCGTTTCCACGACCTGGCGCCTGGTCTTGTCGGCCTGGTCGGCGGCAGCGGGATGGAAGGTCACCGCGGGCAGGGCCAATCCCAGGAACATCGCCAGCAGGGTCGCCGCCTGCGACGAGTGCCGCCGCCATCGCAGCAGCCGGGTGGCCCCCCACCCGAGCGCGGCCGCGAGCAGCGCCGGCGGCAGCAGGACCCATGCAGGATAGGCCCCGGCGACGTCGCCGGGCCACCACAGCCACACCACCGCAGGCAGGGTCCACGCCGCGACAAGGCCGATTTCCTCCGCGCCCGAGGAGCGGACCCTCCACCACGCCGCGGCGAAGCGCAGAATGGCAACGGCCCCCCAGACCGCGGCGGCGTGCATGCAGACGAGCCCCGCGGCGACGGCGATCCTGGGCCCGTCCCACGGGTGCATGGCGTAGCTGAGCCAGTCGATGCCGGCCATCGCGGAGAGCGCGTTGCCAAGGCCGAGGTACCAGGCGAGCAGGGCTGCAGAGGCCGTGCCGGCGGCCAGGTGGGCGAGCCCGAACGCGAGCGCGCCCCTCCAGGTGTCCGCCGGCGAGACCCTGGCCCGGCGCAAGCCGAGCCTCAGCCGTGTCATCAGGTCGCTGAGCAGGAGCGCGCCGGCGAGGCACGCCATCGAGGTGAGCCACGAAGTCGGCGGGAGAGCGCAGCCAGAGAAGGGCCCCGGCCGGGACGGGCCGGTCACCGCTGAGTGGCGCGACCGCGCCGGCAAGCGGCACCGCGATCCACGCGACACCCCGCGCAGCGGCGATGATGCCGGCAAGGAGTGCCGATCGCGCCAGCACGGCACCCGGTGACCGGGCCGACCGTCTCCATGCGACCAGCGGCACCGAGAGCCAGGCCAGGAAGAGCGCCGTGAGGCCGAGGAGCGCGGCGAGCGTCCGGTCCCGGACCGTGGCGCGCGCGGCCGCGACATCGGCGGCCTGCACCCAGCCCTCGAGGAGGGCCCTGCCGCCGAGGTCGGTCAGGACGAACGCTTCGGGTGATCGGGATTCGCCGCCGCCTTCATAGCCGGGCCGGAGCGGCACCGGCACCGGCGCGCTCGTCCAGGTCAGCGCCTCCGTCCCGAGACCGCGTGCGGACCCGCCGGTCGGAAGCGCGGATTCGGCGACGATGGTGCCGGGCTGCCTGGTCTGCCCGTCGCCACCCGCGGGCACCGGGTGCACGAGGACGAGTCTCAGGCCCGACGCCCCGGGGGCCACCAGCAGGGCGGCGGACCCGGCGATTCTCGCGCCCGGCAGCTCCGATGGCCGTCCGGACCATGCCAGCGGCGCCGCATCGCTGCCGTAGACGGTCATCGCGATGCTCGTGCCGCTGATGGTCGCAAGCTCGGCGAACAGCTCGCGCGCGGCGGCGATGTCGCGCGGCGCGCGGAGGATCAGATCGCGGTGCTGCGAGGCGGCGCCGGCGGCCCGCTCGAGGGCCGCGCGCAGGCCGCCGAACTCCTGCCGGACACGGTCGGCGATGAGGCGCCGGCCTTCGTCGTCGGTCCGTCCGAGCACGCGGTGCTCGCAGGCGCGCCCCGACAGCCACACGAGGGCGAAGGCCGCGAGGAACCAGGCCAGGAGCCGCCACGGTCGGGGTCGAATCGTCACGCCCACAGTTGTCAGCAGCATAGCCCCGCCGGACGGGCCGGACAAGCGCCGCCATCGGCGGCGCCGCGCGAAGCGTGCTATAAATCGGAGCCGGGATGCTGACCGGAGTCGACGTCAGGACGGTGCTCAAGCGCGGGGCGCTCGTGGCCGCGGCGAACTGGCAGGTGACCGTCATCCAGTTCATGGCGGAATCCACGTTCAAGATGCTGCTGAGCGTGCCCGTCGTGGGCGGCCTCCTGCTGGTCGTCCTCGTCCTGGGCCGCGAACTGCCCGAGCTGTTCTCGCCGGACATCCGCGAGAGCATCACGTTTGTCGCGACGGCGCTCTCCGCGGAGCCGCCCGCCCTGATTTCGTTCCTGCTGGCCTTCGGCCTTGTCGCGCTGGCCGGTTCGGCGTTCATGTTCCTGCTCAAGGGCGGCACGGTGGCGGTGCTCGCCGAGGCGGAGCGGGAAGCGGCGGCCGTCGAGGCGCCGCCGTTGCGCCTGGAGCCGTTCTGGTCGGCCGCGCGGTTCACCGTGGCCCGCTACGAGGCGGGGTGCCGGCAGCACCTGCGGAGGTTCCTCCGGCTCGGGTTCGTCCTCATCCTCGTGTACGCGGCATCGGCCGCCGTGTACCTCGCGGTGCTGCTGCGCGGGGCGGACTGGTTCGCCGGCGGCCCGCTGGGATGGACGGCGATTGCGGGGATCGGCTCCACCGCGCTCGTCGTCTGGGTGACGCTCGTGAACTTCGTCTACCTGTTAATCCAGATGGTGGTGGTCGTCGAGGCGTGCAGCGTCAGGTCCGCGGCGCGCCGGGTCGTCAGGTTTCTCCGGGCCGAGCCGAAACTGACCTTCGGCGTGTTCGGCGTCGTGCTCCTGCTCGTGACGGGCGCCACCATCGTGTCGGTCGTGGCGACCACGAGCCTCGGCCTGATCGCGTTCGTCCCGCTCGCGGGCCTGGCCGTCGTGCCGCTGCAGCTGCTGGCGTGGCTGTTCCGCGGCCTGGTGTTCCAGTTCCTCGGCCTCAGCGCGCTTGGCGCCTATCTCGCGATCTATCGTCAGTACCAGCGGTGACAGGTGGCCCGTTCCGGCGGCAGCTTCTTCCACGACGTCATGTCGAGGGGCACGAGCATCGGCTCGACGGTCTGGCCGAGCGCCATGAAGTGGCCGCCCGCAATCAGGACGATCAGGCGCGCAGGCGCCGACGCGGACGCCGGCGCCAGGAACGGGCCGTGCAGCGGGCGGCCCGGCACCGGCGCCGTGGCCGTCACGCCGCCGTCACTGACGCGGAAGGCCCGCAGCTCCGGCGCGACGCCCGCCACGATCACCTGCGTGCCGGCCAGCACCGGATCGCCGACGGGGCGCGTCGTGAGGGGCCGCTGCCATCGCAGGTCGCCGTGGCGGCGATCGACGGCCCGCACCATGGCGTCGAGCGACGTGAAGTACACGCGCCTCGCGTCGGCGACCGCGTGACCGACGACGTCGCCGCCCGTGCGCCAGCGCCAGGCCACGCCGCCGTCGCGTGTGCTCAGGGCATAGAGAAAGTTGTCGGCGGCCCCGGCGAAGACACGGTCGCCGATGACCGTCATGCCGAGGACGCTCGCGCCAAGCGTGCGCGTCCACGCGTTCGTGCCGTCCGCCAGCCGGATGGCCAGCACCTGTCCCTGGTCGAGACCGACGCACAGGAGGTCCGCGCCCGCTTCGAGTGGCGCCGACACCCGGCCGGGCATGCGCGCCCTCCACACGTCCCGGCCGTCCGCCCAGGCCAGCAGCACGAGGTCGCCGGCCTCGGTGAGGAACACGGCGCCGGCGGTCGTGACGGCCGGGGACGCGCTCGCGGCGGAGCCCAGGCCGCGGCGCCAGAGCGAGCGGCCCGACGCCGCGTCGATGGCCCAGGCCGACGCACCGTCCGCGCCAGCGAGGTAGCGCCCCGACGACGCGGGCCTCACCGTCGACGGCTCGGCCGCCGTCCACCGTGTCGCCCCTGTGGCGTGATCGATCGCGCGCACGCTGCGGTCCTGCAGGGCGAGGTAGGCGCTGTGATCGTCGAACGCGGGGAGCTGCGCCGGAGGAGGATCGATGCGGAGCTGCCAGATGATGCCGCCGGGAAACGCGAGGTCCTGGGCCGGCGCCGCCGGCGGGAAACCGAGGACGCACACCAGCGCCGCCGCCGAAGATGTCCTCGCCGCCCGTCGAATCACACCGGTATAATACGTGAGAAGCGGATTCGGAACCCGTCCTGCACTCCTCAAGTTGGCCCCGTGACGCACCAGACCATGCCGCCGTCGATGATCGAGTGGGAGTAGCATGCCCGAGTTCGTCCACCTGCACCTGCACACGGAGTACTCGCTGCTGGACGGCGCGTGCCGCATCGGGGAGCTGCTGGCCGAGGCCGAGCGGCTCAAGATGCCCGCGCTCGCGGTGACCGAGCACGGCAATCTGTTTTCCGCGATCGTCTTCCACGACAAGGCGCGGCAGCGGGGCATCAAGCCGATCCTCGGCTGCGAGGTGTATGTCGCGCCGGGCAGCCGCCTGACCCGGGGCGGGCCGATCGCCGAGTCGTCGAACCACCTCATCCTGCTGGCCGAGACCAACGAGGGGTTCCACAACCTCGTGAAGCTCACCTCCTCGGCCTACACCGAGGGGTTCTATTACAAGCCGCGCATCGACAAGGACCTGCTGGCCCGTCACAGCAAGGGCCTCATCGCGCTCAGCAGCTGCCTGAAGGGCGAGGTGCCGAGCGCGCTGCGGGCCGATCAGGCCGAGCGCGCCGCCGCAGCGGCGGCGACGTACCGGGACATCCTCGGCGCGGGCAACTTCTTCCTGGAGCTGCAGTACCAGGGCATCGAGGAGCAGCGGATCGTCAACGACGGCCTGCTGCCCCTGTCGCGCGATCTCGGCATTCCGCTGGTCTGCACCAACGACGTGCACTACCTGCGGCGCGACGACTTCCGCCCGCACGACGTCCTGCTGTGCATCGGCACGGGCCGGACGGTGAACGACGCCGAGCGCATGCGGTACCACGGCGACCAGTTCTACCTGAAGACGCCGGAGGAGATGGCGTCGGTCTTCGGCCACCTGCCGGAGGCGATGCGGAACACGGTGGCGATTGCCGACCGCTGCAACGTCGACCTGTCGGACTCGGGGCCCTACCTCCCGAACTTCCAGGTGCCCGACGGGTTCACGCTCGAAGGCTACTTCGAGCACGTCGTGCGCGAGGGCTTCGAGATGCGGCTGGCGCGCCTGCGGGAGATGCAGGCGGCCGGCTCGCTCCGCCATGCGATCGACGAGTACGGCGCGCGCCTCCAGTACGAGATCGACGTCATCAAGCGCATGCAGTACCCGGGGTACTTCCTGATCACCTGGGACTTCATCCGCTACGCGCGCGAGCAGGGCATCCCGGTCGGGCCCGGGCGCGGGTCCGCGGCGGGCAGCCTGGTGGCCTACTGCCTCCGCATCACCGACGTCGATCCGCTGCAGTTCGACCTGCTGTTCGAGCGCTTCCTGAACCCCGAGCGCATCTCGCTGCCGGACATCGACATCGACTTCTGCGAGCGGCGCCGGGGCGAGGTGATCGAGTACGTCACGCGCAAGTACGGGCGCGAGAACGTCGCGCAGATCATCACGTTCGGCACCATGAAGGCGAAGGCCGTGGTGCGCGACGTCGGGCGCGTGATGGACATGTCCGTACGCGGACGTGGACCGGGTGGCGAAGCAGATTCCCGCCGTGCTCGAGATGACGCTGGAGAAGGCGCTGGTCGAGAACCCCGTGCTCCGCGAGATGGAGCAGAACGACGCCCGGGTCTCCGATCTGCTCGGCGTCGCGAAGCGGCTCGAGGGGATGGCGCGCCACGCCTCGGTGCACGCCGCGGGCGTGGTCATCGCGCCGCGGCCGATCACCGAGTTCGCGCCGCTCTACAAGGGGAGCCGCGACGAAATCACGACGCAGTGGGGGATGAAGGAGATCGAGCGCATCGGGCTGCTCAAGATGGACTTCCTCGGCCTGAGCACGCTGACGCTCATCCACGACGCCCTCGCGCAGATCGCGGCGACCACGGGCGCGCGCGTCGTGATGGAGGACCTGCCCCTCACCGACGCGAAGACGTTCGACCTGTTCTGCGAGGGCCAGACGCTCGGCATCTTCCAGTTCGAGAGCTCGGGCATGCGGCAGATCCTCCGGCAGGCCCAGCCGCAGGAAGTTCGAAGACCTGATCGCCCTGAACGCCCTCTACCGCCCCGGGCCCATCAAGGGCGGGATGATCGACGACTTCATCAACCGGAAGCACGGCCGCGTCGAGGTGCGCTACGAGCTCGAGCAGCTGCGCCCGATCCTGGAGGACACCTACGGGGTCATGGCCTACCAGGAGCAGGTCATGCGCGTGGCCAGCGAGCTGGCCGGCTTCAGCCTCGGCGAGGCCGACCTGCTCCGCAAGGCGATGGGGAAGAAGAACCCCGCGCTCATGCAGGCCCAGCGCGAGAAGTTCGTCGCGGGCGCGACCGGCCGCGGCATCAGCGCGAAGAAGGCCGCGCGCGTCTTCGACCTGATGGAGCAGTTCGCCGGCTACGGCTTCAACAAGTCGCACTCGACGGCCTACGCCCTGCTCGCGTACCAGACCGCGTACCTGAAGGCCAACTACCCGTGGCACTTCATGGCGGCGCTGCTGACCATCGAGTCGCAGAACACCGCCAAGCTGGCCTCCTACCTCCACGAGTGCCGCGAGCTGCGCGTGCCGATCCTCGCGCCCGACATCAACAGCAGCGAACTGGCCTTCACCGTGCGCCCCGAGGGCGTGCGCTTCGGCCTCGGGGCCGTGAAGAACGTCGGCGAGTCGGCCATCGCCTCGATCCTGCAGGCGCGCGCGGCCCACGGGCGCGTCTCGTCGCTGTTCCACCTCTGCGAAGACATCGACCTGCGCCTGGTCAACAAGCGGGTGCTCGAGAGCCTCATCAAGAGCGGCGCGATGGACTCGCTGGCCGCAGGCGACACGGCCGGGCCGGCGGCGTCCGCGCGGCTGCGGCCGAGGCTGCTGGCCGCCCTCGACGGCGCCGTCGAGTACGGCAACCGCCACCAGCGCGATCGCGACAAGGGGCAGGCGCAGCTGTTCGGCGGCGGGACGGACGGCGACCCCTCGCGCGCGGATGCGCCGCTCGCCGCCGCGGCGCCGTGGACCGAGGCGCAGCAGCTCACCTTCGAGAAAGAGGCGCTCGGGCTGTATCTGAGCGGCCACCCGATCGACCGCCACAAGGCCGACCTCGCGGCCTACGGCGCGAAGAGCCTCGAGGACCTGCTGGCGGCCCACGAGGAGGAGCCCGAGGCGGCGGCCGGGGCTGACGACGAGGAGGCCGCCATGGGCGGCGGGCGGTCCCAGGGACGGACGAGCGAGGACGTCTCGGTCGGCGGCATCGTCGCGTCCATCCGGCCGCTCAAGACCAGGAAGGGCGACCGCATGGCCGCCTTCATGCTCGACGACCCGCACGGCACGGTCGAGGTCGTCGTGTTTCCCGAGGCCTTCTCGAAGGCCGCCTCGCTGCTCCAGACCGACGCCCTGGTGCTGGTCAAGGGCCGGTTCGAGCGCGACGAGGACTCGACGCGGCTGCTGGCGTCCGAGATCCTCCCGATCGAGAAGGTGCGGGAGCAGCTGGCCCGCGAGGTGGTGGTGGCAGTCGACGCCGCGCACCACGACCGGCGGACCTTCGAGGCCGTGTCGGATGTCCTCGGCCGGCACAAGGGCGACCGGCGCGTCTCGTTCCTCGTGACCACGTCGACGGAGCCTCCGTTGCGCGTGCGGGTGGACGTGTCAGGGCAGGTGCGCGTGCGGCCCTCGGAGCAGCTCGTGGCCGACCTCGAGCGGATCTGCGGGCCGGGATCGGTGACGGTGCGGTAGGATCAGGGCGACCCGGGAGAGCCATGGCCGCAGAACTGCTGGACTTCGAACAACCGATCGGCGTGCTGCTCAAGGAGATCGACGCCCTGAGCATGATGCCCCAGACCGAGCCCCGCGCGGCCGACATCGCGCGCCTCCGCGGGCGCATCGACGAGCTCCGGGCGGAGCTCTTCGGGGCGCTCACCCCCTGGCAGGTCGTGCAGGTCTCGCGCCACGCGGGGCGGCCGGGCACGCTCGACTACATCGAGCGGCTGTTCACCGACTACGTGGAGGTGCACGGCGACCGGCGCTTCGCCGACGACCCGGCCATTGTGTGCGGGATGGCGGCGTACCACGGCGATCCCGTGCTCGTCGTCGGGCACCAGAAGGGCAGGACGACCAAGGAGAAGATCGCGCGCAATTTCGGCTACGCGCGGCCGGAAGGCTACCGCAAGGCGCTCCGCGCGATGCGGATGGCCGAGAAGTTCAACCGGCCGATCATCGTCTTCGTGGACACGCCCGCGGCGTACCCGGGGATCGAATCGGAGGAGCGGGGCGTCGCCGAGGCCATCGCGCTGAACCTCCGCGAGATGGCGGTCATCGCGGTCCCGATCGTGGTCGTGGTCTGCGGCGAAGGCGGCAGCGGCGGCGCCCTCGGCATCTCCGTCGGCGACCGCCTGCTCATCCAGCAGTTCGCGATCTTCAGCGTGATCCCGCCTGAAGGGTGCTCCGCCATCCTCTGGCGGGATGCGAACCGCAAGGTGGAGGCGGCGGCCGCGCTCAAGCTGACGGCCCCCGACCTGCTGAAGGCCGGCATCGTCGACGAGATCGTCCCGGAGCCCGCTCGGCGGCGCCCACCAGGACCCGGTGCTGGCCGCGCAGCTGGTGGACGAGGCGATCAGGCGGACGCTGGCCGAGGTGTCGGCCATGCCGGTGGCGGCGCGCCTCGACCACCGCTACGCGAAGCTGCGGCAGGTGGGCCGGCTCGGAGTGGATTTTTCGGACACGGCCGCGGGCGCCGGCGAGGCGAAGCCGGCGGGCCGCGCCTCCCGCTCGCGCTGATGGTGCCCTACCGCTGGGAGCACGAGGCCTGTGACGACGCGGCGGCCGGCGAGCTGGCCCGGGCCGTCGGCATCGATCCGGCCATCGCCCGCCTGCTGATGCTGCGCGGCATCACCGATGCCGACGCCGCCGCCCGCTTCCTGCGGCCGAGCCTCGACCACCTGCACGACCCGATGCTCCTGGCCGGCATGGAGACGGCCGTCGAGCGCCTGCTCCGAGCCGTCGCCAACCGCGAGCGCATCGCCGTGCACGGCGACTACGACGTGGACGGCATCACGGCGACGGTGATCCTCCGGCGCGCGCTCGAGCTGCTCGGCGGGGAGGTCGTGCACTTCGTCCCCGATCGCATGAAGGACGGCTACGGCCTGAACACCCCGGCCATCGAGCGGCTGCACGCGGAAGGGGCCGGCGTCATCGTGTCGGTCGACTGCGGGATCCGCGGCGCGGAGGCCGCCCGCCGCGCCCGGGAACTCGGCGTCGATCTCATCATCACCGACCACCACGAACCGGACGAGGAGCTGCCGCCGGCGCTCGCCGTGGTCAATCCCAAGCGCAGAGACTGCCGCTACCCGGACAAGAACCTCGCCGGCGTGGGCGTGGCGTTGAAGCTGGTGCAGGCGCTCACCGCGCGGGCCGGGCGGGGCAGCTGGCTGCCCGCGTTCGTCAAGATGGCGGCCATCGGCACGCTGGCCGACGTGGTGCCGCTTGTCGGCGAGAACCGCGTGATCGCCAAGCTCGGCCTCGAGGCGCTGTCGAAGGGTCCGCACAAAGCCGGGCTCCGGGCGCTCATCGAGAGCGCCGGGCTCGCGGGCAAGCCCATCGACAGCTATCACGTCTCGTTCATGCTGGCGCCGCGCGTCAACGCGGCCGGGCGGATGAGCTCGCCCGACATCGCGCTCCGGCTGCTGCTCGCCGCCGACGACGGGATGATCGCGGAAGCGCGGGAGCTGGCGGGCCAGCTGAACGCCGAGAACGAGCGGCGCCAGCTGGAGGAGCGCGCGATCCTGGCCGAGGCCCGCAAGGCGGTGGAGAGCGACCCGGACATCGGCGCCCGCGCGGCGCTCGTGGTCGCGGGCGAAGGCTGGCATCGCGGCGTCATCGGGATCGTCGCGTCCCGGCTGGTCGACGCGTTTCACCGGCCGGCGGTCGTGATCGCGATCGAGGGCGAGACGGCCCACGGCTCGTGCCGCAGCATCCCCGGGTTCGACATGCTCGCGGCGCTGACCGCCTGCGCGGCGCACCTCGACCAGTTCGGCGGGCATCGCGCCGCGGCGGGGCTGACGCTCGGCCGGTCGCACATCCGCGCGTTCCGCGACGCGCTGACGCGGTGGGCCGACGACCGGCTCGGGCCCGACGACCTGCGGCCCCGGCTGCGGATCGACGGCCAGCTCGGGTTCCGCCAGATCACGCCGCGCCTCTACGACGGGATAAGCCTCCTGGCCCCGTTCGGCGCCGGGAACCCGAAGCCGGTGTTCTGGACACCCGGCGCCAGCCTGGCCGACGGCCCGCGGCGCATCAAGGAGCGGCATCTCAGCATGAGCCTGCGGCAGGACGGCGTCGCGCTGCGCGGCGTGTTCTGGCGCGCGGCCGAGCGCGCCTCCGAGATGGCGGCCGCACGAGACGGCCTCGACGTGGCCTACTCGATCGAGCGGAACACCTTCAACGGCTACACGTCGCTCGAAGTGTCGCTGGCCGACGTCCGGGCGTCGGGCGCGGAGCCTCGATGAGGTGGCAGCAGCGGCTCCGGCTCGGCATCGCCGTCTTCGGCGCGGGGTTCCTCGTCGTGCTCTACATGGCGTTCCGCGCGCCGAGGCCCTCCGGCGGGCCTCCAGCCGGCCGGGCGGATGACGCGCGAGGACCCGGAGGCGACCGCCCAGAGCACCAGCGGAGAGCTGCTGAACCTGGTCCGCGACGCCGAGAACTTCCGCCTCGAGTACGACACGCTGCTCACCTACCCGGACGGGCGCCAGAAGCTGGAGGGCGCGCGCGTCTCGGTCCCGAACCGCGGGGGACGGAACTTCACGGTCAAGGCCCGTGAAGCGGACGTGGGCGCCGGCCAGGATCGCATCCAGATGCGGGGCGCGGTGCAGCTCGAGTCGAGCGACGGGCTTGTCGCGAAGACCGAGGCCGCCGATTACAGCCAGAGCGAAGGCATCCTCAGGGCGCCGGGCCCGGCCTCCTTCACGAAGGGGCGGATGTCCGGCTCGTCGGTGGGCATGACGTACGACAAGGGCCGGGACGCCATCTCGATGCTCGACCGCGCGTCGATGGCGATCGTCGCCGGACACGCCGGAGAGTCCGCCGGTCCAGATCACGTCGGGTTCCGCCTATTTCGCCCGCGCCGACCACTACGTCCGGTACGAGCGCGACTTCACGCTCGTGTCCGGCGCGCGCACGCTGTCGAGCGCGCTCGCGACGGCCTTCCTGACCGACGACGGCGCGCGCGTCGAGTCGCTGGAGATGCGGGGCAACTCGCGCATCACCGGCGTCGGCGAGGGCGCGGGCGCGCTGCGCGCCATGGACGCCGACGACATCAACCTCGAGTTCGCGGGCGACGGCAGAACGCTCGCCGGCGCGACGCTGGCGAGCCGCCGCCCCGGGCGGGCGAGCATCGAGCTGGGCGCCGATGGCGGGGCGCGCCGCGTCGTCGGCCAGTGGATCGACGTGCGGTTCGCGGCGGACGGGGCGACGGTCAACGGCCTCACCGTGCGCGAGTCGGTCGTGCTGACGCTGCCCGCCGCGCCGGCAGCGCCGCCGAGGACGATTAGCGCCGTCACGCTCATCGCGAAGGCCGAAGGCGGGGCGTCGCTCGACGCCGCGCGATTCGTGGACAACGTCGAGTACAGGGAGTCGCCCGCGGGCGCGCCGCCCCGGATCGTGCGGTCCCGCACGCTCGATGCCGCCACGGCGCCCGGCCTCGGTTCCATGACGGACGCCCGCTTCTCGGGCGCCGTGCGGTTCGAGGAAGGCCAGCTGCGCGCGGCGTCCGGCCAGGCCCGGTACCTGGTCGATCGCGGACGGATCGATCTCGACGGCGTCGATGAGACCACGGGGCAGTCGCCTCGCGTCACCGACGGGCAGGTGGCGATTGACGCGGGGCACATCGAAATCACCACGGACCCGAGACGCATCACCGCGGCCCGGGACGTGCGGAGCGTCATGATGCCGGCCGCGAAGGACGCCTCGTCGCCGGGCGGCCGGATCAGGCGGGCCGGGATGCTGGAGCGGGACCAGCCCGTCTATGCCGCATCCGCCGCGCTCGACTACGACAGCACGGCGCGCGTCGCCGTCTACACGGCCGAGGCGCCCGCGCAGGCGAGGCTCTGGCAGGGCGACACGACCATCCAGGCGGACCGGCTCACGGTGGACGACGCCACGGGCAACCTGGCCGGCAAGGGCAGCGTGGCCACCACGTTCATGATCGAAGAGACGGACGAGAAGACCGGCACGCGGCGAGCGGACCCCGACGATCGGCCGCGCCGACGCGTTTCTCTACGACGACGGCCCGCGGACGGCGACCTATACGGGGAGCGCGCACGTGTCGGGCCCCCAGGGCGACCTGGAGGCGTCGCGCATCGAGCTGTTCCTGGCGGCGGAGGTCAGCGAGCTCGAGCGCCTCGAGGCGTACACGGCGATCGCGCTCCGCGACGCCACGCGCGTGGTGTCGGGCGATCGCCTCACCTACACCGCGGCCGACGGGCGCTACCTCGTCGTGGGATCGCCGGTGAAAATCGAGGCGGACTGCCGCGAAACGACGGGCCGGACTTTGACTTTCTACAGGTCGACCAATAACATCGTCGTCGAGCCCAACGACGAGTTCCGAACGCAGGTGAAGTCGATTCCCAACTGCGTGGTGCCCGGACGGAAATAGATGGCGACGCTGCGAACCGAGGCCCTGACCAAGAGCTACGGCGGCCGGACGGTTGTCCGGGGCGTCAGCGTCGAGGTGCGCTCGGGCGAGGTGGTCGGCCTGCTCGGCCCCAACGGCGCGGGCAAGACGACGACCTTCTACATGACCGTGGGGCTGACCGCGCCCGACTCCGGGCGGGTCCTCCTCGACGGCGCCGACGTGACCGACGACCCGATGTACATCCGCGCGCGGAAGGGCATCGGGTACCTGCCGCAGGAGCCGTCCGTGTTCCGGGGACTCACGGTCGGCCAGAACATCCTGGCCATCCTCGAGACGCTCAATCTCACGGCGGCCGAGCGGCGGTCGCGGCTGCGCGACCTGCTCGCCGAACTCAACCTCACCCCGCTGGCCGACTCGCCCGCCTACACCCTGTCGGGCGGAGAGCGCCGGCGGGTGGAGATCACGCGGGCGCTGGTCATCTCGCCCCGGTTCATCCTGCTCGACGAGCCGTTCGCGGGGATCGACCCGATCGCGGTCGCCGACATCCAGGACATCGTGTCGCACCTGAGCGATCGCGGCATCGGCGTGCTCATCACGGACCACAACGTGCGCGAGACGCTGCGCATCACGGACCGGGCCTATATCGTCAACGAAGGCACGATTTTCCGGAGCGGGACGCCGGACACGCTGGCGGAGGACGAGGAGGTCCGGCGCGTCTATCTGGGCTCGGATTTCCGGCTGGACTGATCCCGCACGACGCACTACACTCCGGGTGACGACCCATGGCGCTCCAGCAACGACTGCACACGAAACTCGTCCAGAAGCTCATCCTGACGCCCTCGCTGCAGCAGGCCATCAAGCTGCTGCCGATGTCCACGCTCGAGCTCGCGGACATGCTCAACCAGGAGGTGGTCGAGAATCCTCTGCTGGAAGAAGTCCAGTCCGACGACGCGCAGGCGGCCGAAGGGGCCGCGCCGGACAAGCCTGAGGGCGAGCCGGATGCGGCGGCCAAGACCGACGGGTGGGACGACGGGGACTACGCCTATTTCTTCGGGGATTACCTCGACGAGGGGTACCGGCCGCGGGCCCAGCAGGAAGTGAAGGAACTCCCCCCGATCGAGAACACGCTGTCGACGACCTCGTCGCTGGCCGACCACCTCGAGTGGCAGCTCTCGCTCCAGGCGACCGACGACGCCACGCGGGCGATCGGGGAGGCCATCATCGGGAACCTGGACGACGACGGGTACCTCGTGGCCTCGGTGGACGAGATCGCGATGATGGGGGACTGGACCGCGGACCAGGTCGAGGCCACGCTCCGGCTGATGCAGGGGTTCGACCCGATCGGCGTGGCGGCGCGGGACCTCCAGGAGTGCCTCTGGCTCCAGCTCCGGCACATCGGCCTCGAGGGCTCGCCCTCCGAGCGCATCGTCACCGAGCACCTGCGGATGCTGCAGAACCACCAGATTCCCGAGCTGGCGAAGAAGCTCGGGATGTCGGTGGACGACCTGAAGCCGCACATCGAGACGATCCGGCACCTCGATCCGAAGCCGGGAAGCCGCTTCAACCGCCGGGAGTCGCAGTATGTCATCCCGGACGTCTACGTCGTCAAGGTGGACGACCAGTACGTGGCGGCGCTCAACGAAGACGGCCTGCCGCAGCTGCGGATCAGCCCCGTGTACCGGCGTCTGCTGGAGAAGAGCACCGAGAACCCCGAGGAGACGCGCGCCTACGTCAAGGACAAGTTCCGCTCGGCGCTGTGGCTGATCAAGTCGGTGGAGCAGCGGCAGCGGACGATCCACAAGGTGGCGACCAGCATCATCAACTTCCAGCGGGACTTCCTCGACCACGGCATCGAGTTCCTGCGCCCGCTCGTGCTGCGCGACGTCGCCAACGACATCTCGATGCACGAGTCGACGGTGAGCCGCGTGGTCACGAACAAGTACATGCACACGCCCCAGGGCGTGTTCGAGATGAAGTACTTCTTCCACAGCGGGATCAGCAGCTCGTACGGCGACAACGTGTCGTCGGTGACCATCAAGCAGCGGATCCGGAAGATCATCGAGGGCGAGGATACCCGCAAGCCGATGAGCGACTCCAAGATCGTCAGCATCCTGCAGAAGGAGGGGCTGGTGCTGGCGCGCCGGACCATCGCGAAGTACCGCGAGGAGCTCAAGATCCCCACGTCCAACCAGCGCAAGGTGTTCTACTGAGGCCATCATGCGACTCACCTTGACGGGCAGGCACGTCGAGATCACGCCGGCGCTCGGCCGGCTGGTCGAGAAGAAAATGGCGCGAATCGAGCGGCTCTTCAGCACCCGGGCGGTGTCGGGGCAGGTCGAGCTGTGGCCGGAGAAGTTCCGCCACGTGGTCGAGGTGCACGTCCACGCGAGAGGCGGGCACATGCTCAAGGGCCGGGCCGTCGCCACGTCCTGGGACGAGGCCCTGTCGCAGGCGGTTGACCGCGTGATCCAGCAGGGGCAGACGCTGAAGGGCAAGTGGGAGCAGCGGAAGCGCGAGGCGCGCCCGGTCAAGCGGAGCATCCCGGAACCCCAGGAGGCGACGACAGGCCCGGCGGATCGTCCGGGCGCGGCGCTACCCGGTCAGGCCCATGACGATCGACGAGGCGGCCCTGAGCGTGCCGCCCGCGCCGGACGCCTTCGTGGTCTTCCGCAATACCGACACCGACGCCATCAGCGTCGTCTTCCGGCGAAAGGACGGGGACATCGGGCTGATCGAGCCGAAGGCCTGAGGCCCGGCAGGCGCGCCCGTTTTCCTCTATGCCATCCTCGTCGACGCGAGTCACGGTCGGTGCCCTGCTGCGCGCCCGCGCGGAGACGCTGAGCCTCGGCCTCGAACTGCTGGCCGGCGCCGGCGGGCTCGAGCGCGGGATCACCAGCCCCTACGTGCTCAAGACCGGCCTCGCGCTCGCCGGGTTCGACAGCTACCTCCAGGAAGGCCGCGTGCTCGTGTTCGGGGCCAGCGAGGTCGGCTACCTCAACGGCCAGGAGGCCGCCGCGCGGCGCGACAGCCTGGCCCGCATCATGGCCCGGCCGATTCCCTGCGTGCTGGTCACCGACGGCCTCGAGCTGCCGCCGGACGTGCGCCGCCGAGGCGGAGCGCGCGGGCGTGCCGCTGCTGCGGACGCCGGTGGCGACGCCGATCGCCATCGCCAGGCTCACGAGCTTCCTCGAGGACACGCTGGCGGAGCGGACCATCGTCCACGCGGTGCTCATGGACATCCTGGGCCTCGGCGTGCTGATTGTCGGCGAGAGCGGGATCGGCAAGAGCGAGTGCGCGCTGGACCTCGTCCTGCGGGGGCACCGGCTGGTCGCCGACGACACGGTCGAGATCCGCCGCCGCGCCGAGTCCGTGCTGATCGGCGCGTGCCCGGAGCTCACGCGCCATCACATGGAAATCCGCGGGCTGGGCATCATCAACATCAGGGACCTGTTCGGCGTCGCCTCCACGCGCTCGTCGAAGCGCGTCGAGTTCGTGGTCCAGCTCGAGCGCTGGGAGTCCGGGCGCGAGTACGAGCGCCTCGGCCTCGACGACCAGTTCTACGACCTCCTCGGCCTCCGGGTGCCGATGAACCGGATGCCCGTGGCGCCCGGGCGCAGCATCGCCAACCTGGTGGAGGTCGCGGCCCGCAACCAGCTGCTGCGCGCGCGCGGGCACCACGCGGCCAGGAAGCTCGCCGACCGCCTGCAGCAGCACATCATGGATGGCGGCCAGCTGCCCGAGCCCGACGAGGGCGCGGAGCGGGAGAGCGACTGATGGCCGGAACGGCGAGCCGGACCGGTGGCGCGTCGGGCGGCGCAGGCGCGCTTCGTGGTCCTGACGGGGTTGTCCGGGGCGGGCAAGTCCCAGGCGATTCGCGCCCTGGAGGACCTCGGCTACTTCTGCGTGGACAACCTGCCCACGACGCTCATCCCGACGATGGCGGAGCTGGCGAGCCGGGCGGAGTCGGGCCTCGAGAAGGTGGCCATCGTCGTCGACGTCCGCGAGCGGGCCTTCCTCTCGCAGTTCCCGCGCGTGTTCCGGCGGATCCGGCGCATGCCCGGGCTCAAGCCGCTCCTGATCTTCCTCGAGGCCCGCGACGCCGCGCTGGTGCGCCGGTTCAGCGAGACGCGCCGCCCGCACCCGCTCGCGAAGGACCGCCCGGTGCTCGAGGGGATTCACGAGGAGCGACGGAGCCTGAAGGCGATCCGCGCGCTGGCGGACGAGATCGTCGACACCTCGGACCTGACCGTGTACGACCTGCGCGACGCGTTCATGGCGGTCGCCCGCGGCCGCGTGCGCGCGCGCCCGCTGCAGGTGACGCTGGTCAGCTTCGGCTTCAAGCACGGCATCCCCGTCGAGTCGGACCTCGTGTTCGACGTGCGGTTCCTGCCGAATCCGCACTTCTTCCCGCGGCTGAGGGCGCTCTCCGGCCGCGACCGCGCGGTCATGGCGTTCATGAGACGGCACCCGGCGACGCGCGAGACGATCGACCGCCTCGCGGCGCTGCTGCAGTTCCTGATTCCGCAGTACGCGGACGAAGGCAAGACCTACCTGACCGTCGGGATCGGGTGCACCGGCGGGCAGCACCGGTCGGTCTACGTGGCCGAGCAGCTCCGGCGGGCGCTCGCGTCCATGGCCGGCGTGCAGTTGCACGTGCGGCATCGCGACATGGCGCCGGGCGGCGAAGCCGGCGCCGGAGGGCGACGGGAAGGAGTGCGCACGTGATTGGCGTGGTGGTGGTCACACACGGGCAGCTGGCCGCGGAACTGCTCAACGCCGCCGAGGCCATCGTCGGCGATCTGCCGCGGTTCGCCGCGGTCTCCATCGGCTGGCACGACGACACCGACGACGCGCGCGAGGAGATCCGGCAGGCGATCGCGCGCGTGCAGGACGAGAGCGGCGTCCTCGTCCTGACCGACATGTTCGGCGGCACGCCGACGAACCTGGGGCTGTCGTTCGTCGAGCCGGACCGCGTCGAGGTGGTGACCGGCGTCAACCTGCCGATGCTCATCAAGCTCTCCAGCCTCCGGCCCGCGCAGCCCGAGCTGCTGGCCGTGGCCCGCGAGCTGCGCGAAACGGGGCGCAACGCCATCCACGTGGCGTCGGATCTGCTCCGGGCCGAGGGCAAGCGCTGACATGCTGACCCGCACCGTCACGATCCGGAACGCCCTCGGCATGCACGCGCGCGCGGCCGCCAGGTTCGTGCACGCCGCCGGCGCGTTCCAGTGCCGGATCAGCGTCGCGCGCGAGGACCGCGGCGACCGCACCGTCGACGGCAAGAGCATCCTCGGCCTCCTGCTCCTCGCGGCGGCCCGGGGCGTCGACATCCGGATCACCGCCGACGGGACCGACGAGGCCGAGGCGCTCGGCGCGCTCTGCCGGCTGGTGGAGCCGGGTTCGGGGAGGAGCCGTGATGAGGGTCGTCGGCCTCCCCGTGTCGCCGGGCGTGGCGTGGGGGCCGGCGGCCCTCATGCTGCAGCGCCATCCGGCCATGCGCTGCGGGATCGCCGCGTCCGCGCGTCGAGCGGGAAGTCGGCCGCCTCGACCAGGCCCGCGAGGCCAGCGCGGCGCAGCTGCGAGCCATCCATGCACGCGTCTCGCAGCGGGCGGGCGCCGATCTTGCCAGCCTGTTCGAGGCGCAGGTGCTCATGCTCGACGACGACCTGCTGGTGCCGCGCGCCCGGCGGATCGTCGCAGCCGACCGCGTGAACGCCGAGTGGGCGCTTGACCGCGCCTTCGACGAGTTCTGCGCCGTCTTCGCGGAGGTGGGCGACGAGTACCTGCGCGAGCGCCGCGGCGACGTCGCCGACGTGGTCGGCCGGCTTCGCCGCAACCTGCTGCCGGCGGCCGCGCGGAGGCATCCGCGCGATCGCGGACCTGGCCGCGCCGGTCGTGCTCGTCGCCGACGAACTGGCGCCGTCCATCGCGGCGCAGATCGACCCGGCCCTGGTCCTCGGCCTCGCCCTCGAGACCGGCAGCCGGACCCATCATTCCGCGATTCTCGCCCGGTCGCTCGGGCCTGCCCGCGGTGGCTCGCGCGCAGGGCGTGACGCGGCAGATCAGGCCCGGCGCGCTCGTGCTCGTCGACGGCGACGCCGGCGAGGTCGTGATCGACCCGGACCCGGACGTCATCGAGCGCGCCCGGGCGCGGCGCGATCGCCGGTCCGCCAGCGTCGGCGCGTCGGCGGCGCGGGCCGCGGGCCCGGTGGCGACCGCCGACGGCGTGCCCGTCCGGTTCCAGGCGAACATCGAGCGCCTGGAGGAAATCGACGGCGCCAGGGCCGCCGGCGCGGAGGGCATCGGCCTGTTCAGGTCCGAGTTCCTGCTGGGCGGCCGCGCGATCGAGGCGTTCGACGAGGAGGCGCAGTACCGCGTCTACCGCGATCTGGTCGAGCGGATGGCGCCCCATCCCGTCACGATCCGCACGTTCGACATCGACGAGTCGCAGATCGCCGGCGGCGCGGGCGGGCGACCGCGCGCGGGCAGGCGAGACGGGCCCGTCGCGCGGCCCGCTGGGCCTGCGGGCCATCCGGCTGAGCCTGGGGCACCGCGCGCGCGTTCGAGATCCAGTTGCGCGCGCTCGCCAGGGCCGGGCGCCACGGGGCGGTCCGCGTGCTGCTGCCCCTGGTGTCGAGCGTCGACGAACTGCGCGAGGCCAAGGCGGCGCTGCGATCGGCCACCCGGGAGTTGGACGACGGCGGCCCCCGGCGCGCCGGCGATGCCGGTCGGCATCATGATCGAGGTGCCGTCCGCCGCGCTGACGGTCGACCTGCTGGCCGCCGAGGCGGATTTCTTCAGCATCGGCACCAACGACCTGATTCAGTACTGCCTGGCGGTGGACCGGACCGACGGCCGCGTGGCCGGCCTGTTCGATCCGCTGCATCCGGCCATTCTCAGGGTGATCCGCGACGTCATCCGCCTCGCGCGGCCGCGCCGGCGGCCGGTGGCGCTGTGCGGCGAGATGGCCGCCGATCCCGGCGCCCTGGTGCTGCTGCTGGGGCTGGGCGTCACCGAGTTCAGCATGAGCCCGGCGGCCATTCCCGAGGCGCGCGAACTGGTGCGCCAGGTCTCGATGCGCGACGCCAGGCGCGCGGCGCTCCGCGCGGTGCGCCTGCCCACGTCGCGCGATATCGCCGCGCTGCTGGCGGCGCGGTTTCCGGCGCTGGCAACGTGGCCGGCCGGCCGCGACGGCCGGCCGCACATGGAGGGTCAATCGTGAGCGCAGAAGTGAGGCCCGGAGTCGTCCGCGTCGACAAGCCCTGGGGATACGAGCTGTTGTGGGCGAAGACGGACCGGTACGTCGGCAAGATCATCCACGTGAACGCCGGGCACGCGCTCAGCCTGCAGTACCACAACGTGAAGACGGAGACGGTGTACCTGGCGTCAGGCAGGGTCAGGTACGAGATCGGGGACGCCGATGTCGCGCCGCGTCGTCGACCTCCTGCCCGGTGACCGCCTGCACATCCCGGCGGGCACGGTCCATCGCGTCACGGCGATCGAGGACGCCGACATCTTCGAGGTGTCGACGCCGGAGATCGACGACGTGGTGCGGCTGGAGGATCGGTACGGGAGGGCGGGGACGTAGCAGAGACAGTAGTCAGAAGCCAGTAGTCAGAAGCCAGTAGGGCTCGGAGCGCCGTGTCGCTCGTCTGGTCTTCTACTCGACTACTGGCTTCTGGCTACTGGCTACTGTCTTCCGTCAGAACGGAATATCGTCCGCGTTGATGTCGGCCGGCGCCTGATCGAGTTCGTCGACCGGGTGCGATTCGCGCGCGCGGGCCGCCGGCGCCCTGGCCGCCGGGGCTGCCGAGCAGCACGATGCGATCGGCCGACACCTCGGGCGTGTAGCGGTTGTGCCCCTCACGGTCGGTCCACGTCTGGATCGAGAGCCGGCCTTCGACGAGGATGCTCTTGCCCTTCAGCAGGTGCGGCGAGAGCGTCTCCGCCTGGCGTCCCCACACCTTGATGCGGTACCACTCCGTGCCGGGCCGTCCCCGGTCGTCCTTCTTCGAGGGGTCTTCGACCGCCAGGCTCGTCGAGAGCACCTGCTTGCCCTGCGGCGTGGCGCGCAGTCTCGCCGTCGCGGCCGAGGTTTCCCACGAGGATGATCTTGTTGTAGCTGTTCGCCATGCGAGTCCTTTCGCCGGGCGCGCGGGGGCCCGGCCGGGGGTCACTTCCTGGGCACGTTGAGCTGATCGAGGGCCTGCTTCGCGAGGAACGCCGCGTCGCTCGTCGGGTAGGTCTTGACGACGAACGAGAGCGATTCCTTCGCCTGCGCGACCTGTCCCAGCGCCTTCAGGGCCATGCCCGCGCTTGTAGTACGTGTCCGGGAGCGTGTTGCTCGACGGATAGCGCTCGATCACCTGGTTGTAGGCGGCAACCGCGTCCTGGAACCGGCCCGACATGTAGTAGGTCTCCCCGACGAAGTACTGCGCATCGTCGGTGAGATCGGACTTCGGGAACGTCTTCATGAAGCTCTCGAAGCCCTGGATGGCCAGGCTCCAGTTGCCCATGTAGTAGTCCGAGCGCGCGGTCTCGAAGGCCTGGGACGGCGAGGCCCCGAAGCCGCCGGGGCGCGGGGCCGGGGGCGTGACCGGCGCCGCGCCGGTCGGGTCCGCCGTCGGCGGCCGGCATGGCCGCGGCCGGCGCCGCAGCCTGCGCGAGCGCGGACCGTCTCCACTTCCTCGGAGAGGGAACCCAGGCGGACGTTCGACTCGTCGACCTTCTCGCGCACGACGCGCAGGTCGGCGGACATCGTGTCGGCGAGGGCCTTCTGGTCGGCGAACGGACTTCCGGTTGACGGCGGCCTGCTCCTCGAGGCGGGCGGTCACCGACTCGAGCAGCTCGGTCACCGCGGCCAGCTGGGCCTGCAGCCGCGTGTTCTGCTGCTGCAGCATCCGGAGGTCCGCCATCATCTGCTGGTGCTCCTTGTTGGCGGCCTCGAGCGTTTGCGTCGCCGAGAACGACAGGAGGAGCACCACCGCGAAGAACAGCCCAAGGTGTCGGATCATGGCTTCGCTCGCTTCCGCCGACTACTTCCCGGTGATGACGAAGTGCGCGCGCCGGTTCTTGGCCCAGGCGGCCTCGTCGTGGCCGGGATCGAACGGGAACTCCTTGCCGTAGCTGACGGTCTTGACGCGGCTCGCCGGAATGCCGAGCGCCAGCAGGTACGCCTGCGCCGATCCGGCCCGGCGCTCGCCGAGCGCCAGGTTGTACTCGGCGGTGCCGCGCTCGTCGCAGTGGCCCTCGATGGTGACCGTCCAGGTCGGGGTACTTCTTCAGCAGCGCCGCGTTGGCGTCGAGCGCCGCGCGCGCCTCGGCGGAGAGCTCCGCGCTGTCGTAGTCGAAGAAGACCACCCGCAGCGGGGAGTCGCGGTTGAGGTCGTCGATCGAGCGCGACGGCCATCGTGTCCTCGGCGACCGGCGGCGCCGTGACGACGGGCCTCTCCGCGACGGGCGCGGTCGGCGCGGGCGGCGGCGGGGCCTCGGGCGTGGTGGCCGGCGGCGGCGGCAGCGGCCGGGCCACCGGCGGCTTCTTGGGCGCGCAGGCGACCAGCGCCAGCGACGCCACGACGAGGCCTGTGAGCACTGCGACGATGCCGATCGGATGCGCATACGGATGACCCCTTCCCGCTACGGCTACTTCGACCAGTCGGGCGTGTAGTTGTTCCCGACCGTGGTGATCTGCTTGAGACCCAGCCCGTCCCGTCCCATCACGAAGATCTGCTTCTTGCCCGTCCGCGTCGACATGAACGCCACGTGCCGCCCGTTCGGCGCGTACGCCGGGCTCTCGTTGCTGCCCTCGCCCGCCGGTCAGCTGCCGGCGCTCCTGCGTGGCCAGATCGTAGATTCTGATATCGTACCCCGGACCGGTCCTCGACGCGTAGGCGATTTCGTTGAACGGCGCCGGCGACCACGTCGGCCGGTCGCACCACGACTCCGCCGTGATCTTGTTCAGGTTCAGGCCGTCGGCGTCGATGATGTAGATCTGCGGCGACCCGGAGCGGTCCGACGTGAACGCGATCTGCGTGCCGCTCGGCGACCAGGTCGGCGACGTGTCGATCGCCGGGTGGTTCGTCAGCCGGACCAGGTTCGATCCGTCGCGGTTCATCACGTAGAGCTCGGAGTTCCCGTCGCGCGTCGACGTGAAGCAGAGGCGCGATCCGTCGGGCGACCACGCGGGCAGCCAGTTCTGGCCGCGGCCGCCGGTCGGGTTCTCGAGCGTGCCCTGGTAGATGAGCGAGATGTAGATGTCGGGGAAGTCGCGGCGGTACGACGTGTAGGCGATCGCGCGCGCGTCGGGCGACCACCGCGGGAATGAGGTTCAGCTTGCGCGTCACCGTCACCCGCCGCTGGTTCGCGCCGTCGTAGTCGGAGATGTAGATCTCCTTCACGTCCCGCTCCGCGATCGCGTTGGCCACGCGCTCGCCGTCGCGGTCCGACGCGAACGTCAGCTTCGACCGCGCCGCGCCGCGCAGCGCGCGCTGCTGCAGGTGGATGTCGTCGGCGGCGGTGTGCGCGTAGAGCCGCGGGTTCGCCGTCGTCCCGGTGTACTCCTTGG
Organism: uncultured Acidobacteriota bacterium; assembly: GCA_963834645.1. Lineage (GTDB taxonomy): Bacteria > Acidobacteriota > Vicinamibacteria > Vicinamibacterales > JAKQTR01 > JAKQTR01. The sequence goes on from CAWICP010000010.1 coordinate 91,021, forward strand.
CCATCACCGACCGCCGGGACCGCACGTCGAACAGGCGCACCTCGACGCGGAACGTGCCGGGCCCGGTCCGCTCGACGCTGCCCGCGACGAGGCCGTCGGCGCCGAGTTCGCGCCACCGGTCGAACGGGATCTCGGCGAACGACCGCGCGCCGGGGATCGTCTTGTACGTGTCGCGCGGCACCATGTAGAACTCCCGCTCGAAGGCGAGGTCGTCCCACAGCACCGGCGCCCATCAGCTTCGCGGCCGCCTGCGTCTCGGCGTCGCCGGCCGGCGCGATGAAGTCGGGCACGGCATACCGCGGCCGCGCGCCGGTCTCGCCCGAGATGCTCAGGATCACCTCCGACTGCTGCTGGGACTGGGGCGCCGGGGACGCCGGCACCGCGGGCCTCGCCCGCAGCGCCGCGCCCGCCGCCAGGGCGACCATCGCGAACGACACCACTCGCTTCGTGGACATGTTCACCGTCTGTACTCGAATCGCAGGTGCACCGTCAGGCTGTCGTCCGGAAACGCCGACGGCAGCGGCGGCACGCGCTGGGTCAGGAACAACGCGCGCTGGGCCGTCAGGTCCAGCGCAGGGAAGCCGCTCGACCGCTCCAGTTCGATGTCGGTCAGCCGCCCGTCGCGCTGGATGCGGAACACGACCACCGCCTCGCCCGCCACCTGCTGCGTCGCGTTCCAGCGGCCCTGGATGAGCTGCAGCATCGTGACGAGGTAGTCGGGGCAGCAGAAGTTCTTCGACGTCGAGGTAGCTGCCGGCGCCGAGGCCGCCGCCTGTCGAGAGGCCGCCGAACCCCATGCCGCGATTGGGATCGAGCGGCGCGCCGCCTGGCGGCGCCGCGGCCGGCGCCGCCGCCGCGGCCGCGGGCGCTGCCGCGCCGGCGGCCGCTGTCGCCGGCCTCGGCGGCGCCTTCGCCGGCCTCGTCGACGCCGGCAGCGTCATCGCCGGCCTGGCCGCCGCGGGCGGTGGCACGACCGGCGACGGCTTCTTCGCCGCCTCCGGCGGAGCCGCGGCGCGCGGCCGCGCCGGACTGCCCATCATCGTCATGCCGCCGGCGTTCGGCCCCGGCGCGCCGCCGAGCGAGATCGTCATCACGTCGCGAAGATCGGCTTCGCGCGTCCGGCCGCCGATCGCGGACGACGCCGCCAGCACCGCGATGAGCGCGATGTGGCCCAGGAGCGACGCCGTCACCATGCGGGGCAGCCCCGTGTCGTGGCGCGCGCGCTCGAGCAGGACGCTCGTGACCGCCTCCACGCTCAGCGCTCCTCGGGCAGCCGGGCGACGATGCCCACCTGCTCGATGCCGGCGTCCTTGAGCCGGTCCATGACGTCGAGCAGTTCCTGCAGCTGGATGGCGCCGTCGCCGCGCAGGAAGATCTTGCGATCGGCCCGCCCGTCCATCATCTGCCGGACGCGTTCGGCGAGCACGTCGACCTGGACCCGCTCGTCGCCGAGGCGCACGGCGCGGTCCTTCCGGAAGGAGAGCGGCACCGTGACGAACACGCGCTCCTCGGCGATCGGCTCCGAGCGGCGCGCCACCGGGAGGTTCACGTCGACGCCGCGCTGGAGCATCGGCGCGGTGACCATGAAGATGATCAGCAGCACCAGCATCACGTCGACCAGCGGCACGACGTTGATCTCGGAGATCGACGCCGTCACGCGCCGCACGCGGCCCGTGCGCCCCGTCGTGACTTCTTCGGTCGGGCTGACCTTCGGCATCGATCGCGCGTCCTCGGCTCGCGCCTACGTGAAGTTGCGCTCGGCGATGTTCAGGAACTCGAGCGCGAAATCGTCCATGGCCGCCGTGAGCTCCTTCACCACGGCCACGAAGTGGTTGTAGAAGTAGACGGCCGGGATGGCGGCGAACAGCCCGGCCGCCGTCGCGATCAGCGCCTCGGCGATGCCCGGGCGCCACCACGCCGAGGCTCGTCGACCCGACGCTCGCGATGCGCTGGAACGACGTCATGATGCCCCAGACCGTCCCGAACAGTCCGATGAACGGCGTGATGCTCGCCGTCGTGGCCAGCAGCGGCAGCCGCCGCTCGAGCTTGGACACCTCGACCGCCGCCGCCCGCAGCAGCGCCCGGTCGACCGCCGGCGAGGCTCTTCAGGGTTGGACGCCCGGCGAGTCGTTCCCGGACTGTTCAGCTCCTGGGCCGCCTGCTTGAGCTGCGTGTTCAGCTCGGCGTAGCCGGCCTGGAAGATGCCGACCAGCGGGCTCTGGTCGAAGGTCCGGCAGACGGCCTGCACTTCGGAGAACTTCGAGCTGCGGCGGAAGATGTCGCGGAACGTCGCCGTCTGCTTCTGGACGCGATGCAGATACCACAGCTTGTGGAGGATGATGCCCCACGACACCACCGAGAAGACCAGCAGGATGAGGAGGACGAACTTGGCGACCGGGCCGGACCGGAGGACCAGTTCGAGCACGCCGTCGCCGACATTGGCAGTAGCACCCACGCGACGTCCCTTCGGATGCGCCGATGCCGCCAGACGGCGTCGGCGAATCCGGCTCCATCACGGTCGGCACCCCGCGTATTCCGGCAAGAGTACCATGCAGGCCATAGCCTGTCAAACCCGTGATATCATGGGAGTTCCGCGTCGACGCACCCTCTTGGACAGGAGCCCGGCGGGCCCATGCTGCGCTACCTGAACATCCGCAACCTCGCCGTCATCGAGAGCCTCGAGGTGAGCTTTCAGCCCGGGCTGAACGTCATCACCGGCGAGACCGGGGCAGGCAAGTCGATCGTCGTCGGGGCCGTCGGACTGCTGCTCGGCGACCGCGCCTCTTCGGACATCGTCCGGACAGGCGAAGAAACAGCGATCGTCCAGGCCGTCTTCGAACTCGATGGCCGCGAGCGGATCGTCCGGCGGGAGGTGACGGCGCAGGGCCGGAGCCGGAGCTTCGTCGACGGCCAGCTGGTGACCGCTGGAAGTCTTAAGGAATTAGGAGTCACAGCTCGTCGACCTGCACGGCCAGCACGAGCACCAGGCGCTGCTCGACCCCGACGTCCACCTCGACCTGCTCGACCAGTTCGCCCGGCTCGGCCGCGAGCGGCAGGCCGTCGGCGACGCGTTCGCGGAGTGGGCGGCGCTCGGCGCCGACCTGTCGAGCGGCCAGGGCCCGCGAACGCGACCGCGACGCGCGAGCCGAGTTCCTGCGCTTCCAGCTAGAGCGAGATCGACCGCGTGGCGCCGCGGGCGGACGAGGACGAGGCGCTCGCCGCCGAGCGGGTCCTGCTGGCCAACGCCGAGAAGCTCCGACGCCTGTGCGACGAGGCGTACGGGCGGCTGTACGACGACGATTCGTCCGTGCTGAGTTCGCTGGCCGCCGTCTGGAAGCGCGTGTCGGAGCTGCGGGAGCTCGACCCCCGATTCGGTCCCTACCTCGAGAGCCGCGAGAGCCGTCGAGGCGCAGCTGGGCGAGCTCGCGACTTCCTGCGCGAGTACGGCGCGCACATCGAGTCGGCGCCCGAGCGGCTGCAGGAGATCGAGGACCGGCTGGCGTCCATCGAGCGTCTCAAGACGGAAGTACGGCCCGACGCTGCAGGACGTCATCGCTCGCCGTCAGCGCTGCGGCGAGGAACTCGCTGCGCTGGACTCGTCGGCGCGCGACCATCGCCGAGCTCGAGCGCCGGCTCGCCGAGGCGGGGGAGCGGTACGACGGGACCGCTCGCGCGCTCTCCGCGGAGCGGCGGCGGCGGGCCGGCGAGTTCGCGACAGCGCTCGAGCGGGAGCTCGGCGAGACTCGCCATGGCGCGGCACGCGCTTCGAGGTCCGGTTCGACAGCGGCGCGGTCACGGAGGACCGGTGGACGGCCCGAGGCATCGACGTGGCCGAGTTCTTCGTGTCGCCGAATCCCGGGGAAGAGGTCCGGCCTCTGGCGCGCATCGTCTCGGGCGGGGAACTCTCGCGGGTGATGCTGGCGCTGAAGACGCTGGCCACGACCGACTCGCCGGGAAAGACGCTGGTCTTCGACGAGGTCGACGCCGGCATCGGCGGGCGGGTGGCCGACGTGGTGGGGCAGCGGCTGCAGGCGCTGGGCCGCGTCTTCCAGGTGCTCTGCATCACGCACCTGCCCCAGATCGCCGCCTGCGGCCAGTCCCACTTCCAGGTGGCCAAGGTCGAGCGGGGAGGCCGGACCCACACGACGGTGGACGAGCTCCGGGGCCAGGCCCGGGTCGACGAACTGGCCCGCATGATGGCCGGTGCGGTGGTGACCGACGGCACTCGGGCGACGGCGCGCGAGATGCTGGTCGCGAGGCAGGGCGAAAGCGAATCAGGGGCGAAAGGCGAAAGTCAGCTCGGGGCGAAAGGCGAAAGGCGAAAGCGAAAGTAGATGTCCAGGCGATACCTCATCGAGACGTTCGGCTGCCAGATGAACGTCCACGACTCGGAGCGCATGGCCGGCCTGCTGGAGGCGGCCGGCTACGAGCCCGCCGCCGAGCCGCCGACGCCGACGTCATCGTCCTGAACACCTGCACGGTTCGCGAGAAGGCCGAGGACAAGGTGCTCAGCCGCATCGGCGAGCTGCGCGGCCAGCCCGGTCCGAGCGGCCAGGCCCCGGTGATCGCGGTGGCCGGATGCCTGGCCCAGCAGGATGGCGCGGCGCTGTTCCGGCGGGCCAGGGCCGTGGACGTCGTCGTCGGCACGCATGGCGGAGCGCAGGCTCCCGGCGCTCATCGATGAGGCCATGCGGACCGGGTCCCGCCAGATCGACGTCAATCCGTACGACGACGTGTCGTTTCCGCTGGGGATGACGCGCAGGGCGACCCGGTGAAGGCCTACGTGACCATCATCGAGGGCTGCAACGACTACTGCGCGTTCTGCGTGGTGCCGCAGACCCGGGGGCACGAGCGGATGCGCCCGAAGTCGGAGATCCTGGCCGAGGTTCACGAGGCGGTCCGTGGCGGTCGGACCGAAATTCACCTGCTCGGCCAGATCGTGAACCACTACCAGGCGCCCGACGATCCGCAGTGCGACTTCGCCGGACTGCTCGCGGCGGTGGACAGCGTGCCCGGGATTCGGCGGATCCGGTTCGCGAGCCCGCATCCGCGGCACGTCACGCCCGAGGCTGATCGAGGCGATGCGGGACCTGCCGCATGTCTGCAAGCACCTGCACCTGCCGGTGCAGTCGGGCTCGACGCGGGTCCTGGCCGCGATGCGCCGGCGGCATACCCGGGAGGAGTACCTCGACCTGGTGCGCGCGCGTGAAGACCGGGGTGCCGGGCATCCAGCTGTCGACCGATATGATCGTGGGGTTCCCCGGGGAGACCCGACGAGGACTTCGCCGACACGCTGAGCCTCGTCGAGGCGGTCGGGTTCCATTCGATGTTCTCGTTCAAGTACTCCGAGCGGCCGGGCACGCTGGCGGCGAAGCGGCTTGCCGACGACGTGCCGGAGGAGGAGAAAGACCGGCGCCTGGCGCGCGCTGCAGGCGCTGCAGAAGGGGATTCAGGGGCCGTTGCACGCCGCGGCAGTCGGATCGACGGTCGAGGTGCTGGTGGACAGCGTCAGCCGCCGCCGCGCGACGGAGCTGTCAGGGCGGACCACCGGGAACACGGTCGTGAATTTTCCTGGCGACGCGGAGCTGCTGGGCTCCCTGGTGACGGTCGAAATCGAGCGGGCGGGCGCGAACAGCCTGTGGGGGCAGGTGCGCTCCTTGACAGAGCGCCAGGCTGGCCCTACCTTGTAAGCGGTTGCTGCCGCGGACGACTCCGCTCGGGAGTTGGCGGCGCCGGACCGCGCCAGGCGGCCGGCTGGAGCAGACGAGGAGCGCGATGCAGAGCGAGATGGTCATCAAGGGCCTGATGGTCGACCCGGTCACCAACATGCCCATCGTCATCCTGCGGGACAAGGACGGCGAACGCGTGCTCCCGATCTGGGTCGGCGTCTTCGAGGCGAACGCCATCGCGCTCCAGATCGAGAACATCGCGACGCCGAGGCCGATGACGCACGATCTGCTTCGGAACGTCATCCGCGACCTGAATGGCGTCGTCGAGAAGATCGTGGTCTCGGATCTCAAGGAGACGACGTTCTACGCGCTGATCTACCTGCGCGTGGGCTCCGAGGTCGTGGCGATCGACGCGCGGCCGAGCGACGCGATCGCCCTCGCGCTGCGCACGCAGGCGCCGATCTTCGTCGAGGAGCACGTCATCGACAACGCGAAGACGGTGGATCTCTCGCCCGAACCGGCCAACGCGGACCGCCTGCAGAAGTGGCTCGAGAGCCTCGATCCCGAGGAGCTCGGCAAGTACAAGATGTAGGCGTCCTGCGGCGCGCGAATCCAGGCCGTTTTCCGCCGATTCCTTGACACCCCTTCCGGACGGCGCCTAGAATACACGCGCCGTCCACTGGCCAGTCTCCATGATTGTTTCAATCGCCAACCAGAAGGGCGGGGTCGGCAAGACCACCACCGCCATCAACCTGGCCGCCGCGCTGGCGCTGCGCGGCCGGCGGACGCTGCTCATCGACATGGACCCGCAGTCGAACAGTTCGATGTCGTACCTCGACATCCGGACCGTCGAGCGGAGTCTCTACGACGTGCTCTCGGACGCCCAGTGCACGCTGGCGGAGGTCATCGTCGAGTCGAACGTGGCGAACCTGCTGGTCGCGCCGGCGCGGATCGCGCTCGCCAAGCTCGAGGCCAAGCTGGTGGGGGAGATGGACGCCCACTTCCGCCTGAAGGACCGGCTCGATCCCGTCCGCGACGACTACGAGTTCATCGTCATCGACTGCCCGCCGACGCTCGGACTGCTGACGGCGAACGCGCTGGTGGCGTCGAGTCATCTGCTCGTGCCCATCCAGTCGTCGTACTTCGCCCTCGAAGGCACCGACGACTTGCTCGAGACCGTCGAGAAGGTCAGGGCCAGGGCGAACCCCGACCTGCGGCTGCTGGGCGTGCTCATCACGATGCACGACCGGCGCACCGCTATCGCGCGGGACATTCGCAACCAGATCCGGGCGGTGTTCGGCGACCTCGTGTTCGCGCACGGTCATCAGCAAGAGCGTGCGGCTCGAGGAGAGCCCGGCGTACAAGGAGTCGATCTTCACGTTCGCGCCGGAGTCGTCCGGCGCGGCCGAGTACTACCGGCTGTGCGAGGAGGTCATCGATCGTGCCTAGGCGCTCAGGTTTGCCCGAATCGATCCGGATGCGTCACGACGAACACTACGTCGCCACGCTGTCGGCCCCGGCCGGTACGCCGATCGGCCGGCTGCTCGCCGATCGATCAGATCGATCCGAACCCTGACCAGCCGCGCCAGGCCATGGGCGACCTCTCGGAGTTGATGGCGTCGATCGCCGAGAAGGGCGTCATCGAGCCCATCGTGGTCCGCGTCAGGGGCGGCCGGTACCAGATCATCGCCGGCGAGCGGCGGTACCAGGCGGCCGTCCAGGTCGGGCTGACGGAGCTTCCCGTCGTCGTCCGGGACGTCGATGACGCCGAGGTCATCGAGCTGGCGCTCGTCGAGAACCTCCAGCGCAAGGACCTGACCGCGTTCGAGGAGGCGGATGCCCTTCATGCGCTCGCCAGCCAGGGAGGCCTGACCCACGAGGACCTGGCGAAGCGCCTCGGCAAGTCCAGGACGGCCATCACCGAGAGCCTGGCGCTCCACAAGATGCCGGCGGAGGTGAAAAAGCTCTGTCGGCTGGCCGACATTTCCTCTAAGTCATTGTTATTACAGATAGTTAGGCTTGGCGACGCGTCGAAAATGATCGCGATGATCGAGAAGATCACGCGCGACGGCAACGCCACCAGGGAGAAGTTCCGCAAAGAGGCCTCCGCGAAAGCGCAGCGCGGCCGGCCACGGGCGTACGTCTTCAAGTATCGTCCTCCCACGAAAGCGTTCAAGCTGCAACTGTCGTTCGCCAGAAGCCAGGTCGATCGCGGCGAGATCATCAGCGCGCTCGAGTCCATCATTCAGGAACTGCGGCAGGAAGGCTAGCCGGCGCTCACGCGGTCGTCCCGGCGAGGTCGCTCGGCCTGGCCGGCGCGCGGCGAGAGCCGGCCAGAGTGCGGCCGCGAGGCTGTCGGGCGCGCCTGGGCGGATCTCTCCGGTTCCTGATGCGTTAGTTAACATAACATATATTATCAGACGTCATGCCAAGACGCTCCATAACACCCCCTGTTGATGAACTGTTGGCGCATCCGCAGCGCGCCGGCCCGCCCGACCCCCGCCCCGCGTGTGGTATCGTGTCGGCACCAGCGTATGTTCCGAGTCCTCGACCGCTACGTCATCCGGACGATCATCCCGCCGCTCCTGATGGCGCTCCTGGTCTTCACCTTCATGCTGATCCTGCCGTTCATCCTGGAACTGGCGGAAACGCTGATCTCCAAGGGGGCTCCGGCTTCGACCGTCTTCTCCCTGATGCTCACGCTGGTGCCGCAGTCGCTGGCGGTGACCATTCCGATGGCCCTGCTGGTCGGGATTCTCGTCGGCCTCGGCCGCCTCTCGAGTGACCGCGAATGGGTCGCCCTCCAGGCCTGCGGCGTCGGGATTGACCGGGTCGTCCGGCCCGTCCTCGCCCTCGGCGTCATGGCCACGGCCCTCACGCTCTACGTCTACATCTGGGCCGTGCCCGACGCGAACCAGACCGCCCGCGAGATCCGCTACAACGTCGTCGCCCAGCTGGTCGAGGGCGAGGTCAAGCCCCGGGTGTTCTTCGAGCCACTTTCCGAACCGCGTGCTCTTTGTCCGCGACGTGCCGCCCGGCGGCGGCGTCTGGCGGGACGTCTTCCTGGCCGACTCGACGGACCCGCACAACCCGGTCGTCTACCTCGCGGACAGCGGGCACATGGTGCTCGACCGGGCGCGCCGGACCGTCGAACTCGTGCTGGAGGACGGCACCCAGCACACCAGCAAGGCCGGCGCGCCGCAGGACTACAGCGTGACCCGGTTCCGGCAGCTCGTGCTGAGCCTGGACCCCGAGACGGTGTTCCCGCGCAGCGGCCCCGCCAAGGGCGACCGCGAGATGTCGATCGCCGAACTCCGGGCGCACATCGCCACACTCGAGCGCCAGGGCATCTCCACGCACAACGCCGTCATGGAGATCCAGAAGAAGTTCTCGATCCCGGCGGCCTGCCTGGTGTTCGCGGTGCTCGGGGCGGTCTTCGGCCTCACGAACCGGCGGGACGCCAAGTTCGCGAGCTTCGTCAAGGGCATCGGCGTCATCTACGTCTATTACTTCTTCCTGATGAACGCCCAGTCGGCGGCCAAGGGCGGGTGGGTGCCGCCGTGGCTCGCCACGTGGATTCCGAACATCCTCCTCGGCGGCCTGGGACTCGCCCTGCTGGCGCGGCGCGGCGCCCGCGGCGGCCGCTGGCGGGCCTGGGCCGGCACGGCCGCGGCGAGCCTCGTGCGCGCGTGGCCGAGGCTCGGCTCGACGCGGCTGGCGGGAAGCCGGAGCGTGCTCCGGCGTGCCGCCGCCACCGGAAACCGGTGGTCGCGGTCGTGGCAGTTCCGGGCCAACGTGCTCGACGGCTACATCGGCAGGATGTACCTCCGGGTGTTCGGCCTCACGTTCGTGGCCCTGGTCGGCATCTTCCAGATCTCGAGCTTCATCGACCTGTCGGACAAGCTCTTCAAGGGCACGGCGAGCGCCGGCATGATCGGCCGCTATCTCTGGTTCCAGACGCCGCAGTTCATGTACTGGTGCATCCCGCTGTCGGTGCTGATCGGCGGCCTCGTGACGGTGGGCATCCTGACGCGCACGAGCGAACTCATCGTGATGCGGGCCTGCGGCATCTCGCTCTACCGCGCCGCGGCGCCGCTGCTCGTGTTCGCGGTCCTGGCGGGCGGCGTGCTGTTCCTCTTCGAGGAGCACGTGCTGGCCGACTCGAACCGGCGCGCCGAGGAGCTGAGGCACGTCATCCGCGGCGGCTCGCCCCGGACCCTCGACGTCCTCGACCGGCGGTGGATTCTCGGGCGCAAGGGCGAGATCTACAACTACGTGTTCTTCGACCCGAAGCGCACCGAGCTGAGCGGGTTCTCGGTGTTCCGCTTCGCGCCGAGGGCCGGGCGGCTGCAGAGCCGCGCGTATCTACGGGACGGTGGCGTTCGCCGGGCAGGCGACCGGGTTCGAGCAGGCGGTCGCGTGGCAGGCGCGCGACGGCTGGGTGCGGGAGTTCGACCGCCAGGTCGAGCAGCGCGCCTACCGGCCCCTCGATCGCGCGGAGCTGCTGCTCGAGCCCCCGCAGTACTTCATGACGGAGCAGACGCCCGCCGAGCGCATGACCTACGCCGAGCTCAAGCGCTACATCGTCGAGCTGCGGGCCAGCGGCATCGACGTCACCGAGCACGAGGTGGCGCTGCTACCGCAAGGTGTCGTTCCCGTGGGTCACGATCATCATGACGCTCATCGCGCTGCCCTTCGCGGTGACCACGGGGCGGCGCGGCGCGATGTACGGGATCGGCCTCGGCATCGCGCTGGCGCTCGTGTACTGGGTCACGATGAGCGTGTTCGGCGCGATTGGCGCGAGCGGCGTGATTCACCCGCTGCTGGCGGCGTGGGCGCCGAACATCATCTTCGCGGCGACGGCGGCCTATCTCCTGCTCATCGTCCGGACCTGACCGCGCCGGGCGTCAGCGCTCCGTGCGGAGGCGTTCGAGCCACACCACTCCCCTGTCGCCGGGCTTCGCGTTCACCGAGTCGACCACGAACAGCAGCGAGTCGATGCGCGCGGGCGCGAAGGCGTCGCGTTCGCCCGTGCCCGCGACCCGCATGTCAGCGAAGGTGACGATGATCTCGCGCGGGTCCGGGGAGAGATAGACCGAGCGCTGCCAGCGCCGCTCGACGGTGCCGTCCACCAGGCGCACCTGGACCGACAGTCGCATGGGCCTGTCGGCTGCCGCGCGGAAGGCCAGCCTCGACGCGTCGCGCATCGCGCCGACGTCGTCGGTCACCAGCGCCACGAAGGGGCTGATGCCGCCCCGGCCGAGCTCGTAGTGCAGCGTGTGGCGGATGAGGCCGCCCGAGGCCGACGTCTCGGCCCTTCCGGACGGAGCGCTCGTCCTTCTCGACGCGCCACTCGCCCGCCGGCCACACGAGGAGGGCCTCCGCCGGCGGCGCGGCAGGGGCGGCGGCCGGTTCGCGCTGGCCGACGTAGACGGGGTTGGACACGATCCACGGCAGCGGCGGATCGCCGGGCCCGCCCGGCACGAACGCCTCGACCCGGTAGGCGCCCGGCCGGTCGCCCGTCCACTCGAGCGCCGGCCCCGTCGGACCGGCCGACCACCTCGCCGTCGCGCAGCAGCACCAGCGAGGTCCGCGGCGGACCGTTCGTGACGGCGCGCAGCCGCACCGGCCCCCCGATGGCGAGCGCCTCGCCCTGGCGCGCCACGGCCCCGCCCGACTCGGCCGAGAACGCGAGCGACGCCGGGCCGGCGACGCTGTCGAACGCCGTGTAGACGCGGCCGTCTCTGATTGACGCGATCACGGCGCCGGCGTCGCGTTCGGGATCGCCGGAGAAGGGCTCTGCGCAGCTCGACGCGCAGGGCGAAGGCCCTGAAGATCGCCTCGTACGACGGCAGCCTTCACGTAGACCAGCTCGTCGTAGGGGTCGGTCTTGCCGCCGAGGCCCATGCGCGCGTGCGCGTCGGCGGCGGCGAGGCCGACCACGCGCCGGCGCGCGCCGAGCTCGTCCCAGCGGCGCAGCAGGCCGGCCGGTCGATCGAAGAGCGAGGCGACCGCCTCGGGCGGCCTCAGCGGGTACTGCAGGATCGTGGGCAGCAGGCGCCACCGCCGTCTCGTCGCGCCACTGCGAGTCGGCGTTGAACCACTCCATGCGCGTCGAATCGGCGCGTCCCACTCGTCCCAGCGCAGCTCCCGTTTCGGCGGAATCCGGGTGCGCGGCGATGCCGAACCCGCCCAGCCTCGCGACGTCCTCGACCACGTCGCGAGCCTCGCCTCCGAGCGGGTACGGCGGCGGCGCGCAGGCCGAGGGCGGCGTAGTGGCCGCCGGACGGTGCTGATCTCCACCGCCTCGATGCAGAGCACCCCGCCGATGTAGCGCGGCGGCGCGCGGCGGCCGAACGCGTCCCCGTGGTCGGTCAGGATCACGAACCGCAGGCCCGCGCGGGCGGCGGCGGCGGCGATCTCCTCCATCGTGCCGGTGCCGTCGGAGACCTGCGAATGGACGTGATAGGCGCCGCGCACGACGGGCGGGTCGCCGGGCGCCGGCGCCGGCACGCGGAGCGCGGCGGATCGCGGCGGCAGCGTGGCGAGGGCCCACGCGAACCAGGCGAGCAGGACGAGCAGGAGCAGCGACAGCCAGCGCATCATGTCGTTCCGTCACTCGCGCGGATGGAACTGGTCGTAGATGGCCCGCATGCGCGTTTCGAGCACGTGGGTGTAGATCTGCGTCGTGGACAGGTCCGCGTGCCCCAGCATCATCTGGATGGCCCGGAGGTCGGCGCCGCGTTCGAGCAGGTGCGTCGCGAACGAGTGCCGGAGCACGTGAGGGCTCACGTCGGCGCGGAGCCCCGCCTTCCGGACGTGGCCCTTCAGCATCTTCCAGAACCCGACGCGGCTCAGCGGAGCCTCCCCTGCCGTTCAGGAACAGCCGCGACGGCGAACCGGAGCGGGCGAGCGCCGGCCTCGACTGCTGCTGGTAGCGGCGGATGGCGTCGGCCGCGCGATCGCCGAGCGGCACGAGGCGCTGCTTGCCGCCCTTGCCGGTGGCGGTCAGGTAGCCGCCCGACAGGTTGATGTCGGCGGCCTTCAGCGCGACCAGCTCCGACACGCGCAGGCCGGTCGCGTACAGCACCTCGAGCATGGTCCGATCGCGGAGGCCCAGCGGGGTCGAGGTGTCGGGCTGCTCGATCAGGCGGTCGACCTCGTCGGGCGTCAGGTACCGCGGCAGCGCGGGCCACGGGCGGCCGCCATGGAGATCCTCGGCCGGGCTGGCCTCGAGGCGGCCCTCCCGGACGAGGTAGCGGTAGAACCCCCGCGCCGCCGCCACGGCACGGGCCGCCGATCGCGGGGCCAGCCCCTCGGAGAGCAGCTGCCGCACGAACGCCTCGAGCTGCTGCCGCGACAAGGCGCCGATCGGGCTGGCCGGCCTGCCGTGCGAACGCGGCGAGCCGGCCCAGGTCGCGGGCGTAGCTCTCGACCGTGTTGGCGGCCAGCCGCCGCTCGACGCGCAGGTGGTCGAGATACGGCGTCGATCACCCGCGTCGCGTCATCGCCGGGCGGGGGCTCGCGATCCCCGCCGCGCGGTTTGACAGGGGTGGGCCCCGGCGCTAGGATCTGCCGTCGCGGTTTCGCGAACCCAGGGTGCCCCACGATGCCTCTCCAGTCCAAGTGGCAGCAGTTGCCGACCGAAGCGATCAACCCGGCCACGCCTCGGCATCGACAAACTGGCGTCGGCCGAGATCATCGACGTGATGCTGGCCGAGGACCGCAAGGTGATCGCCGCGGTGACCCGCGAGCGGGAACGCATCGCCCTCGCTGTGGACATTATCACCCAGGCGCTTCGCAAAGGGGGCCGCCTGGTGTTCGTCGGGGCGGGGACGAGCGGGCGGCTCGGCGTCCTCGAGGCCGCCGAGATGCCGCCCACGTTCGGCACGGCCCCGGACCTGGTGCAGGGCATCATGGCCGGCGGGCAGGCGGCCGTGTTCAAGGCGCGCGAGGGCGTCGAGGATCGGTACGACGAAGGCGCCCGCACGGTCGCGCGCATGCGCCCGTCGAGGCGCGACGTCTTCGTGGGCGTGTCGGCCAGCGGCATCACGCCGTTCGTCCGCGGGGGCCTCGCCGCCGCCCGGAAGGCCGGGGCGCGCATCATCTTCGTCACGTGCGACCCCGCCGCCGACCTGCAGACCTTCGTGGATCTGACCATCGCGCTCGGCGTCGGGCCCGAGGTGATCGCCGGATCGACGCGGCTGAAGGCCGGCAGCGCCACGAAGCTGGTGCTGAACATGCTCACCACGGGCGCGATGATCCGGACGGGCAAGACCTACGGCAACCTGATGGTGGACGTGCAGCCGACGTCGGAGAAGCTGAAGGACCGCGCGCGGCGCATCCTGATGATCGCCGCGGGCCTCGACTACGACGCCGCCGGCAAGCTGCTCAAGCGCGCGCACGGGAACGTGAAGGTGGCGATCGTGATGCAGAAGACCGGGCTGCCGTACGCGAAGGCCCTCACGCGCCTGCGCCGGGCCAACGGCCTGGTGCGCGAGGCGGTCGGCGAGGACATCGAGCCCCGCCTGCGCGAGCTGCTCGGCGCGGCGCAGGCCCCGCGGGACTGAGCGCGGAAGCCGTCCGGCAACAGAGGCGCGCTGCGCCGGAGATGTCTCTCACATGCACCTGATCGATCTGCTCATCATCGTCGCCTACCTCGCGGGGACCGTCGCGTTCGGCGCCTGGTTCTCCCGCAGCCAGAAAGACGTCAAGGACTATTTCGTCGGCGGCCGGCAGCGTGCCCTGGTGGGCGATCATGGGCTCGATCGTCGCGACCGAGACGAGCACGGTGACGTTCATCAGCGTGCCGGGCGTGGCCTTCACGGGCAACTGGACGTTCCTGCAGCTCGTGATGGGCTACATGGTCGGCCGGATCGTGGTGAGCATCATCTTCGTCCCGGCGTACTTCCGCGGGCGAGCTGCTGACCGTCTACCAGATTCTCGGCGTGCGGTTCGGCGGCGGCGTGAAGCGGCTGGCCGCGGGGCTCTTCCTGATCACGCGCAGCCTCGCTGACGGCGTCAGGCTGTTCGCGACGGGCCTCGTGCTGGCGGCGCTGCTGCTGGCGATGCCCGGCATGGACGCCGCCGCCCGCGACTGGGTGCCGGGCCTCGACCCGGCGGTCACGATCATGGTGGCGTCGGTCCTGGTGATGGGGCTCACCACGATCGTGTACACCTACCTCGGCGGCATGAGCGCGGTCATCTGGACGGACGTGATCCAGCTGGTGATCTACCTGGTCGGGGCGGGCGTGGCCGCGGTCGATCCTCGTCGACCGGATCCCGGGCGGCTGGCCGGAGATCGTCCGCGCGGGAGAGGCTGCCGGGAAGTTCACGGTGTTCGACTTCACCGTGAGCCTCACGAAGAGCTACACGTTCTGGTCGGGCGTCATCGGCGGCGCGTTCCTGACGACGGCCACGCACGGCACCGACCAGCTGATGGTGCAGCGCTACCTGTGCGCCAGTTCGCCGCGGCAGGCCCGCGTGGCGCTGCTCTCGAGCGGCGTCGTCGTCTTCGCGCAGTTCGTGCTGTTCCTGCTGATCGGGTCGATGCTGTACGTGTACTACACCGGGCACGCGACGGCCGAGATGGCGGCCTTCACGGTGGGCGGCCGCATCCAGAGCGACCGGATCTTCCCGCATTTCATCGTGACCCACCTGCCCCCCGGCATCGTCGGTCTCGTCATCGCCGCCGTCTTCGCGGCCGCGATGTCCACGCTGTCCTCCTCGTTGAACTCGTCGTCGGCCACCGCGATGGCGGACTTCTACATGCCCATGCGCCAGGCCAGCGACGAGCATTACCTGCGGGTGTCCCGATGGCTGACGGCGTTCTGGGGCGTCGTGCAGATCTCGGTGGCGCTGGTCGCGATCCAGTTCTCGACGCGCGCCGTCGACGAGGTGCTCGGCATCGCGTCGTTCACCAACGGCGATCATCCTCGGCGTGTTCCTCCTCGGCACCTTCGCGCCGCGCGTGCGCCAGCGATCGGCATTCGTGGGCATCCTGGCCGGCACGGCGGTGATGCTCGCCGTCAAGATGCTCCAGCTCGCCTCGTGGCAGTGGTACGTGCTGATCGGGGCGGTGGTGACGTACGCGGCTGGCGTCGCTGGCGAGCCGCCTGACCGGCGACGAGCCGGCGGCACGGCCGTGAGCGCGTGGCAGCCGCGCGCTCGCCGTCATCCGTGCAAGGCGTGGCGGCCCGCGTGTTTCCCGGCGCCTGCGCCGAGGCCGGCTCCGCGGAGGCGGCGCGATGGAGCCAGTCCGTCGGCTCGCTGAGCTACGACTCGGACTCGCCTCCCGTGTCCGAACGCACCGTCTACGACCTCGCCTCGCTGACCAAGCCGATTGCCACCGCGACCGTGGCCATGCGCCTCGTCGACGCCGGCCGGCTCGACCTCGACTCGCCGGTGGCCTCGATTGAGCCGGCCTGGCTCGGCGCCGACCGCGACAGCGTGACCATCCAGGATCTGCTCGAGCACGCGGCGGGGCTGCCGGCGTGGGCGCCGCTGTGGAAGCGGCATGCCGGCAGGGACGCCGTGATCGCCGCCGCGTGCGGCGTGCCCCTCGAGTACGTGCCGCGCACGCGCAGCGTGTACAGCGACCTGGGGTTCATCGTGCTCGGCGCCGTCCTGGAACGGGCCGGGCGCGCCGCGCTCGACGAACAGTTCGACGAGGTGATCGGCGCGCCTGGGGGCCGGCGGGCCGGAGCGCATCCCGCTGCGCTACGCGCCACCGGCCGCCCTGAGAGGCGTGACCGCGCCCACGCGCGTCAGCGACGCCCGCGAGCGGCTGCTCGTCGCCGAAGCCGACGACGACAACGCATGGGCCATGGGCGGCGTCGCCGGGCACGCCGGCGTGTTCGGCACCGCGGCCGCCGTCGGCGCCTTCGCGCGGACGCTCATGCGCGCGCTGCGCGGCGATCGCGAGGCCGAGCGCCGCCTGGCCGGACGCGACACGATCCGCAGGTTCCTCGCGCCATCGGAGGTGCCCGGCAGTTCGCGGGCGCTCGGCTGGGACCTCATGCGGCCCACGTCGTCGTGCGGGACCCGGATGTCACCGTCGGCGTTCGGGCATACGGGGTTCACGGGCACGTCGCTCTGGATCGACCCCGTGCAGGATGTCTACGCGGTCCTGCTGACCAACAGGGTCCACCCGGTCGCCGGGCCGAACGAGCCGATGCAGGCCATCCGCCGGGCGTTCCACGACGCGTTGCTGGAGGGCGGCGGGGACTGAACGCGGCCGCTCAGCCGAGGATCATCCGGGCGGCCGCGAGAACGGGCTCCCGGCTCCGCCCGGGCCCCGGCCGCGCTGCGGTCCCGGCTGCGTCGGATCCGGGCTGCGTTCCGCGGCCGCCGCGCCCGGCCTGGCCCCCGCGCGCGGCGGGCGGCGGCGTCCAGACAAACTGCCATTCGTTATAGGTCGTGCGGCCGTCGAGGATCCGGATCGACTTCTCCTTGCTCTTGCTGGCGACGCCGACGACCCCGCCCTGCGGCCCGGTCGTCTGCGTGCCGAAGGGCGAGCCCGGCGCCGTCACCGGCGGCACCGTGGCGCCGGCGCGGCCTGACCCTGCCTGCGCGCCCGCGGCGGCGCCTCCCCTGCCGGCCGCCAACGCCGCCTGCCGCTGGGCAAGCGTCCCCTGGTAGACGACCTCGAACTCCCCGCTCTTCGTCATCGGGTCGGTGTACTTCTTCCTGAGGAAGCGCTGCTCGACCAGGACGTCAACGCTGGCCGGATAGGCGGCGGCGAACTTCCGCTGGTAGAGCTGGATGGCGCGCGCGTACTGCCGGCCGCGGAAGATGAGTTCCTCTTCCTTTTCGCGCTGCACGACGGTCCGCCAGACGGGCATG
The DNA here is from genome assembly GCA_963834645.1 of uncultured Acidobacteriota bacterium. Lineage (GTDB taxonomy): Bacteria > Acidobacteriota > Vicinamibacteria > Vicinamibacterales > JAKQTR01 > JAKQTR01. Next base: position 108,534 of record CAWICP010000010.1, read on the forward strand.
GCGATACCGAGGATGACGCTCATGACCGCGAGTGTCACCAGGAGCGCCGGCCATCGCGTAGCCGCGCTGCGCACGCGTCAGGGACGCTGCCGCATGCTGGCCGCCTCTACTGGACCACGATCTCGACGCTGAGCGGTGCCCGAGGCCCCGTCGTCGTCACGGCCCGGACCGTGGCGATGTACGGCGCCCTCCGCCGACGGCATACAGGTGGCTCGTCGACGGACCGGACGTCGTGCGGGTGGAGCCGTCACCGAAGTCCCACTCGTAGCGCTCGATCGCGCCGCCGGCCGGGCGTCGTCGTCGCGCCGACGCCGTGAACTCCGTCGGCGCGCTGGTGGTCAGCGTCGTCGAGGACACGCGTCAGCGACACGGTCACGACCACCGCCTGCACGCTCACCGACGCGGTGGCCGTCGCGGTCTCGCCCGCCGTGTCGGTCGCCTCCGCGGTGACGATGTACGTGCCGCTGGAGGTGTAGACGTGCGTGGCGACGCTCAGCCCCGACGTCGACACAGCGCTGGCTGCGCGCCGTCTCCGAAATCGATCGTGGCGGTCCGCACCGCGGCCCCGCCGGCCGTGACGGAGACGCTGAACGTCGCCGGCACGCCGGGCACGAGGCTGGCGGACGGCACGGAGATGGTCACCGTCGGGCCGACACGCACCGGGATGTCCAGCGTGGCCGAGAGCGACGCGCTCGTGCCGCCGACGACGGAGGCCGTCACGCGGGCCTTGCCCGTCGTCGTCAGCGCGGCGCGCGCCTCGCCGTTGCCGTCGGTGGTGACCGAACGTCGGCGCGAGCACGCCGGCGTCGGTGGTGAAGCGTCACGGGGATACCGGCCAGGCGGTTCCCGGACGCGTCGCTCACGATCGCGGTCAACTGCACGACGCCCCCCGCGGCCGGAAGCGCCGACGGATTGGCCAGCAGTTCGACCTTGCCCGCCGCGGCGGCGCCGACGATCACGCTCAGCGGGTCGCCCGACGAGATTCCGCCGGAGAACGCGCGCACCTCCGCGGTTCCGGAGCGCGTGCCGGCGAGGAGCTTCACCGTCGCCTTGCCGTTGTTGGTCCTGGCCTCGTTCGGCTCGATCGTGCCGAGCGTCGTCGTGAAGTTGACGACGGTACCGTTCTGCACCGGCGTGCCGGCCGACTCGATGACCGTCGCGGTGATGTCGATCGACCCGTTGAGGCCGACCGTCGTGCTGTTGGCGAACAGCGTGATGATCGAATCGGTGGGCGCCGCCAGGGGCATCTTGTCGCAGGATGTCGCGGCGGCTGCCGCCAGGCACAGGGCCAGCGCCGCGGCGGCCGGCCGCCAGCGTCCCCGGGTGAGTCGTCGTGTCATAACGGCCAGGGCTCCCATCACCACTCCGAGTACTTGCTGCCGTCGAGGGCCGTCTTTTCCGACCCGCTCTTGACGTCGAAGATGCCAAGCTCGGTCGCCGGGTTGGCCGGGTCGGGCTCGGCCTCGACAATCTGCCACGTCTCCGCGGAGCCGGTGAACGGATCCTTCGGGATCGCCCGCAGGTATCCGTCCGTGACCAGCTCCTCCAGCGTCTGCGGGTGCTGCTGCTTGTCCGCGTAGTACTGGTCGATGACGTCGCGCAGCCGGAAGAGGTTCTCCTTGAGCACGGCCTCCTGCGCGCGGACGACGCCGTTCTTGTACTGCGCCATGCCGATGCTGGCCAGGATGATGACCAGCGACACGACGACGAGCAGCTCGATCATCGTGAAGCCGCCCGGCCGCGTGCGGCGCCGTCCGGCCCGATCAGTCCCAGTCACGGTATTTCGTCCCGTCAAGCGCCGTGCCTTCGCTCCGCGAGTACACGTCGAACACGTTCTTGCCGCCCCAGCTGCGCGCGTCGGGCGCGTCCTGGTACGACCGGAGCCCCCATTCCGGCGACCGCGTCATCGGGTCCACCGGAATGCGGCGGAGGAACTTCAGCTTCCGTCCCGACGCGTCGCCGACGGCCGTGACGCCTTCGACCAGCGTCTCGAGGTCCGGCGGGTAGCCCTCGCTGCCGAGCTGGTTGTCGGTGCCGCCAATCTGCCCCTGGTCCACGGCGTCCTTGTACTTGTCGATCGCCGTGCGCATCTCCCGGAGCGCCCGCCGCAGCTCGATCTCCCGCTGCCGCTGGATCGTGATCCGGGCGAGCGGCATCGCCGCGCCGGCCAGCACCAGGATGATGGACGTCACGACGAGCAGCTCGATGAACGAGAACCCTCGCCCCTGGCCGAGCCGGCGGAACATGTGCCCCTGCGCTCCCCCTTCTACCGGACCGTGACCGACGCCTGGCCGAACTGCACGGGCAGCGGCAGGCCGCCCGGGGCCGTCACCACGCCTCCCAGGCCCAGCGGCGAGATGCCGGACCCGACCGCGTCGAACACCACCGAGGCGACGCACGCCATCGCCCGACACGCCCGCGGCATCGCCTGCCCGCGTGAGCGTGATGTCGACGCGGCCGGACGACGGCGTCGACCTGCTGCGCGAACGTCACCGTGCCTCCGCCCGACGCCAGGAACGTCCCCTCCTGCACCAGCCTGACGCGCAGGACCTTCGGGATCGAAGCGCAGCGACAGCGTCACCGTGCTGACGCGCGAGGCGCCGAACACCGAGATGGGCACCGTCGCGGGCTGGGCGGCCACCATCAGGGGCGCTCCGGGCGGCGTCAGGATGATGCGGAGCGTCGTCGGCCGGCGGCTGCGGCGCCGGCGCGGCCGGCGCGGCGGCCGGCGCCGGCGCAGCCGGCTGGGCCGGCGTGCCGGCGGCGCCGCGGCGCGGCCGCCGGCTGGAGCTGGCGCCGGCGGCGCCGCGGCGCGGCAGCGCCGGCCGGCGTCGCCGGCGGCGCGGCCGCCCGGCCGGCGTGCCGGCTGCGCGGGCGGCGCCGCGGGAGCCGCGCCCGCTGGCGCCGGCCTCGCGGGATGCCGCCGCGGCGCCGCGGCGCCGCGGCGCCGCGGCCGGCTGCGCCGCGCCCTGCCCCGGGGCCTGAATGAGCGGCGGCGGGCCGGCCAGTCCGAGGTTGCTGCTGCGTGCCGACAAAGATCGGCGCAAAGTCCTTCATCGTCAGCGCGTGCGCCCGCACGATGTGCGGCGTGAGCAGCATGACGATGTCGGTCTGGACGATCTCCTTGTCGTTCGACGAGAACAGGTCTCTCAGGATCGGAATGTGGGAGATGCCCGGGAATCCCTTGAGCGACTTGCGCTCGTTCTCTCGCAGCAGGCCCGCCAGCAGGTTCGACTCGCCGTCGCGCAGCCGCAGGCGCGTCTCGACCTTCCGCGAGAAGAACGTCGGGAGATTCTGGCCGGCGACGTTCTGGTCGCGGCCCCTTGGCGCTGATCTCGAGCGCGAGCTTCAGGATGATGTCGCCGTCGTAGGTGACGCGCGGCTCGATGTCGAGGTTCACGCCGACGTTCTTGTAGGTGAACGACGTCAGCGGCGCTCGTCGCGACGCTGCCCGGCCCGCCGTACGGGTTGTAGAACGTGGTCGACGGCACGGGCAGCTCCTCGCCGAGCTTGAGCGAGAGCTTCTCGCCCTCGGAGCCGCGGAGGTTGGGCTTCGCGATGACCTTCGTCTCGGAGTCCGACTCGAGGAACCGGACGATCGCCGACGGCACCGACGCGTAGAAGTCCGCCGTGCTGACGCCGGCCGAGATCGTGTTCAGGTTGAACGACGCTCGAGGTCGTGTCGCTGTCGGGCCTGGTTTCCGGCGAGAACGCCAAGCCCGACTTGATCAGGACGACAGGTCGAGCCCGTACTGCTTCGCGTTGCCGCGGTTGACCTCGAGGATCTCGACGTCGACGCTGATCTCCGCGCGCGGCTTGTCGTTCATCGCGATGACGCGCTCGATCATCTGCAGCATCGGGACCGTGCCGCGGACCGTGATCGAGTTGGCGTTCTTGTTGGCGGCGAACGTCGGGCGGACCCCGGCTGGCTGCGTCGTCACGACCTTGGTGAGCAGCTGCTCGAGCTCGCCGGCGTCGGCGCTCGACAGGTAGAAGGTCCGGATCGCCTGCTCGTCGTACACGGTGCGCTTGGCCGCGCTGTCCGCGATGACGATGATGCTGCGCGGGTTCAGGACCTTGTAGTACGCGCCGGTTCGACGGTGAGGATCTGCTGCAGCGCCTCTTCGAGCGTGACGCCGTCGATATTGACGCTGATGGGCGTGGTCGGCTGGAAGTCCTTGTCGTAGGCGACGTTGATGCCGGTGGAGTCGCCGAGGAAATCCAGGACCTCCTTCATCTGCCGGTTCTGGAACTTGAGCACGACCGGTTCGCGCGACGCCGGGTTGAGCGCCGGTTCCTCCATCTGCCGCCGGGCCTGCTGCCGCATCGCTTCCGCCGCCGGCATCGGCCTCGACGCTTCGATGCGATCCCTGATGATCTGCTCGAGCCGCTGGATCCTCGCGCGGGCCTCCTGGCTGGACGGGCTGGAACTCGACCACGCGGCGGTACTCGCGCGAGCGCCAGGTCGAGCTGGTCGCGCTTCTCGTAGTCGCGGGCCTTCTCGAAGTGGACCTGCGCCGCCGCCAGCTGCGCGCGTTCGAGGGCCATCTTGTAGTCGGCCCGGTCAGGATCCGACTTGACGGCCTGCTCGTAGTAGGTCACGGCCAGGTCCCAGTCGAGCTTCATCGCGGCGTTGTTGCCCTGCTGGAACGCGCGGCCGGCCGTGCACCCCCACGCGCCTGCCGCCAGCAGGAGCACGCACAGGGCCGCCGCGCCACGTGCCCGTCTCGATCGTGTACCGACGACCATCTTCTGCTCCCTCGCCCTCACGGTCTCGAGGCGGCGTCATGGCCCGTCGCCGCGGTCTGATCGACCGCCGCACGGAAGCCACGATGCCTGTCCTACGGCCGTCCCCCGGACATTGGGATGGTCACCCGCCCGCGCCCGTCGACGTACGACAGCTCGACCGTGTCGGTCGACACGCGGAGAATCCGATAGCGTCCCTCGACCACGTCGCCTTCCGCGCCGTAGTAGATTCCGCGTTCGTCACGCAGCACGGCGTACATCCGGCCTTCTCCCTGCCTGGCGATGCCGATGAACCGCAGCGGGATCGGCGGCGGCCCCGCCGGTTCCTGCGGCGGCGCGGGCACCGCCGGCTGCGCCGGCGCCGCGCCCCCGAAGCCGCGCCCCGTCGACCCGCCTCTCGGCGACGGCCGCCGGCGCCGACCCGAACCGGAACGGATCGCGTCCGGAGTCGGCCGGCTCGGGCTGGGCCCGATCGAGGCTGGCCAGCCCGACGGCGGGAATCTGCGCCGGCCCCGCGGCCGGCCTCGGCCGGGCCGGCGGCGCCGGCGTCGCATCCAGGGCGCCGGCCGCACCGGGGGCGCTCTGCCGCATGGCGGCGGAGAACTCCTCCGGCGTGACCTCGGTCTGCGTCGACTGCCAGTACAGCACGCTGGCCAGCAGGACGAGGATCGCCCCGAGCAGCACGAGCTGGCGTCTGTTAGCTTCCACGCGTGGCCGCCCGATAGTAGGTCGACAATTCGACCGTCAGCACCAGGTTCGAGTTCCGCTCGGCCCCTTCAGCGAGGCCGATGTTGTCGATGACGATGAAGCCCTCGGAGGCCTCGACGTCGCGCAGGAACTGCCGCACGCCTTCGTAGTCGCCCTCGAGCACCATCGTGATGTCGAAACGCGCCAGCGTCGTCTCCTCGTCCTGGTCGCCAGCCCGGGGTTCGCGCGACTCTTCGAGCCGGCGCTGATACTCGCAGGCCCGCGTCGCGGGCCAGCTGAGCCAGGTGCAGGTAGGTGGCCCGGCGCGCGCCGGCGAGGTCGGCGGGCAGGATCTCGTTGTAGAACTTCTCCAGGTCCTGTTCGGCCCGGGACTTGTCGCGCTGGGTGCTCGTCGCCGCGTTGAACTCGCGCTGGGCCGCCGCCAGTTCCTGGAGCGCCGCCTGTTCCTGCTGCTCGGCGCGCGCCACCCTGCCCGACGACGGGTACACCACCAGGCCGAAGATGGCGGCATTCACGAGCAGCGCGACGGCGATCGGCAGGATGATCACCCGGCGTTCGAGGAACACGCGCCGCAGGCTGCCGGTCATCGCGCGGCCTCCTTCGCGGCCGGCGCGGGTTCGGCGGCAGGCCGGTACCGGCCCTCGAGGCTGGCCTGGATCAGCCCGTCCTCGTTGACGAACTCCTCTCTCGAGAGCACGCCGCTGAACGCGCCGCGCTTCTCGAGGTTCTCGATGAAGGCGTCGACGGCTTCGACCGTCCGCGCGAGGATGACGACCGCGACCACCATCGTGCCGTCGCGCTCGATCCGCGGCCGCACCGACGAGATGCGGACGCTGGCGGGCAGCGTCGTCTCGAACTGGTTCAGGACCTCGGTCCACGAGAACACGCGGCGCTCGATGAGGAGGTTGGCCTCGCGCGCCGCCGCCACCGTCGCCTCGAGCTCGCGGGGATTGATCGAGCGGCGGATGGCCGCGGCCCGGTCCCGGAAGTCGCGCGACGTCGCCTCGGCCCGGGCGATGCGGCCCTGCAGTTCGGCCTGCCGCCCGGACAGGCCGTACACCTGCCAGAGATTGAAGGCCGACACCGCGACGACCAGCGCCGCCGCGAGGGCGAGCGACAGGTGGACGACGCGCTCGTTGTAGAACGGCCGGGTGGAGAGGTTGATGCGATCAGGGGGTGGCATGGCCCTACGCCTCGGCCCACAAAGAGGCGGCCAGCCCGAAGGCGGGCGGGATGGCGTCGGCGAGCCCCGGCCTCGATCGGCGCGCCGCCGCCGGGCGCCACCAGTTCGGCGCGCACACCGAGGCGCTCCTGAATCCCGGCCCAGGCGGCGCTGGTCAGCGCCGACGGGGCCGCGCCCCCCGCGAGGACGCGGCTGAAGCCCTGGCCGCCGAGCCGGTCCTGGTAGTACATCGCCGTCTGGTGGACGAGTTCGCCGAGGTGGCCCTCGCCGTCCGCCCCGCGGCGCCGGAAGAACACCGGGTGCCGGCCGCGGTAGATCGCGATGGTGGCCCCGTCGGGCGCTCCGTGGACGAGCAGCCAGTCGCCAGACAGCCCCGAGGTGGTCCTCAGGGCGCACTGCGCGAGGCCGAACGTGGTCAGATCCACGACGCCGGCCGTCGCGCCGGCCCCGTGGCAGACCCGCTCGTACTCGGCCACGATGTCGCGGCGGGCCTGCACCACCACGAACTCCTGCCCCTCGGCCGACCGGTCCCCGGGCGCGAACGAGACCTGCGAGTCCTCGACCCGGAACGGGGCGGTCTTGCGGATCTGGAACTTGACCAGCTCGTCCAGGTCCGCGGCCCGGGACGGCACGTCCTTGAACCGCACCAGCGAGACCTTCGCGGCGGCGTCGGGGATGGCCAGCGCGACGCGCGCCGGGCGCTGGCGGAGGCGCTCGAAGGCGGCGCGGACGGCGGCGATGACGTCGTCGGGCCTGGCCACGTTCGACGCGGTGAGCGAGGGCACGATGGCTCCCTCGGGGAGCGGTTCGACGGCCCAGGCGTCGAGCGTGACGCCCGCGCCACGGCCCGAGACGGCGACGGCCGTGACCCGGTCGGCGGCGATCTCGATCGCCACCGGGGGCGGCGGCGTGCGGAGGATCGAGGGCATTCTCATTCGACGAAGGTCACCTTGTTGATCTCACGCAACGTCGTGAGGCCTTGCATGACGCGTTCCACCGCGCACTCGCGGAGGAACCGCATGCCCTCTTCGCGCGCGGCCTTCTTGATCTCCGACGAGGGCCGCCTCGCGAGAATCATCTCCCGGATCGCGTCCGAGAGGTCCAGCAATTCGCAGATGGCCGTCCGGCCCTTGTAGCCGGTTCCGCCGCACTCGATGCACCCGGCGCCCTCGTAGAACACCTGGCGCTGCATGGCGACCGGGTCGAGGCCCGATTCCTCGAGCAGCGCGCGGGAGGCCGGCACGGCGCGCCTGCAGTGCGTGCAGGTGACGCGCACCAGGCGCTGCGCCAGCACGCAGTTCAGCGCCGAGACGAACTGGTAGGGCTCGACGCCCATGTTCAGGAAGCGGCCGAGCACGTCCACCACGTTGTTGGCGTGGACGGTGGTGAAGACCAGGTGGCCGGTCAGGGCCGACTGGATCGCGATCTGCGCCGTCTCGGGGTCGCGGATCTCGCCCACCATGATCTTGTCGGGGTCGTGGCGCAGAATCGAGCGCAGGCCGCGGGCGAACGTCAGCCCCTTCTTCTCGTTGATCGGGATCTGGGTGATGCCCTTCAGCTGGTACTCGACCGGGTCCTCGATCGTGACGATCTTGTCTTCGGGCGACCGGATTTCGGAGAGCGCGGCATAGAGCGTGGTGGTCTTCCCGCTCCCGGTGGGGCCCGTGACGAGGACCATGCCGTAGGGTTCGGCGATGTACTTGCGGAAGCGCCGCAGTTCGTCCTCCGGGAAGCCCAGGATGTCGAGGCGCAGCTCGCTGAACTGCTCGCTGATGGACTCCTTGTCGAGGATGCGGATGACGGCGTCCTCGCCGTGCACGCTCGGCATGATCGACACGCGGAAGTCGATCGTCTTGCCCGGCACCCGCAGCTTGAAGCGGCCGTCCTGGGGCACGCGCTTCTCGGCGATGTCCAGCTCGGCCATCACCTTGATGCGCGAGATGATGGCGCTGTGGTGCTGCTTCGCGATGGGCCGCATCGCGGCCTGCAGGACGCCGTCGATCCGGTACTTCACGACCACCGCGTCGTCCTGCGTCTCGATGTGGATGTCGGACGCGCGGCGCTGGATGGCCGTGAAGATGGTCGAGTCCACCAGCCGGATCATCGGGCTGATGTCGCTCGTCAGCCGCTCGACGGTGAGGTTCTCGTCGCCGCCTCGTCGTCTTTGAGCAGCTGGATCTGGAAGCCCTCGGTGGCCTCCTCCAGCACGCGCTGCGAGCTCTCGCTCTTCTTGAGGATCGCCTCGATCGAGGAACGCGGGCCGACCATCACCCGGAGCGGCGTGGCCAGCAGGACCTCCAGCTCGTCGATCATCGGGAGGTCGCTCGGGTCCGAGACGACGATCACGAAGGCGCGGCCGTCGCGGCGGTACGGCACGAACCCGTACCGCAGCATCAGGTCGGCCGGGATCGACCGGAACAGCTCGTTGTCGATCCGGAAATGATCCAGGTCGGCGTACTCGAGGCCGTACCGCCCGGCGAGGTGGCGGGCCTCGGCCTGTTCGGCGGCGACGTCGACGGGGGCCTCGGCTCCCCGCTCGAGGTACGCCTCGGCGGGCTGGCCGGCGGCCTGGGTTGGATGGCGAACCTCCACGATCACTGTGCTCCCGCGCCTAGTACCGCGCGCCGACGACCGAGGTGAGCTGGAAGAGCGGCATGTAGAGCGCCAGCAGCAGGCTGGCGATGACGAGGCCCATGATGATGAGCAGCACGGGCTCGACCAGCGACACGAAGCGGCCGAGGTCCGATCTCGATCTCCTCGTCGTAGAAATCGGCGAGGCTGACCATCATCTCCTGCAGCGCGCCGGTGGACTCGCCGACCTCGGCCATCTTGACGAAGACATCCGGGAACTGCCCGCGCGCGGCCACCGCCGTCGCGAACGACTCGCCCTCCCGCACGCGCTGCCCCACCTCGCGCATTTCGGCCGAGAGGAACCGGTTGCCCATCGAGCGCGAGGCGATGTCGATGGCGCTCACGAGCGGCAGGCCGCCGCCGAGCAGCGTCGAGAGCGTGCGGGCCAGCTGCGACGTGGCGAACCGGCGGATGGTCGAGCCGGCCCACGGCACGCGCAGGATGGAACGGTCCACGACGGCGCGCTGCCCGGCCCGGCGGATCCAGCTCCACGCGGCGGCGCCGCACAGGATGGCCGCCCCGCTCAGCAGCAGGATGTGGCTGCGGATGAAGGTCGCGCCCGCGACCATGACGCGGGTGACCGCGGGCAGCTCGGCGCCGAAGCTGTCGTAGAACGCGGCGAACTCGGGGATGACCTTGAGCACGATGATCCCGACGACGACGAGGGCGACGGCGACGAGGACGGCCGGGTAGATGAGGGCGGCCACCGTGCGCCGCTTCACGCCGCCGATGACCTTCATGTACGCGACATAACGCCGCAGCACGCCGTCGAGGCTGCCGCTCTTCTCCCCGGCGAGCAACGACGCGCCGTAGGCGGGCGGGAACAGGTCGCCGTGCGCGTTGAAGGCGTCGGACAGGGCCGCCCCGGCCCGGACCTTTTCGTACACCTCGTCGAGCACGGGGCGAAACGTCGCATGCTCCACGCGGCTGCGAAGGATGTCGAGCGACTGGACCAGCGGCATGCCGGCCTTGAGCAGCGTCGCCAGTTCCTGGTTGAACACCAGGAACTCGCGCATGGGGATCCTGCGGCGGCGCACGCGGCCGGGCAGGGACAGGCCGCCCAGCAGCCCGCGCGGGCGGACCCCGAGCACGCAGTAGCCCTTCTGCTCGAGTTCGTGGCGGAGGCGGGCCTCGCTGTCGGAGACGTGCAGCTCCTCCAGGATCTCACCCGCCGACGTGCCGAGCCTGCAGCGATATTCCATCGCAAGCCACTGGGGTTCAGGCAATTAGCCGACCATGCGCTGCCGGGATTATAGCAGACGCCTCGACGCGCCGCAGGCCCCGCGCGCCTCGCTGGCGCCGCGGGCATCCGTTTAGACTGACGCCGGGCGGCGGCGGACGGGACGGCGCCGACGCGGGCGGTCGCCGGCGACTACTGCGGCTCGACGAACGCGTGAAAGACCCGGATGCCGAGTTCGCGGGAATCCCTGCTGCCAGGGCTGGCCAGGGCCGGCACGAAGGTCTTGTCGACCGCGATCCTGATCATCACCACCTCGTCCGGCCCGAACTGCGCGGCCTTGATCGCGACTTTCCGGATCGCGGCGTCGGCGGTTGACACCTGGAACGTGTCGATGACCTCGGCGCCGAGCGAGACGGTGACCGTCTGCGGCGTGTCGAACATCGACGGCTGGCCGTCGTAGTGGAGGTAGAACACGGCGTTGCGCTTCGGGTTGCGGAAGCGCAGCACGCCTTCCTTCCGCGTCCACTGCCACTCGACCGACTGGTTGTCGGCGGCGGTTTCCGGGCCGTGCCAGCCGTCGAGGAACGCGAGGAACACGTTGTCGGTCTGCGGCTGCAGGCGGATGCGGGCCGCGCGGTAGGCGCGCTGGCCGATCGCCTCGCCGGCCAGCGGAGCCCGATCGTCGGTGCCGGGCGCGTAGAGGCCGATGGCGATGGCCGCCTCGCCGATGTACGGGTAGAGGGGCACGAACACGGTCCTCGTGTACGTGATGGTCTCGCCGGGTTTCCAGGTGCTCGTGGGCCGTGGCGGCATGTGGTCGTCGGTCCACATCAACTCGTCGTCGGCGTCGAGGAAATGGACCATCACCCGGTAGTCCTTGTCGAACCGGGCCGAGGCCGCGACCTGGAAGGTGTAGCTCACCTCGATCGGGCTCCCCAGGGGAACACGCGTGTGGTTGACCGACACGGCGGGCGTCGCCATCGGGGCGGCCGTATCGGACGCCCCGCCGCACGCCGCCGCCACGACCGTCAACGCCGCCACCAGAAGCAATCGGAAGTTCATCGGGTACCTGCCCTCAATCGCGGACTGCCGGTGCGCGAGCCTGAGCCCATCATGATAGCCCCACCCGCACCGATTGACAACGCCCCGTCGGAGGCGCGCCGACTGCTATTGTTGCAGCAGCACGAGTTAAGCGGGCTCTCGATTGACCTCCCGGAAGCAGGCGTGCTAACGTCTGGGCGCTGATGCGTCGACAGACTGGACCGCTCCGCGCCGTCGCCGCCATCGCGGCCGTGCTGGCCGTTGGCTGTGGTTCATCGGGCGTGATCGAACGCCCTGCCACGGTGCCCGCGCCGGCCCGCGCACTGCCTCCCCCGCCGCCGACCGCTCCGGTCGCGCAGGCCGACGCCGTCGGCGACGCCATCGCACGCTCGCAGGCCCTGTTCGAGAAAGGCCAGCAGGAGGTGCGCCTGGGCCATCTGGCGCAGGCGAAGTCGTTCTTCGACCAGGCGATCGACAGCCTGCTCGAACTGCCGGAAGGCGCCCGCTCGACCGCCCGCCTCCGGGACCACTTCAATCGGCTCGTCGACCGGATCAGCGCCTACGAAATCCGCGCCCTCGCCGAAGGCGACGGCTTCTCCGAGCGTCCCAGCGTCCCGGCATCGATCGACGAGTTGCTGGATCTGGCCACGTTCGACTTCCCCGCTCCCCCGTTGTCGCTGCGGGAGTCGGTCGAGAGCGACCTGAAATCCACGGCGCACGATGTGCCGATTCCAGCTCACCCGAAGGTGCTGGCGTACGTGGACCTGTTCCAGGGCCGCCTCCGCGACTGGTTCCAGACCGCGCTCGATCGGGGCGCGCCGTACCTCCCGATGATCAAGGCGCGGCTTCGCGCGGAAGGCCTGCCGCTCGACCTCGCCTACGTGCCCATCGTGGAGAGCGCGTTCAAGTCCGAGGCGCTGTCGCGCGCGAAGGCCAAGGGGTTCTGGCAGTTGATGCGCCCGACGGCCGTCGAGCAGGGCCTGAAGTACGACTGGTATATCGACGAACGGTCGAGCCCGGAGAAGTCGACGGCGGCGGCGGTGAAGTACCTCAAGTTCCTCAACGACATGTTCGACGGCGACTGGCACCTCGCGCTCGCCTCGTACAACGGCGGGCCGGGGACCGTCCAGCGCGCCGTGAAGCGAAAGGGCACGGCCGACTTCTGGCCGCTCGCCGAGGGCCGCCAGTACCTGCCGCGCGAGACCCGCGAGTACGTGCCGATGGTGCTGGCCTCGATGGTCATCGCGCGCAACCCCGAGCACTACGGCTTCGCGCTGACACCCGCCGAACTGCCGGCGACAGACACGGTCACGCTGCCCGGGCCGGTCGATCTCCGTCAGGTGGCCGAGTGGGCGGGCGTGCCGATTGACGAAGTGCAGCGGCTCAATCCCGAGCTCCGCCGGTGGACGACGCCGCTCCGAAGCACGGCGTTCCAGCTGACGCTCCCGGCCGGAACGGGCCCGGTCGGTCGGGCAGCGGCTTGCCGAGCTGCCCCCCGAGGAGTTCACCTCGCTCCAGTGGCACACCGTGCGCCGAGGCGAGACGCTCCAGACGGTGGCGAACAAGCTGAAGGTGCGCCGGGCCGATCTGGCGGAGGCGAACTACCTGGGCGCCAAGGCCCGCCTGAAGCCGGGCCAGCGCCTGGTGATTCCGAGGGCGCCGACGACCCTGCTCGCGGCCAGCGCCGACCGCCCGGAACCGGTCGTCGCGAAAGCCGCGCCCGCGCCGCCCGACTCGAAGCCGGCGGCGGCAGCCAGACCCGAGGGAGAACTGAACCGGGTCACGTATCGCGTGAAGCGCGGCGACACGCTGTCCTCGATCGCCCGCTCGTTCCACACCACGGTGGCCTCCCTGCGTTCGTGGAACCGCCTGAAGAGCGATCGCCTCATGCCGGGAGACCGGCTCACGGTCTATACGACCCGCGCGACGACGGGCGAGTAGCCGCACCAGAGAGGCGTGGCAATTTCTGCCGCGCCGCCCCTCTCCTGCCGTTGCGGAAACTGCGATCTCGAATCGCGCGCGCCCACGGAATTCCCCGCAAAGAGCGCGATCCTGCCGCTGGACCCGGCCTTGCAACCGTGCCGGGCGTGCTCGCCACGCTGCTCAGCGCCGCGCTCGCCGGCATCGACGGCCGCATCGTGCACGTCGAGGTGGACGTGTCGCCTGGGCTGCCGTCCTTCACGGTCGTCGGGCTGCCGGACGCCAGCGTGCGCGAGAGCCGCGACCGGGTCCGGACGGCGATCCGGAACTCGGATTTCGAGTTTCCGTGGCAGCACATCACCATCAACCTCGCGCCTCCGGACGTGCGCAAGGAGGGCGCGTCGTACGACCTCCCCATCGCGCTCGGCATCCTCGCCGCCACCGGCGCGCTGCCCTCCCGTTCCTACGCGGATATCGTCGTCGTGGGGGCGCTCTCGCTCGACGGGGCGGTGCGGCCCACCGGCGGCGTGCTGCCCGTCGCGATGGCCGCGTCCCGGGCCGGCATCGGGGCCGCGCTCGTTCCTGCGGCGAACGCCGCCGAGGCGGCGGTTGTCGAGGGGTTGAGCGTCTGGCCGGCCGACACGCTCGACGAGGCGGCCGCGGCGCTCGGCGACCGACGCGAGGAACGGCGCTACCAGGGCCGTGCAGGCGACGCGGCTGCGGAAGACGACCAGTCGTGGGGCGACTTCGCGGACATTCGCGGGCAGGTGATGGCCCGCCGGGCGCTCGAAGTCGCGGCGGCCGGCGGCCATCACGTCCTGCTGACCGGGCCACCCGGGTCCGGCAAGACGATGATGGCGAGGAGCCTGGCGGGCATCCTGCCGCCGCTCTCCGTCTCCGAAGCGCTCGAGGTCACGTCCATCCACTCGGTGGCCGGCCTGCTTCCGGGCGGGGCGGGGCTCATCCGGGCGCGGCCGTTCCGGGCGCCGCACCACACCATTTCGGACGTGGCGCTTGTCGGCGGCGGCACGCACCCGAGGCCGGGCGAGCTGAGCCTCGCGCACGCCGGCGTGCTCTTCCTGGACGAGATGCCGGAGTTCGAGCGCCGCGCCCTCGAGGTGCTTCGTCAGCCGCTCGAGGAGGGCCGGGTCCGCATCGCCCGCGCGGCGGCGTCGGTCGAGTTCCCCGCGTGCGTCACGCTGGTGGGGGCGATGAACCCCTGCCCGTGCGGGTACTTCGGCCACCCGCTGCGGGCCTGCCGCTGCGCGCCGCCGCAGCGCGATCGCTACGCCGCCCGCATTTCGGGCCCGCTGCTGGACCGCATCGACATCCGCGTCGAGGTGCCCTGGCTGCCGCCGGACGTGCTGGGCGACGAACGCCAGCAGGAATCGTCCTCGCCGGATCCGGGAGCGCGTGATGCTCGCGCGCGCGAGACAGGCCGCACGGGGGGCCGAGGGCGGCGCCGCCCTGAACGCGCGGCTCTCGGGCCGGATGCTGCGCCGGTTCGCGCGGCCCGACGACGCCGGGCGGGCGCTGCTGCACTCGGCCGTCGAACGCCTCGCGCTGAGCGGCCGGGCGCACGACCGGATTCTGCGCGTGGCCCGCTCGATCGCCGACCTCGCGGGCCGACCGTCGGTCGTCGCCGACGATGTCGCCGAGGCGCTGCAGTACCGGATCGCGTGAGGGATTCGCCTCGTGTTCGCCTGTATCAATTTTGCGCTTCCGACGGGCCTGCCGCTGTGCTAAATTCACGTATCCGGCGCTCGCGACGAAGGCTGGACGTGTGCTCGCGTCCCGCGATGCGGTCGTCGCCTGGCACCCAGCGGTTCCCAACTGAATGCCAAGCATCTGGTCCCGGCGTTTCACCGTCGTTTTCGTCGACCGCACCACGGGTGTCGGCCGGCGCGCCACCATCCACCTCGGCTGGTCGCTCGCGACGCTGGCGTTCCTCTTCTCGGTTCCGGTGCTGGTCGGCCTTGGCATCCGCTGGGCGACGGTGGCCGAAATCGCGTCTCTCCGGTCGGCGGCGACCACGCTCGGCATGGAGAACGCCAGCTACAAGGACGCGACCGGCGAACTGGTGACCCAGGTCGTGTCGCTCCAGGGCGTCATCGACGAACTTGGCCGCGCGGGCGAACCTGGATCCGGCCTCGGCCCGCGCCATGCAGAAGCTGCCGGCCGTCGTCAAGGACCGCGCCATGGGCGGCGGGCAGGCGCCGTCGAGGCGCGAAATCGTGGCGGCAGCCGCCGCGCTGGCCTCGCCCGAGGACAGCTTCGGCCTGCTGCGCGACGCGTTGGGGCGGCTCGAACTGGGCCTGCGCGGCGTGCGGACCGACGTCGAGCGGCGGCACGCGCTGGCGGCGGCGACGCCCTCCATCTGGC
The DNA here is from genome assembly GCA_963834645.1 of uncultured Acidobacteriota bacterium. Lineage (GTDB taxonomy): Bacteria > Acidobacteriota > Vicinamibacteria > Vicinamibacterales > JAKQTR01 > JAKQTR01. Next base: position 124,325 of record CAWICP010000010.1, read on the forward strand.
CGACGATTGGCTGGCTGTCGTCCACCTTCGGGTACCGCCCGATCCGTTCTCCGGAGCCCGGGGCTATCACCCGTGCCATCGACATCTCGGCCGACAAGGGCACGCCGGTTCGTGGCCACCGCAGACGGCACGGTCGAGAGCGCCGGGTGCAACGGCAATTACGGCAACCTGCTGGTCATTGACCACGGGTTCGGCGTCAAGACGAAGTACGGCCACCTCCAGGGCTTCGCCGTGAAGCAGGGTGCCGCGGTCAAGCGCGGCGACGTCGTCGGCTACGTGGGCGCCACGGGGCGGACCACGGGCGCGCACCTCCACTACGAAATCCTCGCGAACGGGCAGCTCATCAACCCGATGAACCTGCTCGGCCCCGCGCGGTAGTCCGGCGTCGGGCCCGCGCGCGCCGGTTCCTTGACGGACCGGATACCCCTCCCCTAGAATCGTCGGATACCCCCGGTGTCGTTGACCCTCACATGCTGAACACCCTCCTCGCTAAAGTCTTCGGGACGCAGAACGCACGTACGCTCAAGAAGTTGACGCCCCTGGTGGCGGAGATCAACGCCAGAGAGGCTGGCGTGCGCGCGCTCAGCGATGCCGACCTGCGGGCGCAGACGGCGCTGCTCCGCGAGAAGGTGGCCGCGGGCGCCACGCTCGACGACGTGCTGGTCGACGCGTTCGCCGTCGTCCGGGAGGCCGGCCGGCGCACGCTGAACATGCGCCACTTCGACGTGCAGCTGATCGGCGGCATGGTGCTGCACCACGGCCAGATCGCCGAGATGAAGACCGGCGAAGGCAAGACGCTGGTGGCGACGCTGCCGCCTACCTGAACGCGCTCTCAGGCAAAGGCGTGCACGTGGTCACGGTGAACGACTACCTGGCGCGGCGCGACTCGGAGTGGATGGGCCGGATCTACCGGTTCCTGGGCCTGACCGTCGGCGTGATCCAGCACGAGCTGAACGACGAGGAACGCCAGCGCGCGTACGCCTGCGACATCACCTACGGCACCAACAACGAGTTCGGGTTCGACTACCTGCGCGACAACATGAAGTTCGAGCTGGCCCGCTACGTCCAGCGGGGCCACAACTTCGCGATCGTCGACGAGGTCGACAGCATCCTCATCGACGAGGCCCGGACGCCGCTCATCATCTCGGGCCCTGCCGACGAGTCCACGGATCTCTACTACGAGGTGGACCGCATCATCCCGCGCCTGGCGCCCGGCGCCGTGACCCGCGGGGACACGAAGGCCGAAGACCGCGAGCGGCTCGAGCTGACCGGCGACTACCTCGTCGACGAGAAGCACAAGACGGTGACGCTCACCGAGAGCGGCATGGCGAAGGCCGAGAAGCTGCTGGCCCACCGCATGCAGGCGGGCGGCCTCTACGACCCGGCGAACATGCCGCTGCTCCACCACGTCAACCAGGCCCTGCGCGCCCACACGCTGTTCCGCCTGGACGTGGACTACATGATCAAGGACGGCGAGGTCGTCATCGTCGACGAGTTCACGGGCCGCCTGATGCCGGGGCGCCGGTGGAGCGACGGGCTGCACCAGGCCGTCGAGGCCAAGGAGAAGGTGAAGATCGAGCGCGAGAACCAGACGCTCGCCACCATCACCTTCCAGAACTACTTCCGCAAGTACAAGAAGCTCTCCGGCATGACCGGCACGGCCGAGACCGAGGCCGAGGAATTCGCGAAGATCTACAACCTCGACGTGGTGGTCGTGCCGCCGAACCGGCTCGCTCCGCCGCGAGGAGCTGCCGGACTCGATCTACCGGACGGCCCCGGAGAAGTACGACGCGATTGTCGCCGACATCACGGCCCAGCAGGAGCACGGGCGCCCGACGCTGGTGGGCACCGTGTCGATCGAGAAGTCCGAGAAGCTCGCGGGCATGCTGCGCCGGACCGGCGTCAAGCACGTCGTGCTGAACGCCAAGTTCCACGCGCAGGAAGCCGAGATCGTGGCGCAGGCCGGCCGCCTGGGCGCGGTCGACGATCGCCACCAACATGGCCGGCCGCGGCACGGACATCCTGCTCGGCGGCAACGCCGAGTTCATGGCGCGGCAGAAGTGCCTGGCCGACGACCTGGCCGAGCGTCTGCCGAAGGGCGAAGAGAAGTTCATCGACGACGACGAGTTCGTCTACTTCCATCACCTCGACGCGTTCTACCGCGTCCGCCGGCCCGACTGGGACCGGCTGGCGCAGCACTTCAAGGCGCAGTGCGACGCCGAGCACGAGCACGTCGTGGCGCTCGGCGGGCTGCACATCATCGGCACCGAGCGCCACGAGGCGCGCCGCATCGACAACCAGCTGCGCGGCCGCGCCGGCCGCCAGGGCGACCCGGGCTCGTCGCGCTTCTACCTGTCGCTCGAGGACGACCTGATGCGGATCTTCGGGTCCGACCGCATCTCGGGCCTGATGGAGCGCCTCGGGATGGAAGAGGGCGTGCCCATCGAGCACGGCATGGTCACCCGCGCCATCGAGCGCGCCCAGAAGCAGGTGGAAGGCCAGAACTTCTCGATCCGCAAGCACCTCCTCGAGTACGACGACGTGATGAACAAGCAGCGCGAGAGCATCTACACGCTGCGCCGCGAACTGCTCGAGGGCCGGGTGCGGATCGACGAAGACCGAGGTCGCCGACACGCGCGGCTACCTGTTCGGCATCGGCGAAGACCTGCTCGACGGCCTGATCGACACCTACTGCCCCGAGGACCAGGAGCCGGGCGAGTGGGACCTCGACGCGCTTGCGGCTGGAGGCGGCGAAGAGCTTCGGCTTCGAGCCGGACGAGATGGCCGGGCTCGACTTCGGCGGCAAGACCGCCGGCCAGATCCGCGACGCCGCTCTGGGACCTCGCGCGCGGCCAGTACGAGCGAGAAGGAAGCGGTGGTCGGACGCGACGTCCTGCAGCACTTCGAGCGCGACATCATGCTGCAGGTGGTCGACACGCAGTGGAAGGACCACCTCTACAGCCTCGACCACCTGAAGGAGGGCATCGGCCTCCGGGGGTACGGCCAGCACGATCCGCTGGTCGAGTACAAGAAGGAGAGCTTCGCGCTCTTCCAGGACATGAAGGCGCGCATCGACGAGGAGACGGTGCGCTTCCTGTTCCGGGCTGCGCGTCACGGCCGACGAAGGCGGCGCGCCCGTGCGCAGGGCCGCGCCGCGGCGTGCCGCGCCGATGACCTTCTCGGCGCCCGGCGGCGGGGGCGGCGCCGGGTTCTTCGGGTCCGGCCAGGACGCGGCGGCCGGACGGGGCGGCGCGCCCCAGCCGCCCCGCACGGGCGGCGACGACGCGCCGGTGAAGACGGTCCGCCGCGACGAGCCGAAAGTCGGCCGCAACGATCCCTGCCCGTGCGGGAGCGGGAAGAAGTACAAGAAGTGCCACGGGGCCCAAGCCTGAGGGACGACGCATGGATGTGCACGCGGTGACACCGGACCAGCTCCGGGCCGGCGGCGAGCCGCCGACGGCGCTGACCTTCGACGACGTGCTGCTGGTGCCCTGGCACTCGCAGGTGCTCCCCACCCAGGTGGACGTCGCGACCCGGGTGACGCGGAACATCCGTGTCAACGTGCCGATCGTCAGCGCCGCCATGGACACCGTCACCGAGTCGCGGCTGGCCATCGCCATGGCCCAGCACGGCGGCCTCGGCATCATCCACAAGAACCTCACGATCGAGGAGCAGGCCTCCGAGGTCGATCGCGTGAAGCGCTCCGAGAGCGGCATGATCGTCAACCCGATCACCCTCTCCCCCACCCACCGGATCCACGAGGCCCTCGCGCTGATGAACCGGTACCGGATCTCCGGCGTGCCGATCACCGAAGACGGGTCGAAGGAGGGGCGCCTGGTCGGCATCCTGACGAACCGCGACCTGCGCTTCGAGACGAACGTCGACCGGCCGATCTCGGCCGTGATGACCAAGGAGAACCTCATCACCGTGCCGGTCGGCACCACGCTCGACGAGGCGCGGGAGATCCTGCACAAGCACAAGGTCGAGAAGCTGCTGGTCGTCGACCGGCAGTTCATGCTGAAGGGGCTCATCACCGTCAAGGACATCCAGAAGGTGATCAAGTACCCCAACGCGAGCAAGGACGCGCTGGGGCGCCTGCGCGTCGGCGCGGCCGTCGGCGTCGGCAAGGAGACGATGGATCGCGCGGCGGCGCTCGTCGCCGCGCACGTGGACGTGCTCGTCGTCGACACGGCGCACGGGCACGCGCAGAAGGTGATGGACACCGTCGCCGAGCTGCGGCGGCGTTCCCGGACGTGGACCTGGTCGCCGGCAACGTGGCGACGGGACAGGCCACCACCGATCTCATCCGCCTCGGCGTCGACGCGGTGAAGGTCGGCATCGGCGCCGGGTCCATCTGCACGACGCGCGTCGTCGCCGGGATCGGCGTGCCGATGATCAGCGCCATCCTCGACTGCGCGAAGGCCGCTCACGCCGCCGACGTCCCGATCATCGCCGACGGCGGCAGTCCGGTATTCCGGCGACATCACCAAGGCGATGGCGGTCGGCGGCGACTGCGTGATGATCGGCAGCCTGTTCGCCGGCACCGACGAGAGCCCGGGCGAGGTGGTGCTGTATCAGGGGCGGAGCTTCAAGGAATACCGCGGCATGGGCTCGATCGGCGCCATGCGGCGCGGCGCGAGGGACCGGTACTTCCAGGACGACTTCGATCTCGACGCGCCGGGCACCGGGCAGGAGAAGCTCGTCCCCGAAGGCATCGAGGGCCGCGTGCCCTACCGCGGCACGGTGGCGGGCGTGATTCACCAGCTCGTTGGCGGCCTGCGCGCCGGGATGGGCTACGTCGGCTGCAGCACGATTGCGCGAGCTGCACGCAGGGGCGCGCCTGATTCGCGTGACGCCTGCCGGCGTGCGCGAAGGCCACGTGCACGACGTCGTGATCACGAAGGAAGCGCCGAACTACCGGTCGGAGTAGGGACGTCGGGACTCGGGGCTCGGGATTCGGGACTCGGGACGCCATTCAGCGACGCTGGATGGTGATCCGGCGGCGGTCGCCGCCGAGATCCTCGATGCGCACGTCCACGGCGCCGGCGGGCCTGCGCGCGAGTTTCTCGGCCCACTCGATCGCGACCACGCCGTCGCGGCCGAGTTCGTCCAGCCCGAGGTCGTCGGTCTCCGCCTCCGAGATGCGATACAGATCGGCGTGGAGGAACGGCATCCGGCCGCGGTATTCCTGGACGAGCGTGAACGTCGGGCTCGAGACGTCCTCTTCCGGCGCACCCAGTCCGATGGCCAGGCCCCGGACGAACGCCGTCTTTCCCGCCCCCAACTCCCCTTCCAGCAGGACGACGTCTCCCGGGCCGAGCGAGCTGGCGAGGCGCGCGCCGGCGTCCATCGTGGCGCGCTCGGATTCGCTGATGACGATGTCGCGGATCATCGCTCGCGGAGCGGTCCGGCCTCGCCCGAGGTGAGGTCGAGCGTGGCCTCGCCGAGGTGCGCGACGATGTCGCCGGCCGTCATCGCCACTTCGCCGAGCGCGGCGGCCGCGAGGTCGCCGGCCGCGCCGTGCAGGTAGACGGCGAGCAGGCACGCCGCGGTGGCACCCACACCCTGCGCCAGCCATCCCGCCACCATCCCGGTCAGCACGTCGCCCGACCCGCCGGTGGCCATGCCGGGATTGCCGGTGGGATTGATGTAGACCACGCCCTCGGGCGTGGCGACGAGCGTCCGGTAGCCCTTCAGAATGACGTACACATGGTGGCCCGTCGCGAAGTCGCGGGCGACGTCGATGCGGCTCCGCTGCACGTCGGCGCACGGACATCCCGGTGAGCCTGGCCATCTCGCCCGGGTGCGGCGTGATGACGACGGGGCGATCGGGCGGCCCTGAGCGCGTCGGGGCGACCCGAGAGGACCGTGAGCGCGTCGGCATCGAGGACCAGAGGCCTGACGCGACCGCTCCAGGAGGGCCAGGACGAGCGCCTGCTGGTCCGGGCCGGTGCCGAGCCCGGGCCCGGCGGCATGACGTCGTACGGCGCCGGCGAGCACGGCCGGCGCGGCCTCGCCGCGAGGCCGTGCCATCGGCCAGCTCTTCGAGCGCGAGCGTCATGTACTCCGCGCCCAGCTCGCCACAATCGGGAGGCACGACGCGGGCGTGGCCACCGTCACCAGTCCGGCCCCGCTGCGCAGCGCCGCCACGGCCCCGAGATGCGCGGCGCCCGTCCTGCCGCGCGAGCCCGCCAGGATGAGGACGTGGCCGAAGTGCCCCTTGTGCGCGTCGCGCGCGCGGGCGCCGGCAAACGGCCGCAGATCCCCGGCGAGGACGGCCTCGATGCGCGGGCCGGGCAACTCGTCGATGACGGTCCGCGGGATGCCGATGTCGGCCACGACGACCGAGCCAGCCGCGTCCTCTCCCGGCGGCAGCATCAGCGGCAGTTTCGGCGCGCCGAACGTCACCGTGAGCGTGGCTTCGATGACGGGGCCGATGGGGGCCGGGTCGTCGGCGGACAGCCCGCTCGGCAGGTCGACGGCCACGACGGGCGTCCCGCTGGCATTGAGGTCCCGGGCGATCGCCTCGGCAAGGCCCTCGAGCGGGCTCTTCAGGCCCGTGCCGAACAGGGCGTCGACGACGATGTCCCGCCGGAGGACGTCGGCCCCGTGCCGTTCCCAGTCGCTGGCCGCCAGCACCTCGATGACGCCGATGCCGAGGCGACCGAGGATGTCGAGGTTCAGCGCGCGCATCGCCGCTGATGCCGGCCGTGGCGCCGATGACGTAGACCTGGACGTCGACGCCGGCCTGCCAGAGGACTCGCGCCACGACGAACCCGTCGCCGCCGTTGTTGCCGCGCCCGGCGAGCACCGCCACGCGCGCCGCCGACAGCGCGTCGAAGGCCGCCTCCATCGCCGACACCACCTGCCGGCCCGCGTTCTCCATCAGCACGGCCGACGGGATGCCGATCTCCTCGATCGTCCGGCGGTCGGCTTCGCGCATCTGGCCGGCGTTCACGACACGCATGGCGCTGCTCCTGCAGCCGCTGCGGGGCACTCCCGCGTCAGCTTGCGCGCACTGTACCACAAGAGGTACGGTACGGGGCCGGCGCGCGGCCCCGCCGTCGGGCCCTCACAGGAGACAGCCAGCATGTCAGCAGTGGCCTACGTCAACGGGCGCATCGTCGCCGAGCAGGACGCGATGATCTCGGTGTTCGATCACGGGTTCCTGTACGGGGAAGGCGTCTACGAGGTCATCCGCACGTACGGCGGCGAGCTGTTCCTGGTGGATCGCCACTTCAGGCGCCTCCGGGCGTCGGCCTCGATGATCACGCTCGACGTCGGCATGAGCGACGGCGCGCTCGAAGGGATCGTGCGGGAGACCATCGCCGCGTATCGCGCGGGCGCCGGCGGCGCTGCGGGAGATCGGGAGGTGCTCGCCCGGATTCTCGTGACCCGGGGGATCGGCGAGATGAGCTACGACCCCTCGAAGTCGCCGCACCCGTCGCTCGTCGTCATCGTCAAGCGCCTGGTGCCGCCTCCGGCGTCGGCGTACGAGCGCGGCGTCGCGGTCTCGCTGGTGTCGGTGGTGCGCAATCACCCCGCGTCGGTCGACCCGCGCATCAAGTCGAACAACCTGCTGAACAACGTGCTCGCGATGCAGGAGGCGCTGCGCCGGGGGCCGTTCTTCGAGGCCATCATGCGGAACGTCCGCGGCGAGCTGGCCGAGTGCTCGCAGTCGAACCTGTTCCTGGTGAAGGACGGCACCGTGCGCACGCCGGCCCTCGATGCCGGGTTGCTGGCGGGCATCACGCGCGAATTCGTGGAAGAGGTCGCCGTCGAGGCGGGCATCCCGGTGGTGGACGGCGCGCTCCACGACGAGGACCTGTTCGGCGCCGACGAGGCCTTCCTCACGAGCACGTCGAAGGAGATCGTCCCGATTGTCCGTGTCGACGACCGCGTGATCGGCAGCGGCGCGCCCGGGCCCGTCACCGCGCGCCTGCTCGACGCGTACCGGGTCGAAGGCCCGGGCCGTGACCGCGGCGGCGGCTAGGCCCCGCGTCGGCGTTCCCCGTACTCCTCCATCGGCGGGCACGCGCACACGAGGTGGCGGTCGCCGTACGGGTTGTCGATCCGCCCCACGCTCGGCCAGAACTTGTTCTGCTTGACGAACGGCAGCGGGAACACCGCCTGCTCTCGCGAGTACGGGTGCGTCCAGGCGTCGCCGTCGCGACCGCCACCGTGTGCGGCGCGTTCTTCAGCACGTTGTCCTTCGGATCGGCCTTGCCGTCGACGACGTCCTGGATCTCCTGGCGGATCGCGATCATCGCGTCGCAGAACCGATCGAGTTCGTCCAGCGGTTCGCTCTCGGTCGGCTCGACCATGAGCGTGCCCGGCACCGGGAACGAGACCGTCGGCGCGTGGAAGCCGTAGTCCATCAGCCGCTTGGCCACGTCGCCTTCCTCGACGCCCGCCGCCTTGAAGCCGCGCAGGTCGAAGATCATCTCGTGGGCGCACGCGCCCGCGGGCGTTCGTGTAGAGCACCGGGTAGTACGGCCCGAGCCGCGCCTTGATGTAGTTGGCGTTCAGGATGGCGTACTTCGTGGCGTCGGTCATGCCCGCGCCGCCCAGCAGCGAGACGTAGGCGTACGAGATGAGCAGGATGCTCGCCGCTGCCCCACGGCGCGCCGGCGACGGCGTGGATCGCCTTCCCGCCCCCGGTGCGCACGCGGACGTGCCCCGGCAGGAACGGCGCCAGGTGCGCCGCCACGCGCGATCGGCCCCATGCCCGGGCCGCCGCCGCCGTGCGGGATCGCGAACGTCTTGTGCAGGTTGAGATGGCAGACATCGGCGCCGATCGCGGCCGGGCTCGTCAGGCCGACCTGCGCGTTCATGTTCGCGCCGTCCATGTAGACCTGCCCGCCGTGCTCGTGCACGATGCGCGCAGATCTCCTGCACCGCGTCCTCGAACACGCCGTGCGTGGACGGGTAGGTGATCATCAGCGCGGCCAGCGTGTCCGCGTGCTGCGCGGCCTTCGCGCGCAGGTCGGCGACGTCGATGTTGCCGTGCGCGTCGCAGGCGACCACGACGACCTTCATGCCCGCCATGACGGCGCTCGCGGGGTTCGTGCCGTGCGCCGACGAGGGGATGAGCACGACGTTGCGGTGGAGGTCTCCCCGGTCCCGATGCCAGGCGCGGATGACCATCAGGCCCGCGAACTCGCCCTGCGCGCCGGAGTTGGGCTGCAGGGACACCGCCGCGAACCCGGTGACGTCGCGGAGCGCCGCCTCGAGCCCGTCGATGACCTCGGCGTAGCCCGCGGCCTGGTCGGCCGGCGCGAACGGATGCACGCCGGCGAACTCCGGCCAGGTCACCGGCTCCATGATCGTCGCGGCGTTCAGCTTCATCGTGCAGGAGCCGAGCGGGATCATCGACGTGTCGAGGCCGACGTCCTTGCGCTCGAGCGCCTTCAGGAAACGCATCATCGCCGTTTCCGACTGGTGGCGGTTGAACACCGGGTGCGTCAGGAAGGCCGACGTCCGGGCCAGGGCGCGCCGGCCACGCGGGCGCCTCGGCGGAGATCGGGCCGGCCGCGGGCTCGGCCGCCTTCAGCGCGCGCGCGAAGACCGCCGGCGACCGCGTCCAGGTCGGCGGCGTGACGTGATCTCGTCGAGCGCGATGCCGATTTCGTCCGGGCGCGACGCGTCGAAGCGGAAGTTGTAGCCCGCCGCGAGCGCGGCGTCCCTGATGCGCCTCCCGCGCGTCCGCCGGCACGCCGAGCGCGAGCGTGTCGAAGTAGGCGGCGTTCCGCTGCGTCGCAGCCCAGCGCCGCCAGCCGGCGGGCCAGTTCGCGCGCGAGGCCGTGGACCCGCGCGGCGATGGCCCGGAGCCCGTCCGGTCCGTGATAGACGCCGTACATCGCCGCCATGTTGGCGAGCAGCGCCTGCGCCGTGCAGATGTTCGACGTGGCCTTCTCGCGGCGGATGTGCTGCTCGCGCGTCTGCAGCGCCATCCGGTACGCGCGGTTGCCCTGCGCGTCGACCGACACGCCGATGATGCGGCCCGGGGCCTGCCGGACGTACTGCTCGCGCGTCGCGAAGAAGGCCGCGTGCGGGCCGCCGTAGCCCATCGGCACGCCGAAGCGCTGGGCGCTGCCGATGACGACGTCGGCGCCCATCTCGCCCGGCGGCGTCGCCAGCGCCAGCGCCAGCAGGTCGGTGGCGACGGCGACGAGGACTCCCGCGGCATGGGCGCGCGCGATCACGCCGCGCAGATCGTGCAGCGCGCCGCGCTCGTCCGGCGTCTGGAGCAGCACGCCGAAGACGCGCTCGTCGAAGACCATCCGGTCCGGCTCCGCGACGACCAGCTCGATGCCGAGCGGCTCGGCGCGGCACGTGCAGGACGTCGATGGTCTGCGGGAAGCACCCGGACCGACACGAGGAAGACCGCCTTCGCCGCCGCCCTGCACCCGCCGCAGCATCGTCATCGCCTCGGCGGCCGCCGTCGGCTCGTCGAGCAGCGACGCGTTCGCCACCTCCATCGCCGGTCAGGTCCTCGACCATCGTCTGGAAGTTCAGGAGCGCCTCGAGCCGGCCCTGCGCGATCTCCGCCTGGTACGGCGTGTAGGGCGTGTACCAGCCGGGGTTCTCGAGCACGTTCCGCAGGATGACCGACGGGCGTGACGCAGTCGTAGTAGCCGAGGCCGATGAGCGAGCGCACCGGCAGGTTGCGGCGCGCGACCTCGCGGAGCCGCGCGAGGAACTCGTGCTCGCGCTCCGGCTCGAGCGCCGACGGCGGCGCCTGTCAGGCGGATGCTGGACGGGATCGCCTCGTCCATGAGCGCGTCGAGCGACGGCGCCCCGATGACCTGCAGCATCCCGTCGCGCTCGTGCGGACGGGGGCCGATGTGCCGCGACTGGAACGAACCGGTGTCGTCAGGATTCATGGAAGATGACCTCATTGCACCCACGGGCGCGGGCGCCGCCGGCGTCGGGGGCACGGGCGGGCGTGCAGGCGGGCGCGGGACGGCCCTACTTGACCAGGTCGGCATACTGCTCGGCCGACATCAGCGCATCGAGGTCGCCGGGGCTGGCGAGCGTGACCTCGATCATCCAGCTCGCGTGCGGATCGCTGTTGACCCGCTCCGGCTTCTCCGCCAGCGCGCTGTTGACCGCTTCACGACTCCCGCCACCGGGCTGTACAGCTCCGAGACGGCCTTGACCGACTCGACCGTCCCGAAGCTCTCGCCGACCTTGAGCGTGCGGCCGACCTGGGGCAGGTCGAGGTAGACGACGTCGCCCAGCTGCTTCTGGGCGTAGTCGGTGATGCCGACCTGTCCCGCGTCACCCGTCACCCTGATCCACTCGTGGTCTTTCGTGTACTTGCAGTCGGCTGGATACATGTCACCCTCTCGGTCGCTTGTAGAACGGCAGCGGGACGACCGTCGCCCGGGCCAGGCGGCCCCGGATCTCCACGTCGAACTCCGTGCCCGGCACCGCCCGTGGCGGCGGGCACGTACGCCATGCCGATGGCCTTCTTGAGGAACGGCGTCTGCGTGCCGCTGGTCACGCGGCCCGCCGCGGCGCCGTCGACGATCACGGGATAGCCGTGCCGCGCGATGGCGCGGTCCACCATCTCGAACCCGACGATCCGGCTGGCGACGCCCCTGGCCTTCTGGTCGGCCAGGGCCTGCGCGCCCGAGGAAGTCGCCCTTGTTCCAGCCGACGATCCACTCGAGGTCCGCCTCGAGCACCGTCGTCGTGTCGTCGATGTCGTTGCCGTAGAGGCGCATGGCCGCTTCGAGGCGCAGCGTGTCGCGGGCGCCGAGGCCGGCGGGAATCACGTCCTCGTCCCTGCCCGCCTCGAGGATCGCGTCCCACACCTGCACCGCCTGCTGCGGCGGCACGAACACCTCGAAGCCGTCCTCGCCCGTGTAGCCCGTCCGCGACATCGTGCCGCGCACGCCGGCGATCTCGCCGTGGGCGAACCAGTAGTACTTGATGGTGGCCAGGTCGACGTTGCTCAGCCGCTGCATCACCTGCCGCGCGAGCGGGCCCTGCAGCGCGATCAGCGCGTACCGCGCGCTGGTGTCGACCGCCGCGACGTCGAAGCGCCTGGTCTGTTCGGCGATCCAGGCGACGTCCTTCTCGACGTTCGAGGCGTTGATCACCAGCAGGAAGTGGTCGTCGCCGAACCGGTACACCAGCATGTCGTCGACGAACGTCCCGGCGGGCGTCGTGAGGCCCGAGTAGTGGGCCTGCCCGATCTTCAGGCGGGCGGCGTCATTGGAACTGATCCACTGGACCGCCGCGAGCGCGTCCTTGCCGGCCAGTTCGATCTGGCCCATGTGGGTGACGTCGAACAGGCCGGCACGGGTTCGCACCGCGAGGTGCTCCTGCGACAGGCCGGAGTACTCGACGGGCATGTCCCAGCCGGCAAACGGCACCATGCGGGCGCCGAGCGACCGGTGACGGGCGTTCAAGGGCGTGGGCTTCAATGGAGCGTCTGCTGTGTGGTTCATGGGATGCGCGAGAGGGGCAAAGACCAGCCCACACTACTATGGCCGCTGAGGCTCGGTCAAGCGATGCGGGCTGGTCCAGTGGGCGCGCGCAGGCTCCTACGGCCGGCGCCTCCGGGAACGGCGGTATCCGGCGACAAGGGCGAGGGCCGCGAGCAGGATGCCCCACACGAGGGGCGGCCGCCGCCAGGCCTCCGGCGCCAGGGGCAGCACGGTTGCCGTGACCGGTCCCGCCAGGCACACGGCCAGCGCCGCCGTGACGAGCGTCTCGCGCAGGTGCGTTCGCATGCTAGGTCATCCTCAAGGGAATCGACGAGCAGCCGATGAAGCGGAACCAGGCGGATTCCACCCGCAAGAGCCAGGTGAACGCGCACACTTCCTGGAGGCCGGGGTACCACTTCACGTCGTCCACGCACTGCGAGAAGTCGTCCCACGATGCGATGACCTCTCCTTCGTACTCGGAGTAGCACGTCGCACCGGCACCGTAGCCGACGCGGCACACCCGCCCTTCGGCGTACCGCCGGGCGGGCGCGCGGCGGTCCACCGCGCCGACATCGCCCTGCAGGATGCCCATCAGGGCGTCGACGTGGTCGATCGCCACCCCGGGGGCCGACTCGCGGCTCTCCTGGCTGAGCCGCTGATGCAGGCCGCGGAACATGCGCGCGGCGCGCGAGCCGGCCAGCACCTGCTGCGCGAGATCGAGCCCGTCCTCGTCGCCCGCGTCGAGCAGAACCATGGCTGTCCGGCCGTCCCTGGCCACGCGGAGTCGTTTGCCCGTGCGGACCAGCACCAGCACGTCCTGCTGCCACGCGATGCGCACGTGGAAATCGCCGTTCGGCTGGACGATCTTGCTGATGTCGAGGTCCGTCCATCGGAGCGACGCCTGGAGGGCGCCGCCCGCCCGGGCGGTGAGCCTGAGCTCGGCTCCCGTCCCCTCATCCACCAGTTCCGCGCGCTCGAAGCGCCGCTGTTCCGCCTGCGGGCTCGCCGGCGGCATCCGCTCGACGAGGTACGCGGGCCCGGCCAGCGATCCCGATGCGGTCAGTACCCAACCCATCACACACCATCCCGCCACACGCATGGTTGACACGATCGAACCTCCAGCCTGCCGCCCCGGTCCTCGCCAGGGGTGCCGGCCGCCCCGGCGCGCGACCTCGCCACGGCGCCACGCGCTCGCGGCCTGCCTCGCCGGAGTATTCCCGGAGGCTCCCGGTAGACATGCGCGGGTGCCCCCGCGCGGGCCGACCTCGTTGCTGACTCCGCCGCGCGAGGCCCTTCAGGGGCCCGCACGCGCCGGCTGCCCGATCCGATCGGGCGCTCGCTCGTGCACGAGAGAGCCGGGCGACGCGCCCGGCCACGCCAGCGACGTCTCTGTGTCGTCGGGCCTCGGGCCGCACGGGCCCGCGTCCCGCAGATACGTCTGCAGCGTGTGGTAACTGATGTCCAGCGCACGGCACGCGGCCCGCTTGTTGTTGCCGCACCGGTACAGGACCAGCTTGACGTAACGGGTGCACCAGCCGCGGAGCGTGTCTCCCTCCCGCACGGAGGGGTCGAGCACGTCGGCAAAGTCGGCGCGCACCTCCCGCGGCAGTTCCGGCAGTTCGACCTGGTTGCCCTTCGTCAGCACGACGGCGGACTCCATCATCCGTTCGAGTTCCCGGACGTTCCCCGGCCAGTCGTACGCGAAGAGCGCGTTCTCCGCCGCCGCCGAGAGGCCCAGCGCCCGGAGGCCGCCGTGGCGGACGAGGAAGTAGCGGGCCAGTTCGAGAATGTCTTCCCGGCGGCTCCGCAGCGGGGGGACTTTCAGCTCGATGCCGCTCAACCGGTAGAAGAGGTCCGAGCGGAATGCTCCCTGCTGAACCAGGTCCCGAAGCGGCCGATTCGTGGCCACCAGCAGCCGGATGTCGACGGCGCGGCCCGCGTTCGCCCCGACGCGCTCGACCACGCGCTCCTGAATCGCCCGCAGGAGCTTGGCCTGCGCCGAGGGCGACAGGTCGGCGACCTCGTCGAGGAACAGCGTGCCCGTGGAGGCGTGTTCGAACTTGCCGCACCGCCCCCGCACGCCGGTGGCTGTACGGTCCTCGATGCCGAACAGCTCGGCCTCGAGCAGCGAATCGACGATGGCCGCGCAGTTGAGGGCGATGAACGGGTTGCGGCGTCTGGCGCTCAAGTCGTGAATCTGGCGCGCGACCAGTTCCTTGCCGCTCCCGCTCTCTCCTTCGATGAGCACCGTGAAATCGGTGGCCGCGACGCGCTCGATACGTTCGCGAAGATGGCACATCGTCTGACTGCTGCCGATGAGCGGGGCGGCCCCGTCGCGGACGCGGTTGTGCGCGTGCAACAGCCTGGGGAGCGCTCCGCCCTTCCGATCGAACTCGGCGGCCAGTTCCCAGACGCCGACGCCGCGGCGAATCGCCCGCCAGTGCTCGTCCGACAGCACCTGGCCCGGCATGAGGCCGATCTCGATCATCCAGCCCAGGCCCTCGCCGCGCGTGGGCACCGGAACCCTGACGACGCCGTGCTCGATGTCGGGGGGACCGCCGGAGCGGGCCTGTGCGCCCATCTGCGCGCGGATCCGCACCCACTGCGCGCCGAGCTGGCGGCGCAACGCGCTTTCGACCGCGTCCGACAGCGGCCGGCCGCCCCCCTCGGCTCCCGTCGGTCTCGACATCCCCCGAAGGACGTCATCGACAAAACAGCGGTGACCGCCCCGTGGGCGGCACGGCGAAACCCTCGCCGCCGAGGTCCGCCCGGAATCCAGGTGGCTCATGTCCAATCCTGCCTACCAAACTTGGTGCCAACCGCTGCCGCCTGCGGTTGACGCACTCCGGCCGGACTTTCTGGACTCTCGACGGCCATCGTCGCGGGTAGTTCGTGCCCGGGCCGCCGCGGCTTGTCGGGTGGCGGGTAGCTGCTTCCCGACGTCCGACGAAGACCCGCGCGGTATCGCAGGTCCGCGCTGCCCCTGATGCTTCCGACCCGGCTGTGGACGACGACCCACGGGGCCTGTTCCTGCGCCGAGCCGCACTCGACGACGAGATTGACGTGCCTTCCCGGGAGCAGGCGCGCGGGGCTCTCCACGAGCATCCCGTCGGGCGAGGTGTTGAGCACGCGAAGGGGCGAGCCGGTTCGAAGCCGGGCGGCGAGTCGGGCGTGGCCGGGCGCGAGGCTCTCGCGAGCGTGAGTGCGGCGTTCCGCCGGGTCCATCAGCCCGCGACCCATCGCCGTGCCCCGAACTCGAAACGCAGGAGCCGGCTTCGGCCTGTGGCCCCCAGCGTCCGCACGGCGTACTGCTGACTGGCCGGGCCGCGCACGTAGATGGTTCCGGAGGTGGCGCCCCCATCGGGCCCGAACGACAACATGCTGGACCCACCGAGCTTCAGCGGGCTGCCCGACAGCAGGGCTCCCGAGTCCGGGTCGGTGACGCCGGGCACGATGCCGAACGTGGCTCCGGAGAACTGATCGTCGATGCGCACCCATGCTGACACCTGTCGGTCGGAGCCTGCCGCCATGTCGGCCGACCGGACCCCGTCGTAGTTGCCGTCGGCGAACATGGCGAGCCGGAAGCCTCCGCTCGATGACTGGAACACCAGGGCGACGTGGACGCCGCGCTTCAGGGCCTCGGCGCGTGTCGTGCGCACGAGCGCCGCCACGTGGCGTGCGGCGCCGGCGGCGTGCAGCGTGCCGCGCTGGGCCGTCAGGGCGGGCACGGAGATGGCCGCGACAATCACGGCGGTGGCCGCGACCACGAGCACCTCGGCGAGCGACGTGCCCGCCTCCCCGCGTCGGCCGTCGTTCCGGCGCGTGGCCGCGGGGAGGCGGCGCGATCCCTTCACTGCTGGTCCGCCTTGGGCGCGGTGACGGTGAGCTGGCTCTTCATCTTCAGGAACGCCTTTTCGCCGATCCCGCGGACGTTCATCAGCTCTTCGATCTTCTTGAAGCCGCCGTTCTTCTGGCGGTACTCGATGATGCGGGCCGCGGTTGACGGGCCCACGCCGGGCAGGCGTTCCAGCTGCTCGGCCGGCGCGGTGTTGAGATTGACGACCTGGGCCGGTGCGGCCTTGGCGTCCTGGGACTTCTCCTGGAGGGGCGAGGCGCTGGAGGGCGCCGCCACGGTGAGGGCGGCGGCAGCGGCGATGATCGCGGCGACGAACAGGTGACGCACGGGACGCTCCTTTCCTGGCGCGCGGCGGGATGCCGCGCGGGGCCCGGGGCGCCGGCGGCGTCCGCGGTGGAGGTCGGGCACCGCCTCCGCCACCGGCAGCGCCGGGCTACGCGTCGGCCAACGCAAGATCGCCGCCGTCGCGCCGCGCGGCGCCGATGTCCGCCGAACTGCTTGAGGGGAGCGCGGATACGCCGGGGCGCTGCGCGGCGCGGGGCGCAGGCGGCGGTCCGCTTCGAAGAGGGTGTCGACCCGGGTTGCCGCGCGCGACGCGCGCGCGGCGGCTTACGCCACCGCCGCGCCCGCTTCGCGGGCCCACGCCAGCGTGCGGGCCAGACCTTCGTCGAACGCGATCGTCGGGGCGTACCCGAGCAGCGTGCGGGCGCGTTCGATGTCCGCCTGGGAATCGCGGATGTCGCCCGTGCGCGGCGGGCCGAACGTCGGTGCGACCGACGCGCCCGTCAACGATCGGAGCGACTCGAAGAGTTCGTTCAGCGACACGCGTCCGCCGGTGGCCACGTTGATCACCCGGCCCGACACGCCGGGCGCGTGGCACGCCTTCAGCACGCCGTCCACCACGTTGGCGACGTAGGTGAAGTCGCGGGTCTGTTCGCCGTCGCCGAAGATCGTCGGCGGACGCCCATCGATCAGCGCACGGATGAAGAGGGAGATGACGCCCGAGTATGGCGACGACGGATCCTGGCGCGGGCCGAACACGTTGAAGTAGCGGGTCGTCACCGTCTCCAGGCCGTAGAGCGACGTGAACAGCGCCGCGTACTGCTCGCCGATGAGCTTCTGGAGCGCGTACGGCGACAGCGGGTCGAGCGGCATGTCCTCGCGCTTCGGCAGCGCCGCCGTGTTGCCGTACACCGACGAGGACCCCGCGAACACCAGCCTGCGCACGCCGGCGTCGCGCGCGGCCACGAGCAGGTTGAGCGTGGCGTCGACGTTGGCCCGATGGCAGAACACCGGTTCCGCGACCGATCGCGGCACCGACGGGATCGCCGCCTGGTGCAGCACGTAGTCCACGCCGGCCGCCGCCGCGTGCGCGACGTCCGCGTCGGCGAGGTCGCCCTCGATGAACTCGATCCGGCCGGCCACCGGCGCGAGGTTCTCCCGGTGCCCCGTGACGAGGCTGTCGACCACGCGGACGCGCTCGCCCCGGCGAACCAGTTCTTCCACCAGATGCGAACCGATGAACCCCGCGCCGCCGGTGACCAGATACGTGCCATTCCAGCTCCTCACGTTCCGAGCTGCCGACCGATCGGCCGTTCACGGCCCGCACGTCGATCCGCGCAGGCCGTGAAGCCGTCCGCCTGCAGATCCGCCGCAGCCAGCCGTAAGCCGAATCCTGTGTCCCCTCGACTCGCCTCGCCGCCGCGTTCCGCGGCCGCTCCGGCGTCGCTCAGGGGCGACGACCATTCCTCTGGTCCCGTCATCACTGGCGGGATCAAGCGACCGACCCGGAGGCCTGGAGCGGGCCGCTCTCGTAACGCCTCCCTATTTGGTCTTGCTCCGTGCGGGGTTTTGCCTGCCACCCGCGTTGCCGCGGGCGCGGTGCGCTCTTACCGCACCTTTTCACCCTTACCCTCTCCGCTCGCCGGTCCCTTCGGTTCCGGCGAGCTACGTCGAGGCACGCCCTTGCGGGCCTGCCCCGCCGAAGCGCGAAGCGCGAAGGCGGGCGGTATATTTTCTGTGCCACTTTCCTTCAGGTCACCCTGACCGGGCGTTACCCGGCGCACTGCCCTGCGGAGTTCGGACTTTCCTCCCTTCCCGGCGCTCGGCCCTTGCGGGCCTGGCCCGGAAACAGCGGTCGTCTGGCTGACTGCGGCGGAACCGTCACCGCCTAGGACTCCGTCGTCCTGGCGGATGTTGTACTGCTCGAGCTTCTTGTACAGATTGCTGCGCGGCGTGCCGATCACCTCGGCGGTCTTCGAGATGTTCCAGCCGTTCTCGCGCAGCTTCTCGACGAGGAAGGCCCGCTCGGCGCTCTCCTTGAACTCGCGCAGCGTGCCCGGCCGCTCGCCCCGGTCCTCGGCGCAGCGGCCGCCGCCGGCGCCTCCGCCCGGACCGACTCCGGCAGATCGTCGGCGTCGACGACGTCGCCGGGCGTCATGATGATGACGCGCTCGATGGTGTTCCGCAGCTCCCGGACGTTGCCCTTCCACCGCGCCGCGCTGCAGCGCGGCGAGCGCGTCGGGCGTGAACCGCTTCGGCCGGAAGTTGTTCTCGCGGCGTGAACAGCTCGGCGAAGTGGCCGCACCAGCGGCCGGGATGTCGTCCGCGCGCTCGCGCAGCGGCGGCACGAAGATGGGAATCACGCTCAGGCGGAAGAACAGGTCCTCGCGGAACCGGCCCTTCTCGATCTCCTCTTCGAGGTTCTTGTTGGTGGCCGCGATCACGCGGACGTCGACCTTGAGCGTGCGCGCCGAGCCGAGGCGCTCGACCTCGCCCTCCTGCAGCACGCGCAGCACCTTGGCCTGCGTCTTCAGGCTCATGTCGCCCGACTTCGTCGAGGAAGATCGTGCCGCGGTCGGCCTGCTCGAACTTGCCGATCTGCTTCTCGGTGGCGCCGGTGAACGACCCCTTCTCGTGGCCGAACAGCTCCGACTCGATCAGCTCGTCGGGGATCGCCGCGCAGTTGACCTGCACGAACCGCTCGCGGCGCGCGCAGGCTGTTGCGGTGGATCATCCGCGCGACGAGCTCCTTGCCGACGCCGCTCTCGCCCCGGATGAGCACGGTCGCGTTGGTCGGCGCCGCCCGCCGGACCGCCTCGAGCACGCCGCGCAGCGACGGGGCTCGCGCCGACCATCTCGTGGCGCAGCTCGATCGGCCCTGCGCGAGCGTCCGGTTCTCGTCGCGCAGCCGGCTGAGCCGAGCGCGTTGCGGATCGGCCAGCAGGATGCGCTCGGTCGCGAGCGGCTTCTCGATGAAGTCGAACGCGCCGAGCTTCGTCGCCTCGACGGCCGTGGCCACGGTGCCGTGCCCGGAGATCATCACGACGGGCAGCGGTCGTCCATGGCGCCTTGAGCTTGCCGAGCACCTCGAGGCCGTCCATGCCCGGCATCTTGATGTCGAGGAACACCAGGTCGGGCGACTCGCGCTCGACCAGCGCGATGCCTTCCTCGCCGGTGGCCGCGCCGAGGAACTCGTAGCCCTCGTACTCGAGGATCATCCGCAGCGAGTCGCGGATGGCCGCCTCGTCGTCGATGACCAGGATGCGTGGCTTCATCGCGGGTGGCCGGAGTGTCACGGCTGGCGCTCGACGCGCACGGTGCGCAGCGCGCGCTGGCCGCGTGCCGGCTCGTAGACGTAGAACGCCAGCACGTCGCCCGGGCGCGCGGCCGCCGCCACCTGGCGGTAGTCGCCGGCCGTGCGGACCGGCTGCCGGTTGATCTCGAGGATGACGTCGCCGTGGCGCAGGTCCGCCTCGTCGGCGGGGCTCGAGCGGCGTCGACGCGCGCCACCATCACGCCCGAGAGCGCCGTCGGGCAGCCTCCAGCCGGCCGCGCACCTGCCGCGTCAGCTCCCGGACGGTCACGCCGATGCCGCGGCTGCGCCGTCGCTCGGCGGGCGCCGGCCGGAGCGCGCCGGGCCGGCGTCCGGCCGTCGTCGCGCAGGCGGACGCTCGGCCAGCCTGCACCGCCACCGTCCTGCGCGCGCCCGTCGCGCAGCACGCTGCAGCGGCGACGCGGCGTGCCCGGCGTGCCGCGCGGCAATGTCGCGGATGAGCTCGTCGGTGGTCTGCGACGCCGCCGGCCGTCGACCGCCACGATGACGTCGTAGCGGCCGCAGGCCGGCGCGCTCGCCCGGCGAGCCCGGCGGTCACGTCCTCGACGAGCGCGCCCCTGCGCCGTGCCGAGGCGCGAGCGACCGCTGCAGGTCGGCGTCGACGTCGCGCAGGTCGACGCCGATGTAGCCCGCGGACGACCCGGCCGCGCTTCCGCAGCTGCGGCGAGGATGTCCCGGGCCTGGTTGATCGGCACCGCGAAGCCGATGTTGTTGCCCTCGGAGCTGATGGCCGAGTTGATGCCGATCACCTCGCCGCGCGGCGTTGATGAGCGGGCCGCCGCTGTTGCCGAAGTTGATGGCGGCGTCGGTCTGGATGTAGTCGTCGAGGCTCTCGTCGAAGAGCTTCCGGCCGACGTAGCTGACGACGCCGACCGTGACGGTGTGCTCGTAGGCCGAGCGGGTTGCCGATCGCGCACACCCACTCGCCGACGCCGCAGCGCGGCGGAATCGCCCAGCGGCGCCACGGGCAGCCCGGCGACGCCGTCGACCTTGATGAGCGCGACGTCGGTGTCGGGATCGGCGCCGACGACGCGGGCGCGCAGGCTGCGGCCGTCGGCGAGCTTCACGGTGATGCGCTCGGCGCCGTCGACGACGTGGTGGTTGGTGAGGATCTCGCCGTCGGCGTCGATGAGGAAGCCGCTGCCGGAGTCCCTGTCGGCGTGTTCGAGCTCGCCGTCGGGCTGCGCCGGCGCGCCCTCGGGACCTGCCGCTCGCCGCGGCGACGTCGCCGCGCTGAACGCCGGTGCGGCGCGCTCACGGCCTCGATGTAGACGACGGCCGGGTTGACCCGCGCGGCGATGTCGGCGAAATCGACGACGAGCGTCGGGCACGCGCCGGCCGCGCGGCGGCCCGGGCGGCGCGGCGGGGCCGCGACGGTCGACCGGCGACGCCGGCGTCAGCGAGCCGGCGACCATCAGGCCGACCAGCAGGGACGACGGCGCGCCGTCAGCGCCAGGCGTCAGACGCGGTGAAACGGCGGGTCACGTTCCCATTATAAGGCGCGAGAACGCCTCCTCATCGAGGACGGTCGACGCCGAGCTCCCGCGCCTTGGCGAGCTTGCTGCCCGGATCGGCGCCGGCCACCACGTAGCGTGGTCTTCTTCGACACCGAGCCGGACACGCGCCCGCCGCGCGCGGTGACCGCCTGCGCCGCCTCGTCGCGCGTCATGCCGGCGAGCGTGCCCGTCAGCACGAAGGTCGCGCCGGCCAGCGGCAGGCCGCCGGCCGGCCGGCGGCTCCGCGGACTCGAGCTGAAGGCCCGCCGCACGCAGTCTGCTCGACCAGCGCGCGGTTGTGCGGCTCGTCGAAGTACTCGCCGGACGGCGGCGGCGACGACCGGGCCGATGTCGCGCACCGCCTGCAGCGCCTCGGCCGTCGCGGCCGACAATGCGCGTCGATCGAGCCGAAGGCCGCCGCCAGCGACTGCGCCACCCGCTCGCCGACGTGCCGGATGCCGAGGCCGAACAGCACGCGCCAGAACTCGGCCTCCCGGCTCCGCTCGATCTGGCCGACGAGCTTCTGCGCCGACTTCGGCCCCATCCGGTCGAGCGCGGCCACCGCGTCCGCCTGCAGCGCGTAGAGGTCGGCGACGTCGGCGACGAGCCCGCTCGCGACCAGCTGGTCGACCAGCGCCTCGCCCAGGCCCTCGATGTTCATGGCGCGCCGCGAGGCGAAGTGCAGCAGGCTGCGCCGGAGCCTCGCCGGGCACGAGGCGTTCAGGCATCGCCACACCACCTCGTCGTCGGGCCGCACGAGCCGGCTGCCGCACGCCGGGCACTCCCGGGGCATCTCCCAGGGCCGGGCATCGTCGGGCCGCTCGGCCGAGCACGGGCCCGACGACCTTCGGGATGACGTCGCCGCCCTTCTCGATGATCACGAGGTCGCCGGCCCGGATGTCGCGCCTCGCGATCTCCTGCTCGTTGTGCAGCGTCGCCATCTGGATGGTCGAGCCCGCGAGGAACACCGGCTCGAGCACGGCGTACGGCGTGACGGCCCCGGTGCGCCCGACGTTGACCGCGATCTGCCTGCAGCCGGGTCGTGGCCTGCTGCGCCGGGAACTTGAACGCGGTCGCCCAGCGGGGAAACTTGTTGGTGGCGCCGAGCCGCTCGCGCAGCGCGAGATCGTCGACCTTGACGACGACGCCGTCGGTGTCGAAGCCCAGCGCGTGGCGGCGCGTCTCGCCCACTCGCGGCAGTAGGCGATGACGGCCTCGATGCCCTCGCAGCGCCGCCAGTGCGGCTCGACCGGCAGGCCGAGGTCGCGCATCCGCTCCATCGCGGCGGCGTGGCCGCCGCGCTCCTCGCCGTCGGCCACGATCTGGTACACGAACGCGGACAGCCCGCGCCTGGCCACGGCCGCGGGATCGAGGCTTCGCATCGTGCCCGCCGCGGCGTTGCGCGGGTTGGCGAAGGCCGGCTCCTCCGCGTCCTCCCGCTCCTGGTTCACGCGCTCGAAGGCCGCGCGCGGCAGGTACACCTCGCCCCGCACCTCGAGGCGGCCCGGCACGTCCCGCGCGAGGCGCAGCGGGATGGCCCGGATCGTGCGCACGTTGCCGGTGACGTCCTCGCCGCGGACTCCGTCGCCCCGCGTCACGCCGCGGACGAGGACGCCGTCCTCGTAGGTGAGCGCGATGCTGAGGCCGTCGATCTTGAGCTCGGCGACGTAGGTCACCTCGGGCGGCGCGGCTCCGGCTGCGCCCAGGACCCGGATCACGCGATCGTCGAAGGCCCGGAGTTCGTCGTCCGAGTAGGCGTTGTCGAGGCTGAGCATGGGGACCAGGTGCTCGACGGTCGCGAAGCCCTCGGCGGGGCGGCCGCCCACGCGCCGGGTCGGGGAATCGGCGGTGACCAGCTCCGGATGGCGCGCCTCGAGCTCGCGCAGCTCGTGCCATCAGCCCGTCGAACTCGGCGTCGGTGATCTCGGGGCCGCGAGGACGTAGTAGCGCTCCTCGTGATCCCGGATGAGGTCGCGAAGCTCCGCGATGCGTTCGGCGTCGGTCATGGCCGGAGCGGGCGGTTCGGCCCGCGCGGCGGGCCGCGGGCCGGCAGGATCAGCGGTCGCGCATCAGGACGTAGTCGGGCAGCGCCACCAGGGCGTCGCGCTCTTCCGACGGCGGAAACACCTGGAGGTGGACTTTCGCCTCGGCGGCCAGCTGGACCGCCCGGCTGTAGGCGTAGTCGATGGTGCGATGCTTCGCCAGCAGGGCGCTGATTTCTTCCCATCGCTCCGGGCGTCAGGGAGCGCGTCTGCACGACGTCGGCGATCGAGCGTGCGGACCGACGGCTCGGCGCGGTTCATCAAGGCAATCACCGGCAGCGTGATCTTGCCTTCGCGCAGGTCGCTCGCCACGGGCTTCCCGAGCGACTGGACCGTGCCGGTGAGATCGAGCAGGTCGTCGACCAGCTGGAACGCGATGCCGAGCTTGAACCCGTACTCGCCGAGCGCGTCGACCTCGGCCGCGGGCCTGCCGGCGAGCATGGCCCCGATGCGGGCGCAGCCGCTGAACAGGTAGGCCGTCTTCCGCCGGATGATCTCGAAGTGCTCGTCCTCGGTGACGTCCGGGTCGCCGTTCTTCGTGAGCTGGTAGAGCTCGCCCTCGATCATGCGCAGCGTGACGTCGCACAGGAGCCGGATGATGTCCAGCTCGTCGTGCGTCAGGGCGAGGGCCATCGACTTGATGTAGAGGTAGTCGCCGAGCAGGACCGTGATGTCGTTGCCCCACTGCGAGTGCACGGCCAGCCGTCCCCGCCGCAGCTCCGCATCGTCGATGATGTCGTCGTGGACCAGCGTGGCCGTGTGGATGAACTCGACCACGGCGGCGTACAGCACGGCGCGGTCGCCCGTGTAGCCGCAGAGCCGGGCGGCCATCAGCAGGACCGCCGGCCGGATCCGCTTGCCGCCGCTCGACTGGATGTACTTGCCCGATTCTCGGGATCAGCTCGACTTGCGACTGGACGTGGCGGACAAACTCCGCGTCGACCCTGGCGAGGTCGTCACGGATGGGTTCGAAGAATCTCCGAGAGGGTGGGCGACGTATTTTCCACAGCAGCAGCACGCAATGAGCCATCAGACCACATTCACAAACGGGTGTCAACGCGCCAAACTGCGTGCTGACAAGGGGTTCGGCGCGTTCCCGCGCGTCACGGGTCGAACAGCTTCCGATAGTTGGACGCCGTGGCCGCGGCCAGGGTTTCCGGGGCGATCCGGTGGATCCCGGCCAGCGTCTTGATGATCTCGACGACCTCGCAGGGCTCGTTTCTCCGGCCCCGATGCGGGACAGGCGCCAGGTACGGGGCAGTCGGTCTCGACCAGCAGACGGTCGAGCGGCACGATGGCCGCCGCGCCGCGCACCGACTCCGCCTTGGGGAAGGTGACGATGCCGGAGAACGACACAGAGAAGCCGAGTTCGAGCGCCCGCCTCGCCAGGCGTTCGTCGCCGGAGAAGCAGTGGAAGACGCCGCGCGCCGCGCCTCTCCCCTCGCGTGTCAGCACGTCGATGGTGTCGTCGTCGGCCTCGCGCGTGTGGATGACCAGCGGCAGGCGACGGTCGCAGGCCAGCCGGACCTGCGCGGCGAACACGGCGCGCTGCACGTCGGCGGGCGCGAAGTCGTAGTGATAGTCGAGCCCCACTTCGCCGATCGCCCTCACGAGCGGCTCATCCCGAATCCGGGCGTCCGCCAGTTCCGCGGCGGCGGCCGGCCGTTCCTCGAACGGCGCGGCGCGATGCGGGTGCACGCCCGCCGTCGTGCGGATGCCCTCCCAGAGCGGGAGCACCCGGCCGGCACGGGCACACTCCTCGGGGTCCGAGGCGTCCACGATGCACAGGATGGCGTCGAGCGGGACCGCGCGGGCGCGCTGCACGACGGCCTCGATGTCGGCGCTGAACGCCTCGTCGGCGAGATGGGCGTGCGAGTCGACCATGGGCAACGGCGGCTCTTCGCAGAGCGTGCGCGCGTGCTCTATTTGATGCGCGCGCCGAGCGGCGGTTCCTTGTCGAAGCTCACCACGATGGGCAGGCCGCCGGGAGCGCTGGCGGCGAGGATCATGCCGTTCGATTCCACGCCCATCACGGTGGCGGGCTTGAGGTTGGCGACCATGCCGATGACGCGCCCCACGAGCGCGTCGGGCTCGTAGGCCTCCGCGATGCCGGCGACCAGCGTGCGGCGCTCCGTTCCGAGGTCCACTTCGAGTTTCAGCAGCTTGCGCGATTTCGGGACGCGTTCGGCGGCCACCACGCGCGCGACGCGGAGATCGAGCTTCTGAAAGTCCTCGATGCCGACCCGCTCGGGTTCAGGGGCGGGCGACGTGTCGGGCGGGCCGGCAGGAGACTGGGCCGGGGCCGGCGTGCCGGCGGTCGGGTTGTCGTCAGCGCTCATGACTGGTGTGCTCCCGTTGGGATTCGAGGTAAGCGTGGATGGCCGCCGCGTGCACCTCCCGAACGGAGACTTTCCGCTCGGCCGCCCGCGCGGCGCAGTCTTCGTACTCCGGAGCGGCGTTCACCACCTCCGTGCCGCGCCGCGCGATCTTCACGCGGACCGCGCCGAATCGCGTCGACACCGTCGTCCACTCCCGCGAAAGGCACTCGCGGTCGGACTCGTGGTAGCGGACGCCGATCGTCGTGCTCTCGCGGAACAGCAGGTCGAGCATGCGCTCCCGCAGGCCCACCGGGGCCAGGACGGTCACGAGCGTGCCCGGTCTGTTCTTCTTCATCTGGACCGGCGAGAGGTAGGCGTCGAGGGCGCCGGCCGCCTGCAGGCGCTCGATCAGGCTCCCGTAGAACTGCGGGTTCATGTCGTCGATGTTGCACTCGAGGACGAGCACGCGGCCGTGGTCGGCCGACGCGGTCGTTTCGCCGAGCACGGCACGCAGCACGTTCGGCTGCCCGGGCACCTGCCGCTGGCCGGCGCCGTAGCCGGTTCGCCTGATGGTCATCGCCGGCATCGGCCCGAACGAGGTGGCATGCCCGGTCACGAGCAGGGCCCCGGTCGGCGTCAGCAACTCGCCCTGGACGCCGCTCGAGTAGGCCGGCGCGCCTTCGAGCAGCCGGATCGTGGCGGGCGCCGGCACCGGCAGCTGGCCGTGGGCGGTCGCCACCGTGCCGCTGCCCGTGTTCAGGGGCGACGCCACGACCCGGTCGACGCCGAGCGAGTCGATGGCCCACACCGAGCCGACGATGTCGACAATGGAATCAAGCGCGCCGACCTCGTGGAAGTGCACCCGTTCGATCGGGACCTGGTGAATCTCGGCCTCGACCCGGCCGAGGCGCTCGAACAGGAGGCTGGCGCGGCTCGCGACCCGCTCCGGCAGGCCGGACGTCGCGATCATCTCCAGGATCTCGTGCAGGCCGCGGTGCCGGGCATGCCCGCCAGCGTCGTGCGCGGACCTCCTTCACGTCGAACTGGATCGCGCCGATCCCCGAACGGGACACCCGCTCGGCCGTCAGCTCGCAGCCGACCGGCAGAAGCGCCGCCAGCGCGGTGCGAAGGCCGTCGAGCGGCACGCCGAGATCGATGAGCGCGCCCAGCACCATGTCGCCGGATGCGCCCGAGAAGCAGTCGAGATAGAGGATCTTCTCCATGACTCCCTGTCATCCCAGACGGCCGACTTCTCGCAGGCTGAGCATACCGCGTCGCCGTCAGTATCACGTGGTCGAGCACCTCGATGCCCATCAGCTCCCCTGCCGCCACGAGCCGCCGCGTGAGCGACACGTCGTCGGCGCTCGGCGTGGGATCGCCCGACGGATGATTATGGAACAAGACGATGCCCGCTGCACGCGCGGAGGAGGCCTCGCGGAAGACCTCCCGGGGATGGACCACGCTCCGGTCGAGCGTGCCGACGGTCAGCACGGATGTCCGGATGAGCCGGTGCTTCGTGTCGAGCAGCACGATGCCGAACTGCTCGACCGGGCGGGCGCCGAATTCCGGCAGCAGGTACATGGCGACCTCGCCCGGCGTCAGCAGCTGCGGGCGGTCGGCGGGCTGCCTCAACAGGGTGCGCCGGCCGAGTTCGACGGCGGCGAGCACCTGCGCCGCCTTGGCCGCCCCGACGCCGGGGATGCGGCGCATCTCGTCGCCGGTGCACGAGGGAAGCCCGTGGAGCCCTCCCGCGTGCTCGATCACGAGGTTGGCGAGCGCCAGGGCGCCGGCTCGCCGGGTGCCCGATCCGAGCACGAGGGCGAGCAGTTCGTTGTCGCCCAGGGCGGCGGCGCCGAGCCGGCCGAGTTTCTCCCGGGGCGGCGGTCCCGGGCCGCTGGCTGCGTCACGCCGGACTGCGCCTTGCAAGAAACGCGCTCGATATGGCGGCTGCGCACGCACCCATCGTCGAAGCCGCGAGGCCCGCTCGTCGAGAGGCGCGTCGGGCGATTTCAGCCCCGCCGGCGCAGCGGCGGAATTCCGGAGGTGGTGCCCGTCGGCGTGCCGCCTGCGGGAACGGCCGGACCGCGCGGAGGGGACGTGCTCGTGCTTCTGCACACAGCGGCGACTCGATCAGTACGCAGAAAATGCCGACACCGGCGCGTCAGAACAGGAGTGGCCCGAGCATCGAGACCACGATGATCACGATGAAGGCACGCGCACGAGCAGAGCGAGAGGCCCACGCCGTACTTCATCATCGTGCCTGATCGGCACGTGCCCGGAGCTGTACGCGATGGCGTTCGGCGGCGTCGAGATGGGCAGCATGAAGCCGACGCTGGCGCCGAGGGTCGCGCCGAGGGCAGGCTCGATGGCGCTGCACCCCGGCGGCCTCGCTGACGGCGATGGCGACCGGCACGATCATGCTGGCCGACGCGGTGTTCGAGGTCATCTCCGAGAGCACGACCGCGAGGCACGTGAACAGCACCGTGAACGCCAGGGGCGTGTGCGACGGCACCCAGGCCGCCACGGACCGTGCCCATCGCCTCGGCCAGCCCCGTCGAGAACGCCAGCGAACCCATCGCCAGGCCGCCGCCGAAGAGCAGGATCGGTGCCCCAGTCGATCCGCACCGCTTCGGCCCAGGACATCGTGAACCGGCGCTGCCGCCAGTCGACCGGCAGGACGAACAGGAGCATCGCTCCCGTCAGCGCCGCCGCGGCCTCCGGCATCGACGCCTCGTAGGCCCTCGCGAACCAGCGACTCCCGCTGGCCGACGAGCGCCAGCAGGCCCGGCAGGGTCCAGAGCAGCACGGTCGACGAAGAACGCGACCATGACGTTGCGCTCGCCGCGCGACATGCGGCCGAGCCGGCGCGAGCTCGCGCCGAACGAGGTTCGCTGTGTCGTCCGGGAGCCGGAGGCCCCGCGCCCCGACCAGCCAGAAGCCGAGCGCGAGCACGGCGTACAGGCCGATCGACAGCGGGAGGCCCAGCAGCCATCCACCGGAAGAACGAGATGCTGGACGCCGGCCAGTTCCCGCAGCATGCCCGATGCCGATGAGGTTGGGCGGCGTGCCAATCGGCGTGGCCATCCCGCCGATCGACGCGCCGAACGCCGTGATGAGCATCATCGTCGTCGCGAAGCGCCGGAACTGGGGTGCCTGGCCCGATCGCGCTGCGTCGAGAGGTGCGTCACGATGGACATCCCGATCGGGAACATCATCGCCGCCGTCGCGGTGTTGCTGATCCACATCGAGATGACCACCGAGACGGCGCCGAACGACGACGAGGAGGCGTCCGGCGCTGCGGCCGATCAGGCGCGACGACAGCGCCGTGAACGCGATGCGTCGGTCGAGGCCGTGCACGTACATCGACTCGGCGAGGATGAAGCTCCCGATGAACAGGAAGATGATGGGATCGGCGAACGACGCGAGCGCCTTCGGGGCCGGAGCGACCTGCAGCACGATGGCGAGCAGCGGCCCGAGCAGCGCCGTGACGGCGAGCGGAAGCGCCTCGGTGATCCAGAACACGACGACCAGGACGATGATGGCCGCCAGGCGATGCGCCTGCGGCGTGAGCGATGCCATCGGGAGGGCGAGGACGATGAGGAACAGGAGCGGCGCCAGCGAGCAGGCCGACGGTCTTCCGGCGCAGGTTGAACTGCTGCTCGGCCGGCGAGTAGGTCTCGACCGCGTCGACCGCCTCCTGCCGGTTGCGGATCACCGGGTCCATCTGCCCTCCCACACCACCTCGGCCCAGCCCGTCAGGTAGAGGCCGTCGTCACGCCACTCCACGCGCTGCGTGCCCCCGGGAGACGCGACCGTCACGTCCCGGCGATGCGCCGCCGTAGGTCATGGCCGCCACCGCCGCGGCGCAGGCGCCCGTGCCGGACGCGAGCGTCGGGCCCACGCCGCGCTCCCAGATCAGGATGCGCACGCGGTCGGCGCGCTCGACGCACGCGAACTCGACGTTGGTGCCCTCGGGGAAGTACGGGTGATGCTCGAGCGCCGCGCCGAGCCGCCGGTAGCGCTCGTCGTCGAGCGCCGTCTCGAGCACGACGCACTGCGGGTTGCCGACCCGGAGCACGACGGCCTCGACGCGCTGCGCCCCCGACGTCGAGCGTGGCCAGCCTGACGTCGGCCGGGTGGCCCATCGCCGTCCGGCACACGACGCGGGGAGGCTCCGACGACAGCACCTCGACCTGCTTGTCGCCGGCATCGGTGGTGATGACCATCGACGCGGGCACCGGCCGCCCGTCCTGCACGCAGGCCCGGCAGCGCACGGCCGCCAGGCCGCGCACGCCGTTGCCCGACACCTCGGAGAAGCTGCCGTCCGCGTTGTAGAGCCGCATGATGGCGCCGGCGCCGGCAGGCCGGAAGAGGATCAGTCCGTCGGCGCCGACCCCGGTGTGGCGCTCGCACAGCTCCCGCGCCAGCGCAGGCCCGTCCACGCCGGCCGGGGTCGTCGGTCTCGAGGTAGAGGAAGTCGTTGCCGTAGGCGTGGGCTTTCAGCAGGTCGATTGGCACGGTCTCACCAGCCCCCGCAGGCGCTACTTCCGGCAGAACGCCAGCAGATGCCAGCCGAACCGCCGCACAAGCGGCCTCGGGATGGCGTTGAAGGTCCCGACGAAGAGATGGTTGTAGACGGCGCCCTTCCATCCGCCGTGCAGGCGGGACTTGACGGGAAAGCGCTCGTAGACGATGCGGACGCTCGAGAAGCCGCCCAGGAGGGCCCTGAACTCGCCAGGGCTGTACTTCCTGATGACGGGCGCATCCTGGTGCTCGAGGCCCACCTTCATGACGCGGGACAGGGCGTTGAGCCAGGAGATGCGGTTGTAGACCTGGAAGAAGGCCGTGCCGCCGGGCGCGAGCACCCGCCGGCATTCGTCGACCAGGGCGCGGTCGCCGGGCGTGTACTGCACGACGCCGTGGGCGTACACCAGGTCGAAGGTGTCGTCGGGGAACGGCAGGCGCTCGCCGTCGCCGACCGAGAGCGACGCGGCCAGCGACTGGTGGCGCAGGTTCTCCCTGGCGAGCGCGATGGCCGAGTCGGCGAGGTCGATGCCGAAGCCGGACGCGCCTCCTCTGACAAACCGCACCAGATCGACGCCGGTCCCGCACCCGACATCGAGCACGCGGCGGCCGGCGTAGCCGTCGAAATCGACGAGTTCAAGCAGGTGATGCAGCTTGTCGAAATGATACTCGTCGAGATCCGCGAAGAACCCGGGCGAGCCCGGCGGATGCGACGAGATCTCCAGGTCGTGGATGCGATGGTTCCAGTACGCCCGCACTTCGGCGGTCGCTGTCGGCGCGCCCCTGTCAGGCATGGCCGCTTACTATAGAATACTCAGGCCCTTCCGGCAACGCGCCGGCGGGACGGCCACATCATGAACCGCAACGTATCCAGCCTCGTCTCGAGGCGTTTCGACGTGCTCGTCATCGGCGGCGGCATCCACGGCCTCGCCGTGGCGTACGACGCCGCCCAGCGCGGCTTCGCCACGGCGCTGGTCGAGCGCGCCGACTTCGGCAGCGGCAGCTCCTTCAACCACGCGAAGACGGTGCACGGCGGCCTGCGCTCCCTGCAGAGCGGCGACCTGCTGAAGGCGCGGTTCTCGATTGGCGAGCGGCGGGCGATGGCCCGGATCGCGCCCCCGCTGGTCACGCCGCTGGCCTTCATGATGGGGACCACGCGGAAGCTCACGCGATCGACCTGGGCGATGCGGGCCGGGTTCCTGCTGGACGCGGCGATCGGATTCGATCGCAACGCGGGCGTCGCGCCGCACCTGCGCCTTCCCGCCGGCCGCGTGCTGGGGCGCGGGGCCTACGAGGCCGCCTTCGGCAGCAACGCCCGCGCCGGCATCACCGGCGCCGCGCAGTGGTCCGACTACCACATGGCGGAGTCGGACCGCCTGACGCTGGCCTTCGCCCAGGCCGCGGCCGCACACGGCGCGGTGCTGGCCAACTACGTGGAGGCCACCGAGGCGCTGGTGCGCGACGGCCGCCTGACCGGCGTGCGTGTCGTCGACCGCGTGTCAGGGGCCGCGCTGGACGTGGAGGCGCGCGTCACGGTGAACGCCGCGGGCGCGGCCTGCCGGCCCTGGATGGAGCGGTTCGGCGCGCGGCCGCCGTTCCCGCTGCTCAAGGCGATGAATCTCGTGACGAGCCGCCCGGCCGGCCCGGTGGCCCTGGGCGCGCCGACCTCGGGCGGCCGGCTCCTGCTCCTCATGCCGTGGCGCGGGCGCCTGCTGGTCGGGACGTCGCACTCGGACCAGCCTGCCGATCCCGCCGACACGCGGGTGCGCCGCGACGAGCTCCGGGATTTCGTCGACGAGGTCAACTCGGCGTTCCCGGCCCTCGCGCTCTCGGAGCGCGACGTCACGCTGGTCCACCGGGGCGTCGTTCCGGCCGTGCGCGACCGGCGCGGCGTGCTCGGGTTGATGGGCCACCACCGCATTCACGACCACGCGAGCGACGGCGTCGCCGGCGCGATCTCGGTGGCGGGCGTCAAGTACACCACCGCGCGCGGCGTGGCCCGGCAGGTTGTCGATCTCGTCGCCAGACGACTGGGCGTCCCGACGCCGCCGTGCCGCACCGAAGCCACCCGGCTTCCCTTCTGGGACTTCGGCAGCCTGGCCGAGGAGGAGGAGCGGGCGTCGGCCGCTGCCGGAGACGTGCTGGATCCGGAGTCGATTCGCGCGCTGGTGGCGACGCACGGCACCGCCTGGAAGGCCGTCCTGGCGCGCTGCGAGAAGGATGGTGCGCTGTCGGCGCGCCTGACCCCTGACGTGCCGTACCCGGCCGCTGCCATCCTGCATGCGATCGAAGACGAGATGGCCGTCACGCTCGCGGACGTCGTCGTTCGCCGCCTGCCCATCGGCGCTGCCGGTCATCCCGGAGACGAGGTGGTCGCCGCCTGCGGCGCGGTCATGGCGGCGGCGCTGGGCTGGGATGCGGAACGGCTGGCTGCGGAGATCGACGCCGTCCGCGACGTCTACCGCATCGGCTGAAGCTGGATCCGCGATTCGTGCGTCGCTGGCGGGTCGGGCCCGCCCGCGGCGATCCCGAATCGCGCCTGCTCCTCTAGAATTCCCTGCGGCTGTCGACGAGGATCGTCACCGGGCCGTCGTTGACCAGTTCCACCTGCATGTGGGCGCGGTAGGTGCCGGTTTCGACGGTCACGCCCGCTGCGCGCAGCGTCGCCACGACGGCGTCGAAGATCATGCGCCCGTCGTCGGCCGGCGCCGCGCGATCGAACGACGGCCGCCTGCCCTTCCGGGCATCCCCGTACAGCGTGAACTGCGAGACCACCAGCACGGCTCCCCCGGTCTCGCCCAGGGCGCGGTTCATCTTCCCGTGCTCGTCGTCGAAGACGCGCAGGTCGCGGATCTTCCCGGCGATGTAGGCGATGTCGGCCGGCCCGTCGTCTGCCGCGACGCCGACAAGCGCCAGGAGGCCCGGGCCGATCTCGCCGACCGTCTCCGCGCCGACATGGACGCGGGCCCGGCTGACGCGCTGGATGACGGCCCTCACAGCAGTTCCACGTGGGAGACGCCCGGCGCAGACGACGCGCTCCCCAGCTGCTCGGCCAGCGGGTAGAGGCGCGGGTCGAGCAGGTGGCCCGGCGTGACGTTCGACAGGGCGCGCAGCATCGACGCCTTCACGCCGCCGTGCTCGCGCTCGAGATCGAAGATGAGCCGCTTGACGCGCTGGCGCTGCAGCCCCAGGTCGCCGCACGCCGAGCAGCAGCAGCTGACAATCGGCAGGCCGGACTCCCTGGCGTAGGCGCGGGCCTCGTCCTCGCTGACGAGGACGAGCGGGCGGATGACGATGTGGAGGCCGTTGTCGGAGACCAGCCTGGCCGGCATCGCCTTGAGCGAGCCGGCGAAGAACAGGTTGAGCAGCAGGGTCTCGATGAAGTCGTCGCTGTGGTGCCCGAGCGCGATCTTCGTCGCGCCGACGTCGGTCGCCAGCCGGTAGAGCACGCCCCGGCGGAACCGGGCGCACAGCGAGCACGGCGTGTCGCGCGGGTCGAGCAGGTCGTCCATCACGGCGCCGATCGAGGTCCGCTCGACGTGGTGCTCCCATCCGCGCGCGGCGCAGGCGTCGTGAATCAGGTCGTGCCGGAAGTCCTCGTAGCCGGAGTCGACGGTGACCGCCACGAGGCTGAACGTGATGGGCGCGCGCTGGCGGAGCACGTCGAGGATCTGCATCAGGGCCCAGCTGTCCTTGCCGCCCGACAGGCCGACCATGACGCGATCGCCGTTCTCGATCAGGCGATGCTCGACGATGGCCCGGGTCACCTTGCGCGCGATGCGCGCTTCGAGCGGGGTTCGGTACGGCATGTGTCAGCGGGCATCCTGCAGCAGCAGGCGTTCGACGGTCTTCGGCCAGGTCAGCTCCGCGGAGATCGCGGCGGCGCCGGCGCCCAGCCGTTCGGCGAGCCCCTGGTCGCCGGCGAGGCTGCGCCAGCGCGCCCGCGAGCGACGCGGGCGTCGGCTCGCACACGAGGCCCGACTCGCCGTCGCGCACCAGTTCCGCGGGACCGCCGCTGTCGCGGCACGTGATGACGGCCTTCGACGAGGCGAAGGCCTCGACGGTGACCAGCCCGAAGTCCTCCTCGAACGCCGGGAAGACCACGGCGCGGCACGAGGCGAGACGCGCGACGAGCGTCGCGGCGTCCACGGCGCCGAGCAGCGTCACCCGCGTCTCGAGCGCCATGGTCGCGGATCGAGCTGCCGGATGCGCGGGGCCTCCTCGCCGTCGCCCGGCGATCGTGCAGCGCACGCCGGCGGCCGCCGGCTCGGCGAGGGCGCGAACGAGCAGGTCGATGCGCTTCAGCGGCGTGAACCGGGACACCGCGAAGAACTCCGCCCCGTAGCCGTCGCACCGGTACGGCCGCGGCGGGGCGGGCGGGTACAGCACGTCCGCGCGGATGTTGCCGAAGCGCCGCAGCCGCCCCTGGATGGTCGCCGACTGCGCGAAGACGCGCGTCACGCGCCGCGTGAGCAGGTAGCGTGTCGACGCGGTGAATGCGCGCTCCGCCTGAGGCGCTCCTTGATGCGGGCCTTCCAGGACAGCGTGGCCTGGAAGCGGTCCCAGAGGTCGTAGTACTCGCGCATCCGGTGATTCAGCCAGACCACGTGGCGCGGGTGCCGCACCGCGTAGCTCGGGTACCGAAGCGAGATCACGTGATCGATGCGCGTCCCGTCGTGCGCCACGCCGACGTCGGTGAGCCAGGTGGCGACGTAGGCCGACGCCTGCCGCCCGAAACGGTTCTGCGGCGTGACGCACCAGCCCGGCGTCGTGCCCGGCGTCGCGCAGCGCGTCGACGAGCGACCGGGCGATCACCAGGTGACCGCCCTCGACGAGCGGCGGGCTCGACGTGACGACGGCCACCTTCATGACTGCTCCGCCCCGCTTCCGGCGCGCCTACTGGCGCAATTCCGGCTTCACCCGCACGCCGAGGAACCGGGTGTCCTCGGACGCCGCCGACACGAAGAGCGGCACGAACCCGGCGCTGCTGCGGATCGACACGCGCCAGACGCGCGTGCCCATGTAGGGAAACCCCTCGTCGAGCGGCACGCTGATGCGCGCCGTGGCGTTGGGGGCCAGGTCCACGCGCTGGCTGTGCCAGCCCCGCGAGACGGTCACCGATGTCGCCACGTCGCCGCTTGCCAGATCGAGATCCAGGGCCGACGCCGGGTCGACGGTCTTGACCAGGAACTCGGCCTCGCGCGGCCCTTCACCCAGAAGCTCAGGTCCTCCCGGGCGTACGCGTTGTCGTCGAGGAAGTAGATCTGGAAGCCGTCGCGCACTCGCCGAACCAGACGCGCGCGCGGTTGGCCTGCGTGTTGATCGGCAGGTCGTTGACCAGCGTCAGCTCGACCGGCAGCCACCGCAGCGGGCCCTGCTTCGCCTGCTCGGACGGGTTGAACGACGCGAAGAACGGGTTGAAGGTCACCTGCGCCGAGAAGAGGCCGCCCACGACCCACGGGACGACCGCCCAGCGCGGCCGACGTGATCGGCGGCAGCAGGAACAGGAACACGCCGTAGGTGCTCATGAAGTAGCGGTTCCCGATCGAACCGCCGCCGCCGTTGTACGTGTACGGGACCCAGACGCAGCAGCAGCAGGATCTGCGCCGCCGCTGCCGCCGAGGACGAGCCACTGCCAGGCGCGCGCTTCCCGCGCGCCAGCAGGAACGCGACGATGCGCGAAGAGGCCGGGGAAGAAGTACGGCAGCAGCCCCGAGTAGCGGCCGACGACGAAGTACGCGAGGTTGTGCGAGAAGACCGTCCCGAAGACGCGCCGGTCGAAGATGATGTCCGGTCAGCACCGGTTCGTCGCCCGGTCCTGCCCGACCTCCTCCCACGGCACGCCGCGCTTCTGGAACGGGTACGGCCCGTAGAACGTCGCGGCGGTCGCCGCCCTGGAAGTTCCAGTCGCCCGTGATCGGCCACGTTGCCGGCGAGGAGCACGGCCGCCGACGATGCCGAAGAGGACGCCGGCGAGCGACGAGCCGCCGCCACTGGCGCTTCGCGAGCAGCCACGCGAGCAGCGGGAGGATCAGGAGCAGGTTGGACGGCTTCGAGAACGTCGCCACGCCGAGCAGCACGGCGGCCGCGAGATCGCGACCCGGGCCGGAAGCAGCCAGCCGCGTGCCGCGCGGCGCCGACTCCGGCGTCGGCGACTTCCTTGTAGAGCCAGCAGAAGTAGCCGAGCATCACGAGGCTGAAGTTGAAGAGCTCCGGCGTGATCCAGACGAAGTAGGCCGGCGCGACCGACGCCATCAGGAACCCGGCGGCCAGAGCGAGCGAGACGGCCGGCGACGACCGCGCGTTCAGGAACAGGTACGCCGCGAGCGTGACCAGCGCCAGCAGGAGCGCGTGGAAGACCAGGAAGCCGTTGGTGCCGAACAGCCGGACACGAACGGCGCGGCCGCCAGCGGGTAGATGTAGGACTTGCCGTAGAACAGCCGCGCGGCGTCGGGATCGGGCCGTCGGTCGATTCGGACGAACGGCGCGCCGCCGGTGGCCTGCGACGTCGAGGTCGCGTCCCCTTCTTCAGGAACACGCCCGACGGGCCCGGACGGGAACTCGCGCCAGACCCGGGCCAGGTCCTCGCGGCGGTACGCGAGGTCGCCGTCCTCGGCGAGGCTGTGCCCCATCATGTAGTAGGTCGCCTCGTCGCTCTGGATGCCGAAGGCGGCGCGCGGGAAATCGACCGAGAGCGCGATCCCGCCGTAGAGGCACGAGCACGACGGCGGCGGCAATCAGCCCGGGGACCGGGTCGCGCCGTACGGCGGGCCGCGAGGCTCACGACGCCCGCTCCCCCGCCAGGAACGAGAGGTCCTGCTCGAGCACGCCCCGGCGGTGCGTGCGGCGCGACACGTCGTGCAGGATCGTGTACAGCCGCTCCATCTTCCGCACGAACGCGCCGATGTCGTAGCTGGCGCCGGTCACCCGCGCGTTGGCGCGCGAGCCGCGCGCGCTCGGCCGGCTCGTCCATCAGCGCGACGATCTGGTCGCGCCAGCGCCCTGGCGTTCGCGCTTGGGCACGATGCGCGCGTCGCGATCGTCGGCGCAGGATGTCGAGCAGGCCGTCGGCGTCGGTCGCGACGATCGGCTTGCCGGCCGCGAGCGCCTCGAACGCGGTGAGCGGCGTGCCCTCCCACAGCGACGGGAACACGCTCAGGTCGAAGGCCGAGAGCGCGGCGGCCACGTCCTTCGCGAACCCGGCGAACACGAAGCGGTCGCCGAGGCCCAGCGCGCGCGGCCTGCGCCTCGAGGCCGGCGCGGAGCGGCCCTTCACCGACGAGGAAGAACCTCGCGTCGCGGCCGGACGTCCAGCACGAGGCGCGCGGCCTCGACGAGGTACTCGTTGCCCTTCGAGTCGTGCAGGCGCGTCACCGTGCCGATCGCGAAGTCCCCGGCGCCGATGCCGAGCGTCCGCGCCGGGCCGCGGCGATCTCGTCGGCGGCCGCGCTCGCGGCTGAACTCGTCGAGCGGCACGCCGAGATAGACCACCTTGACCTTCCGCGCCGGGACGAGGCGCGCGTTGACGACGAACTCCGCCGTGCTCGCGCGACACGGCGATCGCGATGTCGGTGAACGGCTCGAGCGCCCGGTCCGCCACCTTCTGGAACCACGGCGTGTCGGTCAGGTTGGCGTGCTCGTGCAGGATCGTCGGGCAGCCGGCGCATCGCCGCCGCGGCGCGGCCGAACGTCGTCGCGCCGTAGCCGTGCAGGTGCAGGATGTCGATCTGCTTGCGGTCGATGATCTTCAGCAGCGCCGTGCAGCGTCGCCGGGTCGAACTTCGACTTGTGCAGGTAGGTGATGTCGACGCCGAGCGACTCGAGCGTCTCCTCCGAGAGGTCCTTCTTGCGCAGGCTGACCAGCGACACGTTGAAGCGGGACGCGTCGAAGCGCGGGATCATCCACGCGAACAGGCGCTTGACGCCGTGCATGCGCGACCCCTCCCAGCCGAGGTGATCGCAGACCTGGAGGATGTTCAGCGTGCGCGTGCTCATGTCACTCCGCCGGCGTCCCGGCGATCGCCCCGCATGCCGACGACCCGCGCCGGGACGCCCGACGGCGACGGCGTACTGCCGGCACGTCGACGCGCACGACGGCGCCCGCGCCGATGATCGCATGGCCGCCGATCCTGACGCCGTCGAGGATCTTGGCGCCGGCGCCCATCCAGACGCCGTCGCCGACCGACACGCCCGCCGACTGGCGCCCCTGCGCCGAGCACCGGCTTCGACAGGTCGCCGTAGTCGTGATCGCCGCCGATGACGTAGCAGTAGGCCGCCAGCAGCGCGTCGGCGCCCGAGCGTCACCCGGCTCGCCGAGAACATCTCGCAGTTGAAGCCGATGTTCGCCCGGTCGCCGATCTCGATGTCGCCGTTCTTGCACGACAGGATCGTGTTGCGGCCCGATGAAGACGCCGCTGCCGATCGTGATGCCCGCCGTTGGTCGTCGCCCTTGGCGTCGAGCAGGCAGTTGTCGTCGATCACGACGTTGTCGCCGATGCGGATCTTGTCCGGGTGCCGCAGCACGACGTTCTGGCCGAAGACGACGTTGCGGCCGCAGGCGCCGAGCAGCCGCGGATACAGCAGCTTCCGC
The DNA here is from genome assembly GCA_963834645.1 of uncultured Acidobacteriota bacterium. Lineage (GTDB taxonomy): Bacteria > Acidobacteriota > Vicinamibacteria > Vicinamibacterales > JAKQTR01 > JAKQTR01. The sequence goes on from CAWICP010000010.1 coordinate 163,207, forward strand.
AGCGACGAGCCCGAGCGCGCCCGGCACGGCCTGGCTCGACCAGCGTGATCGAGCTCGTGCTTGAGGAGCGCGCCACCAGCCCGGCGCGGCCGACGACGAGCGCGCGCGTACTTGTCGACGCGCCGACGGCCGCGCGTCGAACAGCTGGTCCTGCGCCTTCGGAATGTCGGCCATCACAGCCACCCCTGCTCCCGGTACCAGGCCAGCGTGCGCCGGATGCCCTCGTCGAGGCCGACGCGCGGCGCGTAGCCCAGTTCGGCGCGCGCGCGCGCGATGTCGAACGCCCGGCTCTTCGTGAAGAAGTCCACGCGCCGGCGGTACAGCGGCGGCTCGATGCCGAGCGGCACGCAGAGCGCCTCGCACACCGCGCCGGCGAGCCAGACGGGCCACACCGGGCAGCGTGCAGCGACGGCGGCCGCACGCCGGCCGCGGCCGCGATCCGCCGCGACCAGTTCGTTCAGCGTCGTCACCTCGCCGCCGGCCAGGATGTAGGTGCGGCCCGCCGCCGCCGGCACCTCCCCGCACAGCCGGAACCCCTCGACGAGGTCGTCGATGTAGGTCAGGTGGTAGAAGATCTCCCCGGACCCGAGCATCACGAACCGCCGCCGCGCCACGCCCCGGAACAGCTTGAGCAGCCGGCGGTCGCCGGGCCCGTAGATGCCGCTCGGCCGCGCGATGACCAGCTCGATGCCCGGTCGCGCGCCGCCGCCTCGCGGCCGAGGCGCTCGCCCTCGAGCTTCGATCGCTGGTAGTCGTCGCCGGGCCGCAGCGGCGCGTCCTCGCCGGCCGGCGGATGCTCGACGTCGCCGTGGACGCCGACCGTGCTGCAGTGCACCACGCGGCGCACGCCCGCCGCCGCGCCGGCGTCGACGAGCTCGCCGACCGCCGTCGCGTTGATCGCGTGGTAGTCGCTCCGGCCGGCCGCCGCCTGCCGGTAGATCGCCGCGATGTTGTAGACGACGTCGACGCCGCGCGACGGCGCCGGCGAGCGACGGCGCGGTCGGTCAGGTCGCCGATCGCAGACCTCGATGCCCGTCGGCCGCGAGCGCCGCGGCGCGCCGATCCGGGCCGCGCACGAGCGCGCGCACCTGCGTCGCCCGCGCGCGCGGAGCGTGCCGCGCCAGGTGGCCGCCGGTGAACCCGGTCGCGCCGGTGACTAGCACGCGCATCGGACCGCCACGACGGTGACCGGCGACCCCAGCGAGCCGCAGCAGGCCGACCGCCGCCAGCGCCCTCTCGACCGCCGCGGTGAACGCCCGCGACCCGATCGCCTTGTGCAGCGCGATCGGCAGCACGAACTGGCGGTGCACCGCTCGATGCGGAAGCCGGCGGCGTCGAGCTCGCGCCGGACGTCGGCCGACTGCAGCACGCGGTACGCCTCGACGGGACGGCCGGCGGCGGCCGCCAGGCGCCGGCCGCACCGCCTGCAGCGCCGCCGCGCTGCGGGCCGCCGGATAGTCGAAGACGACGCGGTCGTCGGCGACCCGGCACAGCTCCGCCAGGCACTGCCGCCAGTCGGGCGTGTGCATCAGCACGCGCAGGCTGACCGCGCAGTCGAAACGCCCGGTCCGGGAACGCCAGCGGTGCGCGTCCCCCACCTCGAAGTGCCGCATCGACGCCCGCGTCGGCCGCCCGCGCTCTCGCCACGCGCAGCATCTCGGCCGAGGCGTCGACGCCCGTGACGCGGGCGCCGCGCCGCGCCAGCCCGAGCGCCGCGCGCCCGGTGCCGGTGCCGACGTCGAGCACGGTGCGCCCGTCGACCGGGCCGAGGAACGCCGCGATCACCCGGTCCTGCGCCTCGGCGAGCAGCGTGCCGATCGGGCCGCTGAACCGCATCGCGTCGAAGCGATCGGCCATCGCCGGATCGGCGTAGACGCGATAGCTGTAGTGCTCGTCGTTCACGGCGCCGCTCCGCCGTCCGCGGCCCGGCGATCGGGCCGGAGCGGCCTCGCGCGTCCGCTCGCAGGTACGCCTCGTAGGTGTACCGCGTCTCGGCGAGCGCGAGCGCCGCCTGGCCCAGCGCCGAGCCGCGCGTGCCGGTCGCCCAGCACGCGGAGGATGCCGGCGGCGAACGCCTCCGGCGTCGGGTCGGTCAGCACCGCCACCGTCGCGTCGAGCACCTGCGTGTGCGTGAGCAGGTTGCGTCGCGACAATCGGGCGTCCCGCTCCGCAGGTACTGGTAGATCTTCAGCGGCGTGTTCTTGCCGCGGCTCCGCGGCGAGACCAGCACGTCGGCCGCCTCGAGGTAGGCCGGGATCTCCTCCGCCGGGCGCTCGCCGGCGAACACGACGGACGCGCCGATGCCCAGCGCCGCCGCGTCGCGGCGCGCCCGCTCGATCTGGTCCGGCATGCCCTCCGGCCAGCACGCAGGCGCGCGTCCGGCGCCTGCGTCGAGCACGCGCCGCATGGCCGCGAACAGGAGGTCGAGCCCCTGGTACGCCTCGAACGTGCCCGTGTAGAGCACCAGCGGCGCGCCGGCCGGCACGCCGGCTGACGGCCCGGACATCGAGCGCCCCCGAGGTCGGCGTCCGCGTCGCCCGAGCCGGGCGCGTTCTCGATCAGCACCACGTGCGCGCCGGGCGCGATGGCGCGGGCCGACCTCTTCGAGGTGCCGGCAGATGACGATGACCGACGCCGAGCGCGAGACCATGAGCCGCTCGAGCGCCCGGAACGCGCCCACGCAGCACCCGCGACCGGCTGAACTTGAAGTTCGACAACTGCTCCGGCAGGCTCGAGTGCATGTCGTAGAGGTGCGGCACGCCGAAGCAGCCGCGAGAGCACGAGGCCGATGGCGCCGCCCTCTTCGTGTGAGTGGACGTAGTCGAACTTCCACTTCAGGCGCGACATGGAGCGCCTTGACGGCCAGCAGCGAGGTCGAGCGGCACCTTCGCGAGCGACGGCCCGATCTTGACGCGCCGCACGAACGGCGGACGCCAGCTGCGATGCAGTCTCAGGCCCGGCAGCGGCGACGTCCCGCCCGAACGGGTACGTGACGAGGTCGACGGTGTGGCCGAGGTCGGTCAGCGCCCGGATGCGGTGGTACTCGCTGAAGGGCGTGCCCCTGGCTTCGAAGAACGGCTCCGGGGCGATCATCAGGATGCGCATGGGTCGGGGCGGCCCGTCTCTCCCGCCCGCGCGGGCCTGACGGCCGATCGTGACATTCTAGGTGCCGGGACCGATCATCGTCAATGAATGCGTCCGAAACTGCCGTGCCATGAGCGACTTAGCGGTTTACAGCCGCCAGCCTCCATAGTACACTCTGTGACACTTGTCGAGGCTCGCGAGATCGCGCCAGACGGACCATGCCGGAACGCCCGGCAGACCAGGACGCCAGCCCGAGCGCGTTGCGCCGGAGCCTGACGCTCCTGTTGAAGATTGTCGTCAGCGCCGCGCTGCTCTACCTGCTGCTCGGCCGCACGGACTTCTCGCGGCTCTGGAGCTACGTCCGGAACGCCTCCGCGGCCTGGCTGGCCATCGCCCTGCTGCTGTACCTGCTCGATGATCCTGCTGAGCGGGTGGCGCTGGAGGATTCTGCTCGACGCCCAGCACGTCAGCGTGCCGAGCGGGTGGCTCATCAACTCCTACCTGGTCGCGACGTTCTTCAACAACTTCCTGCCGAGCAACATCGGCGGCGACGTCGTCCGGATCCGGGACACCGCCGGTCCGGCGGGGTCGAAGACGCTGGCCACGACGGTCGTGCTGATGGACCGCGGCCTCGGCCTGCTGGGCCTGCTCACCATCGCGGCGGCCGGGTCGAGCATGGCGAGCCGCATCGGCGGGCGGCCGCCCATCCTGGCGTCGATGCTGTGGCTCGCGCTCGGGGCCGGCATCGCGGCGTCGGCCGCCGCGGTGCTGATGCCCGGCGCGGTGGCCCGGCTCCTCAGCCCGCTGCGCCTGATTCACCAGGAGTGGGTCGAGGAGCGCATCGGCCGGCTGACCGGCGCGCTCACCAGGTTCAGAGGCGCGCCGGGCGCCCTGGCGGCCTGCCTGGCGGGCGCCATCGTCGTGCAGGCCGTGCTCGTCGCGTTCTACGCCGCCATCGTCCACAGCATGAGCATTCCCGTGTCGGCGTGGCATCTCGCCGTGATCGTCCCGATCTCGTTCGTGGTGCAGATGGCGCCGGTGTCGCTCAACGGGTTCGGCGTCCGGGAGGCCACCTTCACGTACTACTTCTCGCGGATCGGCCTGCCCATCGAGTCGGCGCTGGTGGTGTCGTTCATGGGCGCGGGGCTCATCATCCTGTTCTCCCTGTCGGGCGCCGTGGCCTATCTGCTCCGCGGGCCCCGGCGCGCCGACGCCGCGGCCCTCGACGGACCGCCCGGCGCGGCCGGCGGCCGGCACTGAGGGCGGGGTAAAGTCCGGCACCCTCCTGCCGATAATGATCACGGATTGCCGCATGCTGCCCCGGGCTGGCACGATCGTTGTAACGCCAACCGGCAGACCACCCGCAACGGCCTCGGCCGCGCTGCTGGAGCAAACGTCATGACCACTCCTCGCCTGGCTCTCCTGGTTGTCCCGTTCGCGGCCCTGGTGCTCGGAGGCTGTGAGGCGTCGAAGAGCGCCAACCCGACGAGTCCGTCCGTGGCCGGCCCCATCGCGGGCGTCAACATCTCGACGCCGGAACCGGTCGCCCCCAAGGGCAGCACGATCCCGGCGAAGGATCAGCCGGTCACGCTCGTGGTGCAGAACGCGTCGACAAACGGCCAGCGGGCAGTCACTTACCGCTTCGAAGTGGCCGTCGACGGCGAATTCAGCAACAAGGTGGCGACCCGCGAAGGCATCGAACCGGGCGCCGACGGCAAGACCACCTACCGCCTGCCCGACGCGCTCGCCGCGGACAGGACGTACTTCTGGCGCGCCAAGGCGCTCGACGGCGCCAACGAGAGCGCCTACTCGGAGGCGGTCAGTTTCGCCGTGGTGACCCCTGCCGAGCTTCAGGCTCCGGTGCCGCTCTACCCGGTCAGCGCGTCGACCGCGGCCAGCCAGGCGCCCGAATTCCGCGTGGTGAACGCCGCTCGGAGCGGACCAGTTGGTGAGGTCTTTTACACTTTTGAAATTTCGGCGAACGAGTCCTTCTCGGCGATGATCGCGATTGTGACGGTGCCCGAGAGGGTTGCCGAGACCAAGTTCACCATCAATCAGCTGCTGACGGCCGGCATCCGGTTCTACTGGCGTGTCCGCGCCTTCGACGCCAACGTCACCAGCGCGTGGTCGCTGACGCAGAGCTTCTTCACGCCGAAGGCGCCGACGCCTGCTCCCGCACCGTCGCCGTCCCCAGCCCCGCCGAGCGGCCCGCCTGCGGGCGGCTGGCCGAAGACGGGCGAAGAAGTGGTCGCGTGGGCCGAGGCCAGATACCAGGACAGGCTGGTGGCGGGCGTGAGCCTCTCCCAGCGCCAGGCCAACATGGCGTTCGTGCGCGATCGGATGATCGAGGCGGGCCTGTGCGGCGGGATGGAACTCGCCTGGAACTTGAAGCGCGGCGGGCCCGAGAAGAGCATCGACTACCTGGCCTACCGCAAGGACGGCCGATGGATCGGCGTCGACATCGGCCACGCCTACGACGACACGAGCATCCCGCTCGGCCTGCAGTGGGGCGAGAATCCCGGCGACTCGCTGGTCACGCCGGCGGCCTATTCCCCGTACCCGAGCTGCAAGTAGCACTCGGCGCTTCGGAAGGCGCACGTGGCGCGTGGCCCGTGCGCCTTTCGTGTGTACGGCGGCCGGATCCGGCTACGCGGCGGGTGGCGTTTCGCGAATGTCGCGGATCACGTAGGTCGGCTTGTCCTGCGACTCGTGATACGTGCGCACCTGCATCTCGGCCAGCAGGCCGAGCGTGATGAGCTGCACGCCGGTGAACACGAGCAGGATGCCGAACAGCAGGAGCGGCCGGTTGGCGATCGACTGGTAGGCGAACAGCCGCAGGTACGCGAGCCAGCCGGTGATGACGGCGCCGAGGCCGCCCATGATGATGCCGAGCAGCCCGAAGATCTGCAGCGGCCGCGTGGCGTAGCTCAGCAGGAACTTGACCGTCATCAGGTCCAGGACCACGCGGACGGTGCGGCCCAGGCCGTACTTCGACCGCCCGTGCTGGCGCGGCCGGTGGTTCACGACCTGCTCGACGATCTTCACGCCCAGCTCGCTGGCGATCGCCGGCAGGAACCGGTGCATCTCGCCGTAGAGCCTGAGGGGCTTGACGACCTCGGCCCGGAACACCTTCAGCGAGCACCCGTAGTCGTGCAGCTTCACGCCGGTGGCGTGCGAGATGATCCAGTTGGCGATCATCGACGGCAGGCGGCGGGTGAGAAACGGGTCCTTCCGGTCCTTCCGCCAGCCCGCGGCGATGTCGGCTCCCTGCTCGACCAGCGCCACCAGCGCCGGGATGTCCGCGCGGGTCGTTCTGCAGGTCGCCGTCCGAGGTCACGATCAGCGTGCCGCGCGCGTGGGCGAAGCCGGCGGCGAAGGCCGCCGTCTGGCCGAAGTTCCGGCGGAACCTGATGACGCGCACCCGGGCGTCGCCGGCCTGGATGGCGGCCAGCCGCTCGAAGCTGTCGTCCGTGCTGCCGTCGTCGATGACCAGGATCTCGTAGGGCCTCCCCCACGCAGCCATCGCGTCGGTGATCTGGCGGTACAGTTCCGGGATGCTCGCCGACTCGTTCCGGATGGGGATGACGACGGAGAGGTATGGGCTGGTCACGGGCGGTCGGATTATACCTCGGCGGTGCGCCGGCGCTGGCGCCGCCAGTAGTAGGCGGCGAGCGCGGCGGCCGAAATCACGCCGCCCCAGAGCGCCACGTCGCTCCCGTGGCGCCTGATGTACTCGAACGCGGCGGCGCCGTAGTAGTAGGCCAGGATCCCTTCGGCCAGGTACCGGACGCCGCGCCCGATGCCGATGGCCCAGGCGAACCTGCCCGCGGGCATGCCGGCCACGCCGGCGCCGAGCACGAACAGCTTCAGCGGCACCGGCGGCGGCAGCATCGCGGGCACGATGACCGCCGCCATGCCGTAGCGCGCGAACCTGGCCTGCATCCGGTCGACCTGCTCGCGCGAGAACTGCTTGCGCAGCAGGGCCTCACCGCCCTTGCGGCCAACGTAATAGACGATGAGCGACCCCCCGATCGATCCTGCCGTGGCCATGGCGGCGTAGTACAGGAGATGGGACGGGCTCTTCGCCACCATGTAGACGATGAGGATGTCGTTGACTTCGGGCAGCGACAGGACGGACGCGTCGATGAAGGCCACGAAGAACAGCCCCAGGCCGCCGATGCTGAGCGCAAACGCCTGCGCCCACGCGATGAAGTGCTTCATCGGGTTCGCGTCCTCGCCGGGCAGGCGGCGTTCGAGCGCGGGGGGCCCTGCCGGGACGTGGTATACGATAAGCGTGACAAGAGGCTCACGGTGCCCGCCACAGAACACGCGGATCCCCATTCGCCCAACTCGCCGATTATACCCGACAAGCGGCGCCGCGTGTGGCCGCTGGGGCTCGGTGTCGCCGCGCTGGCCCTGGGCTCGCTCGCGGCCTGGTGGTACGCGCAGGCCGGGCTCACCCTCTCGCATTACGACGCCAAGGCGCACCTGGTCGTCGCCAGGCGCATCGCGGACAGTCTGACGCCGGGCTGGATCCAGATTGGCGCCGTCTGGCTCCCGCTGCCCCACCTTGTCAGCATGATTCCCGTCCAGTGGGACTATCTTCTACCGGACCGGCGCCTTCGGCGTGGCTGTGTCGGTGGTCTCCTTCGCCGTCTCGGTCTGGGCGATCGCCCGCCTGGTCATCGGCATCACCGGCTCGCGCGTCGCGGCGCTGGCGGGAGCCCTCGTCGTCGCGCTCAACCCGAATGTGCTGTACCTGCAGGCGACGCCGATGACCGAGCCGATGCTGATGGCCCTGGTGCTGCTGTCGGCCTGGTTCGGGATCGAGGCGTTCCGGTCCGGCGGGTCAGCCGCCATCCGACGCGCCGGTGCGGCCATGGCCGCGGCGGTGCTGACGCGCTACGAAGCCTGGCCGTTCGCGGCGGCGCTGCTGGCCATCGGCCTGGTCTCCGCGCTTCGCCAGGGCCGTTCCCGCCGCGAGGCGCTCGCGCTCACGGCCCGGCTGGCGGCCTACCCGGCCGCGGCCGTCGCGGCGTTCCTCGTCCTGAGCCGGGCCACCGTCGGGGAGTGGTTCGTGACATCCGGGTTCTTCGTCGCGGAAAACGCCGCGCATCACCGGCCGCTCGGCGCGCTCGCGTCCGTCTGGTGGGGGCTGCACGAACTGTCGAGTCTGCCGCTGGCCGTCCTCGGCGCGGCCGGCCTCGCCATCTTTCTCGTGACGGACGTGGCGATCCCGGGACCTGGCGCCCTGGCTTCCCGCCCTGGCGCTCGCCGGCGTGGCGGCCCTGCCGTGGTACGCGTTCTATTCGGGCCACCCGTTCCGCATCCGCTACATGATCCCGCTCCTCCCGGTGCTGGCGCTCGGTGTCGGGTGCGCCATCGGCCTGGCCGGCCGGCTGAAGCCGCTCGTCGCGGTGCTGGCCCTGTCGGCCGTGGCGCTGGGCGCCGCGGCCGCTCGACCCAGGGGCGCCGATGGTGGTCGAGGCGCAGTGGGACCGCGCGAACCAGGCGGGCCGCGCCGAGGTGGCCGCATACCTGCGGGCGCACTGGAACGGCAAGACGATCATGGTGAGCATGGGTTCGCTCGCCCACTTCATGCAGGAACTCTCGCGCGACGGGCTTCTCGATCCGCGACTTCCTGCACGAGGGGAACGGACGACTCTGGCGTGCCGCGCTGGATCACGCCCGGCGCGCACGTCGAATGGGTGCTCGTCGAGGAGCAGGCGGAAGGCGGCGACATGCTGGCGACGCGCGCGCGCAAGCACCCCGGTTACCTGGCGGAGTTCGCGCGCGTCGCGGAGGGAGGCGGCGTGGCGCTCTATCGCGGCGGCGCTGACGCCGTAGCCAGTGCTCGTGACCCGGCTGCTACGGCTTCTCTGGCTTCTGGCTCTGGCTTCTGCTTCAGAACCGATACCCGAACGTCGCCAGGATGCTGAACCCGCCGAGATCGATCTTCTCTCCCAGGAAGTCCTGCGAGAGATCGCCCTCGCCCCACTGATACCGGCCTTCCACGCCGATCATCGCGGCCGGCGAGACCAGCCCCCTGAGGCCGAAGACGACGACGGGGCCGACCGACGTGCCGCTCTGCTCGTACGCGGCGCTGTAGATGCTCTCGTCGGTGGCGAGAAATTCCCCGGTTTCGCTGTAACGCCAGAAGTAGACGCCCAGGCCGCCGCCGACGTAGGGCTGGAGCGCTGCTCCGGGCCCTCGCGGCAGCCACCGCACCACCGCCGTCGCGGGCATGATCCGCAGCTTGAGGTCCTGCTCGATCTCGGACCCGTCCTCGTTGACCCACGCCTCGTAGACGGTGGGCACCGTGGCCTGGTAGTAGCCGAATCCCGCGCTCGCCTCGATGTGCTCGCCGAGCGCGAAGGACCAGTCGCCGCCGACCAGCACGCCGTTGAAGTCGCCGACATTGAACAGCAGGTACTGCCGGTCAATCGCCAGGACATCGCCCTCGACGCGGCCGCCCTCGCCCTTCGGAAGGAACGCGCCGATCTGGAACGTGAGTGTCTGCTGCGCCGACGCCGGTTCCGGCAGGCCGACGGCTAACGCGAAGACCAGCAGCGCGGCGACGACGACTCTCTGCACCATGACATCCCTCCAATGAGCAGACCTGACGACTGACGTCAGCACAACTGATGCCACGCCCCGGACGGGCATCCAGGCGTGGAATCGGCCGCGCCGTGCCGCGGGCTGTCCTGCGGAGGTATCAGTGCGTCCGGTTTCGTGAACGCCCGGCCCGGAACGCCCGAATCGTCTCGAGCATCGGTTCCTGCAGGCCTGGCGCCGCCGCCAGCACGTGGCCGCTCCGCACGGCGAAGGGGGTGCCGTCGGTGCCCGAGACCACGCCGCCCGCCTCCTCGACGAGCAGGCTGGCGGCCGCCACGTCCCACGGTTTCAGCCGGTCTTCCCAGAACGCGTCGAAGCGCCCGGCGGCCACGTAGGCCATGTCGAGCGCGGCCGACCCCAGCCGCCGCACGGCCCGCGCTCGCCGGACGAACTCGCCGAACAGCCCGAGCACGTCGTCGCCGTGCTCGTGGACGTCGTACGGGAACCCGGTGACCAGCAGCGCCTCGATGAGCGCCGACGCCCCGGAGACCCGGAGCGGCGCGCCGTTGAGCCAGGCTCCCCCGCCGCGCTCGGCCGTGAACAGCTCGCGCCGGGTCGGGTCGTAGATCGCCGCGATCTCGACGCGGCCGTCGATCTCGAGGCCGAGCGACGCGCAGAAGATCGGCAGCCCGTGGGCGTAGTTCGTCGTGCCGTCGATGGGGTCGAACACCCAGCAGTGGTCCGAGGCCGCGCCCCGCCCGGGCTCGGGGTCCAGTTCCTCGGCGAGGATCGCGTGCGACGGGAAACGCTCGGCGAGCACGCGCCGGCACATGTGCTCGACTTCGAGGTCGGCCTCGGTGACGAGATCGATCGCGCCCTTCTTGTCGATTCTGACGCCGCGATGGAAATGGGCCAGCTGGATCTCGCCGGCGCGCAGGACGATGTCGATGGCGGTGGCGAGCAGGCGCGGGTCGTGGGCCATGAGACGTGGGCCGAGGCGTCAGGCGTCGGCGACGAGGCGCTTCACCATGCGCACTTCCATGCCGCCCTCGGGCAGCCTGAACAGCTGGACGTCGTCCATGAAGCTGCGCATGAAGAAGATCCCGCGCCCGCTCGATTTCAGGAGGTTCTCCGGGGCGAGCGGGTCGGCGATGCCCTCGGGATCGAAGCCCTCTCCCTGGTCTCGCACCGACGATGACCAGTTCTTCGGGCGACGGAGCGGGCCTGGTCGTGAACTCGACGGTCACCTGCTTCGCCCGGTCGCTGCGGTTGCCGTGCTTGATGGCGTTGATGACCGACTCGCGGACCGCCACCTCCATCCACGTCAGCGCGTCCTCGTCGAAACGCAGCCCGCGGCCGATCTGGTCGCTGACAAGCTGCACCATGTCGAGCATCTCGAAGGCGCTCGAGAAGTGCAGCCGGACGGTCGTTTCTGGCTCAGGCATCTCGGTGCTGACTGAACGGGTTATCGGCGAACGCTCCGTAATTCTCCATACAATAGACCAGAACACGGCTGATGCTATAGTGCAAACGTGTCTCCCAGCCAGCCACGCACCGTCAGACCCGCCCGCCGTTTCGGGGGCACCGTCCGCGTGCCGGGCGACAAGTCGATCTCGCACCGGGCCCTCGTGCTGGGCGCGCTCGCGACCGGGCGCACCACGATCCGCGGGCTCGCGCCAGGCGGAGACTGCCGGTCCACGATGGCCTGCCTGGCGGCGCTCGGCGTCGAGATCGCCGCTCAGCCCGGGCGCCGACGGCGCCGGCCTGGCTCGTCGACGGCCGCGGCCTTGGAGGGCTCGTGGCGCCCGACGGGCCGCTCGATGCCGGAAACTCCGGGACCACGGCGCGCTTCCTGATGGGCGTGCTGGCCGGGCACGCGTTTGCCGCGACGCTGACAGGCGACGCCTCGCTCAGCCGACGGCCGATGCGGCGCGTGGCGGAGCCGCTGGAGCGGATGGGCGCGCGCGTCGACACGGCCGGCGGCTTCCTGCCCGCGACGGTGCGGGGAGGGCGGCTGCGCGGAATCGATGTACGCAGATGCCCGTCCCGAGCGCCCAGGTGAAGAGCGCCGTGCTGCTCGCCGGGCTCCATGCCGAGGGCGTCACGACGGTGGCGGAGCCCGCCGAGACCCGGGATCACACCGAACGCGCGCTGACCGCCTTCGGCGCCGACATCTCCGTCGAGCGAGGGCGGGTCTCGGTGCGGGGCCGGCGCGCGCTGACGGCCGCCGATGTCGCCGTCCCCGGCGATCCTTCGTCGGCCGCGTTCTGGGCAGCGGCGGCGGCAGGGATTCCGGGCGCAGCGGTGGTCATCGAAGGCGTCAGCGTGAACCCGACGCGAACGGCGTTTCTCGCCGTCATCGCGCGCATGGGGCGCAGACGTCGGCGTGGAGAGCGGCGACGGGGCCGGCGGCGAGGCGCAGGGCATCGTGACGGTGCGGCACGGGACGCTCAGGGACGATCGAGATCCATCCCTCGGAGATCCCCGGCCTCATCGACGAGCTCCCCGCCCTGGCCGCGCTGGCCACGCACGGCGGCGGGCTGACGGTCAGCGGAGCCGGCGAGCTCCGCCTGAAAGAGAGCGATCGCATCACGGCGCTGGTGGCAGGCCTGCGGGCGCTCGGCGCCGACGTCGAGGAGCGCCCTGACGGCTTCTGCGTCTCCGGCAGCCGGCCCCTCTCGGGCGGCGTCGCCGACGCGGCCGGCGATCATCGGCTGGCGATGGCCTTCGCCATCGCCGCGCTCGGGGCCCGTGGCGACTCGCGCATCTGCGGCGCGGAGTCGGTGGCGATCTCGTACCCCGGTTTCTTCGACACGCTCGAGGGCCTCTGCCAGTGAGGGCGGACAAGATCTACCTGGTCGGGTTCATGGCCGCCGGCAAGTCCTCGCTCGCCCGCGAGGTCGGGCGCCGGCTCGGCTGGAGAGTCGAGGATGTCGACGAGCGCATCGAGGCTCGCGAGCGCCGGCCGGTCGCGGCGATTTTCGCGGCCGACGGCGAGACGTACTTCCGCGCCGTCGAGCGGGAGGTCGTGCAGGAGCTCCTGCCGCCCCGCCACGTGGTGGTCGCGACCGGCGGCGGGACGTTCGTCGATCCCGACCTTCGCGCGCTCGTCAAGGCCGACGGCGCGGTCTTCTGGATCGACGCGCCGCTTGACCGGATCATCGACCGCCTGCCGCGCGACGGGAGCCGCCCGCTGGCCGCCAACCGCCTCCAGCTCGAGAGCCTGTACGAGTCGCGGCGAATCGCGTACGCGCAGGCGCACGTCCGTCTCGATGCCACGCGCGCCTCGGTCGGCGATCTTGCCGACCAGGTCGTCGAGTGGCGGCGCGGGCAAAAGCACCGTGGCGCGGTCGCTCGGCCGGCGCCTGGGATGGCGGGTCGAAGACATCGACGAGCTTGTCGAGGCGCAGGAGCGCTGCCCGGTCTCGGAGATTTTCTCGACGCGCGGCGAGCGGTACTTCCGTGCGGCCGAGCGCGAGGTCCTGCGGCGGCTGTTACTGGCCGACCACCTCGTGGTCGCCACCGGCAGCGGCACTTACGTGGACGGCGACAACCGGGCCGACATCAACGCCAGCGGCGTCGCCATCTGGCTCGACCTCCCATGGAACGCGGCAGTCGCCCGGATGCCGCCCGACGGCCGGAGGCCGCTCGCGCAGGACCGGGCCCAGTTCGAGGCGCTGTTCCATGCGCGCCGCCTCGCCTACCAGGAGGCGCATTTGCGAATCGACGCCACCTGCCCGGTCGAGGAAGTGGTTGAACGGATTCTCGACTGGCTGGGATACTGAGCGAGGAGCGCACGCACCGACCGGCTGACGCCGGGCCAGGTCGCCGCCGAGGGCTCCGGGCACGCGACCTCCTCGAGGAGACGAGCGACCCGGTCGCGGACGCCGACGTGCGGCGACGCCCATCCGTCACTCGCTGAGCCCGGACCTGCCCCCGCCCATCGTCGTGGCGGCCGGCCCGTGGCCCTACCAGGCGGTGGTGGGCTGCATGACCTGCACTCGCGCAGGGCACAGGTGCGCCGGCCCGCCGCAGGCCGCAAGGCGGCCGTCCTCACGGATGCGTCCACATGGGGCCGCCTGGGTGATCGTGTGCGCGCCTCGTTTCAGGAAGCCGGGCTCGACGTGCACGTGCGCGAACTCGATCGGGTCGAGCAGGTGAAGTCCCTTGACCAGGCCGGTGCCCTCTACGACTGGATGCTGGAGCTGCGTCTGCACCGCGAGGACATCGTCGTGGTGATCGGCGGCGGCGCGATCGATGACCTGGGCGGCTTCGTCGCGTCGACCTACATGCGTCCTGCTCGGGCAGCTCGACACGTCGATCGAGGCGCGGCAGCGCGACCTGCTCGCGCGTTTTGGACTTCCCCACCCGGTTGCCCCCGATGCCGCCGGAGGGGCTCCTCGAGCACGTCCAACACGACAAGAAGGTCTTCGGCGACGCGCCCCGCTGGATTCTGCCCTGCGGCATTGGTCGGGCCGCCGTCTCCGCCGTGGGGGAAGCCCAGTTGCGAACGGCCCTGGCGCAGTGTGCCTCGGCACGCGTCGGGGCCGCCGGAGATGGGATTCCGCGATGAGAAGGATCAATCCCAGCAACTTCGGGGTGGCGCGGCAAGGCACGTCCCGCGAGGTCAATCGCCGGATTCTCCTCACGCTGATCGCCGCGCACAAGCCCGTCTCGCGCGCCGACCTCGCGCGCCTGATGGACACCAGTCGGGCCAGCATCACGCTGATCGTCAACCAGTTGATCGAGGAGGGCGTCATCAGCGAAGGGGCGGTCGGGCAGATCGCGCGAGGGCGCAAGCCGAGGCTCCTGCACATCAACGCGCGGCAGAGTTGCGTGGTCGCCGTCGACATCCGTCCCACCAACACCCATCTGACGCTGACCGACATGCTCGGCAACCAGAATCTCGGCGATCGAGACGTGGCCCACCGATCGCGACGCCGATCGGTTCATCCGGCAGCTGGTTCGCAGAATCAGGGGGCTCCTCGAGGAAGGCCCGCGCAGGCTGACGTGCGATGGCGTCGGCGTCGTCGTCCCGGGGATCGTCGACGCCGAAGGGCGGGTCGTCCTGGCGCCCCATCTCGGATGGCACGATGTGCCGCTGGCGAAGGCGTTGACGTCGCGCCTGGGCCTGCCGGTGAAGATTGAGAACTCGGGCCGGGCGTGCGCGCTGGCGCAGCTCTGGATGATGAGGGGGGGCACGAGTCCGTTGTCCGACCTGGTCTACGTGAGCGTGTCCGACGGCATCGGTGTCGGCGTGATCATCAACGGTGAACTGGTGCACGGTCGCCGGGACAGCGCCGGCCAGTTCGCCCACGTGCTGCTGAGCGTGGACGGCCCCCGATGTTCCTGCGGCGCCAACGGCTGCTGGGAGACGTATGTTTCGAACCTGGCCACGCTCCAGCGATACTGGGGAACCGCGGACGTCGCGGCGGCCATGAAGGAGGGCCGCACAATCGGCGACCTGATCACGCGCGCGCGCGCCGGCGATGCGCGCGCCCTGGCAGCCCTGCTCTCCACCGGGCGGTATCTCGGCCTCGGCTTCTCCACCATCGTGTCCGCCGTCGACCCGACCTGCATCTACGTCGGCGGCGGATCACGGCGGCCTGGGATCTCATCGCCGAGGCCGTGCAGCAGGCCCTGAAGGAGCGGATTCTCGGGCAGGGCGTGCGGCCCGACCTGATCCGCCTCGTCTCTCCGACCGACTATCCGCGGCTCCGTGGCGCGGCCGCCTTGATCACCGCGCCGGCGTTCGCCGCGCCCCGGGTCGGGTAGTCACTCGCTCCTCGCCCTTCCATCAGATCTCCAGGGTGTTCCGGTCTGCCAGGGGCCCGGCGTCGGGGGACGTGCTGCGTCGGCGCCCGGACAAGGGCGCTCCGCGCCGTGGTGCGGAAGCCGCTACCGGATGTCGGCCGGCTCGAGTGTCGGCACCAGCAGGTGGATGATCAGGAGGGCGACCATGTAGGCGCGTGCCTGCCACGATGAACATCGGCAGGTAATGCCCGGGATTGGCCTGGAGGATCCGGCCGGTGTATTCGGCGGCGCCCATGCTGACGATGCCGGCGAGCGCGCCGCCGATGCCGGTCACCGAGCCGAGCGCCCTGCTCGGAAACATGTCCGCGGCGAACGTGAAGACCGTCGTCGAGAAGGCCTGGTGCAGCGCGGTCGCGAAGCCGATCAGCAGCACCGCCGTCCACACGTTCGACGTGAAGGCGGCGAAAATGACCACGGGCATGGCCAGCGCAATCGCGCCGAAGGTGGTCTTGCGGGCCCTGTTGATCGACCATCCCCGCTTGATGAGCGCCGAGGAGGAGTAGCCGCCGACCACCGAGCCGATGCCGGCCATCACGTACACAAAGGCCAGAAGCCACATCTGGTCCCTGCCCCGGATGCCGAAATTCTGTGCCAGAAACTTCGGCAGCCAGAACAGAAAGAACCACCAGACGGGGTCGGGCAGCATCTTGCCGACGGCGTACGCCCAGGTCTGGCGGTATTTCAGCAGCGAGAGCCACGGGACCTTCTCCGGCTTCGGCGCGCCGGCCCCTTCCTGGATATAGTGCAGCTCTTCGGTGGTGATGCGCGGGTGCACCTCGGGCCGGTAGTAGAGCCACCACCAGGCGGCCACCCAGACGAATCCGACCAGCCCCGTGAGGACGAACGCGGCCTGCCAGCCGAACGCCGCCGTGATCAGCGGGACCAGGATCGGCGCGAGAATGGCGCCGACCGTCGGGCCGCCGTTGAAGATGCCGGTGGCGGTCGCGCGTTCGCGGGCCGGGAACCACTCCGCGACGGCTTTGACCGACGCGGGGAAGTTGGCCGCTTCACCGATGCCGAGGGCGAACCTGGCCAGGCCGAACTGGAACGCGTTCGTCGCCAGCGCATGTCCCGCGGCCGCAATCGACCACCAGACGATCGCGATCATGAAGCCCATCCGGGTGCCAATCCAGTCGACGAGCCTCCCGGACACCAGCAGCATCACGGCGTACGCGAGCTGGAACGCGATCACGATCCGGCCGTAGTCGAGCTCGCTCCAGCCGATGATGCGCTGCAGGTCAGGGGCCAGGATGCTGAACACCTGGCGGTCGATGTAGTTGATGACGGCCGCGAACAGCAGCAGGCCCGCGATGTACCAGCGCAGGTTGGGAATCTTCGAGGCGGCGCGTGTCGGGCTGCTCGTGGTTCGGCTCACGTCGTCTCCCCTGCTGCCTTGAACGGCCTCCGTGTTCAGCGTCGCGAGGCCGGCCCGACGGCCGCCTCCAGGTGTTCCCGTGCCCGGAGCAGCGCGAGGCGGGCGTTATCCGCGAGGCCAACCCTGGCAGCAAGGGTATCACCAGGGATTTCCAGCGCGTACGGGATGTCCGGCGGCAGGCACTCCAGAATCCCACGGACGTCGATGCCCCCGTCGCCCGGGAACAGGCGCTCGGCGCGCGCGGTGTGGATGACGCCCTCGAGCGTCGTCGGCATCTCCCGCGGGGCGTCGCAGACGTGCGCGAAGCGGAACCACCGGCGAGGAAGCGTCGTGAGCAGTTGCCGGCTCGAATTGGAGCGGGCGAAATGCAGCGTGTCGATGAGGATGCCGGCGTTCGGTCTGTCGACCGCCCGCACCACGCGCGCGGCTTCCGCGAGGTCGGGCGTCTGGGTCCAGGACGGGAATTCGAGGTCGATGCCGAGCCCCAGCGGAGCCGCGAGATCGCAAATCTCGGCGAACCGCTCCGTCGCACGGCTGCGGTCCGCGTCCGGCAGTTGCGTGATGACGTGCCGGGCGCCGAGTTCTGCCGCCGCCTCCAGCAGCGGGAGGTAACTCTGCGGATCGTGCCCGGGGTCCATCCGCGCCAGTTCGACGTCCAGCACGCCGACACCCGTGTCGGCCAGCTGTGCCTGCGTCTGGCGCATCAACGCGCGATCCGTCATGAGGGCGTACAAGGGTTCGTCGGGCGTCACGCGGTTCAGGCGCAGGCCGACGTATCTATACCCCGCCCGGGCCGCGACGCCAATCATCGCGCCCGGAGCGAGCGAGAGCACCGTGAGATGTGCCAGTGAGTACTCGCGCTGCATCCCAATCCTCCGTGGGGGCCGGCGACGGACAGGCCCACGGGGCTCGCCGCCGTTCCATGGTGTGCTGGTCCGACAGGGTGGACCTCATCTGGTGCGCGTTGACGCGATCGTGCCGCTCGAATCACGGCCGGGCATTCCGACCACTCCACCCGCCGCAGGCCACCTACCTGCGCCTGTGCTGCTCGAAGAAGTTGAAGATGTGCGGCAGATTGATCCAGATCGACATGTCGTGCGTGCCGTCCGGCGAGGGCGGCCGGACGGCGCGCGCGATGCCTACTTCCCCAGGTGCTTGTCGAAGAACGCCGCAGCGATCTCGTAGCCTTCCTGCGCTTCAGGGAAGTCCGGGTTCGTCATGAAGCCGTGGTACAGCCCGTCGAAGACCATGATCTGCGAATCGATCCCGAGCTTGATCAGCTTGCGGTAGCTGTAGAGCGCGCCGCTGGCCGCGCCGTCGCGGCTGGCGGTGAAGAAGATCGTCGGAGGCCACTTGGCCAGCAGCTTCTCGTCCACGGTCGGATTCACGCCGAAGTCGTTCCGGTCGGTCCCGTCCATGTACGTCATCTGCGGCTGCGCCGCCGGAGCGGCAGCGGCCGTCCGCCGGGGCCGGCGACGTCTGCGTGATGCCCCGCGGAGCGCTCGTGACCGACAGCGCGCTCAGGAACTGCGAGTCGCCCGCCCCCGGAGCACCCAGCCCGGAACAGTAGACGCCCAGCACGCCCGGCGTCGGCCTTCCCTGCTTGATGAGGATTGCCGTCGTGTGCGTGACGAGGCTGCCGCCGGCGGAACACCCGACCATGCCGATGTTCTGGGGCTTGTAGGTCTTGGTGAAGTGGTCCCACACCTTCAGCAGGTCCTCGCTGGCCGCCGGGTACCGGTACTCGGGGCCCTGGCGGTAGGTGATCGTGACGACCTTGACGCCGAGCGTCGCCGCGACCGGGAATGCTGATCAGCAGTCCGTTGCCGCGAACGCCGGTGCGGAAGCCCCCGCCCGGGCCGTTGAGGAACAGCCGGTTCTTGTTCCGCTCGGGCACGCCGCCCTTTGGCGTCACGATCGCGGCGAGATCCCCGCGATCGTCGTTTCCTCGATGTCGACCGGGAACACCTCCTTCATGTGATCGACGACCGGCTTGAGGTTCTCGTTGTAGACCCGCCGGACCTCGGCCATGTCGGGGATGCCGCTCGGCACCGGCACGGGCGCCCCGGGCCCTTCCGTGGCCGTGGCGCGCATCAGGACCTTCCGGCTGCCCTCGCTCATGATGCCGGGCAGCGGGACGACGGCGTTCTTCACCGTGACGCTGCCGTCGGGGTTGACCGTCACCTCGCGAAAGCCCGTGGGCCCCTGAGACCACACGCTGGCCGTCAAGGCGATGCCCAACACCGATCGCAAGCCCGATTCCGATACGAACATGACGCATACTGCTCCTCCTGCACTCGGCGTGCACGTGCGCTCGGCGGGTCAGAACGTGAACTTCACGGCGAACTGCAGGATCCGCGGGTCCTCCGCGGTGACGATCTTCCCGAAGTTCACGCTGGCGTAGTCCACGACCGGATCGCCGAGCTGGAAACGGTTGAAGACGTTGAACACCTCCACCCGGGCCTCGAGCCTCGTCTGCCCCCACACCGGGAACGTGCGGGACACGGCCAGATCGACGTTGAAGTAGAACGGGCCGCGGATCATGCCGCGGGTCGCGCTGCCCCACACGCCCGGCGTGTTCGGCACGAAGGCGGCCTTGTTGAACCAGTTGCTCCGAGGTCTGGTCTCGACACGTTCGGATCGCCCACGACGATCGGGCGCTGGTTGTTGAGGCCCGTGAGCGGCGAAGTTCGTCGCGAGCGACGGCGTGAAGGACGCGCCGGTTCTGCCGACGACGATGGTGCGCGAGCTGCCAGTCGCGGGTCAGCGCGTTGGCGAACCCGCCTCCCGACACCGGCGCTTTGCCAGATGGCCGACGCGTTGAACATGTACCGGCGATCCGAGTTGCAGGGCCCGCGGTTGGTGTTGCGGTCGTTCGGATCGGGATAGGAGTTGGTGATGTCGATGCCGGGGTCGCCGTCGTTGACGCACTTGCTCCAGGTGAAGTTCGACAGCAGGCTCCAGCTGTCGGCGAACCGGCGGTTGAGCGCGACGACGAGCCCGTTGTACTAGCCCGTCGCGCCGTCGTCGGTGGTGGGGACGTCGGCGAAGTACTGGCCCTGCGACGGGATTGGTGAGGTACAGGTACCGCCGGGTGTTCACGTTCGACGTCGTCGACTGCCCGGGAATGTAGATGCCGGGGTTGATTTCCTTGCCGAGCCACAGGTGGTTCGTGCGGTTGCCGATGTAGGCCAGCGAGATCAGCCAGTTGGTGGCGAACTGACGTTCGTAGCTCACGTTGAACTGCAGGAGCTGCGTGGGCTTCACGTCGAGGGGCATGTTCACGAAGCTGCCGAACAGCGGATACGTCACGTTGGACGGCACCGGCTTCTCGATGGGGAACGGATCCCCGCCGGCGTAGGTGGCCCACGGATCGGCGAACGTCGCGGGGTTGTTCACGACGAGCGTGTTGCCGAACGGCGGGTTGAGCGGCGCCCGGCCGTACTGCCACATCTTGGGCGATCTCGTAGAAGACGCCGGCGCGGCGCGAATCGTCTGCTTGCCGTCGCCGCTCGGATCCCAGACCACGCCGACGCGCGGGCGCGAACTGGTTGAGGCTGCTCTCGATTGAACGACGTGCCCGGATAGCCGGTATCGCCGGGGTACATCAGCCCGACCGGCGCATTCGGTGTACACCGTGCTGCGGGTTCCCGACGAAGAAGCCGTCCATGCTCGAAGTGGCTCGCGTAGCCCGCCTCGTCGACGGCCGAGAAGTAGGGCTCCCACCTCAGGCCGGCGTTGAACGTCGATGCGGTCCGACACGCGCCAGGTGTCCTGCACGTAGGCGGCCACGTAGTTCATGTGCTGCTGGATGTCCTGGATGCCGCCCTGCCGGAACTGGCTGGGCAGCCCCAGCAGCAGGTCGGCAAGCCCGATCCTCCCGGCCCCGGCGCGCGACCCGTTGAAGGTGAACCAGCCGTTGGCCTGGAACGGACCGTAGGCGTCCAGTTCGGGGCCGGACCCACATGCCGCCGAACGCCACCTGGTGCGCGCCCTTGGTCCAGTCGAAGTCCTGGGAGATCTGCCACGTCATCGATTCGAACCGGCCCGGGAACGCGGTCGCCGGGTAGCCGTTGGTGATCGTGGCGACGGGGAACGTTCATCCCGGGATCGGTGGCCATCGGCGTGATCTTCGAGCCGAGGTCCTTCCAGGTGAACAGCGACTCGCCCTGGAGCCGGAGGACCCGGCTCTTCGCGAACGCCACCCGCGTCGAGCTGAACAGGTTGCTCGACATCGACCAGTCGTGGGCGACGACGCCCGTCTGCACGCGGTTGTCGAGCCCGAGCCCGTTGCCCGTCGTCATCAGCAGGTTCGTGCCGTCGTAGAGCGGCGCGCGATCGTAGTTGGCGAGGAAGTAGCGGACGAACAGCCGTCGGCTTGTCCGACACCTGCCAGTCGACGCGGCCCACGGCGAGCTGCTCGTCGCTGTTGTCGGGAACCTTGAAGGCGATGCGGCCGCACGGATCGTTCGAGATCGGCAGGTACTTCAGCAGGTTGACCGCGACCGGGCTGAACAGCGCAGGGTCCACCTTGTTGTTGACGAACGGCGCGGGCAGCGTGAGGGCGTTGCCGGCGTTGCACGCGGCGGACGCGGCGTCGGTGAAGTCGCCGGCGCGCATCTTCGCCGACGGCACGAACGACGTGGTGTCGGTCGGATTGACGCGCAGCCGCGTGAACTGGACGCCGCCGAAGAAGAACGCCCTGTTCCGGACGATCGGCCCGCCGATCGTTCCGCCCCACTGGTTCCGGTTGAGGCCGTCGTCGGTGGTGGTGAAGGGCCTGATGGCGTTGAAACGATGGTCGCGGTAGAACTCGAACAGCGCCCCGTGGAAGGCGTTGGTCCCGCTCTTGGTCACGGCGTTCACGGTGGCGCCAGGCAGGATCCCGTAGCGCGCCGGCCGCACGCCGTTCTCCACCTTGAACTCCTGCAGGGCGTCGGGGAACGGGAACGGCTGGCTGATGTTCGCCAGCGGATCGTTGTTGTAGCCGCCGTCGACCAGGTAGGACGTGCCGTTGCCGGTGCCCCCCGCCACGGAAATCGAGACCGACGAGGGGTACTGGCGCCGGTCCCCGACGAGGCCGCCGGACGTGGTGACGACGGCGGCGCCGGACAGCAGAATCAGCTGGGTCGGCTGGCGGCCGTTCAACGGCAGGTTGACGATCTGCTTCTCTTCGATGAGCTGGCCGACGCTCGTGCCCCGGGTGTCCACCATCGTCGCCGCCGCGACGACGTTGACTTCCTCGCCGACGCCGCCGACCGACAGCGTGACGTTGATGGTCGGGTTCGAGTTGACCTGGAGGACGATGCCGGTCTGCGTGTAGGTCGTGAAGCCCGTCAGGGCCACGGTGAGCTTGTACGGACCGACGGGCAGGTTGGGGAGGACGTACGCGCCCTCGCCGGTCGTGAACACGGTCCGCTCGAGGCCCGTGTCGGTGTTGGCGGCCGTGACGGTCACGCCGGGCAACACGCCGCCGCTCGCGTCTCTGACGACTCCCGAGATCTGGGAGCCGGACACGGCCTGCCCCCATGCCACGCTCGGCGGCAGCACCCCGATCGCCGCCGCGAGCGCTACCGGTCCGACGCCGCCGACGACCATTCGCCGGAACTTCATCGACACACCTCCCGAGCGGGGATCCGCTCCGTCTGTCAGGAACAGGGACGCGCAACGACGGCTTCAGGAACGACGCGGCAACCATACTCGAAACATATTGTTGAAATCTACAACAAACTAAGGACGCCGGCGCGTGTTCTGATACGCTACCCGCGCGACACCCGCCCGCGCGGCCGGATGGACCGGCCCGCTCGACGTCGGGACTGCGAGACGCTCCGATGAGACCGCGCACCAACCCCTCGATGATCGTCAGGGAGGCCGAGTTCGGCGGCGCCGGGCCCCTGATTTGCGTGCCGCTGGTGGCGGGAGATGCGACGCAGCTCATGCAGCAGGCCGCCTTCGCGCATGCGCTGGCGCCGGACGTGGTCGAGTGGCGTGCGACGCCTTCGATGACCTGTCGCCCGACGGCGTCACCCGGGCCGCGAGCGAGGTGCGCGGCATCCTGTCTCGCGAAGCGCTGATCTTCACGCTTCGGGCGTCAGACGAAGGCGGCGCCAGACCGCTGCCCCAGGATCAGCGCGGCGACCTCATCCGGACGGCGATCTGTTCAGGCCAGATCGACGTCGTCGACCTGGAACTGGCCAACGGGCCGGATTTCGTGCTCCCGATCATCCGCCTCGCGCGCGAACAGGGCGTGCGGGTCATCCTCTCGTTCCACGATTTCCAGTCCACCCCGGACGGTGGCGCCCTGCTCGCGACGATCTCGGAGATGGTCCGCCAGGGAGCCGATATCGCGAAGATCGCGTGCATGCCCCGTCATCCGGGCGATGTGCTCAGGCTGCTGGACGTCACGCTGACCGCGCGTCGGATGTTCCCGGCGGTTCCGTTGTGCACGATGTCGATCGGCAGCCTTGGCGTGCTCACGCGGGTCGCCGGATTCCTGTTCGGATCGGACATGTCGTTCGCCGTCGGCACGACGGCGTCCGCGCCGGGCCAGATGCCGATCGCCGAACTCAGGGCGGCGATCGAGGCGCTTCAGCGGTACGCGTGACGAAGGCGCGGTCGCGCCAGGGGCGATGTCGGGTAAGATCGCGTCGATGACGCGCAACGGCGCGGGCATCGCGTCCGGGACCGGCCGCGCGGTGCCGGCGCCTGACGGAGAACCAGGCCACACACGAGGTGTCTGATGAAAGCTGGGATGCTGCTCGGGGCGAATCAGATTGAGGTCCGGGACGTCGACGTGCCGACGCTGCGGGACCAGGAGGTCATGCTCCAGCCCGTTCGCGCCGGCGTCTGCGGATCGGACGTGTCGCTCTACCGGGACACCGGCAGCCTCCGTACTTCCCGTTCATCATCGGGCACGAGGTCGTCGCGCGCGTCGTCGCTGTGGCGCCCGGCGTGACGAAGGTCGCCGTCGGCCAGCGCGTCGTCGTCGAACCCAACTACACCTGCGGCACGTGCAGGTTCTGCCGCGCGGGACGCGGGAACATCTGCCCGAACAAGAGGAGCACGGGCGTCTCCGTGCCCGGGATCTTCGCGGACTACGCCAGCGTGCCCGCGGAGTTCGCCTGGCCGGTGCCGGACGCGATGTCCGATGCCGATGCCGCCACCATCGAGCCGCTCGCGGTGTCGCTCCACGCGGTGCAGCAGTCGGCGCGCGGGAGGGCGACACGGTGGCCGTCGTCGGGTGCGGCGTGGTGGGGCTCCTGCTGATCCACGTCGCCGTCGCGAAGGGCGTGAGGGTGCTGGCCCATGACCGGTTCCCCGAGAAGCTCGAGATGGCGTCCCGCCTCGGGGCGACGGTGGTCGACACGCGACGACGTGGCCGGCCTCTGGAAAGCGGAGGACGTCAGCACGGTGTTCGAGTGCGCCGGTGTCACGGCGACCACCGAACTGGCGATCGGATCGGCGCCGCGAGGCAGCACGGTGATACTGCTCGGGCTGGGGACGGCGCCCGCGAGCTTCGTGCCGCTGCGGCTGGTACGCGAGGGCGTCCGGATCGAGCCGAGCCTCATCTACGACCACCCGGGGGACTTCACGGAGGTCGATCAGGCTGGTGGCCGACAAGACGCTGACGCCCGCGGCGATCGTCACCGACGTCTTTCCGTTCGAGGCGATCGCCCGCGCGCTGGACGTGGCCAGCACCGGGAAATCGGGAAAGTCCACGTCGCTGTTCGGCTGAGCCGCGCGGGCCGGCGCCCCGGCCCGCGCGCCCGTGCGATGCGCGCTGATCAGGCGGACCGGAGGTATACTGCCTGTCAGCATGCGCTGTCTCGTCCTGAGCGACGTCCACGCCAACATCGACGCGTTCGACGCGGTGCTGGCCGACGCGGCCAGGCACGGTGACCTGCGCGTCCTGATGCTCGGCGATCTCGTCGGATACGGCGCCGCCCCGAACGCGGTCATCGAGCGCTTCCTGGCGCTGCCCCTGGCGGCCGCCGTTCGAGGCAACCACGACCGCGCGGCCAGCGGCCTCGACGACGCCGAGTCGTTCAACGACGTGGCCCGCGCCAGCGCGGTGGCCACGGCGAGCCTGCTGACGGACGCCCACCGCGCCTATCTGAGGAGCCTGCCCGCGGGACCGCTCGCCGTCAGCCCCCTCACCGAGATCTGCCACGGGGCGCCGTTCGACGAGGACGCGTACGTGTTCGACGAGATGGACGCCGTCTACGCCCTCCGCGCCGCCTCGCGGCCGCTGTGCCTGTTCGGCCATACGCACGCGCCGTTCGCGGCCCGGCTGAGGGAGGATGAGCTGGAATTCGTGGATGCCTCGCCGGGCGTGGTCATCACGGTCGCGCCGAGACGCGCGCCTGGTGGTCAACGTCGGGTCGGTGGGCCAGCCGCGCGACGGTGATCCGCGCGCCGGTTACGGCGTCCTCGACGAGGAAGCCGGCACGATGACGTGTTATCGGGTGGACATACCCCGTCGAGCGCGCCCAGGCCCGGATCCGCGAGGCGGGCCTGCCCGAGGCGCTGGCCAGGCGGCTGGCCCTCGGGCGCTGAGGCCCGGCCGGCCCGCCGCGTTCAGGCCGACGGGGCCTGCGACCTGGCGGCCTTCGCCGCCGCCCGCGCCGCCGAGTCCTCGCGGCGCCGGAGTTCGGCGGCGAACGCGTCTCTCGCGGCCCGGGATCCGAGAATCCAGCCGATGACGATCCCGATCAGGATCGAGGCCGGGATGTAGATGAAATGCCCCGCGCCCATCTCGCCCATGGCGTCCTCCCCTACGGCTTCGGCACGCGGCGCTGCAGGTCGGCCAGGTCCCGCTCGAGCCTGGTCATCCGCCTCCAGAGCGACCACACGTACACCATGAGCGCCACCCACACGAAGGCGTAGGCGGCGATGAGCAGGGGCGCGGCCGGCAGCTGCTCCGCCTGCGGCAGCGCGCTCACCGGGACGAATTCCTCCTGCGCCGTCGGGGACGGCGGCGGCTGCTGGGCGTGGACCATGGCGCCCGGCAGCAGCGCGATCAGGGCAATCACAAGGACGAGTCTCTTCATGTCGGTGGCCTCACGACGCGCGCCGGCGTCTATTCCTCGAGGGCGAGGTAGAGCTGCTCCACCGTCGCCTGGCGGTCTTCGAGACGCTTCCGGAGCGTCAGCAGCAACACGTACAGGATGACGAACGCCGCCACCGAGAACCAGAACGCCGCGCGCATGCCGGGCGCCAGCGTCATGACGACACTCGTCTTCGGGTGAAGCGTGCGCCAGTAGTTGACCGACACGTACACGAACGGCACGTTGGCCATGCCGAAGAGCGCCATCGCGCCGGCGAGCTTCTCGGATCCCGGGCCGCCGAAGCGGCGCACGAGCAGATAGGCGAGGAAGATCATCCACAGCAGGAGCGACGAGGTCAGCCTCGCGTCCCACTCCCACCAGACGCCCCACGCCTTCCGGGCCCACAGCGGGCCGGTGACGAGGACGATGAGGCCGAAGAGCACCACCAGTTCGCCGGCCGCCTGCGCGATTCGGTCCGCCGCGGCAGACCGCCGGAACAGGAAGATGGCGCTCGCGATGCCGCACACGAACGCCGACACGAACATCATCATCGCCGACGGCACGTGGTAGTAGAAGATCTTCTGCACCAGGCCCATGGTCTGCTCGAACGGCGCGTTCGCCACGACGAAGGGCGCCGCCGCGAACAGGGCCGCGGCGAGGAGCAGGAGGGGGACAAAGAGGCGGGACATGGCTACTCCGTCATCAGGGGTTCGAACGTCCACAGCGAGAGCGTGACGAACACCACGTCGAAGAACACGAGCAGCGCGGCCCAGAACCGGGCCATCGGCTCGTCGGGTGTCGCCTGGAAGAGCGCTGCCGTGCCCCGGACTCCAGCGATGATGACCGGAATCGTGATGGGATACAAGAGCACCGGCAGCAGGACGTCGCGGCTCCTGGCGCGGACGAGCATGGCGGCAAACAGCGTCCCGACCGAGGCGAATCCGAGCGTGCCCGCGGCGAGCAGGGCCGCGAGCCAGAGCGGCCGGGCGAAGACCGGCGCGTGGAAGAGGAGGCCGATCATCGGGACCAGCACGGCCTCGACAATCGCCAGCAGGACGAGCATGCCCAGCAGTTTGCCGACGTAGATCGCGGGCCGGTCGGAGGGCGCGAGCATCAAGGCGCGCAGGGTTTCGGTGTGCCGCTCGCGCTCGAAGGTGCGCCCGAGGCCGAGGGTGCCCGCGAAGGCGATCGAGATCCACAGGATCCCCGCGGCCGCATCCTCGAGCGGCCGCCCTTCGCGCACCAGGGCGAAGGCGAACACCAGGACGCAGGACGCCGCGAAGAACACCGTCGTGTACACGATCTCGCGGCTGCGCATCTCGATGGTGAGATCCTTGCGCATGACCACCCACGCGACGCGCAGGAACTGCGTCATCGTGCGCGCTCCCCCCTCGGGGCCGCCGCCGCGGCCGTGATCGTCTCGCGGTAGCGATCGCGCAGCGGCGCCGAGGTGTGCGGGACGGCCAGCAGGCGGCCCTCGCGCAGGATCGCCACCTCGTCGAGCAGGCCCTCGGCGAGATCCAGGTCGTGGGTGGCGGCAATCACGATGGCGCCCTCGTCGCGAAGCCCGCGCAGCCGCGTCACCAGCGCGTGGCCGGAGGCGTCGTCGAGCCCCGTGAACGGTTCGTCGAGCAGCAGGAGGCGCGGGCCGTGCAGCAGCGCGCGCTCGAGCGCCAGGCGCTGCCGCATCCCGCGGGAGAACCCGGAGACCGCGTCGCCGGCCCTGTCCGCGAGGCCCGCCTGCGCGAGCGCGCGCTCCACGCGCGCGGGCGCGTCGTCGAGGCCGTACAGCCGCGCGAAGAACGCGAGGTTCTCGCGGGCGGTCAGTTCGGGATAGAGGTAGAGGTCGTGGCCGAGCAGGCCCAGGCGGCCCCGCAGTCCGGGCCCGGCCGTGCGGGCGTCCATCCCGCCGTATGTGACGCGGCCCGATGTCGGCGCCAGCAGCGTCGAGAGAATCGCCAGCAGCGTCGACTTCCCTGCCCCGTTCGGCCCCAGCAACCCGAGGATCGTGCCCGCACGGCAGGTCAGGCTGACGTGGTTCAGCGCGCGGCGGCGCCCGAAGTGACGCGAGACGTCGTCAACTATCAGGCGGTCGAAGTCGAACACCACGGACGCTAGACCTCCGCGGCGGCGCCAGGCTGCCGATCGAGTTCTCCGTACACGCGTTCCAGCTGCCCCACCAGTTCCTCGTGGCGGGCGGCATACCGGCGGTCGTCGACCGTGCCGGCGCGGCGCTGCTCCTCGAGGCGGACCAGATCGGCCATCAGGCGATCGCGGCGTTCGACGAGCGCGGCCCGGCGGGAGGCATCGCCGGAGCCCGTCTTCGCGGACGCCGCGACCCAGGCGCCGGCGAGGAGGATCAGGGCGGCGAGCGCGAGCGAGAGATTGCGGCCCATCCGGCTCCGGCCGGGCAGGCCCGTCAGCGTCAGCGAGAGATCCTGGCCGGCGGCGAGCGCGCCGCCCGTGCCGAGGATGAAGGGCTGGCCCTGGCCGGCCATCTCGCGCGCGCTGGTGAACTGGGGCGAGCTCATCTGAGCGGCGCCGGCACGCGTCATGATGACCTGCACCTGGGCCCAGGAGGCCGGGAGTCTCTGGACAATGACCCGGTCGGACCCTGCCGGGGCGAGCCCGAACGCGAGGCGCACCGGCGTGATGCCCGGCGCGATGGGCCCCGTCACGGTGACGGTGCGGCCGCGGACCGTCGCCTGCGCGGACGACCCTTCCAGCGTGGCCGCCCCCTGGGCGCCCTCGGGCAATTCGAAGACCAGCTCTTTCGTCGGCGTGACCGGAGCGGACGACGGGTTGGCGAGATCGAAGAGGTAGAACACCTCGAGGGTGTCGTCGTCGAATTCGATCTGGATCCGGCTGTCGCCCGCGAACACGACTTCGCCCGGCGCGACCGGCGGCATCGGGGCCGCGGCGGCGGCCGGCGCCCCGCCGGCGCCCGCCACGAGGACGAGCCGGATGCCGACATCGGGCGGCATGTTGAAGGACTGCGATTCGATGCGCTCGCCGTCGATCTCCGCCATCGCGTGGACGGAGGCGCCGGGCTGCAGGCCGCTGAAGACGGCCCGCCCGTTCTCGTCGGTGGTCGCCGTCTCGGTGCGCGATCCCGCGTGCAACTCGACCGGATGGCCCGTGACATTGTTCGTGAGCTCGCCCCGGACGAGGCGGATCGACAGGGTGCCGGCCGGCACGTCGGGCGTCGGCATCGGGATGCCCGACATCTGGCGCGCGTCGGGCATCTGGCCCGACGCCAGAGCCGACAGGCCCGCGACGGCGCACAGCGCGACGGCGGTCCGGACCCACAGTGCCGTGATGTTCATCAGGCCGCCTCGATTCTCGCGCCGCACGACTTGCAGAACCGCGCGTCGGCGTCGTTGGCGACGCCGCAGGCCGGGCACGTCCCGGACGGCACGGCCGGAGCGACGGGGCTCGCCGCTGCGGGCGGCCCGGCGTGGGGGACGCGGCCCACGCGCGTCGAGAGTTCCCGCTCGATGAGCGCGCGGTAGCCGGAGCGGTCGGCGTCGAGCTGCCGCAGCAGCCCCGCCGCGCGCGCGCGAAGCCTTCCCTCCACCTCGTTGAAGTCGGCGTCGGAGATCTTCCCCATCGCGCGATCGAATTCCACTTCCTTGATCGACCGCAGCACCAGGAACTTCTCGCGCTCGAGCGCCGCGCGCGTGCGCCCGCCGACCATCTCGGTCTGCTCGCTCATCTCCGGGGCGACCAGCGGCGCGACGGTCCGCGCGACGGCGGCGGCGACCCAGGCCACCGAGCCAATCGCGACGGCGACGGCCACGGCATTCACCGGCGACGTGCCCCGCGTGGCGAACACGCCGGCGGCGATCGCGAGCGCCGTGGCCATCGTCAGGAGGTGCCACGGCCTGATGCCGCCCTCGGCCGCCGGCAGCGCTGCCGGCGCTGGAGGCGGAGCCGCGGCGCCCGGGCTCGTCCGTCGCGGCTTCTCGGTCGTCTTGCGCGCCATCTTCAACCTCGACTTGTTCCGGACGCTAGGTGAGACTCGCCTCGGCCGGGGCGCGGCTCAGGGCGAAGGCAAAGGCCCGCTCCGGCAGCAGCGAGAGCCCGGTGCCGAGCACGAGCAGGCCGAACCCCGCCCAGATCCAGTTCACCAGCGGCGTGACCACCACCTGCAGGCTCATCGACTGATCGTTGATGTCGTAGGCCGGCATCACCAGGTACAGGTCTTCGGCCACGGTCCGCCTGATGGCGACTTCGGTGGTCGGCTGGTCTTCGTGCTTCCGGTAGAACCACCGCGCCGGATACATCGTGCCGAGCGACTTGCCGTCCTCGGTGACCGCGATGTGTCCGGTCACCATCTGCTTCTGCGCGTCCTCGGACGTCTTGACGCCGTCGTTGCGGACCGTGTAGTGGCGGACGGTGGCTTCTTCGCCGAGTTTCAGGAGCATCTGCTGGTCGGCCTTGAAGGCCTCGCCGGCGAACCCGAAGAACATGAGCACGATGCCGAGGTGGACCACGTAGCCGCCGAAGCGGCGGCGCTCGCGCATCACGAGCCCGACGCCGGCCGTGAAGAGGTCGGTGCCGGTGGCGTCTCTCCGCACGCGGGCCCCTCGCACGAACTCCTGCGTGATGGAGGCGGCGACAAAGCCGCAGAGCGCGAAGCAGATGCCCGCGGACCAGACGCGCACGCCGAGGCCGGCAGCGGCCACGGCGACAGCGACCATGACCAGGACCGGCCAGAGAAACTGGTCGCGCAGGTTGGCGAGCGTCGAGCGCCGCCACGCCAGGAGCGGCGCGACGCCGGTCAGCAGCAGGAGGATGAGGCCGATCGGCGCCATCCAGCGGTTGAAGAACGGCGGGCCCACCGTGAGACGGTTCCCGGTCAGCGCCTCGCTGAGGGTCGGGAACATCGTGCCGAAGAGCACCAGCATCGCCGCGATCAGCAGGATCCAGTTGTTGGCGACAAACGCCGCCTCGCGCGAGACCCACGAGTCAAGATCGTAGCGCGGCTTGAGGAGCGGCAGTCGCTTGATCACCCACGCGAAGCTGAACAGCAGGATGGCCACCATGAAGACGGTGAACATCCACGTCAGCGTCCGGTCTTCGCCGAAGGCGTGCACGGACTGCACGATGCCGGACCGTGTCATGAAGGTGCCGAAGATGGTCAGGAAGAACGTGATGATCACCAGCGACACGTTCCAGACCTTGAGCATCCCGCGGCGCTCCTGCACGATGACCGAGTGCAGGAAGGCCGACGCCGTGAACCACGGCAGCAGCCCGGCGTTCTCGACCGGGTCCCAGCCCCAGTAGCCGCCCCACCCCAGTTCCTCGTACGCCCAGATCATGCCGAGCGTGAGGCCGAGGCTCAGGAAGAGCCAGCTCACCATGGTCCACCGGCGCACCGCGCGCAGCCAGGAGTCGTCCAGGTGGCCGGTGATGAGCGCCGCCATCCCGAACGCGTACGGGATGGTCATCCCGACGAAGCCGATGTAGAGGCTCGGCGGGTGCACCACCATGTAGATGTTCTGCAGCAGCGGGTTCAGGCCGCGGCCGTCGGTTGGCGCCTGCACGAGGAACGTCTCGAACGGGTTCTTGTGGACGACCATCATGAACAGGAAGAACAACTGCACGGCCGAGATGATCGCCACCACGTACGGGATCAGCTCGCGGTGCCGCTCGCGGTTCACGTACACCGCGAGCGATCCGAACACGGCCAGCAGGAACACCCAGAACATGATCGAGCCGTCGAGCCCGCCCCAGTACGACGTGATCTTGTAGAAGAGCGGCTGCGCGAGGTCCGAGTAGTGCTGCACGTACTTGACCGAATAGTCGTTGGTCACGAAGGCGTGCACGATGATGGCCGAGGCCGCCGTCATCAGCGCCGCCACCAGGTAGAACGCCCCGACGCCGCTTTCAACGAGGCCGCGGGAACCGCGCCTCGCGCCCGCGACAGACGCCGCGATCGCGTACGCCGAAACGACCAGAGTTGCCATCAGGAGAAACGAGCCGAGAGAGGCCATATGTCACCTGCACCTACCAGGGGCCGCCGGCGACGGCAGCGCCACCAGGGGCGCCGCGCAGGCGGGTAGGGTTGCTGTTGGACGCGGGAAGGAGACGAGGCGTCTGCGCTCCGGCTTCACGTCAGGCGCCGGGCCCGGTCAGCCCTTTCTTCGCTTCGTACTTGGACGGGCACTTCGCCATCACACCGTTCGGCGCCACGTGAAAACCGCTGGCGTCGAGCCGGCCCTTCAACACCACTTCCGAATCGTCCTTGAAGGTGTCCGGCACGATCCCGGTGTACGTGGCGTCAACCACGGCGCCCTTGCTCTGGACCTTGAACCGGTACTCGAGCGAGTCCCGTTTCCGGAGGATGGAGTCCTTGACGACGTAGCCGTGGAGTTGAAGGTTCTTCCCGTGCCAGGCCTCGGGATTCACCATCACCTCGTCGACGTGTTTGTAGAACTCCGTGCCCTCGCTGAGCGTGGAATAGAGAAGCCCGCCCATGGCGAGGACCAGGACCAGGCTCGTGATTCCGATCTTGACGGCTTTCTGTTTCATAGGCAGACAGTTACGGGAAATCCGGCCCCCACGACAGAATACCTTCAGGCGCCGGTGCGGTCAAACGGCTCCGGAGCGTGCCCGTCTGCCGGCCGTGCGGAGCCGTCCGGCGCCAGGCCCGCCGCTCCGAGCAGCGCTCGCACCTCAGCGAGCGGAAGGCCGACGACGTTGGTGTAGGACCCCTCCACCGACTCGACGAACCTGGCCGCCAGCCCCTGAACGCCGTAGGCCCCCGCCTTGTCGTGCGGCTCGCCGCTCGCGACATACCACGTCATCTCGGCCGGGGTGATCGGCCGGAATCGCACCCGGGTGGCCACGACGGCCGACGACTCCACGCCCGCCCGGATGATGACGACGCCGGTCAGGACCTCGTGCGCGCGCCCGGACAGCAGGCGCAGCATCCGCTCCGCGTCGGCGTCATCGGCCGGCTTTGCCAGCATCACGCCGTCGACCACGACCGTGGTGTCTGCCGCCAGCACGACGTCGTCCGGGAACCTGGCGGCGACGGTCCGGGCCTTCGAGCGCGGCCACGCGAATGACGTACTCGGGCGCCGCCTCACCGGCCGACTCCGACTCGTCGACGTCCGCCGGCTCGACAGCGAAGGTGTAGCCCGCTTCCCGCAGCAGGGTCGCGCGCCTGGGCGAGGCCGACGCGAGGATGAGGCGCATCCCGGAATGATACACTTAGCCCTCCTGCACGCCTGACCTGAGAGCCATGGAGCCTGTCCAGTCCCTGATGTCCGGCGCCGTCGCGCGCCTGGTGCGGCCGGCTCCCCTGTCGCCGGAAAAAGTGCTGTTCGCCTGGCGGGCCGCCGTCGGGCCGTCCGTCTCGCGGGTGACCCGCGTCAGGCTGGCCTCTCACGGCGTGCTCGACGTGATCGTGGATGACGACCGGTTCGGCGACGAGTTGGCGCGTTCCGCGCCGATGGTGCTCGGCCGGCTCCAGGAACTGCTGGGCGTGGACACCGTTCGCCGGCTGGATGTGAAGCGGCCCGGGAAGCCGGTGGACCGCAGGCGGCGCTCCGGCGTCGGCCGGACCACCGGGAAGGTGAAGGGAGAGAGACGATGATCACGCGCGTCGGCGTCGTCGGGGCGGGCACGATGGGCAACGGCATCGCGCAGGTGTTTGCCCATGCCGGGTTCGACGTCGTGGTGCAGGACGTGGCGCAGCCCGCGCTCGATCGCGGCCGGGCCGCCATCGAGAAGAGCCTCGCGAAGTTCGTCGAGAAGGGCAAGATCGACGCGGCGTCGAGGGAGGCGGCCCTCGGGCGGCTCAGCTTCACGACGAGCCTCGACGGGTTCGCGGCAGTGGACTATGTCGTCGAGGCGGCCTTCGAGGATCGCGAGACCAAGCGCGCGCTGTTCGCGACGCTCGACCGGCTCGCGCGGCCCGGCGTCATGCTGACCTCGAACACGTCGTCGATCTCCATCACGACGCTGGCGGCCGCCACGAAGCGCCCGGAGCTCGTGCTGGGCATGCACTTCATGAACCCCGTGCCGCTGATGACACTGGTGGAGCTGGTGCGCGGCCAGGCCACGTCCGCTGAGGCGATGGCCACCGCCACGGCGCTCTGCACGCAACTGGGCAAGACGGCCGTCGAAGCCGCCGACTACCCGGGGTTCATCGCCAACCGCATCCTGATGCCGATGATCAACGAGGCCATCTACGCGGTGATGGAAGGCGTCGGCACGCCGGAGGCCATCGACACCGTGATGAAGCTCGGCATGAATCATCCGATGGGGCCGCTGACGCTGGCCGACTTCATCGGCCTCGATGTGTGCCTCGCGATTCTCGAGGTGCTGCACGACGGTCTCGGCGACCCGAAGTACCGGCCCTGTCCCCTGCTGAAGCGCATGGTGGCGGCGGGACATCTGGGGAGGAAGAGCGGGAAGGGGTTCTACACTTACTAGGGGCTCAGGGGCTCGGGGCTCAGGGCCTCGGGACTCGGAGGTCGGGCTTCAGCCTCGACGACGCGCGGTCCTCCGGCAGCGCCGAACGCCGCGCTGCGCGCCCACCAGGCCAGAGCGACGACCGGGCCCAGGATGGCAATCTCCCGCGCGATGGAGACGGCGTTCTTCAGAATGAACTCTTCTGGCTTCCAGTAGCGCCGGGAGATGTCCGCGAACAGATCGATGCCGGAATAGAAGTAGGCCGCCGAAAGCGGCCAGAGGGCCATGAGTCCCCTGGGCGTGCTGCCGTCGCGGCCGAGCCAGTCGAGGAGGATGTGGCTGGCGACGACGAGGCCGCAGGTGAGCCCCGTGGCCACGCCCGGCGCGCCCAGGGCGCGCGCGACGACCCCGCCAGCGAGCGCCGCGAGTCCGGCGGCCCCGATGCTGTGCGTGTAGGTGCGGTGGCTGGCGAGCAGGATGTCGAGGTCGGGGCCAGCGCCAGTGCCGCGCACGCGAGGACGAGCGGCGTCATCGCCGAGGCGGTTGGCGTGCGGCCGACGCGATCCTCCGCGCGCGCCCGCAGCGTGCCGAAGGACTCGGCCGCCCAGGCGATGGCGACGCCGGCGAGGAGGTGGCCTGCGGGGCTCGGCATGCTGCCAACGTAGCAATCTCTGCCTCCCTCCCGCAAGCCGGCGTGGCAGAATCTGCAATGCCCCTCCGGCGTGGGCGAAAGTCTCTATCGCTGTAACCTGTTGATAATAAATGGCTAGCAAGCCATCTGGCCGCAGATTTTCGCTTGACTTGAATCCGGCACGCATTTAGAATCAAAAGGCTACGGACGAACGGGAATCAAGGAGTGAACATGGCTGTTGACGACCGCAACGACCGCACCGAGCGCGCGAAGGCCCTGGATGTCGCGCTGTCCCAGATCGAGAAGCAGTTCGGCAAGGGTTCCATCATGCGCCTGGGTCAGAAGGGCGCCATCCTTCCGGTGGACTCGATCCCGACCGGCGCGGTGAGCCTCGACTTCGCCCTCGGCATCGGCGGCATGCCCCGCGGCCGCGTCGTCGAGATCTTCGGGCCCGAGTCGTCGGGCAAGACGACGCTGGCGCTGCAGCTGATCGCCGAGGCGCAGAAGCTGGGCGGCATGGCGGCCTTCGTCGATGCCGAGCACGCGCTCGATGCGGGCTACGCCCAGAAGCTCGGCGTCGACCTGGACAACCTGCTGGTGTCGCAGCCCGACAACGGCGAGCAGGCGCTGGAGATTGTCGAAGTCCTCGTGCGCTCCGGCGGTGTGGACGTGGTCGTGGTCGACTCGGTGGCCGCGCTCGTGCCCCGCGCGGAGATCGAGGGCGAGATGGGCGAGGCGCAGATGGGCCTGCAGGCGCGCCTGATGTCGCAGGCGCTGCGGAAGCTCACCGGCGTCGTGTCGAAGTCGAAGACGTCGCTCGTCTTCATCAACCAGCTGCGCGAGAAGATCGGCGTCATGTTCGGCAGCCCCGAGACGACGACCGGCGGGCGCGCGCTCAAGTTCTACGCCTCGGTGCGCCTCGACATCCGCCGCATTGCCAGCATCAAGGACGGCGACATGGTGATCGGCGGCCGCGTGCGCGTGAAGGTCGTCAAGAACAAGGTGGCGCCGCCGTTCCGGGAGGCCGAGTTCGACATCCTCTACGGCGAGGGCATCTCCAAGCAGGGCGATCTCCTCGACCTGGCCGTGGATCGCAAGATCGTCGAGAAGAGCGGCACGTGGTTCTCGTTCGGCGGCGAACGGCTCGGCCAGGGCCGCGAGAACGCCAAGCAGTTCCTCAAGGACAACCCGTCGATCTTCAAGACCATGGAAGCGCAGGTGCGCAAGGAACTCGGCCTGACGCGCGAGGCCGCCGAGCCCGAAGCCGCGGCCGAGAAAGAGAAGCCGACGGCGGCGCGTGCCGGCTAGCGACGGCGCGCGCCGTCTTGGCCGCCGTCGATCCGCATGTTATATTGACTGTCTCGCCAGCGCGTCGACCTCAGTGCCGAGGTAGCTCAGTTGGTAGAGCACGTGACTGAAAATCACGGTGTCGGCAGTTCAATTCTGCCCCTCGGCACCACCTAGCCAAGCCCCGTTTCCCACGCAGCCCGTCCCCGGGCATGGCAGTGGTTTGCCGGCCCGCAAGGTTCGATTCGCGGTCTCGGTCATCGCGCTCGCCTTGACGTTGGGGTCTGCGGTGTCCGCCTCGGCGGTCCCGATTTACGCGTCATCGCTCGTCACATCGAGCAACGTGAGCGTATTTGGCAGTGGCGATGTCACCGGTGCGCCAGACTCTGGCGGCCTGTGGCTGGGTTCCTCATTCGATCCTCCGCCCCTGCTCGGATCGTTCACCGTGATGTTCGGCACTCCCCTCGTGAACGGGGCGGGCACCGACCTGCACGTGCTGGATGTCGCGTCGTCCGCGCTCGAGACCTTCAACGTCGAGGTCAGCTCGGACAACCTCACCTACACGCTGCTGGGCGAGTTCAGCGCAACGCTCAACCTGATCGACTTCGGCGCGTTCGCAGAGTCCGTCCGCTACGTTCGCCTCACGAACACCAGCCTGTACGGTCTCGGCTGACATCGACGCGTTGTGGGGCAATTACGGGAGCGCTGGCGTACCGGACCCCGGCTCTTCGCTGCTCCAGCTCCGCTCCACGCAGCCCATCCCCGGGACATGGCCTTGGCTTGCGGCCGCCGCTCAGGGGAGCGAACCGCCGTCCCACTCGTGCGTGGGGTCAGGCACGAACGTCAGCCCCCAGGAGCGCACGTTCCCGCTCTCGATGCCCACCAGCCACCCGCCAGGAATCTTCGCCCTGGAGACGTTCGTCGGCGAGGACACCTTCCACTTGTCACCCCGAAGCGTGTGCGGTTCGAGGCTGACGAAGACCAGTTCTCTTTCCATAGTGCTGTCCCATAAGGCAGATGCCGCCGACTCGCGCTAATTGGAGTCGAGCTTGTTCACGTCCCGGATGTCGCGGAGGGTCCGCCGCATCTCCTCCATGACCCGCATGCCGTCGAGCGTCGCTTGCAGCGAATCGGCGGTGGCGTGCACCGCTTCCATGGCGGCATGCCGGGCCTCGTCGGCTGCGGCCCGAGCGCTCTCACCGGCAATTCGCGTCGTCTCGCCGACTTCCCGCAGGTGCTCCCGCTCCTGCCTGACCGCCTCGAGCGCCTCACGATGCTGGTCGCGGACCTCCCGCGCTTCCTCGGCCAATTGCCTGAACTGCTCCGCCTCGTTCCGGGCGGCCTCGGCGGAAGACCGGCGCGCCTCATCGGACCCGCCGGACTGCCCCGCATCGTGGCGGTCGCCCTCAGCGATCTTCGCGCGGGCCCTCGGAGGGGACGCCGCGTCGCGTCGACCGATCATGCTCGTCCGGCATCGGCATTCCTCTCTCTCGCACGCCCACGTGGCCAAAGGCAGGCGCGAGCCGTGCCGCTCGTCCCTACTCCAACCTACCCTATGGAGCCGGACGAGAGGTGTGCCGAACGAGACAGGACTGCGCCTGGCCTGTGCGCCTACTTGACGCCCGCCTTCATGCCGGCTTTCGCGGCCTCCCGCCTGTCCCGCTCCTCGCTGAGCAGCCGGTAGGCGACGTAGTACTTGTAGATGTTGCTCACGTAGGTGACCGTCTCCCGCCCGATGCGCTCCGACGCAATCTGCTCCACGTTGCCGAACCAGACGTTCGGGTCGAGGCCGCGCTTCTCGGCCTCCCTGCGCAACTGGCGGATCCTTCCCGGCCCCGCGTTGTAGGACGCGAACGTGAACAGGCCCTTGTTCAGCTGGTCCATGGGCTCGTCCTTGAAGTACTGGTCCATCATGAACCGCATGTACTTCACGCCGCCATGGATGTTGGCCTCGGTCTGCGTGATGTCGCCGACTTTCAGGTCTTTCCCCGTCGCCGGCATGATCTGCATCACGCCGATGGCGCCGACGTGGCTCTTGGCGTTCTGGTCGAGCTGCGACTCCTGGTAGCCCTGCGCCGCCATCAGC
The DNA here is from genome assembly GCA_963834645.1 of uncultured Acidobacteriota bacterium. GTDB lineage: Bacteria > Acidobacteriota > Vicinamibacteria > Vicinamibacterales > JAKQTR01 > JAKQTR01. The sequence goes on from CAWICP010000010.1 coordinate 201,513, forward strand.
AGGTAGTCCAGCTGGTACTGGCCGCTGTACTTCTTGAAGTACTCGACCATGGCCAGGAACTTCTTGCGCTCGGCTTCGGAGGTGGCCCGCTTCGCGAACTTCGTGCTCACGAGATACCGCTTCTCCACCGTGTTGCCGAACGCCGTCCCGAGGCCGTATTTCGCCAGGAACGCATTGAGCTCGGCGGCGAGCTTCGGGCTGCCCTTGCGGATGGGCACCGCGAGATTCGCGCCCGTACGGAGGGCCACCGCGGTGTGGACGGTGAGGTTCGTGAAGACCTGCTTCCAGAACTCCGCCATGTAATCGTCGACGACCGTGATCGGGATGAGGCCCGCGTTGACCATCTCGAGCACGTCGTCGTCTTCGAGGTTGCCGGGAATCTCCTGGATGACGGCAGGCGACATGCCCTTGGCTTTCAGCCTCCCGTTCAGGGCGACCAGGCTCTCGTAGTACTTGCTGTCCTTGCGGGCGTAGACGTCTTTCCCGGACAGGTCGTCTTCCGAGCCAATCGCCGGGGCGCCGGGGCCCGTCACGACGACCTCGCTGACGTTGGTGCGGGTGGGGTTGGTGAAGTCCACCAGCGCCTGCAGTTCGGGCCTGACGGTGACCTGGGCCACGACGAGATCGACTTTGCCCTCCGTGAGGGCCCGCGCCAGGAGATCGCGCGGCAGCGGCACGAAGACGACATTGATCCTCGCATTGCCCGTCTTGAGCTTCTTGTTCAGCTCGTCCTCGAAGGCTCTCCCGAACTCGTAGGCCAATCCTCTCTGCACGCCGTTGTCCACGAAGTAGAACGTCCGATTGAACGTCGCACCCACGCGGATCATCCGGCGCGCCACCATCCCGTCCAGGTCGCCGGTGAACGGCTTCCCGAGCTGCGACCGCACAGCCTCCGGCAGAGCCGGTCTCGAACGCGGGCGGCGGCAGCGGCTCGTCGGCGGCGTCGGCCGGCGCGGTCGCCTTGGTGGCGGCCTCCGGGGGCGTGCTCGGCGTGCCTCCTCCGCACCCGGCGAGCGAGCCTGCAAGACCGATGAGCGCCAACGCAGCGATCCACATTCGGGCTGATCGAGTGGCAAGCGGGTTTGACACCACCGTCCTCCTGGCTTCGAGAGCCATTATGTCGCGGGCTGGCCGGTTCGAGCGAGCGCCGATTCGAACGCCCAACGAACCGCCTCGATGACCGGGTCGCCCGCGTTCAGTTCGAAGTCGTTGTGATCGGTTCCGGGCACCGTGATGAAGCGCTTCGGCTCCGACACGGCTTCGAACAGCCGGCGACTCAGCGCGTACGGCACGACGCGGTCCCGATCACCGGCGACGATCGCGATCGGACTCGTCAGCGCGCCAATCCGGGACAGGGAATCGTACCGATCCCAGAGAAGCTGCCGGACCGGCAGAAACCGGTAGTGATAGGCGGCGACGTCCGCCATCGACGTGAATGGCGAGCGGAGCACCACCGCGAACGGGTCCACCTCCGCCGCCAGCGCCACGGCGACGCCGGTGCCGAGCGACTCCCCCATCAGGATGATCCGGTCCGGCTGCACGTCCGGGCGGCGGGCCACGGCGGCGAACACCGCGCGCGCGTCGCGCAGCAGGCCTTCCTCGGACGGGGACCCGGCGTTGCCGCCGTAGCCCCGGTAGTCGAACAGGCACACGTGGAAGCCGGCATCGGCAAGGCGCCTGGCCAACGGGGCCCGGAAGCTCCGGTTGCCGGCGTTGCCGTTGAAGACGATGACGGTCGCGAGCGCAGTCTCCCGACCGGTCCTCAGGAACCAGGCGCCGAGCGAGAGGCCGTCCGACGTCTTGACGGAGAACGCGTCGGCCTCGGGCAGGCCGGCGTCGGCCGGAGGAGGCGCGGTCCCGCTGGGAAGGTACATGAGCGACCGCTGCCCGGCCCAGAGCAGCAGCAGGAGGATCGCGAGCGCGATCAGGACGGGCCGAGCATGCGCAGCAGGCGAACCATGACCGAGCCGGCCGGCGCGCAGTCTCAGCGCCTCACGCCTCGGACGCACGAGGAGTCTATTCGTCGCCCTCGTCTTCGTCCTTCGGGGCGCTGGTCGCGAAGTCGTCGAACTCCTCCGCGAGGGCGGCGTCGATCTCCTTCTCGTCCAGATCTTCCACGCGCCCTCCGCCCCGGACCTTGATGGGGCCCTTGGGCCCGCCGTCACCGCGCCCCTTGGCGCCGGCGCCGCCGCGCCGGCCCTTCGGCGGCGCGGGAGGCCCGAAGTTCCGCTCGCGCCGCGCCGCGGGGTCGCCGGAAGGGGCAGACGACCGGGGCGGCCCCCCGAACGGCGCGCCCGAGGACGGCCCGCCGAAGCCCATGGGCGGCCTGGGCCCGCGCTCTTCCCGGGGACGCGCCTCGCTGACCGAGAGCATGCGGCCCAGGAAAGGCTGCCCGTTGAGCCTGCGGATGACCTCGGTCGCGACCGCGAGGTCGGGGTAGTCCACGAAGGCGAAGCCTCGCGGACGCCCCGTTTCGCGGTCCATCGGCAAAACGACGGACACCGGCGGGGCGACGGCGGCGACGTGCGCGCGCAGATCGGCCTCTGTCGCGCTGTAGGGGAGATTCCCGATAAACAACCGGACTGGCACGCTGTTATTTCACCTCGTGGTTATACGGCAGTCTGCCGTGTTGTGGCTGGAGATTCAGGTCGTGGCGAGGGCGGAGGATGGGCAGTCAAGGCTCAGGACTGATGCCGATGCTAGACTCTACCAGACCCTCGTATCGGCGCGCAACAGCCGAGTCTGCAGTCCCGGCGCCCTTTGCCTTGCGCGCAGGGAGGGGGTCTGGTAGCGTGAAGTGTCCCACACGTCCATGGAGTATTCGTGATCAAGAAATCCCGTCATCGTCTTGTTCCTGCTGGCGCTCGCGGCGGGCGCCTGTTCCAAGGAGGCCGACAAGGCGCCCGCCCAGGCCGCCGCCCCGGCGCCTCGGCCGCCGCGACTCCCGCCGGCGGCAACGCCGCCGGCCGGCGCTCCGCCGCAGACGCCGGCGGTCAAGCCGGTGCCGGCGCAGCTCCCGGAGGTCGTCGCCCGGGTCAACGGCGAGGACGTGAAGAAGTCGCGAACTCGACATGGCGATCAAGTCGCTCGAGGATCGCGCCCGGAGCCCGGTGCCGGCCGAACAGCGCGACGCGGTCTACCGGCAGGTGCTGGACCGGATCGTCGGCTTCCACCTGCTCGTGCAGGAGGCGAAGGCCCGCAACGTGATCGCGCCACCCTGGGAAGTCGACAGCCAGGTTGAACAGATCAAGAAGCAGTTCCCGAGCGAGGACGCCTTCACGCAGATGCTGCAGTCGCGCGGCGTCACCGTCGAGCAGCTCCGCGCGGACACGGCGCAGACGATCGCCGTCAACGCGATGCTCAAGACGGAACTCGAACCGAAGATCACCGTGTCCGACGCCGACAGCAAGACGTTCTTCGACCAGAACAGGGCGCGCTTCCGCCAGGAAGACTCGGTGCACGCCAGCCATATCCTGATCCGGACGCCGAGCAGGCCGATGCCGCGGCGAAGGCCAAGGCGAAGGCGCAGGCCGACGATCTGCTGGCCGCAGCTCAAGAAGGGCGCGGATTTCGCCGGACCTCGCGAAGAAGCTCTCCCAGGACCCCGGCTCGGCCCCGAACGGCGGCGACCTCGGCTTCTTCAGCAAGGGCCGGATGGTCCCGGCCTTCGAGGAGGCCGCCTTCGGCCTCAAGCCCGGCCAGACCAGCGGCGTCGTGGAGACGCCATTCGGGTTCCACATCATCCGCGTGAGCGAAGCCAAGGCCGGCCGCGATCTCGGGTACGACGAAGTCAAGGCGCAGATCGACGACTACCTCAAGCAGCAGATGCGGGACCAGAAGAGCCAGGAGTTCGTGGATCAGCTGAAGGCGAAGGGCAAGGTCCAGATTCTCATCTAGCGACGTTCCCGCGTTGGAGTGTCCATGCGGCACGTGCGATGGCGGTTTCCGCTCGTCATGACGGCGTTCGTCGTCGGCGCGGTCGCGGCGGGCAGCGGTCAGGCGGCCTCACCTGCGCCGGCGTGGCTCGACGCGTACCGCGAGCCCGCGTCGCGGCTCATCGGCGCCGCGCTCGCCGACACGGCGGCGTGGACGAGGCTGGCCGAACTCACCGACACGTTCGGGCACCGCCTGTCGGGGTCCAAGGGCCTCGAGGACGCCATCGACTGGGCCATCGGCGAGATGTCGCGCGACGGGCTCGAGAACGTGCGCGGCGAGAAGGTGATGGTCCCGCACTGGGTCCGCGGCCGCGAGCGCGCGGAACTGGTGTCGCCGTCTCGCCATCCCCTGGTGATGCTCGGCCTCGGCAACAGCGTGGGCACGCCGCCCGAAGGCATCGAGGCCGAGGCGGTCGTCGTCGGCAGCTTCGACGAACTCGACGCCCTCGGCCCATCGCTCAAGGGGAAGATCGTCGTCTACAACGTGCCCTGGACCGGCTACGGCCCGACGGTGCAGTACCGCAGTGCGGGCGCGAGCCGGGCCGCCGCGCTACGGGGCCGTGGGCGTGCTGCTGCGCTCGGTCGGCCAGCCGGGGCTTCGCACGCCGCACACCGGCGCCCTGAGCTACGCGCCCGACCAGCCGAAGATTCCGGCCGCGGCCATCGCCCACGAGGACGCGGACCGCCTCCAGCGCCTCCAGGACCGCGGGCAGAAGCTGGTGGTCCGCCTGGTGATGGAGGCCCGGATGCTGCCCGACGCCGAGTCGGCCAACGTCATCGGGGAAATCGTCGGGCGGGAGCGCCCCGAGGAAGTGGTCGTGCTCGGCTGCCACCTCGACTCCTGGGACGTCGGCACCGGCGCCACCGACGACGGCGGCGGGTGCATCGCGTCGTGGGAGGCCGTCCGGCTGATGAAGAAGCTGGGCCTGCGGCCGCGCCGGACCGTCCGCGCGGTGCTCTTCACGAACGAGGAGAACGGCCTGCGCGGGGGCCTCGCCTATCGCGACCAGCACAAGGCGGAACTCGCCAACCACGTGCTGATGATCGAGACCGACGGCGGCGTGTTCCGGCCGCTCGGGTTCGGCTTCTCCGGCAACGACTCGGCCCGAACCACGGTCAAGGCCGTCGCGTCGCTGCTCGCCGGCATCGGGGCGTCGCGCATCGGGCCAGTCGGGCGGCGGCGCGGACATCGGGCCGAGCGTGCAGGCCGGCAAGGTGCCCTCGATGTCGCTCGACGTCGACGGCGCGCTGTACTTCACGCATCCACCACACGGAAGCGGACACGATCGACAAGATCGAGCCGACCGACATCGCCCGCTGCGTGGCCGCCCTCGCGGTGATGGGCTACGTCGTCGCCGATCTCCCCGCCCGCCTGGGCCAGTAGCGGACGTTTCGCAACCCGCGTTCGGTGGCCTGATCCCGCCCCCTCCAGGCCTGACGGAGACGATGTGCCATGAACCATCCACCGAAGAAGTACCGGCACCGCGACATCAACGGGCATCCGCTGCGGCCCGAGACCCTGATGATGAGCTACGGGTACGACCCGCAGTTCTCCGAAGGGTCGGTCAAGTGCCCGGTCTTCCAGACGTCCACCTTCGCCTTCAAGACGGCGGAAGACGGGAAGGCGTTCTTCGAGCTGGCCTACGGCCTCCGCGAACAGCGGCCGACCGAGGAGCCGGGGCTCATCTACTCCCGGGTGAACAACCCCGACCTCGAGATTCTCGAGGACCGGCTCGGCCTGTGGGACGACGCCGAGTCGGGCCTGGTGTTCTCGTCGGGCATGGCGGCGATCTCGACGACGATGTTCAGCGTGCTGCGGCCAGGCGACGTCCTGCTGGCCAGCGCGCCGGTGTACGGCGGCACCGAGTTCCTGATCGAGAACATCCTGCCCCAGTTCGGCATCCGCCGCGTGTGGTTCGGGTCCGGGCGCCTCGAGCCCACGCTGGAAGAGGCGGTCGAGGCCGCACGGCCGCTCGGGCGCATCGGCATGATCTACCTGGAGACGCCGGCGAACCCCACGAACGGCCTGGTGGACATCGCCCGCTGCGCCGAGATCGCGCGCGGCGCTGGCGGACGCCAAGGGCCGCCGTCCGCTCGTGGCCGTGGACAACACGTTCCTCGGCCCGCTGTGGCAGCGGCCGCTCCAGCACGGCGCGGATTTCGTCGTCTACTCGCTGACGAAGTACGTCGGCGGCCACAGCGACCTCATCGCCGGCGCCTGTCTCGGCAAGGAGGAGGTCATCGCCCCGGTCCGGGGCATGCGCACGATCCTCGGCACGATTTCCGACCCGCACACCTGCTGGCTGCTCATGCGGAGCCTCGAGACGATGAAGCTGCGGATGACCAGCGCCATGAAGAACGCGCGCTACGTCGCCGAGTTCCTCGCCGACCACCCGAAGGTGAAGAGCGTGCAGTATCTCGGGTTCCTGGCGCCGGGAGATCCGCAGTTCGAGCTCTACCAGCGCCAGTGCCACTCCCCGGGGTCCACCTTCTCGTTCGAGATCCACGGCGGCGAGGCCGAGGCGTTCCGACTGCTCAACAAGCTGCAGGTCGTGAAGCTCGCCGTGAGCCTCGGCGGCACGGAATCGCTGATGGAGCACCCGGCGACGATGACGCATTCGGACATCCCGCCGGACCGGCAGGCCGAGATGGGCATCACGCCGGCGATGGTCCGCATCTCGGTGGGCGTGGAGCATCCGTCCGACGTCATCGCCGACCTCGCCCAGGCGCTCGATGCGATGTAGCGGCTTCTCGACGCCGGGGCGCCGGGAAACCGGCGTTGACGTGCGATCGGCCGGAAATGCGACCACTTTTGGGCCTAGTAGCCCGGATCGGACTTTGCTATACAAGGAAGAGACGGGTTTGCGATTGGTCCCGGCGACGCGAGCGTTCGCGGGCGGATTCGAATAACTGGAGGCAACAAAGACATGGCACTGTGGATTAACGAAGACTGCATCAGCTGCGGCGCGTGCGAGCCGGAATGCCCGAACGAGGCCATCACCCAGGGCGAGTCGATTTACGTGATCGACCCGGCGAAGTGCACCGAGTGCGTCGGCGCCTACGACACGTCCAAGTGCGTGGACGTGTGCCCGGTGGACGGCTGCATCATCACGGACCCGAACCATCCGGAAACGCGCGAGCAGCTCGAGGCGAAGTACCACGGCCTGCACGGCTAACGCCCGCTCCGTTACGGTTTCGACCCCGGGGGGCCGCAAGGCCCCCCGAGCGTTTGTACCTGCCAGGCTCGCCGTCCCTTACCACCAGCTGCCGCTGAGGACGACCGCCGGAATCGCCGCCGCCACCCAGGCGGCCAGCGCCCGCGCCGCTCCTCTCCAGGAGCGCCTGCGGAACGCGGCCCACGACGCGGCCGGGAGCCCGCCCACGATGCACCGGCGCGGCGAGCGGCACCCATGGCGGGCTGATGACGACCCACGACAGCGCGAACACCAGGAGCGCCGACAGGAGGCCGCACGGAATGGCCCAGCGCCAGCGGACCGCGCATGCCCGGTGGGCCAGCCACGCGCCGAGGGCCGCCGCAGCCGCGACGTAGGCGGCGAACCGCCAGAGGTACGCCTGGACGACGGCCCAGAGGCTGAGCGATTCCTCAGCGTCCGAGGTGCGCCGAAGCTCGCGCATCGCGGCGTCCATCGACGTGATCCGCTGCCGGAGAGCCGGATCGGCGCCGGCCTGCGCCAGGAGCGCCTTCAGGTCGCGGTACGGCGACTCCATCGAGCAGCCTGCCGGCCGACGTCCGGCGTGACGCCCGGCACGGCGAGCCAGTCGAGCGCGGATGCCGCGTTGGCGTCGAACGTGTGCACGCGCGGCAGCGCCCGGAACTGATCGAACAGGCTCGTGCCCGTCTGCAAATCAGGGTTGGCGAGCCAGATCTCGGGGGCGTCGGGCACCTCCCCGCCGCCGAGCGCCGCGGTGACGACCTGCTGCACGAGGAGCGCCTCGTCCGGGAACTCGGCGATGTAGGCGCGAAGGAACGAGACCGTGTCGCCTGCCCGCCCCGCGTGCAGCGCGTGGAAGATCTTCAGGTAGACGTTGTCGAGCGGGTCCACCGCCGACGCCGTCACACCGAAGCGCGCATAGAAGTCCTCATCCCGGTAGCGCTGCTGAAGGCCTCGGTCGGTCACCAGGCGCCAGAAGAGGTGGGCGACAACGCCCTCGGTGGACAGCAGCACGCCCGGAGGCCTTCAGGGCGTCGTCGGGAGCGCCGGGCACGACGCTGCTGAAACAGGTAGGCGGCGTACTTGTCGCCGCGCCGCAGCAGACGATCGGGGACCGGCGCCTCTCTGGCGAAGAGATTCGCCTTCACCGCGTGGTATCGCTGGACCTGCTCCGCCGAACTGAACCACAGCAGGAAGCGAAGCTCGGCGGGGCTGCCGAGCTGGTAGCGCGCACCCACGCCGCGGGCGTACCCGGCGAACTCCCTGTCGGCGCGGGCACGTGCGTCGCGATCCTCGCGGAGCCCGCGTGTGGCAGGATGCGCGTCCGGATCGTCCACGCACATGATCTGGACGTGTTCCGCGAACCCCTCCTGGAACGCCGTCACCGGGTCCGTGCGCACGCCGATGGCATGCACCTGGTTGGCGCCGCTCTCCCTGGGTTCGCCCGCGAGCTGCCTCGCGATGACGTGCAGGAGTTCGTGGGGGAAGATCTGGTCCATCGCGCCGAATCGCCCGGCGAGCGTCGACGACTGATGGAGATCGACATAGCCCGCGTTCGGCTTGGCCGTGCCGTCGAGGACGAAGCCAAACCGCGGGAATCCGCCCTGCTGCTTCGACAGCAGCAGGTAGGCCGGCTCGGGTTCCCTCCCGGTCTCCCGCCGGAGGTACTCCTGTTCGAGGGCGTAGAGCCGGAGCAGCCGGCCCGAGAACCCGCGCGACAGGACTCGATCGACTTCTCCGGGCGCACGCCGGACCAGGACCGGCAGCCCATCCTGGCTGGTGCCCGCTGGCGTGAGCACGATTAGCGGCGGCGGCGCGGCGAGAGCGGGCACGGCGGCCCAGAGCAGGCACAGCCACGCGACGAGTCGAGCCATGGAGGATGAGACGGACTTTCCGGCGCCGCGGTTCGCGAGCCGGGCTGCGCGCGCGACGGCCCGATTTCGTGCTGGTGAAGGCGGCCTTTCAGGAGGCAGCGTTTGAAACCGCCGAGCCGGGATCGCTGCTGGCGGGCATGGACGCGCGGCTCAAGCGGACTATGCCGGAGCGCCTGTTCGTGGCGGCGGCCGTCGCCAGGCTCGACCGCGAGGGAGCCGGTATCAAGGTCGCCAACGCCGGACTACCCCACCCCTTGCTCGTTCGCGCATCCGGCCGCCGCGTCGAGGATCTGCCGGTTGACGGGCTGCCGCTCGCGATGCCGGTCGGGCCTGCGGCCAACGCCTACGACGCCTGCCTGCTACGTCTCGAACCGTGCGACGTGTTGCTGATGGCCTCCGATGGTCTCGGTTCTGTCTCGAGGAAGACGGGGCAGTGTTTCGAGGAACACTGCTTGCGGGAGACCCTCGAACGACTGGCGGGACGCGACGGCCGGGGCCTCATCGACGGGCTCCTCTCAGAGGCGCTGCGATTCGGTCGCGGCGCCGCGCTGCCCGACGACGTGAACCTTGTGGCGGTGTCCCGGCGGCGCCAGTCGCCCTGAGGCTGCCCCCCGCCATCGTAACTCGCCAGCCCCGCGGAAAGGAGCAGCACACGTGACGAGTCGAGTTCGACGAGTGACGGCCGTCGTGGAGCAGGCTATATCGACGTCCATCCCGCCTTCGCAGGCGCCATGGCTGGTGGCGCGCCTGATCCCGAACGAGCGTGCCGTCGTCAAAGCGTGCCGACTGACGCGGGCCGCCATCGACGCGTGCGTGGTGGTCTCTCGCTGCTCCGGGTACGCCACCCAGCATTCCTACGGGCTCTCGATCCACTTTCCGTGGTCGAGCGTGTCGCCCGACTACGCCAACTGCATGTTCGCCAGAGGCTCGATCTGGCTGACATTCCTGCAGGCCCACATCCGCGCGACACGTCGAGAATCCCGGTACCACGGGCGGCCGGCCCTCTCTTTTCGGCTGGTTGAACTGCTCGCTCTCGCAGGCGTGACGCGCACGACGGTAGGGGCCTTCGAACCGACACTCAGCGACATTGCGATCGAGCGGATCAGCGGTTGGCTGGGCGAAGCGGGCCGGGACATGGAACGGCGCGGCGAGGCAGGCGCACGCCTCCTCGCGAAGCCGACGGCCACGCAAAGCTGGAGCCCAGTCGAGGAGATCGCTCGTGCGCTCGTCGCGCTGCTTCGTTTCGCGGATACCCAGGAGGGTCTCGGCGGGCTACTGACGATCGCGCAGAGAGTCGACGAGAGCGACCTGGCCGTCGAAGATGTCGCAGGGGAGCTGGCAACGCGGTTCTATCGGAGCCGATACACCGAGCATACGGAGCCGCTATACCGATCGCAGCCGCTATACCGATCGCAGCCGCTATACTGACCGGAGCCGTTACACCGACCGCAGTCGCTACGGCGGCGAACGGGAATCGTGGGTGAAGAATCTCCCTCCGGTCGTTGGGACAGCCTGCTGGCCTGATGACGAACCGTCCGCCAGGCCGCCATCGCTCCCGGGCAGCGGCGGGCCAGGAAAGGACCGGTGAACAGACAGCATCCGGGGCTTGCGGCAGGAGTCCTTCTCGTCCTCGCGGGCTGTGAGCGCGTGCCGCTCCAGCCCGCCGCCAGAAGAACTGTACCGCGAGGCCGAAGCGCTGCGCCTGACGTATGAGAAGGCCGCGAGCGAGCAGGCCGTGGAGGGGTTCGAGGCCGCTGCGCTGGAGTGGAGCCGGCGTAAGGACCCGCACGGGATGGCCCGCGCGCGTGAGCGCGTGGGCACCACGTATGCGCAACTCGGCCTCCTGCGGCCGTCGCTCCGGGCTTACGACGCTGCCCTGGACGCCGCACGATCGTCGGCCGACCCGTCACTCGAGAGCGAGATTCTCAGCGACAGAGGCATCGCACGATCCCTCGTCGCGGTGCGGGAGCGCGACTTCGACCTGGCGCGGTCGGACTGCGAATCGGCGCTGAGCCTGGCGCGGCGCGCAGGCGCCGGCAGGCCCGAAGCCCGTGCGCACCTCTGCCTGGGTGAATCCGCCTACAACCAGGGCGAGCGCACCCGGGCTCTCGACGCCTACCGCCAATCCGCCGCCTTCGCCTCCCGTGTCGGCGACCGCCACGGCGAGGCCGAGGCGCTGGCGGCCCTGGGTGGCGGTCTACTCCGACCTGAGCGAGTACGGGCCGGCGGAGTCGTGCTTCTCCCAGGCGATCCAGGCGTTCGACGACCTCGGCGACATCCGAAGCGCGGCAATCGCACGCGTGGGCGTCGCGAAGACGCGCGAGCGGCGCGGTGACTATCAGGCGGCGCTCAATGGCCTCCGCGAGTCGCACGAAACCCTCGAGCGCGTCGGCGATCTCGTGTGGGAAGGAGTGGCCCTGTCGGCGATCGGCTCCGTCTACATGCGCTCCGGCGAGACCGCCACGACCGTCGAATACTGGGAGCGGGCCCTGGCGCGCTTCAACGAAGCGGGACTCGCCCCGTTTGCCGTCGATCAGCTTGCGAACGCTCGGCGAGGCGTACCTCGCCTCGGGCGATCCGACGAACGCGCTCGACCGCTTCGAGCGGGCCCTCGAGAACCGCCAGGGAACTTGGCGACGACCACTGGCAGGCCTACGCGCTCGAAGACATCGGTGCAGTGCATCTGCGCGAGGGCGATTGGATGAAAGCGATGGCGCGCCTGAACGAGTCGCTCGCCATCTACCAGCGGATCCGGGATCCCCGCAGCCAGGCGCGGACGCTCGCGTCGCTGGGCGAGGCGTGGCGGCTGGCCGGCGATCCGGCGCGCGCACGCGACGCGTTCGAGCAGGCGCTCTCCCTCAGCCGCGGATCCGAGGATCGCTTGACCGAGGCCGAGGCGCTCGACGGGCTCGGCCGTCTCGCGCTGGCCCGGAACGACCTCGACGCGGCGAGGATTCACGTCGATCAGGCCATCGCCGTCTCGGAGTCGCTGCGCGCCCGGCTGGCCGGCCGGGACATGCGCGCGTCGTATCTCGCGTCGGTGTACCGGTATTACCAGACGCGTGTCGCGGTGCTCATGGCTCTGCATCGCGCCCGGCCGCAGGCCGGCCTGGCCGCCGCCGCGTTCGATGCCTGCGAGCAGGCCAGGGCAAGGGCGCTGCTCGATGGCCTTGCCGAGGCCGGCGTCGACCTCCGGGCGGATATCGACCCGGATCTGGTGCGCCGTGAGCAGGCACTCGACAGAGAGTTCGACGCCTGGGCACTCCGGCAGCGGCGCGCGCTCGATGGCCCCGCGCCGGCGGACGCCGTGGAGCGTCTCGCGGCCGAGTTCAGGAATCTCGAGACCCGGCACGGCGCGATCGATGCCGAGATCCGGAGCAGGAGCCCCCGCTATGCGGCGCTCGTGAGACCACAGCCGCTCACTCTGCGGCAGGTGCAGCAGTCGGTGCTCGACACCGATTCCGTGCTCCTGGAGTTTGCTCTCGGGGAGGAGCGAAGCTTCGTCTGGGCAGTCTCCAGCAAGAGCTACACGGTTCATGAACTGCCGTCGCGCTCGGCGATCGAGCGCGAGGCGCGCCAGTTGCACGCGCACCTGACGGCGCGCCTCACGCTTGCGGGCACGCTCCGCGATCGCAGTCGGCGCGCAGAGGAGGCCGATCTCCGGTACTGGGAATCCGCGACGGCGCTGAGCCGACTGCTGCTCGGCGGCCTGGCCCCGTCGCTGTCCGGCAAACGAATCGTTGTCGTGCCAGACGGAGTGCTGCAATTCGTGCCGTTTGCCGCGCTACCCGATCCAGCCAGTCCCGGCGAGCGTGTGCCGCTGGTGGTCAACCACGAAATCTGCATGCTCCCGTCGGCGTCCGCGCTTGCGATCATCCGTCAGCTGACGGCGGGACGCAGACCCCCGGCCGGCGGGGTTTCCGTCCTCGCGGACCCGGTGTTCGAAACCGACGATCCGCGACTGCGCGCTGTCCGGCGCGGCGGACGGGCCTCGGGCAGCGCCGCACCCGGTCTGGGTCTCGTACCCGAGGCGGGAGGCAGCAGGTCCCCGAAGATTTCGCGGCTGGCCGCCAGCCGCGCCGAGGCGGATGCGATTGCCGCGGCAGCGGGCCCCGGCGGCTCGCTCCTGCGGCTCGGGTTCGACGCGAGCCGGTCGGTCGCGACGAGCGGGAACCTCTCCGACTACCGAATCGTGCACTTCGCGACGCACGGCATTCTCGACGACGTGAACCCCGGCCTCTCGGGTATCATGCTGTCACTGTTCGGCGGCGGCGGAGAGCCTGTCGACGGCTTCCTGCGGTTGCACGACATCTACGATCTGGATTTGCCTGCGGAACTCGTCGTGCTGAGCGCCTGCAGCACGGCCCTGGGCAGGCAGATTAACGGCGAGGGACTGGTCGGCGTCGTCCGGGGCTTCATGTATGCCGGCGCGAAGCGGGTGATCGCCAGCCTCTGGAAGGTGGACGACGAGGCGACCGGCGAGTTGATGCGGCGATTCTACGCGGGCGTGTTCAGGGACGGGCTGTCGCACGCCGCCGCCCTCAGGCAGGCCCAGCTGGAATTGCGGCAGCAGCGGCGTTGGCAGGCTCCATACTACTGGGCGGCGTTCACGCTGCAGGGAGAATGGGAGCGGTAGGCGCCTGCCGGCCGAGTGCTGCCGTCAACCTTCGACGGAGCGCGTTGAATGAGCGTCAGCCCCGCGCGCGCGAATCTCGAGCCAGGGTCATGGGAGGACCTCTTCGATTTCCTGGATCCCGCACGCCCTGAGAAGGCCGGCCCGGATCGCGATGCGCTCGCTGAATCCAGGTGCATCGAGGTTCGGCGGAAGCTCGCGTGCTTCTTCGCGGCGCGTGGATGTCCGGACGCCGACGATCTCGCCATCGACACCCTGCTGAGAGTTGCGGGCAAGTGCCGGCAGGTGGACAGGCGCGGCTATGCGGACTGCACCGGCTACTTCTACGGCGTCGCCCGGAACGTCCTGCATGAGTGGCAGCGCCGGGCGTCCGCCGACGTCGAGGGCCGCGAGTCGCTTCGAGCCGAGATTCGAGCGCCTGCCCGTCCCGGATGCCGGCGCCTGGGCCGAGACCGAGTTCGTCCACCGCTGCCTCGCGTCGTGCCTCTCGAAGCTCGGTGAACAGGCGAGGCGGCTGCTGCTGAGCTACTACAGCGAATCCGGCGCCGCGAAGATCGACCACCATCGCGCCCTGGCCGTCAGCGCCGGCAAGACCGTCAACTCGTTGAGAATCGAGGTGCACCGCATCCGGAAGGCCGTGCGGGAGTGCCTCTTCGACCGCCTCCGGAACGAGGCTTCACCGCGCGGCAGGCACCGGTGCCGCGGCGAGCTGACCTGGCACCCGAAATGTTCTCCCCTTTCCCGACATCTACAGGCAGAGAGCCTCTGGAAGAGCGTGGCTCGACCAGGACCATCGGGGATGAAGGGTGCCATGGACATCGAAGCGGAATTCAACGGATCGGCGGTCATCCTTCGTTTCGAAGGACGCATGAGCGTCGAGTGCGATGCCGGGTGGACGCGAGCGGCGCTCATGGCTGCGAGAGGCGACTGCGTGCGCCACGTGCTGGTCGACGTCGGACGGGTTCGGCTGCTGGATTGCTGCGGAATCGGCCAGCTGCTGGCACTGCGCGCGGCAGCTCCATGGAGCCAGGAAGTCCATCTGCCTGATCGACGTCGAGCGCCATCAGCGGCGGATGCTCGAACTCGCGGGGCTGCTTCACGTGTTCAGGGTGTTCCCCGACAGCGACGCGGCCGCATCGGCGCTCGGCGTGAACAAGGGAGCCCGGCGGGATTGGGCGCCCGAATCAGGCGTGCCGGCGCGCGCCTTCGGCCGTGGCTGCCCGGAGCCGCTCTGGGCGGCCGCCCTGGGGAGTTAGTGACGGAGTGCCAGCCATGAACGCCACCGACCGGGACGCATTGAGACGGTATCTCCTGGGAGCCTCGGATGCCCTGGCCCGCGAGGAGCTCGAGCGCCGGCTGTTCTCCGACGACGAGATCTTCTGGGAGCGTCTCTCCATCGCCGAGGACGAACTCATCGACGACTACGCCACCGGCGCGCTCGACGCGGACGATCGGGCCCTGTTCGACTCTCACTTCCTCAGCACCGGCGAGCGCCGCGCGAAGCTGGAGTTCGCCCGTGCGATTCATGCCTATGCCCGGCGCCGGGAGCCGGGCCGGCTCGGCGCATGGCACTGGCTGCGCTCGTCGTCAGCCGTGCCACGCTGGGCGATGGCCGCGGCGGCCCTGCTGGTCCTGACGCTCCTGCCGGCGGCCCTGTGGCGGATGGCGCCGGGTGATGCCGCACCGGCGGCGGTTGCCGTCTCGCTCTCACCCGGCCTGCTCCGCGGCGTGGGCGCCAGCGGGGTCGCGCGCGTCAACCTGCCGCAGGGGTGCGACGTCTTTCACCTCGATCTGCTCACGGGCGCCGACGCGTACGCGAGCTACTCGGCCACCCTCCATGAGGTGAGCGGCGAGCCCATCTGGTCGCAGCACAGGCTGTCCGGCGCGGCACGCGATGGCGGCGTCTCGGTCAGACTCACCTTGCCGTGCGGGCTGCTCCCGGAAGACGACTACTGGATCCGCCTGACGGGCGTCGCGCCGGGCCAGGAGCCGGCGTCACTCGACCGCTACGACTTCCGCCTTCTGCGCGATTAGCCCGCCCCGGCCGGCCGTGGCGCGCGAAGCCGGTGTACGATGGCTGCCGTGCTGCGCATCCCGGCCCGCGGCCAGATTCTCCTGACGGCGCTGCTGCTCTCGACCGGCGGAGCCGGCATCAAGGCGGTGTCGCTGACGAACTGGCAGATCGCCAGCTTTCGCTCGGGCATCGCCGCCATCGTCCTGCTGCTCGCCGTGCGCCGGCTCCCCCGCTTCTCCGCTGCCTCGCTGCTGGTCGGCGCGGCCTACGCCGCCACCGTCATCACCTTTATCACCGCGAACCAGCTCACCACGGCCGCCAACACCGTGTTCTTTCAGGGGACCGCGCCGCTCTATCTCGCCGTGCTCGCACCTGTCGTGCTGGGCGAGCGCCTGCCGCGGCGGGACGTTCCCATCCTGCTCGCGATCGCGGCGGGCATGGTCATGCTGTTCCTGGGGCACTCCGAGCCCACCGCGAGCGCCCCGAACCGCAGCCTCGGCAACGCCATCGGCCTGGTCAGCGGCTGCTGCTGGAGCCTGACCCTGCTGGGCCTGCGCTGGATCGAGAAGCGAGCGCCCGCGTCGCGGGGCGGCGAGGCCGGAAACGCGGCGGTGGTGGGCAACATCGTGACGTTCGCCGGCTGCCTGCCGCTGGCGCTGCCCGTCGCCGGTGTCAGCGTCAGCGACGCGCTCGGCGTGGCCTACCTCGGCGTGTTCCAGGTGGGACTCTCCTACGTCCTGCTCACGCGGTCGATCACCCACGTGCCCGCCGTCGAAGCCTCCCTGCTCCTGCTGGTCGAGCCCGCCCTGAGCCCGCTGTGGGCCTGGTGGCTGCACGGAGAGACGCCAGGCCTGTGGCCGCTTGCCGGAGGCGTGCTCATCATCTGCGCGGCGGCATGGAAGGCGTCCGGGCGGGGCACGGACCGACGTAGCGCCGTACAGGCAAAGGCGGCAGGTGCCAGCAGGTTGTCACCTATCTGTTCACCTACCGCCTCGAAAACTGGTCGGGATGACTGGATTCGAACCAGCGACCCCCTGAACCCCATTCAGGTGCGCTACCAGGCTGCGCTACATCCCGACGACCACCATGATACGCCAGCCCTACGAACGGGCCGGCTTCTTCTTCGCACTCTTCTTCGCGCCCGCCGCAGGCGCCGCGCACGGCCGTCGCTGCCCTCGAACTCCGAGCAGCGTCGGCTGCGCCGGCGGCGGCCACGCGCCCGGCTTCCTCGGCGGCGCGTCGGCCAGCATGTCGAGCAGCGCGCGAAGCCCGCTCCGGATCTCGCCGAGCTTCTCGCGGGCCTCCGGATCGACCGGCGCAGGACCGGCGCCGCCGATCGGCCGGCGTCCTCCTCTTCTTCGAGCCGGCGCCGCGCTCCCGCCAGCGTCAGGCCTTCGCCGAAGACGAGCTCCTTGATCCGCAGGACCCGCTCGACGTCCGCCCGGCGGTACACCCGCGGGCCGCCCGGCGATCGCGACGTGCCAATCGCGGGAAACTCCTGTTCCCACGACCGCAGCACGTACGGCTGCACGCCCGCGATCTCGCACACCTCCGCCGCCTTGAACACGTCCCGGTCCGGAATGGTCGCGCGCGTGTCAGCCACGAAGCCTCTTCGCAGTATACCACGACCACGCCGAGCCGCGCCATCACCGGCGGCGCGGCTCGGGCCCGCACCTGGATCCGGATCGGCGACCCCTCGAACCCGAACGCCTCGCGCAGCCGGTTCACCAGGAACCGCTCGTACGAGAAGTGGAACGTCGTCGCCACGTTGGTGAAGAACACGAACGTCGGCGGCGCGACGCCCACCTGCGTCGCGTACAGGACGCGCACCTCGCGCCGCGCCCGGGCTCGACCGGCGGGTGCGCCGCCGTGATCGTCGTCGACGAACCGGTTCAGCTCGGCGCTCGGCACGCGCTTCCGCCGCCGCGTCCGCCACGCGGTCGATCAGTCTCGAGCAGCTTCGGCACCCGCTCGCCGGTGCAGCGCCGAGATGTGCAGGACCGGCGCGTAGTCGAGGAACTTCATCTGCCGCGCCAGTTCGTCGTCGAACGCCTTCGCGACCGGCGGCCCGCCGTCCTTCATCGAGGTCCCACTTGTTCGCGGCGACGATGAGGCCGCGCCCGGCCTTGTCGGCCGCGCCGGCGATCGCGGCGTCCTGGTCGGTGGCGCCCTCGACCGCGTCGAGCACGAGCACGACGACGTCGGCCCGCTCGATCGCCCGCTTCGCCTGCATCACGCTGACGCGCTCGACCGCTCCCGACCGCGCGACGCTGCCCGGGCCGGCGGATGCCCGCGGTGTCGACGATGCGGAACCGCCGCGCCGCCACTGCAGCACCGTGTCGATCGGCATCGCGCGTCGTGCCCGGGCATGTCGCTGACGAGCACGCGCTCCTCGCGCAGCAGCCGGTTGACGAGCGACGACTTGCCGACATTCGGCCGGCCGACGATCGCCACCGCCGTCTCCTCCGGCCGCTCGTCCCGGGCACGCGTCGCCGTCGTCGGCCTCGCCGCCGTCCTCGGCCGCCTCGGACTCGGCAGGACGGCGCCGCGTCCGGCCGCGAGCCGAGGCGGCGGAGCGACCTCGTCGAGCAGGTCGCCGATTCCCCGGCCGTGCTCGGCCGAGATCTCGATGACCGGCTCGAAGCCGAGCCGGTGGAACTCGAGCGCGCCCGCCGGCGCCCGCCTGTCGTCCGACTTGTTGACCGCGAGGACGACCGGCTTGCCCGTGGCGCGCAGCGCCTCGGCGACGTCCTCGTCGGCCGGCAACGCGCCCTCGACGGCGTCGACCACGAACACGACGACCGAGGCCTGCTTCGAGGGCGCGCTCGCCGCGTGCCGACACCAGGTCGTGCAGCGGGTCCTCGCTCGCGCCGAACATCCCGCCGGTGTCGGTCAGCATCGAACCGGACGCCGCCCCACTCGGCCGTGTGGCTGATGACGTCGCGCGTCGTCCCGGCAATCGGCGCGACGATCGCGCGGCGGATCCCGGTGATCCGATTGAACAGCGTCGACTTACCGACATTGGGCCGGCCGACGAGCACGACGGTCTGCAGTTTCTTCGGCACGTCGGCACCGATTCCTCTGAATGACCTCAGCCATCTTAGCCGGAAAGCGCGCCCTCGACGAACGGCGCTCGGCGGAGGCCGGCGGCACCGCGCGGCGCAGGAGCCGCCCTTGACAGGCTAAGTGTCTCTCCCTATGATAGTTAGCAACTTTTGCCGCGAGGAGCGCCGCCGGCATGATCAAGGTCGACATCGTCAACGAAGTGGCCCGGACCGCCGACATCACGAAGGTGAAGGCCGAGTTGGCCGTCGACGCCGTCTTCGACGCCATGCGGCTGTCGATGCAGCGCGGCGATCGCATCGAGCTGCGCGGGTTCGGCGTCTTCCAGGTGAAGCCCCGCAAGCGCGGCATCGGCCGTAACCCACGGACCGGCAAGGAAGTGCGCATTCCTCCGGGCCGGACGATCCGGTTCAAGCCCGGCAAGGACCTCCAGAACCTCGGCTGAACGCCTGACCCGCGCGGTCCGAGTACAACGTGCCTGAACCCGTCGTCCGCCTTCAGACATCTCCGACTCCGCCGGCCGATCCCGTGCTCGCGTGGCAGCGCGGCGACTGCCGCCGGCGCCTCCTGCTCCGCGCGATCGGCTACTGGCTGCACGTCGCTGCTGCTCCTGCTGACGATCGCTGACCACGACGCTCGTCGGGGCGGCGCACTGGCTCGGCTTCATGTCGATCTTCGGCAGCCGGCCGGTCCCGGCGAGCATGGCGACGCTGGCCGTGCAGGGTCTCTGGTACTGCGCTGACGATGCTGGCGATTCTCGGCGCCCACGAGCTCGGCCACTACCTGGCGTGCCGCTACTACCGGATCAACGCGTCGCTGCCCTACTTCCTCCCGATTCCGTTCCCGCTGACCGGCACGGCCGGCGCGTTCATCCGGATCCGGCAGCCGATCACGACCAAGCGCGGCGCTGTTCGACATCGGCGTCGCGGGCCCGTTCGCCGGGTTCCTCGTCGCCGTGCCCGCGCTGCTCCTCGGGCTGGCGATGTCGCGCGTCGGCGCCGCTGCCGCCGGACTTCGTCGGGCATCGAGCTCGGCGAGCCGCTGCTCTTCAAGGCGGCCGCGTGGCTGGTGTGGGGCGACGTCCCGGACGAGCTGTCGCTCAACCTGCACCCGATGGCGTTCGCCGCGTGGTTCGGCCTGCTGGCGACGGCGCTGAACCTGTTCCCGATCGGCCAGTTCGACGGCGGGCACATCGCGTACGCCGTGCTTCGGCCGCCGGTCGCTCTACGTGACGCATCGGCACCGTCGGCGTCGCGCGTCGGCCTGTGCGTTCTACTCGTCGTCGTGGATCGTCTGGACGATCGCTGGCCGTCGTCGCTGCTCTCGGTCTTCGGCTGGCGCCACCCGCCGACGTGGGACGACCACGTGCCGCTCGACCGCGCGCGCCTGTGGCTCGCGCTCGTCGGCGCTTGTCATGTTCGTGCTCTGCTTCACGCCGGCGCCGATCGAGCCGCTCGACCTGATCCGCCCGCAGTAGCGACAGGTGCACTGTCAGTTCCGCCCGACCCGGCGTCGAGGCCGGACGGAAGTGTCACCGTCCTAGAGGATGCTCAGCGGGTCGACGTCGATCGTCGACCTTGCGCCGGAGGTCCGGGCGTTCGCGCAGCGCGGCGCAGGACGGCCGTCGCGCATCGCGGCCGCGCGGCCGGCGCGCCCTTCACGAAGAACTGCGCGCGGTGCTCGCCGCGCAGCCGCGCCAGCGGCGCGGGCGCCGGGCCCGAGCACCGCGAACGGCTTCTGGCCGCCGGCGCCCGGATGCGCGTTCGACCAGATCGCCCGCCGCCGCCATGGCCGTCGCGGTCGGTCGGCGCCGCGCACGACGCCGTTGATGAGCGCGACGACCGGCGGGTAGCGCATCGCGCGCCGGAACGCGAGTCTCCTGCTCGAAGAACGCCGCGGTAGTCCTGGCGGCACGCGAGCTGGATGCTGTAGTGATCCGGGATAGAGCGTCTGGATGATGGCCTCACCCGCGCGCTCGCCGCGGCCCGGCGCGGCCGGCCACCTGCGTCAGCAGCTGGAACGTCCGCTCGGCCGCGCGGAAGTCCGCCAGGCCCGAGGCCGACGTCGGCCGAGATGACGCCGACCAGCGTCACGCGCGGGAAAGTCGTGGCCCTTGGC
Organism: uncultured Acidobacteriota bacterium; assembly: GCA_963834645.1. GTDB lineage: Bacteria > Acidobacteriota > Vicinamibacteria > Vicinamibacterales > JAKQTR01 > JAKQTR01. The sequence continues at coordinate 222,323 of CAWICP010000010.1, forward strand.
GATCATCTGGGTGCCGACGAGGACGTCGAGCTCGCCGTCGCCGAAGCGCGCCAGCACGTCCGCCGCCGCGCCGCGCCGCCGCACCGTGTCGCGGTCGAGCGCGCGCCACGCGCGCCGCGGGAACAGGCGGCCGGACCTCGGCCTCGACGCGCTCGGTGCCGAAGCCCAGCTGCTCCAGGAACGGCGCCGCCGCACGTCGGGCACGTCCGCGGCACCCGCCTCGCGTGGTTGCAGTAGTGGCAGACGCGCCCGCGCCGCGCCCGTGCACGACGAGCGACACGCGTGCAGTTCGGGCACTCCAGCGTGCCGCCGCACTGCCGGCAGAACACCGACGGTCGCGAACCCGCGGCGGTTCAGCAGCACGCAGCACCTGCTCGCGGCGCGTCGAGCCGCGCGCCGATGGCCTCGCCGAGCGCGCGGCTGCACGATCTGCTCGGGGCCGGCCTCGGCGAACTCCTCGCGCATGTTGACGGTGCGCACCGCGGCGAGCGGCCGATCGAGCACGCGCCGCTCGAGCGTCACCAGCTCGTACCGCCCGCGCCTGCGCGTGCGCGTAGCGTCTCCATCGACGGCGTCGCCGACCCGAGCACGACGAGCGCGCCGCCGCTGCCGGCCGCGCACGACGGCCACGTCGCGCCCGTTGTAGCGCGGGCTCTCGTCCTGCTTGTACGACGCGTCGTGCTCCTCGTCGACGACGATGAGGCCGAGTCCGGCGAGCGGCGCGAACACCGCCGACCGCGTGCCCGACGACGACGTCGACGTCGCCGCGCCGGATGCGCTGCCACTGGTCGTGGCGCTCGCCGTCGGACAGGCCGCTGTGCTGGATGGCCACGCGATCGCCGAACCGCGCGCGGAAGGCCGCCGCCACGCCGGGCGTGAGCGCGATCTCGGGCACGAGCACGAGCACGCCGCCGCCCGCCGTCAGCGCGCGCTCGGCCAGCCGCAGGTAGAGCTCCGTCTTGCCGCTGCCGGTCACGCCGTGCAGGAGCGCCACGTGGAACGCCCCCGCGTCGAGCCGGACGCCGCAGCCGGTCGAGCGCGGCGTCCTGCTCCGGCGTGAGCGTCACGTGCGCCGGCCAGTGCGCCGGCCTGCCCGGTCCGGCCCCACGGCCCGGCGAACGGATCGCGCTCGACGGCCTGGCGGCGGATGCTGACGAGTTCCCGCAGGCCCGAGCCTGCGCAGGCCCGCCACGTCGAAGCCCCGCTCGCGCAGCGCCGCCGCCGGCAGTCCGCCGGGCGCCTGCGCCAGCGCCGCCAGCAGTTCGCGCTGCCTCGCGCCGAGCCGCAGGCCGGCGCCGTCCGCGCCGGCCCGCCACGTCGCGGCCCTGCGCGGTCAGCTCCACCACGCGCTCGGTCTTGTACGCGACAGCCTCGCCTTCGAGCACCTGGGTGACGGCCACGAGGCCCTGCCGTTCGAGCGTGCGCAGCACGTAGGCGAGCGGGGCGCGCGTCCGGGACGCGCCCCGGCCAGCTTGTCGAGGCGCGATGCGCAGCGTCGACTCCGGCAGGCTTCGCGCGGCGGCGATCGCGTCGAGCACCCGGCGCGCGCAGGGCGCCGAGCGGCAGCGCCGACTCCCGCTGCCGCGCGCCCGGATCCCGTCGTCGGTGACGGCGACGACCCGCCGGCTTCTCGAGCCAGGCCATCGGCGGCACGGCGGCGGCCACCACCTCGCCGGGCCCGCACGCGTAGTACTCGGCCACCCAGGCCGCCAGCGCCAGCGACGTCGGCCGGCAGGTACGCCTCGCCGTCGAGCACGTCGAAGATGTCGCGCAGACTGTCGGACGCCGCGCGCGGGTCCTCGCCGGGCACCTCGTCGCGTGCCGACGACGCAGCCCGGTCAGCGTGCGCGTCGCCCAGCGGCACGAGGACGCGCGCGCCGGACGGCGGGCGTCTCGACGCCGTCGGGAACGCGGTAGGTCAGCAGATCGAGCTGCGGAACGGGCACGGCGACAGACGCGAGGCGGACCATGGCGCGCTACCGGTCGTCGCCGGCGTCCTCGCCGCGCAGCAGCGCCCGCACCTTCTTCATGTCCTCCCAGACCTCGCGCTTGCGCTCGGGGCTGCGCAGCAGGTAGGCGGGGTGGAACGTCGGAATCAGGCGCGCGCCGCCGTAGCGGAAGACCTGGCCGCGCAGGCGCGAGATCGGGTCGTTCGTGCGCAGCAGCGTCTGCGCCGCGAACGTGCCGAGCGCGACGATGACCCGCGGCCTGATGACCTCGATCTGCCGGAACAGGAACGGCTCGCACGCGGCCACCTCGTCGGGCTCCGGATTGCGGTTCTCCGGCGGCCGGCACTTGATCACGTTGGCGATGTAGACGTCCTCGCGCGCGAGGCCGATCGCCTCGATGATCTTCGTGAGCAGCTGCCCGGCGCGGCCGACGAACGGGATGCCCTGGACGTCTTCGTCGTGCCCCGGCGCCTCGCCGACGAACATCAGTCGGCGCTGCGGGTTGCCCGACGCCGAAGACGATCTGCCGGCGGCCCGAGCGCGTGCAGCTTGCAGCGCGTGCAGTCGCCGAGCGTCCTCGCGGACGGCCTCGAGCGTCTCCGCCGACGCTCGCCGGGCTCCCCGCCGCCGGCGGCGACCGGCGGGCGCCGGGTCCGCCACGGCCTGCGCCTCCGGCGCCGTCGGCGGGCCTCCGGCGCCAGGCGGGGTCCCGGCTCACGCCGTCCGACGCCGAGCTGCGCGAAGAGGCGCAGGTGCTCCGCCAGGCCGGCTCGCACGTCGTCTCTCGCTCATCGGGCACCCGTCACGCCGGTCCTCCGGCAGCCTGCGCGATCAGCCGCTCCGACCCGGTCGAGGATGACGGCCGCCACCGACGGACTTCGGCTGCAGCGGCAGCGCCTCCTCCCAGTCCGGCCCGACGAGCGTCACGACGTTGGTGTCGACCTCGAAGCCGGCGCCGGGCTCGAGCACGTCGTTGGCGACGATGAGGTCGACCTGCTTCGGCACGAGCTTCCGCCGCGCCCGGCCACGGCGTCGTCGGTCTCGGCGGCGAACCCGACGAGCACCGGGCGGACGCGGCCCTGCGCCGCGCGCCACGCGCCGATGCCCGCCAGGATGTCGGGCGTCCTGCGCAGCGTGAGGGTCAGCGCCGTCGTCCGTCTTCGCGATCTTCCGGCCGTCGCTGCGCCTCCGGCGCGTAGTCGGCGACGGCGGCCGCCATGACGACGACGTCCGCGGTGTCGAGGCGGGCCATCACCGCGTCGTGCATCTCGGCGGCGCTCCGGACCCGCACGAGTTCGGCCTCCGCGGGCGGCTCGACCGACGTCGGCCCCGCGACGAGCGTCACGGCGGCCCCGCGGCGCGCCGCCTCGCGCCGCCAGCGCGAACCCCATCCGCCCGCTCGAGCGGTTGCCGATGAAGCGCACCGGGTCGAGGTCCTCGTAGGTCGGCCCGGCCGTCACGAGCACGCGCGCCCGGCGAGCGACCGGCTGCCGCCGCAGCACCCGCTCGGCCGCCTCGACGATGTCCTCCGGCTCCGCGAGGCGGCCCTTGCCGATCCAGCCGCACGCCAGGTAGCCGTCGCCCGGCTCGACGAACCGCACGCCGCGCGCCGCGAGCGTGCTCGAGGTTCTGCCGCACCGCCGGGTGCTCCAGCATGTTCGTGTTCATCGCCGGCGCCACGAGCACGGGCGCGCGCGTCGCCAGGTAGAGCGCCGACAGGAAGTCGTCGGCGATGCCGTTGGCGAACTTGCCGATGATGTTCGCGGTCGCCGGCGCGACGAGCAGCAGGTCGATGGACGAGGCCAGCGCGATGTGCTCGATGTCGGCGTTGGCGCCGGCGGTCCACTGGCTCGTGACGACGGGGTGCCGCGTGATCGCCTCGAAGCGTGAGCGGCCCGACGAAGCGCCGGGCGTTGCGCGTCATGACCGCGACGACGTCGTGCCCGCGCTTCTGCAGGCCGCGCGCGACCTCGACGGCCTTGTAGGCGCCGATGCCGCCGGTGACGCCGAGCGCGACCCTGGCCATGGACATCCACTCCTTCACGCCCCGCGAGGGGCCTCAGCGCCGGTCCGCCGCCGGTCCGAAGCTGGCGACGACGGCGGACACTTCGCGGCTCATCGCGTCGGGCCTGGCGCGCTCGGCGAGGACGATGGCGCGCAGCCGCTCGACGCACGCGTCGACCTCGTCGTTGACGACCACGTAGTCGTACTCCGCGACGGCCGCGCACCTCGTCGCGCGCCACCTCGAGGCGCCGCCGGATCTGCGTCCTCCAGTCCTTGCTGCGGCCGCGCAGCCGCGCTTCGAGCACCTCGAACGACGGCGGCAGCACGAACACCGACACGCGCCGAACGGCCGCTGGCGCCGCACCTGCCGCGCGCCCTGCACGTCGATGACGAGCACGAGGTCCGTCGCCGCCGGCGAGCGCGCGCTCGGTGTCGACCGCGCGACGTGCCGTAGAGGTTGCCGAACGACGTCGGCCCACTCGAGGAACTGCGCCGCCGGCGATCATCGCCTCGAACCGGTCCCGCGATGACGAAATTATAGTCGACGCCGTCGGCCTCGCCCGGCGCGGGCGCGGCGGCTGCGTGTACGACCGCGACACGCCGCAGGCCCGGCGTCACCTGCGACGAGCCGCTCGACCACGCGTCGTCTTGCCGGTGCCCGACGGCGCCGACACGACGAACAGCCGCCCGCGGCGCGGCGCTACTCGACATTCTGCACCTGCTCGCGCATCTTCTCGAGTTCGGCCTTGAGCCGACGATCAGCTCCGGGACGCCCGCGCCGTCGGCCTTCGAGCCGATCGTGTTGACCTCGCGGTTCATCTCCTGCAGCAGGAAGTCGAGCTTGCGGCCGCACGGCTCGGGCGCCGTCGGTCAGCGACGTCCAGTGCTCGAGGTGGGCGCGGAAGCGGACGACCTCCTCGCTGATGTCCGAGCGGGCCGCGAACCGCACGATCTCCTGGGCGACCGCGACGCGGTCGATCGGCCAGGTCGGCGCGCGAGCTCGCGCCACGCGCCTGGCGAGCGCGCTCGCGCAGCACGCGCCTCGCCGGCCGCCGCCGCTCGCGGCGACGTGCTTCGACGGCCGCGAGCACGCCGGCCTTGCGCGCGTCGAGGTCGGCCCGGAGCATGCGCGCCCTCGTGGCGCCGCATCGCGTCGAGCTCGTCGAGCGCGCGCTCCACCGCCTGCACGATGGCCGCCTCGAGCGCCCCGCGCCCCGCGTCGTCGAGTTCCGGCGGCCTCCTCGCGCACCGTGAGCGCCTGCGGGAACCGCAGCAGGTCGCCCGGCGCGAGGGCGCCCTCCACGAGGCCGGCCGCCGCGGGCCTGCTCGAGCGCCGTCGGCCAGCGCCGCGGCGAACGCCTCGTTGAGCTCGACCTTCAGCACGGGCTCCTGGCGCAGCTGCACCGACACGGCCAGCTCGACCCGCCCGCGCGCCGACCCGCGCCTGCACGCAGCCGCGCAGGCGCGCCTCGAGCGGCGCCAGCGACTGCGGCAGCCGCAGCTGCAGGTCGAGGTACCGGTGGTTGACGCTGCGGACGGTCACGCCGATGCTGGCCCGCTCGTCCTCGCTGCGTCACCGAGGCGAAGCCGGTCATGCTCTTGATCATGCGCCTGTCTTTCTCGGGGCCTGGCCCGGCGCGGCGGCCGCTCGCCGAACTGCATCGCGTGCAGCGCCGCGTAGACGCCGCCCGGCCGCGCCAGCAGCTCGTCGTGCCGGCCGATCTCGACGACGCGCCCGCGCTCCAGCACGATGATGACGTCCGCCCGCTGAACCGTCGACAGCCGGTGCGCGATGACGAACGACGTGCGGTCCCGCATCAGGTTCGCCAGCGCGTCCTGCACCAGCGGCTCCGACTCGGAGTCGAGCGCCGAGGTCGCCTCGTCGAGGATCAGGATCGGCGAGTTCTTGAGCAGCGCGCGCGCGATCGCCAGGCGCTGCCGCTGGCCGCCCGACAGCCGCTGCCCGCGCTCGCCGATCACCGTCTCGTACGCCTCGGGCAGGCCGACGATGAACTCGTGCGCGTGCGCGGCGCGGGCCGCCGCCTCGATCTCGGCGCGGCGGCGCCCGGGCGGCCGTACGCGATGTTGCTGGCGATGGTGTCGTCGAACAGCACGGTCTCCTGCGTCACCATGCCGATCTGGTCGCGCAGCGACGCGAGCGTGACGTCGCGGATGTCGATGCCGTCGATCAGGATCGCGCCCGCCGGTCACGTCGTAGAACCGCGGCAGCAGGTTGACCAGCGTCGTCTTGCCCGCGCCGCTGCGGCCCGACGATCGCGACCATCTGGCCGGCCGCGACGGTGAACGACACGTCCCGCAGGGCGCTCTTGCCCGCGCGCGTCCTCGTACTCGAAGCTGACGTCGCGGAACTCGATCGCGCGCGCGAGCGGCGCGCAGCGCCGGCGCGCCCGGCCGCTCGGCCACCTCGGTGTGCGTGTCGAGCAGCTCGAAGATGCGCTGCGGCGGCGGCGATGCGCCTGCTGCAGGTTCGCGTTCACGCGGCTCAGCTTCTTCAGCGGGCCGTACATCAGGAACAGCGCCGCGAGGAACGACGTGAACTCGCCCGGCGTCAGCCGCCCCGGCGCGATCTCCCGGCTGCCGTACCAGAGCGCCGCCGCCATGCCGACGCCGCCGAGGAACTCCATGAGCGGCGGCAGCATCGGACACCGCGGCCGTCACCTTCATGTTCGTGCGGTAGAGCGCCCGCGCCGCGGCGCCGAACCGCGCCGCCTCGCGCTCCTCGGCGCCGAACGCCTTGACGATGCGATGGCCGGTGAACGCCTCCGTCGCCACGTGCGACATGTGCTCGAGGTGCTCCTGGCTGCGCGTCGTCGTCCGGCGCACCCGCTGGCCGAGCCGCACCAGCGGATACACGACGAGCGGCGCGCCGGTCAGGCAGACGAGCGCCAGGCCCGCGTCGTAGTAGAAGAGCAGCGCCGGCGTAGCCCGACCACGCGCCAGCGACTCGCGCAGCAGGTCGCCGACCGTCTCCGACACCGACCTGCTGCACCTGGCCGACGTCGTTGGTGAGCCGCGAGAGCAGCTGCCCCGTGCTGCGGCGCTTGAAGAACGCCGCCGACTGGCCCGAGCGTGTGCCGGAACAGCTCGTTGCGCAGGTCCAGCACGACGCGCTGGCCCGACGTCGGCCATCAGGTAGGCCGAGAAGTACGACGCCGATGCCCTTCAGGAGGTAGACGGCGAGGATGGCCCACGCGACGCGTCGCGAGCGACTGCTGGTCGGCAGGACCTCGTCGAGGATCGGCTTGATCGAGCCAGGCGAGCCAGGCCGACGCCGCGCCGTAGACCACCATCGCCACCAGCGCGACGGCGAAGCGCCCCCGGTAGGGCGCGGCGTAGCGAAGCAGTCGCCGGAGCGGAGTTCACTCGCTGAACCGGTACCGCAACAGCACCCAGAGGGCGACGACGCCGTCGCGCCAGGTGATCTTCTTGCCCTCGTCGTACCCGCGCCCGTCGTAGGTGATCGGCACTTCGTAGACCCGGTACCCGCGCTTGAAGATCTTCGCGGTCAGCTCCGGCTCGATGCCGAACCCGTCCGATCGCAGCGTCAACGACCGCAGCACCTCCGTGCGCATCACCTTGTAGCAGGTCTCCATGTCGGTGAGCATGGTGTTGTAGAGCACGTTGGTGAGGAGCGTCAGCAGGCGGTTGCCGAGGTAGTGGGTGAACAGGAACACCCGGTGCCGGCCCAGGAACCGCGACCCGTACACGACGTCGGCCCGGCCCTCGCAGATGAGCTCGATCAGCTCCGGGTACTCCTCGGGCGAGTACTCCAGGTCGGCGTCCTGGATGATGACCAGATCGCCGGCGACCTCCGCGAACCCCCGTCGCAGCGCCGCCCCCTTGCCCTGGTTGCGCTCCTGCAGGAACAGCCGGAACGGGATCCGCGACTGGATGTCGGCGAGCATCGTCGCGCGTGCCGTCCGTCGAGCAGTCGTCGACGACGATGAGCTCGTTGCGCACCGGCACCGCCAGCACGCGCGCGAGGATCTCCTCGATCGTGTCTCGCTCGTTGTAGACGGGCATGACCACCGACAGCAGCGGATCCGCCAGCACGCCCTTCAGCCTGGACATCAGCCCTCCGTCCGGTCGGCATAGCCGCGCGGGTGCGTCGAGCGCCAGCGCCAGGCCGTCTGCACGATGTCGTCGAGCGACGAAATCGACGGCATCCAGCCGAGGTCCCGCCGGATGCGCGCGCTCGACGCGAACAGCACCGCGGGATCGCCCTCGCGCCTCGGGCCAGCCGTCCACGGCACGCGGCGGCCGCTCACCCGCTCGACGGCCGCGATGACGTCCTTCACCGAGAACGGATGCCCGTTGCCGAGGTTGTAGACGGCCGACGCGCCGCCGGCCTCGAGCGCGGTCGAGCGCGAGCACGTGGGCCTGCGCCAGATCGTTCACGTGGATGTAGTCGCGGAGGCACGTGCCGTCGGGCGTCGGGTAGTCGTCGCCGAAGACGCGGAGCGGCTCGCCTCCGCGGCGCGGCGTCGATCGCGAGCGGGATCAGGTGCGCCTCCGGGCGGTGGTCTTCGCCGAGCTCGCCGTCCGGATCGGCCCCGGCGGCGTTGAAGTACCGCAGCGCGATGCTGCGCAGGCCGTAGGCCCGCTCGAAGTGCCGCAGCGCCCGCTCGATCGCCAGCTTGGTCTCGCCGTACGGGTTGATCGGCCGGTGTCGGTGCGCCTCGGTGATGGGGGTCTCGGTCGGCTCGCCGAAGACGGCCGCCGTCGACGAGAACACGATCCGCCCCACGCCGTTCCTCGAGCATCACGCGCAGGATTCCCAGCGTGCCTTCGACGTTGTCGCGGTAGTAGGGCGACGGGTCGCGCACCGAGTCGCCCACCGAGGCGAGCGCGGCGAAGTGCATGACGGCGCCCACCCGGTACTCTCGCACCGTCCGCCGGAACGTGTCCGTGTCGTGCAGGTCGCCCTCGACCAGATCGGCACCAGCGGACCGCGCCGCGATGCCCCGCCGAGAGGTTGTCGTACACGACGACCCGGCGGCCGGCCCGGGCGAGGGCCTTGGCCGCGTGGCTGCCGATGTAGCCGGCGCCGCCGGTGACGAGGATCGCGCCGTGATCAGCGTCCGATGGAGTAATAGGTGAAGCCATTCGCGCGCATCAGGTCCCGGGAGTAGATGTTCCGTCCGTCGAAGATGACGGGGCTCTTCATCAGCTTGCGCATCTTGCGCGAAGTCCGGCTCGCGGAACTCGTTCCACTCGGTCACGACGGCCAGGGCGTCCGCGCCGGCGAGGGCCGCGTAGCTGCGCGGCGCGTAGGTGATGCTCGAGCCGAACAGCCGCCGGGCCACGGGCATCGCCGCCGGGTCGAACGCCTGGACCTTCGCGCCGGCGGCGAGCAGGCGCTCGATGAGCACGATGGCCGGGGCCTCGCGCATGTCGTCGGTCCGCGGCTTGAACGCCAGGCCCCAGACGGCAATGGTCCGCCCCTCGAGCGACCCGAAGTGCCGCTCCATCCGGCCGGCGAGCACCGACTTCTGCCGGTCGTTCACGCGCTCGACCGCCTTCAGGATCTGGAAGTCGTAGCTCTTGTCGCCGGTGAACCGGACGATCGCCTTGACGTCCTTCGGGAAGCAGCTGCCCCCGTACCCGACGCCCGGGAACAGGAACGACGGCCCGATGCGGCGATCCGAGCCGATGGCCCGGCGCACCTCGTCGACGTCCGCGCCGAACAGCTCGCAGACGTTGGCGATTTCGTTCATGAACGAGATCTTCGTGGCGAGCAGGGCGTTTGCCGCGTACTTGCACAGCTCGGCGCTGGCGCAGTCCATCACCATGATCGGGGCGCCGGTCCGCGTGAAGGGCGCGTACAGCTGGCGCATGAGGTCGCCGCCCTTCTCGTCCTCGGCGCCGATGACCACGCGGTCGGGCTTCAGGAAGTCGTCGACCGCCGCCCCCTGCTTGAGGAATTCGGGGTTGCTCACGACGCTGAACGGGTGCGTGGTTTCGCGCCGGATGATTTCGCGCACCTTCTCGGCGGTGCCGACCGGCACCGTGCTCTTGTCGACGATGACCTTGTAGCCGTTCATCGCCTGCGCGATTTCGCGCGCGACGCCGAGCACGTGCTGCAGGTCGGCCGCGCCGTCCTCGCCCTGCGGCGTGCCGACGGCGATGAAGATGATCGACGAGGCGCGCACCGCGCGGGGGAGCTGCGTCGTGAACGACAGCCGCTTCTCGGCGACGTTGCGGCGCACCAGCTCCTCGAGCCCGGGCTCGAAAATGGGCATCCTGCCCTCGCGGAGCATGCGGACCTTCGCCGTCGTCCTTGTCCACGCAGATCACGTCGTTGCCGGTTTCCGCGAGGCAGGCGCCGGCCACCAGCCCCACGTACCCGGTTCCGACGACGGCGATTTTCATTGAACCTTCTCCACGGGCGACTCAAGAGTACGGCAGCGGGGAGCCTTTGAAAAGCTCTGAAAATACTATACCGCCAGATCGCTGTCAAGCCATTGACAGTCAAGGACTTGCGGACGAAACGCCGCGCCCCGCGTTCCTCCGCGCGGGAACATCCGGCCTTTCGCGGTAGGATACAGGGCGCCGTGATGACGCTGCTTCTCGACTACCGGCCGGCCCTGCGCGATCGCACCGGCGTCGGCGAGTGGGTGCATCAGCTCGCCCTCAACCTGCTGGCCCTGAAGGCGGAGGGCGACCCGGCCGCCTCGCTGATCGAGCTGACGCTCTGGAGTTCGTCCTGGCGCGACCGGCCCGCCCCATCGGCGCTCCGCGAGTTGAGCGGCGCCACGTTCGTCGACCGCAGGGTCCCCGTCGGTCCCCTGACCTGGGCCTGGAACCGCGTGGGCTGGCCCCCGATCGAGACCCTGACGTCCCGCACCTTCGATCTCGTGCACTCGACGACGCCCCTGCTGGTGCCGGCCCGGTCGGGGCTGCGGGTCTGCACGATCTACGATCTCGACTTCCTGTCGCATCCGGAGCGCACGCGCGCCGAGATGCGGCGCGACTTCCCGACCCTGGTTCACGCGCACGCGGCGCGGGCCGATCTGGTGGTCACCATCTCCGAGTACTCGAAAGCGCAGATCGAGGGCGCCTCTCGGTGTGCTCCGGACCGGATTGCCGTCTGCCGGCCCGGCGTGCCGTCCTGGATCGCCGGGCCGCTGCCGCCGCCGCCCGGCATCTCCCGGCCACCTGCTGTTTCTCGGCACGCTCGAGCCGCGCAAGAACATCGCCGGGCTCCTCGCGGCCTACCGGCTCCTTGTGGAGCGACGGCCCTCGACGCCGCCCCTCGTCCTCGCGGGCCAGGCCACCCCGGCGGCCGACGCCTGGGTGGCAGCGGCGCAGGCGCCGCCGCTCAAGGGCCGCGTGACCATCGAAGGCTACGTCTCCCACGAGCGCCGGGCGGAGCTGTACGCGGGCGCGAGCCTGCTGGTGCTGCCGTCGCTCGACGAGGGATTCGGGCTGCCGGCCCTCGAGGCGATGGCGCTGGGCGTCCCGGTGGTGGCGTCCAGCCGGGAGCGCTGCCGGAGGTGGTGGGCGATGGCGGCCTCCTGGTCGATCCCGCCAGCGTGAGGGACCTGGCCGATGCCCTCGAGGCCGTCACGACGACCCCGATCTGGCGGCGAGGCTGCGCGACGCGGGCATCGCCCGGGCGGGCCGATTCAGCTGGCCGGCGTCGGCGCGGGCGCTGCGTCGACGCCTACACGCGCGCGGCTCGCCAGGGTTCCGGAGGCCGGCGCCCCGCGCCGCGAGGACCGCGCGCATGAGGATCGGCGTCGACACGCGGGAGTTGACCGGGCGCGCGACCGGCGTCGGACGCTACCTCGGCGAACTGCTGGCCGCGTGGGCGGACCCGGCCTCGGGCGCGGCGCTCCGCCACGACTTCGTGCTCTACGCTCCGGCGCCGCTGTCTGCCGCGGTCGCATCGCGTCTCGAAGCGCTTCGGGCGAGCGTCCGGGTGCTGCCGGAGGCGGGGGCACCTGGTGGGAGCAGATGACGCTGCCATCGGCAGCAGCGAGAGACGGGCTGGACGTGTTCTTCGCGCCGGCGTACACGGCTCCCCTGCGGCTCTCCTGTCCCGTCGCGTTGACCATCCACGACGTGTCGTTCTTCGCGCATCCCGAGTGGTTCGGCGCGCGCGAGGGGCTCCGCCGGCGGACGCTCACGCGCCTGGCGGCGCGGCGCGCGGCGCTCGTGCTGACCGACACGCGGTTCTCCCAGGCGGAGATCCGGACCCGCCTCGGCTGTCCCGCCGAACGCATCCGCGTGATCACCCTCGGCGCCGGGGCGCCCGCGCCGGGCCGGCGAGCGGAGGGCCGCCGGCGGTCCGGCGCGAGCCGCTGGTCCTCTACGTCGGGTCGATCTTCAACCGCCGGCGCGTGCCGGACCTCATCGCGGCGTTCGCGCTGGTGCGCGAGCGCGTGCCGGATGCGCGGCTGGACATCATCGGCGAGAACCGCACGTTCCCGCACCAGGACATCGAGGCGCTCTGCCGCGCCTCCGGAGCCGGCGATCGCATTCGCGTGCGCTCGTACGTCGAGGATGCCGAGCTGGCGGAGGCGTTCCGGACGGCCTCCGTATTCGCGTTCCTCTCGGAGTACGAGGGCTTCGGCCTGACGCCGCTCGAGGCCCTGGCGCGCGGCGTTCCCCGCCGTCCTGCTCGACACGCCCGTGGCGCGCGAGGTCTGCGGACGGCGCCGCGCGGTATGTCGCGCCCGGCGACCTCGCCGGCCACCGCCGCCGCGCTCGTCGATCTGCTCACGAGCCCGGCCGCGCGGGACGCGCGTCCTGCGGGAAGCCGCGCGGGGTGCTGTCCCGCTACTCGTGGCCGGAGCGGCCCGCGAGACCCTCGACGGCGCTCGAATCGGCGGGCAGGCGGGCGCATGGGTGACGTCACCATCATCATCGTCTCGTTCAACACGAGGGCGGAACTCGAGGCCTGCCTGGCGTCGCTCGCCGCCGCACCGCCGTCGGCCGCGCACCGAGATCATCGTCGTCGACAACGCGTCCTCGGACGGCTCGCCCGACGCGGTCCGGAGGAACTGGCCGGGGGTCCGCCTGATCGCGTCCGAGCGCAACCTCGGCTTCGCCGCCGCGAACAACATCGGGATCCGGGAGGCGGCGTCGCGAGTTCGTGCTGCTCCTGAACAGCGACACGCTGGTGCCGCCCGGTGCGATCGACGCGCTCGTGCGGGCGCTCGACGCCGACGCCGGCGCCGTGGCCGCGGGCCCGCGCCTGGTCGGCGCCGACGGCCGCCCGGAACTGTCCTTCGGCGCGATGATGGGGCCGTTCAGCGAGCTGCGGCAGAAGCTGCTCGGGCGCCTGCACGATCGCCGCGCGGGCCCGGCCGTCGCGTGGGTCGGCCGTCAGGTGCGCCGGCGCCACTATCCGGACTGGGTCAGCGGCGCGTGCCTGCTCGTCCGGCGCGCGGATGCGCTGGCCGCGGGCCTGCTCGACGAGCGGTACTTCCTCTACGCGGAGGACGTGGACTTCTGCGCGGCCCTGCGCGCGCTCGGGCGGCGCATCCTCTTCACACCCGACGCCGAGGTCGTGCACCTTCGCGGCGCGTCCGGACGGGCACGCCCGCAGGACACCGAGCGGGCGTACCGGCGCAGCCAGGTGGCGTTCTACGAGAAGCACCATCCGCGCTGGGCGCCGCTCCTGCGTGCGTATCTCCGGCTGCGCGGCGCGCTGCGCCTGACGGGGCGGGGGACCGGGCGGCAGGCCCTGTGGTATCGTGAACCCGGAGACGAGACACCCACGTGCGCATCGCGATTGACGCCAGGAAACTGCACGACTTCGGCATCGGGACCTACATCCGGAACCTGCTGAAGTACCTGGCGCGCCTCGACCGGGAGACCGAGTACGTCCTGCTCTGCAGGCCGCAGGACGTGAAGCTGGCCGACGGCGCTCGGCCCGAACTTCCGGGCCGTGGTCGAGCCGTCGACGCCCGTACTCGGTGGCCGAGCAGGTGATGCTGCCGGCGCGGCTCGTCATGCAGAACGTGACGCTGCTGCACGAGCCGCACTACGTGCTGCCGCCGCTGGTGCCGTGCCGGGCGGTGGTGACCATTCACGACTGCATCCACCTGATGTTCCCGCAGTACCTGCCGAACCGCCTCGCGTACGCGTACGCGCGGGCGAACCTCTGGGTGGCCGCCCAGCGTGCCGAGCGCATCCTCACGGTGTCCGAGACGTCGAAGGCCGACATCCTCCGGTACTGCGACGTGCCGGCCGAGCGGGTCATCGTGGTCTACAACGCCATCGACGATCGCTTCGCGATCGCCGCCGACGATGGAGGCCATCGAGCGGGTGCGCGAGCGCTACCAGCTGAACGGTCCGTTCGCGCTGTATGTGGGCAACATCAAGCCGCACAAGAACCTCGAGCGCCTGATCGACGCCTTCGACCTGGTCCGGCGGGGCGGCTTCGAGCGCCTCGAAGCTGCTGATCATCGGCGACCAGATCTCGAAGTACCCCAGGCTGCGCCGCGCCGTGGACAAGCACAAGCTGCACAAGCACGTCCGGTTCCTCGGGTTCGTGGCCGACGACACGCTGGCCGCGCTCTACCGGCTGGCGACGGTGTTCGTGTTCCCGTCGCTCTACGAGGGCTTCGGCCTGCCGCCGCTCGAGGCGATGGCGAGCGGCACGCCCGTGGTGACGTCGAACCGGTCGTCGCTGCCGGAGGTGGTCGGCGACGCCGCGGTGCTGGTCGATCCGTACAGCGCGGCGTCGATCGCCGAGGGCATCCAGCGGGTGCTGAGCGACGCCGACGCTGCGGCCGGACGCTGACGGCGCGGGGCCTGGCGCGCGCGATGGAGTTCTCCTGGGAAGCCTCGGTCCGCCGCATCCACGAGGTGTACATGGATGTGGCCTCGCAGCGGTCCTCGGCGCCATGAGAGTGGCCCTCGTCCACGACTGGCTGACCGGGCATGCGGGGCGGCGAGAAGGTCCTCGAGGCCATCGCCGGGATCTACCCGAAGGCGGACATCTTCACGCTCGTCCACGTCAAAGGGTCCGTGTCGCCGCTCATCGAGTCGCGCACGATCCGCACGTCGTTCATCCAGCGCCTGCCGGCGTCAGGCCGGCTCTACCGGCACTACCTGCCGCTGTTCCCGATGGCGGTCGAGCAGTTCGACCTCGACGAGTACGACCTGGTCATCAGTTCGAGCCACTGCGCGGCGAAGGCGGTCCTGCCGCCGGGCCAGCGCGCGCCACGTCTGCTACTGCCATTCGCCGATGCGCTACGCCTGGGACCAGTTCGACGAGTACTTCGGCGCCCGGCGCACCGGCGCGCCTCGGCGAGGCGCTCTACCGTCCGGTGATGGCCTGGCTGGCCCGGTGGGACGCGTCGACGGCCTCGCGCGTCCACCGCTTCGTCGCGAACTCGCGGTTCGTGGCGTCCCGCATCCTGCGGTACTACGGGCGCCAGGCCACGGTGGTGTATCCGCCGGTGGACACCGAGTTCTACCATCCGGCCGGGACCAGTCCGGGCGGGTCCTTTCTCGTCGTGTCGGCGCTTGTCCCGTACAAGCGCGTCGACCTCGCCATCGCCGCGTGCCGCCGGGCGGGCGCGCCGCTTCGCATCGTCGGCATCGGTCCTGACCGGGAACGTCTCGAACGCGAGGCGGGCGGGGACGTCACGTTTCTTGGCCAGCTGACCGACGAGGAGATTCGCCGGGAGTATCGCCACGCGAAGGCCGTCATCCTGCCGGGCGCCGAGGACTTCGGCATCGTGCCCGTCGAAGCCCAGGCGTGCGGGACGCCGGTGGTGGCGCTTGCGAAGGGCGGGGCGCTCGAATCGGTCGTCGACGGCGACACCGGGGTGTTCTTCGCGGAGTCGTCCGCCCACTCGCTCGCCGACGCGCTCGAGCGCCTCGGGCGCATGCGCATCGATGCCCGGCGCGCTTCGAGACAACGCGCTCCGTTTCTCGCGGGCGCGATTCGTCGGCGCGTTCCAGCGCGCTCATCGAGGAGAGCGTGGCCCATCCGCCGCACGCCCGCTGGTAACCGTGCGGCGCTCCCCGCGCCGGGAGGCTATAATCAAAGGTTACGAGGAGCGCTCGCCGCGCAACCGCTGAGACTTCATGGTCAGACGCTACAAACGCACGCTTGCCGTCTATTACGTCGTGTCGGACGCGCTTCTCGGCGTCGCGGCGTTCCTGCGGCGCCTACGTGCTGCGCTTCAAGATCGGACCTGATCCCCGTCACGAAGGGCGTCCCGCCCATCGAGCAGTACCTCTTCGTGGTGCCGTTCGTGGCGGTGCTCGTGCCGGTGGCGTTCTACTTCCAGGGCCTGTACAGCCTCCGCCGGAACCGTTCGCGAGTGGACGACTTCTTCGCGGTGTTCGTCGGCAGCGTGGTCGCCGTCGTCCTCGGCGTGGTCACCACGCTCTACTTCCAGGCGTATTACGTGCCGGCCGACATGAAGGACCGGGGCGCGTTCGAGGTGTCCCAGGTCGTGTGGGTGCTGTTCCTGGGGCTGAACGTCGTCCTCACGTTCGCGTCGCGGGAGGTCGTGCGCCAGACGCTCGAGCGCCGCTGGCGCGCGGGCATCGGGCTCAAGCGCATCCTGATCGTCGGGGCGGGCGAACTCGGCCGCCTCGTCGCGGACAAGATCCTCAGCCACCGCGAGATGGGGTATCAGGTCGTCGGCTTCGTCGACGACCGCGCCGGCCGGGACCATCTCGGCTACCGCGGCCTGCCGCTGCTCGGCACGACGGCCGAGACGGGCGAGATCTGCCAGCGCGAGCGGGTCGACCAGATCTACGTGGCCCTGCCGCTCGAAGAGCACCAGCGCATGCTCGAGGTCATCGAGGCGGGCGCCAAGAACCTGATCGACGTGAAGATCGTCCCGGACCTGCTGCAGTTCATCGCGCTGCGGGCCCGCATCGAGGACCTGGACGGCGTCCCCATCATCAACCTCAACGACGTCCCGCTGCAGGGCCTCAGCGCGCTGGCCAAGCGGGCCGTCGACGTGGCCGCCTCCGCCGCCGGCCTGCTCGTCCTGGCGATTCCGCTCGGCATCGTGGCGCTCGCCATCAAGCTGACCTCGCCGAGGCCCGGTCTTCTACCGGCAGGAGCGGATGAGCCTCGACGGCTCGTCGTTCGTGGTCTACAAGTTCCGCTCGATGTACCACGAGGCCGAGGCCGTCACCGGGCCCATCTGGGCCGACGAGGAAGACCCGCGCTGCACGCCGCTCGGCCGGTACCTCCGGCACTTCGACATCGACGAACTGCCCCAGTTGTGGAACGTGCTGAGGGGCGACATGTCGCTCGTCGGCCCGCGGCCCGAGCGCCCCTATTTCGTCGATCAGTTCAAGCACCGCTACCCGCACTACATGCTGCGGCACAAGGTGAAGTCGGGGATCACCGGCTGGGCGCAGGTGAACGGATGGCGCGGCAACACGTCGCTGGAGAAGCGCATCGAGTTCGACCTCTACTACATCGAGAACTGGTCGCTCAATCTCGACGTGAAGATCCTGTGGCTCACGCTCGTGCGGGGGCTGGGCCTGTACCGACAATCACCCGCCCAGTAGGAACGGCATGTCCAAGCCGCGCGTCGTCATCACCGGGGCCGCCGGGTTCATCGGGTCTCACCTCGCCGAGACGCTGCTCGATCGCGGCTACGCGGTGGTCGGCATCGACAACCTGCTGACGGGCGATCTGGCCAACATCGCCCACCTGACCGGCCGGGACTTCGTCTTCGTCAAGCACGACGTCACGAACTACATCAACGTGGACGGCCCCGTGGATGTCGTCCTGCACTGGGCGAGCCCGGCCAGCCCGATCGACTACCTCGAACTGCCGATCCAGACGCTGAAGGTGGGCGCCCTCGGCACGCACAAGGCCCTCGGCCTCGCCAAGGCCAAGGGCGCGCGGTTCGTGCTGGCGTCGACCTCCGAGGTCTACGGCGACCCGCTGGAGCACCCGCAGCGGGAGACGTACTGGGGCAACGTGAACCCGATCGGGCCGCGCGGCGTCTACGACGAGGCCAAGCGGTTCGCCGAGGCGATGACCGTCGCCTACCACCGCTACCACGGCGTGGACGCGAAGATTGTCCGCATCTTCAACACCTACGGCCCGCGCATGCGCGTCCGCGACGGGCGGGCGGTGCCGAATTTCATCGGCCAGGCGCTCACGGGCGAGGACGTCACGGTGTACGGCGACGGGGCGCAGACGCGCAGCCTGTGCTACGTGAGCGACCTCGTCGACGGCGTCATCCGCCTGATGCTGTCGAACGCCAACGATCCGATCAACATCGGGAACCCGCAGGAACTGACCATCGAGCAGATCGCCCGGACCATTCTTCGCCTCACCGGGTCGTCGAGCCGGATCGTGTACCGCGACCTGCCGGTCGACGATCCGAAGGTGCGCAAGCCCGACATCACGCGAGCGACCACGATCCTGGACTGGAGCCCGAAGGTGGGCCTCGAGGAAGGGCTCGGCAGGACGATCGAGTATTTCAGAGAGAAACTGGCGGCTCGTTGAGCGTGCGGCGCACGTGCACGGTGTAGTGGAACCCCGAGAGGAGCGTGATCGCCAGGCTCACCCACACCATGATGTCCACCACGACCGACGCCTGCTTCAGGAAGTTGAACAGCAGCACGACGGCGATGGTGACGATGTAGAGAGCCGTGGCGATTTTCCCGTAGACTGACGGGGGAAACGTCCGGGGGCCCAGCGTCAGGCTCACGATGGCGACCGTGGCGACGATCGCGACGTCGCGGCTGATGACGAGCACGGTGAGCCAGACCGGGATGCGGTTGACCAGGCCGATGCCCGGCAGCGAGAGCACGACGAAGGCGCTCACGAGCAGCAGCTTGTCGGCCATCGGGTCCAGGAAGGCGCCGAGGGCCGTCCGGCTGTTCGTCCATCGCGCGATCAGGCCGTCGAGCCCGTCGGTGATCCCTGCCGTCACGAATGCCGCCAGCGCCCACCCCATGCGTCCGTAGAGGACGAGAATCACGAAGGCCGGAACAAGCGCCAGGCGCATCAGCGTCAGTTGATTGGCCAGCGTCAGCGACATGTGTCTACCGGCTCCCGGGCCGCGACCGCGCGGCCAGCTGCTCGAGGCGGCGGACCGCGTCAACGGCCTCCTGCCCCGTCACGGCGCGTGATGGGCGGAAGTTCCCGCCGTCCAGGCTCAGCACGCCGGCGGCCACGGCCGCGGCGATGTCTTCGTAGCCCAGGTGAGTCGCCGCCACGTCAGCCATGCGGACGCGGCTCCGCTCGGCCCGGGCCGGGCTCGCGCCAACGAGCGCCAGCACCCGGTTCGCCGCCTGCGCCAGATCCGATCGGCGCACGACGGCCGCCGGCTGGAACGCGTGGTTCGCAAAGACGTCCATCACCCCGGTGCGGATGACCTCGACAATCCAGCGGGACGCCCAATGGCCGCGCACGTCGATGGCCACCGAGGATCGCCGGGAGGCCGCCGACGCCAGCACCGCCCGGAGGCGGATGCCGATGAGCGCGGCCAGGTCGCCGCGGGTGGCCTGCGCCAGCCGCGGGATGTCGGCGTATTCGGGCGGCAGGCCGCTCGTCTGGGCGCGTTCGCGGAGTCGGCCAAGGTGCTGCTTGAGCGCGTCGGACGGTTCGATCGCATACGCGCGCTCGAGCGTCGAGATGGCCCCGTCCAGGTTCCCCTGTCTTTCGAGCGCGTCTCCGAGGCCGGTGAGCGCGCCGATGTCCGCAGGGTCCAGCGCCAGCGCCTTGCGGAGGCGGCGTTCGGCCTCCGGGAGGTTCTTGCGCCGCAGTTCGACCAGGCCGAGGTCCCGGTGAAGGAACGCGGTGTCGGGCGAGAGGGCGATGGCGGCCGCATACCCGTCGCGCGCCTCGTCGAGACGGCCGGCATCGGCCGCCCGCCTGGCCGAGGCGATGCGATCCTGGAGCCGGTCGAGTCTCAGCGCGTCGATCCGCCGGCCAAGGTCGCCGAGGCCGGGGTCCGCGGCCATCGCCGCCTCGAACGCGGCGAGGGCGGCGTCGCGCTCGCCGGCGGCGATCAGCGCCTCGGCCCGCCCGGCAAGCGCCGGGCCGTACCGCGGCGCCCGCGCGGCCGCCGCATCGAAGCGAGCCAGCGCCTCCTTGGGTTTCCCCCGCGCGAGCAGGGTGTAGCCGAGCCCGACCGAGGCCGGGTAGAAGGCAGGCTGCAGCCGGATCAGCTCCGCGAAGCCCGACTCGGCGCCCGCGAGGTCCGCGGCCTGCATCCGGTTCCAGGCATCCTGGTGCGCGGCCCTCGTGCGGGCGTCGCCGAGGCGGTCGGGCGGCGCCGGGAAGACGAAGTCCGGATACCGGAGGGCGCCCGCCGCCGGAGGCGGCGGAGCGACCTTGGGCGCGCACGCGCCGGCCAACACCGCCACGAGCACGATGAGCGCGACCGCTCGGCGCTTCATGCCGAGCTCATGGTGAGCGCCGAGAGCGGCGCGCCGGACATCCGCTTGCGGAACGCCGCCCACTCGCGCCGAGGCACCTCGGCGTCGATGTGCGCCCGGCCGCCGCGATTGACGTGGCGCAGCACGCGGCCGTGCCGGTAGACCCAGGTCATCCCGCGCCGGCCGGCGTCGCTGTCGGGGTCGCACCGCAGTGTCACGCGGCTGGTGTCGAGCCCGATCGTGGCGATGACGCGGTCGAGCAGTTCGCGCTGTCCGTGGCCCCGCAGCGCCGACACCACCGCCGCGTCGGGGCAGGAGGCCGCGAGCTGGCGGCGCTCCTCCGGCCCCAGCTTGTCGGCCTTGTTGTAGACGTCCACGCAGGGAACGTCCTCCGCGCCCACGTCCTTCAGCACGGCGCGCACCGCCGCGATTCGCCGGTCCCGGTCCTCGGCCGACGCGTCGATCACGTGCAGCAGCACGGCGGCGTCGCCAACCTCTTCGAGGGTGCCGCGGAAGGCCGCGACCAGCGTGTGCGGCAGCCGGTCGATGAACCCGACGGTGTCCGAGACGAGCAACTCGCGCCGATCGGGCAGCCGCACCTTGCGCAGCAGGGGGTCCAGCGTCACAAACAGCGCGTCCGAGGCTTCCGCGCCGGCTCCGGTGAGCAGGTTGAACAGCGTCGTCTTGCCGGCGTTGGTGTAGCCGACCAGCGCGACGGTCGGGACGTCGGACTTCTGCCGGCGGTCCCGCAGCCGGGCCCGCCGCTCCCGGATGGCCTCGATCCCGGCCGAGATGTTCGCGATGCGGCTCCTGATCCGGCGCCGGTCGGTCTCGAGCTTCGTCTCTCCCGGTCCTCTGGTGCCGATGCCGCCGCCGAGGCGTGAGAGTTCGGCGCCGTGGCCGGTGAGACGCGGGAGCAGGTACTTCAGCTGGGCCAGCTCGACCTGCGACTGCCCTTCCCGCGTCCGCGCGCGCTTCGCGAAGATGTCCAGGATGAGCTGCGTCCGATCGATGACCCGCAGGTGGAGCGCCTCTTCGAGATGCCGCAGCTGCGTGGGCGTCAACTCGTGGTCGCAGACCACCAGGTCGATGCGCTGCTCGTCGCAGGCCGCCGCCAGTTCGAGCAGCTTGCCGCGCCCGAGGAAGGTGGCCGGGTCCGGCTGCGCGCGCTCCTGGATCATCCGGAGCGACGGGCGGCCGCCCGCGGCCTGCACGAGTCCGCCGAGTTCCTCGAGCGACTGCTCGGACTCGTGCCTGCGCCCCTTGCCGGGCGCGAGACCAATCAGCGCGACGCGTTCGTGGGATTCCAGGGTGTCACACCAGGAGAATGAGGGTCGTTCCTACTGCAGCGATTCTAGCACGCGTTCCCACGGGACGGCCCCCGCGCGGACCAGGCGAGGCGTGTCGCTGCGGGCATCGACAATCGTCGACGGCGCGCCGCCGGGCGATGGCCCGGCATCGATCAACGCGTCGAGTTCGTCGCCGAGCGCAGCTCTGACCACGCCGGGATCCCCCGTCGCCGCCTCGCCCGACCTGTTGGCGCTGGTCGAGGTGATGGGCCAGCCGCACAGGCGGGCGAGCATCGTGGCGACGGGATGATCGGGCACACGAATCGCCACGGTCCACAAGCCGGCGTGCACGCGGGCGTCGAGCCCGCTCCAGGCGGGCACGATCAGCGTGAGCGGCCCTGGCCAGAAGCGCGCCGCCAGGCGTCGCGATGCCGGCCCCAGCACGGCGCCCGCCGATTCGATCTGATCGACGCCGGACGCGATGAGGGGAACGGCCAGATCGACGGGCCGTCCCTTGATGCGGTAGAGTTGTGCCATCGCGGACGCGCTGGCCGGGTTTGCCGCCAGGCCGTAGAGCGTGTCGGTCGGGTAGGCCACCACGCCGCCATCCCGGAGGATGGCTGCCGCGCGGGCGAGCACGCGCTCGTCAGGCCGTCCTGCCTCGATCCGGAATTCCACCATGACGTCGACTCACCCCTCCCCTTCATCTTATCGCTGGCAGACCCTGGTCAGCAGCCGGGCCGCGGCAGGCACGCTCGCCGTCGTGTTCGGCGCCTTTGTCGCGGCGAGATTCCTCCCGGCGGCGCCGCCCGGCCACGAGGTCGGCACTCGAACACATCGCCCGCGCGCTGCCGTTGTGGACCGGCCTGCCGTTCGC
This sequence comes from uncultured Acidobacteriota bacterium, assembly GCA_963834645.1. Classification (GTDB taxonomy): domain Bacteria; phylum Acidobacteriota; class Vicinamibacteria; order Vicinamibacterales; family JAKQTR01; genus JAKQTR01. The sequence continues at coordinate 244,798 of CAWICP010000010.1, forward strand.
GGGCATGCTCCTCTCGATCGCGCTCTTTCCGCTGCTCGCCCCGCACTTCTGGCACCACCACTACAAGAAGGTGGCCGTGGCGTGGGCGCTCGTCTTCTTCGCGCCCCTTCTTCGTGCAGTACGGCATCCTCGCGGCCATCCGGCTGGCCGAGGTGCTCCTCGTCGACTATGTCCCGTTCCTCATCCTGCTGTGGGGGCTCTACACGGTCTCAGGGGGCATCTATCTCCGGGCCACGCTCGTGGCGACGCCCGCCCTCAACGCGGCGTTCCTCGTGGCCGGCCTCGTGCTCGCGTCGCTGATGGGCACCACGGGCGCCTCGATGCTGCTCATCCGGCCGATGCTCCGCGCGAACGGCTGGCGGAAGCACAAGGCCCACGTGTTCGTGTTCTTCATCTTCCTCGTGTCGAACCTCGGCGGGCTGCTGACGCCGCTCGGCGACCCGCCGCTCTTCCTGGGATTCATCCACGGCGTGCCGTTCTTCTGGACCCTGCGGCTGTTCCCCGAGTACCTCTTCGTGTCGGCCATCGTCCTCGCCGTCTTCGTCGTCCTCGACATGCGGCTGATCCGGCGGGAGATCGAGAACCGGCCGACCCACGAACTGCCGCACCGCCGCACGTCGTTCCGCGTCGAGGGCGCGCACAACTTCCTGCTCCTGTTCGGGATTCTCGGCGCGGTGCTGCTCTCGGGATTCTGGCACACGCCCGGGCTCGCGTGGTTCGGCGTGCACTTCGAGTACCGCAACGTCGTGCGCGACCTGCTCATCATCGTGGTCGGCTTCGTGTCGATCGCCTCGACGCCGAGAGCGGTCCGCGAGGACAACGGGTTCACGTGGGAGCCCATGAAGGAAGTCGCGTATCTCTTCTTCGGCATCTTCGTCACGATCATCCCGGTGCTCATGATCCTCAAGGCCGGCGCCGAAGGGGCCGCCCGGGTCCTCGTCCTCGGCGTCACCGAGCCGTGGCAGTACTTCTGGGCGTCGGGCATCCTGTCGAGCTTCCTCGACAACGCGCCGACGTATCTGACGTTCATGGCCCTGTCGCTGGGACAGCTCGGCATCGAGCCGTCGCAGGTGACCGCCGTCCTGAGCGGCGCGATGCCCGGGCCATCGTCCACGCAGTTCGCGGCGGTGCTCAAGGCGGTGTCGTGCGGGGCGGTGATGATGGGCGCCAACACCTACATCGGCAACGCGCCGAACTTCATGGTGCTCTCGATCGCCAGGGAGCACGGCGTGAAGATGCCGAGCTTCTTCGGCTACATGCTCTGGTCGGGGATGGTGCTGGTGCCGGTGTTCGTGCTGGTGACGCTGGTGTTCTTCTAAGAGGCCGGGATTCGGGACTCGCGACTCGCGGGATTCGGGGTGGAGAACGCCGAGACGGTGACGACACGGCGATGGCGGCCAGCAGCACGAGGTCGAGGGCGAAGATGGCCCGCAGGTTGCCCGTGCCGAGCAGGCCGCCGACCAGCGGGCTCAGCGCCAGGCCCGCCAGCGAGGCTCCCGTCAGGAAGCCGAAGCCCGTGGCGTGCGACGACGCGGGCACCAGGCGGCCTCCACAGGTGTAGCCCGCGGTGACGGCGACGCCGGCGCCGGCGCCGAAGAGCAGCAGCGCCGCGCCCATGGCGGCGTCGTTCGAGACGGCGAGAAACCACAGCAGCCCCAGGGCCGCGGCAGCCGCGCCCCCGGCGATGATCCTGGTCGGCGGCCATCCTGCGCAGCAGCCATTCGCACGCCTGGTTGCCGGCCACCGCCCCGCCCGCCGCGACCGAGAACAGGACGCCCGACAGCAGCACCACCTGCTCGACGGCGCGGCCCTCGCGCGCCAGGTAGAGCGGCAGGATCGGGCCGAAGCTGCGGTCGACGAACGTCATCACGAAGATCGCGGCCATCATCAGCTGGAACCCCGGCGCCTGCAGCAACTGCCGCACACTGCCCGCGGCCGGTGCCGCGGCGGACGGGCGGGACAGCCGGGTCTCGGAGGGTCCTCATACAGCAGGAAGACGATGCCGAGCGCGACGGCATAGAACCCGGCGGTCACGAAGAACGCGCGCCGGACGCCGACCATTTCCGCCACGACGCCGCCGATGACCGGCCCGAGCGCGGGACCCAGCCGCTGGGCGGTCTGCACGAGGCCGATCGCCCTCGCCATGCGATCGCGGGGCGCCGATTCGGCGGCCATCGCCAGCGTCAGTCCGCCGTAGCCCGCGAAGACGCCCTGGACCGCGCGCAGCGCGAACACGTGCCAGGCGCGCGTCACGAACGCCATGGCGGACATGACGATGATGAAGCTGATGAGCGACCGCTCGACCATCAGCTTCCGGCCGAAGCGATCGGCGAGCCGGCCCCAGAACGGCGACAGCGCCGCCGTCACGGCGGGCGTCACGCCGAGGCTCAGGCCGGCCCAGAGGGCAATTTCGCCGACGTCCTCGACGCCGAGCTGCTGGAGGTAGAGGGGCAGGAACGGCATCACGAGCGTGAAGCCCGTGAACCCCATGAAGCTGGCGGCGGTCACCGCGAACTGGTTCCGCCGCCACGATCCGCGGTCTGGCGCCAAGACCGGTCTAGAACTGCACCCGGACCGTGTCGCTGTACTCGACGTGGATGCTGTCGACGAAGCGGATCTGGTACGGGTTCGCCTGCATGATGATCGAATGCGTGCGCACGCCGTCGCCGAAGAACCGGACGCCTTTCAGCAGCGCGCCGCTGGTCACGCCGGTCGCCGCGAAGATGATCGAGTCGCCCGGCGCGAGATCGGCCGACCGGTAGACGCGCTTCAGGTCCGTGATGCCCATCTTCGCGCAGCGCGCTTCGTCCTCCGCCGTGCGGACGACCAGCCGCGCCAGGATCTCGCCATTCAGGCAGCGCATGGCGGCCGCGGTGAGCACGCCTTCGGGCGCGCCGCCGGTGCCCATCACGGCGTGCACGCCCGTGCCCGACGACGGCGGCGGCGATGCCCGCCGAGAGGTCGCCGTCGCCGATGAGATGGATCCGGGCGCCGGTCGCGCGGATCTGCCGGATGAGGTCCTCGTGCCGCTCGCGGTCCAGCACGACCACCACGAGGTCTTCGATGCGGCGGCCGAGGCACTTCGCGATGGCCGCCAGGTTGTCGGCGACCGGGGCGTCGAGGTCGACGGCGCCTTTCGAACCCGGGCCCACCACGATCTTCTCCATGTAGAGATCGGGCGCGTGCAGCAGGCCGCCGCGCGGCGCGGCCGCGAGCACCGTCATGGCATTGGGCGCGCCGACGGCGCAGAGGTTCGTGCCTTCGAGGGGATCGACGGCGATGTCGATCTCGGGGAAGCGGGCGTTGATCTGGTGACCGCCCGGCGTGCGCGCCTGGGCCAGCCCGAGCTTCTCGCCGATGTAGAGCATCGGCGCCTCGTCGCGCTCGCCCTCGCCGATCACGATCGTGCCGTCGATGGGCACCGCGTCGAGCTCCCGGCGCATGGCCTCGACCGCCACGTGGTCGGACTTGGGGCGATCGCCCTGGCCCATGGTGTGCGCGCTGGCGATGGCGGCCTGCTCCACCACCCGCAGGAACTCCAGCGACAGGTCGGTTGTTTCAATCATGGATCCCGATCTCCGGCGGCGCCCCGGCCCCGCACCCGCATTCAGCTGCTACGCCTCGCGCTCGCCCGTGAAGGGCGGCAGCTCGCAGCGCGTGGGCCGATCGACGCGGTAGCCGAGCACGTAGTCGGCCTGCATCAGCGCGTGCACCTCGCGCGTGCCCTCGTAGATCACCGCGCCCTTGCAGTTCCGGTAGAACCGGCCCGCCGGGTAGTCGTCCGAATAGCCGTTCGCGCCGTGCACCTGGACCGCGTCCCCCGCCGCGCGCTCCGACGCGACCGTGGCATACCACTTGGCCAGGCTGGCTTCGCGCGTCGAGCGCTCGCCGGCGTTCTTCAGCCAGCCCGCCTTCAGCCAGAGCAGCCGCGACACCTGGTAGTCGGATTCCATCCCGGCGATCATCGCCTTCACCAGCTGGTGCTGGGCGATCTCGACGCCGAACGCCCGCCGCTCCTTCGCGTACTTCGCGCTGGCGTCGCGGCAGGCCCGGATGAGGCCCGTGGCCCCGGCCGCCACGGTGTACCGGCCCTGGTCGAGCGCGAACATCGCGATCTTGAATCCCTCGCCAGGCCGCCCGAGGACGTTCTCCTCGGGCACCTCCATCTCGTCCATCTTGAAGTAGCCCGTGTTCCCGGCGAGGATGCCCCACTTCTCCTTGATGGTGCCGCTCGAGAAGCCCTTGAACCCGCGCTCCACGAGGAACGCCGTGAGCCCCGACGGGTCGCGCCGCTTCTTCTTCTCGAGGTCGCTCCAGGCCACGACGAGGAAGTGGTCGGCGACGTCCGCCAGCGAGATCCACATCTTCTCGCCGGTCAGGACGTAGCGATCTCCCCGCTTCACGGCCACCGACTGGATGCCGCGGACGTCGCTGCCCGCGGCCGGCTCGGTGAGGCCGAACGTGGCGATCTTCGTGCCCTGCGCCTGCGGCACCAGGTACTGCTGCTTCTGCGCCTCGGTGCCCCACGTCAGCAGGCTGAGGCAATTGAGCCCGGCGTGGACCGACATGATGACCCGCAGCGACGTGTCGACGTACTCCAGTTCCTCGCTGGCCAGGCCGAGGCTGATGTAGTCCATGCCGGCGCCGCCGTACTTCGCCGGCACGGAGATGCCGAGGAGGCCGAGTTCGGCCATCTGCGGGAGGATGTCGGGGTCGAACCGGTGCTGCCGGTCGAGTTCCTTGATGCGCGGCGCGATCTCGCGGGCGCCCCACTCGCGCACCGACTGCTCGAGCAGGCGATGTTCTTCGGTGAAGGAAAAGTCCATGGTGCCTCAGCCTAGCACAGCGTCTGACGGCCTGACCACTTCGACGGACGCGCCCGACGCGAGCCCGAGGCGCCGGGCGGCGTCGCCGCCGTTCTCGGCGATCTCGAGGTGATCGGAGCTGCCGAAGAGCGCGCAGATCGTGCCCGGCGCCACCCCGGCGTACGTCTCCACCAGGCTGTCCACCGACGTCGATCCCGCCGTGATCCGGATCGCGCCCCGGCTGGCCAGGCGCTCCACCATCGCCCGCGGGATGTTCGTGACGAGATTGCCGAACCTGTCGACCCGCAGCACGGCGCCCGCGATCCGGTCGCCGTCCTGCTGCGGCTGGGGAATCTCGAGGCGCACGTAGTCGCGCACGGCCGACCCGAGCGCTTTCACTTCGGCTCCGCGCGCCAGCCACGCGGCGGCCGGCGCGAAGCGATCGCGGCCCTCGAACGTCTTGCTGATGGTCGGCCGCGCGTAGCGGCGCTCGGTGAGCGAGACCACGCGCTTCGGCGGCGTCTCGGCGAAGACGGCCGTGAGCACGCCGTTGTCGGGGGCGACGAACCGGTAGTCGCCGGCCTCGGCCGCGAGACCCAGGCGCGACGACCCGACTCCCGGATCGACCACGGCGAGGAAGATCGTGCCCGCCGGGAAGAAACGGTAGCAGGCGGCCAGCTCCAGCGCGCCCGTCAGAATGTCGTGCGGCGGGATGTCGTGGCTGATGTCCACGAGCGCGGCGTCCGGGCAGAGCGTCAGCACGACGCCCTTCAGGCTTCCCGCGTAATGATCGCGCGTCCCGAAATCGGTCAGCATCGCGACGATGGGTTTCGCCACGTGGCCTCACCCGTCCTTTCCCGGCGCCGTCGGCCGCCGGAGCAGCATTTCACGCTGGCGGTGCGCCAGCAGGTGCGACTGCCGCACCTCGAGCGGCGCCAGCAGCACCTCGATGTCCCCGAGCGGCCACACCTGTGCGCGCCCATCGGGCGCCCGGCGCCGGCCGGTGCCGCAGATGATCGGCGTCCGCGATGATGTAACGGCGGGAGGCCGCCTCGTGGCGGGGCTCCGTCGTGAACAGCGCCATCAGCAGCCCGCCCGGCCGCAGCAGCGCGACCAGCCGTTTCGCCAGGGCGGCCGCCTCGCCCCGGTCGAGGTAGTCGAAGACGTCCCACGCGAGGATGCCGTCCACCCCTCCCGGATCCTGCCTCAGCTTCACCGCCAGCACGGACGCCAGGCCGTCACCGTCGCCGCGCGGGAACGGCTGGTCCACGTCCGCATACAGGTCCTCCGGGAAGAGCTTGCACGCGAGCTGCGAGCCGAGGAAGCTGACGTTGGAGCCGATGACCGGGCCGAGGTCCACCACGACCGGTGACGGCGCCGCCGCCAGTTCCTGCAGGAACGGCCTGAGGGTCTTCGACGGCCGAATCGCGCCGTCGCCAGCCGGCTCCCAGCCGCCCGGGGCCTGGCCGACACCTCCCGGGAGGAACCGGCGAGCCCGGTTCCACAGGCCGGCCAGCGAGCGGTTGTCCTCGCCGTCCGACACGGTCTGCTCCTTGCTCGTCAGGCGCCCTGGCTCGGCGGTATCTTCCAGGGCGTCGCCGCCTCGATCGCGGCCCCCTTGGCCGGCACCGGGCCCTTCTTCTGCATGTCGATGCTGCCGCGGAAGTGCGCGCCGTCGGCGATGGCGACTCGCGGCGACACGACGTCGCCGTCGACCGACCCGGTCTCGCGGAGCTCGACGTACTCGCTCGCGTTGATGTTGCCGACCAGTTCGCCGCAGACCACGACCGCCCTCGCGAAGACCTGGGCCTTGATGCGGCCGCCCTGGCCTATGGTGAGCGTGTGATCGCGAAGCTCGATCTTCCCTTCGACCTGCCCCTCGATGGTCAGGTCCTCGCTGCCTTCGAGCTCCCCCTTGACGACGACCGACTTGCCGATCAGCGCCGCGCTCGCCGCGGCCGGATGTCTGGCTTCGACCGGTGAACCCGTTTCCGACGCCATCGCCACACTCCTTCCAGGACTGCGCGCCAGTATATGGAACCGGTCCGGAGGAATGTCCAGAAGCGGCGCGACTCGGGCCCGCGTCGTCCACGCGTTGCCGGGTGTGGAGGCGGATGGTATCGTGGAAGTGCCGTGCGCATCTATCTCGACTACAACGCCACCGCACCGGTGCCTGCGGAGGTCGCCGACGCCGTGTCGGCCGCCCTCAGGGAGTGCCCCGGCAACGCGTCGAGCATCCACGCGTTCGGCCAGCGGGCCAAGGCGGTGCTCGACGAGGCGCGATCTGCCGTGGCCCGTCTCATCGGCGCCGAGCCGTCCGAGATCGTGTTCACGTCGGGCGGCACCGAGGCCGACAACCTCGCGGTGCGAGGCGTCGCCGAGGAGAGGACCGACGGGGCGCGGCCGGGCGTCATCACCACGGCGATCGAGCACGAGGCGGTGCTTGGCGCCGTGAAGGCGCTGGGCCGGCGCGGGTGGCCCGTCACGCTGTTGCCGGTGGAGCGATCAGGCGTGGTGCAGCGTCGGCGCGCTGGCCCGCGCCCTCGACGCCGCCGGCGACTGCCCGCCGGCGCTCGTCTCGGTGATGCTCGTCAACAACGAACTCGGCACGGTGCAGCCCGTCAAGGCGCTCGCCGCGCTCGCCCGGCAGCGTGGCGCGGTGTTCCATACCGACGCCGTGCAGGCCGTCGGCAGGGTGCCGGTCGACGTGCATGATCTCGGGGTGGACCTGCTCTCGCTCGCCGGCCACAAGTTCGGGGCGCCAAAGGGCGTGGGCGCGCTGTGGGTGCGGGCCGGGCTTGCGCTGCAGCCGCAGCTTGTCGGCGGCCGCCAGGAGCGGGGGCGCCGCGCCGGCACGGAGAACACGCCGGCGATCGAGGGGCTTCGCGTGGCGGCCGAACTCGCCGGGCGCCGGCTGGCATCCGAGCCGCCCCGGCTGACCGCGCTGCGCGACCGCCTCGAGCGGGGCATCCTGGCGTCGGTGCCCGGCGCGTCGGTCAACGGCGACCCCGGCTCGCGCGTACCGAACACCGCCAACATCAGCTTCGACGGCGTCGAGGGCGAGTCGCTCGTCATCGGCCTCGATCTCGAGGGCATCGCGGTCTCGACCGGCTCGGCGTGCTCCTCGGGCACGCTCGAGCCTTCGCACGTCCTGCGGGCGATGGGCCTGCCGCCCTCCCGCGTGGAAAGCGCGGTTCGGTTCAGCCTCGGCCCGGAGACGACGGCCGCCGAGATCGACCGCGTGCTCGCCGTGCTTCCGCCGCTTGTCGCCCGGCTGCGTTCGCGCGGGGGCTGGCGTGCCTGACGGGCGCATGCGGATCGTCGTCGCGATGTCCGGCGGCGTCGACTCGTCGGTGGCGGCCGCCCTGCTCGTGGACGCGGGCCACGACGTGGTCGGCGTCTCCATGCAGCTTCACGACGCCTCGCAGGGCGACGAGCGCTTCGGTTCCTGCTGCACGATTGACGATCTGCACGACGCACGCAGGGTTGCGCACGCGCTCGGCATCCCTCACTACATCGTGAATCTCGCGCGGCGGTTCGAAGCCATCGTCGTGGCGAACTTCGTGCGCGAGTACGCCGGCGGGCGGACGCCCATCCCGTGCGCGCACTGCAACAGCGAGCTCAAGTTCTCCACGCTCGTCGAGCAGGCCGCTGGATTCAGCGCCGACTGTCGTGGCGACCGGCCACTATGCCCGCGTGACGCGCGACGCCGGGGGCGTCTATCACCTGTTCCGCGGCATCGACCATCGCAAGGACCAGGCGTATTTCCTCTTCGCCCTGACCCAGGCGCAGCTCGCCCGCGCGCTGTTTCCGGTGGGTGGGATGCCGAAAGACGACGTCAGGCGGGTCGCGCTCGCGCGGGGCCTGCGTGTCGCGGACAAGCCTGACAGCCAGGAGATCTGCTTCGTGCCCGACGGTGACTACGCGGCCGTGGTCGACCGCCACCTCCCGGCCGATCGGTCCGGCCTCGTCGTCGACATGGAGGGCCGAGTCGTCGGCCGCCACGACGGCGTGCACCACTTCACCATCGGCCAGCGCAAGGGGCTCGGGATCTCGGCGGCGGAGCCGCTCTATCGTGGTGACGCTCGATGCGGAGCGGCGGCTGGTGCAGGTGGGGCCGAAGGCCGCGCTCGACCGGCGTCGGTTCACGGCGTCAGGAGTGAACTGGGTCTCCGGGATCTCCGCCGGTCGGTGAGATTCGGGCCGAGGTGCAGATCCGCAGCCGCCACGCCGCCGCGGCCGCCCGGGTCGTGCCCGTCGAGGCGGCGCGCATGGACGTCGAGTTCGACGCCCCCCAGAGCGCCGTGACGCCCGGCCAGGCCGCCGTCGTGTTCCAGGGCGACGAGGTCCTCGGCGGCGGCTGGATCGATTGACCCGGGGCTAGCCGTTCTCGAGGAAGCGCTCGGCGTCGAGGGCGGCCATGCACCCGGAGCCGGCCGCGGTGATGGCCTGACGGTAGGTGTGATCCTGCACGTCGCCGCACGCGAACACGCCCGGCACGTTCGTCTTCGTGCCGTCATGGGTCAGGATGTACCCGGTGGCGTCGAACTCGAGCTGACCGGTGAAGAGGCTCGTGTTCGGCGTGTGCCCGATCGCCACGAAGACCCCGTCAACCGGGACCTCACGCAGGGCGTTCGTGTTGACGTCGCGCAGGACGATGCCCGTCACCTCGCCTTTGACCGTGTCGTTGATGTTGTCGACCACGCTGTTCCAGGCCACCTCGATCTTCGGATTGGCGAGCGCTTTGTCCTGCATGATCTTCGAGCCGCGCAGCTCGCCCCGACGGTGCACGAGGGTGACGCGCGACGCGAACTTCGTCAGGAAGATCGCCTCTTCGAGGGCGGAGTCGCCCCCGCCGACAACGGCGATGGGCTTGCCCCGGAAGAAGAACCCGTCACAGGTGGCGCAGGTCGAGACGCCGCGGCCCATCAGCGCCCGCTCGGCTGGCAGGCCCAGCAACCGAGCCGACGCGCCGGTGGCGATAATCAGCGCGCGTGCCGAGTACGAGCCGTGCTCGGCCACGACGCGGAACGGCCGCGACGGCCAGGTCGACCGACGTGACGTCGCCCGCGATGATGTCCGCGCCGAACCGCTCGGCCTGGGCGCGCATCTCGGCCATCAGGTCGGGCCCCATGATCCCGTTCCGGAACCCCGGGAAGTTCTCCACTTCCGTGGTCATCATGAGCTGGCCGCCTGCCGACAGCCCCTCCATGATCAGGGGTTTCAGGTTCGCGCGGGCGGTATACACCCCGGCAGTCAGGCCCGCCGGGCCAGATCCGATGATGATGACGTCGCGTTCGCTTTCCACGATGAGGCCTCACGCCGGGGCTGAAGCCCCGGCCTCCATCCGTTCCCTAGCGCCTAGCGCCCAGCCCCTAGCGCCTAGATATGCGCCGCCACCATCTTCTTCAGCTCGTCCTTGCTGACGAGGCCGACAATCTGGTCGACCGCCTTGCCGCCCTTGAAGAGGATGAGCGTCGGAATGCCGCGGATGCCGAAGCGGGCCGAGACGCCGGGATGGTCGTCGACGTTCACCTTCCCGACCACCATCTTGCCGTCGAGTTCGAGCGCGACCGCGTCGATGGTCGGCGTCAGGCGTTTGCAGGGCGCGCACCACTCCGCCCAGAAGTCCACGAGCACGGGAACGGGGGACGCCTGCAGCGTCGCGTCGAAATTGCCTTCGGTCAGCGTCAACACTTTCTCAGAAGCCATTACTACCTCACTCACATGACTCAGGTTCGTCACTGCGTGCGGCGGCTCTCAGCGCACGAGGCTGACGCCGGCACCGCTGCAATCGGATTCAACGTTCTCCCGGCGTCCGGTTTCAACCCGCCCGCGTCACCCCCTGCCGGCGCGCTCCCGGGCCCGCGTGTAGACGTCGACGTATTCTCGGGCCGAGGCCTCCCAGGAGTTGTCCTGCGCCATGCCGGCCAGCTGGATGCGGCGCCAGGCAGCCGGCCGCGCGTACCACGCCAGCGCGCGCTGCAGCGCCCCCATCATGGCCTCGACCGTATACGCGCCGAACGTGAACCCCGTCCCCTCACCGGTCTTCTCGTCGACGTCACTCACGGTGTCGTCGAGGCCGCCGGTCGCCCGCACCACCGGCACCGTCCCGTATCGCAGGCTGTACATCTGGTTCAGGCCGCAGGGCTCGAAGCGCGAGGGCATGAAGAACAGATCCGACCCGCCTTCGATGAGGTGCGCCAGTTCCTCGTTGAACCCGACGGTGACCGCCACGCGGCGCGGGTGCCGGGCCGCCAGGCCGCGCCACATCTTCTCGTACCGGGGCGCGCCTGTTCCCAGGATGACGAACGACGCGTCGAGCGCCTGCAGCGCGCCCGAGGTGACGGCGCCGAGGATGAGGTCCAGGCCCTTCTGGTCGACCATCCGGGACACCATGCCGATGACGGGCCTGGCCCACTGCCCCGGGGCGTCGAGGCCGAACCGCGCCAGCAGCGCCCGCTTCACCTCCGCCTTGCCGGCGAGATCGGCGGCGCTGAACCTGGCGGGCAGCAGGGGGTCGTGTTGAGGGTCCCACACCCGCGTGTCGACACCGTTCCGGATCCCCACCAGCACGCCAGCCCGGCGCTGCAGAATGCCCTCGAAGCCGAACCCCTGCTCCGGCGTCTGAATCTCCTGCGCGTAGCGGCGGCTGACGGTGGTGACGATTTCGGAGAAGTTGATGCCGGACTTCAGGAAGCTGACGTTGTTCCAGAACTCCAGCCCCTCACCGGTGAAGACGTCCCACGGCAGGTCAAGGTGCGGGAGCACTTCTCTGCCGAAGATCCCCTGGTACGCCAGGTTGTGGATGGTGAACACGGTGCCCGCGCCGGCGAACGCGGGGTGGTTGCGGAACCGTTCCCTCACGTAGGCGGGCACGAGCCCGGCCTGCCAGTCGTGGGCGTGCACCACCGACGGCTGCATGCCGGCGTACGCGGCGCACTCGAGGGCGGCGCGCGAGAGCAGGCTGAACCGCAGGTGATTGTCGGGGAAGTCGCCGCGCGCGTCCGCGTACAGGTCCTCCCGATCGTAGTAGGCCGGGCAGTCCACGAACCAGAACCGCACGCCATCGTCGTGGACGCTCTCGAGGACGCGGAACTCGGGTGCGCCAAGCCACGCGCCGCGCCCGAAGGACGCGACGGTCCGCCCTTCGTGAATGCCCCGATAGCGCGGCGTGACCACGGTGACGCGGTGGCCGAGGTGCGACAGCGCGGACGGGAGCGCGCCGCCCACGTCCCCCAGGCCGCCCGTCTTCGAGTACGGAATCGCCTCGGACACGACCATGAGGATGTCGAACATCTGCTGCACTCCCGCCGGGCCGCGCGCGCCCCGGTCAGCCGATCCTGATTGAAGACCGACCGCCGCGTCAACGATTGAGTTCGGGCCGCGAGGCGCCGCCGTCCCGTCGTCGGGTACCGATGGTACACTTCCCCGATGACGCAGCCCCACCGACCGCGGCCGGAGCGCGCGGACTCGCCCGAACTGGCCGCCTTCAGGCAGCTCAAGGCCGCGCAGCCGGAGCTCGCGGGCGCGGTCGACATGCAGGTCGAACTCGTCGTGATGCAGCGTCGCGTCCAGGCGCGCCTCTCGACGCCGTGGCTCGAGTTCGATCCCGTGTGGCTGGCCCGCCAGCTCACCGAGGGCCAGCCCATTCTCCGCTTCGGCGAGATCCCGTTCGAGTGGGGCGAGTTCCGCACCCTGTTCCGCCAGGTGTCCGAGGTGCTGCGCCGCTACGACCTCCTCGAGGCGGCCGACGCGACCCACGTTCAGCAGCTCATTCGGGCCGGCCGTCCAACCCGCGAAGACGTCGCGGCGTGGTACGACGCGACGGCCAGCCGCAGCGACGGCCAGCCGTCAGCGGAGACGGGCCAGCCCGAAGCCGTCGGGCAGGTGCTCGCCCTGACGGCGCGCCCGTTCCTGGCGCGCACCGTGGAGACCCTGCACCAGCGGGTCGACCTCGCGCCGTGGTCGCGTCCCTACTGCCCGTTCTGCGGGGGTGATGCCGAACTGGCGCTGCTGCTCCGACCGGGCGAGCGCCGGCTCGCCTGCGGGCGCTGCACGGGCGTCTGGCCCTTCCCCGAGCATGCGTGCCCGCACTGCGACAACCGGCTGCCGGGCTACCAGACGTCGTACACCAGCCCGGACGGCCAATACCGCGTTGTCGGCTGCGATGCCTGCCGGCGGTACATCAAGGCCTTCGACGCGCGCCGGTCCGATCGCCCCTTCATGCTCGATGTCGACACGATCGCCACGCTGCCGCTCGACGCGGCGGCGCTGCAGCGCGGGTATCTCGCCTGAGCGTCGACGGTCTGAAGCCTCGACCTCCATCTTCACGCTGAGGTTGCCGGTTTGAGCGGCGCGGACTACGGCTGGGGAGCGTGTCCGCCGTCGCCGCCCACGAGCAGCTTGGCCCGGCTGTTAATCCAGTTCAGCAGGTGGCGCGTCTCCCAGAACCGGCCGGCGTTCGACCTGGCGCCGAGGACGACGACGGCGACGGTCTGGTTGAGCTCGGGTACGCGAAGGAGCGAGGCGAGGCAGTAGCCGGAGCGGCTGATGAATCCCGTCTTGCCGCCGCGGACGTCGACGTTCGCGGTGCGCAGCAGCTGGTTCGTGCTGTGGATGCTCACGGGCCGCCGGCTCGTCCTGAACGCGTACCTGTCGGTCCGCATGATGCCCGAGATGAGCGGGTCGTCCGCCGCGTAGGCGATCAGGCGGGCCATGTCGTAGGCCGACGAGACGTTGTCGGCCAGCAGGCCCGACGAGTCGACATATCGGGTGTCGCGGAGGCCCAGTTCGGCCGCCTTCTCGTTCATGCGGGCCACGAACCCGGACGACCCTCGCGGCGAGACCCGGGCGAGCATCCGCGCGGCCGCGTTGTCGGAGGCGATGAGCGTCAGGTGCAGCAGGTTGTTGAGCGAGACCCGCTCGTATGCGCGCAGATACGTGACCGACGCGCCCCTGGTGTCCGCCCGATCGACCATGAACTCCTCGCGCGAGGTCCGGGCCGTCTTCCAGCGTGCAGATGGCCGTCATCACCTTCGTGATGCTGGCGATGGACCGCTGGTCGAACGCCTTCTCCTCCCAGAGGACCTGGCCGGTCTCGGGGTTGTAGATGATGGCGGCTTCCGCCCGGATGTCGGGCACCGTCGCCCCGCTCGCGTCGGTCTTGAACCTCGGCTGGGCCAGATAGGCCATCGACCGGGCCCGCGCCAATCTCACCCGGCGCGCCCTGGCGGCGGCGGCCGAGTAGGTGGGCTTGGGCTTCGTCGATCGGCCTTCGCCGACGCGGGTGGCGCCGGCGTCGCCTTCTTCCTGGGCGAGGAGGCGGTTGCCGGCTTCTTCGCAGGGGCGGTCTTCGCGGCCGTCTGGGCGAGCACCGGGAACGGCGCCACGGCCGCGATCGCCACGGCAACCCAGAACGCCCTCAGCACGCCCATTGTCCGACCTGCGCTACTTGTGGCCACGTCGGCGATCCCGTATCAGCAGGCTGTACAAGCACTTGGTGAGGAAGTCTACCAGAAGCCAACCTTCCCACCAACGAAAAAACCCCGCCATCGTGGTGTATCGGCCGACGTCGCTCTGAACTTCAGTCCACGCCCTCGTAGGGGTCGGGACCGATCGACTCGGGCAGCTCGTAGGGGTCGTGGGCCTGGAGCTCCTCGGTTCTCTTGAGCAACGCGGTCCAGGTCGTCGGGTTGAACCCGATGACGGCGCTGTCGCCGGCGATAATCGTGGGCACTTCCGCTCTCGCCGTCATCAACAGCATGGCCTTGAGCGCGACGAGGTTGGTGGAGACGTCGAACTCGATGTAGTCGGCGCCCTTCTCGACGAGGAACTCCCGCGCCGTGCGGCAATGGGGGCATGTCGGGATCGTGTAGAACTTGTTCCTCACGGGCACCTCCGCGCCTGCCGTCTCGCCGCAACAGTGTCGCGATGTTGGCGGAATGTGTCAACTGGCTAACGCGCCGACCCGGCAGCGATCCAATGCGTGGGATAGTGAATCCAATTCGCCAGACGAGACAGGCCTGCAGTCTGTAAAGTTCGGGGCAATACCGTGCAGAAGCTACGTGGTCTTGGGCCGAATCTCCTCCGGCATCCGCTGTACGTATCAACAGTGCGACTGCAGACACCGCAGGCACGCTGCTTGCAAGAGTGCGCAGGCAGGAGAACGCTATGAGCCTCGTACGGCTCCTCGGCTTTACAACTCTCTCGTGCGGATGCGTGGTCGGCCGCTATCGCGAGCTCGCCACGAATCGCGAAGTGTCGTACGTCGAGGAAAAAGGACAGAGCTGCGACGCCCACGGGCACCGCCGCAACCACACGATTCAGGCCAGCCGCTTGACGGGCGCCGCGACCAAACTCGTCCAGGCCCAGGCTTCCTGATCGTCGAACGACCCTCCCCTGGCGACTCGCCGCGCCCGGCGGTCGCCGCGTCGGGACCGGTATTCCCTGCCGGTCCGTTTACCCAGTCGAAACCCTTCGCGCGTGCTGTGGCGGGGCTGGCCCCTGGCTGCCGGCGCCTCAGCGCGCCAAAAAAACAACAGGCGGTGAGCGCGTCTTTCGCGCCCACCGCCTGTCTCCTGTCTGTCGTCTCTGTCTTCGTCTTCTGGCTTCTGCTACTGTCTTCTGGCTTCTTCCCTTAGAACTGATACCTGAGGCTGAACATCACGCTGTAGACGTCGCTGAACCCGGCCGTGGTCTCGAGCGACGTGGTCATCAACTTGTTGTTGACGGCGCGCAGGCGGTACCCGCAGCGCGGCCGGTCGCGTCGGCCGCCGGCGTCGTCAGCGGCTGGGCGTTGACCAGCCGCTGGCCGACGCCCCAGTCGCTGTTCAGCAGGTTGCCGAAGTTGGCGATGTCGACGCGGAACTGGAGCGAGTTCCGCCGGCCGGCGATGCTCTTGAAGACGTCCTGCGAGATGCTCATGTCGGTCCTGAACACCATCGGCAGGAAGACCGCGCCGCGCACGGCGTACTCGCCGCGGTGCTGGCTGAGGTAGGCATCCTGGGCGATGTAGGACTCCCAGGCCGCCGCCTGCTCCGCCGCGGTGTAGGTGCACGCCGCCCGACGTGTACGTCTGGAAGTTCATTTCCGACTGGTCGCGCGGGATGTAGAGAAGGTCGTTGCTCGTGCCGCCATCGCCGTTGGCGTCGCCCGAGAACGTGTAGCTCGTGTTGCCCTGCGTGTAGCCCTCGAAGAAGACCGACACCGACGTGGACAGCGCCTTGAGCCACTCGAACGTGTAGGTGCCCGCCGCGAACACGCGGTGGCCCGGAGAGGACGCCGAGTACGCCACGCCGGGCAGGTTCGGGTTGGCCGAGTGCTGGTTGTTGTTCCACGAGCCGAACGCGATCGACCCGGGGTCCACCGTGTTCCACGCCCGTCCGTAGCGGTACCCGCCCTTGACGTAGAGGCCGGCGCGGTAGGTGCGCTCGAGGCTGCCGCTGATGTTCCAGTTGGTCCCGACGTCCTGGTTCTTCATGACGACGGCGTTCGACACCGTGGGGTTGATGCGGTTGGTCCCGACCCAGCGCGGGCGCGTGTCGGCGCCGACGTACGCGGAATTCGGATTCGGCAGGTTGGCGTTGATGTAGTACACGCCGTTGACGTCCTTGCTGTACAGGTATTCGAACGTCCCGACCCAGCCGCCCGGCAGCCGCTGGTCGACGCCGATGCTCGTCCGCCACACCTGGGGGAACTTGAAGTTGGGATCAGTGAGCGCGAGTTCGAAGCTCGACGCCGGGGCGCCGGTCACGTTTGTCGGCTTGTACCGCTCGGTATCGGGGCTGAACGGCCGCGCGGTGGTATTCGTGACGGTTTCAAACCCGGTCAGCACGCCGGTGTTGCCAATCTGGTTCGAGATCCAGACGTAGGCGGGCTTGCCCGTGAAGATGCCCGTGCCGCCGCGGACCTGGGTGTTCCGGTCGCCGAACACGTCCCAGTTGAAGCCCACGCGAGGCGACCAGAGGAACGTCGGGTCGGGCAGTTTCGCGGTCGAGTACTGCACCATGCCGCCGTTCTCGTCCATGAACGTCATGGCGTCGGCCACCGCGTTCGCATAGCCCGTGTCGCCGAAGACCGGCACATCGAACCGGATGCCGTAGGTGAGCGAGAAGTTGTTCTTGGCCTGCCACACGTCCTGCGCGTAGACGCCCGTGTACTGCACCTCGAGCGGCTGCAGCGGCTTCTCGTTGCCGGGAATGTTGTTCCAGCGGACCTGGAACGTCCGCAGCGTCACGGGCGACGTCGTGCGGTTCGGGTTCGCGAGGTAGTCGTTGGCGTCCGTGTAGAAATCGGCGAGCGAGTTGTAGACGTACGCGCTCTGCTTGCCCGGGAAGAACACGTTCTCGGACCGGTACTTCTCGTAGCTCGCACCGAAGGTCAGCGAGTGCCCCTTCAGGTACATCGTGAAGCTGTCCTGCAACTGGAACGTGTTGTAGCGCAGTTCGTTGTTCGGCGTGAACGGCTCGTAGCCGATCGACGTGTAGGTCGACCCGTCCTTGAGGATGTCGATCAAGGGGAACAACGTCGGGTAGCGGACATCGCGGCTCTCGTCCTGCTTCGTGTAGCCGACAATCAGCGTGTTCGCCTTGTTGCCGCCGAACGCGCCGTTCCACTCGCCGATGACCGAGCGGATGTTTTCCTTGATCTGGTAGTTCGACGACTCGAAGTTCAGCGCGTTCAGGTTCGAGCGGCGATTGCCGAAGCCCAGCGACGAGGAGTTCGAGAGCAGGACGTCGGTGTTCGAGTCGAGCTGGTTGTAGCGGACGCTGATCTTGTTGGTCTGGTTGAGATTGTAGTCGCCGCGGACGAGGTAGCGGCGCGCCGGCGTTTCGAACTGGTACCCTTCGTACGGGCCGGTTTCATAACCGAACTTCGACTTCATGTACGCCGAGAGGGCCTGGAGGTCCGAGGCGAGGACGCGGGTCGTGTTGCCCGCCACCGTCTCGCCGCCGCTGTTGGCCTTGAACGTCGTTCCCGGATAGGTATTGGCTTCATCTTCGAAGTTGAAGAAGAAGAACGCCTTGTTCTTCACGATCGGGCCCGAGACCCAGCCTCCGCCGTTGTGGAAGTCGAAGGTCCCGGGATTGTACGTCAGCCCCTTGGCTTCGGTGCCCACCAGGCCTTCGTTGCGCCACTGGTAGAACGCCGACCCGCTGAAGGCGTTGCCGCCGCTCCGGGTGACGGTATTGACGCCGGCGCCGACGAAGTTGCCCTGGCGCACGTCGTACGGGGCGATATTGACCTGCACCGCCTCGATCGCCGACGAGCGAGATTGGCGCGACGCCCGTGCGGTCGCCGGGCGAGCCGCCGAGTCCGAAGGAGTTGTTGAAGTAGGACCCGTCGACCGTGATGTTGTTCAGCCGGTTGTCCACGCCGCCGAACGACGTCCCCGCGGCCTGAGGCGTCAGGCGCGTGAAGTCCTGGAGCCGGTTGCCGATCGTCGGCAAGGCCGCCAGCGTCTCCCGCGCGATCGCCGTCGACGCGCCCGTGCGCGCGGAGCTGAACACGGCGTCCGACTCGGCCACGACCGTCACGGTCTTCTGACACCGCGACCGTTCGCAGCGTCAGCGTCAGGTCGGCCGCCACGCCGAGGTTCACGAACACGTCGCTGGTGACCGACGGCTGGAAGCCCTCGAGCGACGCCGTCACCGTGTACGGGCCGCCGACGCGCATGCCGGGGATCGAGAACCGTCCGTCTTCGCGCGTCACGGCCTCGTAGGTCGATCCCGACGGCTGGTGTACCGCGAGGACCGTCGAGCCCGGCACGGCCAGGCCCTGGGCGTCCTTCACGATGCCGCTGATGGACCCCGTGGTGACGCCCTGCGCCATCGCGCCGGTGGGCGCCAGGAGCAGGGCGGCTGCCGCGAGCAGTCCGAATACGATCCGAAATCGCTGATGCATCAGTTCATCTCCCGATAGAGTGTCACTGGGATTGGCACTCAACACCTCGGTGGAGTGGCGCAGCGGGAGCCGGCGACACCCTGTCGCCGGCCGGCACCCTCACCCGAGCCGGACGAGTATACCAGAAGCCGGCGCTCCGGGGCATTTCGTCCGTGCAACATTTCGTGGGCTCATCACCCACCACCACTAGGGGTAGTGGCTATCGCCTCGGGCCGGTCTTGATGCTGTAGGACTTCCGGGCCCAGACATCGACGTCCTTGCGCTTCACCTTGACGTCGATCTGGCGGGTCCGTTTGAGCGGGTCGGGGTTGGTCGAATAGTAGCCGATCATGTAGTAGTCGCTGGTTTCCGCGTCGATCCGCTTCAGGGCCTTGTCGAAGTCGTTCTGGTTCACCACGGCGATGCCGCCGGTCTGCTCGGCCAGCACCCGCAGGCTGTTGATGGAATTCGACAGGTACTCCTGGAACTCGACCGGGTCGACGTTGTCGTCCAGATCCGGCATGCCCACCAGGCCGCGGGGATCGATCGTGTAGATGGTGGCGTTGGCGCGATTCGCCGCGCGCGTCAGGTCGGCGAGTTCGCGCACCAGGTCGGCGTCGGCGAAACGCGCCCCGCTCCGCGACGGGTCGGTGTTGTCGGCGCCGGTCTGCTGCGTCTCGCCCGTTTCGCCGCTGGAGCTCGCCGACGACGTGTTCGCCTGCGTGCCGAAGCGGTTCTCGAAGAACTCGGCCTGCCCGGACCGCGACTTCTCGAACGGGTTGAAGTCGTAGCCGTTGCTCACGTAGATGAGCGCCTTGCGCCGGTTGTGCACCTTCGACAGGCTGTCGAGCAGCTCGGCCGCCGACGAGAACGCGACGTGCGCCCGGTACCGCACTTCGGTCGGGCCCTCCTGCCCTTCCGGCCCCTGGATGATGTCGGTGGGCTTGAGCGCGCCGCCCATCACCTTCTTGAGCGCCTCGTCTATGCGCTTGAGGTCGTAGGTGAGGTCGATCGCGATAGACGAGGTGCCCGACGACACGATCCCGAACATGTCGCCCTGGTGAATGAGCGTGCCCTTGATCTTCTTGAGCAGGTCGCGGACGCGCGCCGTGTTCTTGAAGTCGAGGTGGAGGTCGTCGATGAACAGGATGAAGATGCGCCCGGACGCGTCGTTGCTCGGCCTGACCGGCGGGAGGATGATGCCCTCCGGCGGGGCGGCGGGCGGCGGCAGCGCGAGGTTCGACACCCGGCCGCCGTGCACGAGGACGAGCGACGCGATCTGCTGCGGCACGCCGTCTTCGAAGAGATCGAAGTCGTCTTTCGTGAGGTCGGCGACGAACTGGCCCCGGGAATCCCGGGCGATGACGTCGTTGGTCACCAGGTCGACCGTCACCCGGAACGTCGGCTTCTGCCCGAGCTGATCCGTTTTGGGAGGCACACCCTGCGGCGCCTGCGCCGGCGTGGCGGGGACCTGGGCCAGGAGCACCGACCCGGCCAGCACGACGGAAGCGATCACCGGTATCCGAGAAGCCACGTGCGTCATAGGTAAGACCTCTTGCCCCTTCATTCTACCGCAGGCTGGAGGGGTGTGCCCCGCGGACCTCCGGCCTGGCATACGCGTGCCGCCTGGGATTTAGACGCCGGGTGGGACTCGGCGGCCGCCCTACCGCTTCTTGCTCGCCGCTTTCCTGGCGGCCACCGGCTTCGCAGGCTGTTTCGCGGGAGGCTTGGCGGCGGCCCGCCGGGGCTTCGCCCCGCCGCGCGCGGCTGGGGCCTTCGCCGGCTCGGCGGCTCTCGCGCTGGCGCGCCTCGCCTCGGCGGCGGCCGAACGGGCGGCCGACAACTTCTCGGCGAGCGCGGCCCGGTGCACCTGCGCGAAGCGCACCTGATCGCCAATGGTGTGATAGGTCCAGATCTCGGTGACGCCGATGCCCTGGTCGGCGGAGAGGCGGCGCGCCGTGCCGGCAACGCCCGAGGGCACGTACAGGATGAACTCCACCGGCAACCGGCCCAGGCGCGCCCACTGGGCCATGGCCTCGAGCTGGTTGACCGACTCGGTGGTCTCGACCTCGACCACGCCCTCCAGCTTCTTGCCCGTTCCCGGCGATGTCAGCACCAGATCGGGAAACTGGACGTCCGGGCCGACCCCGACGGGCACCGTCTGCTCGGCCCCGGGGTTGATCCCGACGGTGAACTTCCGCTTGTAACGCGCCTGAAGCAGGCGGATCACCCGGTCGTGCTCGAGTTGTTCGCGGACGGGCCGTACGAGGATCGGACTCAAGGCGCCCTCCTGCGGGTGAAGCCGCTAAAATCGCCTCTGGAAAGGCGTTAGAGTGTAGCACGAAAACCACGGTCCAGGCCTGCCTCGGAAAGGTGCATCGGCGCGCAGTCCGGCGCAGGCCCCGGCAGTCCTCTACCGGCGGCGGGGGCATGCGCCGATAAAACTTCCCGGAGTTGCACATGCCCGAGATGATCGCGTCCAGCCCGGCTCCCAAGG
This sequence comes from uncultured Acidobacteriota bacterium, assembly GCA_963834645.1. Classification (GTDB taxonomy): domain Bacteria; phylum Acidobacteriota; class Vicinamibacteria; order Vicinamibacterales; family JAKQTR01; genus JAKQTR01. Next base: position 265,984 of record CAWICP010000010.1, read on the forward strand.
TTTCCCAGCCGCACGTCCTCCTGGTCGAGGACCAGGAACGGGCGGCCCACGGCCTCCAGGAACTTCTGGCGCTCCAGGGGTTCCGGGTCACGTGCGCGCCGGACGGGCCGTCCGGTCTCTACGCGGCCCGCTCCTCGCAGCTCGACGCCATCGTCCTCGACGTGCGGCTGCCGGGCATGGACGGGTTCGCCGTCTGCCGGGCGTTGCGCGAAGACGAGGCCACGCGGGACATCCCCATCGTGATGCTGACGGGCCTCGGCGACACGCCGTCCAAGCTCCAGGGCTTCGAAACCGGCGCGGACGACTACCTCGTCAAGCCGGTGCCGGCCCGCGAACTCGCCGCCCGCCTCCGGCGCCTCATCACCTCCCGCGTCGAGGCGTCCACGCGGCTGCACGACCAGCGCCTCCGGGTCATCACGGAGATCGCCGCGGCCGTCTGCGAGGAAATCTCGGCACCGCTGGCGGCCGCGCTCGGCACCCTCGACCTCGCCATGCTCCGCCCGGGCATCCCGGCCGACGTCCGGCGGGACCTGTCGCAGTGCCGCACCCACCTCTGGGAGGTGGCGTCCACGGTGGCCGAACTGACCGACGCGGGCGCCCTCGCCATCAGCGCGCCCAGCCCTGATAGAATGGTACATCTCACGCCAGAGGGACACGCGTAGACCGCACCCCGTCCGCATCGCGGGTGTTCCTCCGGCCTGCTGCTGACCGGAGAGAACATGCCGCGCCGATTGCTGCCCGCGCTGCTCGCGGGACTTGTGCTCCTGATTGCCGCCGCGCCCGCCGTGGCCGACCCGCCGGTGCCGAAGAGCCGCGGCGTCGGTGCTCAAGCGCATCAAGGCGGCCGACAGCGACCTCCTGGCCGTCTCCGAAGAGGACGGGCGTTTCCTGCGCTTCCTCGTCGTGTCGACGAACGCGAAGCGGATCCTCGAAATCGGCGGCGCCAACGGCTACTCGGCCATCTGGATCGGCCTCGGCCTGCGCGAGACCGGCGGCACGCTCGTCACCATCGAGTACGACCCCGCCCGGGCCAGGGACGCGGCCGCGAACATCAAGGCCGCCGGGCTCTCGGACGTCGTCCGGGTGGTGCCGGGCGACGCCTTCAAGGCGATTCCCGGGCTGCCTGGCACGTTCGACTTCGTCTTCCTCGACGCCTGGAAGAAGGACTACCAGCGCTTCTTCGACCTGGTGTTTCCGCGCCTGGACAGCGGCGGCCTGTTCGTGGCGCACAACGTGGTGAACAAGGCCGCGGAGATGGGCGACTTCCTCGCGACGCTCCGCACCCACCCCGGCCTGCGCTCGGCCATCGTGTCGCCCTCGGGCGAAGGCATCTCGGTCTCGGTCAAGCACCAGCCGCAGGGGCGCTGAATGGCGCGGCGGCCGGTTCACATCATCGGCGTGCCCCTCGACCTCGGGCAGGGCCGGCGCGGCGTCGACATGGGCCCGTCGGCGCTTCGCATCGCCGGCATCGACCAGCGCATCGCCGCGCTCGGCCACCAGGTGGTCGACCGCGGCGACCTGCACGTGCCGATCCCTGAAACCCGCAGCCAGGGCGACGCGCGGAAGAAGTACATCCGCGAGATCGCACGCGTGTGCCAGCGGCTGCACCACGCCGTGCTCGGCAGCTTGAGGGACGGCGCGATCCCGGTCGTGCTCGGAGGCGACCACAGCCTCGGCGCCGGGTCGGTGGCGGCGGCGTCGGACTGGGCGCACCAGCGAGGCCAGGCGATCGGTCTCATCTGGGTCGACGCCCACGGCGACATGAACACGCCCGAGTCCTCCGCGAGCGGCAACGTCCACGGCATGCCGCTCGCGGCCCTGGTCGGCTCCGAGCCGGAGGAACTGGCCCGCCTGGCGGCGCGTGCCCCGGCCGTCGACCCGTCACGCACGGTGCTCCTGGGCATTCGCGATCTCGACGGCCCGGAGAAGGAGAACATCCGGCGATCCGGCGTGCACGTCTTCACGATGTCCGACATCGACCGCCAGGGGATGGCCGCCGTGGCGCAGCAGGCGATCGCCGCCGCCGGCGCGGACGCGGCCGGCATCCACGTGTCGTTCGACATGGACGTCTGCGATCCGGCCATCGCGCCCGGCGTGGGAACGGCGGTCACGCGGCGGCCTCGGCTTCCGGGAGGCGCACCTGCTCATGGAGATGGTCGCCGACTCCGGCCGGCTCACGTCGCTCGATCTCGTCGAGGTCAACCCGATTCTCGACGTGCAGAACACGACGGCGACGCTCGCGATGGATCTCGCGCTCTCGGCTCTCGGTCAGACCATACTTTAAGGAGAAGACGACGATGACGACCCGATTCACGACCCTGACGCTCGTTGCGACCCTGTTGCTGGCCGCGGCCGCCCCGGCGCTCGCCCAGCAGAAGCCGCCGCTCAGCCCGCCGGCGAAGGCCTCGGCCACCATCGGCGCGGCGACCATCACGATCGACTACGCCCAGCCGTCGATGCGGGGGCGGAAGATCATGGGCGCGCTGGTGCCGTACGACAAGGTCTGGCGCACCGGCGCGAACGCCGCGACGACGCTCAAGACGACGGCGGCGCTCGACTTCGGCGGCACGCTGGTTCCCGCGGGCACCTACACGCTCTACACGCTGCCCGGCGAGAAGGGCTGGAAACTCATCCTCAACAAGCAGACCGGCCAGTGGGGCACGCAGTACGACCAGGCACAGGATCTCGCGCGCGTCGACCTCACGGTCGGCGCGACCTCCGCGCCGGTCGAGCAGTTCACCATCACGCTCGCCGGCACGGGCGGCCCCGCCGGGTTGCTCACGATGGAGTGGGAGAACACGAAGCTGACCGTGCCGTTCACGGTCAAGTAACGGCGTGCATCTGGAGTAAGATGGCGAGGGCGGGCCGGTAGCTCAGTGGTAGAGCATCGCACTTTTAATGCGGTGGTCGTGGGTTCGATCCCCACCCGGCTCACCAGTTCGCTCACTCGGCTGGACTCGGCCGGTCGCTCCGGCTTGCCAGCCGTCCCGGAGTGCCCTGAGCGAGGCCGAGTCGAGGCGCGTCCTCCCCCATGTGGTCTAACCACTTTGTGCTATTCTCACTCCGTTGGAGAGTGACTCATGACACGCATCCTCGCATCGCTGCTGCTCCTGCTGCTGGCGTCGCCGACGTTCGCGGCCGACGTGTTCGTCAAGTTCAAGACCCACAGCGACGCGCTCGCCATCGGCGGACAGTCGCAGCCGGCGCGCGACGCCGTGGCCGAGCAGTGGTACGGCCCCGGCAGGACCGCGCAGTCCAGCGGCGACACGGGCTTCATCGTCGACCTCGGCGAAGAACATGGCCTACATGGTCAACCACCGCGACAAGTCGTACGTGGCGCTGCCGCTCCCGATTGACATCGTCAAGGTGCTGCCTCCCGAGGTCGCCCAGCAGGCCGCGATGATGCAGATGACCGCCACCGTCGCGCCGACATCGGAGACGAAGACGATCGGCTCCTGGACGTGCACGGGCTGGGACGTCACGCTTGACGATGATGGGCATGCCGATGAAGTTGCGCGTCTGGACGACGACCGACGTGCCGGCGGCCCTGCTGGAGCACTCGGCCAAGGTCACGCCGGTGTTCATCCAGGGACAGATGCGCCTCACCGGCGAGTCGGTCAAGGAGTTCGCGAAGATCACCGGCTTCCAGGTGGCCACCGAACTGACCGCCGACATCATGGGCGCCCGCATGCGCACGACCACCGAGGTCGTCGAGATCGCCGAGAAGCCCGCGCCGGCAGGCATCTTCGAGCCGCCGGCCGGTTACACGCAGAAGACCACGCTCAGCATGCAGGACCTGCAGCGCCGATAAGACCGGCTTCATGGCCTGCACGAGGCGGCCGGATTGAACCGCGAGCGCGGGTCATGAAACCGCTTCACGTCCGGAGGTGAATACGTGCCCGCGACACCGCTCGCCCGCGACCAGGTGGTTTTCAGGCGCACCAACGCGCGCAAGGGCCGCCACATCAGCGTGACTCCCGCCAACAGCGCGACGCGGCACCTGAGCTACGGGCGGATCAGGCTCGACGCCGAGGTGCCGGAGGCGGCGTTCGACGCCGGCGGCGAGGAGGTGGGCCTGGTCTGCTTCCAGGGCAGCGCCACCGTCACCGTGGACGGCCAGGCCTTCACCCTCGGCCGCTACGACGCGATGTACATTCCGAGGGACTCGCGCGTCACCGTCCGCACCGACTCGTCGGTCGACCTGGCGGAGTTGCGCGCGCCGGTCGAGCACAGGTACCCGCTGCGGCACGTGCCGTACGCCGAGGTCACCGCGGACCCGGGCCTCCATTTCAAGACGGGCGGCCCGTCGAGTTCGCGCACGCTGAACATGCTGCTCGCCAAGAACGTCGAGGCGGGGCGCCTGATGGCCGGCGTCACGTGGTCCGAGCCGGGCCACTGGACGAGCTGGCCGCCGCACGAGCACGCCGATCTGGCGGAGGAGCTGTACGTCTATTACGACATGCCGCCGGAGGCCTTCGGCATCCAGCTGGTGTACACGGACAAGCTCGAGCCGGAGCGCATCGAGATGGTGCGCGACGGCGACGTGGTGATCATGCCGCGGGGGTTTCACCCGAACGTGTCCATCCCGGGGCACCCCATCTCGTTCCTCTGGGTCATGGCGGCCGATCGCGAACGCGAGGACCGGAAGTTCGGCGTGGTCAACGTCCATCCGGATTTCGCCCAGGCGCCGTCCGGGCTCGAGAAGGGGCGATGAGCACGTCATTCAGGCTCGACGGGCGCGTCGCGCTCGTGACCGGCGCCACCGCGGGGCTCGGCGGGCGCCATGGCCCTGGCGCTCGCCGAGGCCGGCGCCGACGTCGTGGTGCACGATCGCAGCGAGCCGCCCCGGGCGACGGCGGCGGCCATCGAGGCGCTGGGCCGGCGCGCCGCCACCGTGTGCGGCGACATGAGCGACCCGGCGGCGCCCGCGGCCGTCGTCCGGGACGCCGAGGCCGCCCTCGGCCCGATCGACATCCTGATCAACAACGCCGGCACGATCCGGCGCGCGCCGGCGGCCGAGCATTCCGACGAGGACTGGGATCTCGTGCTGGCCGTCGATCTGTCGAGCGCGTTCCGCATGAGCCGCGAGGTCGGCCGGCGGCTCATCGCCCGCAAGGCGCGCGGCAAGATCGTCAACACCTGCTCGCTGCTCTCCTTCCAGGGCGGCATCCTCGTGCCCTCCTACGCCGCGGCGAAGGGCGGCCTGGCGCAGCTGACCAAGGCGCTCGCCAACGAGTGGGCGGTGCACGGCATCAACGTCAACGGCATCGCGCCCGGCTACATGGCCACCGACAACACCGCGGCGCTCCGCGCCGACGCGGCCCGGAGCCGCCAGATTCTCGAGCGGATCCCGGCCGGGCGCTGGGGCGACCCGTCCGATGTCGGCGGCGCGGCCGTGTTCCTCAGCTCGCCCGCCAGCGACTACGTCAACGGGCACATCCTCGTCGTCGACGGCGGCTGGCTCGCGCGCTGAGGGAGGCATCACGTGACACTCGACCCGCGTGCCGACACCGTCCGCCGCATCGAGGCCTGCGGCGTCGTCGCCGTCATCCGCCTCCAGGACGGGTCGCGGCTCCGCGCCGTCGTCGACGCCCTCGCGCAAGGCGGCATCACGGCGCTCGAGGTGACGATGACCGTGCCGCGGGCGATCGAGCTCATCGGCGAGATCGCGCCGACGCTGCCCGCCGGGTTCGTGATCGGCGCCGGCACCGTCGTCGACGCCGGAGACGGCCCGCGCCGCCGATCGCGGCCGGCGCGCGGTTCATCGTCGGGCCGGTGTTCAGGCCGGCGGTGATCGACGCCGCGCACGCTGCGGGTGCCGCGGCGATGCCGGGGTGCTTCTCCCCCACCGAGATCCTCGCGGCGTGGGACGCCGGCGCCGACGTCGTCAAGGTCTTCCCCGCCACGGCGCTCGGCCCGGCCTACTTCAAGGACCTCCGCGGCCCGCTGCCGCAGGTGAAGCTGATGCCGACCGGCGGCGTGAGCCTCGAGAACGCCGGCGAGTGGATCCGCGCCGGGCGCCGTCGCGATCGGCGTCGGCGGCGCGCTGGTCGATCCGAAACTGGTCGCGGCCGGCCAGCTTCGCCGCCATCACGGAGCGCGCGAGGCGCTTCATCGAACGCGTGAAGACCGCACGGGAGACGTCCGCATGAGCAGCGCGGTGAAGTGCGTCACGTTCGGCGAGATCATGCTGCGGCTGAGCCCGCCCGGATTCGAGCGGTTCTTCCAGTCGCCCGTGCTCCAGGCGACCTTCGGCGGAGGCGAGGCGAACGTCGCGGTGAGCCTCGCGCACTTCGGGTTCGAGAGCCACTACGTGACGCGCGTGCCGGCGAATCCCATCGGAGACGCCGCCGTGCGCGCGCTGCGGGCCGAGGGCGTCAGGACGGAGTTCGTCCAGCGCGGCGGATCGCGCCTCGGCATCTACTTCGCGGAGACCGGCGCCAGCCAGCGCGCCGTCGGCCGTGGTCTACGATCGCGCCGGCGCGTCGGTCGCGGCCATCAAGGCCGGCGAGATTCCCTGGAACGAGGTGTTCGCGGGGGCCGCTGGTTCCACGTCACGGGCATCACGCCGGCGCTCGGCCCGTCGGTTGCCGACGCCACGAGGGAGGCCGTCGAGGCCGCGCGCAGCGGCCGGCGCCGCGGTCAGCCTGGACCTCAACTACCGGGGGAAGCTCTGGGGCACCGATCGGGCGCGCGAGGTGATGCGGCCGCTGGCGTCGCATGGTCGACGTGATCATCGCCAACGAGGAGGACATCCAGGCCTGCCTCGGCCTCGACGTGCGCGGCGCCGATGTCGCCGCGGGCCGGCTCGACGTCGCGGCCTACCGCGAGGTGGCCGCGCGGGTGGTGCGGGAGTTCGGGGTGAAGCAGGTGGCCATCACGCTGCGGGAGAGCTACTCCGCGAGCCGCAACGGCTGGAGCGCGGTGCTCTACGACGGTCGCGGCGGGCTCCTCCTGGGAAGCGCCGCGGTACGACGTGACGATCGTGGACCGCATCGGCGGCGGCGACAGTTTCGCCGCGGGCCTCATCTACGGCCTGGCGAGCGGGCGGGCGCCGGAGGCCGCGCTGCGGTTCGCGGTGGCGGCCAGCGCCCTCAAGCAGACCATCCCCGGCGACTTCAACCGCGTGAGCGCGGCGGAGGTCGATCGCCTGGCCGGGGGCGACCAGAGCGGCCGGGTGCAGCGATAGGACCGGTTTCAGCGCCTGCGCCTCGAGCACGGCCGCGATGCCGCTCCCGTCCTCGATTCAGCGCGCCATCGTCTCCAACTGGACGTGCTGGGCGCACACCGGGTCGTCGCAGCAGAGCGCGCACACCCGCTTCATGGCGTCGAAGCCCAGGACCTCCGTGTCGGGCGCGAGGTACTCGGGTTTCACGGCTTCGGTCCTCATGAGATCCGTGCTGAGGTACTTCTTGTTGCTGTCGCTGCAGCACCGTCGCCACGACGGCGTCGTGACCGATGGCGTCCTGGATCCTCAGGGCGCCGATCAGGTTCGCGCCGGAAGAGATCCCGACCGCCAGGCCGGCGCTCGCGAGTTTCTGCGCCATGATGATGGAGTCGCCGTCGGACGCCTCGATGACCGGCTCCAGTTCGTCCAGCCTGACCAGCGCCGGGATGAACTCGTCGGAGATGCCCTGAATGCGGTGCTGCCCCACTTTGTGGCCCGTGCCGATCGTCGGCGACTCCGCCGGCTCGAGCGGATACACCCGGATGGCCGGGTTCTTCGTTCGCAGGTAGCGGCCCACCCCCATGACCGTGCCGCCGGTGCCGATGCCCGCGACGAACGCGTCGGGCGTCAGGCCCTGCAGGCGCAGCTGGTACCAGATTTCCGGACCGGTCGTGCGCATGTGGGCGTCGGCGTTGGCTTCGTTCGAGAACTGGCACGGCAGGAACACCCGCCCGTCGCGCGCCGCCAGCTCCTCCGACATGCGGATGCTGCCGAGGAACCCGCCCTGGGCGCGGCTCACCGGCACGATCGACGCGCCGAAACTCGGAGATCAGCGCCATGCGCTCGTGGCTCATCCAGTCGGGCATGAACACCGTGACCGGATGGCCGAGGGCGCGTCCGATCGCCGCGAACGCGATGCCGGTGTTGCCGCTGGTGGCTTCGGCAATCGTGTCGCCGGGCTTGATGCGGCCCGTGAGGTAGGCCTGCTTCAGGATGTGCAGCGCCATGCGGTCCTTGATGCTGCCCGTCATGTTCACCTGCTCGTACTTCGCGTAGACGACCCTCGGCTCTCCGCGGTACTCGCAGTCGAATCGCGAGCATCGGCGTGTTGCCGATCAGGTACTCGAGCGCCTTGAAGCGCGCGGCGACGATCGGGTCGAGGGGGGCGGCAGGGTCCATGCAGGGGCTCCGGTGTGGAGGACGAACGACGACAGCGGGCGCTGAACGGCCACCTGATTCTACACCGGAGCGCCCGCCGTCGAGGCAGTCAGGGGTCGCGACGAGGCCGCTTGCGCGAGTGTCGAGTGCGTCCTGTGGCAGGTGGCGCCCCCGGTGTGGTACGATCTGTGTTTGCCGGCCTCGCTCCGGCGCGGCCGCCAGACGCCCACCCAGTACGTCCCCATCGTCCAGGGGTTAGGACGTGGCCCTTTCAAGGCCAAGACCCGGGTTCGAATCCCGGTGGGGACGCCAGCCTTCGCTCCCCTCCGGCTTGCCGCTCTCCTCGGGGAGCTTTGGCTGGGCAAGCCAGCCTTCGCGCGAAGGCTGCCCCGCCGAAGCAACGCGAAGATGATGGCTGGCCGGAGCGTTTGGATGCCGGAGCGCTCTTGACGCCCGCGATAGCCAGCGTAAACTGCCACGATCTTCCTGATCCCGGCACAGCACTCCCCTGCGTCCAACTGACGCTGAGCCGTCCGCCGTCAGTTCGTCGCATTCGCTGATAGGACACGAGCGGCGCTCCGCCGCTCATCCGGGAGGGTCATCATGACAACGTCCTCCGCCGTCGGTCAGTTCGTCACGTGGGCGCCCTCGCCGCGGTACTCGTCGTCCTGCTGCCGGCGCTCGCCGCTGCGCAGGAACCCGTCAAGTCATTCGACCAATTGAACACCCGGCTCAAGCTCGGCGACACGATCTACGTGACCGACGGGCAGGGGCGCGAGATTAAAGGAAGAGTCCGGGGCATGTCGACCACGTCGCTCCTCCTCGACGCTGCTGGCTCGCCGCAGGAGCTCCGGCAGCGCGAGTTGGCACCATCCGGGTGCACCAGTCGGACTCGCTGAAGAACGGTGCGCTGATTGGATTGGCCGCTGGCGCCGTGGCGGGCGCGCTGTTCATGGTAGCGGTGTGCGAGGGTGAGTCTGGATGCGCCGCGGGTGGTGCCGTGCTGGGGGCCGGAGCGGGAGCGGGCATCGGTGTCGGGATCGACGCCGCTCGGGGCGGGAAGCAGGTCCTCGTCTACCGCGCTCCCGGCGCGTCTGGGAGCGCCCGGCTCTCGCTCGCGCCCGTGATCCCTCCGCACACGAAGGGCCTGGCGGTGGCGGTCTCGTTCTGGGCAGCCCCGCCAGGCCGGGGACGGCAGCAGCCGGCTGCAGCACCCGCTTGACACAGTTTTGTCACCGGAATAGCCTTGCACGGTCCAGTCTCGCCAGATTCGCGTGGCTGATCCAGGGAGGTGGTGCATGCGCGTGGACACAAGTGCGGTCCGTCGATGGGCCGGGTCGGTGTTCTGCCTGCTGCTGCTGGCGAGTCCGGCGGCGGCGCAGTTCGATCGCGGGACGATTTCGGGTGTCGTCAAGGACCAGTCCGGGGGCGTCGTCCCCGGCGTCACCGTCACGGCCAAGAGCCTGCAGACGCAGGAACTGGCAACGACGGTCACCGACGCGAGCGGGTACTTCACGATGACCACGCTCCGGCCGGGGCGCTACGACGTGAGCGCCGAACTCGACGGCTTCAAGAAGGCGAGCCGCACGGGCGTCACGCTCGACGGCGGCGCCGCCATCAGCGTCGAGTTCACGCTGGAGGCGGGCAACCTCGCCGAGACGGTCACGGTCGTCGCGCAGGCCACGCCGATTCAGACCGACGTGGCCCTCCGGAAGACCGTCGAGGCCAAGGACATCGAGCTGCTCTCGTTTTCGGGCCGCAACCCTATCGGCGTCCCCGCCATGAAAGCGGGCGTCATTGGCAGCGGCTTCAACAACGCGGGCTTCTCGTCGCTCACCAACGGCGGCTTCAGCATCAACGGCGGCCGGGCAGACGAGAACACGATCTCGGTCGACGGGGCCGTGGCCATCCGCACGCGGTCGGCCGGCGCCACGATCGGCGTCCAGAACGTGGACGTGGTCCAGGAAGTGCAGGTGTTGACGGCCAACTACCTGCCCGAGTACCGGGCGCGCAAGCGGCGGGCAGATCCGGTTCATCACCAAGAGCGGGAGCAGCCGCTACTCGGGCAGCGGATCGTTCTTCTTCCGCGACGACAAGCTGCAGGCCAATACCTGGGGGCGCAACCGCAGCCCCAATGCGATCGAGAACAGCGGGCCGGCGCCGTTCGATTACAAGCAGTACGGCTACTCCTTCGGCGGGCCCGTCCCGGGCGAGATGTTCAAGAACAAGTTCTTCTTCTTCGCCGCGCAGGAATGGCTGAACTACTTCGCGGTGGGCACCAACACGGCCGTGGTCCCGACCGACGCGATGAAGAACGGCGACTTCAGCCAGTTGCTGGGCGCGAACCCCTTCTACAGCACGCCGCAGATCATCCGCGACCCGCTCACGGGCCTGCCGTTCCCGGGCAACATCATCCCGGCGAACCGCCTGTCACCGAACGGCATCGCGCTGATGAAGCTCTACCCGTCGCCGACGCCCGGGTACCGAATCGGGATCGTCGAACCTCATCATCAACAGCGACAACCCGCAGGACCAGCGGAAGGACAACATCCGGTTCGACTACCGCCTGGGCAACAATCACTCGTTCACGTACCGCTACTCGAAGTACCAACTGGGTCGCGATAGACGCCTTCCGCGGCACCTTCCCCTTCGCGCGCACCGACTGGGACCGGCCCAACAAGACGATGAACGTGAGCTGGGCGTGGACGGTCTCGAACAACCTGATCAACGAGGCGAGCTACGCCTACTCGATCGACCAGGTGTTCATCAACGTCTACACCGAGTCGGGCCTCCAGAAGCGCAGCCGCACGGGGGTGAACTACCCGTACATCTACCCGGGCAAGGAAATCGAAGACAAGATCCCGACAATCGGCGTCGACCAGTTCTCGACAATCGACGGCGGCCCGTACCCCTCGTCGTCGGAGGGGCCGATTCACCTCTGGACCGACACGGTGACGTGGGTGAAGGGCCGGCACACGATGAAGGCGGGCGTCGCGGTCGAGTGCTCGGGCCAGGACGACTTCGACCAGATCAACGTGAACTCGATCCCGGGCGGGACCAACAACCAGAACGGCCAGTTCGCCTTCAACAACTCGTCGACTGCGCGGACGGGCCTCGGCATCGCCGACATGGCGCTGGGCCTGTTCAATAACTATGCGGAGATCGGCGAGCGCGCCCGCACGAACTGGCGCGCCCTGGCCACGGACATCTTCTTCCAGGACTCCTGGCGGCCGACGAGCCAGCTCACGATCGAGGGCGGCTTCCGGTACCACGATCTGGCCGCCGTGGTATCGACGACCAACAACATCGCCAACTTCGACCCGCGGTTCTACAGCACAACGAACCAGGCGGTGATCAACCCCGCGACGGGCCGGCTCATCTCGGGCCCGCGCTACAACGGCATCGTGCTGCCCGGCGACGGCTTCGTCGGCGAGGGTAATGATCTGAGGGTCGCGAGCGACCCGGCGGTGCAGGCGCTCTTCCGCGGCGAGCCGCGGGGCTTCTTCCAGACGCACTACGACCTGTTCGAGCCGCGGCTGGGCATGTCGTACGCGTGGAACGACCAGACCGTCCTCCGCGGGAGCACCGGTATCTTCCACAACCGCGTCACGCTGAACGACTCGACGCTGCTCGGCGGCAACCCGCCGTTCCAGCCCATGGTCACCGTGTCCGGCGGCAGCGCAGACAATCCCGGCGGCGTGGCGTTCGCCAACAATCTCCCCTATGGCATGCAGGGGCAGGACCCGGTGTTCAAGCTGCCGGCGTCGTACATGTGGTCGGCCGGCATCCAGCGCCAGCTTCCGGGCAAGGTGGTGCTCGACGTCAACTACGTCGGCCGGCGCGGCGTCTTCCTGCAGCGCGAGCGCAACCTCAACCAGCTCCAGCCGGGCACAATGAGGCCAACCCTGGTGTCAACATCGCCGCGTTCCGCCCCTACAAGGGCTACGGCGCGCTGCGCGTGCTCGGAGAACTCCGGCGACGCCAAGTACCGCAGCATTCAGATCAGCGGCGAGCGGCGCTACTCGAACGGCTTCAAGCTGAACGTCGCCTACACCTACGGCAAGTCGACCGACGACGCCAGCGACAAGCGGAACGTCCTCTGGAATTCGTCCGACGACGCCAACTACTGGGGGCCGTCGAGCTACGACAGGACGCACGCGCTCGTGGTCTGGTACAGGTGCGTCTACGACCTGCCGTTCTGGCGCGACCAGAGCACGCTCCTGCACAACCTGCTCGGCGGCTGGCAGATCTGGGGGCCACGTTTCCTGCAGTCCGGGACGCCGTTCTCGATCACCCGCACCAACGATATCGCGGGCGTGGGCGAAGGCAGCAACGGACAGCCGGTCGATCTCGTCGGCGACCGACGCGGACTCGAATGGGGAGTTCTCGGCCGGCACCGGCCTCGACGACAACTTCGCGTTCAACCCGGCCGCCTTCGCCAACCCGGCCGCGGGCAAGTTCGGCAATTCGACCCGCAACATCCTGCGGAACCCGGGGGCCCAGCAGTGGGACATTGCAATCTTCAAGAACTTCGTCCTCGGAGGGACGCATCGGCTCCAGTTCCGCGCGGAGGCGTTCAACTTCATCAACCACCCGAACCTCAGCGGTCCGAACGGTGATATCACGAACCCGAACTTCGGGCGCATCATCACGAAGGACGGCTCGCGGCGCGACGTCCAGCTCGCACTGCGGTACACCTTCTG
>CAWICP010000011.1:0-126042 GCA_963834645.1 uncultured Acidobacteriota bacterium
GCGCGCCCGGCGGCCACGAGGATCCTGTCGCCGGTTGTCTCGAAGGGCTCGGTCGATCCGTCGGCTCGCATTCGCTCCGCGTGCAGGACAATCTCGCTGCCGCGCCTCTCGACACGCGTCAGCGTCACACCCACTCGAGGCGAATCCCCTCGGCCACGAACCGGCGCTGAACGATCGCGGCGGCATCGGCATCCTCCCGGGCGAGCAGGTGCGCCGAAGCCTCGAAGATCGTCACCCGGCTGCTGAAGCGGGAGAACGCCTGCGCCATCTCGCTGCCGACAGGACCGCCGCCCACAACCAGGAGACGGGGCGGCAAATCCGTGAGCCAGAATAGCGTTTCATTGGTGAGGTAGTCGACCTCAGCGAGGCCGGGAATCGGCGGCGCCGACGCACGCCCCCCGGTCGCGATTACCGCGCGGTTGAAGCGCAGCGACCGGCCATCGACCTCGACCGTCCGCGGGCTGGAGAACCGGCCCTCCCCGAGGAAGACGTCCACGCCGATCTTCGTCAGGCGGTCGGCGGAATCGTGCCGGCTGAATCCCGGCGCGCAGCCGGCGCATCCGGGCCATTACGGCGCCGAAATCCACCTCGACCTGACCGGTCCGCACTCCAAGCGACGGAGCCTTCCGAGCCTCCGCGACGGCGCGCGCAGACCGCAGCAGCGCCTTGGACGGGACGCAGCCGCTAATCAGGCAATCGCCGCCGAGCAACGCCTTCTCGACCAGCGCCACGCGAACGCCGAGCCCGGCGGCCCCGGCCGCGCTCACCAGCCCCGCCGTGCCGCCGCCAATCACCACCAGGTCGGTACCACCCCGTTGCCTGGCGGCTCGTCCACCCGGGCGGGGTGCAGGCCTGCGGCGAGCAGCGCGAGGTTGGCCTCATCCAGCGGCTGGACGAGCGGGTGATTCCGGGCAGCGCCGCGCCGTTCAGAGCGATGAGGCATGGCACGCTCCTGTGTACGTGTGAACCGAGGCAGTCTGCCGGGTGGTCGTCCCTCGTCGCAGGCGTCGCGGGAACAAGTTTCATTACGACCTCGACGGCGGGTTTACCATTGAGGGCGAGTGATCGCGGACGTCCTGGGTTTCGCCGCGGTGTTCGTGCTCCTTGCCTGGACGGCCAGCCGTCGCGCGCGGGGTGACGAACGACTTCCTTGTGGCCGACCGGTCGCTGAGGCTCTTTCCGCTCGTGGCCACGCTCGTGATGACGGAGTTCAACACGAGCACGCTCCTGGCGTTCAGCGCCGCCGGCTATCGGTGCCGGCCCGATGGCACTCGCCCTGCCGGCCGTCTTCCTGGTCGGTCTCACGTTCTACACCGTCACCGTCGCGCAGCGCGTGGAAGCGGTTCGACCGCCTGTCGGTGGCCGAGCTGTTCGCGGCCCGCTACTCGCCGGGCCTGGGTCGCGTGGCTCGGTGCTCCTGTTGTCGCGATGACGGGATTCAGCGCCACCTACGTGAAGTCGCTCGACGCTGCTGTTCGCGCCCTTCGTGCCGCACGTCGCCGCCCGCCGTCACTGAGCGCGGTCCTCACGCTCGTCGTGCTGGCCTGGCGCTGCCCGGGGGGCTCGTCTCGGTGGTCCGAAGCGACGTCGTCAGCTTCGTGCTGACCCTGGTGCTGGTGCCGCGTGCTCCTGGTCGTGGGCGCGTGGGCCAGCGCGGGCGCGGCGGGCTCGCCAGTGCCTTCGACGCCTCGTCAGCTCGTGGGTCGACCCCGTGGCGCAGTGGACGCACCCGGCCCTGCCGTTCCGGTTCGTCCTGACGCTCATCGTCCTCACCTGCTTCACGTACATCGCGGCGCCGTGGTACGGCCAGAAGATCTTCGCCGCCCGCGACGAGCGCACCGCCTTCCGTGCCGTGGCCTGGGCCGCCGCCCTGGTCTTCGTCCTCTACGGCGGCCTGACCCTCGCGGCCTCGCACCTGCGCGTCGTGCACCCACCGCTGGCAGACCCGCAGACGGCCGTGCCCGCGATGCTGAACACCTGGCTGCCGGCGGGTCTTCGGGGCGCCGGGTTCGGGCTGCTCTTCGCCGCGGCGCTGACGACGCTGGCGGGCGTGTGGACGGCCATGGCCGCGATGGTGGCGGCGGACTTCGGCTGGCAGGACGCACGGCACGTGCGCGTGCAGCGCCTGGTCGATCCTGGGCTTCGCGCTCCTGCACTGGCTGGGCGCGGTGTTCCTCGTGGACGACATCCTGAACCGGCTGATTCTCGCCAACATTCCGGTGGCGGCGCTGTCCTTCGCGCTGCTGGCCGGGTTCCACTGGCGGCGTGCGACGACGGCCGGCGCCTGGGCCAGCGTGATCGTGGGCGTGGTGTGGGGCATCGGGGCGTTCCTGGTCGTGGGCGAATCGGGCGGCTACACCTGGCCGTGGGCGATGTACGGCATTCCGCTCATCTTTGCGACGGGCATCGTGGTGTCGCTGGCGACGCCCGCCCGGACCTGTCAATCTACCGCCCGGTGTACAAAGACGTCTCGTGCATCCAGGCCACGTCGACGAGCCATGTCAACAGTAGTCCTCGCCGGCGGCGGCCACGCGCATGTCGAGGTCCTTCGGCGTTTCGGGCTGACCCAGCCGAGGACTTCGGCTCATGCTGATCAGTCCCGACGCGCACACGGCCTACAGCGGCATGCTGCCGGGTCTCATCGCCGGCCACTACACGCGGGACGACTGCCACATCGATCTGCGGCGGCATTGCCGTCGCGCCCGGTGCCGAGTTCGTGATGACGCGATTGTGCGGGATCGATCCGGATAACCGTCAGGTGCGATGCGCGAACGGCCAGGCGTTCGCCTTCGACGCGTTGTCGCTCGACGTGGGGTCGACACGGATGTCCGTTCGGTGCCGGGTGCGTCGGAGCATGCGGTGCCGGTCAGCCAGTGCCCGCTATCCTGGACGCGTGGCGCAGCGTCGCGGCGCAGTGCGATGCACGATCATGGGCTCGACTCCGCATCGCGGTGGTCGGGGGCGGGGCAGGCGGCATCAGACTCGCGCTGGCGATGCGGCATCGCTGCCAGGCGTCCGACGCGAGGCAGGAGCCCGCGATTTCGCTCGTGGCCGATGGCTTCCTGCCGACCTACGCACGTCGGGTGCGCCTCCTGATGGAGCGTGCGCTGGTCGCGCACCGGGTCACGCTCGTGCGCAGGGGCCGCGTCACGCGCGTCCTCCCCGGTAAGATCGCCTGCACATCAGGAGAGCCCGTGCCGGCGGACCTCGTCGTGTGGGCCACCGGCGCGTCGGCCCCCGCGTGGATCAGGCCGAGCGGTCTGAAGTGCGACGATCGCGGATTCGTCGCCGTGAACGATCACCTGCAGTCACCCTCCCACCCCTCGGTGTTCGCCGCCGGCGACGTCGCGACGATGGTCAGCGGACCGCTGCCGAAGGCCGGCGTCTTCGCTGTTCGCCAGGGCCCGTTGCTCGCGGACAACCTCGGGCGATTCCTGGCGGGCGACACGCTGCTGCCCTATCGGGCGCAGCGGCGTTTCCTGTCGTTAATCTCGACTGGAGGCCGCCATGCCGTCGCCTCCTACGCCGGGTTGTCGTGGCAGGGGCGCTGGGTGTGGGCGTGGAAAGATCGGATCGATCGGCGATTCATCCGGAGATACAGCGTCTAGAAACTCCTATCGAGCCATATTTTAGTAGAAGAGCGACCCAGCCCGTTCACGGCCGGAATCCACCATGTTTGATGAACGCGTCCGCCAACTCCTGCCGCGCGTCGTAAGGCCTGTAGCCCGGCTGCTGGCTCGGGCAGGAGTCACCCCGAATGCCGTCAGCGTGATGGCGTGCGGCGCATCGCTGGTCGCCGCCGTGCTCGTGGCCACAGGTTTCCCCTGGGTGGGCATGGCCGTGTGGTTGGCAAGCCGGTTGGGCGACGGGCTGGATGGCATCCTTGCGCGAGAAACCGGGAGTTCCTCGGCCTTCGGTGGGTACCTGGACATCACGCTGGACATGACGGCGTATTCGGCGATGCTGCTTGGGTTCGCCGTGGCACATCCGGAACGCGGTGTCGTGTGGTCAGTCATCCTGGCGGGCTACGCGCTCGCGATCACGACGACCCTCGCACTCTCGAACGCCGCAGTCGCGGCCGGCCGGCGTGTCAGCGACACGAACCGAACATTCCAGTTCACCGCCGGGATGGCCGAGGCGGGCGAGACCACGGTGATGTACGTGCTGTGGGTCGTCTTTCCCGGCGAACTGGGATGGCTCGCCTGGGTCTGGGTGGCGATGATCCTCGCCGCCGTGCTCCAGCGCTCGTGGCTGGCGTGTCGCGTGCTCCGCTGAGTGAGTTGCGCGTGACTCTGGGAGCCTGGGTCAACCCTGCACGCGTCAGTCGTGGTCGCAGCGGTATCGCCCGGCCGTTTGTGGCACACTGACTCGAGGCTCACGTCATCCCATTCACCATCTCGGACCCGGGCATGACCAACTACAAGCCCTGATCACTCGACCCGGCCGGTGTCGCGAAAAGAGACGGCCCAGGCACCCGCAAGCAAGGACTGACATGAGGAGCGTGACGATGAGACACAACAGATGGCTGGCTGCCGCGGCAGCTGGAGCGTTGCTGGCAACGGCGGCCTGTTCCGGGCCGAAGCCGGAGGCTCCGAAGCCGGCGGCCGCCGGGACTGCGGCGATGGACCGCACGGTCCTGCCGATTGCAGGAACCGAACTACCCGCACGAGACGGAACTCGATGCCCGGAAGGCCACGCCGCCGCCGCGCTTCGAGGTGAAGGCCCCCGACGGGGCGCCGAACGTGCTGATCGTGCTCATCGACGACATGGGCTTCGGCATGCCCAGCGGGTTCGGCGGGCCCATCCACATGCCGACCGTCGAGCGTCTGGCCGCCGAGCGGGCTGCGCTACAACCAGTTCCACACGACGGCGGTCTGCTCGCCGACGCGGACGGCGCTCCTGAGCGGCCGCAACCACCACATGAACAACATGGGCGGGATCACCGAGACGGCCACGGCGTTCCCGGGCAACACGGGGCAGCGCCCGAACAACGTGGCGCCGCTCGCCGAGATGCTGCGGCTGAACGGCTACAGCACGGGCTTCTTCGGCAAGAACCACGAGACCGCGCCCTGGGAGGTCAGCCCCTCCGGGCCGACCGACCGCTGGCCGACGCGCTCCGGGTTCGACGAGTTCTACGGCTTCTTCGGGGGCGAGACCAACCAGTGGGCGCCGTACCTCTATCACGGCATGAACCCGGTCGAGATCCCGCGCGATCCGAACTACCACTTCATGACCGACATGACGGACAAGGCGATTGCCTGGATGCAGTTCCAGAAGGCGCTGACGCCGGACAAGCCGTTCTTCATGTACTTCGCGCCGGGCGCCACGCACGCCCCGCATCACGTGCCGAAGGCGTGGATCGCGAAGTACAAGGGCAAGTTCGACAGCGGCTGGGACGCGATGCGCGAGGAGACGCTCGCCCGCCAGATCAAGCTCGGCGTGGTGCCGGCCGGAACGAAACTGGCCGCCAAGCCCGACGCGATCAAGGACTGGACGGCGCTCTCGGCCGACGAGAAGAAGACTCTTCGCGCGCCAGATGGAGGTGTACGCGGGCTTTGGCGAGTACACCGACGCCGAAATCGGGCGGCTCATCGACGCCATCGGGGAGACCGGCCAGCTCGACAACACGCTCGTCTTCTACATCCTCGGCGACAACGGGACGAGCGCCGAGGGCGGCATGAACGGCATGTTCAGCGAGATGACGTACTTCAACGGCGTCCAGGAAACCGTCGCGGACATGCTCAAGAAGTACGACGAATGGGGCGGGCCGACCACCTACCCGCACATGGCCGCGGGCTGGGCGGTCGCCGGGGACGCGCCGTTCATGTGGACCAAGCAGGTCGCGTCGAACTTCGGCGGTACGCGCAACGGCATGGTCGTGTACTGGCCGAAGCGGGTCAAGGCCAAGGGCGAGGTGCGCTCGCAGTTCCACCACGTGATCGACGTGGCGCCGACGGTGCTCGAGGCGGCCAGCCTCCCCGAGCCGAAGAGCGTGAATGGCACCGCGCAGGCGCCCATCGAGGGCGTGAGCATGATGTACACGTTCGACGCGCCCAAGGCGGAGAGTCGTCACAAGATCCAGTACTTCGAGATGTTCGGCAACCGCGCCATCTACGCCGACGGATGGTTCGCGGGGACGCTGCATCGGGCGCCGTGGGAGATGGCGCCGCGCCGGGCGCTTCTCGACGACATCTGGGAACTGTACGACACGCGTAACGACTTCAGCCTCGCCAACGACCTCGCCACCCAGAACCCGGCGAAGCTGAAGGAGATGCAGGACCTCTTCACGAAGGAGGCGGTGGCCCACCGCGCGCTGCCGATCGACGACCGCGTCGTCGAGCGCGTCAACGCGAAACTGGCGGGTCGGCCCGACCTGATGGGCGACCGCACGTCGCTCACGCTCCACGCGGGCATGAAGGGGATGTCGGAGAACGTGTTCCTCAACGTGAAGAACCGCTCGCTGACGATCACGGCCGACGTGGAGAACCCGGCGGGCGGCGCCGAACGGCGTCATCCTCGCGCAAGGCGGGCGGTTCGGCGGCTGGAGCCTCTACATGAAGGCCGGCAAGCCGGTCTACGTCTACAACTTCATCGGCCTCGAGCGCTCCACGGTGGCGTCGCCGCAGGCGCTCCCGGCGGGCAAGTCGACCGTCCGCCTCGAATTCGCCTACGACGGCGGCGGCCTGGGCAAGGGCGGCCTGGCGACGATCTTCGTGAACGACAAGAAGGTCGCCGAAGGGCGGATCGAGCGCACGCAGCCGATGATCTTCTCCGCCGATGAGACCGCCGACGTTGGTGAAGACGATGCGACGCCGGTGACGGAAGACTACAAGGCGTACGACAACAAGTTCACCGGCAAGATCCTCAAGGTCACGGTGGACGTGAAGGAGATGGGCGCCGGCGTGAAGGCCGAGACGGCCACGGCGGGCGCCGAAGCCGCGAAGAAGCTGGACGCCGCAAAGTAGGCAGACAGGCCGGACCTCTCCGGTCGGAATCGAGGATCGCGCGGCGTCCCATGTCAGGCATGGGGCGCCGCGCTCGCGCGCTGGTCACACCATGAAGAATCCCGCCAGGATCCGCCGGGGCGACGTCAGGCACGACTCGACTTCAGCACGTCCGCCATCGGGCGGCAGCGGCGTGGGGAGCGGTCGGTACATGCCGCGACGCTTGTCTCCGCCTCCCGCGCGCGTGCTAGAAACAAGAGATCCAGTCGCTTCCCCTGCCCTTGAGTCTCGAGGAGTTGCCCGCATGAGAAGCACGCGTGTCGTCGCCGGCCTGTTCTGCGCCATCGCAGCGGCCGCCGTCCTGGCCGCCCCGGTCCTGAAGGCCGGCAGCGAGCCCATCAATTACGTCGACATCAACAAGATCAAGGCCGAGGGCCTGCAGCGCTCGCAGGTGATGGACCTGGCGAGCTGGCTCACCGACGTGTACGCGCCGCGGCTGACCGGGTCGCCGATGTCGCAGAAGGCGGCCGAGTGGACCGTCGCGAAGCTGAAGGAGTACGGCCTGGTCAACGTGAAGATCGAGCCGTGGGTGAACCGCAACGGGTTCGAGCGCGGGTGGACGAACGACAAGTTCTATCTCGCCGCCGTGGCCCCCGAGAAGTTCCCGATCCCGGGGACGCCGACGGCGTGGACGCCCGGCACGGAGGGGCTCGTGAGCGGCGAGGTGGTGCTGGTGACGGCCACGACCGAGGCCGATCTTGCGGCCTACAAGGGCAAGCTGAAGGGCAAGTGGGTGCTGACGCAGGCCGCGCCTGACGTGGCGGCCTACTGGAAGCCGCAGGCCACGCGCCACACCGCCGAGGAACTGGCGGCGCTCGAGGCGTGGCCGGCCCCGCAGCCGGAGTTCGGCGTGACGCCGCCCGGCGGCCGCGCCGGAGGCCCTGGCGCGCCAGGCGCCCCGCCGGTCCGCCAGCCGGCGGCCGCGGCGGCGCAGGCGCCGATGGCGGCGCGCGCGGCGTTCTTCAAGGCCGAAGGCGTGCTCGGCACGTTCACGACGGCGCCGCGCGGCCACGGGATCTACACCGTCGGCGGCAACCGCGCGGCCGACCCGGCCACGACGCTGCCCGCGATCGCGATCGCCGCCGAGCACTACGGGCGCATCGCCCGCATGCTCGCCAAGAACATCCCGGTGACCATCGAGGCCGACATCAGGAACACGTTCCACCCCAACCCGCCGGTCTTCAACATCGTCGGCGAACTCCCCGGCACGGACAAGGCCGACGAGATCGTCATGCTCGGCGGCCACTTCGACACCTGGCACGCGGCCACCGGCGCGGCCGACAACGGCGTCGGCGTGGCGGCGATGATGGAAGCGATGCGCATCCTCAAGGCGTCCGGCGTGAAGCTGCGCCGGACGGTCCGCATCGGCCTGTGGGGCGGCGAGGAGCAGGGGTTGCTCGGCTCGCGGGAGTACGTGGCCCAGCACTTCGCCAGCCGCCAGCCCGCGCCGGCCGCGCCCGGAGCGCCGGCCGCGCAGCCCGCGCAGGCCGGCCCGCCTGCGGGAGGCCGCGGAGGCTTCGGCCCCCAGGGTCCGCTCGAGCTGAAGCCGGACTACGAGAAGTTCTCGGTGTACTTCAACATCGACAACGGCACCGGCGCGCTCCGCGGCATCTACCTCCAGGGCAACGACGCCGTCGCGCCGATCTTCCGGGAGTGGATGGAGCCGTTCCGCAGCCTCGGCATGACGACGATGACCATCCGGAACACCGGGGGCACCGACCACCAGGCCTTCGACGCGGTGGGCCTGCCGGGCTTCCAGTTCATCCAGGACGAGGTGGAGTACAGCACGATGACGCACCACACGAACCTGGACTACTACGAGCGGCTCCAGCCGGGCGACATCCAGAAGATGGCCACCATCGCGGCCGGCTTCGCGTATTTCGCCGCGAACCGCGACGAGAAGCTGCCGCGCAAGACGCTCACGGTGCCGGTGGCAGGGCGGCCGGCGAAGTAGGGGCTCGGGGCTCGGGGCTCGGGACTCGGGCAGCTCGGGATTCGAAACGAACGGGCCGGTTGGGGAAGCTCCCCGACCGGCCCGTGCTTGTGCGTCTTCTGACTTCTTGCTTCTGGCTTCTGACTTCTGGCTACTGGCTACTGTCTTCTGCTACTGACTACTGTCTTCTATCTTCGCGTGCTCACGTGCTCTTTCGCGCGGAGCTTCTCTTCTCGCGCCGTCTTCGCCACGCCCGCCAGTTCGAGGTCGTGCTGCTGCCCGGCCGAGAGCGCGTCCTGAGTCACGACCAGCGAGTGCTCGGTCGTCGACAGCGGAACCGAGTGCCCGCCCGTGTAGATCTGGTGCCGGCCCTCCTTGTCGTACCACTGCGCCAGGGTGGCCGTCTGGTGCCGCTTCTCGACGATCTGCCGCCAGCCGACGCCGGTGTTGTAGGCGCAGAACGAGATCTCGCCTTCCTGCGTGCCGTAGGGAATGCTGCACTGGTGCGCGCGCCGGAAGTCGTAGGTCCAGAGGTCCTGGAACCACATGCCGGCGACGAAGAGGAACATCCAGCTGTCGCTCGCGCCGCTTCTGCGACGTCGTCGAGCGTCCGGCCCTTGCCGACGTGCCCGTAATTGCGCCCGGTGGCCCCGAACGCCTTGTCGAACTTCTTCAACAGGTCGGTCAGCCGGAAGCGTGACGGCGTGTTGAACGAGTCGTAGTTCCGCAGGAGCGCCACGGCCATGCCGAACTGCGACAGCCGCTTTCCGCGCGCGGCGTCGTTGACGACGGCCAGGTCCTTCACGAGCTGCCAGCCGTCGAGGAACGACGACACCGCCGCCCGTTCCTTGGTTTCCTTGTCGATCATGACGGCCATGCCCACGCCGCAGTCGGGGTGGCACCCGCAGTTGAGCTGGCCCCACTCGTAGGTCGTCCCGTGCAGCAGGTCCGCCGAGTCGGCGAAGGTCGTCATCATCGAGATCGGGAACCAGTCGCGCAGCGGCTCGCCGATGCCGGTCTGCCGCTTGATGTCGTGCGCGAGGTCCGCCAGCGTGTAGCGCTGCGCGGCCCGCCGCTCGTCCGAGATCTCCTCGTCGCGGCCCGTGAACGACACGGGCTGGAACGACAGGAACGAGATCTTCTTCGGGTTGTCGAGGGCGAACTCGACGATGCGCCCGACCTGCTCGTTGTTGATGCCGTTGATGATCGTCGTCACCGGGACGATGTCGACGCCGGCCGAGTGGAGGTTCTCGATGGCGCGCAGCTTCACGTCGAAGAGGTTCGGCACGTGCCGGTGCTGGTTCGCCGCGTTGCCGATGCCGTCAAACTGCAGGTAGACGAAGCGCAGCCCGGCCTCGCGCGCCTTGCGGCAGAACTCGGGGTCCTTGGCGAACTCGATGCCGTTGGTGGCCGCCTGCACGCTGCGGAACCCCAGCTCCATGCAGTACGCCACGGCCTTCAGGAAGTGCTTCGAGATCGTCGGCTCGCCGCCCGAGAACTGCACGGACATCTGGCGGTGCGGCTTCTTCGCCGCCGCGCGATCCAGGATGCCCTTGATCTCGTCCCACTCGAGCTCGTGGACGAAGCCCACCTGGTTGGCGTCGGTGAAGCACGGGTCGCACATCATGTTGCAGCGGTTGGTCAGGTCCACCGTCAGCACCGCGCCGCGGCCGTACTGGAGCGCGCTCAGGCCGTGCTCGTGGAGGCCGTCGGCGGCGTGCACGGGGATGTCGGCCCCCATGAAGAGCTCTTCCGTCCTCCTGAAGAACGCCGGGTCGGTCGACAGCACGTCCTCGTAATGGCCGTGCTTCGGGCAGTCCTTCACCATCCAGATCTTGCCGTCGCGCTCGATGATCTGCGCGGGAATCTCGCCGGCGTGCTGCTTGGTGAACAGATCCGGCGTGGCCTTGCTGTCCACGACGGCCTGGCGCGCCTCGCGCGTGCACACCGGGCACAGCGAGGTCGCCTCACGCGGCACCCCGAGGGGCGGCCGGAACTTCTCGTGCGACTTCAGCAGCGGCTTGTCCGACCAGGCCGGCTTGAACGACGGGTTCGGCGCGATGCGGTAGAGGGGCTGAATGGCGTACCAGAGACCATTCGCCAGCCAGGAGATGGCTTTCTCCGCGTACTTGGCCGGTGGGTGCATGGAATCCTCCTGCCTCGTCCTGACGGCGGGACACTCTCGTCCCACGCCGCCGGACCGGCGGGTATCTGAGGGCGACCAGATTGTCGCGGAAGCCGGGGCCGTGGCCAACGAGGATCCGGCGGACGGGCAATCCAGCGCCCGAGCGGGCGTATTTCCCGCTCAATGGTCAAGCCCGTTGGGTCCCGGAAGGCCCGATCAGGCCCTCAGGAGGTTCGCGCCCCAGCTCATCCCGGCCCCGAACGCCACCGTCAGGACGAGGTCCCCGGGCTTGATCCGGCCCGTGCGGGACGCCTCGTCCCACAGGAGCGGAATGGTGGCCGCCGTCGTGTTGCCGTACTTCTGGATGTTGTGGATGACCTTGCTGTCGGGCAGGCCGAGCAGCTTCTGGACGTACTCGTTGATGCGGCGGTTGGCCTGGTGCATGAGCACGAGCGACAGGTCGTCGGGGCGCACGCCGTTGCGCGCGAGGATCTGCTGCGTCGCCTCGGCCATCTTCGTGGTCGCCATCTTGAAGACGTAGCGCCCGTCCATCTGCGGCCACTGTTCGTTGCGCTCGAGCAGCGCCGCGTCGATGTACGGGCGGTTGCGCGTGCCGGGGCCCGGGATGTACAGGCGCGTGAAGTCGGTGCCGTCCGCGCCGATGAGGTGGTCGATGACGCCGCGGCCCTCGCCGTCGAAGGCCTGGACGACCACCGCCGCGGCGCCGTCGCCGAAGAGCACCGACAGGTGGCGGGTCTGCGTGTTGAAGTCCCACTCGTCCTGCGGGATGGGCGCGTCGATCGCGCCGGCGAGCCTGGCCCAGCTGCCCTCGCGGAACGGCATGAACGCCGAGTGCACCTCGGCACCGACGAGCAGGACGTTCCGCGCCAGGCCCGATCGCACGTGCGCGTCGGCGAGCTGCAGACCGTAGACGAAGCCGCTGCACTGCTGCCGGATGTCGAAACAGGGCACGCTCCTCAGGCCGAGCGCGGTCTGGAGGAGGCAGCCGTTCCCCGGCATGTAGTAGTCGGGGGTCATCGTCGCGTAGACCACCATGTCGATGTCGGCCGGCGTCAGGCCGGCCGATTCGATGGCCTGGCGGGCCGCCGGAATCGAGAGGGCGAGCGTGGACGTGCCGCGCTCGACCCACTGGCGCGCCTCCACCCCGCTTCGCTCGCGGATCCACTCGTCGCTCGTCTCCATGATGGTGGCGAGCATGTCGTTGGTGATCCGGACTGGCGGAATGTTCGAGCCGCTGCCGGCGATGACCGCACGTGTCACAGGATGGGCCCTTCGGGAGTGGCGTCAGCCATATGACGCCGCTTCCTTCGATTCTATCCCGGAGGGGGACGGATCACGAGGGGCCGAGGCGCGCGAGGAGCTGCTCGGCGAGGCTCTTCATCTCGGGATGCGCCAGGGCCCGCTGGGCGAACGGACGCGCTTTCCCGGGCTCGCCGAGGTTCGCGTGGGCGACGGCGGCGTTGTAGCACGAGCGCGCCTGCTGCAACTGGACCTTGAGGATGTCGCGCTCCTTGGCCGCCACCAGCCGGTCCTGGCGGTCGTCCGGCAGGTCCGACGCCCTGATGGTGGCGATGCGCTGGCGCACGGCCTTCTCGTCGAGGGCGTAGCAGGGCTCGGCGCGCTCGAAGAACGGCGCGGCCTCGGCCCACTTGCGCTGCATGACGAGCGTGCTGGCCAGGTAGTAGCCCGAGTCGCAGTCCCGCTCGCCGCGGCCTTCGAAGTGCTGGACCGCGAGCCGGAACTCCCCCTCGGCGCGCTCCACTTCGTGGCGCGCCAGCGCGATGAAGCCGGCGAGCTGTGTCCACCTGCGGGTCCATCGGCATCCGGCTGCCGCGGCGGCGAGCACGTCGTCGTTCGCGGCGTCGTGCTGCGCGAGGCGGTGGCGGTTCCACGCGCGCCAGTAGTACATGTCCCCCATGTACCAGGTGCCGAGCCGCTCCATCTCGTCGAGGATGGCGATCGCCTCCTCGTGCGCGGCCGAGGTAGCTGAGGCTCTTGGCCTCGCCGAGCATCGCCTCGCGCTGGCCGGGAACCGCGAGCGTTCACCCGGTGGTACGCGTCGCGGGCCAGGTCGGGCTCCTCGATCGCCAGGTGGACGTGCCCGAGCAGCAGCCACGCCGGCGGCAGGCTCGGGCATCGCCTTGACGGCCTCGGCCAGGTGCTTCTCGGCCGTGCGCAGCGTGAGGTTGCCGAAGGCCTGTTCGCCGAGGAACAGGTGCGTCTCGGCGAACCCGGGGTCGTTCTTCGCCAGCGCGTCGAGGGCCGCCTCGTCGACCAGTGACGCGGGCAGACGGCGGCGCGGAAGCGCAGCAGCGGCGGCGCGCCGGCGGGAGGCTGTCCACGGCGGCACGTCCCGTCGCCCTGGTACGAACGGCGGGCGCAGTCGAGGGCGAGCAGGAAGTACGCCCGCAGCAGGTCCTGCTCCGCCGCCGGCATGAGAGTTGCGCCCGCCACGCCGGCCACGACTCGAACATCGTCGCGGAGCGACGGCATCGAGCTCGTCCTGGCCGCTCCTTCGACACGCCGCCCGCATGCCACGCCTGCGACTCGGCCACGGACAGGAAGACGCCGATGTCGTACGGCGGCGGTTGGCGGTTCGCCAGTTCGACGGCGCGCTCGAGGGATCGCCCGCCAGCCAGACCCAGTTCACGCTCGCGAAGCGCCAGGAGCAGCGCGGTATCGATCGCCCGCAGCGCAGCGGCGGGGGCGTCTCCGGTCGCCGCCAGGCGCTCGTAGATGGCGAGGGCGTCCTGCAGGCTGGCATAGGAGCCCCGCCGGACCAGGGCGTCCGCCCTGGCGAGATCGGCGGTCAGCGCGATCCCGGGCTGGGGTCCAGCACCGGGCGGGGCCCGCAGGCCAGGAGGCCCGACGCGCACAGGACGCAGGAGCCAGCAAGCCGCCGCACGCTCGCCCATTCAGCACGTTTAGACACCGCCCGGCGCAACCCGGCGCAGGGAAACCCCGTATTCAGAACGAGGCCACGCAGCCTGCCGCCTGCGTTCCCGCTTCTTTCCCGCCTCGTTTCCCGCTGGCGCCGGGAGAGTCGAGGGGCCATAATACGCGCGACACGCGTGCGGCGGCTCATCGGTCGGAGACAGGGGCCTGGATCATGAACTGGTGGATGTGGGCGGTGCTCGGACTCGTGCTCGCGGCGGCGGAGATCCTGACGCCGGGCGGCTTCTTCGTCGTCTTCTTCGGCCTTGCCGCCCTCGTCGTCGCTCTCCTGGTGGCGGTAGGGCTTGCCGGCGCGCTCTGGTTCCAGATCCTGCTCTTCTCGGTCTTCTCGGTGGTGTCGCTGCTGCTGTTCCGCAACCCGCTGCTGCGCTACATGGCCCGCCACACCAAGCCTTCGCCCGAGGTCGACAGCCTCGTCGGCGAGATCGCGGTCGCGTCGTCGGCGATGCCGGCGGGCGGCGTCGGCCAGGCTCAGCTCCGCGGCAGCACGTGGAACGCGCGGAACGGCTCGCAGGCGGCCGTGGCGGCAGGCGACCGCTGCCGCGTGACGCGCGTGGAAGGTCTCGTCATCTGGCTCGAACCCGAGTGAGGTAACTCTATGACTGGCGCCGTCATCGTTTTCGGCATCCTCGCGATACTCGTCCTGATCATCATCGCGAAGACTGCGGTGGTCGTGCCGCAGCAGAGCGCGTTCGTCATCGAGCGGCTGGGCAAGTATTCGGGCACGCTCTTCGCCGGCTTCCACGTGCTGGTGCCGTTCATCGACGTGATCCGGTACCGCCACACGCTGAAGGAGCAGTCGAGCGACATCCCGGCGCAGGTCTGCATCACCCGCGACAACGTGCAGGTCGGGGTGGACGGCATCCTGTACCTGAAGGTCCTCAACCCCGAGCGCGCGTCGTACGGCATCGGGGACTATCACTTCGCCATCTCGCAGCTGGCCCAGACGACGCTGCGAAGCGAGATCGGCAAGATCGATCTCGACCGGACCTTCGAGGAGCGCACCAACATCAATACGTCCGTGGTCACCGAACTGGACAAGGCGTCCGAGTCGTGGGGCGTGAAGGTGCTGCGCTACGAGATCCGGAACATCACGCCGCCCGGGCGACATTCTGGCCGCGATGGAGAAGCAGATGCGCGCCGAGCGGGAGAAGCGCGCGGTGATCCTGCAGTCCGAGGGCACGCGCGACGCGGCCATCAACACCGCCGAAGGCGAGAAGCAGCAGGTGATCAAGGCCTCGGAAGCGCGCAAGCAGCAGCAGATCAACGAGGCCCTCGGCCAGGCCGAGGCCATCCTGTCGGTCGCCACCGCCACCGCCGAGGGCATCAAGCGCGTGGCCGCGTCCATCACGGTGGATGGCGGGCACGACGCCGTGCGCCTGCGTGTGGCCGAGCAGTACGTCGCGCAGTTCGGCCAACTGGCCCAGGGCAGCACGAACCTCGTGCTTCCGGCGAACGTCGGCGACGTCGGCTCCATGATCGCCCTGGCGATGAACGTCTACAACCAGCAGAGCGCGAAGGGCGTCCCGGCGAAGTCCTGACCTCAGGTCGGGGTCAGACCCGGGTCTGACCCCGACCTGTCGCCCGGTCCCCCGCTTGCGGACGCCGGCGTCGATCGCCGACAATGGCAGCCGTCATGGCGCACCTCGCCGCCAGGTCCGCGTACGCCCACCTCGTCGACCGGCTGAACCAGTTCCCCCAGGGCGCGCCCCCGTCGGATCTCCTCTACCGCATTCTCGGCCTGCTCTTCACCGAGCGCGAAGCCGAACTGGTGGCGCAGTTGCCGATCCGCCCGTTCACGGCGGCGCGCGCGGCCTCCGCCTGGAAGATGCCGGTGGCCGAGGCGCAGGACATCCTCGACACGCTGGCGTCGAGGGCCATTCTCCTCGATCTCCAGCAGGGCGACGAGCAGCGGTACGTGCTGCCGCCTCCGATGGCCGGGTTCTTCGAGTTCTCGCTGATGCGCGTGCGGGACGACGTCGACCAGAAGCTGCTGGCCGAACTGTTCTACCAGTACCTGACGGTGGAAGAGGACTTCATCAAAGAGCTCTTCACGACGGGCACGACACAGCTGGGCCGGGCGTTCGTCCACGAGCCGGTGCTCACCAGCGACCAGGCGCTGCACGTGCTCGACTACGAGCGGGCCAGCGCCGTCATCGCGTCATCGCCGGACATCGGCGTCGGGCTGTGCTACTGCCGCCACAAGAAGCAGCACCTCGGCACGGCCTGCGACGCGCCGCTCGGCATCTGCATGACCTTCGGCGGCACGGCGCGATCACTCATCAAGCACGGTTATGCACGGCGCGCGGACGCCGCCGAGGGGCTCGACCTCCTGCAGGAGGCGCGCGGCCGCCGCCTCGTGCAGTTCGGCGAGAACGTGCGGCGCAGCGTCGCGTTCATCTGCAACTGCTGCGGCTGCTGTTGCGAGGCGATGATCGCGGCGCAGCGGTTCGGGAGCCTCCGGCCGGTCCACACGACGAACTTCCTCCCCGTCGTCGATCAGGCGGCCTGCAACGGCTGCGGGCGGTGCGTCAACGCGTGCCCGGTCGGGTCGATGGCGCTCGTGTCGGCGCAGGACCCGAAGCACCCGAAGAAGAAGCGCGCGCACCTGGATGCCGCGACATGCCTCGGCTGCGGCGTGTGCGTGGCGGCGTGCGACAAGGCCGTCGCTGTCGCTGACGCGAGCGGCCGGAGCGCGTCATCACGCCCCTCGACTCGACGCATCGCGTCGTGCTGATGGCCATCGAGCGCGGCAAGCTCCAGAACCTCATCGCCGACCACCAGGCGCTCGCCAGCCACCGCGCCATGGCGGCCATCCTCGGCGTCATCCTGAAGCTGCCGCCCGTCAAGCAGGCGCTCGCCAGCCGCCAGCTCCAGTCGCGCTACCTGGAGCGGCTGCTCGCGTCGGCACACTGACGGCCGCACGCAGACCTCGGCGTCTATTCGTGGATTTCGACGATGTCGCCCTCCGCGAGGACGTGCTCCTTCTGGACTGACTGACCGTCGAAGGCGCTCGCGCCCCAGACGCGCGCGAACGTCATCGTGCCCTCGAGGTCCTTGTGGATGCGCTCGGCGAGATCGCCGACGGTCGATCCGAGCGGCAGCGCGAACGGCGCCGAACCGTCGCGGGGCTTTCCCGGCTGCTTCGTGTAGACGCGCATGATCGCGAGCGCGTCGAAGGTGCGCCGGGCGAGCTCCTCGACGCCGATGCCGGCGAGGGCCGAGACGCCGGCCACGCGCCAGCGCCCCTCCAGCAGCTCCTCGACCACCGGCAGGGACTCCGCGACGCCGGGCTTGTCGAGGCCGGTCACGACGACGAGCGCCTTCTTCTGGACGGCGGCGGTGAGGTAGCGCGGCTCGGTGCCGGCCGGATAGAGCCCCACGTTCCTGGCTTCGAGCACCCGCCGCGCCTCGTCGAACCCCTCGATGGCCCGCTCGCCGTCGACGACCACCCAGACGAGGTCGGCGTAGCGGATGAGATCGAAGACCCACGGCTCGACGTGCTGCTCGGAGATCGGCGGCAGATCGACCAGCTGGAACGCGATGTCCTCGAAGGGCATCATGCCGGGGACGGGTTCGCGCGTCGTGAACGGATAGTCGCCGACGGCGGGCGTCGCGTGCGTGAGCGCGCGGACGAGCGACGACTTGCCGCTGTTGGGCGGCCCGGCCAGCGCCACCTGGCCGGCGCCTTCGCGGGGGATGATGTAGCTGAACCCCGCTTTGCCGCCCTTCTTGCCGCCCTCCTTCCGCACCTTCGCGATGCGCGACTTGAGGTCGGCCTGCATGTGGTCGGTGCCCTTGTGCTTGGGAATGACCCGCAGCATCTCCTCGAGCGCGGCGATCTTCTCGCCGGCCGTCTTCGCCGCGCGCAGCCGCTCCTCGGCGCGGTGGTACTCGGGACTCAGGTTCGCTGGCATGGCGCGCTCGCTGCTCCGGCGGACTGATCATGCGGAAACGCCGGACGGGATGCAAGGCTGCCGACCGGGATTCGGGATTCGGGCTGGGCACGGTCCTTCCATCCGGGCGCAGCCCTGAAGCAGAATACGCGTGCCCGCCCGAGGAGACCCACGATGACGCCAGCAGTCGAGACTCGCATGGAACGCCGCGCCAGATGGCCGCGGTGCTGCTCGTGTTGGTCGTGGCCGCTGCCGCGGCCGTCGCCACCCAGGATCGCCAGGCGGCCGGCTGGAAGCCCGTCGAAGGGCGTCTGCTCTCGCGCTTCGCGCGCGACGTGTCGCCGGCGGGCCCGCTGCCGGAGTACCCGCGCCCGCAACTGGTGCGCTCGGCCTGGCTCAACCTCAACGGGCTCTGGCAGTACGCCATCCGCCCGAAGGACGCGGAGAATCCCGGGGCCACCTTCGACGGCAGCATTCTCGTGCCCTTCGCGCCCGAGTCGTCGCTCTCCGGCGTCGGGCGAACGGTCGGCCCCGACAATCGGCTGTGGTACCGGCGCACCTTCCGCGTCCCGGCGGCCTGGGCCGGCAAGCGCGTCTGGCTGCGCTTCGACGCGGTGGACTGGGACGCGACGGTGCTCGTCAACGGGAAGAAAGGTCGGCTCGCACACCGGCGGCTACGATCCCTTCGCGTTCGACATCACGGATGCGCTCTCGGGAGGCGGCGAGCAGGAGCTCGTCGTCTCGGTCTGGGATCCGTCCGACGCCGGCCCGCAGCCGCGCGGCAAGCAGGTGCTCAAACCCCGCGGCATCTGGTATACGCCGACGACGGGCATCTGGCAGACCGTCTGGCTCGAGCCGCTGCCCGATCAGGCCATCGAACGCCTGAAGCTGACGCCAGACGCCGACGCGGGGACGATGACGATCGAATCGCGCCTCTGCGCGCCCGGAGACGGATACACGCTGCGCGCCTCCGCCCTCGCGGGCGGCCAGACCGTGGCGTCAGGCGAAGGGCCGGCTTCCGCGCCGCTGCGCCTCACGATCCCGCGGCCGCACCTCTGGGCCCCCGGCGATCCGTTCCTCTACGACCTGAAGGTCGCGCTGGTGCGCAACGGCGCGGTGATCGACGAAGCGACGAGCTACTTCGGCCTGCGCAAGATCTCGCTCGGCCCCGGCAGCGACGGCGCCGCCCGGCTGCTGATCAACGGGAAGCCGCTGTTCCAGTTCGGCTTCCTCGACCAGGGGTTCTGGCCGGACGGCCTCCACACGCCGCCCACCGACGAAGCGATGCGATTCGACATCGCCTCGACCCTGGGCTTCGGCATGAACCTCGCGCGGAAGCACATCAAGATCGAGCCGGACCGCTGGTACTACTGGGCAGACAAGCTCGGCCTCCTCGTGTGGCAGGACATGCCGAGCGGCGGCAACGACACGCCGGACGCGCGGAAGAACTTCTCCAGCGAGTGGCAGCGCCTGATTGACGCCCGCTACAACCACCCTTCCATCGTCATGTGGGTGCCGTTCAACGAGGGGTGGGGGCAGCCCGACGCGGCCGGCACGCGCGAGGTGGCCGAGTGGACGGCCCGCTACGACCCGACCCGCCTCGTGAACAACACCTCCGGCTGGGCCGACGCGGGTGCGGGCCACGTCGCAGACGTGCACCAATACCCCGGGCCGTCGATGCCGGCCCTCGAGCGCGGGCGCGCCGCGGTGCTCGGCGAGTTCGGCGGCCTCGGCCTGCCGACGCGGGGTCACACCTGGCAGGACGAGAAGAACTGGGGCTACGTGAGCTTCAAGAGCCCCGCCGAACTCCAGCAGGCCTACCAGAACCTGCTCGCCCAGCTCCGGCTGCTCGTCGCCAGGGGACTCAGCGC
Organism: uncultured Acidobacteriota bacterium; assembly: GCA_963834645.1. Classification (GTDB taxonomy): domain Bacteria; phylum Acidobacteriota; class Vicinamibacteria; order Vicinamibacterales; family JAKQTR01; genus JAKQTR01. Next base: position 19,806 of record CAWICP010000011.1, read on the forward strand.
GGCGATCTACACGCAGACCACCGACGTCGAGATCGAGACCAACGGCCTGATGACCTACGACCGTGAGGTCGTCAAGATCCCTCAGGCCACGCTCGCGGCCATTCACCGGACGCTCTACAGCGACCTTCCCCTGGTGAGGACCGTGCTGCCGACATCCGAACTGGAAGGGCGATCCTGGCGTTACGTCACCGACGAACCCGCCGCGTCGTGGCGGGCGCCCGAGTTCGACGACGGCGCGTGGCAGACCGGCGCCGCCCCGTTCGTCGGCGGCAAGCCCGAAGGCGTTCCTGCGCGTACGCCCTGGACAACTCCGCAGATATGGATGCGCCAGTCGTTCGACTGGGCGGGCGGAGGCGCAGAGGGACTCTACTTCGTCCTCGCCCACGACGAAGACGCCACGATCTTCATCAACGGCGTCGAAGCGGCGAGCGTGCCGAAGCACTCGACCGGCTACGTGATGGTGCCGGTCGCGGCCGACGCCGCCAGGGCGTTGAAGCAGGGGCGGAACGTCATCGCCGTCCACTGCCGGCAGAAAGAGGGCGCGCAGGCGATCGACGTGGGGATGGTGCGGGTTCAGTAGGGGCTAGGGCTAGGCGCTAGTCAGGGGCTGTCGCTGCGAAGTGACGTCCAGCCCACCGAGTCCCAGCTCCTGCCCCGTCTACCGCGGCCTGAGAATCCAGTTGTTCGCGGTGCACCAGCGCGCCGGGCCGTCCAGCGAGAACTGCACGCTCCCGTTGATCCCTCCCGCCGCGAAGTTCCTCGACGCCAGCAGGCCCGACAGCATGGCATCGCCCTGCGTGGGGTAATTGGGGTCGATGGGCGGCGAGATCGTGACCACGACGCCCGAGACCGGGTCGCGCGCCTGTCCCAGGACCGGGCCGTAGATCGTCGTCGGCGCCGGACATCTGGAGCAGGAGCTGGAACCGGAGGTTGGCGTCGCCGACGGGCGTCACCCGGTAGATGCCGTCGAGCAGCGCCAGCGTCACCGGGATCGACGCGGTGTCCGGCACGTCGTTGTCGTCGACGCAGATGACGTGCTTGCCGGCTTCGCCATGGGGCACGTACAGCGTGAGCGTGTAATCGCCCGGCACGAGCCCGTACTGCCCGGCCAGGGCGGGCGAGGGCGACACGGGCGTCCCCGAGCAGCCGAGCGCCGTCAGCAGCACGGCGGCCGGCGCCGCGAGCCGGAGCCATCGGCGGGGTGCGCACGCGATCGCGCTCATGCCCACGCCTCGCCGCCCGATGACTCGCCGACGGCGATGCTCAGGCCCGCGGTCGCGATCGACGTCGGAAGCACCCGGCAGTCCGCTCGAGGCCTGCGCGATGGCCGCCTCGATGGCCGCCCGCGCCGCCTCCCCTGGCGGGCACAGGACGGCCAGCGATCCGCCCTCGCCGCCGGCGCCGTTCACCTTCCACCCGAGCGCGCCCCGCGCGGCGACGGCCGCGATCACGCGCTGCGCGTCGGCGCCGACAAGCGACGGGTGCAGGCGCCGCTGGCCTTCGGTGTTCGCCTGCATGGCCGCGCCAAGCGCCGCGAGGTCTCCGGCCTCCACCGCGTCTCGCGCGGCGGCGGCGGCCCGGCGCAAGTCGTCGAGCGCGGCGAGCCCGGCCGGATCCGAGCCGTCCAGGCCGCGGATCACCTCCTCGTGAATCGCCGTCGAGCTGTGCGTTCGGCCGAGGTACACGAGCAGCAGCCGCTGCCCGAGAGCGCCGCGCACCGCGTCGGATGCCTCGACGGGCCGGCAGACGGCCTCCGGGTACTCGGGGATCTCGACGTAGTTGATGCCGCCGTGCGCGGCCGCGATCTGATCCTGCAGGCCGGACTGCCGGCCCAGGCGGTCGACCTCAACGGCATGCGCGGCCCGGCGACAGCGTCAGGGTCCGCGCTCCTTCCCCACAGCGCCTGGAGCGCGCCCACCAGCGCCACGCACACCGCCGCCGACGTGCCGGTCGACGCGCCTGGCGGGACGGCCGACGCCACCGACACCTCCACGGCCATTCCGGGCGGAACGCCCACCGATTCAATGGCGGCCTCGAGCAGCGCGTGGCGCACCCACGGCCGCGTGCCGGGAAGGAAGGCGTAGCGGTCGCCGTAGTTCTCCGCGCGGAGCAGGACGGGGGCGGGCGGGCCCGGGCGCGCGACGCTGCTCCGCACCACCACGCGCACGCCCGGATTCACGGCGATGTGGAACACCGCGCCGTGCCGCGCGAACCACGTGTCGGTCCACCCGCCGCAGTCGCACGTCCGCACCGGGGCCTCAGCCGTCACCGTCGTCACCATTGGCTCCTGCAGCCGTTCTACGCCCTGGGCGCGGCGGCGTCAAGTGGCGCGCGCACGGTATGCTACGATTCCTCCGGCAACGCAGGATACGCCATGGCAAGAGTCTTCGCAGCGTTCGCGGACGGGTGGGGCCGGGTGCTCCGCGCGCCGGCCATCCTTCTCGGCGTCTTCGCCGTCACGTGGCTCGTCGCGTTTCCGGCCGGCCGACTCCTGGACCAGTCGGTCCGCGCGCCTGCGCTCAGCCGCACGGATGCGTCCGACGCCCTCGCGGGCGGTTTCGACCGCACCTTCACGCCCACGCTCCTCGGCGCGGACCGGTTCGTCGTCGGCGTGCGCGGCTTCCTCGCCGACGGGACGCTGCCGGTCGAGCTCGTGGCGGCGGCGGCCACGACACTGCTCGTGTGGACGTTCCTGCTCGGCGGCATCCTCGACCGGTACGCCCGGCGGCGCCCGATCCGCGCGCAGGCCTTCTTCGGCGCGAGCGGCGTGTTCTTCTTCCGTTTTCTGCGCCTCGGCGTCGTCGCCTCGGCCGGGTACGCCCTGCTCTTCGGCCTGGTCCATCCGTTGATCTTTCTGCCGTCCTATCGATGGGTGACCAGCGACGCGGCAGCCGGTGACCGGGGACGTCCCTCTCCTGGTGTTCCCCCTCTATGCCGCCTTCCTCGCCGTGGCGGCATTCTGGAGCGCGGTGGTCGACTACGCCCGCATCCGCGCCGTCGTCGAGGACCGCCGCAGCATGCTGGGCGCGTGCCTGGCGGGCTGGCGGTTCGTCGTCCGGCCACCCGCTGAAGGCGGGCGGCCTCTACGTCGTGAACGCGGCGGCGTTCGGTGTCCTCCTGGGCGTGTATGCGATCGCCTTCCCTTTCACGCCGGAGGCCGGCGCGGCGGGACCTGCGGCGATCGCGGCGGCGAACCTCTTCCTGCTGGCCCGGCTGGCGTTCAAGCTGGCGTTCTTCGCCTCGCAGACCGCGCTCTTCCAGCGGTCGCTCGCGCACGCGGACTACACCGCGGCGCCTCCGATGCTCTGGCCCGAATCGCCGGCGGCGGAAGAAATCGTCAACGCGGCGGCCACGCCGACACGTCGAGGCTGACCGCCTTGCCGAGGCTACGGCGCGTCCGCCGAAGCGCTTCGCCGGAGGCGGAAGCCTCGACCTCCAGTCGAGTTCCGAATCCCGAATCCCGAATCCCGGTGCCTGCGCTATAGTCATTCCATGCGTGCATTGGCATCCTCGATGGCGGAGTGGCTGCGGGCGCGCGTTCACGAGGCGGGCGCGCGCGGCATCGTCCTGGGCCTGAGCGGCGGCATCGACTCCGCCGTCGTCGCGCGCGTCGCCCAGATGGCGATGCCCGACGGCGTGATGACGGTCATCATGCCGGCGCTGAGCGATCCCCGGGACGCGGAAGACGCGCAGCTCGTCGCGGACACGTTCGGCCTCCCGGTGATGACCATCGATCTCACGCGCCCGGTCGACGCGCTCCTCGTGCAGGCGCAGCAGGCGCTCGGGACGTGGCCTCCGGACGAGGCGTCGGCCGATGAGAACGCGGCGCGCCTCGCCCATGCCAATCTCAAGCCGCGGATGCGCATGGCGACGCTGTACTACGTGGCCAACCGGCTCAACTATCTGGTGGCGGGCACAGGCAACCGCACCGAGATCGCCATCGGCTATTACACCAAGTACGGCGACGGCGGCGTGGACCTGCTGCCGCTCGGGGCGCTCGTGAAGAGCGAGGTGCGGGCCCTGGCGCGCGAGCTCGGCGTGCCGGCGCGGGTGATCGAGAAGCCGCCCAGCGCGGGACTGTGGATCGGCCAGACCGACGAAGGCGAGATGGGATTCACCTACGCCGAACTGGAAGACTACCTGCTCAGGGGACCCGACGCCGTGGCGCCGGCGACGGTGATGAAGATCGAGCGGCTCGTCCGCGCGAGTGAGCACAAGCGCCGCCTGCCGCCGGTATTCGAGCCAGCGAGGGCAGCCGTCGTGATCGCCAGCGCACCGGGATGGCTCGGACCGAGGTGCGAGGCGGGCCGAGTCGAGCCCGATTCCGCCCGTGGAGACAGGCATGACCCGGTTTCGCAGTATCGACGACGGCCGCTTCGCGGCCGTCATGACAATCGCCGGCCAGGCGCCCGTGCCGCAGACGCCGGCGCAGGCACCCGCGCAGCAGGCGCCCACGTTCAGGTCGGGCGTCGATCTCGTCACCGTCGACGTCACGGTCCTTTCGCGCGGCGGCGAGCCGGTGGCCTCGCTGAACGCCGGGGACTTCACGCTGCTCGTGGACGGCGCGCCGCGGCCGATCGTGTCTGTGCGGCGCGTGGAGGCCTCGCGTGCGCTCCCGCCCGACGCCATCGACGCCAGGCCCGAAGATGCGCCCGCGCCGGCGGTGGATACCGCGGCCCGCCGCCGGTTCGTGCTGGTCGTCGATCGCGATCACCTCTATGCCGGCGAAGGCCAGCAGATGCTGCAGGCGGCCGCGAAGTTCATCGACGGCCTGCCGCCGGGCGACGGCGTGGCGCTCTGGACGCTGCCCGACTCGAGTACCTCTTTGAAGTTCGGCGAAGACCGCGAGGAGATCAAGAGGCGGCTCCGCCGGGCGGTGGGCACCTACAGGGCCGTGTACGGACCGTGGATGGTCGGCCGCGACGAGGCGATCCGGACCGAGGCGCCTGGCGGCCAGGAGGTGCTGGCGTCGATTGTCGCGCGCGAGTGCGACAGGCAGCCGCCGACCTGTCCGGCCGAGGTGGCGGCGCAGGCCAGGCAGACCGCCATGGACGCCCGCCAGCGCGCCGACGCGGCCATCGCGCCGCTCGGTCCGCTTGTCGACGCGCTCGGCAAGGTCGACGGCCCGAAGCACCTGGTGCTCATCACCGGCGGTCCGGTCACGACGAGCGAGAATATCCGCGATGTGGCGGCGCTCGGCAGGCGGGCCGGCCTCGCACGCGTCACGATCCACGCCCTGCAGGTCCCGGACCCGTCGTACCGGGCCCGCACCGACCAGATGCGCGCGATGCCGGAAGACATCGACCAGACGGCGTCGGCCGCCTACCAGCTCGCCGGCACGACCGGCGGCCTCGCCCTCACGCCGACGTCGGGCGAGGTTGGCTTCGGCCGGCTCGAGCAGGAGCTGTCGGCCGGCTACGTGCTCGTGTTCGAAACGCAGCCGGCGGATCGCGACGGCAAGGAGCACGAGATTTCGGTCAAGGTGCGGGACGTCGGTTGGGGCGGTCTCGTGCGGGCGAGGAAGTACTTCCGCGTCGATCCGAACGCCGCCGCCGCTCCGGTCCCTGGCCCGGCACCAGCCCCGGCCGCGGCAGCGGCGCCAGTTCCTCCGCCTGAGCCGGTGGGTGTCGACCCTGGCGACATGGCCGACCGGCTGGCGGATTACGCGGAGCTGTTCGAGCGGGAGATCGCGGCGGTGGTGGCCGAGGAGCGCTACGTCCAGATCATCCACCCGTGGCGCGGCAACCCGAGCGGCCCCCAGGGAGAGCCGGCGCTGACGTGGCGCGAGCCCGGCGAGCAAGCGAAGCAGGGCGGCCCCATCATCGCGCGCCGCCAGCTGCTGTCGGACGTGGTGATGGTGCAGCTCCCGGGCGGCGCCTGGCTCAGCTACCGCGACGTGGCCGAGGTGGACGGCTCGCCGGTGAGGCGACCGCACCGACCGCGTGCGCGACCTGCTGCTGTCGAAAGGCGCGGACCGCGACGAGCCAGTTCCGCCGGATCAACATGGAGAGCGCGCGCTACAACCTGGGCGACCTCCGGCGCGAACTCAACCTGCCCACCGTCACGCTGTCGCTGCTCCGGCGGCAGAATCAGGCCCGCTTCCAGTTCAAGCGCGGGAAGGACGAGACCATCGACGGTCGCGTGTGCCGCGTGCTCGGCTACCAGGAGAAGACGGTCCCGACGCTCATCGGCACGCCGAAAGGCGGAGACATCTTCGTCTACGGGCGCGTGTGGATCGACCAGGCCGACGGCCGCGTGCGCCGCACGGAACTGCGCTTCGAACGCCGGTCGCAGGGCCGTTCGTACATCCGTGTGGACTACGACGCGCTCGAGGGTCTCCCGATCCTCGTGCCGACGCTCATGTGGGAGTGGCACGAGGGCGGCGACCAGCTCGGGCGCATCGGCGGCGACGTCACGGCGATCCAGGGTCTGGCGACCTACGGCAAGATCCGGCGGTTCCAGGTGACGACCGCGGAAGAGATCAAGTAACGGGACCTGGTCCCGTTTTACGTGATCGCCGTCAGCAAGGCGTCCTCGGTGATGCCGAAGTGCTCCCACACCTTGACGAAGTGCTCCGATGGCGCGATCCGCGGATCGGTGATGCCCAGGTGCGCGAGGCGCACGCCGCTGCCCGCCACCGAGGTGGCCACCAGCCCCGCGAACCCGCGCGTACCCGACTGCGGATCGCCGATGAGTCCGTCCTCGATCGTCACGATGCGGCGGTAGCGGGAGGCGAGGCCGTCCAGGAATCCTTCCTCGAGCGGGAAGCCGTTCACCACGTACACGTCCACGGGCACGCCCCCCGCGAGGGCGCGGTCGGCGGCGGCGCCGGCCAGGTAGCTCGGCGCCCCGACGGCGAGCACGGCCGTGGCCGCCCCGGCGTGCTCACGGTACGCGGTGACGGGCGTCCACGCGTCGCCCGCGTTCCAGAGCGGCTCGCCCGATCCGGCGCGGCTGAGCACGGGCAGGTTGTCGCGCGGGATCGCCATGATGTGGCCGCCCCGGCCCGCGGCCGCGTCGCGCACGGCGACGAAGGCCGCCCGCGCGTCGGCGGGCGCGTAGAAGCGGCGCAGGTACGGCAGGTAGCCGAGCGCCAGGTTGATCCAGTCGAGGCTCCACCCGGAGAAGTGGTCGCGGCCGGTGCACGCGCCCACGTGCGAGAGGTGCATGATGAGATTCAGGCCCTCGTTCGCGCCGGTGAGATTGCGCTGGTAGCGCCAGAACTCGAACCCCTCGCGCGCGATGCCCTCGAAGAACGCGGCGAAGGTGGCGAACACGTTCAGCTGCGGCTCGCGGCTGCTGAACGACAGGCCGTTCGTCATGAGCGCCGCGGCCTGCTCCTGGATGCTCATCTCGAACCGGTGGTCGCGGGGCACGCGTCCGGCGGCCTTGCCGAGCTTCGTCGACGGGTCGAGGTCGCAGGACACGAAGAAGCAGCTGTCCGGGTGCTTCCGGGCCACCGCGTCGTAGGCGGCCTCCGAGCCCACGCGCGGCGACGCCGCGGCGCCGGCACCGGGCAGCGCGATGCCCGCGATGTCGGCGGCATCCAGCACGAGGTTCGGCGAACCCTTCGGCGGCCTGGCGTCCGTCACCACCACGCGGGGCGGCAGGGCCCGCAGCCGTTCGAGCGCCGCCGACTCGTCGGCGCCGAGTCGCAGCATCGGGCCGGCCAGCACCGCGGCCTCGTCGCGCCCCTTCATGCCGCCGTCGTGATGGCCCTCGCCTCCCGGCAGGCCGTTCACGTAGAACAGGCACTCGCACATCGCGTGCGCGTCGCGGAAACTCATCAGCGAGCCGGGAATCCAGACGTCGGTGTCGAGGGCCACCTGGTGCGCCGCGGCGAACGCCTCCACCACGCCCTCGATGCCGTACCGCTCGCCGAAGCCCCGCACCGTGATGCGCGCGTGGCCGGACGTCCGGTACCCGGTCGGGTAGATGAGCGACGGCTGGCCGGTCCGCGCCAGCGCCAGGGCGTCGCGGTACGCGACGAAGAGCGCGGCGCGGTCGTGCAGGGACGCGATCTCGATCACCTGGATGCCCAGGGCCGACACGACGGGGCGCGGGTCGCGATCCATCACCCTGGCCGTCGGGGCCGAGAGCTGGATGCCGTTGCGGTGCATCACGAGCACGAGCGGCGCGCGGTGCTGGCTGGCGGCGACGCATCCGTTCAGCGACTGGCCCGACACCCAGCCGGCGTCACCGCAATGGCAGACGACGGCCGCATCGGGGCCCTTCCGCGCCCTCAGGCCGAGCGCCTGGCCCACGGCCACCGGCACGATGGCGCCGAGGCGGCCGGAACTCAGCTCGGTGCCGCCGGCGACGTACGACACGTGCCCGGCGATGTCGAGGCTGCGCCTGAAGGCGTCAATCACCCGCGCCTCGGGCAGGAACCCGAGGGCCGAGAGCGCGGCGTAGTAGCCGATGCTCGTGTGGCCGTGCTCGATGGTGAAGTGGCGCGTCTCGTAGTCCACGAACCCCAGCGTCATGAGCAGCGCCGGGATGAGTTCGAGGCCGCCGCCGAGGTGATCGATGTCGCCCGCCCGAGCGAGCGACGCCAGCGACCGGATGGCGATCGAGCCGGCCGTCTTCTCGAGGGCCGAGAGGGCCGCGTCGGCCGCCGGGTCGAGCGCCGCCGACGCCGGGTCGAGCCTGAACGGCAGGACCGACGAGGTGACGCGCCCACCCATGAGCGGCGTCGCGGCCAGCAGGGCGGCGTTGCGCCGCGATTGCGCGGCAGCCAGGGTCTCGAGCGGATGAAGCGGTCCTGTCGTCATGGCGTCCATGGTCCTGGATGGGGGCCGGGGCCGGAAGTCGGAAGTCTAGCATAGGGAAACAGGCGCGGAGGCGGGCGGGAAGCAGGCCCGGCCGGTGCCGCGTGGATCGCGCGCGTGAACCGGGCCGTATAATGGGGGCGGCGTGATCACCTGCAGACGGCAGCCGGCGTAGCGTGAGATCCATGACCAAGATCAGATCGACCGAGGACCTCGCACAGGCGGTGATGGCGCGTCCCGACGTGGCGCGCCTCATCGAGCACGGGCACAGCCAGGACCCCGCGAAGGTGCGGGAGAAGGTGCTCGCCTACCTCGAGGAGCTGCGGACGACGCAGCGGTACCCGTTCTACCGGGCGCTGCAGCACCCGCTCTACCCCATCCTGCGCAAGGTGACGCGCCACGAGGAGCACATCGAGATCGTGCGCGACGCCGCGAAGAGCCATCGCATCGTCTACGCCTCGAACCACCGGAGCCATATCGACTACCTGGTGGAGCCCCTCGTGCTCGACGACCACGGCATCCGGCCGCCGCTCATCGCCGCGGGCATCAACCTGTTCGGCGGCCCGCTCGGCCTCATCCACAAGCACGTCACCGGCGCGGTCCCGATCCGCCGCGCCACCAAGGACCCGGTCTACCTCACCACGCTCAAGGCGTACATCGCCGAACTGCTGCGCGATCACGACCTGTTCTTCTATCCCGAGGGCGGGCGCAGCTACAGCGGCGAGATGAAGCCGTACAAGACCGGCATCCTGCACGCGGTGCTGCAGTCCGGCGTGCAGAACGTGCGTGCTCGTGCCGGTGGCGATCGCGTACGACCTCGTCCTCGAGGACCGCGCGATTTCCCGTCAGGGCGTGAAGAAGCGCCAGCGGCCGTTCACCTACGAGCTGGCCGAGATGGTGGGCCTGGCGGTCGGCTACCGCTCGCGGGCGTATGTCACCTTCGGGCCGGCCGATCGAGGCGGGCGGCTACGATCCCGACTCGCGCAAGGACGCCCTCGACCTGGCGCACCTCACCCGCGACACCATCGGCCGGCTCTTCAAGGCGCTGCCGACGGCCATCGTCGCCAGCGCCATGCGCCCGTCGATCACGCCCGCGGACCTGGCGTCCCGCGTCGACGCCGCGCTGGAGCACCTGCAGGCGGCCGGCGCCAACCTGCTCCTGCGCGACGTGAAGCACGCCGTCGAGGATGGCGTCTCGCGCCTGGAGCAGCGCGGCGTCATCCAGGCGGAAACGGACCGCCTCCGCGTGCGCGACCGGAACGTCCTGCGGTACTACGCCCGGAGCATCCAGCACCTGCTGCCGGCCTCATCCACACGATAGGACGCACCCATGCTGGACGCTCTCTCGAAGTCGTTCTTCCACGCGCTGGCCCGGAGCAAGAGCCTCGAGCGCATGGCCTCGCGCTTCGGCATGGCCAGGCCCACGAGTTTCGCGCGCCGCTTCATCGCCGGCGAGACCGCGGAAGAGGCCATCGACGCCGCCAAGGCCATCCAGGCGAGGGGCATGCGGCTCACCCTCGACCAGCTGGGCGAAAGCGTCACGACGCTCGCCGAGGCCGAAGCCGCCACCAGGGTCTACATCGCCCTCGTGGAGAAGATCGAGGCGGCTGGCATCGACCGCAACATCTCGGTGAAGCCGACGCAGCTGGGCCTCGACATCGACCAGGCCGTCTGCATCGACCACATCACGCGCATTCTCGACCTGGCCAGGCAGCACGACTTCTTCGTGCGCATCGACATGGAGAACACGCCCTACATCCAGAAGACCCTGGACATGTTCACGTCGGTCTGGTCGCAGGGGTACCGGAACGCGGGCGTGGTGCTGCAGTCGGCGGTCTTCCGCAGCGAGGAGGACGCTCGCGCGGTGTCGAAGCTCGGCGTGCGCGTCCGGCTGGTGAAGGGCGCCTACAAGGAGCCGGCGGCCCTCGCCCACCAGGCGAAGGCCGATGTCGACCAGGCGTTTGTCCGCATCATGAAGCTGCTGCTCACGGAGGGCACCTACCCCGCGATCGCCACGCACGACCCGGCGATGATCGGGGCGACGAAGGCCTTCGCCGCCGAGCAGGGCATCCCGAAGAACGACTACGAGTTCCAGATGCTGTACGGCATCCGGCGCGACCTGCAGACGCAACTGGTCGCCGAGGGCTACCGGATGCGCATCTACGTCCCCTTCGGCCGGCAGTGGTTCCCCTACTTCATGCGCCGCCTCGGCGAGCGCCCGGCCAACGTCGGGTTCGTGGTGAAGGGGATACTCTCAGACAGGGGCTGAAGATCGGGATTCGGGGTTCGGGACTCGGGGCTCGTCCGAAAACTGAAACGGCGTCCGGAGCCGTCTTCTGCTCGACAGCTTCGAGCTCTTCGAGCGTGAGCCCTCGAATCCCGAACCCCGAGTCCCGAGTCCCGGCTCTATTTCCAGTCCGCCATGAACACGTTCGTCTCGCCAGGCTTCGCGTCGTTGCGATTCGAGGCGAACACCAGCTGCTTCCCGTCGGGCGAGAACATGGGGAACCCGTCGAACGTGTCGTTGTAGGTCACGCGCTCGAGGCCGGTCCCGTCCACGTTGATCAGGTAGAGGTCGAAGTTGCGGCCCTTCGGGTCGCCGACGTTCGTCGAGAAGATGATCTGCTTCCCGTCCGGCGTGAAGAACGGCGCGAAGCTCGCGGCCTTGAGGTTCGTCACCTGGCGCAGGTTCGATCCGTCCTCGTTCATCACGAAGATCTCGAGCGAGGTCGGCCTCCAGAGCCCCTTCTTGAGCAGCGCGCGGTAGTCGTCGAGCTCCGGCCCGGCCTGGAGAGGCCGCCCGCGGAACACGATCTGCTTCCCGTCTGCCGAGTAGAACGGCCCGCCGTCCGGCCCGTCGCGGTGCGTCAGCCGGCGCACGTCGCTGCCGTCGGCGTTCATCGAGTAAATCTCCATGTCGCCGTCGCGGACGCTGGTGAAGACGATGCGGCCGTCCTTGCGAATCGTCGCTTCGGCGTCGTAGCCGGGCGTCGTGGTGAGCGGCCGGACGTTCGATCCGTCGGCATTCGCGACGTAGATGTCGTAGGTGTCGTAGATCGGCCACACGTAGCCCTGGTCGAACGACGGCACCGGGGGGCACTCGCGCCCGCCCTTCAACGTCGACGCGTAGACGACGCTCTTCCCGTCCGGCGTGTAATACGAGCACGTGGTGCGGCCGCCGTCGCTGATGCTCCGGACGTCGGACCCGTCGATCTTCATCGTGTGGATCTGGTCGCAGGTGCCGGGGCCCTTGCTCGCCTGAAAGGCGAGCCGCGAACCGTCGAACGAGAAATACGCCTCGGCGTTCTCGCCCCCGAACGTGAGCTGCCTGACGTTCGACAGGCGGGTCTCGCCCTTCAGCGGCGCCACGGACTTGGCCGGCGCGACGGGGGCCTGGCCCGACACGCCTGACACGCTGACGATGACGGCGGCGCTCGCCGCGCAGGCGGCCAGCAGACGCAGGATACGGACAGATGGTGTGCGCACGCGGTGGATTCCTCCCCAACAGTGAAGACACGAGGTTCCAGAACCCGTGCTCTCGGGAGACACGGGCCGTTGCAGGCAGGTTCTGGAGCCGTCCCTTTTGAGTATCATCTCAAGTAATGAGCAGCCCTGTCCAGCCGTTGCCCGGGCCGGCGCTGGCGATCGCGCAGGCGGTGCGCGCCGCGGGCGGCCGCGCGCTGGTCGCCGGCGGATGGGTGCGCGACCGGCTCCTCGGGCTCGCCTCCGCCGACGTCGACCTCGAGGTGTACGGCGTCGAGGCGGGCCGCCTGCGCGGCCTGCTCGAAGCCGCCGGCCGCGTCGATGCCGTCGGCGAGTCGTTCACCGTCTACAAGGTGGCGGGCGTCGATGTGGCGCTGCCGCGCCGCGAGTCGAAGGTCGGCCGCGGGCACCGCGGCTTCGAGGTCACCGGCGACCCGTGCATGTCCATCGAGGAGGCATGCCGGCGGCGCGATTTCACCGTCAACGCCATCCTCTTCGATCCGCTCACGGAGGAGTACTTCGACCCGTTCGGCGGCCGGCACGACCTCGAGCGCCGCGTCCTCCGGATGGTCGACGAGCGGACGTTCGCCGACGACAGCCTTCGCGTGCTGCGCGCCCTGCAGTTCGCGGCGCGGTTCTCGCTGGCGATGGACGAAGGCACCAGACGCGTGTGCCGCGCCATCGCCCTCGACGACCTGCCCAGCGAGCGCGTGCTGGGCGAAGTTGAGAAGCTCCTGCTGCTCGCGAAGCGGCCGTCCATCGGGTTCGCGCTGGGCCTCGAGCTCGGGGTCATCGCCGCGCTCATCCCGGAAATGGCGGCGCTCGCCGGCTGCCCGCAGGAGCCCGAGTGGCATCCCGAGGGCGACGTCTGGGTGCACACGCTGATGGTCGTCGACGAGATGCGATCGGCGATTGACGACCTCGACCGCGCGCGCCGCCTCACGATGATGCTCGGCGCGGTCTGCCACGACTTCGGCAAGCCGCTCGACGACCGCGTTCGTCGACGGGCGCATCCGCTCGCCGGGCCACGAGCCGGAGGGCGTCGCGCCCACGCTCGCGTGGCTCGACCGGCTGAACCTGCACACGATGGACGGCTTCGACGTCCGCCACCACGTGGTCGGCCTCGTCGCCTACCACCTCGCCCCGGGGATGTGGCACAAGTCCGTGTCGCCGGTCAGCGACGGGGCGTTCCGGCGGCTCGCCCAGAAAGTCGACCTCGAACTGCTCGCGCGCTTCGCACGAGCCGACTGCAGGGGCCGCGCGGGCGAGTTCGATTGCTCCGCGATGGACTGGTTCCTCGATCGCGCGCGGGCCCTCGGCGTCGAGCATCGCCCGCCGCCGCCCATCCTCCTCGGGCGCCACGTGCTCGCCATGGGCTTCGAGCCCGGACCGGCGGTGGGCCGCATCGTGAAGGCGGTGTACGAGCGGCAGCTCGACGGGGCGGTCACGGATCTCGAGACGCGCGCAGGCGGAGGCGCGCGCGATCATCGCGCGCGGTCCTGACGCGCCGGCCCCTGCGGCATAATCACAGGCGCATGCCCCGCGACACGCTCATTGACGTCTTCACCGACCTGGCCGCGACGCGCGGCGAGTTCCTCGTCTACGACGACGGGTTCAGGTCGGTCTCGCGATCGTACGAGGACGTCGGCCGCGCGGCGCGCGCGCTGGCGGCGCGCCTCGCCGCCGAAGGCGTCGGCCGTGGCGACCGCATCATCCTCTGGGGCGAGAACCGGCCCGAATGGGTGGCCGCGCTCTGGGCGGCGATCATCTCGGGCATCGTCGTCGTCCCCATCGACTACCGCAGTTCCCTCGACTTCGTGCGCCGCATCCGCGCCATCGTCGAGGCCCGCGTGATCCTGGCCGGCGAGGATGTGCCGGCCGAGGCGATGACCGGCGTCCACGGCGCGGGCCGTCTCGATGGCGCCGCCGTCTGGCGACTGGCGGGCATCGACTGGCGCGCCGACGGGCCCATGCCGGCGGTGCAGGTGTCGGCGACGGACACGGCCGAGATCATCTTCACGTCCGGCGCGACGGCCGAACCGAAGGGCGTGGTGCTGACGCACCGGAACATCCTGGCGAACACGGTGCCGATCGAACAGGAAGTGCACAAGTACCGGAAGTACGGCAGGCCGTTCTTCCCGCTCCGCTTCCTCAACCTGCTGCCGCTGAGCCACATGTTCGGCCAGGCCATGGCCACCTTCATCCCGCCGATGCTGCCGGGCACGACGGTGTTCGTCCGCAGCCTCAGCCCGCACGACATCGTGCGGCAGATCCGCGAGCGGCGCGTCTCGGTGCTCGTGTCGGTGCCGAAGCTGCTCGACGTGCTGCGCGGCCACGTCCAGCACACCGCGCCGACGGCGGCGGCCCCCGCCGGGGCCGGGGTGCACTGGGTGCGGCGGTGGTGGCTGCACCGCGACGTGCACCGGGCGTTCGGCATGAAGTTCTGGGCCTTCGTCGTGGGCGCGGCGCCGCTCGACCCGGATCTCGAAACCTATTGGTCGCGACTCGGGTTCGCGGTGATCCAGGGCTACGGGCTGACGGAAACCGCGCCGGTTGTCACCGTCAACCATCCGTTCGCGATGCGCCGCGGATCGGTGGGGAAGCCCATCCACGGCCTGAAGGTGAAAGTGGCGGCCGACGGCGAGATCCTCGTGCGCGGCGACAACGTGACGCAGGGTTATTACAACGCGCCCGCGGCGACAGCCGAGGCCTTCGAAGACGGGTGGTTGCGCACAGGCGACATCGGCGAGGTCGACGAGTCCGGCCGGCTCTACGTGAGAGGCCGCAAGAAGGAGATGATCGTCTCTCCCGACGGCTTCAACGTCTTTCCGGATGACGTCGAGCGGGTGCTGGACGGGGTGGCGGGCGTCCGCGAGTCGGCTGTGGTGGGCCTGACCGACGGGGCCAGCGAGCGCGTCCACGCCGTGCTGGTCGTGGACCCCGGCGCCGATCTCGACGAGATCGTGAGGGCGGCCAATGCGAAGCTGGCCGATCACCAGCGGGTCAGAACCGCGGCGGCGTGGCCCGGCACGAGCCCTGCCGCGGACGGAGGGCACCCGCAAGCTGAAGCGGGTAGAGATCGGGCGCTGGGCCCGGAGCGGGGCCGAGGCAAACGTGATCGCGCCGGCCGGAGACCCCATCGAGGCGGTCCTGGCGCGCCTGTCGCACGGCCGGAGCGTGGATGCTTCAACCAGCATCGAGGGGCTCGGGCTCAGCTCGCTCGATCGAGTCGAGCTGATGGTGGCGCTCGAGCAGCGGCTGCAGACGTCGTTCGACGAGTCGGCGTTCGCACAGGCCAGGACCGTCGCCGACCTGCGCGCGCTGGTGGATGGGAGCGCGGCGGCAGCCGTCGCGGGGCGGGCAGGCAGGCTGGAGGTGCCCCGATGGAGCCTCTCCTGGCCGGCCCGGGCCGTCCGGCGCGTCCTGCAGTCCGCGCTCGTGCTTCCCCTCACGCGCCATTTCGCCCGCATCACGGCGCACGGAACCGAGCACCTGCGCGATCTGACGGGTCCGGTCGTGCTGGCCTCCAACCATCAGAGCCACATGGACACGCCGGTGATCCTCGCGGCGCTGCCGCCGGAACTTCGGCGCCGCGTGGCTCCCGCGATGGCCAAGGAGTTCTTTCAGGGCCCATTTCCATCCGGCGGAATACTCGCGGCGAGAGCGCTCAAAGGCCTCGACGCTGTATTTTCTGGCGGCTCTGGTGTTCAACGCCTTCCCGCTCCCCCAGCGGGAAGCGGGCGCCAGAGACACGCTCCGCTACATCGGCCACCTGACCTCTGCCGGCTTTTCGATCCTGATCTTCCCGGAGGGCGCACGAGGCGACAGCGGCTCGCTCAGACCATTCAGGCCCGGTGTTGCGCTGATTGGCAGCCGGCTGGGTCTCCCCGTGATACCCGTCAGGCTCGACGGAGTGGACCGGGTTCTCCATCCTTCCTGGCGGATGGCCCGCAGGGGGCCGGTCGACGTGCGCTTCGGGGCGCCAATAGTCTTCCACGGAGAAGACTACTCGGCCATGGCATCCGAGTTGGAGGACGCCGTCCGCCGGCTCTAAGGGGCAGAAGGTTGCGGCATCCTCCCCTATGTGGCACAATCTTTGATATGAATGGCCACGATATTGAATCCGGCGAGGGTACCGCAGCCGCGGTAACGCCGGAGGTTCCGGCTGCGCAGCCGGAACCGGCCCAGGAACTGCCTCCCGCCGTGCAGCGGTTTCAATCTTGCAGGTGGCGGAAAGCCTCGGAAAACGGCGTGCCCGAGCATTGCGCCCACCGGGACGTGCAACCGATGGCCGGCACCGCCGGCTTCACTGCCGAATCCTGGTGCGTCGACTGCGCCCACTACAAGGTTCGCCGGAACCCCCGCAAGCGCCCCCTACCCTCGCCAGACGACCGCTACTACTACTGAGGGGCCAGGCCCCGTCTGTCTCAGTCGCTGAATTCCCGAGCCAGTTCGGCCCACTCCCCGTCCGGGGCCATGGTGTGGTACGCCCGCCAGTGGGGCTTGGCCTCGTCCGAGCGTCCGTCCTTCTCGAGCGCCACCGCCAGATAGAGGTGGGCGTCGGAATACCTCGGATTGACCGCGAGGGCGTGGAGGTAGTACTCCTCGGCCGCGCGGTAGCGGCCGATGTCGTGGTGGATGTTGCCGAGATTGAAGTACCCCTCGAACACATCGGGCTCGAGGACAATCGCGCGCTCGTACAGGGCCATCGCCTCGACCAGGTGATCCTGGGTGTAGTGGATGTTGGCGAGATTGATGAGCGCCGGCACGAGTGTCGGGTCGATCTCCAGGGCGCGCCTGTAGGCCGCCGCCGCTTCGTCCCGCTTCTCAACAGCGCCGTCATCGAGCGACGACCCGAGGGCGAAGTACCGCTCGGCCATGGCCCCGTCGGCCGGGACCCTCTCGACGACGGGGCGCGCGGGGGGGCCGGGCTTCAGGCGGTCGGGGGTCGATGCCGCAGGCCGGCCAAGCGACAGCACCTTGGCGGGCTGCCGGTCCACCTGGAAGTCGAGGGCAAGCTGGCCCGATCGCGACGCAACGAAGGAGCGCAGAATCGACCGGAACGGCGCGCCCCGCTGCAGTTCGGCATTGACCTGGCGTATCACGGCCACGTCGGCGAAACGGATGACGCGCTCGCCGCCGACGACGTCCGGCGGCTCGAGGAGGCTGCACTTCTGCAGCGTCTTCAGGTGTTCCTCGCGGACGAGCGGGTACAGTCCGAGCACCTCCGACAGCCTGTGCGCGGGCTGCCGCGTGCTGCCGGCTCCTGTCGGGGTTGCGGGCTTCACTGCTCTGCCGCGCCTCGCGCTAGTTGACCGACTTCAGCGGGATCACCGGCGTCCTGAAACTCTGAATCGACACCTGGGCCGCCGTGCGCTCCGCCGCCGTGACAAACGCCGCCGCCACGGGCGAGTCGGGATCGGCCAGCATGATCGGCACTCCCGTGTCGCCGCCGCGGCGCAGCGGCTCGGAGATGGGAATGCTCCCGAGAAACGCGATGCCCAACTCCTCGGCCAGCCGTTCGCCGCCGCCTCGCCCGAAGATGTCGCTCTCGTGGCGGCACGACGGGCACACGAAGTACGACATGTTCTCGATGAGCCCGAGCACCGGGATGTTCAGCTTCTGGTACATCGCCACGGCGCGCCGGCTGTCGGCCACGGCCACCTGCTGCGGCGAGGTGACGACGATGGCGCCGGCCACATAGGCGGTCTGGCTCAGGCTGAGCACGACGTCGCCGGTGCCTGGCGGCAGGTCCACGACCAGATAGTCGAGATCGTTCCACCGCACGTCGTTGAAGAACTGGCGGATCACGCCGTGCAGCATCGGGCCGCGCCAGATCACCGGCGCGTCGTCCGACGTCAGGAAGCCCATCGAGACCACCTGCAGGCCGTACTTCTCCGGCGGCACGATCTTCTCGCCGTCGGTGCCGAGCTGGCCCTGGAGGCCGAGCATGATCGGGACGTTGGGCCCGTAGATGTCGGCATCGATGATGCCCACGCGGCTCCCGGTGCGCGCGAGCGCGATCGCCAGGTTCACGGCCACGGTGGTCTTGCCGACGCCGCCCTTCCCCGCGCCCACGGCGATGACGTTCTTCACGCCGGGAATCGGGGCCCTGCCCGCGTCGGGCGACACCGCCGCCCTGACCTGGGCCGTCATCGTGATGTCGACGTCGGTCACGCCGGCCAGCTGCATGACGGCTGCGCGGGCCTGCTCCTTCATCTGCTCCTTGACGGGGCACGCCGGCGTCGTCAATTCGATCGTGAACGCGACGCGGCCGCCGTCGATGCTGACGTCCTTCACGAATCCGAGCTTGACGATGTCCTTGTGGAGATCGGGATCTTTGACTGCGGTGAGCGCCTGAAGAATCTGCGAGTGATCGAGTGCCATATCCGTTCAGCTTACCCCGAAAACCATGACACGGACTCTCTCGGGATTGGGGATTGCGGGATCGGGATCGGGCTGACACGCTGTGCCTGTGACACGCGCGCGCGCAGCGACGCGCAGCTCAGCGCTCGTCCCAGGGGTAGCCGGGCTGCGTGGTGAGACGGGGATCATCGACGGGGCCGCCGACGGTGAAGTGATACAGGCTCTGGAGCGCGTGCCCGGTGATGCCGAGCACCTGGTGGACCCCGTCGTCGAAATAGCACCCGATGCCGGTCCCCCGGAGGCCCGCGGCTTCGGCCTCGAGGTAGAGCGCCTGGCCGATGGCGCCGGCTTCCCAGAACAGCCGGCGGTAGGCGGCCGGCCCGCCCTCTGCCAGTGCCGCGTCGAATTCCGCGATCATGCCGAGGCTGAAGCAGCCGTCGGCGGCAATGTCCTGCCCGCAGCTGAGCTGACGCGAGACGGCCCGGCAGTCGGCGTGGTCCAGCAGGAAGAACGGCAGGTCGTCCGGCATGCCTGGCGGCCGGACCCAGGCGAAGTCCTGGTTGAATGCGTCGCGCAGTTCGCCGATGGCGGCCTCGGTCCTCACCAGCGCGTAGAGCCCTGGCTGCAGTCCATCCACGCGGTGCACGAACAACGCGAGGTGGATGCGCGGCGTCCACCAGAGCGCGTCGAACGGAGGACCTGCGTCCGGCATCAGCCTCCGCAGGATCGACGCGAACCGGCCGGCGCCGATCGCGGTGGAGCCGTCCATCGATTGAGCGCTGCGCCGCTGCAGCAGCAACGCGGCGGCCGGCAGTTACCGCGGCGCGTGGCGGAACGGGCGAATACCGTCGGGCGGCGGCCGGAACAGCCGCTGGCGTGTCGCGTTCGCGGCTGGCTTCGGCAACGGCGTCGATCACGTCCCATTGCACGCGATCGGCGCTCAGCCTGCTGGCGCGCCCGGTCCACGTGCCGCGCCGGGCGGCGTCGGCCAGCGCCTCGTCAACCACGCCGCGCCGGGATCCTCCCGATGTGGCCGCGTCGGGCCTGGCTGGCGCAACGACGAGCAGGCATGCCGGCTCCTCGGCCTCGGCGCCCTCGAAGTCCGCCTCCCGATCGACGCCGACGAGCGAGGCGAGGGCGGCAGAGGTCCACCCGGGGACGACCACGCAGTCCCAGCCCATCAGGGCCGCCGCCATCCGCATGGCCGCCACGGCATGCCCGACATCGTGCTGACAGTACCGGAACGCGCGCTCGCCGTACTTCCAGGCTTCGCGCCAGTGAATCGACGTCAGCGCGGCGAAGAAGCTGCCCTCGGGCAGCCCGTCCACCGCCGCCCGCCAGGCTGCCGCGTCGAACACGCATCGTTCTTCGAGCGCGTGGGCATCCGGCGCGTAGTGATACACGCCAGGCCCCGCGCCGGCCACGCCGGGCCCGACACAGACGTAACCCTCGGTGGGATGGAGATTGCCGCTCGACGGGTTGACGCGCAGCGCCCATCGCGACGGGCCCGCCTGCTTCCAGGCCGAGAGGCCGAGGCTGTAGCGGAGGAACACGGCGACACTCGGCAGCCCGGGGGCGACGACCGGCCGCGAATGAACCGGGGCGAACAGTTCGTCGTAGGACACGTCCCGCCACGAGGCGCCGCCCTCCGGAGCGGACGCACACGCCGCACGCAGCGGCTCCTCGAGGCCGACTCGCCGGCAGTGGTCGAACGACCGGAAGGGTTCGGGCTGCGTCGCCCAGTCGAGATAGCCGAGGGAGCGGGCGTATCGGCTGACGTGATGCTTGGTCTGGTCGTGGTACTCGCGGACGATCGCCAGCGGGCCGCGGGCGGGCACGGCGGCGGCTCAGGCGGTCTGCTCGAGGTCCGCGAGGCGGCGCTCGACTTCGGCGAGCGCCATGGTGAGCTGCTGCCGCCTGGCCTCGTGCGAAATCGACGCGAGCTGGCGGCCGATGTCGGCCTTGGCCAGGCGCAGCGACTCGATGGCGCCGGCCCGGACAGGGTCCACGCGCCGCGCGCCGTTCTTCGCCTGGCGCCGCTCGTCTTCCAGTTCGTCCATCCGCTCGGCCAGCCGTGTGCTGGCGTCGACCAGTCCTTCGCCGCTATCTGACATACATCCGCCCCGGCATCATAATCACCCCCTAAGAGTATATCGGCATAAGACTTGAATACCACACCCCACCAAGGGGCCGCCATGACCGGCCCCTGCGATATAGTGTTGGCACCCGCGCCCCACCGACCATGGAAAAGAAACGCCAGGCGTCTCGTCGCATCGCCGTTGCCAGCCTTGCCCTCACCGCCGGTCTTCTCGTTGTCGGCTGGTACGACTATACGAGCACGCGCAACGAGCTGCTGACGCTCCTGGTCGACCAGGCGGCGTCGATGCGCCAGGCGGTCGCCGCGGCGGCAAGCCTTGGCGAGGCGGCCAGCGCGCAGACCCAGTCCGCGATGGCGGCCCGTCTGCTCGACAACGCCAGGCTGCTCCGCATGCTCGACGCCAGGGGCGGATTGACCCAGGCACAACTCGACGAGGTGGCGCGCGTGAACCGGCTGTTCCGCGTCACGGTGCTCTCCGCGACGGGCGAACGGGAACTCAGCAGCGGAACGGGTGGTCCCCCGCCGGGAGCGGGCCGCGGCTTCGGGGCCGGCGCGGGGGGCGGGCCAGGCGGCGGTGGCGGGTTCGGGCCGGGAGCCGGCGCCGGAGGCGGATTCGGCCGCGGGCCTGGTGCCGGGCGGGGCGGCCGCGGGGCCGTCGCCGGGCAGGGTCCGGGCCGGGAAGCCCGGAGACGATGAGCGCGCTGGCCGAACGGCTGCTCGGCGGCGATGAGCAGGAAGCCGTCAGCGAGGTGCACGGCTCGCGGTGGGACCGCGGCTGGCGTCTGTCGGCCGGCGTCCGCCGCGTGAAAGGCGGCGCGATCCTGCTGAACGTGGACGCGGGCGAGATCGCGGAGATCTCCCGCCGCGCGTCGCTCGATCACCTGCTCGAGGACATCGCGGCGCGGGCGCCGGAGATTGCCTTCGTCGTCCTCGAGAGACGGGACGAACCGGATCGCGTACGGCCCGCTCGCCGACGCCGCCACGCTGGCGCCCACGCCTTCCGGCGCCGCGTTTCGTTCGGTGCCGATCCCGCAGGCGCTCGAGGGCCTCGCCGTCGGCGAGATCGAGGTGGGATCGACCCCCGTGCTGGAGTTCACCGGGCCGGTGGACACCGCGCGGGCCGACAGTCCCACGCTCCGGCTCGGCCTGAATCTCGACGGCCTGCGCCGCGCCGAGCGGCGGACGCTGACCCGCCTCACCCTGTCGCTCGCCGCGGCGCTGGCGCTTGGCATCGTGATGATCGCGTTTGTCGTGCTGCGGCAGCAGTTCGGGGTCCTGTCCGAAAAGCACGCGCGCGCCGAAGAAGCCCTGCGCCGGCGGGACCGGCTCGCGGCGATGGGCGAACTGGCGTCGACCGTGGCCCACGAGGTGCGCAACCCGCTGAACGCCATCGGCATGACGGCGCAGCGCCTGCGGCGGGAATTCCTGAACGGCGACCGGAGTGCGGCCGCGCCCGACGCCTCGGAGCTGAAAGAACTGCTCGACGTGCTCGGCGGCGAGACCAAACGCATCGACCGCATCGTGCAGCAGTTCCTCGACTACGCGAGGCCGCCGCGCCTCTCGCTGCGCCAGGCCAGCCTGCGCGACATGCTCGAGGCCGCAGCCGAGGCGCTGCGCGCGAAGGCGGCCACGCGGCAGATCACCATCCACAGCGATCTCGCCGGCGCCGGCGAGGCCGTGTTCGATCCCGACCAGCTCAAGCAGGCCGTCGACAACCTGCTGCGCAACGCCATCGACGCCACTCCCGACGGGGGCCGCGTGCGCCTCCAGGCGCGCCGCGACGCGTCGGACCATGTCATCGAGGTCATCGACGAGGGCCCCGGCATTCCCGCCGACATCGTGCCGAAGATCTTCGATTTGTACTTCACGACGAAGGCCGACGGGACCGGCGTCGGACTCGCCGTCACGCACCAGATCGTCGAGGCCCACCGGGGCCGCATCGACGTGGAATCCTCTCCGGGCGCGGGCACGCGCATGGCGCTCCGCATCCCGGCCGAGCAGGGAGCATCCGACCGTGGCTGAGCGTGTCGTGCTGGTGGTCGACGATGAGGCGGCGCAGCGGACCGTCCTGGCCGGGTTCCTGCGCAAGCGGCAGCTCGAGGCGGTCACCGCCGGCAGCGTCGACGAGGCGGTCCAGATCGTGTCGGGCCGCGTGATCGATCTCGTGCTGACCGATCTCAACATGCCCGGCAAAGACGGGCTGACGCTCATCGACAGCCTGCGGGCCGTCAATCCCGAGCTGCCGGTGATCGTGATGACGGCGTTCGGCACCGTCGCGAGCGCCGTGGACGCCATGAAGCGCGGCGCGGCCGACTACCTGACAAAGCCCATCGACCTCGACGAACTCGACGTCCTCGTCACCCGCACGCTCGAGCGCCGGGCGCTGGCCTCGGAGAACGTGCTGCTCAAAGAGCAGCTCGCGTCGCGGTACCGCCTGGCCGGGCTCGAGACGGCGAACGCGAAGATGTCGGAGGCGATCAACACCGCCGCGCGCGCGGCGGCGAGCCGCGCCACGATTCTCGTCAGGGGCGAGAGCGGCACCGGCAAGGAGCTGATGGCCCGGGCCATTCATTACGCCAGCCCGCGGGCGAAGAACGCGCTGGTCGCGGTCAACATCGGCGCGCTGCCGGACACGCTGATCGAATCGGAGCTGTTCGGCCACGAGCGCGGCGCGTTCACCGGCGCCGACCGCGAACGCCGGGGCCGGTTCGAGCTGGCCGACGGCGGGACGCTCTTTCTCGACGAGATCGGCGACCTCCCGAAGTCCACGCAGGTGAAGCTGTTGCGCGTGCTGCAGGAACAGGCGTTCGAGCGGCTGGGCGGTTCGCGCACGATCAAGCTCGACGTGCGGATGATTGCCGCCACCAACCGCGACCTGCCGGCGATGGTCCGATCCGGCGAGTTCCGCGAGGACCTCTTCTACCGCCTCAACGTCGTGTGCATCGAGCTGCCCCCCCTGCGCGAGCGCCGCGAAGACATCCCGCTGCTTGTCGACGTGTTCCTCCGGAGGTTCGCCAGCGAGGCGCCGGTGACCGTGGAGGGCGTGTCGCGCGAGGCGATGGACCTGCTGCTGAAGTACGACTACCCGGGCAATGTGCGGGAGCTGGAGAACCTGATGCACCGCGCGATGGTGCTGGCGCGCGGCCAACTCCTCTCGACGGCGGACTTCCCCATTCACCTGGGCCATCTCAAGGGCGAAGGCCGCGACGCCCCTGCCTCGTTCGTCGATCGCGTCTCCGAATTCGAGCGATCCCTCATCGTCGATGCCCTGGCCCGCGAGGGCGGCGTCCAGACCCGCGCCGCCGCCCTGCTCGGCATGAGCGAGCGGCATCTGCGGTACAAGCTGAAGAAGCACGGAATCCCGAACCAGTCAGTAGCCAGAAGCCAGAAGCCAGAAGGCCAGCTGGACGACCGTGCAGGAGCCAGTACAGCTGGCCACTGTCTACCTGCATACTGACCTACTGGCTACTTACTTCCGACCTCCTGACTCCCGAATCCGGCGAGCCTCCGAGTCCCGGCCTTTCGACCATCTGGTCGATCCCCTCGACCGACGGGTCGAGCGACAGCAGCCCCGCTCGAACCCATCACGCCGAAGCTCTGAGCTATCTACCTTCGAATCAGTGACTTACGTCGATTGATCCGAGAGAGACCGACTTGGCATCAGCCTTGAAGTAAGGGATGGCAGCCGGCCATGGTGGCTGGATTCGAGATAGATGCAACGGCGGTCACAAGGAGACACGGCAATGAAGCGCACACTGATTCTCGCACTCGGCATCCTGGCTGTCTCGGCGTCGGCGGCGTTCGCCCAGACGCCCACGACCCCGCAGCAGCCCCCCGCTGGCACGGCTGTCGGCGCGAACTTCGTCGATGCCAACGGCGACGGCATCTGCGACCAGTTCCAGGCCGGCACGCCGCCAGGGCCAGGGCGGCGGCCAGGCGCAGCGCGGCAAGCGGCTCGGGCCGAAAGACGGCAGCGGCTTCGGCGCCCCGGCCGGGGCCGGCACCGGGACCGGCATCTGCGACGGCACGGGTCCGAAGGGCAAGGGCCGCGGGCCGCGCCGGTAGCACGGTACCGGCTTCTCGGGACGGGGGCTTCCCCGGTGCGGGCGACTACTGGCGTGCCCGTCCGCACCGGGCCCCGGCTCCGGATGCCCCTCGCACGCCGCCCAGGGTCATCAATCATGAAGCGACTGACTTCTCTTCTCGCCGCGGGCCTGCTGCTTGTCGGAGCCATGAGCGCCGCGGCCCAGACGTCGGTGAACACGTCGGTTGGCGGGAATTTCGCGTCCTTCAGCGAAGGCGCCTCCGCCTCGACCCGGCGCCAGGACGTGGCGGCCACGGCGGGGCTCGAACACCTCTTCAACGACGAGCGCGGCCGCGTCTACTACGACTTCGACGGCGGCACGTTCGATTCGCCCGGCGACTGGACGTACTTGCTCAACACCGCGGGATTCACCTACCGGTTCGGCGGTGACGATGCCGCCGCCAGGAAGCTGTATCTGAACGGGTCGTTCGTCGTCCGCAGGAACGGCGACGCGTGGGCGGCAGCGGACTACTCGGCGCTCGGCGGCGGCCTCAACGGCGAGTTCCACCCGAAGGGCCACGTCACGCTCCGCACGGGCTACCGCGCCGACTACCGGTCGTTCAGCGATTACACGGCGCTCACGCAGTTCGAGCAGCGTGGCTTCGCCAGCGTCCTCGCCAACTTCGAAACGAAGACGACGCTCGTCGCGGAGGTCAACCTGGGCGCGAAATTGTACGACGGCCAGATCCTGCTCGATCCGATCATCGTGACGACGCCCGAGACAACGACGGGCGCGACCTACGGCACGACGTACGGCCGAGGTATGGGCATGGGCCCAGGCTCGCGCAGCGGCACCACGTGGTATCTGCCCCAGTCGCAGGACCAGGAAGGCACGGCCGGCCTGGTGTCGGCGCTCTTCCGCGTGGCGCAGTCGCTGTCCGATCGGACGGGCGTCCACGGCCAGGTGGCGTTCCGCACCACCTTCGGCGCGGTGCCGCCGGCCCTGGTGACCACGCCGGCCGGGTTCTTCGACGACGGCGTCTATGACGACCCGTTCGCCAGCGACGCGGTCTCGGGCCAGGGCGGCGTGACGCGCGCGTTCGCGTCAGGGGCGGAGCTCGAGGCGATGGTGAACTACGCCGACCGCCGCTACACGAATACGGCCGCCCTCGACCTCACGGGGAGCGAACTGCCCGGCTCGCCGCTGCGCCACGATCGCGTCTGGCGCGGGGGCATCGTCTGGAGCCAGCCCGTCTTCGGGTCGCGCACCGGCCGCGCGGAATTGTCGGTGGACCTGGGCTACCGGTTCCTCAGCGTCGAATTCGAACGACGCGTTCTACGACTACACGTCCCACGGCGTCGCCCTGGGGTTCTCGGTCCATTACTGACCCCGGACTCCATCGGGGTGCGACGCCGGGCTGACGCAGGCTGAAGCCGGCCTCCATCCCGGCGCAACAGCCACTGAAGAGCGCCGCCGTACGCAGGTTGTGAAGCCGGTCCAATTGAGGCACGCCATGCCAGCCAGCACGAAGTTCCACTGGAAAGTGTTCGTCAGCTTCTACGTCGTCTTCTCCTTCCTCGCGCTTGCGGTGTCGGGCATCGTGCTGTATGTCTCGCCGCCCGGACGCGTCGCCAACTGGTCCGTGTGGCGGCTGCTGCTGCTGACCAAGGCCCAGTGGCAGGCCGTGCACACGATTGTCGCCCTCGCGTTCCTCGTGGCGGGGGGCTTCCACGTCTACTTCAACTGGAAGGTGCTGGTCGCGTACCTCAAGTCGAAGCTGCAGGCAGGCCTGCGCATGAAGCGGGAACTCGCCGCGGCGTCGCTCACTGGCGTCGTGATCCTGGCCGCGTCGATGACGGGCGTGCCCCCGTTCGGCACCGTCATGGACGTCGGCGAGGAGATCAAGAACTCGTGGTCCACCGCATCCAGCGAGCCGCCGGTGCCGCACGCCGAGCTGATGACGGTCGAAAAGCTCGCGGAGACGTGAAGATCCCCGCCGAGAAGGTGCTGGCGAATCCTCGAGACGGTGAAGATCCGCGAGAAGGCGTGGCGATCGAGAAGCAGGGCGTGAAGGTGCCCAGCCGACCATGACGGTGCAGCAGATCGCGGACGAGAACACGCTGACGCCGCAGCAGGTCTACCAGAAGATCCAGAGCGAGGACGCGAAGCCGAAGGTCAGCCTGGCCGAGGGCGGAGGCTGGGGCCGCATGAACGTCCAGCAGGTGTGCGAACGCTTCAACGTGCCGCTCGACGCGGGCGTGGCGCGCCTCCAGGCCGCGGGCATCGAGGCCTCAGCGACGACCACGATCCGCGAGCTGGCCACCGCTCGCGGCAAGACGCCCATCGACATCGCGAAGATCGTCGTCGGCGAGGACGGCACCGTGCCGTCGCCGGCGGAGCACCGGCCTGGCGCGAGTGCGAAACGGGCCGGGCGACTGACCGGGTCAGCTCCGGCCGTGATGTCCGGGGGCAGGTCGCTCGGGGCATCGCGGAACGCGCCGGCGAAAGCGCATGAGCGCGTAGGCATCGGCGAAGTTCGAGGCGAGGCCCAGCGACACCCGCATCGTGTTCGGGGCGTTGCCGGTCGAGGCGCGGAGCGTCTCGGCGCAGTCCTCGAAGGTCACCGGCGTGCAGGTGCCGCACGAAGCACTTCGCCATGTCGTCGCGGGTGATGCCGTGGGCGACCTCGCCGTCGCCGGGGTTGCAGAAGCAGCCGGTCCGCAGCGAGATGCCCGCGCGGCTCGCGTAGGCCTCGACGGTGCGCACGTCGTAGGGCCTGCCGTCGGGGCGACCAGGTAGAACGCGATGGTCCCGCCGCGCCGGGTCAGGTCGGTCGGCCCGAACACCCGCGCCAGCGGCGATCCGTTCGAATGGGCCAGCGACGTCGAGCTGTGTCAGCAGCCAGCCGGTCAGCGCCATCACCCGCTCGTGAATCAGTGTCGATCCCGATCGACGCCAGGTGTTCCAGGCCGATGGACACGGCCGGCAGGCCGAGGTAGTCGACGGTCCCGTCCTCGAACCCCGCGTGGCCGGGCGCGAGGTGGTGCCACCCCTCGCCCTGAACCGAGGCCACGCGTGATGGTCCCGCCGGCAAACCAGGGCCGGCGCAGCACGCCGCAGCGCCTCGTGCCGGTAGACCAGCGCGCCGATGCCGGTCGGGTAGCCGAACATCTTGTAGAACGACAGCGGCACGAAGTCCGGCTTGACCGCGCGCGAGGTCGAGGCGGTTGGTCGGCGCGAAGGCCGCGCAGTCGAGGATGACGTGCCAGCCGCGCTCGTGCGCCCACGACACCCACTCCAGCGGGTGCTGCACGCCGCTGAAGTTCGACTGGGCAGGGATACGCGAACAGGTGCGGCGGCCAGCGGACGCTTCGCCCGAGCGCCTCGGACACGTCGTCTGCCGTCGACGCGCAGTTCGGGCGTCAGCACCGGCAGGTAGTGCGACGCTCGCCCGTGCGGCGGGCGAACTCGCGGATGCCGTTCACCGAGTTGTGGTTGTCGTACGTCAGGAGGTAGCGCCCGCCCGGCTCGAACGGGATACGACTCGCCGACCAGCTTCAGCGCGCCGCTCGCGTTGGGGGTGAAGATCACGCCGTATTCCGCCGGGTCCGCGTTGAAGAACTTCAGGACGGCGGCCCGCGCGTCGTCGACGAGGCGCGCGGCGCGCCATCGAGGTCGGGATTGTCGGAGTGCGGGTTGCCGAGCACGCGGTTCAGCAGGAACTCCCGGTGGCGTGCGACCTGCGACGCCGCGTACAGACCAGCCCCGGTGTAGTCGAGGTAGACATGCCCGAGGCGGTCGAGCCGTGCGTACTCGGTCTGCCTGAGGTGATCGAGCCTCGAGGTGGCGCTGTAGCCGGGAAACGCCGCCACAAACGCCTCATAGCCCTGAGCCAGGGCACTCCCAGCCACGGGATGTCGCTCGACAGGGCCGGCCGGTGTGTCGTGCATCGCTCTCGATCCCCGAATCCACTGTCATCGCCGCTCGCACACGCGGCCTCATCCGGTCGCGGTCCCGTCAGTGCGCCGGATGGCAGCAGCCCTCGACGCCACCCACCCCCGCGGCCGCGCCGGTCTCCAGCCCAATCTCCCCGTCGAGGAAGCGCCGAATGGCTGGCATCGACGGGGCCCTTCGACACCGAGCACGGGTTGGATGCCCGAGCCCAGCATGATCGACCGGGCGGTGGTTCCCATCGACCCGGCGATGACGACGCGAATCGAGTTGCGGACAGAAGAGGTCGGCCCAGTACCTGCGTGGTTCGTGCCGGGGTTCGGGATGAGCAGGGTCGACTGGACCCGTGCCGTCCTCGATGTCCACGATCGTGCAGAACGGGCAACAGCCGAATCCGGGCGCGACACAGTCGCGGTCCGTGGCGACGGCGATCCTCATGGGACGTCCTTCCTGGGGGACGATCGGCCGCGGTCGACCCGCGGTCGCTTCGATGGCCTGGCGACGGCCGCCTGGATCAGCGAGCGGTCGCCGCCGGGCCGGCATTCGGCGCAGAGGCCGAGGAATTCGATGTTGTGGTCCCGGATCAGGAAGCCGTGCTTTCTGGCGAGCCGCTCCTCCGTCCGCCGGACGAGGCTGAGTTCCTCGGACTCGAAGTCTCTGTAGTTGATGATGCGGCGGCAGGCGGTGCAGATGAGGTGGTGGTGGTGATCCTCGCGGTCCCCGCGTCGGTACTCGAAGCGCACGTCGCCGCATCCGGACACACGCCGGATCAGCCCGGCTGCGTCCAGCAGATCGATCGTGCGGTAGACGGTCGTCAGGCCGATGTCGGGGTTCGACGCGCGGAGGCGCGCGAAGATGTCCATCGCGCTCAGGTGCTCCTGCGTGCCGACGAGGATATTGAACACGTCGTCGCGCGGGCCGGTCCACCGCGCGCAATGCGATTCCAGCCCGTCGGGCGCCGCCCGGCGCCGTCCTCCCGCCGTGGGCCTGGCCCGTTCCGGACCTGGCGGCCCTGGGTCTGGCGTCTTCGGCGAGCGGGAGAGGGCGTTCATGCGCGTGGTCATGCGTGACGCGTCCGCGCGGCCTGTGCACTGTTGAGTAACGACAATCATTTTCAATATGATCATAGCCGCCGGGCCGAGGCGCGTCAACCGCGCCGCGGCGCCGGCTTGACCGGGCACCCGTTTGGGGTATCCTCTTGACGTCCCCCGCCCGTCACCCACGCCCCCGGCACCAGGAGGATAGATGGCAGACCCACCCGCCGGTTGCGCCCGCACGACGGGCGCGGTCGTAGGCGAAAAGCCGGCGACAGCCCCGTCGACCGAATCCCCGCAGCCCCAGAAGGAGACTCTGCGTATGAGCGCCCGCGTCGGACAGAAAGCACCCGATTTCGAGGCTCCCGCCTATTACAAAGGCTCGTTCACGAACGTCAAGCTCTCGAACTACCTCGGCAAGTGGGTCCTGCTCTGTTTCTACCCCGGTGACTTCACCTTCGTTTGAGCGACGGAAGTGTCGGCGGTCGCCGACAAGTACGCCGCGCTGCAGGAACTGGGCGTCGAGGTTCTCTCGGTCAGCGTCGACAGCCACTTCGTCCACAAGATGTGGAACGACCACGAGCTGGTGAAGATGGTCGACGGCGGCGTGCCGTTTCACATGGTGGCCGATCAGGCCGGCAACGTCGGCCGGGCCTTCGGCGTGTGGGATGAGAACCAGGGCATTGAGCTGCGCGGCCGCTTCATCATCGATCCGGATGGCGTGATTCAGGCGATGGAAGTCCTGACGCCGCCCGTGGGCCGCAAGTTCGCGGAGTCCATCCGTCAGATCAAGGCGTTCCAGCACGTCCGCGCCAGCAAGGGCACGGAGGCGACGCCCGCGGGGTGGGAACCCGGGCAACTGACCCTCAAGCCGGGACCTGATCTGGTCGGGAACGTCTGGAAGGTCTGGCAGCCGAAGATGGAGAAATAGCGGCCGCCCGAAGCGGGCGCCTCGTGCGATCACACGGTAGGGCCGGCACTGCGTCGGCCCTTTCCATCTCACGCATCCCGCTCAACTCTGACGTCGGCCCGGGCCGGAGCAGCCCCTGACAGGCCGCGAGGATGCACCACCCAGTTGGCCCGACGTGAACCGCTTGATCACCTCGGTAACAGTCCCGCTGCAGTCCACGAACACCTCGATGCCGGCGGCACCGAGCGTCTCGTGCGCGTTGGGGCCACAGTTGCCGGTCAGCACGGCCCTGGCGCCCCGCTGCGCCATCAGTTGCGCCGACCGGGTACCGGCACCAGCGCCCAGGCGCTGCCCGGTGTTCTCGACGACCTCGAAGGCCATCGTGTCTGTCTCGACGAGCAGGAAGCACGCACACCTGCCGAACCGGGGCTCCACGGCCGCGTCGAGAGATCGGCCCGTGGCCGTCACCGCGACTCTCATCGTCGGTGCCTTCCCGGGAGTCGACGTGCCGTTGCCGATGATGTGCATTCGCATGGGTTCAGCGCGGCTCCTTGAGCCCCGCGCAGAAGGAGACGCCCAGGCGATGCGGACCGGGAACGAGGGCCGACGGGCAGAACGGCGGCTCCTGTTCGTCGGGAGCGCGGCAGGCCTTGTCCTTCACGGCGCACCTGGCGCACTCGGGGACGCCGCGGGGGCCCGGTCCGGTCTCTGCTGTCTTCATCCCTGCGTCCTGATTACGAGGCCCAGCAGCATCGCCGAGTATCCAAGGACGAGCCCGGCGACGACGTTGATGGCCTTCACGCGAGGAAACTCGAGGCGCGACTCCGCGAGCAGCACCGAGAACGGGAGGCACGCCGCCCGCATACAGGGTCGCGAAGACCAGGTGCGGACCGGATTCCGGGATGACGCCGACGTCAACGGCGACGAGCAGCATGACCGCCACGAAGTCCCCTTTTGCGTTGTGGCGCGACCGGAATCGTGTGACCGAACGTAATAAGCATATGCTCACAATAAGACGGCGTCAATTCCCTCCGCCACCAAAGGCTTCCGCTTGCACACATGGCATCTGTACGCGCGACAATCAGCCATGGAGTGGGTGGCCAAGCGCGGCCGCCGAGACGTTCGCGGTGGCGAGTCCACGCGCGATTGACACGACGTCATTATGAGCATATGCTCTCAGCTGCATGCCGCGCCCGCCGCTTCCCCGTCGTGTCTGCTGCCAGCTGAACGGCCTGGGCTTCAGGCCCATCGGCGCCGCGGCGGCCAAGGCCGACGCGCTGCGGATCGGCGTCGACGAACTGGAGGCCATCCGGCTCGCCGACATCGAGGGCCTCTACCAGGATGCGGCGGCGGAACGGATGGGCGTCTCGCGCCAGACCTACGCCCGCATCCTGAACCGCGCCAGGACGGCCGTCGCGCGCAGCCTCGTCGAGCAGAAGATGCTGTTTGTCGGAGATGCGGCCTCCGAGGCGATTCTCGATCACGCGCCAGCACGGACCGACTGCCCTGTGCACGGCGGGCCCAGGCGTCACGGCCGGGCCTGCCACTGCGCGGCTAGCGAAGCGGAGACGCCGGCGCCATACCTGGGATGCCGGCACGGCACGTCATGAGCCATTCACCTCGCATTCATCCAGGAGCCTGACCAGTCATGCAAATCTGCATTCCCGTTCTCGAGGACCGCGGCCTCGACAGCCAGGTATCGGCTCACTTCGGGTCGGCGCCCGGGCTTCATGATCGTCGACACGGAGTCCGGCAACGCGCGGTTGATCGGCAACAGCAACCAGCATCACGCCCACGGCATGTGCCAGCCGCTGGCCGCCCTCGCGGGCGAAACGGTGGAGGGTATCGTCGTCGGCGGGATCGGCATGGGGGCGCTGATGAAGCTCCAGGCTGCCGGCATCACGGTGTACCGCGCGATGCATCCGACAGTCGGCGAAACCCTGGCCGCCTTCACGGCGGGAGTCTTCAGCCCATCGACCAGCGCGGGGCGTGCGCCGGGCATGGCCACCACCACGCCTGACGCCGGCATGCCGCTGACCACGGAAGAGCTGGCGCAGGCGAAGGCGCACTTCTGGAGCCGCACGATGGACCCCCGTATCCGAACGACCTGCCTGCACTGCCCGCCCGACCCCGAGGCCGGCGGCCACTGCGGGTGGGAATTCCACGTCGCCGGCGACGCGCAGGCGTCCGGCGCGGAGCAACAGGAGCAACGATGAGCGCGAAGGCACTCGGCATCAACAGCAAACTCGTGCACGGCGGCTACCACCCCGATTCGACGGGTGCCGTCAACGTGCCCATCTACCAGAGCTCCACCTTCGCGTTCCGTGACGCGGCCCATGGGGCCACGCTCTTCGCGGGGAAGGAGAAAGGCTACATCTACACGCGGATCGGGAACCCGACCATCGCGGCATTCGAAGAGAGCGTCGCCTCGCTCGAGAACGGCGTGGGCGGCATCGCCACCAGTTCCGGCCTCGGCGCCGTCAACACGCTGTACATGGCGATGCTCGGGCAGGGCGCGCACATGGTGAGCACCGCGGCGGTGTACGGGCCCAGCCGGGGCCTCGTGGAAAAGCACTTCTCGCGGTTCGGAACGGAAGCGTCCTTCGTCGACACCTCGGACATCGACAACCTGCGGCGGGCCATGCGCCCGTCCACGCGGCTGGTCTTCGTGGAGTCGCCGTCCAACCCGGCGATGCAGGTGACGGACATCCAGGCGGCCGCGGCCATCGCCCACGAGCACGGGAGCCTGCTGGCCGTGGACAACACGTTCGCCAGCCCGTATCTCCAGCGGCCGCTGGACCTGGGCGCGGACATCGTGCTGCACTCGATCACGAAGTTCATCAACGGCCACGCCGACGTCGTGGGCGGCGTCCTGGTGGCGAAGGACGCCGCGGTCTACGCGCGGTTGCGGGAGGTGATGGTGATCACGGGGTGCAACATGGATCCCCACCAGGCGTACCTCGTGCTCCGCGGCCTCAAGACGCTCGGCCTTCGCGTGGAGCGCGCCCAGCAGAGCGCCGGCGTGATCGCGCGGTGGCTGGAATCCCATCCGAAGGTCCAGAGCGTCCGCTACATCGGCCTCCCCTCCCATCCCCAGCACGAGCTCGCGAGCCGGCAGATGAGCGGATTCGGGTCCATGATCGGCTTCGAGCTCAAGGGCGGCCTCGACGCGGGGCGCATCGTCATGGACCGGGTCCGGCTCGCGACGCTGGCGGTGTCGCTGGGCGGCGTGGAGACCCTGATCGAGCACCCCGCCTCGATGACGCATGCCGCCATGTCGAAGGAGGCGCGCGATGCGGCAGGCTTCACCGACGGCCTCGTGCGCTACGCCGTGGGCATCGAGGACGTCGAGGATCTCATCGCGGATCTCGATCAGGCGCTGAACGCGATCCCCTGACGGCGGCGCGCAGGGCGTCGCAGCGTGCGGGGGACCAGGCAGCCGGAAGCGCCTGACAGGTACCCCCGCCGGAGGACATCCATGAACAACCCGGTTCGGATCGGCATCATCATCTGCGACCGGTATCACACCTGCGCGGGGGCAAGTGCCTGCGCGCGGTGCGCGCTCGCGAGGGCGCGTTCGCCGCGTACAAGGATCGCGAGGTCGAGCTGGTCGGCTACACCACGTGCGGCGGCTGCCCCGGCGGGAACATCGAGGACGCGCCGGAGGAGATGAAGAAGAACGGCGCGGAGGTGGTGCACCTGGCGACGGGGATGCTGGTCGGCTATCCGCCCTGCCCGCACATCGAGGCGTTCCGCCGCTTCATCCCCGAGAAGTACGGGATGGAGGTCGTCGTCGGCACGCATCCGATTCCGCAGAAGTACTTCCTGACGCACGCGCAGCTCGGCAGCTGGCAGGGCGATGAATGGACGCCGCTCCTGGAGCCGACGCTGGCCGACGAGGCGACCCGCCTGGCGTACGACTGACCCGCGGCACCCTCGCGCAGAGACACGAAGGGCCGGCAGACAGCTGCCGGCCCTTCGTCAACTTCAGCTGATCGACGGCCTAGAAGATCCAGCTCAGGCCCGCGTAGAAGCCCACGCGGCTGCCCGTCGTGTCGTAGAGATACGGCTGCCGAGTCGTTCAGGTCGCCGAACGACAGCATCGTGTTGACCATCACGTTGTTCGACGCCCGGACGTTCACGCCGACGTTCTGCGTGATGGTCCGGTAGTCGAGGTCGGAGAATGCCGCGAACGACGATGACATCAGGGGGAAGTCGAGGGCGCCGGCTGGCAGCGCGGTGCCCGGGATGATGTTCGACGAGTCGTAGACGAAGTCCTTCACCGTGGCGTTGCCGCTGTTGTACATCGTCGTCGCGAACACCTCGGTGCGCGAGCCGGCGGCGAACTGCAGGTTGAGGAAGGCGTTGTGGTTTTCGCTCTCGTAACCGGCCTGATCGAGCACGGACCCCAACTGGGTCCCGGTGACTCCGCCCGCTCAACCACCGAAGTTGAGCGTGCTGAACACCGTGTCCAGCGTGTCCTTCTGGTAGCCCCATCCGGCGGCCATGGTGAAGCGCGGCGTCGGGGCCACGTAGATCTCGACGCCGGGCATGTGCATCGCGTGGCCCCACGTCGAGTAGTTGAGCTCGTCGTTCGACTGGTCGCGGTAGCGGTAGTGGCCCGACACCGTGACCTGCTGCGACGGCGACCACGTGGCCGTCCCTTCGAGGAACAGCGTGTCGGTCGGGTGCGCCGACGAGGTTGGCCATCCGCGAGTCGTACATCTCGAAGTACTGCAGCGACTGCGGCCCGAACGGCAGCCCGCCCGGCGTCGGCACCAGCTGCAGGGCGGCCGGCTTGGCCGCGTTGATGTTGGCGAACGGGTCGGACGTCATGGCCTGCTCGTACCGGGCGCGCAGACTGACGGTCTTGTCCGGCCGCCAGTAGGCCGACGCCTTGAACAGTGTTGGTCGTCGTCTTCTCGACGTGGAACGTCTCGCGGGTGATCTCCTCGTACTCGTAGCCGAGGTTGATCGACGACCGCTTGCCCGGCCGGAAGGCCAGCTCGAGGGCCATCTCGGTGGGCGAACGGGAGGCGGCTGGACTCGGTGTTGTAGTCCAGCGGCAGCATCCCCGGGTACTGCTGCGCGTAGGTCAGGCCCGCCGCGGGCCCAGCCGGCGCGGTCAGCTCGACGACGTCCACGAACACGCTCTCGGTCTCGATCTCGTACTTGCGGAAGAGGCCCTTGAGGTAGGCCCTCTTGCCGAGCGGGAATCGTCACGCGCGCGTGCCCGCCCGTGAAGGTCGAGCCGAAGTCCGAGTAGTCGTTGTTCGACGACGAGTGCGTGAAGTTGCCCGAGACAGCCCCGTCGCCGGGCAGGGCATAGGCCGCCCGCACGGTGCTGGTCTGCTTGGTGAACTTCGGGAACAGGTCGAACGTCAGCGGCCCGTTGCCGTCGTCGTACTGCACGCGGCTCAGGAAGATGTCGAGCCAGCGTCACCGGATGGATGGCGTTGTCGTACGTGTTCGTCGGCGTCGGCGCGTTCTCTTCGAACGTCCGGTTCTCGAAGGTGTAGTCCGCCGTGAACCGGCCGGCGCTGATTCGCGCGCCCGCCGCCAGCGTGTTCGTCGTCTGGTCGAGCTTGCGGCCGAACGACTCGACGTGGCAGTTGGAGCAGTGCGACATCGTCAGACCCTGGTGCACGCCGTCGCGCATCACCATCTTGTGGCTGACGAAGAACTCGACGTTCTTCGTCGCCGCGAAGCTGACGTCGGTGTTCAACAGGCCGTTGGTTGTCGAGTACTCCGTGCCGGGATCGTGATCGGTGGAGCGGACCACGAAGTTGCCGACTCCGGCATCCATGTAGTCCAGCGGATCATGGTCGAGCCGGTGAAGGAACCGGTCGAAGGTGATCGACGCCTTGAAGCGGCCGCCCGCCGCCCGACAGGTACGCGCCGTACTTCTGGTCGCGGTTGTCGCCGCCGTGCGAGGCCAGCAGGTCGAACGTGAACGTGCCGTTGTTGCCCCACACCTGGGCGCCGAAGTTCGGCAGGGTGCCGTCCTTGGCGACCTCGAACTCGTTGAGGCGGTTCTGGCTGCCGTCGTTGCTGCCGACGATGGCGCCGGCGGTCACGATACCCTCGGTCTTGGGCTGAGGCGCTTGTGCGAGGACGCTGCCCGACAGGGCGGCGACCAGGACGAGGCCCAGCGTCACGGTCGAAAGAGGACGCATGCTCATGATGGTCACCTCGTTACCTGGAGAAGGCCTTGCCCTTGCCGGTCACGCCTTGTGACGGCAGGTCGGACCCGTGGACCTTGATGTGGCAGTTCGTGCAGCGCGTGTTGTAGCCCTGCATGAACCCCGTGGTGCCGCCCTTGTTCGAAATCAGGCCCGCCGACGGGCTCAGGTACGGCGTCGTCAGTCCCGCGCGCGCCGCGTGGAAGTGCATCTCGTGGCACTGCAGGCAGAGGAACGGCTCGTTCTGCTTCAGCATGTTGTTCGCCATCGCCCCGTGCGGGTCGTGGCAGGTCAGGCAGCTTTCTTCGACCGGGGCGTGCTCGAAGACCCAGGGCCCCTGGTGCTGCGAGTGGCACGAGAGGCACAGGTCGTTGATGCGCTCGGTCGACTTCACCGACTTGATGCCGGCCCCGTGCGACTCGTGGCACGAGCTGCAGCTCATCCGGCCCTCCTGGATCGGGTGACGGGACTGCTGCATGAGCTTGGTCCGGATCTGCTGGTGGCAGCCGAGGCACAGCTCGGTCTGCGGCTTGGCGAGCGAGCCGCGGGACGCGGGCGCGGTGGCGTGCGACACCGCCATGCCCTCGACGCCGGCCAGCTTGCCCATCACCGTCCGCGACTGGTGGATCTTGTGGCAGTCGAGGCACGAGACGCCGGCCATCTGGTGCTGGCTGCCCGCCCATTCCATGGCGTGCCCCTGCCGGTGGCAGCTGAGGCAGGCCTGCGCCTCGTCGCTGCTCGACAGGGTCTTGAAGGATCGAATCGTGTCGGCGCCGCCGCCGGCCTCGGCGTGCTTCGCGCCGTTGCCGTGACAGGCCTCGCACCCGGCGTACTGGTTTCCGCCTTCCTTGAGCACCAGCCCCGAGTGGGCCGACCGGTCGAACTGCGCCACCACCTGGTCGTGGCAGCCCGCGCAGACCTCCTTGCCGGCCGGTGCGGCAGGTTGTTGAGGCGCCGCCGCCCCAACGACCGTGAAGGCCGCGATCATGAATCCGTGAATGAATGCCATCTGCTGCCCCTCCGGGCGCCAAACGAGTGTGAGAGCGTCAGACCCGACGAGGTACACGGGTCCGGGCAGAAGGGCTGCAAGGGCGGTGCCGCAGTCAGCTCGTCGGGAGCGCTTCGCGAGAGCGATGCAAACTTATGTAATGGAATGAGTTAGGTCGAACGTGTCTCCACGACGATCGGGCCGACGGAATCTGTCGTAATTGACAATCTGTCATGTGTGACGGCTCGTACGCCTGCCAGACGCGACAAGTTGTCAATTCCACCTCGATTCCGGCACCTGACGTGACAGCGTGTCACGGCGGGAGCGATCGGCGGGCGCGTCTCCGCGTGCTCTGGGCGCGGCGATGCCCTGCGGCGCGGTCTGCATCGGCCAGCCGGAATCGCGAGATCCATCGCGCGTGCGATTGGAGTATCATCGGGCGCACTCGCGGACTCTTTCATCCCCTACTTCCCTCGCGAAGGAGAGACGCAGCATGGCCCTGAAAGACACCCTCAAGCAGAAGATCGAGGAGTTCCGTCCTCGAACGACGAAGCTCACCAAGGAGTTCGGCAAGATCGTCATCGACCAGGTCACGATCGACCAGGCCATCGGCGGGGCCCGCGACATCCGCAGCCTCGTGACGGACATCTCCTACCTCGACCCGCAGGAAGGCATCCGCTTCAGGGGCAAGACGATTCCCGAGACCTTCGAGGCGCTCCCGAAGGCGCCTGGTTCCAAGTACCCGACCGTGGAGTCGTTCTGGTACTTCCTGCTGACCGGCGACGTGCCGACGCAGGCGCAGGTCGACGAGGTCGTGGCCGAGTGGAAGACGCGGCAGGCCGTGCCCCAGTACGTGTTCGACGCGCTGCGGGCGCTTCCGCGCGAGACCCACCCGATGACGATGCTGTCGATCGGGCTGCTGGCGCTGCAGAAGGACTCGAAGTTCCTCGCCTATTACAACTCCGGCAAGTTCAACAAGATGGCCGCCTGGGAGTACGTCTACGAGGACGCGAGCGACATCGTCGCGCGCATCCCGATCGTGGCGGCGTTCATCTACAACCTGAAGTTCCGGGGCGACAAGCAGATCGGCATCGACCCGGCGCTCGACATGGGCGCCAACTTCGCGCACATGATCGGCCAGAGCGAGGAGTACAAGGACGTCGCCCGGATGTACTTCATCCTGCACTCGGACCACGAGTCGGGCAACGTCTCCGCGCACACGACGCACCTGGTGCACTCGGCGCTGTCGGATCCCTACTACGCGTACTCGGCGGGCCTGAACGGCCTGGCGGGCCCGCTGCACGGGCTGGCGAACCAGGAGGTGCTGAGCTGGACGATGGAGTTCCAGAAGAAGTACTGCGCCGACCAGGAGCCGACCAAGGAACTCATCACCAAGGCGCTGTGGGACACGCTCAACGCCGGCCAGGTGATCCCGGGCTACGGCCACGCCGTCCTCCGCAAGACCGACCCGCGCTACATGTCGCAGCGCGAGTTCTGCCTCGCGACGCCGGGCCTGAAGGACGATCCTCTTTTCAAGGTCGTCTCGATGATCTTCGAGGTCGCGCCGGGCGTGCTCACCGAGCACGGCAAGACGAAGAACCCGTGGCCGAACGTCGACGCGCAGTCCGGCGTCATCCAGTGGTACTACGGCCTGAAGGAATGGGACTTCTACACGGTCCTGTTCGGCGTCGGGCGCGCGCTGGGCTGCATGGCCAACATCACCTGGGACCGCGGCCTCGGCTACGCGATCGAGCGGCCGAAGTCGGTCACGACGGCGATGCTCGAGAAGTGGGCGGCGGAAGGCGGCCGCAAGCTGGCGTAGGGCTCGCCGCGATCCGATAGACGCGTACGTGCGAAGGGGGGATGCCCGTCCGGGCATCCCCCCTTCGCGTTCAAGCGTACGCCTTCGCCGGCTGCCGGCGCGCGCCCCCGGCCCTTACTGCTGGACCGGCCTGTGCCCGCTGTTCTGGATGACGACGGTGATGTTCTTGGCCGGCGCCTGCAGCGTCGTCTGGCCCACGTAGATGGCACCATCGGGCAGCGAGGCCATCTGCACCGCCAGCGTCACGACGTCGTCTTTCGTGTCGAGGTAGCTATTCACGCCCATGCCGAGCAGTTTGTTGGCCTTGGGGTCGAGATCGATGGACAGCGCGTCGCCAGGCTTCAAGTACTGCGAGATCGACGAGGCGCACCGCCCCTCCGGCCTGAGGGTTCATCGCGACACGGCCGGCGTCCTTCGCGGCCTGGATCTGCTGCGGGTTCGGGAGGAACGTACTGATGGACGAGGGCCGCGGCCTTCTCCATGTACTCCTTCATCTCGTCCTTCTTGTTCTCGACGATCTGCTGCTTCAGCCTGCCGCCCCTGCCGCGGCCGCCCCCGCCGCCGCTCTGCTCCTGCGCCGGCGGCTGATCGAGGGAAATCTTCTGCACCTTGCCGTCGGCGCCGTAGTAGCAGCGGTTCTGCTTGCGCGCCTTCTCCTCGCCCTTCAGGCTGATGATGGTGGTCTCGACCCACTCGTACTTCCGGGCGAGGCCCATGCCCTGCTGCATCGTCTGCTTGAGGGCCGCGACATGGTCCTGCGCGCCCCCGCCCGCGGCCTGGGCCGGTGGCTGCTGCGCCTGCAGGACTGCGCCGACGCCGAGCGCGGCGGCGGCGGTCACGATTGCCGAAATCTGTTTCCACGTCATGATGGTCAACTCCCCTGTCCTTGGCCTTCGCCGAGCGCACCGCTGCCGCGCGAGCGCAATCGCCGCGAGCACCCGGATGATCCGCTTCATGGTTGCCTGCTCCGCTGAACGTACCGCGACGCTCGGTCGTGATGTCCACCTTGAACGGCGCCGCTGCGCTCGGCTCTCTGGCGCACGTGACCCGCGGCGTCTCCGACGGCCGTCCGGAGGCCTTAGCAGGCCGACACGACGAAGGGGGATGCCCGAGCGGGCATCCCCCCTTTCGTTGTCTGCCGCGCGGTCCGCTACTTCGGCGCGTCCGCCGTCACGGCCGTGATCGCCGCCACGTTGACGATCTCGGCCACGGTCATGCCGTGCTGCAGCACGTTGACGGGCTTGCTCATGCCCATCAGGATCGGCCCGATGGCGTCGGCGTTGCCGAGGCGCTGCACCAGCTTGTAGCCGATGTTGCCGGACGTGAGGTCCGGGAAGACCAGCACGTTCGCGTCGCCCTTGATGCGCGAGTGCGGGTAGTTCTTCGTCGACGATCTCCTCGACGACGGCCGTGTCGAGGTGCATCTCGCCGTCGACGACGATGTCCGGGTTCTTCGCCGCGCACGATGTCGACGGCGCTCGGCGACCCGCTTCGAGATCGGGTGCGGCACCGAGCCGAAGCTCGAGAACGCCAGCAGCGCCACCTTCGGCTCGATGTCGAAGCTCCTGCGCCAGGTCGGCCGCCAGCAAGGCGATCTCCGCCAGTTCCTCGGCGCGTCGGCTCGATGTTCACCATCGTGTCGGCGCAGAAGAAGATCCGGTCCTTCAGCACGAGCACGTGCGCCGCCGACACGCGCGAGACGCCGGGCTTCAGCCCGACGATCTGGATGGCCGGCCGGATGGTCTCCGGGTAGGCCTTGAACATGCCGCCCACGAAGCCGTCGGCGTCGCCGCGCTGCACCATCATCAGCCCGTAGATGGTCGGGTCCTTCACCAGGTCTTCCGCGGCCGGCAGCGTCACGCCCTTGCGCTGCCGCAGCTCGTACAGCGCCTCGGCGTACGCCGCGCCGTGCTCCGGGTTCGGCACGTTGACGATCTCGAACTCGAGCTGCTCGATGCCGAGGCGCGGCGCGCCTTCTCGCGGATCGCCTGCTCGTTGCCGAGCAGGACGGGCATCGCGATCTTCTGGTCGACGATGTCGCGGGCGGCGCGGATGATGGAGTCGTGCTCGCCCTCGGGGAACACGATGCGCTTCGGCGCGTCGTTGCGCGCCTTGCGGACGACGAAGTGCATCACCTTGCGCGACGGGCCGAGCAGGCGCTCGAGCTGCTCGCGGTAGGCGCTCCCAGTCGGTGATCGGCTTCTTCGCCGCGCCCGTGTCGCACGCGGCCTTCGCCACCGCCGGCGCCTCCCACGTGAGCACGCGCGGGTCGAACGGCTTCGGGATCAGGTACTCGCGGCCGAACGACATGCTCTTCACGCCGTACGCCTTCAGCACCGACCTCGGGCACGTCCTCCTTCGCCAGCGCCGCCAGGGCGCGCGCGGCCGCCATCTTCATCTCGTTGTTGATGGCCGTCGCCCGCACGTCGAGGGCGCCGCGGAAGATGAACGGGAAGCCGAGGACGTTGTTCACCTGGTTCGGGTAGTCCGACCGGCCCGTCGCCATGATGACGTCCTTGCGCGCCGCCACGGCCAGCGGGTACGGGATCTCCGGATCGGGGTTCGCCATCGCGAACACGATCGGGTTCGCCGGCCATCGTCTTCAGCATGTCGGGCGTGACGAGGTCCTTGGCCGACACGCCGACGAACACGTCGGCGCCCTTCATGGCGTCGGCCAGCGTGCGCGCCTTCGTGTCCACCGCGAAGCGCTCCTTGTACGGGTTCATCTTCTCGGTGCGCCCCTTCCAGATCACGCCGACGGTGTCGACGAAGAGGATGTTCTCCCGCTTCACGCCGAGGTTCAGGTACATGTCCGCGCAGGCGATGCCGGCCGCGCCGGCGCCCGCGAAGACCACCCTGACCTGGTCGATCTTCTTGTTCGACGATCTCGAGCGCGTTGACCAGCGCCGCGCCGGAGATGATGGCCGTCCCGTGCTGGTCGTCGTGGAACACCGGGATGTCCATGATCTTCTTGAGCGTCTTCCTCGATGTAGAAGCACTCGGGCGCCTTGATGTCCTCGAGGTTGATGCCGCCGAAGGTCGGCTCGAGCAGCTTGACGAGCTTGATGATCTCGTCGGGATCGTGGGTGTTCAGCTCGATGTCGAAGACGTCGACGTCGGCGAACCGCTTGAAGAGGACGCCCTTGCCTTCCATGACCGGCTTGCCGGCCAGCGCGCCGATGTCGCCGAGCCCCAGCACGGCGGTGCCGTTCGACACGACCGCCACCAGGTTGCCCTTGCCCGTGTAGCGGTAGGCCAGCTCCGGGTCCTGCTCGATCTCCAGGCACGGCCGCGCCACGCCCGGCGTGTAGGCCATCGACAGGTCGCGCTGCGTCAGGCAGGGCTTCGAGGTGACGACCTCGAGCTTCCCGGGCCTGGGTTTCTCGTGGTAGTCGAAGACATCTTCGTCGCTGATCTTGATCATGGCTGTGGCCTCACGGGGTATGAATGGCGCCTATAGCCTACTCGATCTCGCTGCCGTCGGGAGCCTGTTTTCGGTAGATGGTGCGGGCCGAGATGCCCAGCAGCGAGGCGGCCTGGGCCTTGTTCCCGCCCGTGTGCCTGAGGGTCTCGGAGATGACCAGTCTCTCGACGTCCTCGAGCGGCGTGCCGACGGGAACGGCGATGACACGCTCGCCCGCCGAGCGGCTCCGGCCGGGTCCCGCCGCCAGGCGGATGACCTCCGGCAGGCACTCCCGCGTGATGGTGCGGCCGGAGGCCAGCACGACCGCGCGCTCGACCGCGTGCGACAGTTCCCGGACGTTGCCCGGCCAGTCGTAGGCCCGCAGCGCCCGCAGCGCGTCGGGCTCGAACCCGTCGAGGGAGCGGTTGTTCCTGGCCGCGTGAAACGCGAGGAAGTGGCCGAGCAGCAGCGGGATGTCGTCCTGCCGCTCTTCAGGGGCGGGAGCGTGATGCGGATCACGTTGAGCCGGTAGTAGAGATCCTCGCGGAAGCGCCCCTCCTCCACCGCCCGGCCCAGATCGCTGTTGGTCGCCGCGATGATCCGGCAGTCCGACTGCAGCGTCCTCGTGCCGCCGAGCGGCTCGAACGTCCCGTCCTGGAGCATCCGGAGCAGCTTGGCCTGGATGGGCAGCGTGAGCGTCCCGATTTCGTCCAGGAAGAGCGTGCCGCCGTCGGCCCTCGCGAACCGGCCGTCCTTGCGCGCGAGCGCGCCGGTGAACGCGCCGCGCTCGTGACCGAACAGCTCGGCCTCGAGCAGCGTCTCCGGGATGGCGCTGCAGTTCACCTTGACCAGCGGCCGGTCCCGGCGCGGGCTCAGCGCGTGGAGCGCCTCGGCCACCAGCTCCTTGCCCGTGCCGCTCGGCCCTTCGATGAGCACCGTGGCCGTGCTCGGCGCCACCTGTTCCACCACGCGCAGCACCGCCTGCATGGCCTCGCTCTGGCCGATGATGCGGCCCAGCGGCGTCCCGGAACGGTCGTCGAGCTGCTGGCGCAGCCGGCGGTTGTCGGCCGCCAGCGCCTGCTTCTCGAGGGCGCGCGCCGACCACGCGCTCGAGATCCGCCCGCTTGAAGGGCTTCGTCACGAAGTCGTACGCGCCGCGCTTGATGGCCTGCACGGCCAGCGGGATGCTGCCGAAGCCCGTGAACAGCACCAGTTCGGTCTCCGGCCGCAGCTGACGCGCG
The DNA here is from genome assembly GCA_963834645.1 of uncultured Acidobacteriota bacterium. Lineage (GTDB taxonomy): Bacteria > Acidobacteriota > Vicinamibacteria > Vicinamibacterales > JAKQTR01 > JAKQTR01. The sequence continues at coordinate 64,080 of CAWICP010000011.1, forward strand.
CGTTCGATGACCTCCAGGCCGTCGAGGTCGGGCAGGCGGAAGTCGGTCAGCACGAGCTCGTACGGCTGCTTCGACAGGAGGGCCAGCCCCTCCGTCGCCGTCCCGGCCGTGTCCACGCTGTGACCCAGGCGCGACAGGATCTTCGCCACCGACACGCGCAGCGCTTCCTCGTCGTCGATGACGAGGATCCGCGCGCTCACGAGGCGGCGACCTCGGCCGCCGCGCTCGGGCGCGGGGCGCACGCGCAGGGCCCCGACTCGGCCCGCGACGGCGGCAGCTTGATGGTGAACCTCGTGCCGCCGCCCGGTGCCGGGCCGAAATCGAGCTCCCCGCCGTGGTCGCGGACGATGTGCGCGGCGAGCGGCAGGCCCAGCCCCGTGCCCTCCGGCTTGCTGGTGAAGAACGGCTCGAAGATCTGGCAGCGCAGCTCCTCGGGGATTCCGGGGCCGGTGTCGTCCACGCTCAGCGTCACCGCCTCCGTCGGCGAGGACGTCCGTCGAAATCGTCAGCCGCCCGCCGCCGGGCATCGCCTGCATGGCGTTCCGGACGAGATTCAGGGCGGCCTGCTTGATCTGGTGCGGATCGATGAGGGCGCACGGACAGCCGTGCGACAGCTTCGTCTCGACGGTGATGCCGGACCGCCGGGCCTCCTCGCGCACCAGGTGCGCCAGCTCCTCGACCACGGCATTCAGGCTCTGATGGGCAGCCGCAGGGCGAGGCGGGCGGGCGAACGCCAGGTACTCGTCGGTCAGGTGCTGCAGGCGTTCCGCTTCCTTCTTGATCGACGCGATGAGGGCCGTGGCTTCGACGCGCTCTCGCACCCGCACTTCGCCGCCTCTTCCTCCAGCAGCTCCGTGTTCAGCATGATGGAACTGAGGGGGTTGCGCACTTCGTGCGCCACGTGCGACGCGAGCTTGGCGAAGGCCGCGAGGCTCTGCCGGCGCTGCTCGCAGTCGCCCACACGTGCCTGCAGCGCCAGCTCCTCGCGCGCCCGGGCGGCCTCCTGCTCGGCGGCGATCCGCCTGGCGCGGTTGCGCATCAGCCCGTGACCGGCGGCCAGCGCCGTCACGGCCACCAGGACCAGCAGGAGGTCGTCGACGGCCGTGGAGTGCAGCAGGCTGTGCGCCACGAGGAAGGCGGCGGCGACGACGGCCAGGCCCATCGTCGGCCAGAGCTGTCTGGCAAACCTGGGCAGGGCAAGCGCTGGGGTCGGTGACTCGGCCACGGGGATCAGGGCTCCAGGGTCAGCAGGGACCATTGTAGTGATTCTCCCGTCCCTTGACACCCTCCCCATGGAGGGGCAGCATGAGCAGCACCGGAGCACACCATGAAGACGTTCTCGCTGCAGCGTCGATCCGCTGACCAACGAGGAATACTGGGAGGTCTACCTCCGGGGCCAGCAACTGCTGAACGAGCCGCTGCTCAACAAGGCCTCCGCCTTCACCCAGGAGGAGCGGCTGTCGCTCGAGCTCTCCGGCCTGCTGCGCACCGGGGTCTCGACGCTCGAGCTGCAGGTGCAGCGCTCGCTCGACAACTTCCGGCGCAAGCCCGACGACATCGAGAAGTACATCTTCCTCCAGGGCCTGCTGAACCGGAACGAGGTGCTGTTCTACCGGCTGCTGGGCGACAACCTGACGGAGATGGTGCCGATCGTCTACACGCCCACCGTCGGGCAGGCCTGCCTGGAGCTGAGCCACATCACCCGGCGGTACCGCGGGATCTACCTCAGCCCGGAGAACATCGCCAACATCGACCAGATCTTCCAGGGCGTGTCGCTGCCGAGCGTCAACCTGATCGTGGTCACCGACGGCGAGCGCATTCTCGGTCTCGGCGACCTCGGGTCGGACGGCATGGGCATTCCCATCGGCAAGGTCACGCTCTACGTCGCCGCCGGCGGACTGCACCCGGGATGCTGCCTCCCGATGACGCTGGATGTCGGCACGAACAACCCCCGGCTGCTCGACGACCCGCTGTACCTCGGCTGGAGGCACCCGCGGCTGGAGGGAGACGAGTACTGGGATTTCATCGAGAAGTTCGTGCTCGGCGTCCGCCGGAACTTCCCCGAGGCGCTGGTCCAGTGGGAGGACTTCGCCAAGCACAAGGCGTTCACGCTGCTCGAACGGTATCGCGACCGCGTGCCCTCGTTCGACGACGACATCCAGGGCACCGGCGCGGTCGCCGCCTCGGCCCTGACGACGGCGATGCGCATCAAGGGAGGCCGCATGGCCGACCAGCGCATCGGCATCGTGGGCATGGGCCAGGCGGGCATCGGCATCGCCACCAACGTGCTCGCGCTGCTGCGCGCGGAAGGGCTGAGCGAGGCCGAGGCCCGCAGCCGCATCTACACCTGCGACACGCCGGGCCTGCTCTGCGAGGACACGCCCGGCCTCTCGAAGTGGCAGCAGGCCTTCGCCAGGCGCCGGGCGGATGTCGCGGGCTGGACGCTGGAATCGAGCGATCGCATCGGCCTGATGGACGTGGTGCGCAACGCGAAACTGACCGTGCTGGTCGGCGTCACGGCGCAACCCGGGCTGTTCAGCGCCGAGGTGCTCTCGACGATGGCCGCCCACGAGCCGCGGCCGGTCATCATGGCGCTGTCGAACCCGACCAGCAAGTGTGAGTGCACGGCCGCCGACGTGGCGAAGGCCACCGACGGACGCGGGATGTTCGCGGCCGGAAGCCCGTTCGCCGATGTGCGGTGGGGCGATCGGACGCTGGTGACCTCGCAGTGCAACAACCTCTACATCTTCCCCGGCGTCGGCCTTGGCGCGCTGGTGGCCAAGGCGCCGAAGGTCACGCACGGGATGTTCCTGGCCGCGAGCCGCGCGTTGAGCGCGCTGGTCACGCCGGAGCAGGAGGCCCAGGGCCATCTGCTGCCGCCGATGGAGGACATCCGCAGGGTCTCCCGGGCGGTGGCGACGGCCGTGGCGATCGAGGCGAGGGACGTCGGGCCTCGGCCGCCTGCTCGGAGACGACGAGTACGCGCAGGTCGTGGAACGGGCGCAGTGGGCGCCGGAGTACGCGCACTTCCGGCCGGGGAAGGCGGGGGGCTAGGGGCTAGCGGCTCGGGACGGCCTGCAGGCGGCTACGGCGGCTACGGCGGGACGCTGGCGATTCGCGGAGCCGCGGCAACAGGACCGGGAGGAACGGCGATGTTCAAGGAGTTCAAGGAATTCGTGATGCGCGGGAACGTGATGGATCTCGCCGTCGGCGTCGTCATCGGCGCCGCGTTCGGCAAGATCGTCGGGTCGCTCGTCAACGACGTCCTGATGCCCGTGCTCGGCCTGCTCCTCGGGCGCGTGGACTTCGCCAATCTCTTCGTGACGCTCGGCGAAGGGACCTTCGCCACCGTCGCCGCCGCGAAGGAAGCGGGCGTGGCGACGCTGAACTACGGCGTCTTCCTCAACACGATCATCGAGTTCCTGATCGTGGCCTTCGCGATCTTCATGGTCGTGAAGCAGGTGAACCGCCTGAAGCGGCCCGAGCCAGCCGCCGCGCCGGCCACGAAGGACTGCCCGCACTGCGCGACGGCGATCCCGGTGGCGGCGAAGAAGTGCCCGAATTGCACGTCGGCGCTCTGACGAGCGCGACTCGGGACTCGGGACTCGGGGCTCGGGACTGGGCGACGCTCGTCAGAAGCAAGAAGCCAGAAGGGCTTCCTGACGACTGTCAGAAGCCAGAAGAAGACAGCTGCACCGGTGGTCTTCTTCTTGCTTCTGGCTCTGCTCTGGCTTCTGGCTTCTAGTCCCCCGACGCGGTCAGCGCCTGTACGACCGCGTCGGTATCTGACGAGCGACTCGAAGACCGTGCCGGCGCCGGCGGCGCGCAGCGCGTCCACGCTGTAGCCGCCGGTGGCGACGGCCAGGCAACTGACGCCCGCGTCGCGCGCGCAGGCGACATCGAGCGGCGTGTCGCCGATGATGACGACATCGCGCGGATCCACTGGCGGGCAGCCGGCCTGGCGTGATCGTGCGACCGCCACGGGCACGAGCGCGTGGCGGTCCAGGCTGTCGTCGCCGTACGCGCCGCAGCGGAAGTAGCGCCACAGGTCGAAGTACTCGAGCTTGATGCGCGCGCCCTGCTCGTAGTTGCCCGTGAGCAGGCCGAGAAAGACGTCCGGACGACCGTCGAGCGCGTCGAGCACCTCTCGCACGCCAGGCAGGACGCCCTTGAAGCGATGCCTCGGCTTCGCCGAGTCGACCGGCACCGGCTTGTGAATCTCCTCCGCGAAGCGCGCGAAGTACGCGGCCTTGTAGCGGGCGATCTCGCCGTCCACCGGGTGCACGCCTGTCGCCGACAGCGCGTCCGCGAGAATCTGCGACTGCGGGATCGCCCGCGTGAAGGCGTCCTTCAGGATCGCGCCGTCCGTGCGCCCGGGCATCGGGACGTGATCGAAGGCGCCCCGTATGCCGAACACCTCGTGAAAGGCGTCGTCCATGGCCCGCACGGCCGCGCCGCCCGTCAGCACGAGTGTCCCGTCAACGTCGAAGAGCAGCAGCTTCATACTGGACCGCCGGCACGTCGAGGCTGCCTGCGACTTCGCTCGGCCAGGAACGCCTCGACGCTCCATGCAGACGTAGCCCGGGTGGCTTCAGCCGCCCGGCTGACCGGAACCAGCGCCGCCACCCGCCGCGGGCCTTCAGTTGCCCCGTCGCCGCGTCGAGGGCGAAGACTCGCTCGGCAACCGCGTTCGCGAACGTCTCGTCGGCCGTCAAGGCTATCACGGCCATGCCCCGCGCCTTCGCCAGCGCGGCGATGTCGCGGCCGAACCCGGGGGCGCCGCCGGGAACGAGCGCGTTCGCGTGCTCCAGCACGAGCACGGCCGGTGCCGTCGCCAGCGCCCGCGCCAGGCGACAGCGGGCTTTCACCGACGCCGACGCATCCGAGAGGCGCGTGCCGAGATCCGCGTCGGCAAGCCCGGCGTCGCTGGCCAGACGCGCGACGTCGGCAGCCACCGCCACCGGGACTGGGTCGAGCGACAGCGTGAAGGCCATCGCGATGCCCTGCGCGACGGTCAGGTCTTCGGCGAGCAGGGCGCGCGGCGACACCATCCCGATGCGGTCGAGTGTCGCGAGCCAGTCGTCGGCGTCGGAGATCGACGAGGTGGCGCGCCCGAAGAGGTGGACCTCGCCCTCGTCGGGCAGCGTCGCGCCCGTGAGGATGTTGACGAGGATTTCCGCCGACGGCGCGTCGAGGCCGGTGATCGCCACGCGTTCTGCCGGCCCGACGGCGAGGGCGGCGAGTCGCAGCGGCCGCAGCCCGCCGTAGTCCTTGCGCACGCCGCGGAGGTCGATGAGCGCGCCGGCCACGCGTCAGGCTCCCGGCTTGCGCGCGACGAGGCGGGCGATGGCCGCAGGATCGATCGACTTCCTCGGAGTGGAGAATCGTCCAGTCGCCGAACGCGGTCTCGAGTTCCCCGGGATGGAGGAGGTGGTCCGGAGAGGAAGGGCCGAACCCGCGCGCGATCTGGCCCGTCGTGAACGTCTCGTACATGACGAAGCCGCCGGGGCGGACGCTGCGCCGCAGGTCGTCCCATCGCGCGCGCAGCAGGAAGCGCGTGCAGAAGAGCAGATCGAAGTAGTCCGCCGGCAGCGGGTAGGTGTCGAGGTCCGCCGCCCACGGCAGGACCCGGAGCCCGCGCCCGGCGAGCGTGCGACGGGCCGTCTGGAGCCGATCGACTGCCCGATCAACGCCGTACGTGAGGAATCCCGCCTCCGCCAGCGGGACGGCGTGGCGGCCCTTCCCCATCGCGAGGTCGAGGGCGCGCCGCGGCCCCGGGCGGCCGTTCATTTCCGCCGCGACCCTGGGAAGCCACTCGGCGACGAACGGCGAGATGCTCTCGTCTGGCAGGATGCCACCCATACTGACGATTGTACCTGCGGAGTCGGGGCTCGGAGGATAGGGCTCGCCGAGTCAGAAGCAAGAAGCCAGAAGGGCCCACTGACGATTGTCAGAAGCAAGAAGAAGGCCTGCTGCAGCTGGAGATCCGTCTTCTTCTGTCTTGCTTCTGGCTTCTGGCTTCTGCCGACTACTGCTACTGCCTCCTGCGTCCGCGCAGCGCCGCGAAGTCCGCGGCCGGCAGCTGAACCGTGCCGAATCCGTTCGAGTGCGCCGAGCGGAAGCCGTGGAAGTCGGAGCCGCCGGTGACGGCCAGGCCGAGGTGGCGAGCCATCGCGAGGTAGCGGGCGGTTTCGTCGGCGGCGTGATCGGTGTGGTAGACCTCGAGCGCGTCCAGCCCGGCCGCCGCCAGCCCGGGAATCAGTCCATCCTGCCTGGTCACGCCCGGGTGGGCCATCGACGAGATCCCGCCAGCCTGGCGGATGATCGCCGCCACCTCCTGCGGCGTCGCGCCCCGGCGCGCGACGTAGGCTGGCCTGCCCTCTCCCACGAAACGGTCGAACGCGTCCTGTTCGTCGACGGCATGCCCGGCCGAGACCAGGGCCTGCGCGATGTGCGGCCTGAGCACCGGGCGGCCCTCCGCCCGGGCGATGAGCGCGTCCATGTCGATGGGAGCGCCGAGCCTCACGAGCCGCTCGCCCACCGCCCTCGCGCGGCGGATGCGATCCTCGATCTGCGCCTCCAGAAACGCCACGAGGACCGGAGACTCGCGGTCGATGAAGTACCCGAGGATGTGGACGTCGCGTCCCCTCCCAGGCCGCGGTGATTTCGATGCCGGGCACGAACTCGATGCCGGCGCGCTCCGCCTCGCGGGCGGACTCCAGGAGCGCCGCGGTCGTGTCGTGGTCGGTCACCGCCATCGTGGTGATGCCGGCGTCGCGGCAGACGCGCACCAGTTCGGCCGGCGAGTCGGTGCCGTCGGAGGCGGTGGTGTGGAGATGCAGATCGATCATCGGGGACTCGGGACTCGCGGATGCAGTCAGAAGTCAAGAAGCCAGAAGGGCTCACTGACGATTGTCAGAAGCAAGAAGCAGCCACGTTGCAGCCGGTAGATCGTCTTCTGGCTGTCTGGCTTCTGCTTCTTACTTCTGGCTTCTGACTTCTGTCTTCTGTCTTCTGGCTTCTGTCTTCTTCTTCCTCGTGCCGCGCTTCGTGAGAATGATGTACTCCCGCAGCAGCATGTCGAGGTGCCGGCGCTCCTCGTCGGCGAACTCGAGGAAGATCTGCTTGCCTTCGGAGTCCTCGAACCGGCTGCCGTAGCGCTTGAAGAACTGGTGCGACATGCGCTCGCACCGGATGCCGATCTTCAGGGCCTGCCGGTCGTCGACCCCCTGCGAGATCTCGTCGGCGCCCGCGGCGAACAGCCCGTTGGCCGCGCCCTTGAAGAACAGGAACGTGGGCCTCGACTCGAGTTCGGGGTCCTGCTCGAGCAGCCGCTTGTAGCGCGCCTCGAGCGTCGACAGGTGGTCGCGTTCCTCGTCGGCGAGTTTCTGGAAGACGCGCCGGCCGCGCACGTTCTTCGTCGCTCTCGCGGCACGCGAGTAGAACTCGAGGCCGCTCCGCTCGGTGGCGATCGCGATCCGGATCGCATCGCGCGCGAACACCATCTCGCTGGTCGACGGCTCGGGCCGCGGCGACGCTCCCGAGCGGCACTGCTCGCACGTCCCGTAGATCTGCAGCACGCTCTGGCGCGCGGCGAACCCGCGGGCGGCGGCGATTTCCTCGACGAGCGCCTCGATGTCGGAGCTCAGGAACTCGGACGAGCGGTTGCAGCTCTTGCAGATGAGATGAAAGTGCCGTGGATGCCGGTACGAGTGCTCGAAGCGGAACCGGCCCTCGCCGAAGTCCACCTTGCGCGCCACGCCGGCGTCCACCATCCACTGCAGGGTGCGGTAGACGGTGGCCCGGCTGATGCGCGCGTCTTCGCGGCGGATGAGCGCCACCAGATCGTCGGCGCTCAGGTGCCCTTCGTGCTTGAGAAAGACGCCGAGGATGCGCTCCCGCTTGGTGGAACGTCGCCCGCCTGCCGGGTGCAGGCGGGAAACGTCGGGAACGATCGGCTCGGTGTCGGCCGGCATCAGGGAGTGATCCCCTGACTAGCCGCTGAACGACGAGCCGCACCCGCACGTCGACTTGGCGTTCGGGTTCTTGATGGTGAAGCCGCCGCCCGTGACGCTGTCGACGAAGTCGACCTCGGCACCGTCGAGGTACCGCGCGCTGATGGGATCGATGAACAGCTTCACGCCGTTCACCTCGATCGACTGGTCGCCGGGGCCCGGTGCGTCCTCGATCATCAGGCCGTACTGGAACCCGGAACACCCGCCGCCCTGCACGAACACGCGGAGGCCGCTCTGCAGCTTCTGTTCTTCGGCGAGCAACTCGTTGATCTTCGTCGCCGCCGTCGTGGACACGTTAACCATTGGGGAGACTCCTCGCGGATTGGTCAAAGGACTAACATCGTATTATAGCCTGCCCGCGGTGCCTCTCGCGATCCCGGGGGCTGCGAGGCGGCGCTCGAAATCCCGCATCATGTTATCCTTCATGGGTTTAGACGCCTCGGCCACCGTCAAGGATCCGGACACAACCGCCCCCCGGAGCGCCCGTCATGGCCAACGAACATCCCTTCTATCTCGCCGGTCAGTGGCACAGGTCGAACGATGTCGCTGCCTGTCACCAACCCCTGGGACGACTCCCCGGTCGGCTCGACCTGGCTGGCGAGCGAGGCCCAGGTCGAGGAAGCGACGGCCGCCGCCGTCGCTGCGGCGGACACGATGCGCAGCCTGCCGGCGTACGAGCGCGGCGCGATTCTGGCGAAGGCATCCTCCGTGATCGGCCGGCGGCGGACGGAGATCGGCCGCGCGCTCGCGGGCGAAGCGGGCAAGCCCATCAGGGACGCGCTCACCGAAGTCGATCGCGCCGCCATGACGTTTCACGTCGCGAGCGAGGAGGCGCGCCGGATTGGCGGCGACGTCATTCCGCTCGACCTCGCCCCGCACGGCAAAGGCCGCATCGCCATCCTGCGCCGCTTCCCCATCGGACCGGTCGCGGCCATCTCGCCCTTCAACTTCCCGCTCAACCTCTCGGCGCACAAGCTCGCGCCCGCCATCGCGGCCGGCAACCCCATCGTCCTCAAACCCGCGACGAAGACGCCGCTCTCGGCGCTGTTCCTCGCGAGCGCGCTCGAAGAGGCCGGACTGCCGAAGGGCGCGTTGAGCGTGCTGCCGATGTCGCGGCAGCTGGGCGACCGGCTGGTCACCGACGAGCGCTTCAAGCTCCTCACCTTCACCGGCTCCTCGTCGGTGGGCTGGGCGATGAAGGCGCGCGCCGGCAAGAAGAAGGTGATCCTCGAACTGGGCGGCAACGCGGGCGTCATCATCGACGAGTCGGCCGATGTCGACTGGGCCGCGAAGCGCGTGGCGACCGGCGGGTTCGCGCTACGCCGGCCAGAGCTGCATTTCCGTCCAGCGCGTGTTCGTGCACGAAGCGGTCTACGACGACTTCGCCGCGAACCTCGTCGCGCGCGTGGAATCGCTCGTGGTCGGCGACCCGCTCGACGGCGCGACCGACGTCGGGCCGATGATCGACACGGGCGAGGTCGATCGCATCGAGTCGTGGGTGAAGGAGGCCGTCGCCGACGGTGCGCGCGTCCTCACCGGCGGCACGCGCGTCGGCCGATCCGCCTACGCGCCGACGGTGCTCGAGGGCGTGCCCGAGGTCGCCAAGGTCTGCGCGCAGGAGGTGTTCGCGCCGGTCGTCGCGCTGTACCGGTTCTCGAACTTCGAGGACGCCGTCGCCGCCGTCAACCGCTCGCGCTACGGATTGCAGGCCGGCGTCTTCACCACCAGCCTGCCGCACACGCTGATGGCCTTCGACCGCATCGAAGCGGGCGGTGTGATCGTCAACGACGTGCCGACCTGGCGCATCGACCACATGCCGTACGGCGGCGTGAAGGACTCGGGCGTCGGCCGCGAAGGCCCGCGCTACACCATCGAGGAGATGACCGAGCCGAAGCTGCTCGTGATCAATACGGAAGTCGGATAGGAATACTGGGGCCGGGATTCGGGATTCGGGACTGGGAACTCCGCCTTCGCCGAACGGACCGCGGGCCGGCTTTGGCGGTACAGGCGGGATTCGGGGCTCGAGCAAGGCGGGTCAGGGCGTCAAGGGCACGCGCACTTCGGCAATAACGGCCTGAGGCGGCATCGAGGGTGGCCACATGAACCGGGACGAAGTCATTCGGCGTTTGGCGGAGGGCAGGCCGTCGCTCGCACCGTTTGGGGTCGCTTCGCTGTTCCTGTTCGGGTCCGTGGCGCGTGGCGAAGAGTCGGCCAACAGCGACGTCGATCTGCTCGTGGAGTTCGAGCGCCCTGTCTCGCTCATCGCGTTCGCGAGGCTCCGCCGGGTCCTCTCCGGACGGCTTGGCTGCAAAGTCGACCTGGTCACGCGCGGGGCCTTGAAGCGTCAACTTCGCGACCAGGTTCTCGCCGAGGCCGTTCGTGCCGCGTAGAGACACAGCAGGCTCGCCCCGAGGCATTCGCCTGGCCGACGGTCAGGGACATGCGGAACCTGTTGGCGGATCCCATGGTACTTCGGCGTCGATCTCGAGACGCTCTGGAAGACGGTTGCAGACGACCTTCCGGATCTTCAGGTGCAGGTCGAAGCGCTCTTGCGGAAGCTGGCGTAATCCGCGCTTCCGCAACTGGCCCCGTCACGGTCCGACGGGCGGGCCTCTACCGCGGTCCCTCGACCAGCGCCGCGTCACCGCCGGGCACTTTGCCTCCCGCGAGGGCGGCAGCGCCCATCATGCTGCCCAGGCCCATCGTCTCGACGGCAGACGAGGGCACGATGATCATCGAGCCGCGCTCCTTGATGGCCTCGTAGAGCATGTTCATGGCGCGCAGGTGGCAGCGCCACGGGGTTGTTCTGATAGACGATCGGAGCCGCGGCCGCGAACTTCTCCGGATCTCGGCTCCGCCGTGCCGAGGATGATGCGCGCCTGGCGCTCGCGCTCGGCCTGGGCGCGGCGCGACATGGCATCCTCCAGTTCCTTGGGCAGCTGCACGTCCCGGATTTCGACCGACTGCACCGTGATGCCCCACGGATTCGTCTTCTCGTCGAGGATCCGTCGAAGTTCCTTCGCGAGGGCTTCCCGGGATCTGACGCTCGGAGCGGCGGCCAGCCTTCCGGTGTTCGGCGCCGTGACTCGCGTCGATTGAGCGTTCTGACGCTACAACGTTACACTGACCACATGGGCGAGACCAGGCGCGCGACCATCTACTTCGACGCCGACCTCCATCGGGCTGCTCGCATGAAGGCCGTGGAGACCGACAAGTCCGTGTCCGATCCGGTGAACGCCGCGCTCCGGCAGAGCCTCGCAGAGGACGCCGACGACCTTGCCGCCTTTCGTGCCAGGGCCAAGGAACCCAACCTCGACTTCGAGGCGGTCGTGAAGGACCTTCGGCGCCGTGGCAAGCTATAGGCTGCTGATCAAGCCGTCGGCCGCCAGGGAGATAGAGGCGCTCCCCGGGCGGGACCGGCCACGCATCGTCGCGAGAATCTCGTCGCTGGGGCGAGACCCGAGACCGCCCGGCTGCGAGAAACTCTCGGGGCGGGAGCAATTCCGTCTTCGACAAGGGGACTACCGCATCCTGTACGAAATTCAGGATCTCGATCTGGTCGTTGTGGTCGTCAGGGTCGGCCATCGTCGCGACGTCTACCGGTAGCCGTCCGCCGAACTGCGGAGTCGCGTCCAGCCGGAAGAGCTGAATCGTCGCCCCGTCCTCCCCCACCGCCGGCGGGCCCACGAAGACCCGTGCAGCATGGCCGGCTCCGCGCGGGCGGCGTTGCCGTCAACCAGTGCCTTACCGACATGCGGTGTGACTAGGTCCCGGCCTCGGGCTGCTCCGCCACCGTCAGGTCGCCAATCAGGTTGAAGCTCTGGAAGATGAAGCCGATGGCGCGGTTGCGCGCCGGGCCCGTGCCTTGAACGTCAACGCCTCCACGGCCTCGCCCTGCAGCCGGTCTGCCTGAGGTCGGCGTGTCGAGCAGGCCCAGAATGGAGAGGAGCGTCGACTTCCCGCACCCGAGGGCCCGGCCACCGCCGCGTACTCCCCGGCCTGGATCTCGAGGTCCACCGCCGCCAGCGCGTGCGTCTCCACGTCCTCGGCGTAGAAGACCCTCCTCACCTGCCGCAGCCGGATGAGCGACGCCGGGGCCGCTGCCGTCGCGGGAGTACGAATCCGTCGCCTTCGACGACGTCCTTCGATCGCACGAAGAAGCTGGCGATCTACGCGCGCGAGGGCGTGCCCTGGGCGTGGTTGATCGATCCGCTGGCGCGCACGCTGGAGGTGCTGAAACTGGAGAACGGCCACTGGACGATTCTCGCAACCCACGCTGGCAACGAGGTCGCCCGCGCCGAACCGTTCGAAGCGATCGAACTGGAACTGGCGGCGCTGTGGGGGGACGTCGGATCCGGGCCGCCGTCAGCGGACTGACCGGCGGACCGCGCCGCGCCCCGCGCGCCTACACGTGCGGCTCGACGATGCGCACGGTGAAGCGGGCGCCGTCGCGCGCCTTCGTGGCATCGTCCTTCGAGTAGAACCCCGACGGCGTCAGGTCCTCCGCCCCGTAGAACGCCAGTTCGCGGTCGCGCCGCAGCTCGCGGGAGATCCTGACCAGCGCGTCCATCTCTGCCGTGAGCGGCGCGGGCAGCCGGTCGCGTTCGGCGATCAGCACGTCGGACACGTCGTGGAGCCGCGGCGGCTCGATGCCGTGGGCGCGCAGGCCGGCCTTCAGCGCGAGTTCGACCACCTCCTGCGCCTCCCGGACCACGTCGGCCCAGTGGCCGTCTTCGTAGAGCACGTCGAGCGCCCGCAGCCGGCCCGCGGCGCGGCGGATGTAGTCTTTCGCGAGGTCCTGGTTGCGCATGTCAGGCCACCCTCACCCAATACGGCTGTCCCTGGGAAACGCGCCGCACGACGCGGCCGGCCGCGATCTCGCGGCGCATCGCCGCGAGGCGCGCGGAGACGTGCCGGCCCCGTTCGAACACGACGAGCCCGTCGAGCGCCACCTCGGCCCAGATGCTCGACGGCGGCTGGCCCGGTTCCGGCAGATGCGCCAGGTGCACTTCGACCGGCCGGCCGTCCCACGTCGAGGGCCCGGCGTCCCAGGGCGCATAGAGCGAGCGGGTCAGCGGCAGCTGCCGATCGAGCACGACGAGCAGGTCGACGTCCGAGCCATCGGCCGCCTCGCCGCGGGCCCACGAACCGAAGACGACCACGCCGGCCAGGCGGGGACCGTGAAGCTCGATCGCACGCTGGACGACGGCGGCGCCATCGTCGGCGAGCGCCGCGGCATCGATCGGACACGCCAGCTTGCGCGCGCAGTAGTCGTTGAGGGAGAGGCCGAGATCGCGGGCAGACGCCTTGAGCTGGGCGTGAAGTCCCGGGTTCACCCTGAGCAGGAAGCGGCCTGACGGACGGCTGGTGGGCTTCGTGGAGCTCATGATATCACTCGACTAAGCGAGTATGATATCACACCTCGGAGAGAGCCGACATCGCGGTGCCGCTACCGCTTCCGCTCCTTCGCCAGCGCGCGGTAGTAGTCCTCGACGAGCTTCTTGTAGGCGGCCGGCGTGTCGTCTGACCCGCCGAGGAGAAGCTGATCGGCGCCGGCCGCGCCGAGCTTGCGGCGCAGGTCGAACTCGAAGCGCCTGAAGCCCTCGGCGAGCTGCGTCTGCAGGCGCGCGGCCTCGTCGAGATCGGTGTACACCCGCGCGCTGTCCAGCGCGCGCATGTTGTTGATGAGCGCGTCCAGCTCGCGCGCGTCGACGCCGAGCGCCTGCAGCTCGCGGCGCAGGGCCTCGGCCTCGGTGCGGCGCTCGCGGGCCTCGCGCTGGAACTGGCGCGGGTCGAAGTTGCCGCCGCCCTCGAAGCGGCCTCCGGTCATGTCGCCGCTCATCTGCTGACCGCCGGCGCGCTGGCCGCCCTCGGCGCGATCGCCCTGTCTGCCGCCGCCACCCTGGCCGCCCTGCTGGCCGGCCTCACCTTGCCGGCCGCCCTGCTGCCCGCGCCTTGCTCCCCGCGGCCCTGTTGTCCCTCAGCCCTGGCCGCGCCCGCCGCCCTGCTGACCCCGCCTTGCTGCCGCTGCTGGTCGAGGCGCTGGCTCATCGACTCGACGCCGCGCGTCGAGGCCCCGCGCTCTCGCCAGCGCCTCCGCGCGCGCGTCGCGCTCGGGCGCGGCCACGGCGCCGGCGGCCTCGCGCAGCTTCGATTCGACGGCCTCGATGTCGGCGCCGATCTGCTCCTCGAACGTCGCGGCCTGATCGGGCGGCGCGCCCTGCACGAGGCCGCGCGAATACCGGATCTTGTCGCGCAGCCGGCTGTCGCGAATGGCGTCGGCGGCCTCCTGCACCTTGCGCGACGCCTGCTGCCGCTCGCGCCTGAAGTCGGACGCGGTGCGATCGAGCTGCCGCTCGAGGCCGTCCACCTCGCCCGCCTGCAGGTCCTTGCGCTCGAGCAGTTCCTTGAGCTGCTCCTGCCGGCCGGCGCCCGTCGGCGGCAGCTCGCGCACGTCCTGCTCGACTTCCTGCTGCGTGCGCGCCAGGCGCCTCACCTGCGAGAGCGCGTTCTCGATGTCGCGCGCCATGCGATCGGTTCGCTGCTGATCAAGGCTGTTGCGCGCCTGGCCGAGACGATCGGCCGCCTCGCGGGCACGGGCGAACGCGCTCGCATCGCCGCTGGCGGCGGCCTGGCGCATCGCCTCGGCGGCCTGCCGCAGTCCCTGCGCGGTCGTTGGCGAGATCGGCGCGCTGCTCCTCGCGCGACAGCCGCTCGAGCTGCCGCGCGGCTTCCTCGGTTTCGTCGGCCAGCTGCCTCTGGCGCGCGCCTGACGTTCCCCCTCCCCCGCCGCCGCTCTGCTGACGGTTGCCGGCGAGCTGCCGCTGGCGCTCGGCCTCCTGCTCCTGCCGCCGCGACAGCTCCTTCAGCCGCTCGAGCATCTCGTCGACCTTGTTGTCGGCCGACTGCTGCTGGCTCTGCCGGAACGTCTCGTACTGGTTGCGCAGCTTGTCGGCTTCGAGCTGGAAGAGATCCGCCAGCTCGTCGGCCGCGGCCGACCGCCCGCCGCCCCCTCCGCCGCCGCCGCCGCCCTGCTGCCGATCCATGCGCACGCGGACGTCGCGATACGCCTCCTCCGCGCGCTGCAGGCTGGCCAGCGCCTGCTGCTCCGGCGGCAGCGCGTTCTTCGCGTCGCGCGCCTGGAGCTTCTGCTCGGCGGCCTCCATGGACGCGGCCGCGGCCTCCAGGTGCCCGGCGATGTCCTTCATCATCGGGTCGGCCTGGCCCACGCGGGCGATGATCTGCCCGGCCAGCCCCTTCGCGCGCTCCTTCAGCTGGCCCTGCGTGAGGGCCAGGAACACGACGTCCTGCCGGAACTTCTCGGCGCCGATCTTGTCGCGGTCGCGCACGACGTTGAAGGTGCCGGCGACGATGCGCCGCTGCTGCTCGGAGAGGGCCGACGGGTCGTTCGCCCCGCCGCCGCTCCCGCGGTCCTGCTGCTGGCCGCCGGCCTGGCTCTCGGCCGCCCGGTAGTCCTTGCGGAACGGCTGGATCTGGACGAAGTAGATGTCGCTCGTCGCGGTCTTCGCGCCCGTGACGGTGTCGTTGTCGGTGGCGCGCGCGAAGTACGACACGACGTCGCCTGGCTGCAGGCCCAGTTCCTCGAGGAAGAACGTGTGGCCCGCGGACATCTCCTTCGCGGACCTCCCGGCGCCCGCGGCCAGGCGCACGCTCTTCTCGACGCCGCCGTTCACCGCATACACCAGTTCCAGCCGCGCCACGCCGAAGTCGTCGTCTGCCTCCGCCTCGACGAACACCTCGTCGATGCTCGTCGCACGCAGGTCGCGGCCGGGCTTCGAGAACGACACGACCGGCGCCTCGTCGTCCAGCACGTCGATGGCGTACTGCGGAGACGCACTCACGAGGTTGCCGGCCGGGCTCGCGAGATCGATCCGGTAGGTGCCGTCCTCGCGCACCTCGAAGCTGCCGCTGAGCGTGCCGTCCTCGTTCACGGCGAGCGGCGCCCCGTCCTGCTCGCCCCGCACGATGCGGCCGCTCGTCGTGGCGAGCGTGGAGTGCACGCGGAGGCGCACCGTCGTGCCGCGCAGCACCGCGATGTCGCCGCCGTCCTCGATCTGCCGCGGCTCGAGGCCCGTGTAGGCCGGGAACACGTACTCGAGTTCCAGCCGATCGACGAACGGCAGCTCGGCCGCCTCGATCCTGAAGACGGAGGACCGCACGCCGGCCGCCTGGACGAAATAGTCGAGCGACTGGCGCAGGCCGAAGAAGATCGTCTCGAACGCGCCGTCGTCGCCGCTCGCGATCATCGCCGCGCGCTCGAAGGGCGCGCCGTCGCCGGTCCGCGTGAAGATGTCCACCTCGGTGGCGGTGAATCCGGACAGGTGCGCCGTCACGGTGACGTCCGCGCCGCGCGCCACGGTGGCGTTCCCCGGCTGCACGTCGATGCGGTACGGGCTCGCGGCCTCGACGCCCGACACGGGGATCAGCACCGCGAGCGCGCCCTGGCGCAGATAGGCCGGCCCGATGGTGAAGATCGCGGCCGCCGCGACCGCGATGCCGCTCATCACGGCGACCGATCGCCAGAGGCTGCGCCGCTCGAGGCCGCGGCCCAGGTCGGTTTCCTGGCACTTCTCGATCGCGGATTCGACGAGCCGCTCGAGCATGGCCGCCGACTCGCCGGTCTTCTCCGGGTCGCGCACGGACGAACCTGCGTCGACCGCGCTGAGCAGCAGTTCGTGCAGCGACGGTTCGTGCTCCTCGAGGTAGAGCGCCACCTGCTGATCGCTGACCCGCCTGGCCAGCGGCCGCACGAAGAAGAACCAGCCGAGTCCGGCCAGCACGAGATACGTGACGATGCGCGCGGTGACGATGGCCGCCGGGCTGAAGCGGAACTGCTCGAGGCCGTAGGCGGCGACGAGGATCGTGCCGACGCCGGCGCCCAGCAGCACGGTCAGGCTGCGCAGGACGACCTTCCAGCGCCACCGCGTCCGGACGCCGCGGATCGTGCTGAGCAGGGTCTCGCGATGAGCCTGGAGGGCAGGTGCCATGGCCATCATCCTTGCGCGATGCGCGGGAACCGGCCCGCGACAAGCGCTTCAATGGCCAGCAGGACGACGCCCGCGGCCAGCAGGTACCACCACACGGATTGACGGCGCTCGAAGTCCTCGGGGGTGAGCGGCTGCGCCGCGGCCGTCGCCGCGCTGCCCGCGCCCGGGGTCACCGCCGCCGTCAGTTCGGCCGGGTCGAAGGGCGTGAGGTCCGATTCCTCTGCCGACACATTCACGGCCACCGCCGCGCCCTCGCCCGGCTTCTCGCCGCTCCGTCCGCACCTCGTAGAACCCGGGCTCTTCAAGCGTGAATGTGTTCCTCGCCGGGTCGGCGAACTCCACCGTCTTCCCCGACGGCGCCAGCACCGTGGGTCGTGACAGCGTGACAGCTGTGCTGCCCGAATCCCGAATCCAGCCCGACCGAGCCCCGAGCCCCGCAGCCCCTGAGTCCCGGCCGAGCCCCGGCCCATCGTCAGTTCCGCCGCGTCGAACGTCTCGCCGACCGTCCTCCACGCCTTCGCCTCCGCGTACCGCCCCAGGTGCTTCATCGCCTGGTGGACGAACGGGAGGAACACCGGCCGCAGCGCGAGGTCGTTCCAGTAACTGTCGAGCGAGGAGGTCCACGTCAGCACGGTGCCCGCATCGACGCGTCTCTCCACCAGCGCGGCGGTGCCATCGTCGAAGCGCGCGATGACGGTGGCACCCTGCGCCGGCGCGCACTGGCGGTAGCGGAACATGCGCGCGCCGGTGAGGTCGCCGCTGCGCGGCGCGGCGAACACCTCGAACACGGGGTGACCGTAGTCCACGAAGCCGAGCGCGCCGCCGGTGGTGCCTGACCGATCGACCGGCGCCCCGGGCCGGCACGCGAGCAGGTCCGGCCCATCGTCGGGCCAACTGCTCCGGTCGCCGGCCGCCACGAGCAGGCCCATGCCGGCGCGCACGCGGGCGTCGAGTGCGCGGCCGGCCGCACCCGAAGGCGGGCGCGTGTCGTTGAGGATCACGACCGACGCCGCGCCAATCTGCTCCGGCGTCACGCGGTCCACGGACGTGACGGTTGTCTCGAACCCCGGCTCGTTGCCGACGGCCAGGGCGCGGGCCAGGTAGAGACTGGCATCCGGCGCCGGGTTCGCCGCCTCGACAATCAACACCGGGATGCGGCCGCCGGCCTCGATCACGGCGTGGAACACATCGTCTATCGGCAGGCTGTCCGCCGCGAGCCTGGCGGTGACGCGCGCGGGTTTGCCGGCGAGGGTGAATGGCGTGAACTCGATCGTCCCGACCGCGCCAGGCGCCAGCGACACCTGGCGGCTGTCTTCGCGGTGGCCATCGACCTCGAGCACGATCTCGCGCCCCTCGATCGCAGCGGCCGAGCGGTTCACCACCCGAGCGCTCGCCGTCACCCGTTCGCCGCCCGCCGCTTCCTGCCGCGCGAACGCCATCGCCACGATCGAGGCGTTGGTTGTGGAGGCCTCGCCCACGGGCACGGTCTTGAGCGCCACGCCGGGCGGCAATTGCGTCTCCTGCTCCCGGTCCCAGCCGGACTTCTGGAAGTCCGAAATCAGCACGATCTCCCGGCGCGGAAGCGCCGACGATTCGAGCAGGCCTGCGGCCGCCCGCAACGCCGGGCCGTAGCGTGTGGACCCGGCGCCGGGCGTGGCGCGATCGATCGCCGCCACCAGTGCCGCGCGCTCCGACGCTGCGCGCACGCCGACCTCGACGTCCGAGGCGAAGAACGCCACCGTGCCGCGGTCGCCTGGCCCCAACTCCCCGACCGCCCGGCGCGCCGCCTCCTGCGCCCTGGCCCACACGCCGCCGTAGGCCATGCTGTGCGACGTGTCGAGCAGGACGATGACCTCTCGACCGGCTCCTGCCGCGGCGGCCGCGCCCGCGCCCTGCCAGAACGGGCGGGCGAAGGCCAGCGCCATCAGCGCGAACGCCGCGATGCGCAGGAGCAGCAGCGGCCAGTGGCGGATGGCGCGGCGCTTCACCGACTGGTTCGGGATCTTGCGCAGGAACATCAGCGACGGGAACTCGACGACGCGCCGGCGGTCGCGCTGCACGAGGTGCACCACGATCGGGATGGCAATCGCCGCAAGGGCCGCGAGCAGCGCCGGCGCCAGGAACGACATCACCGCACCCGCCTCAGGCGCTCGCGCGTGGCCAGGTAGTGGAAGAGCGCGTGATCGAGCGGGACCGACGTGTTGAACAGCGCGTAGTCGATCCGGCTGTCGGTGAAGAGCCGGCCGAGTTCGGCGATGTGCGCCTGCACGAGGGCGCGATATTCGCTTCGCAGCGCCTCGGGCACGATCGGCATGCGGTCGCCGCTCTCGAGGTCCTCGAAGCTCGCCGCCTCGTCGAACGGGAAGTCGATCTCGGCCGGATCGAGCACGTGGAACACCGCGACGTCGTGGCCGCTGGAAGCGCAGCGGCCGCACGGCCTGCGCGATGCGCTCCGGCTCGTCGTAGAGGTCGGAGATGACGATGACGATGCCGCGGCGGGTGAGGCGCTCGGTGAGCGTGAGCAACGGAGCGGCCAGCGAGCCCGGCTTCGCGTCGCCGACCCGATCGAGCGCGTAGAGCGCGAACTCGAGGTGACGCGCCGACGGCGGCACGTACTCCAGCACGCGATCGTCGAAGGTGACGAGCCCGACGCGGTCGCGCTGCTGGTGCGAGAAGTACAGGAGCGACGCGGCCAGGAACCGCCCGTAGTCCAGCTTCGTGACGGCGCCCGTGCCGAAGCGCATGGATGTCGAGACGTCGAGCGCCACCACGCAGTTGGCGTTCGTGTCGGCCTCGAACTGCTTCACGTAGTAGCGGTCGGTCCGGGCGAACACGCGCCAGTCCACGCGGCGCAGGTCGTCGCCGGGCTCGTAGCCGCGGTGCTCGGCGAAGTCGAGCGAGAAGCCCATGTGCGGCGCGCGGTGGAGGCCGTTGATGAAGCCGTCCACCACCGTGCGCGCCACCAGTTCGAGGTTGCCCATCCGCGCCAGGGCGGACGGGTCCACGAACTGCGCGCCGCGCATGGCGGTTCCCGCACTGCGCCGGTCCATCGCTACATCCCCGATTTCGGCGCGGGCACGGCGTCGAGCAGCCGATCGATGATCTGGTCGGTCTTCACGCCTTCCGACTCGGCGTGGAAGTTCGTGAGCACGCGGTGGCGCAGCACCGGGTGCGCGAGCGCCCGCACGTCCTCGAGGCTCACGTGATAGCGGCCGCGGGTCACGGCCCGGGCCTTCGCGCCGAGGATCAGGTACTGCGCGGCGCGCACGCTGGCGCCGTACGACACCCACTTCTCGATGAAGTCCAGCGTGCCGGTCGGATGCCGGCGGCTCGCCCGCACCAGCCGGAGCGCGTACGCCATCACCGGCTCGGCCACCGGCACGCGCCGCACCAGGCGCTGGTACGCCAGGATCTCCGCGCCGGTCACCGCGCGCTCCGCCCTGGCGTCCTGGATGGCGGTCGTCGTCCGCAGGACCTCGATCTCCTCGGACTCCGGCGGATGGTCGATGACGATGTGGAACATGAACCGGTCGAGCTGCGCCTCGGGCAGCGGGTACGTGCCTTCGTGCTCGATGGGGTTCTGCGTCGCGAACACGAGGAACGGCTCGTCGAGCGTGTAGGTGCGGCCCTGGATCGTGACGCGGTGCTCCTGCATCGCCTCGAGCAGCGCCGACTGCGTCTTCGGCGGCGTGCGGTTGATCTCGTCGGCCAGCAGGACGTTCGTGAAGACCGGCCCCGGCGAGAACACCATGTGCCGCTTCCCGGTCTCGGGGTCGTCCTGGATGATGTCCGTGCCGGTGATGTCGGACGGCATCAGGTCGGGCGTGAACTGGATGCGCGCGAACTTCAGGTCGAGCACGTCCGCCAGCGTGCGCACGAGCAGCGTCTTCGCCAGGCCGGGCACGCCGACGATCAGGCTGTTGCCGCCGGCGAACAGCGTGAGCATCACCTGCTCGATGACCGCGGCCTGGCCGACGATGACCTTGCCGAGTTCGGCCACCATGCGGTCGCGGCTCGTCTTCATCCGGTCGGCGAGGGCGACATCGTCTGCGGTCTCGAGGATTGGGTTGTCGGTCGTTGGTCACATGAGTCTCCACAGGTGCTAGGGACTAGGCGCTCGGCGCTAGTCGAGGACTTCGGCGTCGTCGAGTGCGTCGACGCCTGCACTTCCAGACGCGCCACCCACGCGGCTGACAGCCGCGTCTCACTAGTCCCTAGCGCCTAGCCCTGCGCCTAGCGTCTCTAGTGCGTCAGCGCGTACACGATGTAATTGACTCCCAGCTTGTACGCCTCGTTCGACAGGTCGATGGGCGTCCAGCCGGTGTCCGAGAACTCCCAGTACTCGCCGACGTCGTTGTTGTAGTTCGCGATGAAGAGCAGCCGCTTCGACGGATCGTTGTCCTCGTACGCCCCGATGAAGTACGGCTTCTCGCCGCGGCCGTAGAACTGCACGAAGTCGAGCGTGGCGACGTCGAAGAACGCGTGGAAGATCGGGTGCGTGATGTCGAGTTCGACCATCCGCACGTCGGGCAGCACCCGCTTCATCTGCGCCTCGAAGTTGTCCCAGTCGCCGCCGCGGAAGTCGTCGAAGATGATGAAGCCGCCCTTGAGCAGGTACGCGCGGAGGTTCGCGGCCTCTTCGTCGGTCTGCGTCCAGTACCCCGCTTCGGCCATGTACGACACGGGGAACTTCATGATGTCGGGCGAACCGATGTCGAGGATCACGCCGCCGGCCAGTCCCGTGTAGGGCCCGATGGTCGTGATCTCGTCGAGGATCTTCATGAAGTTGCGCTCGGCCCGCGGGTAGTCGTGCGACCACGGCGGCCCCTGGCCGCGGCCGCCGCCGCGCCGCCCGAACCGGCCGCTGCCGAGTTCGTTCGCGGCGACGCCCTGCGTGTAGCGGAGCCGGGCGAAGGTGAACCGCCCGTCGTACGCGACCTGGCCGGCCTCGAGGTTGGCGGGCTCGCCGCGATCGCGCTCGAGGCCCATGAACGGCGGCGACTGGCGACGGCCGCCCTGGCCGGGCAGCATGGGCTGCGGACCCTGCGGCGGCGGGAACTGGATCGACGGCAGCCGGACGGTCCCCTGGGGCTGCGGCTGGGGCGGCGCCTGCTGCAGCGCCGCGGCGCCGGCCGCGACGGCGACGGCCGCGACGAGCCCGATCGCGATGGTGAGGGCGCGCCTCATCGCTTCACCTTCTCCTTGATGGCCGCGCTCGTGCGGGCCAGCTCGATCAGCAGCCGCTCCAGCTCGCTCGCGTACGCCGCCGGGTCGGTCTTCTCCTTGGACGCCTTCAGGGCGGCAATGCGATCCTCGAGCGCCTGCCGCTGCTCCACGAGCGCGCGAATCTCGGGGTCGGCATCGGCGCCGGGCACCGGCTGACCGGCTCCGGCCGACAGGAACAGCGTCCGCGCCACGGCCCCGTCCCCTCCTGGCTGGCCGGGCTCGGCCGTCCCCTTCCCGTCGCCGTCATCGTCCAGCATCGCATGCTCGGTCAGCAGCTGGCCGTCGCGCTCGTACGATTCGGCGACGCGGAGGCGCGTCCAGGCGAAGGCCTCGAGCATGGACACGCGGCCGTCCTTGTCCATGTCGGCGTCGTCGGTGGAGAGCGCCTCGGCGAAGAACTCGCCGAACCGCGTCTGGTTGCGCTCGCCCTCCGTCCTGGTCGCCGTGATGACGGTGCGGTCCTTGCCCGACAGCGCGGCGACGAACCCGCCGCTCGCGCTCGCCGTATTCACGAACACCACCTGCTGCGCGGCGAAGCGCCCCGCCAGCCGCGCGAAGTCCGGCGCCGCCAGGTCGGGCCCGGGCAGGTTGAACCGCGCCTCGCCCGTCGCCGACGCGCCGTGGCCGATGAGGACGATGAACACGCGGTCGCCGGGCCGGGCCTGCGCGGCGAGCCGCGTGACGGCGGCGTCGACGGCATCGCGCGTCGATCGGCCGCTGATGCGCGCCTTGTCGCGCGCCGGATCCTCGCCGAGGTAGACGATGCTGTCCGGCGGCAGCGCGTAGCGGTCCTTCGCCGCGTCCACGATGGCCGACGCCCACCGGTGGAAGCGCTCGGCGTTCTCGTGATCGCCGCCGAGGCCCACGATGACGAGCACGTGGCTGCCCTGCGCGAACGCCGGCGCCGCCAGTCGTGAGCAACAGCGCGATCGCCGCGGCGACGGCTGGAGCGGCCGCGATTCGGCGAGGCTGAAGCCTCGACCGCGGACCTGGCCGGGACCGTCGCATCTGCGCCCTCGGGATGGACGGTCGACGTCTCCCGCGCGCAGACGGGAGCGCCCCGGCCACCCACGGCCGACGATCCCCGATCGCGGAGTCGCCGCGTGCTGCAGCAGGCCGATCATGGCAGCCCCACCCGACGGCGCAGGAACCACTCGCCGCCCACCAGGCCGATGAGCAGCGCGAGGACGATGGGCATGTCCCAGAGGTCCTTCTCCTGGACCACCGTCACGCCGCGGCCGAGGTAGGTGATGTCGTCGGCCAGCGACGACACGGTCGAGGCGGTGTAGAAGCGGCCGCCGGTGTCTTCGGCGATGCGCTTCAGCAGCGTGGCACGCATCGCGGCGTCGAAGTACTCGCCATCGTCGGGCGCGGCGCGGACGTATGCCGTGTCGGTGCCCACCGGCGCGCCGTCCCGCGTGGCCGTCACGCCAATCTCGTAGAGCCCGTCCTCCTCCGCGACGAACGTCGCGCGGTACTCGCCGTCGCGGTCGACGACGAAGCTCATCGGCACGTCACGGGGCTCGCCCTTCGGCCCTGTCACCGTCGCCGAGACCACCGCGTCGTTGAGGCCGAGAAACCCGCCGTCCCGCACGCTGGCGGTCACGGTGACCGTGTCGCCGGCCTCCACGCGATCGCGATCCACGGCCGCCGTCACCCGGTCGGGCACGCCGTCGACGAGCCAGCGCAGCAGCCGCCGCCACAGCGTCTCGTGCGTCAGGTCCTCGGCCGGCACGGTCGCGTGCATCTGCCACATCCACGAGTCCTGCACGGGCATGGCCAGGACCTTGCCGGCGCCGTATCGCTGATACGCGAGCACCACTTGCGCGCCGGGCGAGGCGCCCTTCCCTTCGAGCAGGACTGCCGCTCCCGGCTTCACGCGCCGCACCGGGTTCACGGTCGTCAGCGCCGGCAGCGCGGCCCATCGTTCCGCCGACAGTTGTTCGGTGTCGGCAATCTGCGTGGCGACGTGGGTCTGGCCGAGGCGCGTCGGGCTCACCGTGATCGCTTCGACGAAATCGGCGCCCGCCTTGGCGTCTTCGAGTTGAACAGGCAGGACGTCGGCGACGGCGGTTCCCGCGTACCCGCCCTCCGCGAACGCGCGGCGCCCGCCGAGCGCCAGCAGGCCTCCGCCGCGCTGGTTCACGAAGTCGGCGATCATGCGCTGCTGGTCGGCCGTGAACGCGGACGGCCTCGATGCTGCCCAGCACCAGGCCCCGGTACGCGAACAGTTCGTCGCGCGTCTTCGGAAATCCGCCGGCGAGGTCCTCGGGCGCGTCGATGTCGAGGCGCAGGAACTTGCGGTCCGCCGTGCGCTGCAGCATCACCACCTGCAGGTTGGCGTCGCCGGCCGCGGCCCGGCGCAGGAACTTCATTTCGAACCGCGGCTCGCCCTCGACGTAGAGCACGCGCTCGCGCCGGTCCTCCACCGTCACCAGCGCCTGGCGCGCGTTGTTCTGCGTCACCTGCTCGCCGTCCTGCGCGCCCACCTTGAAGCTGAGGACGCGCGGTCCCGGCTCGGCCAGCGTGAACCGGACGCGCACGGTGGAGGGTTCGCCGTCAGGCGGCAGCGTCACGTCCTGCGACGCGACCACCTGCCCCTCGTCTTCGACCGTGAGCGGAACGGTGCGGCCGGCGTAGCCGGACTGGCTCACGACGACCTCGGCCACGAGCGTGGCGCCCTTGAGCACGGTGGCCGGGGGATCGACGCGGCCGATCTGCACGTCCTTGTCGAGCGCCTCGCGCCCGAGGCCGACCGCGAACACGGGCAGGCCGGCCGACTTCAGCGTCGCGAATCGCGTCGGCCATCGGCTCGCGCGACGTGTCGGCGCCGTCGGTGACGAGCACGATGCCCGAGACCGGCAGGCCGGCGAGCTCCTCGGCCGTGCGCTGCAGCGAGCGCCCGATGTACGAGCGCGTGCCGGAGAATGTCATCGCTGCAGGGTCGGCCACCCGCCGCGCGGTCGAGGCGAACTCGTAGTCGCGGACCGAGAACCGGCGCGCCAGGGCGGCGCGGAGCGCGCCCGACGGGCCGAGCGCCTCCCGGACGAACGCGCTGCGGGGCTTCGTCGTCGAGATCGGCGATCTCCATGCTGCGCGATCCGTCCACGAGGACCGCGAGCACGTTGCGCTGCGGCTCGACGGTGCGCACGACGAGCACCGGCCGAAGCAGGGCGAACAGGAAGACGGCGAGCGCCGAGAGACGGAGCGCGAGCAGCGCGGCGCGGGACCAGCCGGCCGTGCGCGCGGACTTCGAGTACACCCACACCGCGGCTCCCATCGCCGCGAGGACGGCGATGACCGCAATGGCGGCCGGCCAGGGCGGGCTGAATCCCAGTTCACCCTGACCGAACACCACCGGGCGGTACTTGAAGACGAGTTCGATCAGTCGATCCAGCACCGGCGCTCCGTCCTGGAACCGATGTCAGCCCTTTCGAGACAATACGTCCGCCGCATGCGCGTCCGTTTACCCGCCGGCAGCCGGGCGCGCGGCGATCGTGCTGTTCTGCATGTCCCTCCCGCGAGGATAGCACGCCGCCGTGCGGGGCCGGGATTGCGGGTACAATCGCAGTCAGGGTTGCCATGTCACTGTGGACGTCGAAAGCTGCCGCCTGGCCCGCGTGCCGCAGACGCATGCCCTCGGCTGCCGCCTCGTTGCTGGCCGCCGTGCTGATGGCGACCGCGCCGGGCGTGTCGGAAGGCCGGCAGGCCGCCGCGCGGCTCAGGCCCAGGCTGCGGCGGAATCGGCGTTCCTGCGGGCGTCGGCGCAGGCGATCGCCCACGGCAAGCGCGACCAGGCCGAGGCACTGGCCCGCGCGCGCGGCGATCGCGACGACGCCGGGGCCGCCGTGCGCGCACGGCTGGCCGCCGATCGCGGCGAATTCGACGCGGCCGCCACACTCGCGGCGCCGGCGAGCGCCGCGGCCCCCACCGGCGAGGCGGCGCTCGAGTGGGGGCTCATCCTCTTCCAGCAGGGCAAGAAGGCCGAGGCGCGGCGCGTGCTGGCGCCCGTCGCCGCCGGCTCCCGCAGCGTGACGACGGCCGATGGCCTGCTCCGCGTGGCACGCGCCGCGCGGGCGCTGGGCCAGGTGCGCACCGCGAACGCACTGTTCCGTGAGACGGTCGCTGCCGCCGCCAAGGACCCGACGCTCCTCGCGGCCGCGAACTCCGCGTGGGGCGAGTTGTTCCTCGACACCCACGACCCGGCCAACGCCGTGGCCTCGTTCCGCGCCGCCCTCGCCGCCGACGGCGAGTGGGCCCCGGCTCACGCCGGGCTCGCGAGGGCCCTGGCCAACGAGAATCCGCCCGCCGCGGCGGCGGCCGCCCGCCGGGCGATCGAGATCGATCCGGCGCTTGTCGACGCGCACCTCTTCCTCGCGTCCGCGGCCCTCGACGCCGACAAGAAGGCCGAGGCGCAGGGGCACCTGACGCGCGCCCTCGCCGTCAATCCGAACAGCACCGAGGCGCACGCGCTCGCCGCAGCCATCGCCTACGTCGACGGCCGCACGGCCGACCACGACGCCGCTGTGGCGAAGGCCCTGGCCGTCAACCCGGTCTACGGCGACCTCTACCGCATCGTCGCCGGCCATGCCGCCAACAACTATCGCTACGACGACGCCGTGGCTGATGGCAAGGAAGGGCGTGGCGCTCGAGCCCGACAACCCGCGGACGCAGGCGGCGCTTGGGCTGCACCTGTTGCGCGTCGGCGACGAACGCGGCGCGCGACGGGCGCTCGAAACGGCGTTCCGCGCGGATGCCTACGACGTCGTCACGTACAACCTGCTGCAGATGCTGGATTCGCTCGACACGTTCGACGCTCGATCGAGGCCGGGCCCGTCATCGTCAAGCTGCATCCGAACGAGGCGCCGGCGCTGCGGCATTACGCCGTGCCGATGGTGAAAGACGCCATGGCGCAGATGGCGGCGCGCTACGGCTTCGAGCCGCAGGGCCCGATCCTCGTCGAGATCTTCCCCAAGCACGACGACTTCGCCGTCCGCACGCTCGGCCTCCCGGGCCTGCTCGGCGCGCTCGGCGCCTGTTTCGGCCGGGTGGTCACCCTCGATTCGCCGCGCGCGAGGCCTCCCGGGTCGTTCAACTGGCAGGCCACGCTCTGGCACGAGATGGCCCACGTGTTCACGATGCAGTTGTCGAAGTACCGGGTGCCGCGCTGGCTCACCGAGGGCATCTCCGTCTACGAAGAGGGCCTGAGGCGGCCCGAGTGGGCCCGCGACTCGGAACTGGCCTTCGCGAGGGCCTGGGCCGACAAGAAGGTGCTCCCGCTCGCGGAGCTCAACTCCGGATTCACGCGCCCCGACACGATCGAACTCGCGTACTTCCAGGCGTCGCTGGTCGTGTCGCTCATCGCGGCGCGGCACGGGCACCCGGCGCTCACACTGATGCTGCGCGCGTACGGCGACGGCGCGGACACCGAAGCCGCGCTCCGCAAGGCAACCGGCCGGGGCGTCGCCGACCTGCAGCGCGATTTCGACGCGATGCTCGCGGAACGCTACACCGCCGTCGGCAAGGCGCTGCAGGCACCGGAGGGTCTCGACGTGCCGCGCGGCGCCGACATCGCGGCCGTGAAGGCGCTCGCCGCGAAGCACGCCGGCAGCTATCCCGTCCAGATGGCGGCCGGCCAGGCCCTCTCGGCCGCCGGCGCCCGCGACGAGGCCATCGCCGCCTTCGAGCGCGCGGCCGCGCTCGTGCCGTCGGCCGTCGGTCCGGCGAGCCCGCGGGCGCAGATCGCGAGCCTCGCCGAGCGGGCGGGCGACTTCCCGCGCGCCTTGCGCGAGTTGAAGGCGCTGGTCGGCGACGACCACACGAACATCGACGCCGCGCGGCGGCTCGTGCCGCTGGCCAGGCGTCTCGGCGATCAGGCGGCCCTCGCCCTGGCCTACGATCGCATCGTCACGCTCGACCCGTTCGATTCCGCCACCCACTCGGCGTATGGCCGCCTTGCCGTGGAGAGGCGCGACATGGTCCTTGCCGCCAGGGAGTTCAGGGCCGCCGTCGATGCCGGACCGGTGGACCCGGTCCCGGCCCAGTGCGACCTCGCGGATGTGCTGCTCGCCTCGGGCGACCGCGCCGGCGCCAGGCAGGCGGTCCTCACCGCCCTCGAGGCCGCCCCGACCTACGAGCGCGCGCAGCAGATCCTGCTCCGCATCGTCGGGGGCAAACAGGAGTGAGGCCGTTCACCAGATGACCAACCCCACGGGCGCGGCCAACCAGGCGGTCTACGACGAGCTGTTCCCGCTCGTGTACGCCGAGCTCAGGCGGATCGCCGCGCGCGAGATGCGGCGCGAGAAGCCGGGCCGCACGCTGCAGACCACGGCGCTCGTGCACGAGGCGTACCTGCGGCTGCTCAAGGACGCCTCGCTCTCGTTCGAGAACCGCGCCCACTTCCTGGGCGTGGCCGCCCGCGCCATGCGCGAGATCCTGATCGAGCACGCGCGCGCGCGTTCCGCGCGGAAGCGCGGGGGCGGGGCCGTGCGGCTCACCCTCGACGATCTCGTGGCGCCCGTCTCGTCGCCCTCCATCGACGTCCTGGCGCTCGACGAAGCGCTTCAGCGCCTCGCCCGCCTCGACGAGCGCCACGCGCGTGTGGTCGAGCTTCGCTATTTCGGCGGGCTCTCGGTCGAAGAGACGGCGGCCGCGCTGGAATTGTCGCCGGCCACGGTCAAGCGCGACTGGACGCTCGCGCGCGCCTGGCTGTTCCGCGAGCTGGCAGGCACCGGATCCGCTTCGGACTCCTGAGCATGGCTGGCCGATGACTGACGGCACTGATCGCTGGCCGCGTGTCGCGGCGCTGTTCCACGAGGCGCGGCAGCGCCGAGGCGCGGAACGCACCGCGTTTCTCGACGAGGCGTGCGGAGACGACCGCGAGCTGAGGGCCGAGGTTGACGCGCTGCTCGGCGCGGACGACGGGGCCGGTGGGTTTCTCGCCCATGCCGGGCACGATGTGGCCTCGCTCCTGCTCGACGAGGCAGGGGTGGCCATGCCGGCCGGGGCGATGCTCGGCCCCTACCGGATCGAGCGACCGCTCGGACGAGGCGGAATGGGCGTCGTGTACCTCGCCGAAGACACCAGGCTCGCCCGGCTCGTGACGCTGAAGGTCCTCCACCCCCACGACACGGCCGACGAGAAGCGGCGCGAGCGGCTCAGGGTCGAGGCCCGGGCCGCTGCCGCGCTCGTGCACCCGAATATCGTCGCGGTGCACGCCCTCGAGGAAGTCGAGGGTCAGCTGTTCATCGTCTCCGACTACGTGCCGGGGCGCACCGCCAGGGAGCGGCTCGACGCCGGAGGGCCGCTGCCTGTCGAGGAGGCGATCGACGTCGCGCGGCAGGTGGCGGAGGGCCTCGACGCGGCGCACCGGCAGGGGATCATTCATCGCGACCTGAAGCCGGAGAACATCCTTGTCGCTGACAACCGTGCCACGCGAATCCTCGACTTCGGGATCGCCCGCACGATGACCGCAGGGCCGGAGCGCCAGCGTCTGACGGCGACGGGTGCGCTGGTCGGCACGCCGGGCTACATGGCGCCCGAGCAGCTGGAAGGCGCTCCGGGCGATGTCCGAAGCGACCTGTTCGCGCTCGGCACGGTCCTCTACGAACTGGTGAGCGGAACGAACCCGTTCCAGGGAAAGACGTCGTCGACGACGGCGGCGCGCATCCTGACGCTGGACCCGGCGCCGCTCAGCACGCTGAATCCCCTGTTTCCGCCGGCGCTCGACGCCATCGTGGCGAGGTGCCTCAGGAAGAACGCGGCCGAGCGTTACGCGAGCGCCGCGGAGGTTGCCGCGGACCTGGACTCGCTGGCTCAGGCGATGAAGGCCGGCATGATCCCGGCCGCGCCGGGTCAGCGCGAGCCGCGGGCCGATCGCCCGGCGCGGGCGCTCTGGCGCATCCACCAGGGCGTGCTGGTGGCTCTGCTCTCCGTGATCGCCATCGGGAGCTGGTGGCTCGCGGCGTGGGTGGGTCAGCCGCTGCGTTACACGCTGTTCGCGGCCGTCCTGGCGCTCTCCGTCGCCGACGGCACCATGCGAGTGCACCTGCTGTTTGTCGAGCGGCACACGCCTGCCGCGATGCTCCGGCAGCTTGCGCGCACGCGCCTGTGGCTCATGCGCCTGGACCTGGTCATCGCGTTCATCGTGACCGTCGCGGCCTCGCGCGTCGTCGGCGAGCACCAGGCCGCCGGGACGTTTCTGCTGGCGGTGAGCGTCGGCATGGCCGTGGCGGCGTGGGTGATCGAGCCGGCCACCACGGAAGCCGCGTTTCCCGACTTGTCTCACGCCGGGCTGAAGCTCGGCCTCCCGCCTCACGGAGAAACGGTGAGCACTCCGCTTCGCGAGCCGGAAGTGTCACCTCGCTCGCTCACTTCGTCATCGACGGCGGGGCGGCTTCGGGCGACGAGGCCCACGCCGTGTTGGGCTCGGCGCCCATGGCGAGGCGGAGCGTGCCGCCGGCCGCGATGTCGGCGTGGCTGATCCAGCAGCGGTCGATCGGCGTGCCGTTCAGCGTCGCGCCCGTCACGTACTTGTTGATGGGCGACAGGTCCGGGGCCTCGATGGCGAACGTGCGCTGGCCGCCCAGGTCGATCGTCGCCTTGTCCACGAGCGGCGCGCCGAGCACGTACACGCCCTCGGCGGGGTTCACCGGATAGAACCCCATGGCGCTGAAGAGGTACCAGGCGGAGAGCTGTCCGCCGTTGTCGTGGCCGCAGAGCCCTTCGGGCCCCGTTCCGTAGAGCGACGACGAGATCTGATGCACGCGGCCCGCGGACTTCCACGGCGCGCCGGCGTAGGCGTAGAGATAGGCGACGTGATGGCTGGGCGCTCGCCCGTGGGCGTACTGGCCCACGAACCCCGCGAGGTCCGCCGGCACGCTCTCGCCCTCGACGACGGAGGGCTGCCGGAACAGCTCATCCAGCTTCCGCACGAATGCGTCCGGCCCGCCCAGAAGCGCCATCAGGCCCCGCACATCGTGCATCACCGACCAGGTGTACTGCCAGGCGTTGCCCTCGGTGTAATCGGGCCGCCCGCGCCGCGACTGGTGCGGTGAGAAGGGCGATGCCCAGGCGCCGTCGGCGAGGCGAGGCCGCATGAATCCCGTGGCCGGATCGAAGAGGTTGCGGTAGAAGCCGGCGCGCGTTTCGAAAAAGAGGCGGTCGTCCTGCCGCTCGAGCCGTGCCGCCAGCCGCGCGATGCACCAGTCGTCGAAGGCGTACTCGAGCGTCTTCGAGACCGATTCCGCCTCCCGGTCGGCGGGGATGTACCCGCGCGTTTCGGGCGGCTTCAGCCACATCAGCCCGCCCGCGTCCTGCAGCGCGCTCGCTTTCATCGCGTCAAGCGCTTCGCCGCGATTCACCGTCGTCAGGCCCTTGAAGATGGCATCCACGATCACGGGGATGGCGTGGTAGCCGATCCCCGCGTCGGTCTCGTTGCCCCAGAGGGGCCAGACGGGCAGCCGGCCGCTCTCGCGGTAGACGGCCATCATGGACTGGACGAGATCGTCCACGCGCTCGGCCTGGATGAGCGTCATGAGCGGGTGCAAGGCCCGGAACGTGTTCCAGAGGGCGATACCCCGTGTGGTTCTGGAACGCCGCCGGCGGCTGCACCTGGCCGTTCGATCCCCGGTAGCTCGCATCGACGTCGTTGTAAGCCGTCGGCGCCAGCAGCGAGTGGTAGAGCGCCGTGTAGAAGACGGTCTTGCGCGCCTTGTCAGGCGTCTCGATCCTGACCCGCTGCAGCTTGCGCTCCCAGGCCGTCGCCGCCTCTTTCCGATGGCCGTCGAACTCCCACCCTGGCGTCTCGCGCTCGAGGTTCCGGCGGGCGCCGTCCACGCTCACCGGCGAGATGCCGACTTTCAGGAGGAGCGGCTGGCCCGGCCGCAGCACGAACCGGAACAGCCCGCGCGCCCGCGTTGCCTGGATCTCGCGCCGCTCATGCGAATAGCCTCCGGGATCGCCGATGAGCCACGTCTGGTACGGCGTCGAGAACCGTGCGACGAAGAACACGCGCTGGTCTTTCGCCCAGCCGGTCGAAAACCGGTATCCCGAAATCGTCGTCGGGCCCTCGAGCGTGATCCCGGTCTCGACAGGCTCGTCGCGGTTGACGGCGAAGCCGAGATCGAACGACACGGCGGGCTGGCGGCTGGCTCCCGGCCTGAGGAACGAATAGCGGTGCAGGCCGACGCGGCGGGTGGCGGTGAGCTCCGCCCGGATGTCGAATGCCCCGAGGTCAACCGAGTAGTAGCCCGGGAAGGCCTTCTCTTTGTCGTGGGAGAACGGCGACGCGACGCTGCCGGGCATCTCCGCGCCCGCCTGGGTGGGCGTCACGAGGATGTCGCACAGATCACCGACGCCGCTGCCGCTCAGGTGGGTGTGGCTGAAGCCGGCGATCTCGGTGTCGGAGTAGTGGTAGCCGGCGCTCCAGTCCGACCCCTGCTTCCCGGAATCAGGACTGAGCTGCACCAAGCCGCCCGGCACGGCCGCGCCAGGGAACGTGTGCCCGCCGCCGCCGGTGCCGATGAACGGGTCGACGTACCCGACCAGCGGCTCGCCGGCCTGCGCGGGCGACTGCTGCCGCGCCTTCGCGCGGGCCCCGCCGGCCGCCCACAACCCAACACCGGCCGCACCCTTCAGCACATCCCGCCTGGAAATCATTCGACCTCAAGCAGGTACGTTAGCTGAATCGGGGCGATGCGCCAAGCGTCGGACTGCGGCGAACGCCGGGCCTACGCGGACTCTTCTTCGATCCGGGGCACCTCCGGGTGTTCGGTGATGTGGGTGTCTTTTCCGACCGGCGGCGCCGCGAGGCGCAGCGAGAACCACACCGCGATCGCCAGCACCGCTGCGGCAATCAGGCCGAAGACGCCGAGCATCCGCCACATCTGCGCCCGCGCCGGGGCGAACAGCTCGTCTTCAGCCTGCGTCACCGCCAGCATCCAGGCCAGGTGGGGATAACTGGATCCCAGCTGGCTCGGCGCGATGCCGACCAGGTACGACCGGCCGTTCTGGTCGCGCGCGCTGAAATCGATCCGGAACTGCGGGTCGCCGGCCCTGAAGCTCTTCATCCGCTCACGGAACAGGTCGGCCGCGAAGAACATGGCCTGGCCGCCGACGCCACGCTGGCTGAAGACAATCGACCCGTCCTCACGGATGAGAAACACTTCGCCGGACGTGCTCGATCTCACGCCGCCGGCCACGGCGAGCAGCTCGCGCGCATCTGCCACGACCTTCAGGACTCCCACGAGCCGCTCGCCGGGCCGTTCAGTGACGGGCACGGTGATTTCGATCGCGTGCGACTTCGCCGTCTCGTCCCACAGGACGTCGCTGACCGACACGCG
The DNA here is from genome assembly GCA_963834645.1 of uncultured Acidobacteriota bacterium. Lineage (GTDB taxonomy): Bacteria > Acidobacteriota > Vicinamibacteria > Vicinamibacterales > JAKQTR01 > JAKQTR01. The sequence goes on from CAWICP010000011.1 coordinate 97,671, forward strand.
ACCCCGCGTGCCGTCACCAAAGGCCTCCTTCCACCACGTCTCGTCGCTCTGGATGTAATCCGATGTCGCGTTGGACGCCGCCACGACGCGCCCGTCGCGGTCCGTGACGAGGATTTCCCGGTAGGCCTGGTCGTTGCTCACGATGTCCCGCAGGAACTGCGACGCGGGGGTCTCGAGCAGGCCGAGGCGAGCGGCGGTCTCGCCGGGCTGCGACACCCACAGCGTGTCGATCTCCCGGGCTTTGGCGACATCGAGCGGCGTCCGGCTGCCCGCCGCGGCGGCGGACTGCACGTCGGGCACCCTCGCCAGGATGCTCACGTCGATGATGCGCCGGAACACGTACGAGTCGACGGTGGCGGCCGCCTGCTGGGCGGTGTCGGTCAGCTGCAGGCCGAAGGCGTCGCGCAGCTGCGCCTGGCCCGTCCCGAGCACCATGACGGCCGCCAGCGCGTACAGCGGGAGACTGACGAAGACCAGAACGGTGAAGACCCTGACATTGATGTGAGGCAGATGACGAGCCACGGCGTCCTCCTGGCAGAGATGACAGGCATTCGGAGGCCGGAACGCACGGGAGTCCAGTATCAATCTCGGCCCGCAGGCCGGGATCTGTCAAGGGGTGGGGGACTCGAATTCGACACGAAGGTCCGCGTACCCGAAGGCCAGGGCGCGTCCGCAGCCGGGCCGGCGGGGAGTTCGGGTAGAATGCCCCCGGAAGGAGGTCTTCGAACATGGCGTTCACGTACCACGAACTGAAAGAGAAGAACATCACCCAGCTTCGTGACATCGCCAAGGACCTGCAGCACGAAGCCGTTCAGGGGTACACGCAGCTCAACAAGGAACACCTGCTCGTGGCGGTCTGCACGGCGCTCAGCGTCCCGCTCCACGAGCACCATGACGCCGCCGGCATCGACAAGGCCGCCATCAAGGCGAAGATGCGCGCGCTCAAGAAGGACCGCGAGGCGGCCGTGGCGGCGGGCGACCCGGAGAAGCTCAAGGCGGTACGCCGAAGCCTGCACGGCCTGAACCGCCAGATCAAGAAACACCTGGTCTAGCCGGTGCTCCTGCCGCCCGAGCGACGCGCCAAATCCGGGCGGGTGCCCGGGCGCTACTTCTGCTTGAAGCCGGCGGGGATTTCGACGTCCGCCGCGCCAGCTGAGGCCTGCACCTCGAGCAGTTCAGTCGTGCTCGTCATGAACGTGGACCGGTTCTTCGGCCCGGCGGCGGCGGGCTGGCCCTCTTTCGGGGCCTCCTCCGCCTTCTTCTTGCGGCCGAACATCCCGCCGAGGCCGCCCGCGATGCCGCCCAGCCCCACCTTCGGCTGGCCGCCGCCTTCCGCCTGCGCCTTGGCCTGCTCGGGCGACGCCACCGTCTCGATCTTCATCGTCGTCAGGACGGCGGTGCCCTCGAGCTTGACGCCTTCCTTCTTCATGCGCTCCATGGCGGCCTTCATCTGCGGGTACATCGCCATCGCCTGGGCCATGTCGCGGGCCATCGTCTCGGTGTCGCTGCCGAGGAGCTTCTTCATGTAGCGCTGCGTGAAGGCGGCCTGTTCCTGCATGGCGGCGATCTTCGGGGCCATCCACATGTCGGTGGTCATCACCATGCCACCGCCCTCTTCCACCTTCTTGCCCTTCGGCCGGACGGTGATCGTCATGACGACCTGCTCGGTATCGAAGCCGTTCACGGCCTTCCGCTGGCCGGTCTTCTCGACGCTGAAGTCGATCTCGTACTGCACCTCGCCCTGTTCGGGCTCTTCCCTGCGCCTCCGCCGCCTGCTCCTTCATCTTCTTCTGCGCGTCTTCCCACTCCTTGCGGATCTCGGCGAAGGTCTTCACCTTGTAGCTCTTGCCCTTGAAGTCGATGCTGTAGACCTTCTCCTCGGCCAGGTCGACCAGTTCTCCCGACTGGTCGTTCACCGTCATCATCCGATCGCCCGAAATGGCCACCGTGCTGACGATGCCGTCTTTGACGGCCTTGCCGCCGAACATGCCCGCGACTCTGCCGAGCATGCCTTCGAACTTGACCTGGGTCTTCTGCTTGGACTTCATGTCGGCGCCCAGGCCAACGGCCAGGCCCAACACCAGGCACAACGTTCCGACGACGACAATCGACCTCCGCATGTGTCCTCTCCTCCTGACCGGTAACGCCCGGCGTCGCCAGTGCGACGTCGGACGGACGGGTGATTCGGCCGTGATCATGGGCTGGCCGCCATTATATGCTCCCGCGCTGCGTGCGCCGCGCCGGCCGCTCGAACGCGCGCCCCTTCCAGTTCCACCACTTGAGGAGGACGGGATCCGGCCCCGGCGTGCCGGCCGCGTAGACCGCGCAGCGGAACGTGTAGAGGACGCAGGGATCCTGCCGCTCGCCGGTCAGCCGGCAGAGCCGCGCATAGAGCCGCTCCGGGTCGCGGCGGGCCAGGTCGCGAATCGACCGCACGCCCAGGCTCCGCAGGTCGGCGGCGATGCTCGGGCCCACGCCTGGCAGGCGCGTCAGTTCGTCGCGTTCGACGGGAGGGCGGCGCGTCACCACCCGATGCCGTAGTCGTCGCCGTGGTTGCTGGCCCCGCCCCACATCGTGCCGTGCTTGCGATCCAGGAAGATGGCGGTGATCGGCCCCGAGGTCAGTCTCGAATACGTGAGCGAATAGCCCATCGCCTGCAACTGCTTCCGCACCTCGGGCGTCGTCGATTCCGCCACCAGCATGCGGCCGGGCTCGGACTGGTGCTGGTCGAACGAGCTCCGCATCTGGAAGCTGTTGATGTTCGGCGCTTCGCAGGCCTGCTGCACGTTCATGTCGAACTCGACCATGTTCAGGAAGAACTGCAGCAGGTTCTGGTCCTGGCTGTCGCCGCCCTGCACCGAGAAGGCCAGGTAGGGCGCGCCGTCCTTCAGCGCGAGGCTGGGTGTCAGCGTCGAGCGCGGCCGCTGGCCGGGGCGCACGACGTTGAACGGGCAGTCGGCCTCGTCGAGCACGAACGCCTGCATGCGCTGGCTGAGGCCGATGCCGGTCTTGCCGGCGATCACGGCCGGCACCCATCCGCCGCTCGGCGTCACCGACACGACCCACCCTTCTTCGTCGGCCGCCTGCACCGACGTGGTGCCGGCATAGAAGCCTTCCTCGTAGCTGCGGGCGTCTGCCGTGCGGATGTCGTGCGCCGGCGTCACCGACGTCAGCCCCCTCTTCGTGGTCCACTTCGCGAGGAGCCCGGCGAAGGGGTTCTTCTCGCCCTGGAACGGGTAGGGGTCGCCGGGCCTCACGTCGGGGTCGTTCTTTTCCCAGTTGATCGCGCCGAACCGCGCCTTCGCGTAGTCCTTCGAGAGCAGGCCCCTGATGGGCTCCACCGGCGGCACGTACGGGTCGCCGTAGTAGAAGTCCCGGTCGGCGAACGCCATGTTCATGGCCTGGTAGAGGGCGTGCACGTAGCGCGGGCTGTTGTAGCCCATCGCCTTCACGTCGGTGTTCTCGAGGATGTTCAGCGCCTGCAGCATCGCCGGGCCCTGCACCCAGGTCGTCAGCTTGTACACCTCGATGCCCTTGTAGGTCGTCTTGACGGGCTCTTCGATGTGCACCTTCCAGTTGGCGAGATCGGCCATGGTGATGAGGCCGCCCTGCTCCTGCGTGCTGCGGACGATTTCCTGCGCGATGTCGCCCTTGTAGAAGCGGTCGTAGGCCGCCATGATGGCGTCTTTGCGTGACTTGCCGGCCTTGAGCGCCTGCTGCTCGGTCTCGACGAGCGTGCGCAGCGTGGCCGCGAGATCCGGCTGCTTGAAGACCTCTCCCGCCTCCGGCGCCTCGCGTTTCTCGCCCGGGTGAGGGAGGAACACGGCCTTCGAGTACGGCCACCCCTTGATCTGTTCCTTCTGGCGCTCGATCGCCCCGGCGAGCGACGCCTCCATCGGGTAGCCGTCGGCCATCTGGATGGCCGGCTCGAGCACGTCCTTCAGGCTCATGGTCCCGAACTCGGCCAGCATGACGAAGATCCCGCCCGGCGTGCCGGGGGTCACGGCCGCGAGCGGCCCGTACGCGGGCGGGAATTCGAGCTTCTTCGACTTGAAGAACTCCGGCGTCGCACCCGTCGGAGCCACGCCGAGGGCGTTGATCCCGACGACCTTCTTCGTCTTCGGATTGTAGATGAGGGCCTGGGTCTCGCCGCCCCACCCGAGCGTGTCCCACATGGTCGAGGTGGCGGCAATCATCGCGCACGCCGCGTCGACGGCGTTGCCCTTCTTCTGGAAGATCGCCGCGCCTGCCGTGGCCGCGAGCGGTTTGCCGGTGACCGCCATCCAGTGGCGTCCGTGCAGGACGGGCTTGGCCGTCCGCTGCGCCATGGTGCCCGTGGAGAGCACGCCGAAGATCGCGACCAGGGCCAGCAGGCCCGCCGCACGCAGGTAGCCGTGGAACATGCGCATCGATCTCCTCCCTCGAACCAGCCGGCACCGCGCGGCCCGGACCGCGCCATCATACGTCAGGCGGGGCCGGGCTGCACCCGGGTCCCCGCTCCGCACGCCGGCAAAACGCATCTCCGGGGATCCGTCGGCGGAAGGCCGGGGCCCACTCGTCACCCCAGGGACTTCGGCCCCTGCGACGCGTTTGTCCGCTCGCGGGGATCGGCGTGGTTCGAGGGGCCGCTCGGGGCCATGCCCAGTCCCCGTCGTGCTACCGATCCCGAATCCCGAGCTGCCCCATGCTCACGCTGCCCCCTAGCCACCGTGCGCCGTCCCCTCGTATCATGGAGGAGTTACCCAATCAGCCCAGTGGCGGCCCCAACGCGGCCGCTCCGTCGTGACGACGGGAAAGGAGTCTCATGAAGGCAGTCGTTCTCGCCACCGCCGCCGCGCTCGCCATCGCGGGGTCCGCAGCCATCGCACAGCAGGCCGCCGCGCCGGCGCCCATGCCCGCCAGCCCCCGCGGCACGGCGGCCACGCAGGTCGGCGGCAAGTGGGTCGTCGAGAAGGAAGGCACCGCGCCCCGCTACCGCGAGGGCAAGTGGATCGTCGTGGACTACGGCCGCCCGATCCTCCGCGGCCGCGCGGATATCTTCGGCGCCGGCGCCGACTACGGCAAGGCGGTGAACGCCGGCGCGCCGGTGTGGCGCGCGGGAGCCAATCAGACCACCCGCTTCAAGACCGAAGTGCCGCTCGTCTTCGCGGGCAAGACGCTGCCCGCCGGCGAGTACAGCCTGTTCGTGGACCTGAAGCCCGGCGCGTGGACGCTGGTCTTCTCGAGCCAGCCCCACCAGGTGAAGTACGACCCCAGCAACAAGACGGAGACCTGGGGCTCGACCGGCTACGACGCGAAGTTCGACGTCCTGCGGGTGCCGATGCAGACGACCGCGGGCAACGACGTCGCTCGACCAGTTCACGATCGCGTTCATGGACATGACCCAGCAGGGCGGCTCGCTGGGCATGTGGTGGGACAAGACCTCCGCGAAGGTCGCCTTCAGCGTGGGGACGTAGCGGACGGCAGCGTCAGAAGCCAGTAGACAGCCAGCGCAGTGGTCCAGCTCGACGGTCGTCAGCAGCCAGACGCCAGAGTGCTCGCTGCGTCTGCGGCGTCCAGAGCGCAGGCGCCTGTCTACTCGAATACTGGCTACTGGCTACTGAATGCTGACTTCAGGCTTCTGAGTCCTGACGCCCGCCGCTACCGCCTCGCGACCGACGCGGCTGGAGCCGGCTGCGGCACGGGCGGGCCGATGATCGCGGCGTACACGAGATCCCGCCACTTCTCCTGGATGTCGAGCCCGCCCGCCGGGATGAGCTGCGCGTAGAAGACCGCGACCAGCTTCTCCTGCGGGTCGACGACGAAGCGCTGGAAGTACGCGCTGCCCCAGCCGTAGGCGCCGACGCTTCCGTACCGCCCGGTCTTTCCGAGGTGCTCGATCACTTCGAACCCGAGGCCGAATCCCATGTTCCCGTCGTTGTAGAGCGTCCCGACGTGGTTCGCCGTCATCAACTCGACGGACTTCGGGCTGAGGATGCGCACGCCGTCGAGCTCGCCGCCATTGACGAGCATCTGCAGGAAGCGCGCGTAGTCGATCGGCGTCGACAGCAGGCCGGCGCCGCCGCCGAAGCACGTGCGCGGGCCGTCCACGTAGTCGCCCTGGCCGATGCCGCCTTCGGGGGCGCGCACGATCCGGCCGTCCGGCCCGGCTGAATACACGGTCGCGAGCCGGTCACGCTTCTCCGGCGGCAGGAAGAACGACGAGTCCGTCATCTTGAGCGGGTCGAAGATCCGCGCCTTGAAGAACTGATCGAGCGGCTGTCCCGAGGCCTTCTCCACCACGGCGCCGAGGATGTCGGTGTTGTAGCCGTAGACGAATCGCTCGCCAGGCTGCGCGTCGAAGGGGAGCGCCGCCAGCCGCTCCATCAGCGGCACGATCGGCTCCTTCTTGTCCGACAGGTACCACCCGATGATCCCGGCGGCCTTGTATTCCGCCTCGGCGAGACTGCCCTGGCCGTACGAGATGCCCGCCGTGTGGGTGAGCAGGTCGCGGATCGTGATGGCGCGCTTCGCCGGCACCACGCCGTAGCGCCCCGTGCCCGGCGTCCCGGGCGGCGGCGGCACGGCCACCGTCGTCTGCCTGAACGCGGGCAGGTACTTCGACACCGGGTCGGTCAGCAGCAGCCGGCCCTCTTCGAGCAGGATCGCCGCGGCGACCGTCGTCACGGCCTTCGACATCGAGGCCATGCGCAGGATCGCGTCCTTGCGCATCGGCAGGTTCCTCTCGACGTCCATCTTGCCGTAGGTCTCGAAGTGCACCAGCTTGCCGCCCCTGGTGATGACGCGTCGCGATCCCCGCGATGCGGCCCTGGTCCACGTAGTCCTGCATCACGGCATTCAGCCGCTCGAGGCGCGGGCCCGACATCCCCACCGACTCGGGCGATGCCGCCGGAAGGGCCGCGGCCGGAGCCACCGTCTGCGCGGCACGCGGCGCAGTCAGCGCGGCCGGCGCCTGGGCCAGCGTCAGCGGCGCGAGAAGCAGCGTGATGAATGCCGTCAGGATGAGTCGTTGTGTCGTCATGGTGACCTCAGTCATGCCAGAGTCCAGCAGCCAGTAGCCCGCCGAAGGCCCGTCGCGTGCGACTGTCGCGTCGTCTGGCTCCTGACATCCCGTTAGCTGGCCCTTCCTGCATGTCCTGCTCCTGATTGCCCGAGCCCCTATGCCCCTACCCTGCGGTAGTACCCCTCCCACCCCGCCCTCGGCGCCGGACCGTCGAGCAGCGCCGTGGCGGCGGGGTTGTCCATGAACACCCGCCGGGCCTGGTCGAACGCGAGGCGGCCGCCGAGGCGCTGCGCGATCACGCCGAGCAGGAACACCTGCGTCAGCGGCCCCGACACGCGGAAGGGCGACCGGCTCTCTTCCTTGCCCTGGCACGCGAGGATGAAGTTCGTCGCGTGGTCCGAGAACACGCTGGTGATCTTCGGCAGCGACGGCGCGAGCGCGCGCATCCGCTCTTCCGGGATGATGCGCAGCGTCTCGCCGTGCGTGCCGCCCTTGAAGACGGCCGTGCGGCTGTAGATGAACTTGCCGGCCTGCTCCTTGAGCTCGGCGCCCGGCCCGAGTTCCGGCGGCAGCGGCGGCCGGTTCGCCACGCCGTCGTACCACCACACCTCGGCGGGCGGCTTGCTTCCCCGCTCGGCGAAGTCGAAGCGGATGGTCGACGCCTGCGGGAAGATGAACGGGCTGGGCTCGATCGCGGTGCACGGCCTCGATGGTGTGGGGCAAGCCGAGCTCCAGGAACCGGTGCGCCGTGTCGAGGATGTGCGGGCCCCAGTCGCCGAACGCGCCGTTGCCGAAGTCGAACCATCCGCGCCAGGCCAGCGGGTGCAGCTTCGTGCTGTAGGGGCGCACGGGCCTTGCGGCATGCCAGAGATCCCAGTCGAGGCCGGGCGGCATCGGCTCGCCGGACGGGAACCCGTCGACTCTCCAGCCGTGCCAGCGGCGCTCGCTGTTCATGAACATGACGATCTTCGTCACGTCGGCGATGATGCCGGCCTCGGACCAGGCCTTGAACTGGAAGTAGTTGTTCCCCGAGTGGCCCTGGTTGCCCATCTGGGTGACCAGGCCCGTGCGGGCCGCCATGGCGATGAGGAGATCGACTTCGCGGAACGTGTGCGCCAGAGGCTTCTCGACGTAGACGTGCTTGCCGGCGGCCATGGCGTGCATCGCCAGCGGGAAGTGCGAATGGTCCGGCGTGGCAATCACGACGGCGTCGATCGCGCCCCCGGCCTGCTCGAGCATGGCCCGCAGGTCGCGGAACCGCGGGGCGGCGGGGTAGAGCTCCCGCGCCTCCCTGGTGTGCGGCGCGTCGAGATCGACGTCGCACAGCGCGGCGACCGACGTCAGGTTCGTCGCGGCAAAGGTCTTCAGCATGTCGAGGCCGCGGTTGCCGATGCCGGCGAACGCGAGCCGGAGCGGGCGGTCCGCCGGCGCGAACGAGGGCGGACGCTGCGCGGCCAGCATCGCCGGAAGCGACGGCCAGACGGAAAGCGCCGCCGCCGTGCCGAGCGACGACGTGATGAAATGGCGCCTGGTGACAGGGCCGCTGCCCCTGGCGGTTCGATCTGTTCCCACGTGACCGGTCTCCATGCACGCGGAGCCCGGACCACCCGGGCACGCCGTGACGGCCCGTATCATACCGCCTCACGGCATCGAGAGCAGGGCACCAGACTTCGCCGAACGGTCAGACCACGTGGAATTCCTTCGGCAAAACCGCTCCGCAGGGTCCGTCGCGGACCTTGGTGGCGCCGAGGTGTCAACATCGTGACAAATACGTGTTGACAGCCGTGTCTCACCGGCCCTAGTATCGGCGCCGGCCCGGTATGGGCCGCCTGAAGTGCACGCGAGGTGGTCGGACCGCATGATCTGCTCGACACTCGGTCCGCCCCGCTACCCCCCGTCCGGTACCCGTCGTAATCTAGGGAGGATTCACGACATGCAGACGTCCTTGAGCCTACGCCGACTCGTCGTGGCGATGCTGGCAGTGCTGGTGGTCGCGGGCCTGCCGGCCGCGGCCTTCGCGCAGGCCACACGCGGCACGATTCTCGGCACCATCACCGACCAGACCGGCGCCGCGATGCCGGGCGTCACGGTCGTCGCCACCGAGACGCGCACCAACGTCTCGTACGACACCGTCACGAACGAGACGGGCAACTTCACGTTCCCCAACATCTCGGACGGCATCTACAACGTCAAGGCCGAGCTGCAGGGCTTCAAGACGGTCGTACGCGAGGGCATCCGCCTGGCCGTCAACACCAGCATCCGCGTGGACCTGGCGCTGGCGGTCGGCGAACTCGCGGAGACGGTGACGGTGTCGGGCGAGACGCCGCTGCTGCAGACGGACCGGACCGACACGGGCCGCATGCTCGAGAGCATCCAGGTCGCCGCGATGCCGCTGTCGTTCAACCGGAACTTCCAGGGGCATGATGGCCACGGTGCCCGGCGCCAGCCGGCCCTACAAGCCGCACTCCGAGTTCTTCAACTCGCAGGACAGCCTCTCGTCGGAAGTGAACGGCCAGTCGCGCCTGGCCAACAACGTGCTGATCGAAGGCCTCGACAACAACCAGCGGACCGGCCTGCTGACCGTGCTGATTCCGCCGGCCGAGGCCATCGACGCCGTCAGCGTCGACGACGAGCAACTACGACGCCGAGTTCGGCCGTGCGGCCGGCGCGGTGACGTCGGTCACCCTGAAGTCGGGCACGAACACGCTCAAGGGCAGCGCGTTCTGGTTCGGCAACACCGAGAAGACCAACGCGCTGCCGGCGTCCACGTACTTCTCGACGACGCGGACCAAGCCGCCGACGACCTACAACCAGTTCGGGTTCACGATCGGCGGGCCGATCAAGAAGAACAGGTTCTTCTTCTTCGGCGACTACCAGCGGACACAGGACCGGCTCGGCAGCCGTGCAGCGCTACATCGTGCCGACCGAGGCGTTCCGCCGGGGCGACTTCAGCGCGGCGCCGACGAAGGTGTACGACCCGGCGACGGGCGACGCGGCGGGCAACAACCGGATCCAGTTCGCGAACAACCAGATTCCGTCGAACCGCCTCAGCCCGATCGCCCTGGCCCTCCTGGCGAAGATCCCGATCCCGAACCTGCCGGGCGTCGCGCTGGGCCAGGTCAACTACCAGGTCAACAGCTATCGCGACAAGAACACCGACAGCTTCGACACCAAGTTCAACTACGCGCTGAACGACTCGAACCAGATTTCGGCACGGTTCAGCTACCAGCGCCCCGAAGTGACGCAGTTGCCGGCCGACGGCTACGGGGACTGGGGCGGCCCGCTCGGCGGCGGCTTCATGGCCACCGGCACGAACATGACGTACAGCACGGCCGCCAACTGGACGCACACCTTCTCGAACACCTTCCTCATGGAAGTGCGCGGCGGCACGAGCTACTACCACAACGAGGCGCTGACGACCGCCAACGGCCAGAACCTCGCCGAGCAGGTGGGGATCAAGGGCGTCAACCTCGACGAGTGGACCAGCGGGCCCACCACCATCACCATCAACAACGGCTACACCAACCCGGCGCTGGGCTACGTCAACAGCCTGCCGTGGGATCGCTGGGAGCGGACCTGGGAGTTCTCCACGACCGCTGACGAAGGTGCAGGGCAACCACACCGTCAAGTTCGGCGGCAACTACCGCAAGAACAGCGACAAGCTGCTGCAGACGCAGGACAACCAGGGCCCGCGCGGCGGCTTCACGTTCAGCGGCGCGCAGACGGGCTCGACGGCCGACACGGCGGCCAACAGCGGCCATCGCCAACTCGTTGGCCTCGTTCCTGCTCGACCTGCCGAGCGGCATGGCGCGCGACCTGAAGGTCCTCGAGGACGTCGGCTCGCAGCACTGGGCGCTCTACAGCTTCGTCCACGACAAGTGGCAGGTGTCGCCGCGGATGACGGTGGACCTCGGCGTGCGGTGGGAGTACTACGATCCGATCGTCGGCCTCGCCGGCAAGGGATCGCTCTCCAACTACGACCCGGCCACCAACTCGCTGCTCGTCTCGGGCTACGGGAACATCGCGGACGACTTCGGGGTCAAGAAGGACTTCAACAACTTCAGCCCGCGTCTGGGCGCGACGTTCCGCCTCGACGACAAGACCGTCCTCCGCGGCGGGTTCGGCGCCAGCACGACGCCGTTCCCCGACAACCGGTACGCGTTCAACTACCCGGTCAAGCAGAACAACAGCTACCAGACGCCGAACTCGTACTCGCCGACGCCGTACAACATGGCCGCCGGCTTCCCGGCGCCGAGCGTTCCTGACGATTCCGGACAACGGCATCATCGACGCCAACGCCGTGCTCGGGCAGTCGCTCTTCTACGTGCCCAACGACCTCCAGCAGGGGACCCTCTACTCGTGGAACGTGGCGTTCCAGCGGGAAATCGCGTGGGGCCTGACAGGCGAAGTGGCCTACGTCGGGAACATGAGCAACGACGTGCTCAACCGCTTCCCGATGAACGCGGGCATGGTGGTCGGCGCCGGCATCGCCGGGCAGCCGCTCTACGCCAAGTACGGCAAGACGGCGGGCGTCGAGAACCTGGCGTGGAAGGGCAAGACCCGCTACAACGGCCTCCAGATGAAGCTGGACCGCCGGTTCCGCAACGGGTGGCTGGTCACCAACTCGTACACCTACTCGAGGGCGCGGGACTACGCGAACGACAACGGCGGCCCGAGCACGCCGGCGGAGCCCGAGCGCAGCTGGGGCTTCGGGAACTTCGACCGCACGCACGTCTACGTGTCGTCGTTCGTCTGGTCGCTGCCCTGGTACAAGAACAGCGACTGCCGGCGCCCTGCACTGGGTCCTCGGCAACTGGCAGGTGTCCGGCATCTTCACGTATCAGTCGGGCCAGCCCTGGACATCACGATGGCCAGCGCCGCGTCGCTCAACACGCCGGGCAACACGCAGCGGCCGAACCTGACCGGCGACGTCCAGATCGTGAACACGATGGCGCCGAACAAGACGTACCTCCAGTGGTTCGACACGACGGTGTTCTCGGCGCCCGCGGCCAACACGTTCGGCAACACGGACCGCAACATGGGCGACGTGCGGGGCCCGCGCGTTCACGAACCTCGACTTCAGCCTCGTGAAGCAGTTCGGCTTCGGCGGCAGCCGGACGGGCGAGTTCCGCATGGACGTCTGGAACCTGCCGAACACGATCCACATGAGCAACCCGAACACGTCGTTCGGCAACGCGAACGTTCGGCCAGATCACCAGCGCCTACAACGAGCGCCAGATGCGCTTCAGCGCCCGCTTCACTGTTCTAGTCGCTCCCAGTACGCGCCCGGGCCGGGACCTCTCGACCCCGCCCGGGCGTTCCTCTATCAGTCGGAGAACTCATCATGGCTCCACACGACGTCTCCCGGCGGTCGTTCATCCAGACGACGGCGGCCGCCACCGTCGGGCTCGGCGTGGCCGGGTCGGCCAGCCTGCGCGCGCAGGGCGCCAACGACCGCATCGTCCTCGCCGTCATCGGCACCAACGGCCGCGGCGCGCAGCACGCGAAGATGTTCAGCCGCATGCCGGGCGTCGAGGTCGGCTTCATCTGCGATCCCGACGAGAAGGCCCTCGCCAAGGGCATGAAGGCGGTGTCGCCCGACGCAGGCCAATCCCGCGAAGGCGGAGAAGGACTTCCGGCGCGGCGCTCGAGCAGCAAGGACGTCGACGGCGTCGTCATCGCCGCGCCGGACCACTGGCACGCGCCGGCGGCCATGCTGGCCCTCGCGGCCGGCAAGGACGTCTTCGTCGAGAAGCCGTGCAGCCACAACGCGCTCGAGACCGAACTGCTCGCGGCCGCCGCGAAGCGCTACGGCACCCGCGTCCTCCAGGTCGGCAGCCAGCGGCGGTCGTGGCCGAACATCATCGACCTCATGAGTCAGCTCCGCGACGGCAGCCTCATCGGCCGCGTGTATTTCGCCCGCGGCTGGTACGTGAACACGCGCGCGTCGATTGGCGTCGGCAAGGCAGCCCCGGTGCCCGCCGGGCTCGACTACGAGCTGTGGCAGGGGCCCGCGCCGCGCCGTCCCTTCAGGGACAACGTCATCCACTACAACTGGCACTGGTTCTGGCACTGGGGCACGGGCGAGGCCTGCAACAACGGCAATCACGAGATCGACGTCATGCGCTGGGGCATGAACGTCGGCTACCCCGTGCGCGTGGAGTCGGCCGGCGGCCGTTACCACTACAAGGACGACTGGGAGTGCGCCGACACGCAGGTGGCGACGTTCGAGTTCGAGGGCGACAGGTCGTTCATCTGGGAAGGCCGCAGCTGCAACGGGTTCAAGACCGAGGGGCTCTCGCGCGGCGTGACCTTCCACGGCGAGAACGGCAGCGTCCTCATCGACGACCATGCGTACACCGTCTACGACCAGAAGATGAAGGTCGTGAAGAAGGTCGAGGACAAGGCCGAGCAGTCGACCATCGACACGACCGGCCCGGGCGACCGCCTCGACGCGTTTCACATGAACAACTTCATCGACTGCATGCGGTCGCGGAAGACGCCCAACGCGAACATCGAGGAGGGCCAGCGCAGCGTCATGCTGTGCCACCTCGCGAACGTCGCGTACCGCGTCGGGCACACGCTCCGGTGCGACCCGAAGAACGGCCACATCGTCGACGACCCGAAGGCCCAGGCGCTCTGGGGCCGCACCTACGAGAAGGGCTGGGAGCCGGAGGGGTTCAAGGGCTAGGGACTCGGGACTCGGGACTAGCGGGATTCGGGATGTCGCTGGGCAAGGGTGCCAGGTACCGCGAATGGTGCCTGGCACCTTTTGCCGTCTGGAGCCGATAGAACGTGCAACGGGTTGCATTTCGGCCCGCTGCCGGGTCATTCTGAGTACACACCTCATGAAGCCCCTGCTCCGGTCACTTGGCGTGGCCGTGCTCGCGCTGGCGTTGCTGAACGCCTCGGCCGGGCTGTGCTTCTGCCATCGCGGCCCGGTGCCAGCCGGCGACGCCCCGGCGTCAGCCGGTTGCTGCCACGGGCCCGACCTCGTCAGGCAAGACCACCGTGGCCGCCGCCAGTGATTGCTGCCAGATCGAGGCGGCAGAGTCGGCCGCGATGCCGGTGGTCGCGGCTCAACTCGCTCCGCCAGCACCGGTGACCGAGACTGTGCGCGCGGAACTGGCCGCTGTCGGCGTCCTCCCGTCCGTCGCCGCGGTTCTGCCCGGCTCCTCTCCTCCGCTCTTCATCCTCCGCATCTAGACAACCGCGGCTCGCAAGCTGTCCGTCGAGGCTGAAGCCCCGACCTCCATCGAGGGACGGGGCGAGAGCCTCGACCTCCATTCAGGACGTTTTGGAGGTCGACCCTTCAGGGTCGACATGTCCGTCGGGGCTGAAGCCCCGACCTCCATGAAGTCATGACGTCATGGAGCCCCGGGGACACGCGGCCGTTGCGGAGGAATCATGGTGTCCGTTCTGCATCGCACGATCATCGCCACTCTCAGCCTGGGCATGCTCTATCTGGCGCCGTCACCGGCGTCTGGCCAGTCAGCCTCCGGAGCAGGCCGGGGACGACCCGGTGCTGGAATCGCTCATTGCCGAGGCGCTGGCGCGCAATCCCGACCTGCACGCCGCCCAGTCGGCGATCGCGGCCGCGCAGACCTCGACCGAGCGGGCCCGCGCCCTGCCCGACCCGATGGTGTCGGTCACCTACACGAACGACGGCTGGGCGCCGAGCCTCGGCGGCATGCCGATGACGACGCTGGGGTTCATGGTGAGCCAGTCGCTGCCCTACTCCGGCAAGCGCGACCTGAGAGCCAGCCTCGCCGCGAGCCAGGCCCGACAGGTCGAGCCGGCGCTCGCGCGGGCCCGGCTCGCGCTCGAGGGCGCCGTGCGGCGTGCGTACTACGGCCTGCTGCTCGCCCGAGAACTCCAGGCGCTGACGAACGAGCAGCGCGAGTTGTGGCAGCAGGTCGAAGTGGTGGCCCGGGCGCGCTACAGTGTCGGCCAGGGCGCGCAGTCGGACGTGCTGCGCGTCCAGACCGAAGTGACGCGCATCGAACAGCGCGCCATCGAGCAGGCGGCCGAGGCCGAGGTCCGGCTCATCGAGATCAACCGCCTGCTGGCGCGCCCGCTGGACACGCCGCTCGCGACCACGGCGCGGCTGGCGCTTGCGCCGCTTGCCGGCTCGGCCGAGGACGCCGCTCGACCAGGCCCGCGCCGTGAGCCCGGAACTTCGGGGCGCCGCGCTGGCGATTGAAACCAGTTCGGCGGCCGCTGCCCTGGCGCGCCGGGATCTGAAGCCCGACTTCTCGGTCCAGGCGGGCTACATGAACCGCGGGGGCCTCGACGCGATGTGGCTCGCGGGGGTGGGCATCTCGTGGCCGTTCAACAAGAAGGCGCGCGAGAGCGCCGTCGCGGAGGCCGAGATCCGCGCGAAAGGCGGCGGCCATCTGGCCGAGTCGCTCGCCCTGCAACTCGCGTACAGGACGCGCGAGCGCTACACGCGCGCGAAGTCGATCGAGCAACTCGTCGCGCTCTATGACGGCGGCATCCTCCCCCAGGACGACATGACGGTGGAGGCCTCTCTCACCAGCTACCAGACGGGCAAGGTGCCGTTTGTGTCGGTGCTGGAGGCGATGACGGCCCTCTACGCCGACCGGTGGGCGAGAGCGGGACTCGTCGCGGACCACGCGCGGCTTCGCGCCAGCCTGCGCGAGGCCAGCCTCGATGGCGGCTCGGAGATGTCGCGAGGGTCGGTGCCGGCGACCGGAAGCATGTCGGGCGCGCAGACGGCATGACCGGCGGAATGAGCGGAAAGTAGGAGCATTCGATGACATACAGAACTCGAATCGGCGCCGCCGCCCTGGCCCTGATCGCTGCTCGGCCGCCGGGCGTCGGACGATCACGGTGCCGTCGGCGGCCGCCGCGAGTACCACTGCCCCATGCACCCGACGGTCGTCTCGGACAGGCCGGGGACTGCCCTCTGCGGCATGAAGCTCGTCCGATCAAGCCAGCCGACTGCCCCATGCAGCCCGACGGCGTCCGGATACCTCTGCCGATGCACGCACGTCGTCGCCGACGGCCGGGAACTGCCCCATCTGCGGCATGAACTGGAACCGGTCCCGCGGCATGCGTCAGGCGCAGACTCGAGCGGGGCGCGCCACGTACTCTGCCCCATGCACCCGACGGTGGTGTCCGACTCCAAGGCACCTGCCCGATCTGCGAGATGGACCTCGAGCCGATTCCGCCGCGCTCAGGACGGCCGGCGGAGTGGCCGGCGCTGGCGCGGCAGTCACGGGCCGCTCCGTGGTGACGCTCTCGTCCCGAGCGGCGCGCCCTCCTCGGGGTGCGCAGCGAGGAGGTGCGCGAATCGCGCATCGACCGCACCATCCGCACGGTCGGCCGCGTGACTGCCGACGAGCGTCGCCTCGCTCACGTGCACACGAAGTTCGAGGGCTACGTCGAGCGCCTCTACGTGGATTTCACCGGCAAGTACGTGAAGAAGGGCGACTCGCTGCTCGCGCTCTACAGCCCCGAACTCATCGCCACGCAGCAGGAGTACCTGCTGGCGCTGCGCGCCCGTGAGCAGCTCGGCGCCAGCGAGATTCCGTCGGTCGCCCGGGGCGGCGCGAGCCTGCTGGAGGCCGCCAGGGAACGGCTGCGCCTCTGGGACATCAGCGCAGACGACATCGCCGAACTCGAGCGCACGGGAACGGTCCGCCGCGCCTTTGATCTGCACGCGGAGGTCAGCGGATTCGTGACGGCCAAGACCGTCGTGCAGGGGATGCGCGTGATGCCCGCCGACACCGTCTTCGAAATCGCCGACCTGTCGCACGTCTGGGTGCTGGCCGACGTCTACGAGTCCGATCTCCGCAGCATCCGGCTCGGCATGCCGGCGACGGTGACGCTCTCCTACCAGCCGGGCCGGGAGTGGCGCGGCCAGGTGGCGAACGTGGCCCCGACGGTCGACGGCGCCACGCGCACGATCAAGGTCCGCATCGACGTGGCCAACCAGGGCGGCGCGCTCAAGCCGGACATGTTCGGCGACGTCGTGCTGCACGTGCAGGAGGGCCCGGGCCTCGTGGTGCCCGACAGCGCCGTCATCGACACGGGCGATCGCCGGCTCGTCTTTCTCGACCGCGCGGACGGCACGATCGAGCCCCGCGACATCGAGGTCGGCGCAAAGGTCGCGGACGGTTACCAGGTGCTGCGCGGCCTCGCCAGGGGCGACCGGGTCGTGACGTCGGCCAACTTCCTGATCGACTCGGAGTCCAGCCTGAAGGCCGCGCTCGCGGCACTCACGTCCCCGGCTCCGGTGCCGGCTGCCGGAAAGCGCTGAGGAACGGGCCATGGTTCGAGCCATCATCCGATTCAGCGCGCACAACCGCGTGCTCGTCCTGCTGGCGACGGCCTGCGTCGTGGCGTACGGCCTCTACACGCTCCAGCACATCCCGGTCGACGCCATCCCGGATCTGTCCGACACGCAGGTCATTGTCTACTCCCGCTGGGACCGCAGCCCGGACATTGTCGAGGACCAGGTCACCTACCCCATCGTGTCCGCCCTGCTCGGCACGCCGAAGGTGAAGACCATCCGGGGCTTCTCGGACTTCGGCTTCAGCTTCGTCTACGTGATCTTCGAGGACGGCACCGACATCTACTGGGCGCGCAGCCGCGTGCTCGAGTACCTCTCGAAGATCCAGCCGCTGCTGCCCGAGGGCGTGAGGACCGAGCTCGGGCCCGACGCGACCGGCGTCGGCTGGGTCTTCCAGTACGCCCTCGTGGACGACTCCGGCACGCAGTCGCTCGCGGACCTGCGGACGCTCCAGGACTGGAACCTCCGCTACCGCCTGCAGTCGGTGCCCGGCGTCGCCGAGGTCGCGTCGATTGGCGGCTTCGTCCAGCAGTACCAGGTGACGGTCGATCCGAACCGGCTCCGCGCCTTCGACCTCGGCATCATGGAGGTGGCCGAGGCCGTCCGGTCGAGCAACAGCGAGGTCGGCGGCCGCCTGCTCGAGTTCGCCGGCCGCGAGTTCATGGTTCGCGGGCGCGGCTACGTGACGTCGAAAGCCGATCTCGAGCAGGTGGTCCTGAAGACGGACGAGCGCGGCACGCCGGTCCTGCTGCGCGACGTCGCGTCGGTGGCGCTCGGGCCCGAGATGCGCCGCGGCATCGCGGATCTCGACGGCACTGGGCGAGGCGGTCGGCGGCATCGTCGTCATGCGCCATGCCGAAAACGCCCGCGACGTCATCGCGCGCGTCAAGTCGCGCATGAAGGAGCTCGAGCCGTCCCTGCCGGCCGGGGTCAGGTTCGTCACGACGTACGACCGCTCGGAACTCATCGACCAGTCGATCGCCACGCTCCGCCACGAGCTGGTCCTCGAGATCGTCATCGTCAGCCTCGTGATCCTGGTGTTCCTCTGGCACATCCCGTCGGCGATCGTGCCGATCATCACGATTCCGGTGGCGGTGCTGCTGGGGTTCATCCCGATGCGCCTGATGGGGATCTCGTCGAACATCATGTCGCTCGCGGGCATCGCCATTTCCATCGGCGTCCTCGTGGACGGCGCGATCGTGGAAGTCGAGAACGCGTACAAGCGGCTCGAGATGTGGGAGCACGGGGGGCGCAAGGGCGACTACCACGCCATCCGGCTCGAGGCGCTGCTCGAGGTCGGCCCATCGGTGTTCTTTTCGCTGCTCGTGGTCGCGGTCGCCTTCCTGCCGATCTTCACCCTGGTGGACCAGGAAGGCCGGCTGTTCACGCCGCTCGCGTGGACGAAGAACCTCACGATCTTCATCGCGGCGCTGCTCGCCCTCACGCTGGATCCGGCCCTGCGCATGCTCTTCACGCGCATGGACTTCCCCACCTGGCGGCCGCGCGCCCTGTCGTGGCTCGTCGGCCAGGTGACCGTCGGGCGGTACTATCCCGAGGAACGCCACCCCATCAGCCGTGTCCTCTTCTGGTTCTACGAGCCTGCCTGCCGGGCGGTGCTGCGTTTTCCGAAGTCGACCATCGCGGCGGCGCTGCTCATCGTCGTCAGCACGATCCCGATCTACCAGCGGCTGGGCCACGAGTTCATGCCGCCCCTCAACGAGGGCTCGATCCTCTACATGCCGACGACGCTGCCGGGCATCTCGGTGACGGAGGCGGGCCGGCTGCTGCAGACGCAGGACCGGATCCTGAAGTCGTTCCCCGAGGTGGTGACGGTCTTCGGCAAGGCCGGCCGCGCCGACACGTCGACCGACCCGGCGCCGTTTTCCATGATGGAGACGACGGTCATTCTCAAGCCGCGGTCGGAGTGGCGCCACAAGCCCCGGTGGTATTCCGATCGCGCGCCCGAGTGGCTCCAGGCGTCACTGCTGCGGCCCCTCTGGCCCGACCGCCTCGGCTGGGACGAGCTGACGGCCGAGATGGACGCGGCGATGCAGATCCCGGGCACGACCAACGCCTGGACCATGCCCATCAAGGCGCGCATCGACATGCTGACCACGGGCATCCGGACGCCGGTGGGCATCAAGATCTTCGGCCCCGATTTGAAGGAGATCGAGGCCTTGGGCACGCGGATCGAGGACATCCTGCGCGGCGTCCCCGGCACGCGCAGCGTCTTCGCCGAACGGGCCGCCGGCGGCTATTTCGTGGACTTCGACATCGACCGCGCGGCGCTGGCCCGGGTCGGGCTCTCGGTCGGCGCGGTCCAGGACGTGATCATGTCGGCCGTCGGCGGCGAGAACGTCACGACGACGGTCGAGGGCCGGGCGCGGTTCCCGGTGAACGTGCGCTATCCGCGGGGCCTGCGCGAGAACCTCGACCAGCTCGGCGAGGTGCTGGTCATGACGCCGTCCGGCGCCCAGATCCCCTTGCGCCAGGTTGCGGCCATCAGGACCGTCTCCGGGCCGTCGATGATCCGCAACGAGAACGGCCTCGTGGCCGGCTACGTGTACGTGGACATCGACACCGACGACGTCGGCGGGTACGTGGAGCATGCGCGCGCCGCGGTGGCGGCGCAGCTGCCGGCGCTGCCGAGCGGCTACTCGCTCGAGTGGAGCGGCCAGTACGAGAACATGCTGCGCGTGCGCGAGCGGCTGAAGATCGTCGTGCCGATCACGCTGATCCTGATCTTCTTCCTGCTCTACCTGAACACGAAGTCGGCGTTCAAGGCCGGCCTCGTCATGCTCGCGGTCCCCTTCTCCGTCGTCGGCGCCGTCTGGCTGATGTACGCGCTCGACTACAACGTGTCGATCGCGGCGTGGGTGGGGATGATCGCGCTGATGGGCCTGGACGCGGAGACCGGCGTCTTCATGCTGCTCTTCCTGGACCTGTCGTACGACGAGGCGAAGCGGGAGGGCCGCCTCCGGACGCTGGCTGAACTCAAGGAAGCGATCGTCCACGGCGCGGTGAAGCGCGTCCGGCCGAAGATGATGACCGTCATGGCCGCCATGATGGGCCTGATGCCCCTCATGTGGTCGATGGGGACCGGCTCGGACGTCATGAAGCGCGTGGCCGCGCCCATGGTGGGCGGCCTCGCCACGTCGTTCCTGCTGGAGCTGCTCGTCTACCCGGCGGTGTACCTGTTGTGGAAGAAGCGGGAGCTCCGCCGCGCGTGAGACCGGGAGGCGCTCCGCCTGCCGGCTCATTCGATGACCACGAAGCGCCAGAGCCGCTTCACTTCCTTCGCGTCCACGTATTTGCCGATCTCCTTCTCGAACTGCGCCTGCGTCTTCCAGGGGCGGTACTCCTTGAACTCCCGCACCATGCGCGGGCCCGCCCCGGGAATGCTCAGGATCGCCTCGTCGGTCGCGGTGTTCAGGTTGACCGGGATGAAGGCGTACTGCGCCAGCCTCGCGGTCTCCTGCGCACCCACGTACTTTCCGATCTCCTTGTCGAACTGCGCCCACGACTTCCAGGGCCGGTACTCCGCGAACTCGCGGACCATCCTGGCGCCGGCTCCCGGGATGAGGAGGATTTCTTCCCGCGACGCGGTGTTCAGGTTGATGTGGATGAAGGCCTTCGCGTAGATGGCGGCCGCCTGGTCCTGGGTGAGTTTCTGGCTGAGCAGGAACGCATTCAGCGCCACGACGCTGTCGAAGGGGCGCGCGGCCACCAGCGCCCGGGCGATGGCGGGCGTCATGCCGGGGAGAGCGGCCAGGCCGGCCTCCGCCGCGGTATTCGCGTCGACCACGCCGAGCGACGGACCCACCTGGGCCTCCGCGGGAAGGGTGACAGCGAGAAGCGCCAGGATGGCGATTGCGAACAGTCGATCGTGAGTCATGCTGGTCTCCTCGACGTCAGGTTCCCCGGGTGATGCCCCGAACCGGAGCGGCGCCCTACGGTTTGAGTGACGGATGTCTGAACGTGTAAATCAGCCCCAGCAGGCCCAACTGCACGAGCGCCCCTGGCGCGAGCGCGGGCGGGGCCTTGGCGCGCGCCGCTTTCATGGCGAGCGCCATGGTGGAAAGCGAGGGCTGCATCTCGCGCTGGAACTCGAT
Source organism: uncultured Acidobacteriota bacterium (assembly GCA_963834645.1). GTDB lineage: Bacteria > Acidobacteriota > Vicinamibacteria > Vicinamibacterales > JAKQTR01 > JAKQTR01. The sequence goes on from CAWICP010000011.1 coordinate 119,104, forward strand.
GCTGGCCTGGAGATGCAGGCTCATGCCCGCGAGCCCGCCAACGATGAAGAGGCAGGCGACGACCCGCCACGCACGAATGGCACCGGCTGACCGACGGACGGCGGCGGCCGAGAGCGCCGCCGTGCCCAGGGCCAGCAGCGCCAGCGGGATCATCTGCGTCCAGTCTTCGTGGTGGGACAGCAGCAACAACTCGGCGCCGACGGCGGCCATGCCAATCAGCAGCAGCAGGAGGATGAAGCGCCTCGCGGTCTCAGTCAGGATACTTGACTATAGCCGAAATCAGCCCGCCGGCACCGGGTCCGTCGTGTCGAGCTTCGACGGCGTGAAGATGGCGATGACGCCCTTCAGGCCGAGGCTCATCACGATGTTGTAGAAGAACGCCAGGAACGCGAGCAGCAGCAGCGACCCCGACAGGGCGGCGAGGATCATGTACACGTTGAACTCGCCGTTCACGTAGAGCGACCGCCGCAGCATGCCCTGCAGTCCCGCCATGCCCATGAAGGCGCCCATGCCGATGCCGCCGAAGAGGTGCGCCCAGAAGTGGAAGAGCGCCAGCTTCTCGCTGTAGAGCTTCGCGCCGTTGGTCACGATCGGGAACAGCAGGTAGATCGCCGAGTAGAGGGTCATGGTCAGGCCCACCAGCACGGCCACGTGCACGTGCGGCCCGACGATCCACTGCGTGTTGTGCAGAATGCGGTTCAGGCCCAGGTCCGCCTGCATGATGCCCGCCGGCACCGCCAGCGCGAACCCGAGGAGCCCGCCCAGCAGGAACCTGAGCGGCATCGTCATCTTCAGCGGGCGCGCGCTCCACAGCGTGGCCAGCGTGATGAAGAACGCCAGGCCCTGCGTGATGAGCTCGAAGGCCGTCACCATCTCGCCCGACACCGTCTTCAGCATTCCCGGCTGCGCCTGGTCCGACATGAGGTGGTGGGACCACACGGTCCAGGACACGACCATCTCGATGAACAGGGCGGCGCGGGCCCAGTTCTCCATGAACAGCTTCTTGCCGGTGATGAGCGTGGCCAGCAGGTACCACGTGCCGGCGACGAAGATCAGCACGAGGCCGTCGGCGATGAGATCGAGCCCCCACCAGAACCAGTTCTTGTAGAGCAGCGCGTCGACGGCACTGTGCTTGAGGCTCGTGCCGAAGATCTCGGCGACCATGTACACCAGGATCAGCACGCCGGTGAACAGGATGATGCCGGCGTTGAACGCGGTGTCCACCGTGCCGCGCGCGATGGCCGCGACCGGCAGCGACACGAGGTGGTCCTGCTTCTTCTTCGTGAAGAACGCCTTCAGCCCGCTCAGGCCGACGGCGGAGCCGAACAGCGCGCCCGCGGGCTGCGGCGCCCAGCCGGCCGGCGTGTAGGTGATGGTCTTGAAGATGTTGAGGACGAAGAACACGACGCCGACCATGACGATGGCGATGCCGACGATGAAGAACGTGCCGCCCCAGACGCTGAACTGCGTGAAGTCGGCCGGCAGCGGCCAGTAGAGCGTGTAGAGCGGCGCGTACTCCGAGAGGAACCCGGCGAACCAGAACGTGAAGGTGCCGACCGCGAGCAGCCCGCACGTCCAGTTGGCCAGCGGGATGCTCCAGAGCGGCTTCTTCATGAGGAACGGCACGAGGAACAGGAAGGCGCCGAACACGATGGAGTAGGTCGATCCGAAGATGCCCACCAGGGGATGGGCCGTCATGATGGCGAAGAACTGGACCGTCGGCACGACCGGGATCGGCGTCACCTCGTAGATCCGCATGATCATGCCTTCGATGACGGCGAAGGCGTAGTAGACGAGGCCGACGACGATAAAACGCAGGATCATCTTCTGCATCGGCGTGAGCGTGGCCGGCTTGAAGGCGCCCTGTTCACCGTTCAGAAAGGTCTCAGTGAAGCTCATGGCTTGTCTCGCTGGAAGCTGTGGGTTCAACGCAGGGCGATCAACTCTTGTCGCACGTCACGACGACGGCGTCCTTGACGACCATGTCGACCCCGGCCGGTCCGGAGTACTCCGTCGACCGGATCGTGTAGACACCGGGCTTGTCGAACTGCCACAGGATGTCGTTCACGTGCCCGGGCACGACCTGCATCTGGAAGAGCATGGAGTGGTCCTGACGGAACAGGCCGAAGCCGTAGGTGAGGTCCGACGAGGTCACGTTGAACAGCACCTTGTCGTTGCAGGCCACCTGCAGCGTCTCGGCGGGCATCTGGAACTTGTGGCCGGCCACGCCGATGTCGAACACCTTGTCGGGCGTGATGCGGGCGCGGTGCATGTCCATCGGCTTCCACGGGATCGTGTAGAACGTGATGAAGTGCAGCGAGACACCCAGCACCACGAGGAACGCCACGAAGGCGTAGAAGTACGCGGGCCTGACAGCCGGGTTCGGGCCCTGCTGGGTGACGCGCAGGGCGAACCAGCCCATGACCGCCATGATGGCGAGCACGTAGAACGTGTAGGCCAGAGTCTGGCCCCACAGGACGGTGGTCGAGTCAACCATCCAGCATCTCCTTCTGTCGTGGGGGCAGAGGAAGTCCGTTGGGGGGGCGTCGAGGGCGGGAGTAGCTTACACCCGCGAGCCAGCCAGGTGTATGACGGGGATCATAGGGTCGGAGAGCGCCTGGCGGCCGTCCTGCCCGCGCGGCTTACCGCCCGAACCAGTAGCTCATCTTGACCATGAAGACGTTGTCGCCGGGCGCGCGCATCATCCGGGAGATGTCCTGGTTGAAGGCGAAGCGCCCGTCGCTGGTCTCGTCCTCGCGCTGCTGCGTCCAGACGACGTAGAGCGTCGAGCCCGGCTTGAACTCCCAGCGGAACACGGTGTTGGCGCGCAGCGACGTGTAGTTGAAGTCCGGGTTCGGGATGACGAAGGGCGTGCCGGTGCCGCCGGGCCCGGGGTAGACCGTGTAGACGCCGTTCTCCGCGTCGAAGCTGATCGTGCCGGTGTCCTGGCCGTACACGGCAGAAAGTCGTACGTGCGCGGCTGCGCGGCCTCCTTGAACCCCGTGTACCGGCCGACCGACAGCAGCGGCTGCAGGTACATCTGCAGCGACATGCGCGGGCTCAGGATGAGGTTGAGCCGCGTCTCCATCCCGAACTCCTTCTGGTCGAGCGCCCCGAAGACGTAGCGCCGGCCGTACATGGCGGTCGCCTCGGCGTCGGTCACCGCGCGCACGTACTGCGACGCGGTCAGCTCGCGCGTGAACGTCGGTCCGATCTCGAAGCTGAACGTGGGCAGCGGCCTGAACGTCAGCCCGACACTCCGCCTCGCCCGGACCACGATCCGTCCGGCCTGCGTCTCGTAGCTGCCCGTCAACCTCCCAGACGACGGGCTTGCGCTCGTCGCCTTCGATGCTCGGCCGACACGGCCGTGAAGCCCGGCGACCGCATCATCGGCCCGCCCCGCGTCAGCCGATCGCTGTAGACCCACCGGCCGGCGTGGGCCACGCCGCTGATGGACCAGTAGTTCCGGAGCTGGGCGTAGAAGTTCGCGAAGTAGCCGTCGCCCATCGGGTCGCCCGCGAAGTTCCACGTGTTCCACTTCGCGACGAAGAGCTGCCGGTTCCGGCTGAACCTGTCCGGCGTCGGCTTGCGGAACACGACAGCGCCGCGTGCCCGCCCATCCGGTCGACGTTCGTCATGAAGCCCGGCGTCGTTCACCTCGAACCCCGGGCTGACGGCCCAGAACGAGGCGTTGGGCCGGATGTTGCCGTTGTTCTTGTTGAAGTCGCTCTGCAGGCTCCACCCGGACAGCGACGTCGCGCGCCGGGTCGAACGTCGATGTGCGTCGCATCGGGCCGCTGGTAGTACCGCGCCGACGACCGCTGCAGCCGCGCGATCGACGCCGGCGAGCCGGCGACGCGGCTGCCCGAGAAGCTGCCCGTGACGACGTAGTCGCGCTTGCCGGTGAGGAAGAGGTGCCCGTCGCCGCCGAGGACGAAGGCGCTGCCGGCGAGTTGCGCGTCGAGGGCCGGATCGGACAGGTTCCGGTTCACGGCCGTCGTGAGCATGCCGAATCCGGCGCGCTGGCCCACGTCCCGGCGCACGCGGGCCGCCAGGTAGTTGGAGAACGGCTCCACCTCGGTCTCGCCCTGCGCGCCGCCGGTCGACGTGTCGGCCCACTCCCGCGCGGTGACGGCGTCGATGAAGTTGACCGTCCAGCCCGCGGCTCGTCTTGCCCGTCACCTTCGCGGCGCCGATGATGGTCGTCGACGGTCGGCCGGTCGACGTACTCGCCCGCGGCGGCGCCCTGCGGCGTGCGGCCGATGCGCCGCGAGTAGAACAGCGACGGGATTGGTGCGGTTGAACCCCATGTAGCCGCTGGCGCCGTTGCGGCCGAAGCTGTCGAACGCCTGCGAGCCCTCGATGAAGAACGGCCGCTTCTCCTCGTAGAACGTCTCGAACACGCGTGAGGTTGACGACGGCCGGGTCCACCTCGACCTGGCCGAAGTCGGGGTTCACGGTGGCGTCCAGCGTCATGTTGCTGGCGAAGCCCCACTTCACGTCGAGGCCGACCGACGGCCGTCCCGGTCCGGCCGTCGTTGAACGGATCGCCGGGCTCGGCCGTCCCGCTGATCTCGCTCCGCGCGGTGACGTACGGCAGCAGCTCCAGGTGCCGCCGGCTCTCGATGCCGTCGAGGCCGTCGAGTTCACCCGCGAGCGACACGAGCCGGCTCTCGTTCTTGGGCACGAGCGCCCACCAGGTCTCTTCGTTGCTTGCGCTGCACCATGCGCACGACGTGCAGGCCCCACACCTGCCGGTCGGCCTTGCGAGAACCGGAGCTGCGAGAACGGGATGCGCATCTCGGCGATCCAGCCCTTGTCGTCGATCGACACGGCGGCGTCCCACACGCCGTTCCACGTGTCGTCGTCGCTCGAGTCGTTGAAGAGCACGCCGTCGCCGATCGATCCGGCGGCCGTGACCGAGAACATCGATCCGGTCAGCTGGTCGTGGTGGGCGTCGATGCCCGACGATGATCCAGTCGGCGATGCCGTCGGTGTCGCCGTCGCGCCGCGTGAGGCGCTTCGCGATCTTCGAGGGCTCCGAGTCGAACATCCGCGCGCCGACGTAGAGCGCGTCGTCGTCGTAGAGGAAGCGGACCTCGGTCGGCTCGGTGGCCGGCTTGCCCTCGTCGGGGTCCTTCTGGAGGAAGTCCTTTGCCGGCAGGGCCCGCGCCCAGTCGGCCTCGTCGAGCCGGCCGTCAATCGACGATCTTCGCGGCGGTCCGCGACCGCCGTGAGGCGCGGGGTCACGCGGGCGGGCGCTCCCGCAGGGGCGGGCGTCTGGCCCCGCGCCGGCCAGGCGACCGCGAGGAATGCCGCAAGTATCAGGACGTTCAGGGGTTTTCGACCCACGCAGCCTCCGGGCGCACAGCTCTACACGGGGACACGCCGGTTGGACGAGAACGCGCCCGTCTTTGTTCAGTCCGGGCTCAGTCGCGGGCTGCGTCGCGGCGTCGACTCCGTGTTAGACTCCATTCGAATCACGCCCGGGGACCCCTCCCGGCTGAACGCGGGGCCAGTCACCCTGTCGGCAATGGTGCCAGGTACCTTTCTCACTTCAGTCTTCATCAGGACGTCAACGGAGGTTTCACGATGAGTCGCCACACCCAACCCACCCGGCGCCGCTTCATCGGCACGCTGGCCGGCGGCGCCGCTGCTGCCGCAACGGTCTCGATGTCGGCAGCCGTCGCGCGATCGCGAAGAGACGATTGCGGACCGTCAGCAGACGGCGTCGCCCAACGACCAGATTCAGCTCGCGCTCATCGGCGCCGGCATCCAGGGCACCAGCGACACGACCACCGCGATCATGGTGCCCGGCGTCAAGCTCGTGGCGGTCTGCGATCTGTACGACGGCCGGCTGGAGTCCGCCAAGAAGCGCTGGGGACAGGACCTCTTCACGACGCGCGACTACCGCGAGATCCTCAACCGCCCGGACATCGACGCCGTGATCGTGGCGACGCCGGACCACTGGCACCGGCAGATCGGGGTGGACGCCCTCGGCAAGAACAAGTCGGTGTACCTCGAAAAGCCCATGGTGCAGCAGCTCGGCGAGGGCGAGGCGCTCATCGCCGCGCAGAAGACCTCGAAGGGCATCCTGCAGGTCGGCAGCCAGGGCATGTCCTCGCTCAGCAACGAGAAGGCCCGGGACCTGCTGGCCGCCGGCGCCATCGGCAAGCTGAACTACGCCGAGGGCTTCTGGGCGCGCAACAGCCCGTCGGGCGCCTGGCAGTATCCGATTCCCCCGGACGCGTCCGAGCAGACGCTGGACTGGGACAAGTTCCTCGGCGCGACGGCAAAGCGGCCGTTCGACCCGCTCCGGTTCTTCCGGTGGCGCAACTACAGGGACTACGGCACGGGCGTCTGCGGCGACCTCTTCGTGCACCTGTTCTCCAGCCTGCATTTCATCACCGGCTCGCTGGGCCCGACGCAGATCATGGCCCAGGGCGGCCTGCGGTTCTGGAAGGACGGGCGCGACGTGCCCGACGTCATGCTCGGCATGTTCGACTACCCGGAGACGCCCGCCCACTCGCCGTTCAGCCTCTCGCTGCGTGTCCACTTCGTCGACGGCACGTCGGGCAACACCTTCCTCCGCATGGTCGGCACCGGCGGCGCGATGGACGTGGGATTCGATTCCGAAGTGACGGTGAAGCACCAGAAGACGTGGGATCCGCTGAGGGCCACGCAGGGCGACTACAGGAGCAATCCCGAGCCGGACGCCCGCAAGGAGATCGTGCCCGACCGCCAACATCGTGTACCGCGCCGAGCAGGGCTACAAGGGCGCGCACTACGATCACTTCAACAACTGGTTCAGGGCGATTCGCACGGGCGGCAAGGTCATCGAGGACCCGGTATTCGGGTATCGGGCCGCCGCGCCCGCGCTCGCGTGCAACATGAGCTACTTCGAGAAGCGCGCCATCCAGTGGGATCCGGTCGCGATGA
>CAWICP010000012.1:0-190474 GCA_963834645.1 uncultured Acidobacteriota bacterium
CTTCTCGAGCACGGCCAGGGCTTCCGCCGGCCGCTTCAGGCCGACGTAGTAGTCGACCAGCGCCATCCTGGCTTCGATCACTCCCGAGGCCTCGACGACGGCCTTCAGATACGTCTCCGCCTCCGGGGCGCGTTCGGAGCGCAGATAGAACACCGCAAGCGCGCGGTTGGCGAGGACGTTGGCAGGGTCGATGGCGAGCGCTTCCTGGAAGGCGCGCTCGGCGTCGGCCAGCTTCCCGCCGCTCCAGAAGAACTGCCCCAGGGCGACGCGCGCGGTGACCGACTTCGGGTCGGTGGCCACGGCCTGCCGAAAAGCGGCCTCGGCCTCCAGCGGATTGCCGCGCGCGGCCTGGATCATCCCGAGCTGGGCCTGGAAGCTGGAGCGCGGCTCGAGGCGAAGCGCATGCTGGATGTCCTCCAGGGCCCCGTCCAGGTCGGTCAGGCCGGCCATCGCATTCGCCCTGAGCACCAGGGCATCCACGTTGGTGGGATTGACCGCGAGCGCCTTCTCCGCGCGGGCCTTCGCGTCCTGCGGCCGGCGCGCGGCGAGCAGCATCGCCCCCGCCTTCAATTGGGCGTCGACGTCATTCGGGAGCAGGTCGGCTGCGCGCAATGGACTCGGCCAGCGCCCCCGGCGACCATTCCCCTGCCGCAGGTACGCCTCCGCCAGTTTCAGGCGCGCCGGTGCGAACATCGCGTCCTTCGGGCACGGCGTTGCGATACTCGAGGACGGCGGCATCGACGTTGCCCTTCTCGAGTTCGGCGTTGCCGCGCTCGAGGTAGGTCTGGGCGCTTTTCGAGCAGCCGACCGCGAAGACCGCTACGAGGCCGTGACCAAGCCAGTCGAATCCATCGTGAAACATGCATGGCGAATCGCGCCTCCCAGCGGAAGGATACCACGGTGGCGCTCACTTCGCGCGGACGCCAGCGTCGCCGCGACTGACGTCCGAGGTGACGCGCAGAACGGCCAGGTGGACGTCGGAAATCTTTACGCTTTGCCCTGCTACTCGTCGAGCTCATCGCCGGACCTGGCACGATCAGGAGAATGCCAGGATACAATCGTTGAGAAGCATCGAAACAGCCTGCCAGATTCTCGCGTCTGCAGCGCTGCCTAGACACGGGCGGACATGGAGGATGTCTGTGATGCTCACGTTCGTTCCGCGTACTCAGGCCGATGCTCGGTGTGCCGTCGCTGCGCCGGCGTCATGCCGACCCTGCCGCTGGCACGACGGCGACCGTCCGACGTAGGCGAATCGACGACGAGGTCACCCGTCGGTACGGCGCCGGCACGAGGAACGAGGTCCTGGAACCGCGCACGACACTGGGGCCGGGGACCAGTGCACGATTCGCCGGGTGCGGCGCCTCGATCCCGCCGCTACAGCGCCGTGCGACGTCGCCACGTTCCCGGCGGCTCACGACATCACGCTCAGCACGGCGTACGAGGCCGCGGGTGGATCCAGCGCCAGCCGGGCTACAACTACGTCCTCGCGAAACACGGCAATACGCTTCGCACGCTTGGTACTCCGGCTCGTGACGATCGTGACCGGCCGAGATCCGGTTCTCGGATACGCATACCCGGCGCCAACACCGGCGGCGGGCGTTTCATCACTCCGCCGTCTCCTCGACGGTCGGTCCCCGACGGCGGCGCGACGCTGATGCTGCTCGGCGGCGCGCTGGTGGGCATCGGCGCCCTGCGCCGGAAGTTCAGCGCGTAGTTCGTCGCGAACCGCTCTCGAAGTACACGAAAGGGCCGGAGCAATCCGGCCCTTTTCTGTACCCGGGCCTGAAGGCCCGGGGTTACAGACGCCTTCAGCAGCGCCCGCGCCTCGTCTGCCCCCTCGAAGTCGGCCTTGAGCTTGAGCGCGTGCTCCAGCGCCTGCCGCGCCGCGGCCTTGTCGCCGGTCTGCGCGTAGGCCAGCCCCAGGTGGTGAAGTAGCGGATCCTCGGGCTGCTTGTCGGCCGCCTGCTTGGCGATGGCCTGCTTCAGCAGCGGAACCGCCAGCGACCCGAGCTGCTTCTTGATGTAGACGTAGGCCAGCGTGTCGTTGACGGCCGGCACGTCCGGCAGCTCCGCCTTGGCGGCCTGCGCCAGCTGCAGCGCCCGGTCGAGTTGCTCGCCGCGGCTGGCGTACATCCACGCGAGGTTGTTCGACGCGACGGCCGCGCGCGGGTTCGCCTCCACCAGCCGCTCGTAGCGCCGCCTGGCCTCGTCCTGCTTCCCCTGCGCCTCCAGAATCATCGCCGCCATCGTCTGCGGCCCCGTCGCCTCGGGCTGCTGGGCGGCCAGGCGGTCGATACTGCGCCAGCGCCTCGTCGAGCCGGTTCTGCGAGATGTAGAGGCGCCCCAGGAGCGCGTACGGCGTCGAGGTTCGAGGCGTCGGCGTCGATGGCGCGGCGCAGGAACTCCTCGGCCTTCGCCGTGTCGCCGGTCGACGCCCAGGTCTCGCGGCCAGCACGAGCACGGCGCTGTCGCCCGGCGTCTTCTGCAGCCGCGCTTCGACGCGCGCCCGCGCCCGGCTCCCCTGCCCCTCGGCAACGTCGAGGGCAACGAGCGCGGTCCAGCGGCTCGAGCAGCCTCGGGTCGAGGGTGAGCGCCTTCTCCATAGGCCGCCCGCGCGCCCGGCCCGGTCGCCCTTGCGCAGCGCGACGAGGCCCGCCTGCGCGTGGGCCGCGCCGGACTGCGGAAACGCGGCAACCAGGTCGCGCGTCACAACCGCGGCGCGGTCAAGGTCGCCGCGAGCGAGGAGGCTCCTGGCGAGGATGAGCCTGGCCTCGAGGCTGCTGCGGCTCGCGCTGGAGCGCCTGTTCGGCCAGCTGGCCGCCGCCGCGTATTCGCCGAGCTGCAACTGGATGGCCGCCAGCTGCACCTGGACGGCCGTGGCGCGGGGATTCAGACGGAGCACCTCGTTGAACGACGCGGCCGCCGCCTTCAGGTCTCGCGTCGCCCTCTGGACCGAGCCCCGAAGAAAGTGCGCGTCGGCATTCCGCGGCTCGGCCTTCACGGCCTCCTGCGCCTCGGCCAGCGCCTCAGCGGTCTTGCCTTCGGCGAGGAGGAAGCGCCCGCGAACCACCCGCGCTTCGGAGTACGCCGGGCTACTTCGCGACGACCTCGTCTATGGCACGGTGGGCGTCGGCGGGCTTGCCCTCGGCATAGTAGAGCGCGGCGGCCCTGGACCTCGCGACAGGCCAGTCGCGCGGCGACGCGCCCAGCTTGTCGAGCACGGCGTGGGCGTCGGCGTTCCGCTGGCGGGAGACGTAGTAGTCGGCCAGGGCCAGGCTCGCGCCGGCGTCTGCCGCTGGTCGTCGGCCAGCTTCTTCAGGTAGGGCTCGGCCTCGGGCGCGCGGTTCGACCCGACGTAGAAGCTGGCGAGGGCGGCGTTCGCCTGGGCGTTGCCGGGGTCGGCCGCAACGCGCGGCCTTGAATGCCGTCTCCGCCTCAGCGGTCCTGCCGGTGCCGGCCAGGAATTTCGCGAGCACGAGCTGGGCGCCGATCGACTTGGGGTCGGTGGAAACGGCCCGGCGGAATGCCGCCTCCGCCTCCTCCTTCAGCCCCTTCGCGTCCAGAATGATCCCGAGGTTGGACAGCCGGTTGGCCGAAGGATCCAGGGCGACGGCCTGCCGCATCTGCTCCAGCGCGCCGTCGATGTCCCTGAGCGCCAGCATCGTATTGGCGCGCAGCGTGCTCGCGTCGGCGTTCTTGGGGTTGATCGCGATGGCCTTGTCCGCGCGGGCCTTCGCGTCCTCCGCCCTTCCGGCGGCGAACAGCAGCGAGCCGGCCTTCAGCTGGGCGTCGGCGTCGCCGGGCAGCAGGTCCGCCGCGCGCACCGACTCGGCGAGCGCGCCGGCGCCATTCCCCTGGCGCAGGTAGGCCTCGGCCAGCTTCAGGCGCGCCGGGGCGAACATCGGGTCCTTCTCGACGGCGTTGCGGTACTCGAGGACGGCAGCGTCAACGTTGCCCTTCTCGAGCTGCGCGTTCCCGCGATCGAGGTAGCTCTGGGCGCTCCTCGAGCACCCGGTCACCGCCGCCGCCACGACGGCCGTCACGACGGCCAGCCGAATCCAGCTGTGGGCATCGCATAGCGAACCGCGCCTCCAGCGCGAAGGGTAGCACAGACAAGTCCTGGGCGGGCGAGGCTCCGGAACGCCCTCTCAGCGCGCCCGCGGGGTGAGGCGGACGAGGACGCCGCGGCTGAGCCGCAGCGCCGCCGACGGTCGCCCCGCCCTCGCGCCGCCAGATAGAGCGCGCCATCATCGCCGCTCACGATGTCGTCGATGGGCCCGAACATCCCGCCGAGCAGATGCTCGGTCCGGCTCGGCTCGGCGAACGTCACAATGGTGAGCGCGTCGAGACCCGGAAGCCCCACGAAGGCCCTGGCGGACCGTTCCCGGCTCTCCGGCACCCGCTCGAACCGCAAGACGCCCGCCGCAGTCCGATCGCGGCCCGCTTCCCTGCCGCCGGCCGCGGCGATGGGCAGCGCCACGCGTCCGGCCTCGGCGCCTGCGGAGGCGCCGCTCGCGGTCAGCGGCCGGAGCACGGCCTCGCCGCCCTCGGCCGGAAAGACACCCCACAACGCTCCGGTCGTCGGGTGCCAGTCGAACCCGATGGGAGACGCCGGCACGCCCTCGAGCGCCGGCACGTCGAGCGGCACGCGGCCATCATCCCTGAGCCGCAGCATGGAGGCGTGCGGCGTGCTCGCGGCGGGCTCGCGGTCGAACTGGGCGCCGGGAGGCAGCGCCACGTACAGGAGCCCGTCAGGCCCGAAGGCGAGGCGCGGGCCGGCGCTTCGCCCATCCCCATTCGCCGCATCCACGGCCAGCGGCGCCTCGAAGAGCGTCGCCGCCTCGCCGAGCGTGCCGCCCACATCGCGCAGGCGGATCACGCGGAGCGCGGTCCGCTCGCGCGAGTCCTGCGCGAGAAACGCCACATAGACGAAGTGATTCTGCGCGAAGTCCGGGTGGAGGGCGATGCCCATCGGCCCGGCTGGCGGCGGGTCCAGCAGGGCTCGCGCATCGAGCGCCAGATCGCCCGGCGTCCCCGTCGCCATCGTCCGAGTCGCCCCATTCTCGTGCACCGGTGCCGCGCTCACCCGGCCGAATCACGCGCACCCGCCCGTCCGCCTCCGCCACGAACAGCCGCCCGTCCGGCGCCCACGCGAGCTGCGCGGGCCCCTTCACGCCGGCCGCGACGATGTCGACCGCGTAGGCCAGACCGTCGGAGGTGGAGACGACGGTCTCGAGGCGGAGCGAGGCGGAGCGATCGGCCGGTGCGGCGAGCGCGGCGGTGGCCCCGGACGCCCGCGCCCCTTCGGTCACCGAAGCGGCCGAGGAGCCACCAACGGTGTATGTGATGGGGGCGGACCTGGCGCTCTCGATCACGACGCCGTTCTCAGTGACGCGCGTCGCCATCTCCAGCGTGTGCTGGCCGGCCGTCAGCGCCGGGAGCGGCGACGAGCACTGAGCGCTCGGGAGTCAGGCGCCAGCGCGCCGCATGTCGCGCCTGGCAGCGGGACCGGGCTCCCGTCCACGTAGAGCACGAACGAGTACCGGCGCAGTTCCTCGGCACTTGGCGCGAACTGGTCCCAGGCGAGGCGCGGGCCGCCCGCGCTCTGGCCGGGCGCCGGCTCCCGCGAGTCGTCGCCGCCGCAGGCGGCAGTCAGGATGCCCAGGAGGCAGGCGCAGGTTGTCGCCAGGAGCAGGTTGCGCATTGACGTCAGGAGTCCCTCAACAGGGTAACACTGGTCCCCATCGGAGTCTCGGCGCGGGACGGCCGGGGCTTTATGAAGCCCGCCACCCGGGCGCTGCGGCGCGGACCGTCCCGGCTGAAGTACCGATGCGTCGGTCGGAGGATGATGGTGGACATGAAGAGCGCGGCGACGATCGGCATCCTGCTCCTGGGGGTGGTCATGACGGCACCTGCGGCGGCGCAGCCCTACGAGGCGCGGCAGAGCGGCGACATCGTGCAGCTCGAGGACAAGGCGAGCCGGACGGTGGTCTCGATCATCACGTCGGTCGGCAACATGGCGTACGAGATGCGGGTGAACGGCCACAACATCCTGCGGTTCCCGTTCGCCTCGATCGACGACTACCGGGCCAGGCCCGCCCGCGTGGGCATCCCGCTGCTCGCCCCGTGGGGCAACCGGCTCGACGAGCAGGCGTTCTACGCAAACGGCAAGCGCTACGCCTTCGACATGCAGCTCGGGCAACATCACGGGCGCGATCCCGATCCACGGCTTCATGAGCCTGACGGACCAGTGGCAGATCGTCGAACTGAAGCACGACGACACGGCGGCGTGGCTCACGAGCCGGCTCGACGTCTACAAGCAGCCGGCGTGGATGAAACAGTGGCCGTTCGCCCACACGATCGAGATGACCTACCGCCTGCAGGCCGGCGTGCTCGAGGTGCGCACGAAGGTGGTCAATCTCTCGGCCGAGCCGATGCCGGTGGCCCTCGGCTACCATCCATGGCTGCAGCTGACCGACTCGCCGCGCGAGGAGTGGACGGTCACGGTGCCGGCACGCACGCGGTGGCTGCTGTCGCACCAGAAGGTGCCGACGGGCGTGACGGAGCCGACCGACACGTTCTTCCCGGACTTCAAGGGCGCCCTCAAGGACTACAACATCGACGATGTGTTCACGGACCTCGTGCGGGACGCGCAGGGCCGGGTGACCACGACGGTGAAAGGCCGCTCGCAGCAGATCGAGCTGACGCAGGGCCCGAACTTCAGGGCGCTCATCGTCTACTCGCCGAACCCGCTGAACACGGGCCGCGGCAGCCAGATTCCGCCGCCGGATCCGAACGCACAGCCCGCCGCAGCGGCGCCGGCGCCGGCCGGACGCGGCGCGGCACCGGCCCCGCCGGCCCCTCCGCGCAAACCCGCTGGCGACGCCCAACTTCATCTGCATCGAGCCGATGGCGGGCATCACCAACGCGCTCAATCTCGCCCACCGGGGCGTCTACAAGGAGCTGCAGTCCATCCCGCCCGGCGGCACGTGGCAGGAGAGCTTCTGGATCAGGGCGAGGGGGTTCTGATAGGGACTCGGGACTCGGGGCTTCGGGATTCGGGATTCGGGGCTGTCGAGCTGGCGAGGGGTCTAATGGTGAACGCTGCTATGCGTGTTCTTGCTGCGTGTGTATTGTTGCTGTGCGTCCCGGTGGCGTGCGCCGCGCAGCAGCCGCCAAGGGCGTCACTTCCCCATCGCCTGCCGCAAGCCCCGCGGGCTGGACGCTGGTCTTCTCGGACGAGTTCGACCGGCCCGGCGCCCTGGACCCGGCGAAGTGGGGATACGAGACCGGCTACATCCGCAACAAGGAGGCGCAGTTCTACACGTCTCGCCTCGAGAACGTGCGGGCTGAAGACGGGATGCTCGTGATCGAAGCGCGGAAGGAGCCCTACCAGAGCTTCGCCTACACCTCGGCCAGCATCAACACGTCGGGGCGGTTCGAGTTCCTCTACGGACGCGTCGAGGTGCGCGCGAAGCTCCCGACAGGCCTTGGCACGTGGCCCGCTGCCTGGATGCTCGGGGTCAATCGCAAGGAGGTCGGCTGGCCGGCCTGCGGCGAAATCGACATCATGGAAAACGTCGGCTTCGACCCGCTCCGCATCGTCGGCAGCGTCCACACGGCGGCCTACAATCACACCATCGGCACGCACAAGTCGGCCAGCGTCGCGGTCGCGAATCCCTGGGAGGGCTTTCACGTCTACGCGATGGAGTGGTACGCGGACCGCATCGACATCTTCGTGGACGGGCAGAAGTACTTCACGTTCCAGAACGAGGGGACTGGTTCGCGGACCTGGCCCTTCGACAAGCCGCAGTACCTGCTGATCAACCTGGCGATCGGCGGATCGTGGGGCGGGCAGAAGGGGATCGACGACACGCGCTTTCCCCACCGGTACGTCGTCGACTACGTGCGGATCTACCAGCAGCGGTGACGGCTGCGTGGCTCCGTCGACGCGCCTCCCGTGCAGCGCTCGCTCACCTTCGGCTTCGTCAGGCCAGGCGCTACGCGAGCCTGCGGGCGTCGGCCGTAAGCGCCTCGTGCAGCAGCATCTTCACGTAGGTCTGGTAACGCAGTCCCCGGCGCGCGGCCTGCGTGCGCGCCCTCGCCAGGTCAGCCAGCGACAGCCGAATCGTGACGTTCTTCGCCGCGAGCGCCCGAGCGAGCGGCGCCGGAACCGCGGCCAGATCCTCGCCCGCCGACAGGGCGGCCTCCACCGCGCGCGCCATGCGCGACTGCTGCTGTCTCCCACCACTGGGCCTCTTCGGCTTCATCAGCGAACCTGGGGACTTGCATGACGCCCCGCGCGGCCGCCGCCACCTTTCGCTTTCGCATAGTCCCTCTGCAGGCGTTTCCCTGCGGGATACGCCGTCACGACGCGCACGCGCGAACCACGCACCGTCCACACGACGGCCAGCAGCCGGCCGGCGCCACTCGGCCCCACTGTGAACCAGCGCTCTTCACCGGTGCCAGCCACGACAGATCGAATCGTGGCGGGATCGTTCGCCAGCGCCTGTTCCACATCAAGCGGCTGTAAACCGTGCCGCGCGATGTGACCGGTGTTGAACGCGTCCCACTCGAAGCCACTCGTGCCTGGCAAATGTATGTATATCATACATGCGTCGTTCCCCGCCAAGGGTCCCGACGCGAGCCTCGCGATGCACGACCGGTGCCGGACGAGATAGGCAGCGGACGGGCTGATTACCTGGGGAATCGTGGCCGTCGCGACTCGGGTGGAAGAGGACGTCGCAGAAACCGCTACGAGGCGCGGGCAATCACGAGGCAGAAACTGCAACACCCTGGGTGCGCGGGGGCGACGTGAAGCAACGTGACAGTCACCTTGTCGGTGACGCCCGTCGTCGACGCTAAAGCGTCGACCTCCATCTGCAACGCTGCGCGCTCTCTTCTCAGCGAGCGGCCGCCGGCGCCGCCAGCGTTTCGGCCACAAGCGTCGCGGCGGTGCGAACCAGCTCCGGACACAGCGTCTTGAAGACCCCGCGGTCGGCGGCGGCCTGCCGCTCGACGGGGTCGAGCATGTCGGCCCCGGTCAACTGGCGGCACGCGGTGGCGCCATGCCGCTCCTCGAAGCGCACGACCAGCGCCTGCACACGCGCATAGAGTTCGTCCTTCGTCGCGGTGTCCTGCGCGCTCGTATGCCCGGCGTGCAGACCGACAGCCATCAGGGCCCCCGTCAGCGCGCCGCAGGTCCAGCCGTGCCGCGCCATGCCCCCGCCGAACGCCGACGACACCAGCGCCGCCTGCCTCTCGTCCATCCCGAGGCCCGGCGCAAAGGCCATCAGCACCGCCTGCGAGCAGCTGAACCCTTCCCGGAACAACGCCTCCGCCCGATCGACCGCCGCGAGGTAGTCAGTCGTCATGCCCCAATCGTATCTCGACTTCTCAGCAGAGAAATGGGACCTGTCCCCATTTCTCTATATCCGACCAAATGAATATGAGTTACACTCGATGGCGCGTTCCAAGGAGGAGCCTGCATGCTGAAGCCCCTGTCCCGCCTGTCTCTCGCGCTCGTCGCTCGTGTTCGTGTTTACGGCCCTGTTCGGCGCCAACGCGCTCGCCCAGCAGGCCGCGCCCGACGTCTACGTCGTCGTCACCTACATCAAGACCCTGCCCGGCCAGGACGCCGCCTATCGCGACTACCTGACCACGACGGGCAAGAAGATCTTCCAGGAGATGATGGCCGCGCAGCCCACCCTCCTCTACTGGAGCTCGGCCCGGACGATGTTCCAGGGCACGGAGCCGGGGTCGGACTTCGACTACGTCGGCGCCTCGGTCTACGCGGGCCCGCCGCCTGAACCGGGCACGATCGCCCGACGCCATCTATCATGAAGGCCACCGGGATGTCGCAGGCCGACCTGGGCAAGAAGCTCGCGACGATGCGGACCGATCGTGGGCACGGAAGTGCTGCGCCAGCAGGCGGCGCTCTCGACGCCCAGCACCCTGAAGGAGGGCGACTTCCGCGTCGTGGCGCAGATCCGGATCAAGCCGGGCATGGGCAACGAGTACTTCGACACGGCCAGGACGATGACGCAGCCGCTGATGCAGGCGCGCGCGGCCGCGGGCGAGCTGAAGACCTGGTCGGTGTGGTCGCGCGTCTTCCCGGCTGGCGCCGCCACGTCCTACGACGCGCTCTCGGTCATCGTACTTCAAGGACCAGGCGAGCGCCATCAGGGGCCTCGACGCGACGAAGGGGCTGGAGGCGTTCATGAAGGTCCACCCCGGCAAGAACTACGCGACCCACATCAACAACCTGCGCGACTACAGCGAGCTGCAGCAGCGGTTCATCATGCAGATCATCGCCATGGCCGAGCGCGCGCCAGCGGTAACACCAGGACCGGTTTCATAGTCTGCGTCAGGCGGGTTCAGTGACCCCGCAGGAACGGGCTATGAAACCGCCGCCCCCGCGTCCCGACGACCTGCCGGCGCCGTGTTATGAGGCGGGCACGCTCCAGGACGGTTGTTCCGGCGCGAGGATGTTCCGGCTGATGTTCCTTGGCGGGCCTGCGGACAGAACGGCCGCGCCGGACGCCGCCATGGACCGGCGCCTCCGGCCGGCCTCGAGCAGCCAGAGGGATCGGAGCTGCGGCGGCGCACAAAGCCGCTTGCGCCAAGCAGCGCCGTGATGATCTGCCTGGCCGTGGCGTCGAACGACGGGAAACTCCCGCCGACGACGTATCCGCCGGCCCGTTCGTCCCATCCGCCTGACACGTGACGGACGATGATCTCGACCTCCATCCGCCGTCCGGCAACGCTTGCGACGACCCGGACCGTCGAACCGACCCGCAGGGGGACCCAGCAGGCCATCAGCAAACCGTCCGAACCGATGTCCAGCAGCCGGACAGGCACCGATACGTGCAAGGCCCCCAGCGCCGCGGATTCGGTGGAGGCGCGCGGTGAGGAACGGCGTTCCGTGAATGCGAAGTCCATGTCAGGCCTCCTCTGATGTCGGCTGCGCCATGCGCCATCGCTCGATGGCCTTCGACGATCGCGAATCGAGATTCAGGAACTCCAGGCCCAGGAGGAAGTACCGATCGGTGATCGACTGCCGGAGTGGCGACAGATGCCTCACCGCGGCATGGACCCGGACCGCGGTCGCGCCATCCATCAACTGGAACTCGTGAATCGATCCGACGGCGAGGGGGTTAGGCGACTCGAGGAGCATGCCCTCCGCCGACACGTTGCGCACGCGCAGCGGTTCGAGCACATCCAGAATCCCCCACTGTCCGCCGACGATCTCAAAACGCGACGCCAGACGCCGGTCGGCCAGAGGCATGGTAACGACGAGGGGAAGCAAAAACAACGCCAGCCGTCGCCTGGCCGGCGGACAGTCGATTGCTCAGGAAAATCGGCGTGGACGCGGGCGCAGATGCGGTGTTGGAGGAGGAGCAGCGGGAGCGGCGGCCCGCGGCTTCTTACATGGCGGGGGTGTAGCTTCTTCCATCCGCACGAGACCAAATCCGACCGAAGGAGTCGGCCGCGGACTTGACGCGGCAGGGCCCCGGGGGAGGACAATAGGAGGGTTACGGGAGGGTTGAACATGCGCCTCCTCGTGCTCTCCGCTCTTTGTCTCCTCACGCTCGCCGGTTGCGACTCCAACCCCGCACAACCTACCTGCACCTACACGCTCTCGGCCACGTCGATGACGATGGGCGCCGCCGGCGGGGCCGGCTCCATCACGGTCACGACCGGGAGCGGGTGCAGCTGGACCGGGAGTTCCTCCGCGAGCTGGATTACCGCGACCGGCGGCACGTCGGCTTCCGGCCCGGGCACCTACACGTTCAATGTGGCGGCCTTGTCGGGCACGGCCTCCAGGACGGGTTCGCTCACGGTCGCGGGCCAGACCGTGTCGGTGACGCAGCAGGGCCAGTCGTGCACCTACACGCTGCAGCCCGCCAGCCGGACCATCGACGCCGCGGGTGCGACGGCGTCGTTCGACGTCAATACCGATGCGGCCTGCGGCTGGACGGTGACGGCAACGGCGCCCTGGCTGAGCGTCGTCGCGGGCGGCTCCGGCTCGGGCAACGCGCACGGTCACCTATCAGGCGGCCGCCAATCCGGACGCGGCGCCGCGGACGGGCAGCCTCACGGTGGCCGGCCAGGCGCACACGGTCACGCAGACCGGCCTGAGCAGCTGCACGGTCGATCTCAACAGGTACCAGGACTCGTTCTCCGTGGCCGGCGGCACGGGGTCGTTCGACGTGAGCGCTCCCTCGACCTGCGCGTGGGTCGCCGCGAGCAGCGTCGGCTGGGTCCGCGTGACCGAGCCGGCGGCGGAATCGGCAGCGGCAGCCGGCGCGTGACGTACGTGGTGGACGCCAATCCTGGCGCGGGCTCGCGCAGCGGGACGATGACGGTGGGCGGCAGGACGTTCACGGTCACGCAGGCCGGGACGACGTCGTGCGACTACAGCGTGGCGCCGGTCGATTTCCGCGAGTGCAACAGGGGCGGCTTCGAGCGCACGGTGGCGGTCAGCGACCGGCGCCGGCTGCGCATGGACCTCGGCGCCGGCGGCATCGTGGCTCACGATCGGTCTCCGGCCAGTCCGGCGCTCGGGCCGGGCACCATCGTCTTCAAGTTCGCCGACAACTACGACGCCGCGCGGCAGGCCAACATCGAGGTGCGCTGGCCGACGCCGACGGCGGGCCAGAACGTGCGCGTGTGCCAGGCGGGCTGCACCTACGTCGCGACGAGAGACACGATCGACGTGCCCGCCGCGGGCGGCGACTTCACGTTCGACGTGGTCTCGCGAGCTCGACCAACCCGGCGTGCGGCGGCCCGCTGCAGGATGTGCTGCATGTGGAACGCGCGTGTCGTCGGCCTCGTGGGTGACGGTGCTGACGTCGATGCCGCGCTACGGCGACGACCGGGTGTACGTTCCGCGTCGCCGCCAACGGCACGGGCAGCCGCGCGGACGGCCACCATCACCGTGCGCGACAAGACCGTCACGATCCGGCAGGCGGGGAGCTGACAGCTCGGGACTTGGGCGCTAGCGGACTAGGCGACTCGGGGCTGCGGCGGACTCGGGCGTCGCGCTCGGGACAGCTCGCGCGACGCCGATGGCTGCGACCTGGCGCCGATGCAGTCCGCCGAGCGCGCTGACGCGCCACCGCCCCGACGCACGCCGCCGACGGGCGTGCCCGCGTGGTTGCTGTTCGCGGCGCTGCTCGCGGCCACCCTGGCCGCCTATCAGCCGGCCTGGAACGGCGGCCTGCTGTGGGACGACGAGGCGCACGTCACGCGGCCCGAGTTGCGCTCGCTCGATGGCCTGGCCCGCATCTGGGTCGAGCCGGGCGCCACGCAGCAGGTACTACCCGCTGCTGCACTCCACCTTCTGGGCCCTCCACCGGCTCTTCGGCGACAACACGCTCCCCTATCACCTGCTGTCCATCACGCTGCACGCGCTCTCCGCGTTCCTGTTCGCGCTGATCCTCCGGCGCCTGGCCGTGCGCCGTGGCCCTGGCTCGCGGCGTTCGTGTTCGCCCTGCACCCGGTGCACGTGGAGTCGGTGGCGTGGATCACCGAGCTGAAGAACACGCAGTCGGGCGTGTTCTTCCTCGCGGCGGCGCTGGCGTATCTCCGGTTCGATGACGGCCGGCGCGCGCCTGCCTGGGCGCTGGCGTTCGCGCTCTTCTGCCTCGCCCTGCTGAGCAAGACGGTCACGGCCACGCTCCCGGCGCTGCTGCTGGTCGTGCTCTGGTGGCGGCGGGGCCGCCTGGACGTCCGGCGCGACGTGGCTCCCCTGCTGCCGTTCTTCGCCGCGGCGGCGGTCTTCGGCACGCTCACCATCTGGGCCGAGCGGACACTCATCGGCGCGCGCGGCTCGGGATTCGAGTTCAGCGCTGGTCGATCGCGTCCTGATTGCCGGGCGCGCGGTCTGGTTCTACCTCGGCAAGCTCGTGTGGCCGGCGGACCTGATCTTCATCTATCCGCGGTGGACGATCGACGCGTCGGCGTGGTGGCAGTACCTGTATCCGCTGGCCCTCGTCGCGCTCCTGGGCGGGTTGTGGGCCGCTGCGAGGCCGCTCCCGGGCGCCGCTGGCCGCGCTGCTCTTCTTCTGCATCGCCCTCTCGCCGGCGCTCGGCTTCGTCAACGTCTACCCGTTCCGGTTCTCGTTCGTGGCCGATCACTTCCAGTACCTCGCGAGCCTCGGCATCATCGCCCTCTTCAGCGGCGGCGTGGCCGGGCTCGTCTCGACAGCGGCCATCGGCGCCCGGATGGGCCCCGCTCGCCGCCATCGCCCTCATCGTCGTGCCGCTCGGCGTGCTGACGCATGCCCGGAGCCGCGACTTCGCCGATGCGGACACGCTGTATCGCGCGACGATCGCGCGCGACCCGCAGTCGTGGATGGCGCACAACAACCTGGCGGTGCTGATGCTTCGATCATCGCCCGAGCGGGCGCTCGACCATCTGGACCAGGCCCTGCGCGCCAATCCCGCCTATCCGGAGGCGCACAACAACCGGGGCCTGGCCCTCCAACTGCTCGAGCGGTTCGAGGAGGCGGCGGCGGCCCACGCGGAGGCGCTGCGCCTGGAGCCGACGTTTGCCGACGCGCACAACAACCGGGGCACGGCCCTGCAGAAGCTGAACCGCCTCGCGGAGGCCGAGGCGGCCTACCGCGAAGCGCTGCGCCTGCGGCCGGAGAGCCTGCAGGCGCGCGTGAACCTCGGCAACGTGATGCTGGAACAGGGGGCGGCGGAGGAGGCGGTCTCGCACTACCGGGCGGCGCTCGCGATCGACCCGGCACTCGCGGACGTCCGCTTCACGCTCGGCGCGGCGCTCGAACGAGCGGGCCGGCCCGACGAAGCGGCCGCGGAGTACCGGGAGGTGCTGCGCCTGCAGCCGTCAGCGGCGGACGCGCACACGCGCCTCGGCGCCATCGCCGAGGCGGCCGGGCGGCACGACGAGGCTGTGGCGCACTACGACGCGTGGGCGCGGCTCGAACCGCAGTCGCCCGCGGCCTTCATGGCGCTCGGCAACGCGCGCTATCGCGCCTCGGACTTCGCGCGCGCGGCCGCGGCCTACGAGTCCGCCGCCCGCCTCGCGCCCGACTCGCCCGACGCCCGCAACAACTACGGCGCGGCCCTCGAGCGCCTGGGCCGCCTCGCGCGAGGCGGCGGCCCAGTATGCCGAGGCCGTGCGCCTGGCGCCCGATTCGGCCGGCGCCCGGGCCAATCTCGCGCGCGTACCGAAAAGGGGGCCGGGGCGGCCGATAGCCGCCCCGGCCCCGAGTCGAGCTCGGGTCTAAAGCCCGGGCACCTCCATCTAGAACAGGACGCGGAAGGCGAGCTGCATCGTGCGGCTCTGGTCGACCGCGCCGGTGATCTGGTAGCTGTCGCGGACGCTGCCCAGGTAGTTCACCGGGTTGAAGTTCACGTTGTTGAACAGGTTGAAGATCATCCACTGGAACTCGCCCATCACGGGGCCCGAGATGGCGAACCGCTTCCCGATGGTGATGTCGGTCCGGAACACCTGCGGGCCGGTCACGATCACGCTCCGCGCGCCGCAGTCGCCGAACCCGGTGACGGTCTCCAGACACGCCGCGCTGTTGGCCGGCGCGAAGTACCGGCCCTCGGGCGTCCCCGCCGTGTAACCCGTGGCCGACACGCTGTAGGCCTTGATCGTGTTGTCGATGACGTCCTGCGGCAGCCACCACACGAGCGTGCGGTACTGGTTGTTCGGGTCGGTCGTCTTCCGCACGGACATCCAGTCGCTGAGCTCGTCCTTGCTGAATCCGATGAGCCGCACGTTGCCGAAGTCCACCATGCGGCCGCTCTGCCAGCGGACCAGCCCCATGACGCTCCAGTCGCCGATCAGGCGGTTGAGGGCCCCGCCGGCGCCGCTGCCCCACTTCTTGCCGCGGCCGAACGGCAGGTCGTACACCCAGTTCAACGCCATGTTGTGCCGGACGTTGCCGAGGCTGGCCACCCCGTTCGTGTAGTTCTGCTCCCGCTCCACCCACGGCTTGCGGAACGCGAAGAAGTCGTTCTGGAAGCCCTTGCTGTAGGTGTAGCTGGACTGCACCTGGAAGCCGTCGGCGTACCGGCGGTTGAAGATGAGCTGGATCCCGTTGTACCTCGTGCTGCCGCCGTTGGTGACGACGGTCGAGTTGTTCACCTCCGGGTTCACCACGAAGAAGTTGGAGGGCAGGCCCGCCGCGACCGAGTTCGCGCGGTAGGTCGCGTTGGTCCGCAGGTTGCTCGCGGCCGTCTGCGGGTTCGGGTTGAGCGCGAACATCGACTGGACCAGGGTGGTGTTGGTCCAGCCCGGACCCGGTGTACTTCGACGAGTCGGTCGACGGCGCTCGATCCGTTCAGGTTGGCGAGGAAGATCGGCAGCGGGCTCGTGCCGGCGACGCCCGTGTACGCGAAGGTCGACCCCTTCCCGGCGGCGATGTTCGCCACGAGGTTGGCCTGCGCCACCCTGAACTCGTCGATGAACTTGTTCTCGACGATGTTGATCTCGTTGTAGTTGAGGGCGCCGGAGAGGTTCCGCAGGGTCCAGCTGCCGAAGCTGTCGGTGCGGATGTAGCGCGCCTCGAGCGAGATGTTCTGCGAGAGCTTGCGCTGGATCCCGATCGTGCCGGTTCCGGCGTACGGCAGCGTGATGTTCGGGTCGAAGGCCCGCACGTTCGAACTCGCCGACGGCACGGCCATCGGGTACACGCGCGTCAGCGGGATGGCCGGCGCGCCGAGGTTGCCGCCGCCGCCCGAGAACAGCACCGGCAGCGTCCCGAGGTTGCCGTTCGTCGTGCTGCGCGTGGCATCGATGAGGATGCCCGGGTTGTCGCCGAACACCTCGGTCAGGTCGCTCATGCCGCCGCGCTGGTAGGAGATGTTGTAGCCGCCGCGGATGACCGAGTCGCCCGGCGCGCCAAGGAGCGTGTGCATGAAGCCGCTCTCGGCGCCGGTCGTCCACGCCGCGCCGATGCTCGGCGCGATGTTGTTCCAGTCGGTGGCGAAGACCTTCGTGCCGCTCTCGAGCATCGTGTACTGCGTCGGCGAGCCCTGGAACACCCCGGGCTTGTACAGGTTGCCCAGGCCGGTCACCACCGACCCGACGGTCAGGTCGCCCGGGCCCGTCACGCCGAACACGTCGTCGATGTCGGCGTACGAGTAGCTGTTGTTCAGGGCGCGGAACGGCAGCTGCACTTCGTAACGGAGGCCGGCGTTGATCGTGAAGGTCGGCTTCCACCGCCAGCTGTCCTGCACGAAGCCGCCAACCTGCCACATGCGGCCCTTCTGCAGGCTCTGGCCGAGGATGTTGTACTGCTCGCCGTCCTCGCCCACTCTCGCGTCGCGCGTGATGGACTGCACGCGCCCGGCCAGCACCATGTAGAGGTTGCGGGCGTTGGTGATGTCCGTGCTCGACGCGCCGGGGAAGTTGGCGGTGTTGAACATCGCGTCGGCCGGGTCGCCCGTGGCGAAGCCGAGGGTGACGGTCGGCACGAGCCGCTGGTTCTTCAGCCACACGTCACCGCGCGTGGCCGACCCGCCGAAGGTCAAGGCGTGCTTGCCCTTCAGCCAGTTCAGCGTGTCCTCGATCACCATCGTCGAGCCCTCGCGCGAGCTGTGGCGTCGACCCGGGTACGGGTTGTTGATGCTCTTGAAGTTGCTCCAGGAGAGCGCGTAGCCCTTCATGTCGCCGAACGCCGAGTTGCTGTACATGTCGACCGCGAGGTCGGGGTAGAAGAGCGTGGCGCCGCCGGTGGCCCCGTACCGGACCTCGTTCACCATGGTCGAGGTGAGCGTGGACCGCATCGACAGCTGGTAGGTGAAGCGCTCCGAGTCCTGCTTCCCGTGCACCGGGAAGTCCGGGAAGATCCGCTGCATGCTGTTGGTCGGTGTCCGGGTCCGACATGAGGTGGTTGTAGGTGCCGGATCCTGTCAGCCGGTGGTTCGACGTGATGTTGTAGTCGAGGCGGACCGTCGGGTACGTCGTCGTGCTCTCGGTCGCCTGCGGCCACGCGAAGGTCTGCGTGAGCGGGTCGATCGTCGTCGTCACCGTCCCCTTGCCCGTCGTCGAGCGGACGTCGGCCAGCAGCTTGGCGACGACCGGGTCGATCGTCGACGTGTGGCCGTTCTTCGCCGCCAGCGCCATCAGATCAACGGTCCCGCCCGCATACTGGAACTTCCCCTGTTCGGAGAGCGGGCTCATGATCGTGCGGTTGGCCGTGTTCGGTGCCCGGCGAGCTGATCCACTCGTAGTTGACGAAGAAGAACGCCTTGTCCTTCCAGATCGGGCCGCCGATGCGGAACCCGGGCTGGTCCTGGAAGAGCCGTCGGCCTGGCCGTCGGCTTGCCGGTGACCGCGTCGACGTTGCGGTTCAGGTTGAACCACGTGTTCGTGTTCATCCAGTCGCGCCGGTAGTAGAAGTACGCGCTCCCCTGGAACCTGTTCGTGCCCGAGCGCGTGACAAACCGCACCTGGGCCGCGCCCTGGCTGCCCATGTCGGCGCCCTGGGCGGCCGTCGAGACGGTCACTTCCTCGACCGCGTCGAGGCGCGGGCTGACGCGCGTGAACATGCCGTCCCACGACTTGGCGTAGTTGTCCTGGATGTTCATGCCGTCCAGGGTGATGTTCACGGCGCTCTGCGGGAGGCCGTTCACCGTGCCGTCGCGCAGGCTGCCGGTGGTCGTCGCCACGCCGGGCATGTAGCCCACCAGCTCGAACGCGCCGCGGCCCGACGACCGGCAGGCTCGCGATCTGCTTCGTGCCGAGTGTCGCGGCCACGGAGGTGGCCTGCGTCTGGATGATCTCGGTCGCGCCGGACACCACGACGGTCTCCTCGAGCGCGCCGAGCGTGAGCACGGCCTTGACCTCGGCGATCTGGGCCACGTTGGCGGTCACGTCGTTCAGGACCGCGGTCTTGAAGCCCATCAGCGTCACGGTGATGGTGTAGGTGCCGGGCGGCACCGCCGGCACCGTGAACGAGCCGTCCGACCCGCTCACGGCGTTGTAGGTCGTGCCGGTGGCGTTGTTCTTGACGACGATGTCGGCGCCGGGCACCACCGCGCCCGACGTGTCGGTGACGGTTCCGGAGATGGTGGATGTCGACCCGCCCTGCGCGAACGCGGGGGCGGCTCCGACAGCCATGGCGAGCACCAGGAACAGGATGAAGCGACTCAGCCACGGGATGGGGTCACGCATGTCTTCTCCTCCACGAATCCACGAATCCTCGCCGGGGCGAAGCCCGACAGCCAGCCTGGGGGGTGCGTAGACCTCCGGAACCCTGCGCAGGACGTCCCTCGCGATCGTGGGGGGCCCGGGCCGGGCTGTCGGATCGCGCGTAGCCTACGCCAAGACGCGCCGGGAGAAAAGACTGATCTTGGTCGGGTTCGCTGTTGATTCGCTCGCCGCGTCGATCTCCTTGCGTGAAGCATCCCCGGCGAGTAGCATTTGTGCGCCAGCGTCCTCCCGCCCCTCAACTCCGACGGAGCCACCATGCTGAAACGCGCCCTTGTCGCCCTCTTGATACTCGTCGCCGCGATGCCCGTCGCCGCGCTCGCGCAGGCCCCGGCGCAGGCCCGGCGCAGGCGCCGGCAGGCCAAGGCCGAAGCGCCCGCCGGCACCGCTGAAGTGGACCGACGAGACGCTCAAGCAGGAGTCGTACGCCACGCCGCCGAAGGAACTCGTCGACGCCGTGCTCGCGCCGCGCTACCGCAACGTGGCGCTCACCAAGCGCGAGCCCGGACAAGAAGTGGTTCCTCGACGAGATCGGCGACGGCCCGGTGACCATGGCGGTGTTCTCGAAGCCGTTTCACGAGCTGGGGGGCCTGTTCGTCGACTTCCAGGCGAACCGCGCCAGGCCGCTGACCATCCGCAACAACGCCGGCCTCCAGGTCATCTCGGCGGCGGACGGATCGAAGAAGCCGATCCAGACGCCGGCCGGCGCCCGCGTCTCGAACGCGGCGTGGTCGCCCGACGGCTCGCTCATCGCCTTCTACGTGCACACGCCTGACGCGACGCACATCTGGGTGGCCGACCCGATGACGGGCATCTCGAAACAGCTGACGCCGAAGCCCGTCCTCGCCACGCTCGTGTCGAGTTTCGACTTCAGCGCCGACGGCAAGAAGATCGCCGCCGTCCTCATCCCCGAGGGCCGCGCCCCGATGCCCAAGGCGCCGGCGGCGCCGGCCGGCCCGCAGGTCAAGCTGGCGGACGATGGCGACAAGAACAGGCTGCGGACGTTCCCCAGCCTGATGGCCACGCCGTACGACTTCGACCTGCTCGAGTGGCACGCCACGGGGCAGATTGTCGTGCTGGATGTCACCCCGCCCGCGGCGGCGCCGGCCAAGGGCCGGGCCCCGAAGCAGGTGCCGGCCACCTTCAGGAAGATCGGTCAGCCGCAGATGGTCCGGTCGCTCGACCTCGCGCCCGACGGCAAGCACCTCCGCGTGACCCGCATGGTGAAGCCGTTCTCGTACGTCGTGCCGGTCGGCAGTTTCGGATCGGTCGACGAGGTGTGGGATCTCGACGGCAAGGTGATGGTCGAGCTCGACAAGCGGCCGCTCAACCTCGGCGTGCAGGACGACACGCAGCCGCCGCCGGACCCGGCCGCGGGCCCTGGCGGCGCGCAGGCGCAGCAGCAGGGGCGCCGCGAACTGGCCTGGCGCGCCGACGGCCAGGGGCTGACGTTCCTCGAGCAGGAGCCGCCTCCGCCGACGGCCCCGGGTGACGCGGACACGCGGCGGGACCGGGGCTACGGCGGCCCGCGGCGGTGCCGCGCAGGCCCGCGGCGCGGACGGACGGGGGGCGCGGCGGCGAGGGCGGCCAGCAGGCGCGCCGGCCCGACCGGCTCTACCAGTGGCTGCCGCCCTTCGACAAGGCGAGCCTCAAGGTGCTCTTCGAGAACAGCACGAGGATGTCGGGCCACCGCTTCTCGCCCGATCACCAGACGCTGTTCTTCAGCGAGCGCGCCGGGCAGAACACGGTGGAGATCGCCGTCTCGCTGGCCGAGCCCACCAAGCGCTTCACGATCGCGCGGTTCCGCGCCGACGACATCTACGCGAACCCCGGCTCGATCATGATGGCGCGCGGCGGCGGAGGCGGGCGCGGTGCTGGCGCGGGCGCGGGCGCGGCCCCAGGCGGGCGCGGCGGCGCGGCCGGCCCCGGCGGCGGCATCGTCCTGCTCTCGGGCGACGGCGGCAGCGTCTACCTGCAGGGCACCTCCTACGACAAGAACCCGCTCGAGGTCGGGCCGAAGACGTTCATCGACAAGGTGGCCATCAAGACCGGCGAGAAGACAGCGCGTGTACGAGAGCCCGAATGCCGGCGTGTTCGAGCGCGTGACCACGCCCATCGACCTCGACGCCGGCCGCTACATCGTGGCGAAGGAAGGCCCGACCGAGATCACCCAGTACTACCTGGTGGATGGCTCGACGCGGACGCCGCTCACGACAAACGAGGACGTGACGCCCGACCTCACCCGCGCGCCGAAGGAACAGTTCATCGTCGAGCGGCCGGACGGCTTCAAGTTCCGCGTCAACGTGACGCTGCCGCCGGGCTACCAGAAGGGCACGCGGCTGCCGGCGATCTTCTGGTTCTACCCGCGCGAGTTCGCCACCCAGGACGCGTACGACCGCGGCATCCGGACGTTCAACAAGAACGCGGCGCCGAACTTCGGCACGCGCTCGATGCACTTCTTCACCCGCCTCGGCTACGCCGTCATCGAGCCCGACGCGCCGATTGTCGGCCCGGCCGGGCGGATGAACGACAACTACGAGCACGACCTGCGCAACAACCTCGCGGCCGTCATCGACGAGCTCGACCGGCGGCAGATCATCGACCGGAACAGGCTCGCCATCGGCGGCCACAGCTACGGCGCCTTCTCCACCGTCAACGCGATGGTCCACACGCCGTTCTTCAAGGCGGGCATCGCGGGCGACGGCGCCTACAACCGCACGCTGACGCCGCTCGGGTTCCAGAGCGAGCGGCGCGACCTGTGGGAAGCGAAGGACGTCTACCTCTCGATGTCGCCGTTCCTCTACGCCCACAACATGACCGGGGCGCTGCTGATGTACCACGGCCTCGGCGACCAGAACGTGGGCACGGACCCGACCAATTCGACCCGGCTGTTCCACGCGCTGAACGGCCTGGGCAAGACGACGTCGCTGTACCTGTATCCGCTGGAGGATCACGGCCCGGCGACGCGGGAGACGCTGCTCGACCTGTGGGCCCGGTGGGCCGCGTGGCTCGACAAGTACGTGAAGAACCCGGAGGCGCGGGCGGAAAAGAAGTAGGGACTGGGGGCTAGGGACTCGGGCTCGGGCTAGTCGGGATACGGATTCGGCGCCGGTCCGACCGGCCAAGCTGGATTGACCATTAGAAACAACTAGACTCTGGAACGTGTCCGTTGTGATATCGTCAGGTGGTCAGACCGCCCCCTGTCTGACCCCGGAGCCCCCTGGGGAGGTGTGACGTGCACATCCGCTACTACATGGTCTGTTCGCGGTTCGAGGCCCTGATCGCCTCCCACCTCGAGCCGGAAGCCTTCGGCACCTACATGGCCGTCGGCACCAAGAAGCTCGCCAGCGGCCACGTGGCGTTCTTCGAAATCGACCCCGACTTCCCGAAGTTGACCGACCACTTTCCCGTCGACGACATCGACGACGCGCTGCGCGCCCCACGAAGATGGCTCGCCGAAGCGCAGCAAGTACATCTCCGTCTACCGGGTGATGGAGTTCCTGCCGCTGCCGGTCTACGGCGCGCTGTACCTGACGACGCCGGACGGGCGGGTGCTGAAGCTGGACGGCAGCCCGTACGACGAGCAGGCCGCGGAACCCGGGCTGAACCTGTACCAGGAGCTCTGCCCCCTGATTCCGATGGTGATCTCGACGCAGGCGCCGGCGGCGTTCGCGCGGGCGCTCACCGACCCGCGCAACCCGGTGCACGCGCCGCGGATCTTCTTCGCCGACCTGCGGATCGATCGCGACGAGCACGGCAAGCTGGCCGGATGGCTCCCCTACACGGACCCGCTCCATATCGAGGACCTGATCCAGGAGCTGGAGCGCGGCGACGCGGGCGGCAAGGCGATCAAGACGGTGTCGCGCACGCCCCGCACGAGGGGGTTCCTGCGCGTGATTCGCCGGGGCTTCTTCCTCGGCGATCAGACCGGCATGAAGTTCTATCGGTTCCCGACGCGCGAGGAGCTGGAAATTCACCACTCGAAGTGGTGGCACTCGGCGTCGGCCCAGTAACAGGACCGGCTTCGTCACCTGCGTCGCGGCGCTGCGACGCAGGCGGCGAGAACCGGTCCTGTAACCGCCCCGCAGCCCCCGGAAGGTAGTCCGCCCGTGAATCGCATGCGTCGCTCCGTTCAGTCCCGCCTCCGAACCTGGTGGCCCGTCGCCCTGCTGGTGGGCTTTGCCGCGCCGATGTTCTGGCAGCCCGCCGCCACGGCGCTCGAGTCGGCCGTGCAGAGCGCCGAGGGCGCCCCGGAGGTGTTCCACTTCTTCGCGCCGTTCTCGGACCCGCGCTTCACCGCGGTCGAGCAGGTGTCGCTGCTGCATGGTGCTCGCGGTGGCGGTGGCGAGCCTGATCTACGCGTACGGGCTCTACCGCCAGGTGAACCGGGCGCCGCAGGGCACGCCGAAGATGCAGGAGGTGGCGGCGGCCATCCGCGAGGGCGCGAACTCGTACCTCGCGGCGCAGTTCAGGCGCATCGCGCCGCTCATCGCGCTCATCACGATCCTGCTGGCCATCACCTACACGGGCCACGAGGAGGCGTTCCGGTGGGGCCGCGCCGGCGCGTTCCTCGTCGGCGCGCTCTTCAGCTGGACGGTCGGCTTCGTCGGCATGCGCCTCGCCACCACCGGCAACCTGCGCGTGGCCGCGGCGGCGCGTGAACAGCTACGGCGAGGCGATGCAGCTCGGCTACCGCACGGGCACGGTCACCGGCATGCTGACCGACGGCCTGGGGCTGCTCGGCGGCACGGTGCATCTTCCTGATCTACGGCGAGCAGGCGTACGAGGCGCTGCTCGGCTTCGGCTTCGGCGGCACGCTGCTGGCGCTCTTCATGCGCGTGGGCGGCGGCATCTACACGAAGGCCGCGGACGTGGGCGCGGACCTGGTCGGCAAGATCGAGAAGGACATCCCCGAGGACGACCCGCGCAACGCGGCGACCATCGCCGACAACGTGGGCGACAACGTGGGCGACTGCGCCGGCATGGCGGCCGACATCTTCGAGAGCTACGAGGTGACGATCGTCGCCGCGATGATCCTCGGCATGGCGAGCTTCGGCCACAAGGGCGTCATCTTCCCGCTGCTCGTGCGCGGCATCGGCGTGCTCGGCTCGATCATCAGCACCTACACGCGTCAAGGCCGGCGCACGACGACACGTCCGACACGGCGCTCAAGACGGTGCACCGCGGGTTCTGGATCGGGTCGGTCATCAGCATCGTCGGGTTCTTCGCGGTGGCGTTCTTCTACCTGCGGTTCGACGCCGCCTACCTCGCCACCAATCCCGATGGCCGCGGCAGGGTTCCCGGGCGGCGATCCGGCGGCGCTGCCCGTGTGGCTGAACCTCGGCGTGGCGGGCCTCGACCTGCGCCCGGCGCTCACGTGCCTCATCGGCGTGTTCCTGGCCGTCGCGCTCAACAAGGTGACCAGCTACTACACGCACACCGCGCACGCGCCGGTGAAGTCGCTGACGAAGGCCTGCACGACGGGCCACGCGACGAACATCATCGAGGGCATCGCGCTCGGCTACGAGAGCACGGTGGCGGCCATCGTGGTGATCGGCGGCGCCATCCTGCTGTCGGTGCTGATGCTACGCGGGCACGCCGCCGATGTTCATCGCGTACGGCGTGGCGATGGCCGGCATCGGCATGCTGACGCTGACCGGCAACACGATCTCGATGGACGTGTTCGGGCCGGTGGCCGACAACGCGAACGGCATCGGCGAGATGGGCTACGACCCCGAGGCCATGGAGGCCGAGCGCCCCGGCAGCTACCGCCGCGCGCGCCAGATCCTGGCCGACCTCGACGCGGTGGGCAACACGACGAAGGCCGAGACCAAGGGGATCGCGATCGGCTCGGCGGTCATCGCGGCCGTGTCGCTCTTCTCCAGCTTCATCGCGGTGATCGCCGTCGGCAGCGAGGACCGGATCGGGCTGATGACGGTGGAGCAGTACGCCGCGGAGGCCGGGCGGATGACGGTGGCCGAGCCGGTGGTGTTCGTCGGCTTCCTGATCGGCGGCGCGGTGCCGTTCCTCTTCTCGAGCATGCTGCTGCGCGCCGTCAGCCGCGCGGCCTTCTACATCGTCAAGGAATGCCGCGCGCAGTTCCGCGACATCGACATCTGGCAGGGCAACAAGAAGCCCGACTACGGGCGCGTGGTGGACATCTGCACGTCGACCGCGCAGAAGGAGCTGATCGGGCCGGGATTCCTCGCCATCGGCACGCCGATCCTCGTGGGCTTCCTGCTCGGGCCGTATGCGCTGGGCGGGTTCCTGGCCGGCACGATCCTCGTCGGGCAGCTGCTGGCCGTGTTCATGTCGAACGCGGGCGGCGCGTGGGACAACGCGAAGAAGCTCATCGAGGACGGCATCTTCGGCGGCAAGGGCTCCGAGGCGCACAAGGCCGCCGTCACGGGCGACACGGTGGGCGACCCGCTGAAGGACACGGCCGGCCCGGCGGTGAACCCGCTCATCAAGGTGATGAACATGGTGTCGCTGCTGGCCCTCGGCCTGGTGCTCGATTACAACCTCATGGCGCCGCGAGCCGCGGGCGGGACGCGGATGGTCGGCGTGGTCGCCGCGCTCGTCTGCGCCGGCGCCATCGGGTGGGCCATCTGGAAGAGCAAGCAGGAGCCCGAATCCATGACATAATTCGGAGATGGTGTCCCCGGGTCTAAGACCCGGGCTCCACGAGACCCGGGGCTCCACGACGGCAGACTCGGGGCTCCATGACTGTCCGGGAACACCTGCGTTTTGACTACTACCCGATCCTCCTCCCACGGACGCCCTCCGGCACGCTCGGGCCGGCGCGGCGGCGGCAAGCCTCAGACGGCGATCCGGCCCCGGACGGCCGTGCCGTTCGAGGTGGCGCCGCACGACGCGACGCCGCTCGAGTTCGCCGACCCTCGAGCTCGACGACCGCATCCGCGCCGGCATCGCCGATCGCGGGTTCGTGCGCACCACGCCCATCCAGAGCGCGGTCTTCCCCATTGTCTTCAAAGGCGCCGATCTCATCGCCTGCGCCGAGACCGGCACGGGCAAGACGGCGGCCTTCCTGCTGCCGATCATGCAGCGCCTGCTGGCCTCGAACTCGGTGGGCACGGTCCGGGTGCTCGTGCTCGCGCCGACGCGCGAGCTGGCGGTGCAGATCGAGGACGACTTCACCGGCTTCGCCTACCACACGGCGCTGACCGGCATCGCGGTGTACGGCGGCGTGGACGGCGACATGCAGTTCAGGGCCCTGCGCGCGGGCGCCGACGTCGTGGTCGCGACGCCCGGCCGGCTGCTCGATCACATGAACACGG
This sequence comes from uncultured Acidobacteriota bacterium, assembly GCA_963834645.1. GTDB lineage: Bacteria > Acidobacteriota > Vicinamibacteria > Vicinamibacterales > JAKQTR01 > JAKQTR01. Next base: position 26,497 of record CAWICP010000012.1, read on the forward strand.
GCCTGGTGGACTTCAGCAAGGTCGAGGTGCTGGTGCTCGACGAGGCCGACCGCATGCTCGACATGGGGTTCTGGCCCGACGTGCGGAAGATCGTGTCGGCGCTGCCCGCGGCGCGCCAGACGCTGCTCTTCTCGGCGACCACCTCGTCGGATGTGGTGACGCTGGCCGAGCAGGTGATGCGCGACCCGCGGTTCATCCAGATCGGCCGGGCGGGCGGCCCGGCGACGACCATCGCGCACATCGCGCACGTGATGCAGGCGCGCGAAAAGGTCGAGTGGCTCACGCGGTTCCTCCGCCGGACCCAGGCCCCGTCGCTCATCTTCGTCCGCACCAAGCGCGGCGCGGACCAGCTGGCGTCCGCCCTGGCGTCGCGCGGCGTCCGGTGCGCGCCGCTGCACGCCGACCGCACGCAGAAAGAGCGCATGGCCGCGGTCGAGGGCTTCCGCTCGGGCCGCCACACGGCGCTGGTCGCCACCGACATCGCCGCCCGCGGCCTCGACATCGACGGCATCGCGCACGTCATCAACTACGACGTGCCGCACAGCGCCGACTCGTACGTCCACCGCGTCGGCCGGACGGGCCGCGCGGAAGCGGCGGGCACCGCCATCACCCTGGTCGCGCCCGACGAACTGCCGACGCTGCACGCCATCGAGAAATCCATCGACATCTACATCGACAAGCCCGAGCCGCCGGCGCCCGCCGAGCGCTGACGCGACGCCGGGATTCGGGACGCTGAGCCGCGCGGCGGCGGGCGTGTCGCGAACCGCTCGGCGCGCCGGACCGCGCGAGGGGTGCCGCCAGGCGTCCGCCGCTCACACAGGCCGGCAAAACGCATCTCCGGGGTCCAGTCGGTTGCAGCGTGCGGGCTCCAGTCACCCCACGCGGATTTCGGCCCCTGCGAAGCGTTTTGCGCACTGACGATCATCGGCCTGCTCGCAGGGTCCGCCTCGCGCGCGCCGCTCGCGCGGTGCTCGTCGCCGAGCCCGAATGCGCACGTCGTCCCGCCGGTGACATGCCGCGCGGCCTGACTGGCGGGTCGGACGCCGACGAAGCGAGCCGCTCGAAGCAGGCCGACACATCGAGCGCTCGGAAACGCGTCGCAGGGGCGGAGGTCCGCGTGGGGCGCGTAGCGGCCGATCAGGCGCGGATAGCGCAAGCCCGCGGGAAGCGCTGGAACCCGACGCGCAAGCCGAGGAGCGCGTGTCGCCGGCCTGCGGAGTCCGGCGCGCGGAGCCGCCGTTCCCGCCGCCGCACGGTTCCCGCGCCGCGCCGTCCGACCTGCCAGCAGCTCGGCGTCACCGTCTTCCGTATAGAATCCCCCGCATGCTCAAGCCGAAGCACCTCCCGCTCGCTATCTTGTTCGCCCTGTTGTTCTGCTCGATCTCGCTGCCTGCCGCCGCGCAGGTGACGACCGCCGACTACGAGCGCGCGGCGGGGCTGCGCGAGAAGTACGAGGCCGTCGCGCTGAATGTGCCGGGGCCGGCCACCTGGATCGAGAAGACGCACCGGTTCTGGTACCGGCGGTCGGTGAAGGGCGGCAACGAGTTCGTCCTGGTCGACGCCGACTCGGGACAGAAGCGGCCGCCGTTCGATCACGAGCGGCTCGCGGCCACGCTCGCGAAGATGACGGGCCGGAAGATCACCGCCGTCACGCTGCCGTTCAACACGTTCACGTTCAGGGACAACGAGCGCGCCATCGAGGCGCGCTTCGACGGCGCCGTCTGGACGTGCACGCTCGCGGACTACGCCTGCACCAAGGCGCCGGCCGTCGGCGCGTTCGAGCAGCGCCAGCCGCCGCCGGCCTGCACGCCGCCCGGGCCCGACGCGAAGCCGCGGGTGTCGCCCGACGGCAAGCTGGGAGGCCTTCGTCACCAACTTCAACGTCGCCATCCGCAAGCCGGGATCCCGGACGCCGACGATGCTGAGCACCGACGGCTCCGAGGCCAACTGCTACGAACTCGACACGATCGCCTGGGCGCCCGACTCGAAGAAGCTGGCGGCCTATCGCGTCAAGCCGGGGTACCGGCGCCTGGTCCACTACGTCGAGTCGTCGCCCGAAGATCAGCTGCAGCCGAAGCACTCGACGCGCTTCTACGCCAAGCCCGGCGACGTCCTCGACCTCGAGCAGCCGGTCATCTTCGGCGTCGACGACAAGACGGCGCGCGGCCGTCGACAACGCGCTGTTTCCCGAATCCCTACGATCTCTCCCGGCTCGAGTGGCGCAAGGACAGCTCGCGCGCTCACGTTCGAGTACAACCAGCGCGGCCACCAGGTGTTCCGGGTCATCGAGGTGAACGCCGCGACCGGCGCCGCGCGGGCGGTCATCTCGGAGGAGCCGAAGACGTTCTTCACCTACTCGGGCAAGAAGTACCGGCACGACGTCGCGCGACGGCCGCGAGGTGATCTGGATGTCGGAGCGCGACGGCTGGAACCACCTCTATCTCTATCGACGGCGCGACCGGCGCGGTGAAGAACCAGATCACGAGGGGCGAGTGGGTCGTCCGCGGCGTGTCGCGAGGTGGACGATGAGCAGCGGCAGATCTGGTTCAGCGCGAGCGGGATGTATCCCGGCGAGGACCCGTACTTCGTCAACTACTACCGCATCAACTTCGACGGGACGGGCCTGACGCGGCTGACCGCCGCGGAGGCCAACCACGCGGCCAGCTTCTCGCGCGGACGGCGCCTTCTTCGTCGACGTCTACTCCCGCGTCGACCAGGGCGCCGGTCTCGGAGCTGCGCCGGTCGTCCGACGGGTCGCTCGTCACGGAGCTCGAGCGCGTCGACATCGCGGCGCTCCAGAAGGCCGGCTGGCAGCCGCCGGAGGTGTTCACCGCGAAGGGCCGCGACGGGCAGACGGACATCTGGGGCGTCATCTACCGCCCCACGACGTTCGACCCGCGCAGGAAGTACCCCGTCATCGAGAACATCTACGCCGGGCCGCACAGCTCGTTCGTGCCGAAGTCCTTCTCCGCGTTCAACGCGCATGCAGGCCCAGGCCGAACTCGGCTTCATCGTCGTGCAGATCGACGGCATGGGGACGTCGAACCGGTCGAAGGCGTTCCACGACGTCGCCTGGAAGAACATCAAGGACGCGGGCTTCCCCGATCGCATCCTCTGGCACAAGGCCGTCGCGGCGAAGTACCCGTACTACGACATCTCGCGCGTCGGCATCTACGGCACCTCGGCCGGCGGCCAGAACGCGCTCGGCGCCCTGCTCTTCCACCCGGAGTTCTACAAGGCGGCGGTGTCGGCCGTCGGCTGCCACGACAACCGGATGGACAAGATCTGGTGGAACGAGCAGTGGATGGGCTGGCCGATCGGCCCCGAGTACGCCGCCTCGTCGAACGTGGACAACGCCCACCGGCTGCAGGGCAAGGTGCTGCTGGTCGTCGGCGAGACTGGACACGAACGTCGATCCCTCGTCGACCATGCAGGTGGTGAACGCGCTGATCAAGGCGAACAAGACGTTCGACCTGCTGGTCATCCCGGGCGCCGGCCACGGCCCGGGCGGCGCGTACGGCGAGCGCAAGCGCTACGACTTCTTCGTGCAGCACCTGCTCGGCGTGACGCCGCCGGCGTGGAACGAACTGCCGGCGAATCCACAGACCTGGCCCCAAATGACGACAAATCGCTGGATTGTTGGACCTGACCCCAGTTGACAGCGGCCGGCGCGCGGCGCGACACTTTCTGCCCGGGGAGGGACCGCCGATGCGAGTGGTGTCATTCACGCTCAACGGCAAGGCCACGCGGCTGACGGTCGACGAGGATCGGATGCTGCTGTGGGTCCTGCGCGACGATCTCGGGCTGACCGGCACCAAGTTCGGGTGCGGCCAGGCCCTCTGCGGCGCCTGCACGGTGCTGGTCAACAACGAAGCGGTGCGGTCCTGCGCGACGCCTGTCGGCGCGGTCGAAGGCAAGCGGGTCGTCACCATCGAAGGCCTGGCGGATGGCGAGCGGCTGCATCCGCTCCAGGAGGCCTTCGTGAAGCACCTCGGGTTCCAGTGCGGCTTCTGCACGCCGGGCATGATCCTCGGCGCCCACGCGCTCCTCCAGAAGAACCCGAAGCCGACGCGCGCGCAGATTGTCGCGCACATGGACGACCACCTCTGCCGCTGCGGCGCGCACAACCGCATCGTCCAGGCCATCGAGTCGGTGGCGGCCCCGGCAGCGGCCCCGGCAGCGAAAGGAGGCTCGCGATGAACCGCCGCGAATTCCTGAAGCTGACCAGCACGGGCCTGCTCGTGGCGTTCTCGGCCGACGCGTTCGACGGCGGCAATGAGGCCGCCGCGCAGGGCGGCCGCCAGACCTACCCCACCGACTTCAACGCCTACCTCCACATCGGCGCCGACAACAAGGTGACGTGCCTCGTGGGCAAGGTCGAACTCGGCCAGGGCATCGTGGCCTCGCTCGCGCAGTTGCTCGCCGAAGACCTGGGCGTCGACTTCGCCGCCGTGACCATCGTGTGCGGCGACACGGATCTCTGCCCCTGGGACGGCGGCACGTTCGGGTCGCTGAGCATCCGGGCGTTCGGGCCGGTGCTGCGCGCCGCCGCCGCCGAAGCGCGCGGCGTGCTGCTGGCGATGGCCGCCGAGACGCTTCAGGCGCCCGTCGAGTCGCTCTCCGTCAAGTCCGGCGTCGTCACAAGCGGCGCCGGCGGGGCGAAGAAGGTCACCTACGGCCAGCTCACCGGAGGCAAGCGCATCGAGCGGACACTGGCCGCGAAGCCGGAGCTGAAGCCCGTCAAGGCCTTCACCATCGTCGGCACGTCGGCGCCGCGGCGCGACGCGATCGAGAAGGTGACGGGCAGGGCGAAGTACGCCGGCGACATCGTGCCGACCGGGGCGCTCTACGCGCGGATTCTCAGGCCGCCGGCGCACGGCGCCGTCATGACGGGCCTCGATATCTCGGCGGCCGAGAAGGTGCCCGGCGTCGACCGTCGTCCGCGACGGCGATCTCGTCGCGGTGCTCCACGAGCACTGGGACGAAGCCGGCAAGGCGCTCGCGCTCGTGAAAGCCTCCTTCACGCGCAACGACCCGCCCGTCGACAACGCGACGATTTTCGATCACCTTGTGAGGAACGCGCCGGCCGAGCGGCGCGCCGCGGCGGGCGGCGATCCGGCGACGTACGCCGGCCCGCCGCTCCAGGCGTTCGACCACACCTACTACGACACGTACCGGGCGCACGCGCCGATGGAAACGCATTCGGCGGTGGCGGCGATCGAGAACGGCAAGGTCACCGTCTGGGCCGGCACGCAGACGCCCTTCCCGCTGAAGAACCAGATCATGCAGGCCCTGAAGCTGCCGGCCGAGCAGGTGCGCGTCATCACGCCGTACGTCGGGGGCGGCTTCGGCGGGAAGTCGGCGTCGAGCCAGGGCGTCGAGGCCGCACGCCTGGCCAGGCTGGCCGGCAAGCCCGTCCGCGTCGTGTTCAGCCGCGAAGAGGAGTTCTTCTACGACACGTTCCGGCCCGCGGCGGTGATGAAGATCCGGTCGGGCCTCGACGGGTCGGGCAGGATTGTCACGTGGGAGTACAGGGTCTTCGCGGCCGGCGACCGCGGCGCCGCGCACTTCTACGACATCCCGCATCACCGGACGCTTGTCCACGGCGGCTGGAGCGGCGGAGGGACGCCCGGGTACCATCCGTTCGCGGTCGGCCCGTGGCGCGCTCCCGGGCGCCAGCACCAACGCGTTCGCCCGCGAGTCTCACATCGACATCATGGCGGCGAAAGCGGGCATCGATCCCGTCGAGTTCCGGCTGAAGAACCTCGCCGACGCGCGCATGATCCGCACGCTCAAGGCCGCCGCGGCGAAGTTCGGCTGGACGGCCAAAGCCGCGCCGAGCGGCCGCGGCGTGGGCGTGGCCTGCGGCATCGACGCCGGCACCTACGATACGCTGATGGTCGAGGTGACGGCCGACAAGGCCACGGGCGTCGTTCGCGTGACGCGCGTCGTGTGCGCCCAGGACCAGGGCGTGGTCGTCAACCCCGCCGGCTCGCTGCAGCAGATCGAGGGCTGCATCACGATGGGCCTGGGCTACACCTTCAGCGAGGAAGTCCGCTTCAGAGGCGGCGAGGTGCTCGACAAGAACTTCGACACCTACGAGCTTCCGCGCTTCTCGCAGGTGCCGAAGATCGACACGGTGATCATCGACGCCCCGGAGGTGCCGGCGCAGGGCTGCGGCGAGCCGGCCATCGTGCCGCTCGGCGCCGCCGTCGCCAACGCCATCTACGACGCCATCGGCGCGCGCGTCTTCCAGATGCCGATGACACCGGCGCGGGTGCTGGCGGCGTTGAAGGAGCGTCGAGGCTGAAGCCTCGACCTCCATCTCGTCAAGGCGTGACGCTGCCAAGTGGAGGTCGACCCTTCAGGGTCGACGTGGCAGCAGGAGACGAACCGTGGACAAGCGACAACTGGGCACGACCGACCTGCAGATCACCCCGATGGGATTCGGCGCGTGGGCCATCGGCGGGCCCGACTACGCCTTCGGGTGGGGCGCGCAGGACGATGACGAGTCGGTGGCCGCGATTGAGAGGGCCGTCGACGCCGGCATCAACTGGATCGACACGGCCCCCGTCTACGGTCTCGGCCGGTCCGAGCGCGTCGTCGCGCGGGCGCTCAAGGCGATGGGGCCGTCGCGCCGGCCGTATGTGTTCACGAAGTGCTCGCTCGTGTGGGACGGGCAGGGTGCGATTTCGCACTCCTTGAAGGCGGCATCGGTGCGCCAGGAACTGGAGGACAGCCTCCGGCGGCTGGAGACCGACGTCATCGACCTCTACCAGATCCACTGGTCGAAGACATGGGGGCTGGCCGAGCCGGCGCCCGACATCGAGGAGGGCTGGAGCACGCTGGCCGCGCTGCAGCGGGAGGGGAAGGTGCGGCACATCGCGGTGTCGAACTTCGACATCGCCGAGTTGGACCGCATCAGGCCCATCGCGCCCGTCGCCAGCCTCCAGCCTCCCTACTCGATGCTGCGCCGCGGCATCGAGTCCGATCTCCTCCCCTACTGCCTGGCGAACCGGATCGGCGTCATCGTCTACTCGCCGATGGCCGCCGGCATCCTGAGCGGGGCGATGACGCGCGAGCGGGCGATGTCGCTCCCGGCGAACGACTGGCGCTCGAAGAACCCCGAATACCAGGAGCCCCGGCTGTCGCGCAACCTCGCGCTGGTCGAGCAACTGCGCCACATCGGCGCGCGCTACGGCACGTCCCCCGGAGCCGTGGCGATCGCCTGGACGCTGCGGCAGCCCGCCGTGACCGGCGCGATCGTCGGCTTCCGCAGCGCACAGCAGGTGGACGGCCTCCTGGCGGCGGCGTCCCTGAGACTCGAACCCGGCGAGATTGACGAGATTGACGGGCTGACGGCGAGTGAGCGCGGCCAGGATCGCGGCTCCCGGGCGGGTCGGCCCGGCGGCTCCGAGCGGACTCGCAGGCCGGGACCCTCCTCGGCTTGGCGGGCTCCGGCCTCCCGCGGGCTGCGCATCCGCGTGGCTCGACCGCTACGCGCCGCGCCCGGGAACCCTCGCCGGCCGTCGGGTTCCGGCCACGCGCGGCCTGCCCGAGCCATCGCCGCGGGCGCCGACCCGTGGCGACTCGAACCGCGGCCTATTCAGCTGGTCCGGTCCGCGTCGAGCGTGCCGAGATGCCCGGCGAGCCAGCCGTGCAGCGGCGGCGCGAGCACGAGGCAGAGAACCGCCAGCGCACCGCCCGCCAGCACGCTCGTCAGATACTGGCCGCGCAGGTAGAGCGCGGCGACGACCGGCACCGCCCCGGCGATCGTCACGATCCAGCGCACCCCAAGCCGGTACCGCCATGCCCACGCGACCGCGAGCAGGGTGACCAGCGTCTGCACGCTGGGAAACGCGTTTCTCGGCGCGAGCCGCAGCGCCTCGGCGGCGTCGAGCGTGTGGAGGATGTAGCGCGGGCCGACGGCCGGGATGACGAGGTAGCCTGCGAAGGCCGCGAAGAACCCGCAGCCGCAGACAAACGCCCACTGCCGGAAGCGCCACTCCCGCCCGCTCGCGTACAACTCGATCGCCACGGCCAGCGGCAGCAGCCAGAACCACGCGTGCGCGACCTGCATCGCCTCGGTGACAATCGGGTGCGCCAGTCGCGTGAGCCAGGCCGTCGGATCGCCGCCGGTCAGCCAGCGATCCGCGTCAATCAGCCACCCGTCGAACACGCGGCCCGAATGGCCGGGGCCGGCCACGAGGACGACGGCGCGGTAGAGGACGTACACGGACAGGGCGAACGACCAGTCGTGCAGCACGCGCACCGGCGCGACGTCGAGATGCGTGCGGAGCCACCCGACCAGCGGCACGACGACCACGAATGGCGATGCACGTGAGCACCACCTCAGGCCAGTCGGGGACGTGCTCCCACCGCGCGGCCGTGCCTCCGGCAAGGCCCAGCGCGAAAGACATCACCAGGATGTCGATGGCGAAGAGGCGGCGGGCAATCCCCCAGCGCGGCGGCGGCATCACGGCCCCCCGCCAGACGCCACCCGCAGGCCTCCGCTGCCCAAGTACAGCGATCGGGCGGTGAGTTCGCGATGGTCGAGGCCGGCGGCGCGGCCGAGACGGCCGACGATGCCCGGCAGCCCGCCCGGGAAGCGCCACTCGTCCTCACGGCCGCCGGCCGCGCGAAGCGCCGCCGCCCACACGGGCCACCACGGCACGGCCGACTTCGCGATGGGCTCGACAATCAGCACGCGGGCGCCGCGGGCGTGCGCGGCGATGAGCTCACGAAGCAGCGCGGCCCGCGCGTCCTCCGGCAGTTCGTTGACGGTGTAGGCGGCCACCACGGCCGACGCGCGCGCCGGAACGCGGACCCGCGACAGGTCGCCGCACCGGACGTCGGCATCGAGACCGAGCGTGCGGCACGTCCATCGCGCCTCGTCGGCGGCCCACGGATGGCGCTCGATGCCGAACAGCCGGGCGCGCGGCGCGCACTCGAGCGCCCACGCCGCGCCGGCGACGCCCGTGCCGCATCCGAGGTCGGCGATGAGATCGCGGGGAGCTGCGGCCGCGCCGAGCGCGCGGACGATGGCGCGCACGACCAGGAAATGGAGCGGACCATAGAAGAGCGCGAACGCGGCGCGCTTGCCCGCGCCGTCGAGCGCGGCGCCTCTGGCCAGCCGATCGCGGCGCTCCACGTAGGCCGACGACAGGGCGCGCAGCGCCCGCCCCACCTCGGCCGGGCGCAGGTCGGCCAGGTGCCGCGCCTCGAGGGCGCTCAGCCACGCGCCTGCGCGCCGCCGCCTGCGCCGCTCGCGCTCACTCATGCCATCCGCGTAGTCTCCATGCCCCTTCCCGCGGCCCCCACGCTCCCTGCCCGTCGGCTCTCGTCGGCAGCTCCCTTGTCCCCGAGTCCCGAGTCCCGAGCCCCGAGCCCCGAGTCCCGGATGCTATGCTTCCCCGATGCACATCCCCGACGGGTTCCTGACCGCGGGCGTGACGGGGATCACGTGGGCGGGCGCCGGGCTCGGCGTGGCGGCCGCCCTGCGGGCGGAGAAGTCCGATCCGAACCCGATGCCGGCGGGGATCCTCGGCGCCACCGCCGCGTTCGTCTTCGCCGCGCAGATGATCAACATCCCGGTGGCGCCCGGGATCAGCGGCCACCTCGTCGGCGCGGCGCTCTCGGCGGTCCTGCTCGGCCCGTGGCGGGCGGTCATCGTCATGGCCGTCGTGCTGGCCGTCCAGGCCCTGCTCTTCCAGGACGGCGGCATCACGGCGCTCGGCGCCAACACGCTCGACATGGGCGTGGCCGCCTCGCTCACCGGGTTCGCCGTGGCGTCGCTCGCCTCCCGGTGGAACGCGCACGCCCCGCGCGCGGGTCGTCGGCGGCGTGCTCGGCGCGTTCGCCGCGACGCTGGTCTCCGCCGTGCTGACGGGCCTGTGGCTGGGCCTGTCGGGCCTGTATCCGCTCGTGCCCCGTCGTGCAGCTCCTGCTCGTCAGCCACGTGGCCATCGGCCTGCTCGAGGCGGCGCTGACCGGCGCGGTGCTGGCCACGGTCGTGCGCTGGCGCCCGGACCTGCTTCGCGGCGTCGTCGGGCGAGCGGCCGCCGCGTCGGGCCTCGCCGTGGCGGGGGCCTGTTCGGCGTCGCCCTCGCGATCGCGGCGTTCCTGTCGCCCTTCGCGTCGGCGCTGCCGGACGGGCTCGATCACGCCGCCGAGCGCCTCGGCTTCGCGGGCCGCGCGGCCGCCTCGTGGCCCGCGCCGTTCGCGGACTACGCCGTGCCGTTCCTCTCGTCTCCCGCGCATCGCCACGGCCGCCGCGGGCGTTGCCGGCACGCTGCTGGCCGCCGTCGTCGCCTGGGGCGTGAGCCGCGGCGTGAGGCAGCAGGATCATGATGCCCATCGATAGGCCCGGAGTCACGCGCCCGGCGCCGCTGCTGCTCGTCGGCCTCGCGCTGGTGGTGGCCGCCGCGCTGACGCCGGCCGGGCTGGGCGGCCGGGCGCGTGCCCTCGTGGTCGTGGGCCGTGTGGGCGCGGTCTTCGCCGCGGCGCTGGTCACCTTCGGCCGGGCGGGACTGCCGCTGCCGGAAGCGCTCCGCCGGGTCGGCTGGCTCGTGCCGGTGGTCGGCGCTCTTCGCCGTGCCGGCGGCGCTGCTGGCGCCGTCGGGCGCCCGCCTCCTCGTTGGCGCCGCGCTTGCCGCCCGAGCGCTCTCGGCGGCAACCATGGGCGCCGCCGTGGCCACGCTGGCTCGGACCGAGCGGCCTCGTGCGCGCCGCCCGCGATCTGCGGCTGCCGGCCCGCCTCGTCGACGTCTTCGAGGCGACGCTCGCCAGCCTGACCATCGTGCTGCGGCAGGTCCGCGCCATGCTCCGCGCGCGCGAGGCGCGACGGCCGGGGTTCGGCGCGCTCGAGCGATCTGCTCGCGAGCCCCGTCGACACCACCCGCGGATTCGGGCGCCTCGTGGCCTCGCTCCTGCTGCGGTCGCTCGAGCGGGCGGAAGCGATCGAGCAGGCCAGGCGGGCCCGCGGAGGCGCGGCATGACGGTCCACCCGCGAGTCGCCGCGGCCGTCGGCTTCGACGTCACCGGGCTGACGTACCACTACCCGGACGGGTCGCCGGCCCTCGACGGCGTCACGCTGAGCGTCGCCGCCGGCGAGCGCGTCGGCCTGATCGGCCCGAACGGCGCGGGCAAGTCCACGCTGCTGCTCCACCTGGCCGGGCTGCTGCCCGAGCGGCGGCGCTACCTGCACGTGCACGAGCCGGGCGGCCACGCGCACCGCCACGGCCTCGTCGGCGACGATCGCCATCGGCGGCACGATCGTGTCGCCGGCCGACCATCGGCCGCGATCCGCGATCTCGTCGGCATCGTCTTCCAGGATCCCGACGACCAGCTGATCGGCCTGACCGTCGGCGAGGACGTCGGCTACGGCCCGCGCGCGCGGCGATGGCCGCAGGCCGAGGTCGACGGCGCGGTCCGCGCGGCGCTGCACTCGGTCGAGCCTCGAGGGCTACGAGCACCGCTCGCCGCACCACCTGTCGACGGGCGAGAAGCGCCGGGTGTGCCTCGCCGGCGTGCTGGCGTGCGCGCCCGGCCTGCTGCTGCTCGACGAGCCCTCGTCGGGCCTCGATCCGCGCGGGCGCCGGAGCCTGGCCGCGCTGCTCGGCGGCCTGGCCGCGACGATCGTCGTCGCGAGCCACGACCTGGCGTTCATCCAGCGGGTCTGCACGCGCGTCGTCGTCCTCGATGGCGGCGTGGTCGCCGCGGACGGGCCGGCGGGCGGCGATCCTGGCGGAGCAGGAGCTGCTCAGCGGCACGGGCTGGCGTAGGGGCTGAGGGACTAGGGGCAAGGGGCTCAGAGGCCAGTGACGGTGTCAGGATCCAGTAGGCAGGACGTCAGCTGGACCGGTCTGACCTCTGGCTACTGGCTACTGGCTACTGGCTCTGACAGCGGCACTGAGCTGCACGGAGTCATGAGCGAACCGCTCGTCACGCTCGACGACATCCGTCAGGCCGCCGGCGCGCATCAGGCCGCTGGCGCGGGTGACGCCGCTCCTCGCGTGCTCGACGACGGGCGGCGGCGGGGCCGCGCCCGCTCGCCCTCAAGTGCGAGAACCTGCAGCGCAGCGGCGCGTTCAAGATCCGCGGCGCCGCGAACATGCTCCTGCAGCTGCGGCCCGAGGAGCGCCAGCGCGGCGTCATCACGTTCTCGTCGGGCAACCACGGCATCGCCATGTCGCTCGCCGCGCCGCTCACCGGCTGCCCGGCGGTCGTCGTGATGCCGACGACGGCGCCGGCGGTGAAGGTGGAGATCGCGCGCGGGCTCGGCGCCGAGATCATCTTCGAGGGCACGACGACGATCGAGCGCAAGGCGAGGACCGAGGCCGAGGCGGCCGCGCGCGGCCTCACGATCGTGCCGCCGTTCGACCACCCGTGGATCATCGGCGGGCCAGGGCACGATCGGCCTCGAGATCCTCGAGCAGGCGCCGGACACGGCGGCGGTCTACGTGCCGACCAGCGGCGGCGGCCTGCTCGCCGGCGTCGCCACGGCCATCAAGAGCCTGGCGCCCGGCGTCCGCGTCGTCGGCGTCGAGCCCGCGTGCACGCCGCGGATGACGCGATCGCTCGCGGCCGGCCACCCGGTCACCGTTCCCGGGGCCGCGGGCATGGCCGACGGCCTGCTGGCGGTCCGGCCGGGCGACATCACGTTCGCGCACATCCAGGCGTATGTCGACGAGATCGTCGACCGTCGACGACGACGCCATCATCGACGCGGTGCGATGGGTGTTCGATCGCGCGAGGCTCGTGGCCGAGCCGAGCGGCGCCGCGTCGGTCGCCGCGGCCCTGGGCCGGGGCGACACATCGTGGTCGCGCGACGGCGCGGGTCGCGGCGCGCGACATCGCCGGCCCGGCCGTGGCGCTCATCAGCGGCGGCAACGTGGAAGCCGGCGCCTTCGGCCGCTACATCACATCTGCGAGGCACACATGAGCCAGCGCGAACCGCTGCTCGATCGGTTCATCCGTTACGCGAAGATCGACACCCAGTCGTCCGAGACGTCGACGACGTATCCGTCCACCGAGAAGCAGAAGGACCTGCTGCGCGTGCTCGTCGACGACCTGAAGGCCGCCGGCCTCGCCGACGCCGCGATGGACGAGTGGGGCTACGTGATGGCGACGCTGCCGTCGAACGTCCCCGCCGGCCACCCGGCGCACGGCCAGGTGCCGACCATCGGCCTCATCGCGCACGTCGACACGTACTTCGGCGTGACCGGCGCCAACGTCAACCCGCAGGTCCACCGCGACTACGACGGCGGCGACATCGTCCTGCCCGGCGATCCGTCGCAGGTCATCCGCGTGGCCGACGAGACGGCGCTCGCCGGGTGCAAGGGCCTGACGATCATCACGACCGACGGCACGACGCTGCTCGGCGCCGACGACAAGGCCGGCGTGGCCGTCATCCTCGAGGCGCTCTGGCAGTGGCGGGAGAACCCGGCGCGCCTGCACGGCCCGATCCGCGTGGGCTTCACGCCCGACGAGGAGGTCGGGCGCGGCACCGAGCACTTCGACGTGAAGGCGTTCGCCGCGGACGTCGCCTACACGATCGACGGCTCCGGCCTCGGGTCGCTCGAGGCCGAGACGTTCTGCGCCGACACGGCGTTCGTGACCGTCACCGGCGCCGACGTCCACCCGGGCTACGCCAAGAACAAGATGGTGAACGCCGCGCGCGTCGCTGAGCGCGTTCGTCATGGCGCTGCCCCAGCACCGCACGCCCGAGACGACCGAGGGGCGCGAGGGCTTCCTGCACCCGACGTCCATCACCGGCAACCCGTCGGAGGCGAAGGCCCAGTTCATCGTGCGCAGCTTCACCGAGGAGGGCCTGCACGAACTCGAGGACGTGCTGCGCGACACGGCCGCGTTCATGGAGAAGCGCTACCCGGGCGCGCGGCGTCGCGGTCGAGATCAAGGCAGCCTACCGGAACATGAAGTACAAGCTCGACGCCGAGCCGCGCGCGGTCGAGGCTACGCCGACGAGGCCATCCGGCGGGCCGGCCTCACGCCGGAGAAGCTGCCGGTGCGCGGCGGCACGGACGGCTCGCGCCTGTCCTTCATGGGCCTGCCGACGCCCAACCTCTTCAACGGCTCCATGAACTTCCACGGGAAGAAGGAGTGGGTGCCGCTCGAGTGGATGGAGAAGTCGGTCGAGACGGTGCTGCACCTGATGGAGGTGTGGGTGGAGAAGACGGGCGCTAGGGGCTAGTCTGGGACTCGGCGGCTAGGGATTGGCGGCTGTCAGCAGCTGGGCAGCGCAGCAGCCAGCATCAGCGACAGGCGCGAGCTGACGCCGTAGCGCCCGTAGCTGGCTTCACTGACTCCTGGCTACTGCTCTACGGCTTCTTCGGCTCGTCCGCCTTGATCCCCAGCGTCATCGACCGGCGGATCTCCTCCGCCATGCGGTTCAGCTTCACGTCGGTCCGGAACCCGATCGACTGCGCCGACCCGACGATGATCTGAGTAGGCGATCTTGGTCGGCACCTCGAGCTGCTTGGCGATGTCGAGGATGATCGCGCTCTCGGCGTCCATCAGCGCGCCGTCGGCCAGCGCGACGTCCGTCAGGCGCGACAGGATGAACACCTTGTCGTCGAGCGCGCCCTCCTTGCGGATCTCCTCGAGCACCTCGGGCAGCCTCGCGGCGATCTCGTCGCGGTCGGTGACGATCTCCGACTCGGGCTCGTCGGTGAACCACTTGTGCAGGATCTGGACGAGGATCTTCACCTCCTCGTCGCTGACGTCGCGGTCGGCCGCCAGCAGCTGCGCGCCGCCGAGCGCGACGGCGCGCATGACGGCCAGGTGGAGCGGCTGGAACGGGTAGCGGCGCGTCAGCTTCACCAGTTCGTCGACGGCGTCCTCGAGCTCGTCGTCTCCAATCGGCGTCGCCCTCGACGGGGTAGCCCGCCGCGGGCCGCCTTCGCGGACCGCGAGAACAGCTCGACGGCCTTCAGGCGGATCGGCAGCAGCGGGTGCGACGCGAACACCTCCTCCATCAGCTCCGGCCGGCCGCGGATCTCGTCCACCTGGTTCACGAGCGCCTCGATGTCGAGGTTGAGGTTCCGCTCGCTCAGCCCGAAGGTCGCCTTGAGCAGCGAGGTGGCCGTGGCCTGGTAGTCGCGGCTCGCGAGCACGCTGACGCGGTCGGCGCTGATCTCGGCCTTCTTGCGCCACCGCAGGTAGAGGCTCTCGCCGAGCGCCGGCAGCACGGTGACGGACGGGTTGGCGGCGTCGGTCGAGATGAGCGCCGCGAGCCGGTTGTTGCCGAACAGGATGTGCCCGAGCTCGTGCCCGAGGATCGACCGCAGCTCCGCGTCCTCGAGCTTCTCGAGCGCGCGGCGCGGTCACGCCGACGAGCGAGTAGGTGGTGTCCTTGCGGACGTCGAGGATGGCGAAGGCGTTGATCTCGGGCGACGGCAGGCAGAACACCTCGGCCTGGATCTCGAGCCCGAGCGCCTGGGAGACCTCGCTGAAGATGCGGTAGATGCGCGGCGAGAGGCGCTCGCTGAGCCGGATGCCCTCCTTCAGCAGGCGCTCGCGGACGCCCTGGTCGAGCTGCCGGCGGTTCTCCTCGTAGGTCGCGAGGTAGTCGGCCACCCGGTAGGTGGTCATCAGCTCCTCGACGTCCCGCGCGTCGCCCCGGTACCGGATGTCGTTCCAGTCGATCGCCATCGCGCCCTCAGTGCGGCATCTCAGCCGTCGCAGTCAGGTCGCGTGCGCATGCCGCCGCGTCGCATGCGAGCGGCTCAGGCTCGCCCGCTCCTACTGCATCCGGCCAGAGGCTGTGCAGGTCGCGGAAGAGCTTCTCGAAGCGGTCGAGGGCCTGGTCCGAGGTCGGGCAGCGTCGCGCGCAGCGTGGCCGTGTTCTCGAACAGGTAGGACGGCGGGCGCGAAGCTGTCGAAGCGCGGCGCCCACGGCGGCATCGACGCGAAGTACGCCTCGACCTCGGCCACGAGGCGCCGGCGTGACGCGCGCCGGACTCCTCGCCGAGCACCGCGCGACTCCTCGAGGCCGTAGGCGCCGGTCACGAGCTCGCGGTAGAGCGCGCCGGCCGAGCAGATCCTCGAGCTGCGCGTCCTCGCGGTCGGTGTAGAGCGCCGGGCGGAGGATCCGGCCGAACTGCAGCAGGCCGCGCTCCCACAGCCCGTCGAGGCGGCGCGGGTGGCTCATCAGGCCGTCGGTCAGCACGGCGATCTGCTGCTCCTGCCCGGCGAACAGCGACACGAACGGCGCGATGCTGTCGAGGCCGCCGATGGGCACGAGGCTCCAGGCCGGCGACGAGGTGCGCCCGGCCCTGCAGCTGCAGCTCGCGCGAGAACCACTTCAGGTAGAGCACGTCGCTCGGCCGGTCCACCAGCAGCGTCTGCGGCCCGGTGACGACGCGCTGCGCCACGTCGTAGGCGAGGGCGGCGCGGATCGGGAACAGCGTGTCGGGGTCGGTGCTGAGCACGCGGTCCCCCACCTTCGTGCCGAGCACGGTGTCGCCGTCCGAGGTGTCCTCGACGGTCCGCAGGCCGTCGAGGTGCTCGGCCGTCGATCATGAACGGCGAGTGCGTCGTGTAGACCACCTGGTAGGCCGGCAGCAGCTGCTCGCGGATGAAGCGCATCATGTCCATCTGCGCGCGGGCGTGCAGGCCGAGGCCCGGCTCGTCGAGCAGGATGACGTAGTCGGTGCCGTGGTCGCGCCGGATGTGCGACAGCCAGACCAGGAACGAGAAGAACCAGATGAAGCCGGCGCTGCGCTCGTCGAAGCTCAGCGTGATCCGTTGTGCCGGCGGTTCCGGATGCGCGTGCGCAGGATGTACCCGGTGTTGAACGGCGGCGGGTCGTGCGGGCGCGCGGCGTCGCAGCGGAAATCGACTTCGAGCGACCGGTCCTGGCTCCAGTACTCCATCACGTCGCGGGTGATGCGCTGGGACACCGACTCGAGCTCGGCGACGAGGTACTCGAACTGGTCGATGTCCTGCAGGTCCTCGGGCGTCGTGTTGGCCAGCTCGAGCAGGGCCAGGAAGATCGTGTCGACGACGGTGAGCTCGTTGGCCGCCTTCCGGCGCATCAGCTCGTCGATGGCCACCTCGCCCGGCAGCCGGTGGTACTCGGCGAAGTAGAGGAACCGCGGCAGCCGCTTCTCGAGCATGGCCGCCACCTGTTCGACCAGCGGGCCGCCCGGGAAGCCGCTCCTCGCACGTCGAGCAGCAGCGCCGTCTGGGCCGGCGTCGGCGACTCGAGCGCGCGGAGCGTCTGGAGCGAGCTCGGCGACGTTCGTCACGGCCCAGAGGCTGCGCAGCTCGTCCGCGTCGAGCTTGGCGCGGCGCATCAGGTTCGAGACGACGCGCCGCTCGTCGACGTCGATCTGCCACCGCAGCCGGTTGTCGTACCCGCGCGTGACGACGACGGTGAGCCCGGCGAGCGCGTCGGGGCCGAGCAGGTCGGCCACGGCGGCCAGGTCGGGCTCCTCGAGGCGCCACGTGGCGGTGACGACCCGGTCGGGCGCCGTGCGCCTTGCGCTGCCGGTAGGCCGCCCACCGGCGCCGGGGGTACTCGGTGTCGAGGAAGTTGCCGTCGACCGGCAGGATCGGGTTGATGCGGTACAGCGCCTTGAGCAGCGCCGTCTTGCCCGACTCGTTCTTCCCGACCAGCGCCGTCAGCGACCGGATGCTGAACTCGGTGGAGTCGTCGATGCACTTGAAGTTCTCGACGCGGGCGGACTCGAGGATCATGCTGGATGGCGCTCCCTGGCCGAGCGCAAGATGTAGTCCGACCGGGGCCAATTGTCAAGGAACCTGCACGGGCACGGTCCGTCGGACCGGCGAGAGCCGGCCGGATTCGTGCCGCCGCGGTCCGGCTGACATAGAATAGAGGGTCTGGCTCTGGAGGCCTATGCGTGACCGACTGACGCGGCCGTGCGCGGGCGGGGGCGTGTGCCTGCTGGCGCTCGCCCTGTCCGGCTGCTCGATCAAGACGATGGCGATCAACACCCTCGGCAACGCCCTGTCCGAGGGCACGTCGAGCTTCGCGACCGACGACGACCCGGAGCTGATCGCGGGACGCGATGCCCTTCGCGCTCAAGACCATCGAGAGCCTGATCGAGCAGTCGCCGAAGCACAAGGGCCTGCTGACGGCGGCCGCCAGCGGCTTCACGCAGTACGCGCTACGCCTTCGTCCAGCAGGAAGCCGACTACATCGAGGCGCAGGACCTGGACCGCGCCACGGCCGATGCGCGCCCGCGCCAAGAAGCTCTACCTGCGCGCCCTCGACTACGGGCTGCGGGCCTTCGAGGTGGACGTTCCCCGGGCTTCCGCGATCGCCTGCAGCACGGACCCGGACGCCGCGCTCGCGAAGACGACGAAGAAGCACGTGCCGCTGCTCTACTAGACCGCGGCCTCCTGGGGCGCGGCCTTCGCCATCGACAAGGCCGACTCGTCGCTCTCGGTCGACCAGGCCCTCATCGAGAAGCTGATGCGGCGCGCCCTCGCCCTCGACGAGGCGTGGGAGATGGGCTCGCTGCACGACTTCTTCATCACGTGGGAAGGCGGCCGGTCGTCGGTCGGCGGGTCGCTCGACAAGGCGAAGCAGCACTTCGACCGGGCGCTGGCCCTGTCGAACGGCCAGCGCGTCTCGCCCTACGTCACCTGGGCCGAGGTCGATCTCGGTCGGCGCGCAGAACAAGAAGGAATTCCAGGAGCTGCTGAACGAGGCGCTGGAGATCGACGTCAACAAGGCGCCCGCGCAGCGGCTGGCCAACATCATCGGCCAGCGCCGCGCGAAGTGGCTGCTGTCGCGCGTGGACGAACTGTTCGTCGAGGCCCCGCGGCCCGGACGCGTCGACCTGGTAACCGCTCGCATCCAGGATTGAGACTGCATCATGCTTGCACACGACCTGACCCGCACGTCGTCCGGCTGCCCGCGGCCGTCGCCGTCGATCGCCGCCGTCGTGCCTGCTCGCCCTCGCGCCCGCGCCGGCGCAGGCGCCCAGCCGATCGTCGTCAAGATGGCCACGCTCGTGCCGGACGGCACGTCGTGGCACCTCGTGCTGAAGGAAGTGGCCGCCGAGTGGGGCAAGATCTCGGGCGGCAAGGTGAAGGTGAACCTCTACGCCGGGCGGCACGGCCGGGCGACGACCCGGACGTGGTCCGCAAGATGAACCTCGGCACGCTGAACGCCGCCGTGCTGACGTCGGTCGGCCTGGCGGAGATCGACAAGACGATCTACGCCTTCAGCATCCCGATGGCGTTCGACGACTACGACGAGGTCTACTACGTCATCGACAAGATGCGGCCGCGCTTCGAGGCCAACCTGCTCAAGAAGGGCTACGTCGTCCTGAACTGGGCCGACGGCGGCTGGGTGCAGTTCTTCGCCAAGAAGCCGGTGACCACGCCCGACGACCTGCGCAAGCTGAAGCTGTTCCAGTGGGCGGGCGACCAGCCGCTGCTGAAGATCTGGCAGAGCGCCGGGTTCAACCCGGTCGCGGCTGCCGTCGACGGAGCTGGCGACCGGCCTCCAGACCGGCCTCGTTCGAGGCGTTCAGCGCGCCGCCGCAGGTGGCGGTCATCACGCGGTACTACGAGAACGCCAAGTACATGACCGACCTGAAGTGGGCGCTGCTGCTGGGCGCCACGGTCATCCGCAAGGAGACCTGGGACGAGATCCCGGCCGACCTCCAGCCCCAGCTGCTCGAAGTCGGCCCGCGACGCCGGCGCGAAGCTGCAGGCCGAGATCCGCAAGAGCGGCGACGCCGACGTGGCGGCGATGAAGAAGAACGGGCCTGAACGTCGTCGCCGGTCGACGCCGAAGACCAGCGAGCTCTGGCGCAAGACCGCCGAGGCCACCTACCCGAGCGTCCGCGGCGGCGATCGTGCCGGCCGACGCGTTCGACGAGGCGATGAGGTACCGCGACGAGTACCGCAAGCAGAAGGCGGCGGCGAAGAAGTGAACGACTGCTCGACGCTCGCGCTCAAGCGCGTCGAGCAGACCGTGCTCGTGGCCACGCTGGCCCTGGCCACGATCATCCCGCTCGTCGAGGTGTTCGGGCCGAAGCTCGTCGGCTTCCACGTGCCCGGGCGCGGTCACCTACGTCAAGCACCTGACGCTCTGGCTGGCGTTTGTCGGCGGCCTCGCCGCCGCCAGCCAGATGAAGCACCTCACGCTGTCGACGGCCGAGTTCCTCGGCGAGGGCGTGTGGCAGCGCCTCGCGCGGCTGCTGGCCTACTCGGTGTCGGCGGCGCGTCGTCGGCGTCCTCGCCTACGCGAGCGCGCAGGTCGTCAGGGTCAACGCGATCGAGCCGAAGCCGCTGGCCTTCGGCTTGCTTCGAGTGGATGAGCGAGATGATCATGCCGGTCTCGCTCGCCATCATGGCCGCTCGTCTTCGCGTGGAAGGCGTCCGACCGCTGGTGGGGGCGGCTCGTCGGCGCTGCTGGCGATCCCGGCGGCGTTCGCCCTCGGGCTGGCTGCCCGAGGGCGTGGCGCCGAGCCTGTGGCCGCTCGCGCTCGTGATCCTGGCGGCGGCGCTGCTGGGCGCGCCGGTGTTCATCGCCATGGGCGGCATCGCCCTGCTGATGTTCTTCCGCGACGGCACGCCGGTCGCCGCCGTGTCGGCCGAGGTCTACCGCCTCGTCGCGTCGGAGACGCTGCCGGCGATCCCGCTGCTGACGGCGGCCGGCTACGTGCTCGCCGAGAGCGCCGCCGCCGAGCGGCTGGTGCGGTTCTTCCGCGCCATCTTCGGCTGGATGCCCGGCGGCATCGCGGTCATGGTGGCCGCCGTCTGCGCCATGTTCACGACGTTCACGGGCGGCTCCGGCGTCACCATCATCGCGCTCGGCGGGCTCGTGTATCCCGATCCTGCGCAAGGACGGCTACCCGGAAGGCTTCTCGCTCGGCCTCGTCACGGCGGCCGGCTCGCTCGGCCTGCTCTTCCCGCCGAGCCTGCCGGTCATCCTCTACAGCGTCGTCGCGTCGACGTCGCGCAACCAGACGGTGCCGGCCGGCGACCTCTATCTCGCCGGGCTGCTGCCGGGCCTGCTGCTCGTCGTGCTGACGGCGTTCTACGGCATCCTGATCGGCCGGCGCTCCGAGCGCGAGGACCTGAAGTTCTCGTGGCGCGAGGCGGTGGCGGCGACGTGGGGCGCGAAGTGGGAACTGATGCTGCCGGTCGTCATCGTCGCGCCTGTTCGTCACCGGGCACGACGACGATGATCCAGACCGCGGCCGCGGCGCTGGCCTACGCCGTCATCGTCGAGTGCTTCATCACGCGCGACATCCACCTCTTCAAGGGGCTGCCGGACGTGCTGCTGAAGGCCGCCGGCCTGATGGGCGCGGTGCTGACGCTGCTGAGCATCGCGATGGGCCTGACGAGCTACCTCGTCGACGCCCAGATCCCCGACGTGATCCTGACGTGGGTGCAGCCGCACATCCACTCGCAGGTGGTGTTCCTGCTGGCGCTGAACGTGATCCTGCTCGTGCTGGGCAGCGTGCTCGAGATCTACTCGGCGATCATCGTCCTGGCGCCGATCATCGCGCCGATCGGGGCGGCGTACGACGTGGACCCGATCCACCTCGGCGTCATCTTCCTGGCGAACCTGGAGATGGGCTTCCTGCTGCCGCCGGTCGGCCTGAACCTGTTCCTGTCGTCGTCGCGGTTCGACAAGCCGCTGACGGCGCTGTACCGGCACATCGTCCCGTTCCTGATCATCACGGGCATCGGCGTGCTGCTCATCACCTACGTCGACGCGATGTCGCTCGGCGTGCTGCAGGCTGCTCGGAAGGCATCCGTAGGGCTCGGGACTCGGGCTACGGGGCTAGGGACTCGGCGGATCCGAGGACGCCAGCGGCACGGAGGGCGTTCATCAAGACGCGAGGCACGAGTCATGGGACCACGTGCCGAGGCGGCATGGAACTGACGAACTGGTCCGGTGGCGATTCCCGAGAACGCCAACGTCATCATCGGCCAGAGCCACTTCATCAAGACGGTCGAGGATCTCTACGAGATCATGGTGACGGGCGTGCCGGGCGCGGCCTTCGGCCTCGCGTTCAACGAGGCCTCCGGCGCCTGCCTGGTCCGCGCCGACGGCAACGACGAGGGCTGCGCGCGCGGCCATCGAGACGGCGCTCGCGCTCGGCGCCGGGCACACGTTCGTGCTCTACCTGCGCAACGCCTACCCCATCAACGTGCTGAACCGCATCAAGGACTGCCCGGAGGTCTGCCGGATCTTCGCGCAAGCCGCGCGAATCCCGCTGCAGGCGGTGGTGCCGAGTCGCGACAGGGCCGGCATCGTCGGCGTGATCGACGGCTCGTCGCCGAAGGGCGTCGAGCAGGACGCCGACCGCGAGTGGCGCGTCGGCTTCCTGCGGAAGATCGGCTACAAGCGGTAGAATCCCCATGCGATCCCGACCCTTCCTCGCCATCTGCGTCGTCTGTGCGTTCGTCATCGCCGCCGCCGTGGCGTCGGTCGCCCAGCGCGGGCCGGCCCCGCCGACCTGGCCGGGCAGCCTGGGCAAGGGCGTCACGCTCCTGCCGAACGGCTGGAAGATCCAGCCCGCCGGGCGCCACATGTCGGTCGGCGACCTGCCGCTCGGCATGGTCGAGTCGCCGGACGGCAACTACCTGATCATCACGAACAACGGCTACGCGAAGCCGACGCTGACCGTCGTCGACCTGAGGCAGGGCTGGTCAGCTCGAAGGCCAGCCTGGACCACGCGTGGCTGGGCCTGGCGTGGCATCCGGACGGCCGCCGCGTCTTCTCGTCCGGCGCCGGGCAGACGACGGTCAACGAGTTCTACTGGACGCCGGGCCGCCTGACGGCCGGGCGCGATGTACGCCCTCGGCCGCGACACGCAGAAGCCGATGCCGGGGATCAACCGCCCCGAGCCCGTGGAGCAGAGCTTCGTCGGCGGCATCGCGATCTCGCCGGACGGCCGCTACCTCTACGCGGTGCACGTGCTCGGCGAGGCGCTGACGATGCTCGACGTGAAGTCCGGGCTGGTGAAGGCGACGGTCGACGTCGGCGCCGAGCCGTACACGTGCGTCGTCTCGCCCGACGGCAAGACCGTGTTCGTGTCGGTCTGGGGCGGGGCGAAGGTGCTGATGTTCGATGCCGCGACGCTCGAGCAGCGCGGCGAGGTCGCCGTCGGCGAGCATCCGAACGCGATGGTGTGGTCGAAGGACGCCAGCCGGCTGTTCGTCGCGTGCGCCAACACCAACGCGGTGTGGGTCGTCGACATCGCGGCGATGACGGCGAAGGAGCAGATCTCGGTGGCGCTCTTCCCGAACGCGCCGCCGGGATCGACGCCCAACGGGCTCGGGCTCTCGCCCGACGGCACGCGGCTGCTCGTGGCGAACGCCGACAACAACACGGTGGCCGTGGTCGACGTCCGCGAGCCGGGGCGCAGCGTGGTCGAGGGGTTCATCCCGACCGGCTGGTACCCGACGGCCGCGCAGTTCAGCAAGGACGGGACGCGGATCTACGTGCTGAGCGGCAAGGGCCTGACCTCGGCGCCGAACCCGCGCGGGTCGCAGCGCCGGCGTGCCGGGTTCGGCGACGGCCAGTACACCGGCGCGATGCTGCAGGGCTCGCTGTCGATCGTGCCGGTGCCCGACGCCGCCACGCTGCAGGCGATGACGAAGACGGTCTACAGCCTGACGCCGCTGACCAGCGCGGGCGTGCTCGCGCCGGCGTCGGCGCCGGTCGCGTCGCCGATCCCGAAGAAGGTCGGCGATCCCTCGCCCATCAAGCACGTCTTCTACATCATCCGCGAGAACCGCACCTACGATCAGATCCTCGGCGACCTCGAGCGCGGGAACGGCGATCCGAACCTGTGCCTGTTCGGCGAGGAGATCACGCCGAACGCCCACGCCATCGCGCGGGAGTTCGTCGTGCTCGACAACTTCTACGTCGACGCCGAGGTGAGCTACGACGGCCACGCCTACTCGACCGGCGCGTACGCCACCGACTTCGTCGAGAAGATCTGGCCGACCAACTACGGCAGCCGCGGCGGGCGCTACCTGAGCGAGGGCGGCGGCAAGATGCGCAACGCCTACGGCAACGTCACCGCCCCGATGAACGGCTACATCTGGGACGCCTGCACGCGGGCGGGCGTGAGCGTGCGCAGCTACGGCGAGTTCGCCGCGCGCGGGCCGGAGCCGGAGGGCGAGAAAGACTCCGGCGTCGGCGACGTCGTGGCGACGGTGCCCGGGCTGAAGGGCCTCGTGCACCCCCAGTTCCAGCCCTACGACCTGACGATTCCCGACAACAAGCGGGTCGACATCTGGCTGAGCGAGTTCCGCGAGTTCGAGCAGAACGGCAAGCTGCCGCGGTTCAGCATCATCCGGCTCGGCAACGACCACACGGCCGGCACGCGCGCCGGCTACCCGACGCCGCGGGCGATGATCGCCGAGAACGACGTGGCCACGGGGAGGGTCGTCGAGGCCATCACCAACAGCGTCTACTGGAAGGAGTCGGCGATCTTCGTCCTCGAAGACGACGCCCAGAACGGCCCGGACCACGTGGACGCCCACCGGTCGCCGGCGTTCGTCATCAGCCCGTTCACGAGGCGCGGGGCCGTCGACAGCACGCTCTACACGACGTCCGGCATGCTGCGGACGATGGAGCTCATCCTCGGCCTGCCGCCGATGAGCCAGTACGACGCGGCGGCCACGCCGATGTACAACGCCTTCCAGGCGACGCCGGTCCTGACGCCCTACGCGCTGCGCCCGGCCCGCATCGACGTCGCCGAGAAGAACGCGGCGAACGCCTGGGGCGCCGAGGCGTCGGCGAAGATGTACCTCGCCGAGGCGGACCTGGCCCCCGAGCTCGAGCTGAACGAGATTCTCTGGAAGTCCGTGCGGGGTGCGGCGAGCCCGATGCCGCCGCCGAAACGGACGGCGTTTATCCGGGCCATCCCGGGTGACGATGACGATGACGATGACGACGAGAAAAAACGACGACAAGCGCCGACTGCATCGAAGCGTCGCTGATTTCAACGGCCGCGCCGCCGCCTGGCGGCGCGGCCGCTCGCCGCCAGCCCGTACAAGAAACAGCCCACCGGTTGATTCCCCGATAGCAACGGGCCCCCATCCGTTACCACCAGAGCCCAACCGGTGGGCTCACGCCTCTATTTATAGCAATCGCGGTGCCATCCGACCGGCGCGCGCGCACGTCGCTTTCCAGCCATTTTTGCGGCAGCCTCGAACGACATCGACGAGCCTGACTATCGGAATCCCGGCGGCTGCCGGAACCGCCCCGCCGACCTTCCGGCACCCGACGGCGGGACAGGCCCCTGTCCGCCGTCTCCGTGGGGCGGACTATCGGGCGGCGGAGACGAGGACCAGCTGGCGCGGAGGGGTGCGGCCGAGGAAGTCGGAGAGGCGGGCGTCGAACCTGGGGGCGCTGGCGATGACGCGGGTCGGCACCGGCAGCCGCGCGCTGACGGCCTCGTAGTCTTCGGCCGGCATCACCCAGACGCCGTCAGGATACCCGGACAGGAACGCCTTGAGCTGCTCTTCGTCGACCATCTGGACGACGTGCCGCCGCAGGTAGAACACGAGGCTCGGCGCGGCAATCCTGAAGGTGCCGACGGCCGAGGGCCTGGCGGGTTGCTGTTCGATCGCCCTCGCCAGGTGGGGCACGGGCTTGTAGCGCTCGAAGTCCGGCAGCGCCCAGATCACGAGAATCCAGTGCGCCGCGATCAGGCCGACGGCGAGCGCGGCCGCCGACGCGGGTCGCGCGCGCCGCCAGAGCGCCGCGATGGCCGCGACGCCGCCGGCGACGATGACGGCCGCCGCCGGCAGCACGCCGGCGATGTCGAGCCGGCCGCCGGGCCAGCCGGCGAGCCAGGCCGCCGCTACGCCGACGACGAGCAGGACGCCCGCCAGAAGCGCGACGCTGCCTGTGACCACGCGGTCCAGCCGCCCTCCCGACGCGCCTGTCAGCCACTGGTCGAGCACGCCGCCGACCAGGGCCGCGCCGGCGACGACAAACGGCAGCACGTAGAGGTCCTGCTGCCCTTTCGACAGCGAAAAGAACACGACAATGACGACAATCCACAGGCCGAGCAGGAGCCTGGCCCGCGGCGCCGCGTCGCCGCCGCTGCTGGCAGCCGGCCCTCCCGCCTCGCCGCGCGCGGCCAGCTTCCACGGCACCAGGGCCAGCGCCGCCGGCAGGAGCAGCGACCACGGGAAGTACAGGTCGGCGAAGACCACCGGCAGATAGAAGAACGGCCCGCGATCGGGCGCTCCGACACCCTCCGCATACCTGGCGAGGTTCTCGCGGAACAGGAACGACGCGATGGCGTCCCACCCCTCCTGCGCGTAGAGCGCGGCGTAGTACGGCAGGACGATGGCGGAGACGATGAGGGCGCCGGCGGGCAGCATCATGCGCCCCAGGCTCCGCAGTTGCCGCGTCGCCAGGAGGTAGACGAGGAACACCAGCGCGGGCACCGCCACCGCCACGGGGCCCTTGACCAGGATGCCCAGCCCGACCGAGACGTACATCGCCAGCAGCCACCGGCGGCGTCTCCCGGGCTCGGACTCCGCCATCATGAAGCACAGCAGCGTCAGGCCCAGGAACATGGCCGTGTAGACGTCGATGATGATGCGGCGCGAGAACAGGAGCATCCGCGGCGTCGCCGCGAGTGTGATGGCCGCGATCCAGCCCGCGCGGGCCGAAAACGCCTGGCGGCCCAGCAGGAACGCCGTGGCGAAGATCACCATCGCACCCAGCGCGATGGGAAGGCGTGACGCGCCGAGCGACACGCCCGCGACGCGGTAGAACGCCGCGACGACCCAGTACGAGAGCGGCGGCTTGTTGAGGCGCGGTTCGTCGTTGAACGTCGGGCTGATGTAGTTGCCCGACGCGATCATCTCGCGCGGGGTTTCGGCGTAGAACGCCTCGTTGGCGTCGATGATCGAGGTGGCGCCGAGGTTGAGGAAGTACGGCACCGCCGCGAGCGCGAGAAGAAGGGGGAGCAGGATCCGGCGGTCGGCCATGGCGTCATCGTACCACCGCGCGCCGCCGCTCGCGCCGGTCCAGGCCGAGCCCGGCAACGAGGCCCGCGACACCGACGGCCACGAGCAGGATCGCCCAGGACGGCTTGCCGAACCACTCGTAGTTGGCCGTGATGAGCCACAACGCGACGCCGGTGTTAATCAGACCGGCGTAGTAGAAGCTCTTCCGCTGGCGCCGGTGGCTCAGGAGGGCCATCGTGACGGCGAGGCCGAGATAGGTCCAGTCGAAGGCCCGGGCATACTCCGCGGTCCGGCTCAGGTACGCGAGCGGCTCCAGAATCGCGAACGGCGACACGGTGAACAGGAGCCACGCGGCCGGCTTCATCAGCGCGGTGCCGCGGGCGTCCGCGAGCGATCCGACGAGGTAGAACAGGATGCCGTTGAGGGAGAGCGCGGCGACCGTATCGAGGAGCGTGGCGTCGGTCACCAACCCAGCCTGGTAGGGCGCCAGCGTGATGCCTCCCAGGTAGTGGAAGAGCCGGCCGTTCAACGCGAGCAGTCCGAGCGTCACGATCAGCAGCACGGCGGCGGTGGTGTAGAGAGGCCGCCCGAACCAGGGCGACGAGGCGCGTTCAAGCGCGAAGCCGGCCAACACGTAGACGGGCACGAGCGGCAGGAGGTGCAGCGCCAGCAGGTCCCATCGTGTGTCGTCCCACCAGGTGCGCAGGCCGAAGTCCGACAGCACCGCCAGGGTGAGCAGCAGCACGAGAACGGCCAGCACCGTGCTGAGGGCGATCGTGCGCGTGCGCCAGGCCAGCCACGCGGCCCACGCACAGGCGGCGAAGATCGTCACCTGCAACTGGCGGTTCGAGACCGATCCGTCCGGAAAGAGCTGGCCGGCGGTCTCCGGCGCCACGACCCACAGCCCCTGGTCGTGGAACACGATGAGGAGGAACAGCGGCAGCAGGCTGATGCCGGCCAGGTAGAAGGCCACCGCGACGGCCTTGTGCGCGCGGCGCGCGAGCAGGTGGGCCGCGAGGTTCAGGCCCGCGAAGGGCACGGCGAGCACGACGAACGGCTGCAGCACGCCCCTCACGTCGAGATGGAACCGGCGCGCGTAGAAGTAGATAGAGGCTGCCGCACATCAGGAGAAACGCGCCGAGGTACAGGATGATCTGCGAGTACGACAGCACCCGGCTCTCGCCGATCCAGTCATCGTCTCGCCGGTCGAGGGCGCGGTAGGCCGCCCGGATCCGGCCCGCCTCGTGCGGGTGGATCAGCTTGAGGCGAAGCCAGTCGTCAACCTGGTCGAGGTGCGGGCGGATGCGCGCCGTCAGCACGGTGGCGTAGCGGCTCGGCCGGGCCGTCACCGCGCGGCCGTCCAGATAGCGCGCGAGGTCGAGCGCCATGTCGCGCGCCGACGGATAGCGGTCCTGCGGCTTCGCTTCGAGGGCCTTCAGCGCGATGGCCTGAAGCGGCTCCGGCGCGCCGGGCGCAATCTCGACCGGGAGGCGGATCGCGCCGGCTCGCACGTTGGCAACCACGTCGTCTTCGGTGGCACCGCCGACCGGGGGCACACCGGTCAGCAGCTCGTACAGGACGGCCCCCAGGGCGTACACGTCGGTGCGCGCGTCGATAGGCTGCGAGGCGTCGAGCTGCTCGGGCGCCAGGTAGCGCGGCGTCCCGCGGAAATGCCCGCGCGCGGGGTCGCCCGAGCTCAAGCCGAAATCGAGGAGCTTCGGCCGCAACTCGGCGTCGAGCATGATGTTCGACGGCTTCAGGTCGCGGTGCTGCACGCCGACGTCGTGCGCGTGCTGCACGGCCTCACACACCTCCTTCATGATCCGCGAGCGCTGGCTGACCTCGAGCGACGGTGCCAGGCGGCCCAGCTCGAACCCCTCCACGTACTCCATGATGAGCACCGGCGGGTCGGCCTGGTCGCGCAGTTCGTGAATCTGCACGATGCGACGGTCCTGGAAGAGGGCCATCGCACGCGCTTCGGCGAGGAATTCGGCCAACGCGACTGTCGCCGGCGGTCGCACCGGATGATCTTCGCGGCCACGAGACGATCGAGCTTCAGGTCGTGGAGCTTGTAGACCTCCCCCATCCCGCCGGCACCGAGGCGCTCGATCGTGCGGAACCCCTCGAACTGCGGCAGCGGCGCCGCGGGCGGGACCGCGGGCCGGCCGACGGCGGAGGGCAGGCCCGCGAGCGATCCCGAGATGTCGAGATAGCGCGCGATGAGCGCCTTGAGCTCCGGCAGCAGGTCGGCCGATCGACGCAGAGCGCGGCGGGATCGGCCGCCTCGCCCGTGATCACGTGGTGCTCTACCCACCGCGCGAACAGGGCTTCCGCACCGTCGCTCATCGCCCGGCCCTCAGTTCAAGCGTCAGGGCGACCATCGCCCTCGCGAGCAGCATGCGGCACGCGTCCTCGCTGCGCGCCAACCGCACCCCAATCTCCTTGAAGCTCAATTCTTCGAGCTTGCGCAGGACGATCACCTCGCGGTGGTCGGGGTCGAGGCGCTCGAGCGCGGCGCCGAGGCGCTCGGCTTCTTCGTTGATGACGGCGTCAGAGAGGGCCGACCGAACGCGTGCCGCGATCTCGATGCCGCCGGCGTCGATGGGGACGGCGGCCCGCACGTCGCGCCGCTGTCGGTGTTCGTAGTCCACCCGGTCGCGGATCTCGTTCTCCGCGATCCGCATCAGCCACCCCATCAGCGCCGTGCCATCGCCGCCCTCGAACTGCTCGAGGCGCTGAAACGATTTCAGCAGAGTGGCCTGGAGGATGTCGCGAGACTCGAGACCCGAGCGCGGGTCCCGGCCCAGCCGCATCCGGATGAACGCGAGCAGCCGGGCGCCGTATCGGGCGTAGAGCTCGCCGAGCGCTTCGCTGGAACCCTGCCGGGCCTCCCGAAGCAGCACGGTGCTCTCCTGCCGGGTCATGGGGCACCACGTTACCACCGCCGCCGCGGCGGGAGAAGGGGCCGCGAGTGGGCACCGGGTCCCCGGTTGGGCGGCCGCGTTCGTTTCTGGGAACCGGCGCCGTCCTTCAAGACAGGGGCTAGGGGCTAGGGGCTAGGGGCTAGGGGCTAGGGGCTAGGGCAGGAGTACGAACATGAGACGAACAACACTCGCGCTCACGATTGCGGCCGCACTCATCTCCGCGGCGTGCCTGCAGAAGGACACGACCAGCACCATCTATTTGCGCCAGGACGGCTCGTTCGACTGGGTCATCCTGGAGCAGAACGTCCGCTCGGACGGACAAGACGAAGCCTCGCGGCTCTCCGAGGAGGCGGGCTACGTCGACGGCATCTCCCGCGGCGACACGGGCGTGGTCAACAGCCTGCTCGCCCTCGGCGGCGAGGACGTCCGCGTGCAGTGGCTTCGCAGCCGGCGTCCCTACGCGGCCATGGTCGACGCCCGGTTCGACAGCCTCGCCGGCATGTTCGACCGCGTGCTGGCGCCGTGCGGGATTCCCTACGATTCACGCATCACGGAATCTGACGGCGTCGTAACCTGGACACTGTGGACTGATGTCGGGATCGACGGCGATCGTCTCACGCACGAGGCACTCGAGGGGTGCGGCGAAGGCCTCGACGGACTGGATGAGGCCTTGGACGAGTTGCGCATCGTCCTCGAGTCGGGAGCGTTCACTGAGGCGACGGGATTCACCCTCGCGGGCTCCATCGTGGCCGTCCTCGACGAGGCTGCCGTCGAGGAGCGCGTCAAGACGACGGGCGTGATCGAACTCTCGCTCAGCTGGCGGTAGCGAGGTTCGCCGAGGCCCCGTGTCCTGCCTAGACGTGATTCCGGAGCATCAGCTCCTTCGGGTGCGGGTCGAGATAGACCTGTCCGGCGAGGTACTCCACCTTGTGGCGCCGGACGTGGTGCTTGAGGAGCGTGAGCGGCACGACGAGCGGCACGAGGCCGAGGCGGTAGTCCTCGATGCTGCCCAGCAGCTCCTGCTTTTCGTCGGCGTCGAGCAGATCCTTGAAGTAGCCCGCCATGTGCTGCAGCACGTTGGTGTGCTTGCGCGCGGTGGCCATCTTCGCCAGGGCGTCCATGAACAGCTCGCGGTACTTCGTTTCGAGCCCCGCCCGGTCGAGCGACTTCGCGCGCGCCACCAGCCGGCCGAGTTCCGCGTACATCTCCGGAGAGTGGGCCAGCAGCGCCATCTTGTGGGCGGTGTGGAAACGGACGAGATCGCCGGCGGTCCACCTGGCGCGGAACAGGTCGCGCAGGCGGACATAGGCGAAGACGCGCTCGACGAAGTTGTCGCGGAGCCGCGGGTCGGACAGCCGGCCTTCCTCCTCGACCGGCAGCCGCGGGAACCGGTCCATCAGCGCCTCGGCGAAGAACCCGCGCCCGTTCTTCTCGGCCATGCCCGACTCGCCGTACACCTTGACGCGCTCCATCCCGCAGCTGGGCGAGTCCTTCTTCAGCACGTAGCCGGCGAGGTTCTCGGCGGCGAGCTCCTCGACACGCGCCGCGGTCCAGCGGCGCATCTCGGGCGTGATGTCGCGCCCGCTCTTCGTGTTCACCATGTGCACGAGGTCGCCCTTGCGCACGAGCCGCAGCGACTCGCGCGGCGTCCCGAGGCCCAGCTCGACTTCCGGGCACACCGGCACCCACTCGACGAACGCCGCCGAAGGTGTCGACGAGGAAGGCGTCACGCTTGTGGCCGCCGTCGAAGCGGACCTTCTGGCCGAGGAGGCACGACGAGATGCCGATGCGGATCGGTTCGCTGGCTGGCATGGCGTGTCAGGCCCTCCTGATGGTCCGCCCGGTCGACTCTTCGACGCGGCGGATGTAACGGGCACTGTCGAACTTGCGCGAGGTGCTCGCGAACGACATGTACCGGATGGTCCCGTAGACCGGGCGCTCGGGGCCCCAGGCGCGGTCGTGCTTGCCGCCGATGCCCCACGCGATCCCCGTGTACCCGTTCGGGTCGCGCCCGTCGAGCTCGTAGCGATCGTTCAGCAGGACGGCGCGGGCGAAGGCCTCGGCCGGGTCGCGCGTCCACTCGAGGATCTTCTTCGCCCAGTACATCCGCACGTAGCCGTGCATCCAGCCGGTGCCGACCATCTGCGTCTGCGCGGCGTTCCAGAGCGGGTCGTGGGTGTCGGCCGCCTCGAGGCGCGCGAGCGAGTAGCGAGGGCTCGCGCCGGTCCGCCGCGTGCGCCTCCAGCGTGCGGCGCGCCCACGGCTCGCAGCCGTCGAGGCTGTCGTACCGCGGGTTGAAGCGCACGAAGTTGACGGCGAGCTCGCGCCGGACGATGAACTCCTCGAGGAAGGCGTCGCGGTCCTCGCGCGGCGCGTCGGCGTCGCGCACGGCACGCGCGACCTCGCGCGGCCCGATGTGTCCGAAGTGGAGATACGGCGAGAGCTGGCTCGTCGCGTCCAGCTCGGGGTGGTTGCGCCCTTCGGCGTATCCGCGGAGCCGCTCGCGGACGAACCGCGCCAGCACCCGCCGGGCCTCGGCCGGCCCTCCCCGAACCGCCGCGACTCCTCCCGGCGGCGTCGTCCACGTCGAGCCCCGCCACCGTCTCGCCGGCCGCGGGCAGGCCGGCCGTCGCCGGCGTGGCGCGCCACGCCGCGCGGGCGCGCGGCTCCGGGTGCGCCTCGAGAAACCGCGGGATGAGCGGCGTCAGCCGCGGCCGGATCGTGCGCGCGGCGTACTGCTCTTTGGCGAGCAGCGCCGAGGGCACGATGACGTCGGCGTCGACGGTCCAGAACGGCACGCGCAGTGCCGCCGCCGCGTCCTGCCGCCACCGCTCCGGCTCGCGCAGCGGGTTCTCGTCACCCACGACCAGTGCCGCGCCCGCGTCGTCGCAGAACCGCGCGACGTCATGATCGGGATGACGGCGAAGCACGAAGCCGACGCCGCGCGCCGCGAGGGCCCGGGCGATGTCCGGCAGGCCGTCGGCCAGGAAGGCATAGTGACGCCGGTTCGCGTTCGGGTAGGCCGGCGTCAGGCCGAAGAACGCCACGACCGGCAGCCCGAGCGCGTTGGCCGCGTGAATGGCGATGTCGAGCGCGGGATTGTCCGACGCGCGCTGGGCGCGCTGCATCCAGTAGACCACGGCCCGGCCGTCGGGGTCGGGGGGACCCGGACGGCGAACCGTCACGCGGGGCGGAGCGAGCCAGTTCGCCGAGAGAGCTCATGAGGCGTCACCCTCAGGCCGCAGGCCCGGCGACCTACGCGCGCAGACTGCGGGCCCAGCGATCCAGCGCGGCGAAGTCGTCCACCGTCACGAGGTCGGTGCGCCCGGCCGGGGCGCCCCGGCCTCCGACAAGCAGTTGCACGGCGCGCGGCAGCGCCTCCCGGAGCGCGGTCAGCTGCCGTGCCGCCTCCGCGCCGTCGGCCGCCGCCGACACGCTGACCGCCACGGCCCGCGCGCCGAGTTCGCGAGCGAGGCGCCCGAGTTCGGGCGGCGGAATCCCGGTCCCCAGATACAGCACGCGGAGCCCCGCCGAGCTGAGCAGCAAGGCGACCATCTGCAGCCCCAGCTCATGGCTCTCGCCCGGCAGGGTCGCGCAGACCACGGTCGGCCCGGGGGAGGTCAGGTCGAGCGGCAGCCTGATGGCGCGCATGACGTCGCCGAGGCGCTCCGAGAGAAAATGCTCGTGCCGGATTTCCATCCGGCCCGTCTCCCACTCGAGCCCGACGCGCTCGACAAGCGGCGCCACGCGTCTGCTGCAGGAACCCGATCGGCCCGAGCCGCCCCCAGTCGGACCAGAGCGCCGCGGTCAGCCTCTCGGCGTCGAACGCGAGGACGGCCTCGACGAGTGCATCAGTGGACGCCCGGGCGGGATTCAGGGGCAACGCCGCGTCCGACGGCGGCGCGGCCGTCGCCGACAGCAGCCGATCGAGCTCCGCGTCGGTCGCGCCCACCACGGCGCCGGCGCGGTGCCCGCGCGCGATGGCGTCGGCGATCCGCCGCAGCCGGGAGACATTCGACAGCGCGTACACGCGGTGCCCCGAGGGCTTCCGCTCGGCCAACGGGAACCCGTAACGCTGCTCCCACGTCCTGAGCGTTTCGACGGGTACGCCGGTGGCCTTGGCCAGCGATCCGATGGAGAGCTTGCCGGCGGCCGACGCCATCCGAGGGCCTGTGCGTTCGCGCATCTGCGGGTCAATCATGCCACGGAAGCTCCACAGTCCGAGTCAAAAGAACATGGCGCGGCCGGCCCAATCGAGGGACCGCACCGCGCCAGGCCGCCCCCGACTTCGCTCTTCGAGCTTCGTCGAGGCTACGCCGAGTCTGCCGAAGTGCCACGCGAAGGTGGAAACCCGCGCGTTACTTCGGGAGGATGACGGAGTCGATCACGTGGATGACGCCGTTCGACGCCACGATGTCGGTCTTGATGACGTTCGCGCCGTCGACCTTGACGCCGGAGGTCGTGTCGATCTTGATCGACTGACCCTGGACGGTCTTGGCTTCCTTCAGCTTCACCACGTCAGCCGCCATGACCTTGCCGGGCACGACGTGATAGGTCAGGATGGCCGTCAGCTTCGCCTTGTCCTTGAGCAGCGCGTCGAGCGTGCCGGCCGGCAGCTTCGCGAACGCCGCATCCGTCGGCGCGAACACGGTGAAGGGGCCCGCGCCCTTCAGCGTCTCGACGAGGCCCGCAGCCTGCAGCGCCGCGGCCAGGGTCTTGAAGCTGCCCGCCGCGACGGCGGTGTCGACGATGTCCTTCGCCTGGGGCTCGCTGGCGCGGAGGCCGGCGGCGCTGGTGGCGACAAGTGCGACGACGAGAGCGGAGGCAAACAACTTACGCATGATCCGAAGCTCCTTCAAGCACCCACGACATTGATCGGCTCTCCAAGGAGCCTTGCCGGCATGGGGGCGCAGAATCATGCCACAGGACGTAGGCGGTTTCAGAACCTGCGTACGGCGGGATCGAAACCGCGAGAACGGGTTCTGAAACCATCTGCACTCATGACGACCGGCCACTGGTATGACGCGCGCGGCGGTCGCGCGGGTCCCGATGCGGCGCAGCATCCCCGAGAAGATGATCGCGTGCGCGGGGAGCAGCGCGTACCAGTAGAGCCGCCCGAGCAGGCCCGACGGCTCGAACCGCGCGACCTGGCGGATGCGCGTCGTCGTCTCGCTCACGGGATCGACCGAGAACTCCAGCCATGCGCGGCCCGGCACCTTCATCTCCGCCTCGAGACGGAGCAGGTGATCGGGCTCGTAGGCCTGCCACCCGCCAGAAGTCGATCGGGTCGCCCGCGACGCACGTCTCCGGATCGCGCCGCCCGCGGCGCATGCCGACGCCGCCCGCCACGAGGTCCACCCAGCCGCGCATGCGCCACAGCGTCGCCGCAGTACCACCCGGACTCGCCGCCGATGCGCCGGATGGGCGCGAAGGCCTCGGCGGCCGACGCCGTCACGACCGTCTCGCGCACATCCAGGAGCGCCGGCGCAGACGCGTCCGCGACAGCCGGCGCCGCCACGCCGGCGGACCGGGAGTCGGACCACCGGTTCGCGCCCGCCGGACTGTCCGCCGAGGCGATGGCGCGCGCGATCGACTCGCGCAGCCCGCGGGGGCGGATCGCGAAAGACGTCGCAGCGCCCGGCCGTCGCGCACGACGGTCGCGTTGCGGATGCTGGAGATGAGCTTCCGGCCGACGCGCGCGTAGAGCGGCGTCACCAGCGCCAGCCACAGGCTCGACAGGTGCGGCGTGAGGAGCGGCACCGGGATCATCAGCCGCCGCAGGCCGCGCTGACGCGCGTACTCGCGCATGATGTCGCCGTAGGACACCACGTCGGGTCCGCCAATCTCGAAGACCTCCGAAGGCCCGGCGGGCAGGTCGAGTGCGGCCACCAGATAGGCCAGCAGGTCCTCAATCGCGATCGGCTGCGCCTTGATGGCCACCCATCGCGGGCAGACCATCACGGGAAGGCGCTCGGTCAGCGCGCGCACCATCTCGTAGCTGAGGCTGCCCGAGCCGATGACGATCGACGCGCGGAACTCGATCACCTCGACGCCGCTCTCGCGCAGCACGTCGCCGGTCTCGTGGCGGCTGCGCAGGTGCGCGGACAGGTCGTCGCCCGCATCGCCCAGACCGCCGACATACACGATGCGCCGGACGCCCGCCTCGCGGGCCGCCTCGCCGAAGTTGCGGGCCGCCTCGCGGTCCAGGTCGGCGAAGTCGGAGGAGGCGCCCATCGAGTGGACCAGGTAGATAGGCCGTCTCGACGCCCGCCAGCGCGCCGCCAAGCGACGCGCGATCGAGCACGTCGCCGCGGACGACCTCGGTTGCCGGCGCGACCCTGGGCCGCAGCGACTCCGGATTGCGCGCAAGCGCCCGCACCGGGCGGCCGAGGCGTTCGAGCTCCGTCAGCAGACGCCCGCCGATGTATCCGGTCGCGCCGGTGACGAGGATGACGTTGCTCACAGAGTCATGATTCCACAATGAATAGTTTTTGTCAAGTTTTTGAAAAGATAATGACCACAGGCCCCTCTGCTACAATCCCGGCGCGACGGCCCGCATCCCGGGAGGCCCCGGCCGTGCCGTCCGTGGAGGCCCCGTCATGACCAGCCGCACCCTGCGCCGAGGCGCGCTCTCCGCCGTGATTGCCGGGCTTCTTGCGGCCACCGGGACCGGGCTCGACGCTGGCCTGCCGTCGCAAGCCCCGGCGGCACCGGCGGTCGTTCCCCGATTCGCCCGCGACCCGAACCCGATCGCGCTTCGCGGCCCGGCCCGGCCCGAGCGCTACATGGAGGCGTCGGGCCGCAAGGCGGCGCTGCTCGGCCGCGAG
This sequence comes from uncultured Acidobacteriota bacterium, assembly GCA_963834645.1. Lineage (GTDB taxonomy): Bacteria > Acidobacteriota > Vicinamibacteria > Vicinamibacterales > JAKQTR01 > JAKQTR01. The sequence goes on from CAWICP010000012.1 coordinate 63,209, forward strand.
GACGGCAGCTTCGAGGCGTGGGTCTATCCGCTGAAGGTGCTGCACGACTTCCGCCTGTCGTTCGGCACGCCGGACTACGCCGAGCCGATCCCGGGCGCGAACCTCGCCGCCGAGCGTGGACGTGCGGCCGGAGGCCAGCACGGTGCGGTTCGCGCACGCGGCGTTCACCGTCGACGCGATGTGGCTCGTGCCGCTCGACGACCAGGGCGCCATCGTCCTGCTCGACGTCACGACGTCGCAGCCGCTGCAGGTGGTGGTGAAGTTCCGGCCGGACCTGAAGCCGATGTGGCCGGCGGCGCTCGGCGGCCAGTACAGCTACTGGGACGCGGGCCAGAAGGCGTACGTGCTCGGGGAGGCCAGCGGCAAGCACGCGGCGCTGATCGGGTCGCCGTTCGGCATCGATCCGCCCGAGCAGCCGGCCCACAATCTGCCCGACGCGCCGTCGCAGTTCACCATCGCGATCACGCCCGAGACCGCCGCGCGCGGCCTCGTGCCGATCGTCATCTCGGCGAGCGTCGAGGGGCTCGACGGGCGCGAAGGCGACCTACCAGAAGCTGCTCGCGTCGAGCGAGGCGATGTACCGCGAGTCGGCGGCGCACTACCGCGCGGCTGCGCGACGAGATGACGAGCATCGACAGCCCGGACGACCGCCTCGATCTCGCGTTCGAGTGGGGCAAGGTCGCGCTCGACAAGGGCTTCGTCTGCAACCCGCACCTCGGCTGCGGGCTCATCGCGGGCCTCGGGCCGTCGGGCACGAGCGAGCGGCCGGGGTTCGGCTGGTTCTTCGGCGGCGACGCGTTCATCAACTCGTGGGCGATGACGGCCTACGGCGACTTCGACACGGTGAAGCGGACGCTCGAGTTCCTGCGCGCGCGGCAGCGCGCCGACGGCAAGATGATGCACGAGCTGTCGCAGGGCGCGGGGTACATCAAGTGGTTCGAGGAGTTCCCGTACGGCTACTACCACGCCGACACGACGCCGCTCTACATCATCGCGGTGCGCGACTACGTGCGCGCGAGCGGCGACGCGGCGATGGCGAAGGACTTCTGGCCGTCGATGAAGAAGGCGTACGAGTACTGCGCCTCGACCGACGAGGACGGCGACGGCCTGATGGACAACACGAAGGCGGGCCTCGCGGCGGTGGAGACCGGGACGCTGCGGCGACGCGACGTCCTGACGGACGTGTTCCTGGGGGCCGCGTGGACGGAGGCGGCCGAGGCCGCGGCGGAACTGGCGGAGCTCGCGGGCGACCCGTTCGCGGCGACGGCGAGGGCGGCGGCGGCGAAGGCCCGCGCGTCGCTGAACGCCAGGTTCCTCGACGATGCCGGAGGCCGCATCTACTTCGCGTGGATGAAGGACGGCAAGGGCCAGGCCGAGCCGACCGTGTGGCCCGGCTTCGGCCTGTGGCGCGGCGTGTTCGACGCCTCGCGCCCCGCGGTGGCCGGCGCGCTCGACGATCTGGCCGGCGCCGGCGTCGGCGCCGACTGGGGCGCGCGCATGCTCTCGATCGACAGCGCGCTCTACGGGCCGCTCAGCTACAACAACGGCGCGTCGTGGCCGTTCCTCACGGGCTTCGCCGCCCTCGCCCTCTACGCGAACGGGCGCCCCGACGCGGCGTGGACCTACCTCGACGGCACGGCCGACCTCACGTTCCTCGAGTCGCGCGGCTACATGGCGGAGCTGTTCTCGGGCGATCGGCTGCGGTCGATCGACGCCGCGGTGCCGCACCAGCTCTTCGCCACGACCGGGTTCATGTCGACGCTGATGCGCGGGCTGGTCGGCCTGAACGCGCTGCCGGCCGGCACGCTCGACGGCCGGGCGGTTCCCGCGAGGCTCCAGCTGGCGCCGCAGCTGCCGGCGGGATGGGGATGGCTCAAGATCCGCAACCTGCGATGGCAGGGCGTCACCGCCGACGTCTCGATCACGCGCGACGGCGGCGGCCTGTCGGTGGACGATCTCGCCGCGCGGCGGCACGCTGCCCGTCGAACTGCACGCGATCCTGCCGCCGGGCGCGCGGCAGCTGACGCGAGACCTCCTCTGGCGGCCGGTCACGCCGGGCGCCAGCCTGTCGCGGGGTCTGCACCTGCGGCGGTTCGAATCCGTCGCCGCGCCGGCGACCTTCACGCTTCGCGCGACGCCCGGCGTGCGCGTGGTCCCGCTCCACGCGCCGCTCGCGCTCGGCGACGTCTCGTCGCGCCTGCGGGTCATCGACGCCACGCTGGACGGCTCCACCTACACGCTCAAGGTCGAAGGCCGGCGCGGCCGCAGCTACCAGGTGAGGCTGCTCGGCCCGCCCGCGCTCTCAATCGAGGGCGCGACGCGGGTGGCCCCGGCTGCCGCTGCCGCCGGCGGCCCGGATGGCGAGATTCCTGCGCATCGACATGCCGCCGGCCGACGCTGCGTCGGCAGGAGCGGTCCTCAAGCGGAGCGATTGGGCGAAGGTGACAGTGAGAGTCACCTTGCGCCAGCCGTGAGTCTGCGGCTCGGGATGTCGGGAGTCAGTAGACTCAGTGAGCTCGGGAAGGAAGTCGACGCTTCAGCGTCGACGATGCCCGTCGAGGCTGAGAGCGCTCGACTTCCTGCTGAGCTAGCTGTCTACTGGCTTCTGTCTACTGGCTTCTGTCTTCGGTCCGTCAGAAAATCGGATGCAGATTCACCCAGAGCGCCAGGCAGAGCATGTACAGCGCGGCCGAGGCGACGAGCAGGCTCTTCCGCAGGATGAAGGGCCGCACGGTGGCCATCAGGAAGAAGAACGGGAACAGCACCGCGCAGTAGCGCCCGACGCCCTCGAACACGCCGGACGAGAGCGGCAGCCACAGGTTGAGCGCCATGTGGACCACGTAGACGGCGCCGAACCGGCGCCCGACCAGCGGCAGCGAGAGCACGAAGACGAGCCCCGTGAAACCGTTGAGGATGTCGTACGGGGCCGTCGGGTCGGTGGTGATGTACTGATACGGCCGAGTCAGCAACTCGGAGATCATGAAGACGAACCCCCTGAACGGGGATCCGGCGATGCTGTAGTTCCAGCGCTGGATGCTGTGGCTCCACTCCAGGTAGGAGCCGCTGAGCGTGTCGACGTACAGAGAATAGGCCACCAGTCCGACGGGCACGAGCGCCACCGCCGCCAGCGCCCGCTTCCGCGCCTCGCGGTCGTTCCCGGCGGATTGCCAGGCCAGGAGCCCGAGCGCGGGCAGGGCCATGACCCCGTTGACCCGCGTCGCGCACGCCAGCGCCCCGGCCGCCGCGCCGAGCCACCACCGCCCGGTCCGGAATCCGTAGAACGCGGTCACCGTGAACAGCAGGAACAGCGCCTCGGAGTAGACGACGCCGTAGAAGAACGCGAACGGGAACACGCTGGCGAAGATCACCGCGCGCTCGGCGGCCGCGCGCGACAGGTACGTCCGCCCGAGGCGATAGAGCATCACCATCGCGAGCACGTAGGCCACCCACGAGATGATCACCCCCGCGAGGTAGAGGTTCTGCCGTCCGCCGCCGAGCGCCAGGCCGACGTACCGCATGAGCAGCGGGTACACCGGGAAGAAGGCCAGGTTGCTCCGGCCGCCCTCCACGAACTCGTACCCGTGGCGCGCGATGCCGAAGTACCAGCCGGAGTCGTACCGGGCGAACGTGTCCCAGAGCAGGTGCGTGCGGTCGAGCACGGTGAACTGCTGCTTCTGGGCGAGGGGAAAGACGACGTTGACGATGAAGGCCATGAAGGCCGTGAAGACCCTCACCGCGATCGAGAAGACGACGATGCGGAACGTCGCGCTGCGCGCGGCGCGAAGCGCGAGGCGCGACCCCGCGGCGCGCAGCGACAGCGCTGCGGCCCGGACGTTCAGCGTCGGCGGTCGGTCGGCGTCGTGCATGGCAGGCGAGGGGATTGTAGCTCATTCGGGATTCGGGATTCGGGATTCGGGATTCGGGAAGCCAGGTGGAGGTCGACGCTTCAGCGTCGACGACCTGGTGGGCCTCGGGCTCGGTTCTGGCTTCAGGCCCCGTGATGTACAGTGAAGGTCGCGCAGCGGTTGGGAGGGCTTGCATGGCGGACGACTTCTACAAGTGGTTCTCGGAGCGCCGGCTGACGAAGTTCGGCGGCGCGCGCCGGTTGCGCATCGAGCGGGGCCGCCTGGCGCTGCTCTCCCGCTACGCCACGCCGCCCGGCGACCTGCTGGAGATCGGTCCGGGCGTCGGCAGCCTCGTCGAGCCCCTCACCGCCATGGGCTGGACGTACCGCGCGATCGAGGCGAGCCCGGGACTCGCCGCCGGGATCCGCGCCCGTGGCGTGGAAGTCATCGAGGCCTGGGTGCCGCCGTTCCCGGTCGCCGACGCGTCGTGCGACGTCCTGTACGCCGACCAGGTGCTCGAGCACATGAGCGGCATCGACGCCGCCCACGCCTTCGCGTCCGAGGCGTTCCGGGTGCTGCGGCCCGGCGGCGTCGCCTTCATCGTGGTGCCCGACTACCTCAAGGAGCGGACCTTCTTCTGGGACGTGGACTACACCCACAACTTCGTCACGACCGAGCGCCGCGTGCGGCTGCTGCTCGGCGACCACGGCTTCACGGTCGAACGGGTGGTGCGGAGCATCGGCCCGACGACGGGCGTCGGGCGCGACCTGCTGGCGGCGTGCTCGATGCTCGCCAACATCCCCGGCCTCGACCCGCTCTCCAGGTATACGGGCACCGAAGACCTGCTCTTCCGCGTGCGCAAGAACTTCTTCGAGACCCTGGCGTTCGTCGCGCGAAAGGCCCCCGCCCAGGCATGAAGGTTCCTCGACGTCGACGGCCGCCCGGCTCCTCATCACGGCCGCGATCCTCGCGTATCTGCTGCGCAGCATCGACGTCGGCGCCTCGGTGCACGCCATGCTCCGGGTGAACCCGTGGTGGTTCGCGTTCACGCTGGCGCTGGTGGCCGTCGACCGCGTGGTGATGGCGATCCGCTGGCTGTTGCTGCTGCGCGCGGCCGATGTGGACATCAACGGCCTCGAGTGCGCTGCGCATCTTCCTGACCAGCTCGTTCGTCGGCAGCTTTCTGCCGGCCGGAGTCGGCGCCGACGCCGCGCGCGCCTACGCGGTCGCCTCGCGCACCTCGCGCGGCAGCCAGGCCGTCGCGTCGGTCGGCATCGACCGGGTGCTCGGCCTCGTGGCCATCGCCATCCTGGGCCTCGGCGGGCTCGCAGGCTGGGCCAGCCACGTCGAACCGGCGATGCGCCTGAGGCTCATGGCCGTCGCCGCCGCGGGCGGCGTGGCGGTGCTGGCGGTGTTCTGGGTGGACAAGGTCGCCAGGCTCTGCCTGCCCGCGCGCTGGCACGGCACCCGCTGGGGCTGGCGCGTCCTGCGCCTCGGAGACGCGCTCGGCGCGTACCGCGGGCACCCGAGAACGCTGGCCCTGGTGCTGGGGCTCTCCATCGCCGTCCAGTTGGTGCGGGTCTTCCAGGGCTACGGCCTGGGCCGCGGCCTCGGCATCCAGGTGGATCTCGCCTACTACCTGGTCTTCATGCCCATCGCCATGCTGGTGCTCCTGCTGCCGGTGTCGATCAGCGGCTTCGGCCTGCCGCAGGCCGCCATCGTCTGGCTGCTCCGGCCGGTGGGCGTGCCGGATGCCGAGTCCCTGGCGCTCTCGACGCTCCTCATCGTCATCGGCATCATCGGCAACCTGCCGGGGGCGCTGCTTTACGCCGTGCGGAAGAAGCCGGTAACATAGCTTTCACATGGCCCAGACCTACGCCCTGAAGTACCTCGACGAAGGCGGCGCTGAGCGCGCCCCGGGACCTGGTCAACAGTTACATCGCGACCATCAGGCCGATCCACCCGACGGTGCTGATCTTCAACTGCACGTGGGTGTGCGACGCCCGCTGCGAGATGTGCAGCAACTGGAAGCGCGGCGACCGCAAGCTCGACATGACGTTCGAGCAGATCGCCCGCGTGTTCGAGTCGGACTTCTGGAAGAAGATCGAGATCGCCAACGTCTCCGGCGGCGAGCCGACGACCAGGAACGATCTCGTCGAGATCTGCGAGGTGATGCTCGACCGTCTCCCCCGCCTGCGGAAGTTCGGGATCAACACCACCGGCATGACGCCGAAGCGGGCCATCCCGATGATCGAGAAGGTGGCGGCCGCGTGCCAGAAGCGCGGGGTGATCTTCAGCACGCGCGTGTCGATTGACGGCGTCGGCGACATGCACAACCTGGTGCGCAACGTGCCGCGCGGGTTCGACAAGGCGTACGAGACCATCCAGGCCATGCGCGAGATGCAGACGCGCGTACTCGTTCAACTACGGGGTCTCGACGACGATCTTCTCGATGAACCTCAACGACGCCGAGAACATCCTCGCGTGGGCCCGCAAGGAGAAGCTGGACATCGTCTTCAACATGATCCGCTTCACCGAGCCGATGCTCGGCAACACCGGGCTCGAGCAGGTCCAGAAGCCGGTCGGCCCCGACGAGGAGCGGATGCGCCAGTTCTTCCTGGACCGGGTCCGGATGGACCCGCTGATGGACGGGCAGAACTACATCTACATGCACTACGCCGACATGATCGCGAACGGCTACCACCGCCTCGCGCCGTGCCCGTTCCAGTCGCAGGGCATCATGCTGAACCCGGACGGCGGGCTGTTCTTCTGCGAGAACAGCGACGCCGTCGGCAACGTGACGCAGACCGACCCGGGCGAGCTGTACTTCCGTCAGGCGAGCCAGGCGCACCGCGACGAGGTGCGCGACAAGAAGTGCCCGACCTGCCTCAGCCCCTGCCAGATGAACGTGGCGGCGGTGAAGCAGGTCGTGCCCGTACGTGAAGTTCCTGGTGCGGGCGACGAACGAGAAGCGGAAGGCCCGCGGGCCGGCGCGTAGCGCGACGCGCGGCGTCCCGGCTGCCTGCCTACTTGCAGGTCGGCCGCGGCAGATACCGGTCGTATCCCGGAGGGCCTTCGACCTCGATCCAGTGCAGCCGGAGCGCCGACCCGTAGTCGTCGAACCCGGCGGCGATGTCGATGACGCGGTCGCGGCCGCCGTCCCGCCACAGCAGCGCGTCCGTGCTCCGCGGCCCCACGCCGCGCTTGAGGTTCCAGGCCAGGTCGAATCCGCCGCAGATGCCCGCTTCGATCATGCGGTCGCGGAGGTACGCCATGTTGACCTCGCGCTCGTGGAGGCTGCTCGTGGCCTTGAGATACTGGGGATACTTCGCCGCGACGTAATCGACAATCGCGTTCGCCGTCGTGGGCCAAGGCCCGCTCTTCGGGGCCGGGGGTCGGCGCGGGGCCGGCGCAGGGGCGGGCGCAGGAGCCGGGGCAGGAGCTGGAACCGGCTTGGGCGCGGGGTCTTGAGCGTCCAGTAGCCGGACCAGGGGCCGACGGCGCTCCCCATCTCGGCGCGGGCACGCCAGCGATACGTGGTGTTTGGCTGGAGCAGGTTCTCGGGCACGCGGGAGCCGGTGATCCCGAGCGCGGCATACGGCCACCGCCGGCCGTCGGCGCGGCATGCTCACGACGACGGCGCCGGCCGCCGTCTCCACGACGAACCGGTAGTTCAGCATGGCGGCCGTGGACGCGTCGCCCATCTGGGTGAGCGTCGCGTTGGCCACCACCAGATTGGGCGCGTTCGACGAAACGACGGCGGCGTTGGTCGGCGAGTACAACGCCGGCGCGGTGGCCTTCAGCGTCGCGCCGTCCGCCGCCGAGGCTGCGGCCGTCTCGCCGGGCACCGGGCTGGGCGAGGCCGGCGTCGAGGCCTGGTCGCCGCACGCCAGCGCCAGGGCACTCAGGGTGGCTACGCCAAATGCGAGGATGCTGTGCTTCATGCGAGGCTCCAGGTGAGGAGGAGACCAGCCGATTGGCCCGACCGTCTGACCCTGACGGTCGAAGGGCCGAACCCGGCGTGGTGCCCGGTCCGGCCCTTCCCTTTCAGTGCCTATCGGCTCGACTGGCCCGGACCTTTAGGGCCCGGCGCAGAAAAACCCGCGCGCTACTGACCCGGTCCGTTCAGACCCAGCGCGGAGGCGAGGCCGGCGAAGCCCGGCCAACGCCCGCCCTGCGACACGTAGAAGTAGCGCACGATGATGCCCGGCACGCTCGCGTCGAGGGGGCCGCCCCTGGGCACCGGCGCGCCGATGTGCACGACGTGCGGGCTCGGGCGGTAGGTGCCCTGGTAGCTGAACTGGTAGCTGACGACCGGCGGCCCCGTCGCCGACCCCTCGCGGACGTCGAAGGTCACGACGCCGCTGCCCCACGTCACCCGGTGGTAGTACACCTTCGACGCGACCAGCGTGCTCGTCGGCAGGATGCGTTCGGAATCGTAGAACCCGGTGGCCGCGTTCCCCGTGATGATGCGCAGCCGGTACTTCCCGACGTCGGGGTGGTCGTCGCCGCGCTTCTCGACGTTGAAGCGGTACGGGTTGTCCGTGATGTCGGTGTAGCCCTGCTGCATGCTGACGACTTTCGTCTTGCCGCCGCTCGAGTCGGACTCGAGAGGCCCTCGACCAGGAACTCGATGAATCCGGACGTCAGCGTGCTCTGCAGCGTGTAGGTCACGTGCGACTCGAACGACGGCAGGAGGACGCCCTTGCCGGGCACGAGCTGCGCGCCGCCGACGAGCGTCGCCAATCGTCTTCCCGTCGGTGAGGTTGTCCCACAGTTCGGTCGCGTTCTGGTAGGACGCCAGCCCGGCCCCGGATTTCGGCGTGGTGAAGGTCCAGTAACTGGACCACGGCCCGATCGGCGCTCCCCAGCTCGGCGCGGGTCCTCCAGCGGTAGGTGGTGTCGGGCTGCAGCACGCCTGCCGGAACCCTGTGCGCGCTGAGATCCGTGCCGGCCTGGGGCGTGGCCCACGCGGCGTGCACCTGCCCTCCCGCCGGCGTCTCGACGTTGATCTGTAGCGGATCGTACGCGGCCAGCGCGACGTCTCCGAGGTGCTTCAGCGTGGCGTTCGCAATCACGAGATTCGGCGCGACCGAGTCGGCGGTGGAACCGTTGGCCGGCTGCTGAGGCGCGGGCGCGGTCGCCTTCAGCGTCGATCCGTCCGCTGCCGCGGCGGCCGTGTCGCTCGACACCGCCGGTGTCGGCGCCGTTGGCGTGGAGGCCTGATCGCCGCAGGCCAGCGCGACGGCCGCCACCGCGGCGATGCCGAACAAAAGGGGTTTTCTTGTCATGCAGTCACTCCGAAGCGCGAAAGAAGTCAGGCCGGGCTGGAACTAACGCCTTCTATGATACCTCCAGCAAGGGGAGTCTTGAGACTATGACACGCATCCGGACCGCGCACTGCTTCGAAACAGCCGCCGTGCTGCTGGTGGCGGCTGCGGCGGTCCTGTCCGCGGGACAGGCCGCCCCCGCGCGTCCGCCTCGGCTGGAGGTCAGCCACTCGGCCCGCGCGCTCGAGCCCGGCGAAGCGGTCCTGCTGACGTTCAAGGCCGCGGCGGGGCCGATCGCCTCGGCGCGCGGCACGGCGTTCGGGCAGCCGTTCACGGCCTACCCGGGGACGTCGCCCGACACGTGGCACGCGCTGGTCGGCATCGACCTCGCACGGAAGCCGGGACGCGCCGTTGTCGATGTCGACGCGCGACTGGCCGACGGCTCGGCCCTCTCCGCGAGCCTGCCACTGACGGTGGGGGCGAAGACGTTCGCCACGCGCCAGCTGAAGGTGGCGCCGGAGTTTGTCACGCCTCCGCCGGCCGAGCAGGCGCGGATCGAACGCGAGCGCCTGCTCCTGGACCGCATCCTGTCGGCCATCTCGCCCCGGCCGCTGTGGGGCGACGGCTTCGGCCGGCCCGTCGACGGCGCGGTGATCTCGGTGTTCGGCGTGCGAAGCGTCTTCAACGGCGAGGCGCGGGCGCCGCATCGTGGCATCGACTTCCGCGGCGCGACGGGCACGCCGGTCCGCGCGCCGGCCCGCGGCGTGGTCGTGCTGGCCGAGGCGCTCTACTTCTCCGGCTCGGCCGTCGTCGTCGATCACGGCCTGGGCGTGTTCTCGCTGCTGGGCCATCTCTCCCGCATCGACGTGCAGCCGGGCCAACTCGTCCTGCGCGGCGACGTGGTGGGCGCTGTCGGCGCCACCGGCCGCGTCACCGGACCCCACCTGCACTGGACGCTGCGCGTCGGCGCCGCCGCCGTGGATCCGCTGTCCGTGCTCGCCATCGCCGGCGCAGGGCGGTAGACTGGGCTCGGGACTCGGGATTCGGGACTCGGGATTCCGCCTCGCCGAACGGCCTGCGGCCGGCTTCGGCGTACAGGCGTTCGCGACGGCCTGCAGAACCCGCACGGACTCGACCACGTAATACCGAATGACGCGCAGATGTGGCGCGGGCCGGAGGCTGCCGTGGTGAAGTTCCTGTTGTGGCTGCTGCTGTTCGTGCTGTGCTGGCCGCTGGCGATCGCGGCGCTCATCCTCTACCCCGTCGTCTGGCTGCTGCTCCTGCCGTTCAGGCTGGTCGGGATCGCGGTGGGCGGCGTGTTCAGCATGCTGCGCGCCGTCGTGACGCTGCCCGCGCGGATGCTCGGCGCGCGGGCCTAGCGCCGGCTGGCGACGGCGGCGGCCGCGTCCACGGCGCGCGGCGTGACGAGCACGACCTGGGCGCCGGAGTCCGACGCGTTGATGATGTCGACGCCCCTGGACATCAGGTCGGCCCCGGTGGCCTCCGCAAGCGCCTCGCCCCACACCGTCGAAATCAGGTACCGCGTCTCGGCCTCGAGCCCCTTGAGCCGGATCGTGAACCAGTCGACGCTGTCGCTCGCGTAGACGAAGACGGCCGCTGTCCTTGCCGCCGGTGAGAACAGCTGCACCGCGTCGAACTCGCCGCCGCCGTCCGCCCGCGCCTGATCCGTCAGCATGAACGACGCCGCGGCGGGCACGGCGCCGCGGATGGTCTTGGCCGTCGCGATCTCGGCGGCGATCTGCTCCAGTTCCTCGTCGCCGAACTCGCCACTCCGCCACGTGAGGCCGAGCATCCCGGGCATCCGGCTCCGGAATTCCAGGGCGCGGCCGCCGCTGCCGTCGCGGGCCGGCTCGAACTCGCCGTTGGTCACGAACGACAGCAGGTACGCCGGCGGGAAGATCGTGCCGAGGCCCTCGAGGTTGTGGCGCACGTGCGAAGACGGAGCCGTCACATCGTCCATCCACGCGCTGTCGGTGAACTGGAGCATGCCGGGGTCGAGGCGGTTGCCCCCGCCGGCGCAGTTCTCGATCGAGAGCGCGGGGTAGCGCTCGCGCAGCGCGGCGAGCACCGCGTACAGGCCCTTGACGTGCGCGAGATTCCCGTCCTTCGCGCCATGGTCATGGTCGGCGCGGTCGCAGTTGATCCAGAAGTTGTTGTCCCACTTCAGGTAGTCGGGCCGCGCGGTAGTCGATCAGCTGGATGAGCTGACCGAGGAGCCATTCGCGGGCCTCGGCGTCGCCGAGGCAGATCTGCGCGGTGGTCGCCTCGCCGTTCTCCATCTCGGGGTGGTAGCGGCCGCCCGAGGTGGCGAGGAACCGTTCCTTCCCGAGCTTCAGGTCGTAGACCGTCGCGAGATCCATCCGCTCCGGCTCGACCCAGACGCCCGCCTTCATCCCGAGTTCGTGGGCATAGTCGGAGAGCGACCCGAGGCCCTCCGGAAAGCGTTCGGGGTCGGGAGACCAGTTCCCCAGGCCGGTCGAGAAGTCCCAGACGCCGTCGGGGCCTGCGTACCAGCCCGCGTCGATCATGAACAACTCGACGCCCGCGCGCGCCGCGTGGCCCATCTCGTCACGGATGGCTTCGTCATCGATGCGGGTGCCGTAGGCGAACCACGTGTTGTACGTGATGGGCGCCTCGAACGGCCGCCCGCGCCTGACACCGTTCATGAAGTACGCCTGGAGCGCCAGCGTCACGTCCGACTGGTCGCCCCGCGCCACGCCGAAGAACCCGTGCGGGCCTTCGAGCGGCTGGTCTCTCAACACGGTCGTCGCCGTGTCGCCGAGCGTGACCTGAATCGTCACCAGGCCGTTGGCCGCCGGGCCGGACGTCTGGAGTTTCCAGGCGCCGGACCAGTTGACGCCGCCGAAGAAGCTGCCGGGCGCGCCCGAGAACCACACCACCGGGACCGCCGTCTCCGACGATCGCGTCGCCGACGACAGTTCGAACTGGCCGCCCGCGGCGAGCTCCTGGCGCTGGCGCGTGAAGCGGCCGCCCCGATCCTCGCCGGCCTGCAGGCCGGTGACCCAGTTCACGGCATCCACGGGCAGCGTCAGCCGCCACACGCCGATGTCGCTCATCGAGACCTTCGCCGCGTTCGACGCGGTCTCGAACACCGACCAGACTTCGATCGCGGCGGACCCGGCCGCGCACGCGTAGTGGCGGGTGACGCGGACCTTGGACGTGGCGTCCTCGAAGACGAGCTCGAGGCGGACCTCCCTCTCCGTGGCCGACGCGCGGGCTTCCCTGAACGTGAAGGTGGACTGCCCCGGAGTGAGGCGCCTGCTCCCGGCGAGAAACGTGAAGTCCGCGGCGGTGCCCAGTTTCCACTGCTTGCCGGAGCCGGTGCGGTCGAGGCCGAGCGTGTTGAGCGCGCCGCTGCTGTTCAGGCCGAGCTTGAAGCTGACGGCGTTGTTGCCGACGGTCCAGACCCGCTGGCCGTTCTCCTGGAGCACGAACGCGTCACCGGCCCTGGCCAGTTCCGCCGTCGCGCCCGCGGCGGGCGCCGTGCCCGCGACGGCGACGACGAGGGCGAGGATGGCGACCCGGGACAGACGGGCGGACGATGATGCGGACCGGCCGAGGGCGGTGGACGGCATTCTGCGGCTTAGACCAGGGGAACAGGTTAAGGTTACAGCGAGCGGCGGCTTCCCCGCACACCGGAGTATCGGCCGGAGCCCACCCGCACGTGAGCCCGGCGGGGATGCATTCGGCCGCCCTGGGACCTGTAGCCAGTAGCCAGTAGCCAGTAGCCGGTAGGATGTACGCCGTTCAGTTCGCGGGCTTCTTCTACTGACTACTGACTACTGGCTACTTGCTTCTTCTTCTGGCCTCTCCAATAATCCCCCGAGCATGTCTCTCCACCCCATCGACTACGCCATCATCGGGCTGTACTTCGCCTTCGTGCTCGGCATCGGCTGGGCGCTGAAGCGTTTCATGAAGACGAGCCTCGACTTCTTCGAGTCCGGGCGGAGCCTGGCCGCCTGGATCACGGCGCTCGCGTTCATCTCGGCCAACCTCGGCGCGCAGGAAGTGATCGGGATGGCGGCGAGCGGCGCCAAGTACGGGATCATGACGTCCCACTTCTACTGGGTCGGCGCCATCCCGGCGATGATCTTCGTCGGCGTCTTCATGATGCCGTTCTATTACGGCAGCCGGGCGCACTCGGTGCCCGAGTATCTCCGCCTGCGGTTCGACGAGAAGACGCGCGCGCTGAACGCGGTGTCGTTCGCCGTGATGACGCTGTTCTCGTCCGGGATCTCGATGTACGTGATGGGCCGGCTGTTCCAGCTGCTGCTCGGCTGGGACGTCGACGTCAGCATCGTCGTCGCCGCCGCCGCGGTGCTCGTCTACATCCTGCTCGGCGGCCTGACCAGCTCGATCTACAACGAGGTGGTGCAGTTCTTCCTGATCGTGTTCGGCTTCCTGCCGCTCGTGTTCCTGGGGGTGATGGGCGCCGGCGGGTGGTCGGGGGTCGAGGCGCGGCTGGCGACGGTGGCGACCGACGCGGGGTTCGCGGCGGGGGCCTGGACCGAGTCGTGGCAGCACATGGGGTCGCCATCCCAGAATCCGATGGGCATCGACTGGGTCGGGATGGTCGGGGGCCTGGGGTTCGCCATGTCCTTCGGCTACTGGTGCACCGACTTTCTCGTCATCCAGCGGGCGATGGCCGCGCGGTCGATGAACGCGGCGCGGCGCACGCCGATCCTGGCGGCGATCCCGAAGATGTTCATGCCGTTCATCGTCATCCTGCCGGGGATGGTGGCGCTCGCGGTGCTGCCGACCGAGTCCATGCAGTTCAACGGGCAGACCGACTACAACATGGTCATGCCGATGATGCTGCAGAAGTACTACCCGCCGGGCCTGCTGGGGCTGGGCCTGACGGCGCTGTTCGCGAGCTTCATGTCCGGCATGGCGGGCAACGTCACGGCGTTCAACACGGTGTGGACGTACGACATCTACAAGCCCTACATCAAGAGCGACGGCAGCGACGCCCACTACATGAAGGTGGGGCGGCAGGCCACCGTGTTCGGGACGATTCTCAGCGTGGCCACCGCGTACGTCGCGATGAACTTCGGCAACATCAACGACCTGCTGCAGCTGGTGTTCTCGTTCATCAACGCGCCGCTGTTCGCCACGTTCCTGCTGGGCATGTTCTGGGCCCGCTGCACGGCCAACGGCGCGTTCTGGGGGCTGCTCAGCGGCATCCTCGCCTGCGCGGCGCACTACCTGCTCACGGGCGTCGGCACGGCCGGCCCGGGCCCGCTGCACGCCTACGCGAGCGACATGGCGCGCAACTTCTGGGGCGCCTTCATCGCGTGGATCGTCTGCTTCGTCGTGACCATCGCGGTGAGCCTGGTGACGAAGCCGCGCGCGCTCGACGATCTCAAGGGCCTCGTCTACTCGATGACGCCGCGGGTCCAGGAGGGCCCGCTGCCGTGGTACAACCGCCCGGCGGTGCTGGCCGTCATCGTCGGCGTCATGGCCCTGGCGCTGAACGTCGTCTTCTGGTGAGATCGAGTGATCAGCGTAGCCGAATGGCGTCAGGCTGAGCGGCCCGAGCCGTCCCGAGTCCCGAGTCCCGAGTCTGTAGGAGCCTGTGATGCTGTTGGACCTTCGCTTCCCGATGGGTCTCCTCTTCGTGGCGCTCGGCGCCCTGCTGGTGGGCTACGGGCTCTTCGGCGACCAGGCCGTGTACGCCGCCTCGCTCGGCATCAACGTCAACCTCTGGACCGGCCTGGGCATCCTGCTGTTCGGCGCCCTCATGCTGGCGGGAGGATGGAGGGCGATGGCGCGGGAAGAAGCAAGAAGTAAGAAGTGGCCAGACTGACGTAGTCAGAAGCCAGTAGAGGCGAGACGCTGACCAGCTGCACTGGCCTTTCTACTGACTTCTGACTTCTGGCTTCTGGCTTCTGGCTCCCGAATCCCGCTTCCGCCCCCAGCCCCATCCCCCTTGCCCCGCCTGCAAAACCGCGTGCTACGCTGCTAGGGTTGGACCAGGTCGGGCGCTTTCGGTATGCGAAAGTGGCGGAACTGGCAGACGCGCTGGACTTAGGATCCAGTAGCCGAGAGGCTGTGGGGGTTCGAATCCCCCCTTTCGCACCAGGATGCCCTGGCCGGGCATGTTCCGGGGAGCCGGCCGGGTCGTCCGACATCCACGACAGCCTGGTAGATCGCTGAACCCTGCCCCGAAGACTGCCGATAGTCAACAAGATGAAGGTCGAGTTCGCCGACGTCAGCGAGACGCGCAAGCGCCTTACCATTGCAATCCCGAGCGAGGCGGTCGACGCCGAGATCGATCGCCTCATCGGCCGGCTGGGCCGGACGGCGAAGGTCCCGGGGTTCCGCCCGGGCAAGGTGCCGCCGCGCGTGGTCTGGCAGCGCTTCAAGGACGAGATCCTGCACGACGTGGCCCACGACCTGGTGCCGCAGGCGCTCGACACCGCGCTGCGGGAGCGCGACCTCGAACCGGTCGACACGCCCGATGTCCGCGACGTGGTGGTCGAACAGGGCGCGCCGCTCACGTTCGTGGCCACCTTCGACACGGTGCCCGCGTTCGATCCGGGGGACTATCGCGGCATCGCGCTCCGGAAGCCCTCCGCCGCGGTCGAGGAAACGGCCGTGGACGAGACGCTGGAGCGGCTCCGGGAGCGGGCGGCCCGGTTCGAGCCCGTCGAGGGCCGGCCGCTCGCGGCCGGCGACTGGGCGACGGTCGATCTCGAGCGCCGGGTGGCCGGGAGCGAGCCGCCGGCCGAGGCCGAGAAGCACGAGAACGTCACGATCGACCTCGGCGCGGAGGCCAATCCTCCCGGGTTCTCCGAGCAGTTGATGGGCCTCGAGCCCGGCGCGCACAAGACGTTCACGGTGCAGTACCCCGCCGAGCACCCGGTGAAGGACCTGGCCGGCCGTTCGGTGGAGTACGGCGTCACGTTGAAGGCCATCAAGCAGCGGGTGGTGCCGGCGCTCGACGACGAGTTCGCGAAGGACCTGGGGAACTTCGACTCGCTCGCGGCGCTGCGGGACCGGGTGCGCCAGGACCTCGAGCACGAGGCGGCGCACGAGGCCGACCGCGCGGTCCGGGGCGACCTGATGGCCGACCTCGCGCGGCGGGTGCCCTTCACGGTGCCCGACGCGCTGGTCGAGCAGGAGCTCGACCGTCGCGTCGAGGAATTCGCGCGGCGGCTGGTCGAGCAGCAGGTCGACCTGCAGCAAGGCCGGGATCGACTGGAACCAGTTCCGCTCGGCCCAGCGCGAGGCGGCCGCCGCGTCGGTCAAGGCGATGGTGGCGCTCGACGAGATCGCGCGCCGCGAGCCGGTGGTGGTGGGCGACGAGGACGTCGCGGCGGAGATCGCGCGGTTCGCCGAGCGCAGCGGGCGGACGCCGGAGGCGGTGCGCGCGCAGCTCGAGCAGGACAACGGCGTGACGCGCCTGCGGGGCGGCCTGCGCCGCGAGAAGACGGTGGACCTGCTGCTGGCCAACGCCAGCATCACGACATAGGACCGCATCATGAAGCGAGACTCCGGCGAGGCCCGCGCGCAGCTCGTGCCGATGGTGGTCGAGCAGACCGCCCGCGGCGAGCGCGCCTACGACATCTACTCGCGCCTGCTCAAGGACAACATCATCTTCATCGGCACGCCGATCGACGACCAGATCGCGAACCTGGCGATCGCGCAGATGCTGTTCCTGGAGGCGGAGGACCCGGAGAAAGACATCCTGCTCTACATCAACAGCCCGGGCGGGTCGATCACCGCGGGCCTGGCGATCTACGACACGATGCAGTTCATCCGGCCGGACGTGCAGACGTACTGCCTCGGGCAGTCGGCCTCGATGGGCGCGCTGCTGCTGGCGGGCGGCGCGAAGGGCAAGCGTTTCTCGCTGCCCAACTCGCGCATCGTGATCCACCAGCCGCTGATGCAGGGCCTGGCGGGCCAGGCCACCGACATCGACATCGCGGCGCGCGAGCTCCTGCGGATGCGCGAGAACCTGAACGCCATCCTGCAGCACCACACGGGCCAGCCGCTCGAGCGCATCCAGGTGGACACCGAGCGCGACTACATCATGCGGCCCGAGCAGGCGAAGGATTACGGTATCATTGACGATGTGATCCGCAAGCGCGCCTGACGCGCGCGGGCGGGGCCTGCGGGAGGCCGCGCCGCGGGAACGGGTCCGACCATGGCCAAGAAAAACGGCGACACCGACGTGCTGCGCTGCTCCTTCTGCAACAAGGATCAGAACGACGTCCGCAAGCTCATCGCGGGCCCCACCGTCTTCATCTGCGACGAGTGCGTCGAGGTCTGCAACGACATCATCGCCGACGACAACCGCCACGAGCCGAAGACCCCCCGGTCGACGCTGCCGACGCCGCCCGAGATCAAGAAGTTCCTCGACGACTACGTCATCGGCCAGGACCGGTCGAAGAAGAAGCTCGCCGTCGCCGTCTACAACCACTACAAGCGCATCGAGATCCAGAAGGCGTCGCGCGGGCGGCACGACATCGAGCTCACCAAGGCCAACATCCTGCTCATCGGCCCGACGGGCACCGGCAAGACGCTGCTGGCCCAGACGCTGGCCCGGATGCTCTCGGTCCCCTTCGCCATCGTGGACGCGACGACGCTGACCGAGGCCGGGTACGTCGGCGAGGACGTCGAGAACATCATCCTGAAGCTGCTGCAGGCGGCCGGCGGCGACATCGAGAAGTGCCAGCAGGGGATCATCTACATCGACGAGATCGACAAGATCTCGCGCAAGGACGAGAACCCGTCGATCACGCGCGACGTGTCGGGCGAGGGCGTCCAGCAGGCCCTGCTCAAGATCCTCGAGGGCACCGTCGCCAACGTCCCGCCCCAGGGCGGGCGCAAGCACCCGCACCAGGAGTTCTACCAGGTCGACACGACCAACATCCTCTTCATCTGCGGCGGCGCGTTCGTCGGCCTCGACAAAGTGATCGACCGCCGCATCGGGAAGAAGACGATGGGCTTCCGGTCCGACCTCGGCCCGCGCCGGTCGGCGGACCGCGGCGCGACGCTCGAGCGGCTCGAGCCCGAAGACCTGATCAAGTACGGCCTCATCCCCGAGTTCGTGGGCCGCCTGCCCGTGGTGGGCACGCTCCACGACCTCGACAAGGCGGCGCTTGTCCGGATCCTGACCGAGCCCAAGAACGCCATCACGCGCCAGTACCAGAAGCTGTTCGACTACGAGAGCGTCAAGCTGCGCTTCACCGACGACGCCCTGGAGGCGATCGCCGAAGGCGCCATCCACCGCAAGATCGGCGCGCGGGGCCTGCGGATGATCATCGAGGACCTCATGCTGGAGCTCATGTACTCCCTGCCCGGACAGAAGAAGATCCGGGAGTGCGTGATCACCCGCGAGGTCGTCGAGAACAAGGCCCAGCCGATGACCGTTATCGAAAAGGCAGGCTAGTGGAACTCTACGAGACCCTTCCGATCGTCCCGCTGCGGGACCTGGTCGTCTTCCCGCACATGATGGTGCCGTTTGTCATCGGCCGGCCGGCGTCGATCCGCGCCCTCGAGCACGCGCTGGAGAAGGACAAGCGGGTGTTCCTCGCGGCGCAGCACGACGCGCAGGTCGACGACCCGCAGCCCCAGGACATCTACACCATGGGCTGCGTCGCCAACGTCGTCCAGAGCCTGAAGCTGCCCGATGGCAACATCAAGCTCCTCGTGGAGGGCACCGACCGCGGGCGCGCCATCGAGTGGAAGGAGGACCGGGGCTTCTTCCGCGTCGTCGTCAAGGTGCTGCCCCGCCACCGCGACGCCGCCGGCGACGTCGAGGGCGCGATGGGCCGCGTGGTGTCGCTGTTCGAGCAGTACGTGAAGCTCTCGAACAACCTGCAGTACGACGCGATGATCGCCGCGGTGCGGGTGGACGACGCCGGCCGCCTGTCGGACACGATCGCCGCGCACCTGCTGGTGGGCGTCGAGGAGAAGCAGAACCTGCTCGAGATGGTGTCGCCCCTCGAGCGCCTCAACCGCATCGCCGCCATCCTCGAGGCCGAGGTGGACAAGCTCCAGGTGGACCGCCGGATCCAGACGCGCGTGAAGAAGCAGATGGAGAAGGCGCAGAAGGAGTACTACCTCAACGAGAAGATGAAGGCGATCCAGAAGGAACTGGGGCGCAAGGACGAGAAGGGCAACGAGGTCGACGACCTCAAGAAGAAGATCGAGCGGGCGCGGATGCCGGCCGAGATCGCGGAGAAGGCGATCCAGGAGCTCAAGCGCCTCGAGGCCATGCCCCCGATGTCGGCCGAGGCGACCGTGTCGCGCAACTACCTCGACTGGCTCGTGGCCGTGCCCTGGCACAAGAAGTCGAAGGAGAGCCGCGACCTGAAGCGGTCCGAGGCCATCCTCCACGCCGATCACTACGGGCTCGACAAGGTGAAGGAGCGCATCCTCGAGTTCCTCGCCGTGCGCGCCCTGGTCAAGAAGCCCAAGGCCACGATCCTGACCTTCGCCGGCCCCCCGGGCGTGGGCAAGACGTCGCTCGCCAAGTCGATCGCCCGGGCGATGAACCGGAACTTCGTGCGGCTGTCGCTCGGCGGGGTCCGCGACGAGGCGGAGATCCGCGGCCACCGCCGCACCTACATCGGCGCGTTCCCCGGCCAGATCATCCAGATGATGAAGAAGGCGGGCACGCAGAACCCGCTGTTCCTCCTCGACGAAGTCGACAAGATGTCGATGGACTTCCGCGGCGACCCGTCGGCGGCCCTGCTCGAGGTGCTCGACCCCGAACAGAACCACACGTTCCTCGACCACTACCTCGACGTCGAGTACGACCTGTCGAACGTGATGTTCATCTGCACGGCCAACGTCCTGCACACGGTGCCCCAGGCGCTGCGCGACCGCATGGAGGTGCTGCAGCTGCCCGGCTACACGGAGATCGAGAAGACCGAGATCGCCAAGCGCTTCCTCGTGCCGGAAGTCGCTCGAGGGATCGGGCCTGCTGCCGGCCAACGTCTCGTTCACCGACGACGCGCTGCAGACCATCATCCAGCGCTACACGCGCGAGGCGGGCGTCCGCAACCTCGAGCGCGAGATCCAGTCGATCTGCCGCAAGGTCGCGCGCCGCGTCGTCGCCGAGGGCAAGGCCTACGTCGAGGCGATCACCCCCGAGAAGGTCACCCAGTTCCTCGGCGTGCCGAAATACCGGCCGACCACGGCGGAGGAGAAGAACGAGGTGGGTCTGGCCACCGGCCTGGCGTGGACCGAGGTGGGCGGCGAAATCCTCGTCACCGAGACGACGATCATGTCGGGCCGCGGCCGCCTGACGCTGACCGGCAAGCTCGGCGACGTGATGCAGGAGTCGGCCCAGGCCGCGCTGAGCTTCGTCCGCTCGAAAACGGGCGAGTACGGCATCGACAAGGACTTCCACCGCCGCAACGACGTGCACATCCACGTCCCCGAGGGCGCCATCCCGAAAGACGGCCCGTCGGCCGGCATCACCATGGCCACCGCGCTCGTCTCGGTGCTCACCGGCGTCGCGGTGCGCCGCGATGTCGCGATGACCGGCGAAATCACCCTGCGCGGCAAGGTGCTGCCCATCGGCGGCGTGAAGGAGAAGGTGCTGGCGGCGCACCGGGCCGGCGTCACGCACATCATCCTGCCGAAGGACAACGAGAAGGACCTCGCGGACATCCCGCGCAGCGTCCTCGACGTGCTGAAGATCTACCTCGTCGACACCATGGACGAGGTGCTGCGGATCGCCCTGGCGGCGCCGCTGCCGGGAAGGCCGCTCCCCGGCGGCGACATCGAGCCGGTCAAGATCGACCGGCCGGGGGACGTCACGCACTAGACTCGGGATCGGGACTCGGGACTCGGGACTCGGCGGACTTCGGGAGCACCGGAGGCCCTAGCCAGCGCAGCCAGTGGCCAGCTGAAGGGGCCTGCATCCCGGGTGTGCAGGCCTGATGTCGCAGCGAAACGATGCGTTTCTGACTGGCTACTGACTACGGGCTCCCGGCACCGGACTCACCGACGCGCCCGGACAGACAGATGGCACGAATCAAGGTGGTGGCGGCGGAGTTCGTCACCAGCGCCGCTTCGGCAGCCGGCCTGCTGCAGACGCCCCTGCCGGAACTGGCGTTCGCCGGCCGGTCGAACGTCGGCAAGTCGACCCTGATCAACGCGCTCGCGGGCCGGACGCTGGCCCGGACCAGCGCGGCGCCGGGCAAGACGCGGCTGGCCAACTACTACCGGCTGCAGCCGGACCGCGGGCGGGCCTTCCACCTGGTGGACCTGCCCGGTTACGGCTACGCGCGCGGCGCCAGGGACGGGCGCGCCTTCGACACGCTCGCCCACGAGTATTTCTTCGGCGGGCCGGAGGGCGTGTCCATGCGGCCGGCCATCGCGGGCGTGGTCCTGCTGGTGGACGCCAGGCACCCGGGCCTCGACACGGATCTCGAGGCCTGCGCGTGGTTCGCGGCGCAGGGGTGCGCGTTTCAGCTGGTGGCGACCAAATCGGACAAGCTGTCGCGCGCCGAACGCCAGCGCGCGACATCAGCCATCGCCACGGCGTTCGGCAGGGACGCGCTGATGATGTCGGTGCCGTCCGGAGAAGGGATAGACGAGTTGTGGGCATGGATAGCGCAGCAGGTGGAACAGTGGAAGCAACCGCATCGGTAGACGTGGGCCAGCTCGACCTGGCGTCCCTCAAGGCCCTGAACGTCGCGGGCCTGACGGCCATCGCGAAGCAGCTCGACCTGCCCGGCGCCACGGGCATGCGCAAGCAGGACCTGATCTTCCAGATCCTGCGGGCGCGCAGCGAGCGCAACGGCCTGATGTTCTCCGAAGGCGTCCTCGAAACGCTGCCCGACGGCTACGGGTTCCTGCGCGGCCCCGACTACAACTACCTGCCCGGCCCCGACGACGTGTACGTGTCGCCGTCGCAGATCCGCCGCTTCTTCCTGCACACGGGCGACACCGTGTCGGGCCAGATCCGGCCGCCGCGCGAGGGCGAGCGCTACTTCGCGCTGGTGAAGGTGGACGCGGTGAACTTCGAGCCGCCCGAGCGCAAGAGCGAGCGGGTGTTCTTCGAGAACCTCACGCCGCTCTACCCGCAGGAGAAGTTCCGCCTCGAGTTCGCCCCCGAGGAGCTCTGCACGCGCGTCATCGACATGATGGCGCCCATCGGCAAGGGCCAGCGCGCGCTCATCGTCGCGCCGCCGCGCACGGGCAAGACGATGCTCCTCCAGGCCCTGGCGAACAGCGTGGGCACCAACCACCCCGAGGCCTTCCTCATCGTCCTGCTCATCGACGAGCGGCCCGAGGAAGTGACCGACATGCAGCGGTCGGTGCGGGGCGAGGTGATTTCGTCGACCTTCGACGAGCCGCCGCAGCGCCACGTGCAGATCGCCGAGATGGTGATCGAGAAGGCGAAGCGCCTGGTCGAGACGGGGCGCGACGTGGTGATCCTGCTCGACTCGATCACCCGCCTCGCGCGGGCCTACAACACCGTCGTGCCGACATCGGGCCGCATCCTCTCGGGCGGCGTGGACAGCAACGCGCTGCAGAAGCCCAAGCGGTTCTTCGGCGCCGCCAGGAAGATCGAGGGCGCGGGCTCGCTCACGATCGTGGCGACGGCGCTCATCGACACCGGCTCGCGCATGGACGATGTGATCTTCGAGGAGTTCAAGGGCACCGGCAACCTCGAGATTCACCTCGACCGGAAGCTGTCCGATCGCCGGGTCTACCCCTCGATCGACATCCAGAAGAGCGGCACGCGGAAAGAAGAACTGCTGCTCGAAAAAGACGTCCTGAGCAAGGTCTACATCCTCCGCAAGGTGCTCGATCCCCTGTCGTCGGTGGACGCGATGGAGTTGCTCCTCGGCAAGCTGTCGAAGACCAAGACCAACGCCGAGTTCCTCAGCGCGATGAATCGCTAGGGGCAGGCCGCCTGTCGCTGCCGAAGCCGGCCGGCAGGCCGGTTGGCGAAGGCGGAGCTCGCGATCCAAGCCGTGGGATCGGGAATCCGGAGAACGGGATCCCGCTCGACCGGTTCGGCCGACGGCAGACGTCCTCTCGCCACAGACCTGCCATAAACTCATTCCCATCAACTGCTTCCAGATGTGGCAGTTTCCACGTCGCCGCCACACCTCCGGCACCGAATTCGCATATAATCCCGCCGGTCGGGTTCCAGCTCAAAATTTGAATCGTCCGGCGTCGATCACTCAGGGAGGATTTATGGCGAATTCTCGGCGCTCTCTCGGCGCGGCGGCGGTATGCCTGCTCGGCGTACTCCTGCTCGCCGCCCCGCTCTCGGCACAGTCCGTGCTCGGACGCGTCGCGGGCAGCGTCGTCGACGCGTCCGGCGGCATGTTGCCGGGTGCGACGGTCACGCTCACGAACGTGGCCACCAACCAGGTGTCGACGGCCATCTCGGGCGAGACCGGGGCGTTCGTCTTCCCCCAGGTCCAGCCGGGCACCTACAAGGTCGTGGTCGAGCTGCAGGGCTTCAAGACGGCCACCTACAGCCAGGTCATCGTCAACACCGGAGCCGAGTATTCGCTGTCCGCCAAGCTGGAACTGGGGCAGTTGAGCGAGACCGTCGAGGTCGTCGCCGGCGTCTCGCTCGTGAAGACGACGACGCCCGAGGTGAGCACGACGGTGCAGCAGCGCGAAGTGCTGGCGCTGCCGATTCCCGGCCGCGACGTGACGAACCTCATCAGGCTGCAGGCCGGCGTGCCCGGAATCACGCAGCGCAGCAGCACGGCCATCGACGGCGGCCGGCCGACCTGGACCCAGGTCACCGTGGACGGCATCAACGTCCAGGACAACTTCATCCGGACGAACTCCCTCGACTTCCTGCCGAACCGGCCGACATCGGACAACGTCTCGGAGATCAGCATCACGACGTCGGTGTCGGGCGCGGACTCGGCCGGCGGCGCCACCTCGGTTCGGATGGTGACGCCCTCGGGCACGAACTCGTTCCGCGGCAGCGTGTTCGAGTCGAACCGCAACTCGGACCTGTCGGCGAACTCGTTCTTCAACAACAAGTCGGGAGTGGCCAAGCCGTTCCTGAACCGGAACCAGTTCGGCGCGCGGCTGGGCGGACCGCTCAAGAAGGACAAGCTGTTCTTCTTCGGGTACTACGAGGGGTTCCGCCAGGTCAGCATGACGGCGCAGAACAACAATATTCCGGTCCGCGACGACTGGGGCGCGGGCGTCTTCCGCTATGCCGCGCTCGACGGCGTCGTGCGGTCCCTCAACGTCCTGCAGCAGGTCGGCGTGCCGGTCGACGCGAAGATCCAGTCGATCGTGCTGGCGAACATGCCGAAGGCGTCATCGGTCAACAACTACGACACCGGCGACTCGCGTTCGGATCGGATCCTGAACACGGCCGGGTACCGCTTCAACCAGAAGGACCTGAACAACCGCGACCAGTACGGGTTCAGGTTCGACTACGAACTGAACTCGCGCAACCGGTTCGAAGCGATCTTCAGCTACTTCAAGGAAACCGATGACCGGACCGACCTCGACACGGTGACGCTCCCGAGGCCGCTGGTCTATACGAATTCGGACCCGAAGCGATTCGCGTTCGCGTGGCGGTGGCTGGCGTCCTCCCGTTTCCAGAACGAGATGCGGGTTGGCGGCAACCTCGCGCCCGTCCAGTTCGAGAGCGACCTCGACTACAGCGGGTTGATCCTGAACTACTCGTCGGGACTGACGCAGCGCGAGCCGACGTTCCAGCCGCAGGGCCGGTACACGAACACGTACCAGTTCAACGACAGCGGGTCGTTCATCGCCGGCAGCCACGAACTCCAGTTCGGCGGCAGCCTGCAGGCCATCCGCGTGAACCCCTACAACTACGCGGGACGGTTTCCCACCGTCTCGACGGGCTTCAGCGCGGGCGTGGCGCCGTCGAACCTGCAGTTGACGTCCGCGATGTTCCCCGGCGGCATCAGCGCGGCGGACCTCTCGAGCGCGAATTCGATGCTGGCGTTCCTCAGCGGCACGATCACGTCGGTCGCCCAGACGTTCCAGGTGGAGAACCAGACGTCGGGCTTCGTGGCCGGCATCCCGAACGACCGCAACTACGCGTTCAACAACTGGGCCGCGTTCCTCCAGGACAACTGGCGGTGGAAGCCCAACTTCTCCGTGCGCGCGGGCCTGAAGTGGGAGTACTACAGCCCGCTGCGCGAGGCGGACAACCTGGCGTTCTTCCCGACGATGAAGGGATCGATCAAGGACACCGTGCTCGATCCGAACGCGACGGTGACGTTCGTAGACGGCGAGTTCTACAACAGGGACCTCAACAACTTCGGGCCGACGATCGGCTTCGCGTGGGACGTGTTCAAGGACGGCCGGACGGCGATCCGCGGCGGCTACTCGCTCTCGTTCGTGAACGAGGAAACGGTCACGGTGGGCACCAACAGCACCGGGACCAACGCCGGCCTGAGCACGGCCGTGACCAATACGAGCCTCTACACGTACCTGAACAACGGGGTGCCGGTGGTCGCGACGCCCGCCTTCAAGCCGACGCGCACGCTCTCCGATCAGCTCGGCGGTGAGCCTCACCAGCGGAGTTGGCGGGATCGATCCCGGCCTGGCGCAGCCCCACGTGCATCAGATGAGCGTGGGCATCTCGCGTCAGCTGCCCTGGGGGTTCGCCGGCGAGGCCCGCTACGTGGGCACGTTCGGGCGCGGGATCTGGCGCGGCGTCGACTACAACCAGATCGACGCCGGCGGCGCGTTCCTGCAGGACTTCCTCCGCGCGCGCAGCAACGGGTTCCTGGCGCTGGCCGCGAACGGGGTGTTCGACCCGGCGTACAACGCGAACATCGCGGGCAGCCAGCCATTGACGGTGATCCCGAGCTTCGGCGGCGGCCTCCTGACCAATTCGGGCGTGCGCACCGCCATCCAGCAGGGCGAAGTGGCGCGCCTGGCGGACACCTACGTCACGACGGCCTCGACGGCCGCCCAGGGCCGCGCGGCATTCATGGACAATGCCGGCATCTACACCGCCCTGGCCGTCATCAACGGCGGCTACAGCGACTACAACGCCTTCCAGTTCGATCTGCGGCGCCAGTACCGCAACGGCATCGCCGGCCAGATCAACTACACCTGGGCCAATACCGAGACCGACTCGGCCGGGACGGCGCAGAGCCGCCTCGAGCCGTTCCTCGACATGGCCCGGCCGGAACTGAACGTCAGCCGCTCGGAGTTCCACGTCACGCACGTCGTCAATGCCAGCCTGATCCTCGACCTGCCGTTCGGGCAGGGGCGGCGTTGGATGAACCAGGGAGGCGTCGCCAACGCCATCCTGGGCGGCTGGCAGACCAGCGCCATCGTCCACTGGCAGAAGGGCGCGCCGCTCTCGCTCACCTCCGGCCGCGGCACCTTCAACCGGGCCGGCCGGTCCGGCACGATGACCGCCCTGACGTCCCTGAGCCAGGAACAGCTCGACGCGCTGTTCAAGGTGACCAAGGCCGCCAACGGCAACATCTACTGGATCGACCCGGCCGTGATCGACCCGGCCACCGGCCGGGCGGTCGGCGCCGACAACCTGAACAACACCGCCGGATTCGCCGGGCAGGTGTTCTTCAACCCGTCGGCGGGGAACGTCGGCAACCTGAGGATGCTGCAGTTCGACCGGCCGACGGTGGCGTCGTTCGACGCGGCGATTTCCAAGCAGTTCAGGATCACGAGCCGGGTCCGTTTCGAGGTGAAGGGCGAACTGCTCAACGCGTTCAACACCGTGTTCTTCAACGCGGGCGACTTCGACATCAACAGCACCACGTTCGGGCGCATCACGGGCGTCGCCGTGGGCGCGCGGGTCGTTCAGTTGTCGGGCCGCATCGAGTTCTAGCGGCGCCGAGCCCTCGGGGCTCAGTATTCGGTTATCGGGATTTCGGATTCAGGTTTTCGGATTAGGGAGGCGCCTCCGGGCGCCTCCCTTTTTGTTGTCCGGAAGGCCCCTCCTAAGTGGTTGCAGACACACGTCTTGTCCAGCCTGCGATTCCGCCTGTCCCGAGCGGGACACGGCACACGGTTCGCATACGTAGCCGGCGACGGAGTTTATTCGTGTCTGTTGCGCTCTCCCGCCACACCGGTTTCCAGGCAAAGGTGAGCGGGGAGGTCGAGGGGCAGCGCGTCGCTGGGGGGTGCCGCGCTGCCCTTCGCTATGTACAGACTCCCGGAACCGGCAGACGCCGCAGGCCTGACGCCGGGTAGAATGATCGGATGATGTACCGACCATTCGGACGCGTGGGCACGCCGGTGGCCGAGATCGGCATCGGCACCTGGGGCATGGGCGGGTGGAGCGGGTCGGACGACGAGGCCTCGAAGGCCGCGTTGCGCCGCGCGATGGAGCTCG
Organism: uncultured Acidobacteriota bacterium; assembly: GCA_963834645.1. Lineage (GTDB taxonomy): Bacteria > Acidobacteriota > Vicinamibacteria > Vicinamibacterales > JAKQTR01 > JAKQTR01. Next base: position 90,670 of record CAWICP010000012.1, read on the forward strand.
GCTGCAACTTCATCGACACCGCGCGCGCGTACGGCAACGGGCACAGCGAGGCGCTGATCGGCGAGGTGCTCGCCGGCTGGTCCGGCCAGGCGCCGTTCATCGCCACGAAGATCCCGCCGAAGAACGACCAGTGGCCCGCGCGGGCCGACTACCCGCTCGATGCCGTCTTCCCCGCCGATCACATCCGCGCGTCGACCGAGCGGAGCCTGGCCGCGCTGGGCGTCTCGAGCCTCGACCTGCAGCAGTTCCACGTCTGGACCGACGCGTGGGCCGGCGACGAGCGGTGGCAGCGGGCCGTTTCCGACCTGAAGTCCGAAGGGCTCGTCAAAGCCGTCGGGATCAGCGTGAACCGCTGGCAGCCGGCCAACGTCCTCCGCGCCCTGCGCACGGGGCTCATTGACGCTGTCCAGGTCGTCTACAACATCTTCGACCAGGCGCCCGAGGACGACTTGTTTCCGCTGTGCCAGGAACTCGGCGTGGCCATCATCGCGCGGGTGCCGTTCGACGAGGGCAGCCTGACCGGCACGATGACCGTCAACGACACCTGGCCGAAGGGCGACTGGCGGAATCTGTACTTCACCCCCGAGAACCTCCGGGAAACGCTCGCCCGCGTGGAACGCGTCAAGGCCGACCTGCCGGCGGGCATGAGCCTGCCGGAGCTGGCCCTGCGGTTCACCCTGCACCACCCGGCCGTCACCACCGTCATCCCCGGGATGAGAACGGTGCGCCACGTGGAACGGAACCTCGCGGTCGCGGACGGCAACCCCTTCCCCGCCAGCCTGTTGGCTGCCATGAGGCGGCACAGGTGGGACAGGGATGCGGTGATTCCGTAGGGGCTAGGGGCTCGGGGCTCGGGGCTCAGGACCGGGCATGCCGCCGGGCGGCCCCTCGAACCAAGCCGACGCGCGCCAGTAGATAAAACGCGTCGAAGGGGCCGAAAGCCTGGTGGGGTGACGAAGCGGGGCCCCGCCTTCCGCCGACAGAACCCCGGAGATGCGTCTTTCCGGCTTGTGTGAGCGGGGACGCACGGAGGCGTGCGCGGTCCTGACGTTCCTTGGAGAAAGCGAGCCCACCCTGCTATACTTGGAAGTTCCGAGAACGGCGGAAGGAGTTCGCATGAAGGAAGGTATCCACCCGAAGTATTTCGATGTCGAGGCGCGCTGCGCCTGCGGGGCGACGTGGAAGACGCGCTCCACCAAGCAGGAGCTGCACCTCGAGATCTGCTCGAGCTGCCACCCGTTCTACACGGGCCGTCAGAAGATCATGGACACCGAGGGCCGGGTCGAGCGCTTCACCAAGAAGTTCGGCGCCCAGACGTCCGAGGCCCGCAAGCAGGCCGCCGCGAAGACCAAGAAGCCGACGTCGGCGTCCGCGTAGCGTCTCGACCGCCGAGAGCCAGCCGGGCGCCGCGTTCTGCGGCGCCCGCTTCTTCCCTTCATCAGGTTTGACGCGCGCACCCGCAGAGGGTAACGTGCGCCCTCGGAGGCTTTCCGATGGCGCGCATCCCTCATCCGTCTCCTCGTCTGTGCACGCGACTGTCCGCCGCTGCCGTCATCGTCGCGACAAGCGTTGCGGCATCCGGGGGTCAGCCTGGCCAGGACCTCCGGGCGCAGCCGTCGCTGCTCTGGTACGACCGGCCTGCCGCAGCCTTCGAGGAGGCCCTGCCGCTCGGGAACGGCCGGACCGGCGCCATGGTGTTCGGAGGGCCGGCCTCGGATCGCTTCCTGCTGAACGACTCCACGCTGTGGACCGGCGGGCCGATCGACCCGGCCGTCAACCCTGACGCCATCAACTGGCTGCCCCGCGTGCGGGAGGCCCTGTTCAAGGGCGACTTCAAGAGCGCCGACACGCTGACGCGCAAGATCCAGGGAAAGTTCTCGCAGTCGTACGCGCCGCTCGGCGACTTGTATCATCGAGACGCCGGGCCTCGACGCCGCTCAGGTCACCGGCTACCGCCGCGAACTGGACCTCGCCACCGCCGTCGCGCGCACGACATTCACGGCCGGCGGCGCAGCGCCATTCGCCGCGAGGCGTTCGTGTCGTTCCCCGACAAGCTGCTCATCGTCCGCCTGTCGGTGTCGACGCCTGGCGGCTCGGCCGTCTCGCTTCGCTTCACGAGCCAGCTCCGTCACGAGGTCGACCGTCACCGCCAACGGCGACCTGCTGCTCTCCGGCCGCGCGCCCGTCCACGCCGAGCCCAACTACCGGAGGGACATCAAGGACCCGTTCGTCTACGACGAAGGGCCGAACCCGAAGGGCACGCGGTTCGCGGCGCGCGCGAGGATTCTGAGCACGGACGGCCGCGTCGGTCGCCGGCAGGACGCGATGACGATCGAGGGCGCGACCACTGCGCTCCTGGCGGTCGCCATCGACACGAGTTTCGCCGGGTTCGACAAGGAGCCGGGCGAGGGCCCGGACCCGGTCCAGTCGACGCTGGCACGGCTGGACGCGGCCGCCGGCCGCTCCTTCGAGAGCCTCCTGGCGGCGCACGCAGCCGATGTCGGCGCGCTCTTCCGGCGCGTCGATCTCGACCTCGGCCGCTCGCCCCAGGACGGGAAGCCGACCGACGTCCGCCTGCGCGAGTACGCGGCGGGCGCGGCGGACCCCGGCCTCGAGGCCCTCTACTTCCAGTTCGGCCGCTACCTGCTCATCAGCGGCTCGCGGCCCGGCAGCCCGGCGCTGAACCTGCAGGGCATCTGGAACCCGCACATGCGGCCGCCGTGGAGCAGCAACTACACGGTCAACATCAACACGGAGATGAACTACTGGCCGGCGGAGACCACCAACCTGGCCGAGTGCCATCAGCCGCTGCTGCGGTTCATCGGCGACCTGGCGAAGACGGGAGCCGTGACGGCGCGCCACTTCTACGGCGCCGGCGGCTGGTGCGTCCATCACAACAGCGACATCTGGGCGCTCAGCAACCCGGTTGGCGACTTCGGCCAGGGAGACCCCAGATGGGCCAACTGGCCGATGGCGGGCGTCTGGATGAGCCAGCACCTCTGGGAGCGCTACGCCTTCGGGGGCGACGCGGCGTGGCTGCGCGCGACCGGATATCCGCTGATGAAGGGCGCGGCCGAGTTCGCCATGGACTGGCTCGTGGAAGGCCCGGACGGATTCCTCGTCACGGCGCCGTCCACCTCGCCCGAGAACGCCTTCATCACGCCCGACGGCTATACCGGGGTGGTCTCCGTGATGACGACGGCCGACCTGGCGCTCATCCGGGGCTTGTTCCTCAACGTGATCCAGGCGTCCGAGACGCTGGGTGTGGACGCCGGATTCCGCGCGGCGGTCAAGGCGAAGCTGGACCGCCTGCCGCCCTACAAGGTGGGCAGCCGCGGGCAGCTGCAGGAGTGGTATCACGACTGGGACGACCAGGATCCCGCCCACCGCCACGTCTCGCACCTCATCGGCTTGTTCCCGGACGACCAGATCAACCCGATCGACACGCCGGCGCTCGCGGCGGCCGTGAAGCGGTCGCTCGAACTGCGCGGCGACGGCGGCACGGGCTGGGCCAAGGCGTGGAAGATCGGGTTGTGGGCGAGGCTGCTCGACGGCGACCATGCGTACCGCATGCTGCGCACGCACCTGCAGTACGTGCCGGCGTCGAGCGAGACACAGATGAAGGGCGGCGGCACCTATCCCAACCTGTTCGATGCCCACCCGCCGTTCCAGATCGACGGGAACTTCGGCGGGACCGCGGGAATCGCGGAGATGCTGCTGCAGAGCCAGCGCGGCGAGATCCACCTGCTGCCGGCGCTGCCCGCGGCATGGGCAACGGGGTCGGTGCGCGGCCTGCGCGCCCGCGGCGGCTACACGGTCGATATCCGCTGGAAGGACGGGATACTCGAGTCCGCGATCATCAGGGCGGACCGCGGCGGGAAGGTGCGCGTCCGCTACGGCCAGTCGACGGCCGAACATGCGGTCACCCCCGGCCGGCCCCTCACGCTCTCCGCCGGTCCAGCGGGCCTCGCCGTCAAGTAACGAGAGCAGGTGCAGGTGATTACGGTCGCTTCGCCTCGAGGTACTTCGCCGGAATCGGGTTGTCCGGCCGCTCCGAGTCCCACATCACGGTGACGATCCACCAGCGGCCGCCGTGCTGCATCAGCTGGATCGAGTTGATGCCCCGCGCGAAGGGCTTCTCGTCGGCCTTCGCGCGCCTGGACTCGTAGGTGCTGAAGACATGCATGATGGTGCCGAACGCCTCCGTCCGGCTCGCGCATCTCCTGCTCGAAGAACCCGTCCTTCACGAGCCGATCGTTGCTGCGCGTGACGTAGTCGTCCGGCGACAGGGCGACCGGCGCCGATCCGTCAGGCCTCGGGGCGGCCGGCAGGAGCCTGGCGCCGATGGCGAACAGGCCCCGGAACCGATCCCAGTCGCGGGCCTGCCCGGCGGGCCCGGAGATCACGTCGTACAGCGCGGCGATAATCGCCTCGGGCGACGCGGAGTCAGCCGCCCGCGGCCCGGTGGCGGGCTGGGCCCAGGGCCGCGGGGCGAGCCAGCACGGCGAAGCATCACGGTCAACACGGCAGCATCGCTCGCATCGCTGGTCTCCTTCATGCCACGAGGCTCAAGCCACGGGCATGACATCCTGCTCGTCACCGCTTCACGACCGTCACGGTGACGCTCGACGGGTACTGCTTCGAGTGGTGCACCACGTTGTGCGCCACGACGCCCGTCGTCTCGTCGTAGTTGTTGCCGCCGGTGTTCATGTTGCGGTCGAACCGCGGGAAGTTGCTGCTCGACACCTCGATGCGCAGCCGGTGCCCGGCCTCGAAGTAGTTGCTCGTCGTGAGCGGCTGCAGCGTCACCTTGTAGACCTTCCCCGCCTCCATCCAGACCGGCGGCTTCTCGTAGCCCTCGCGCCACCGCATGCGCTGGATCGACTCGTCGAGGTTGAACGCGCGCCCGTCGGGATGGACGTCAATCACCTTCACCGTGAAGTCGGTGTCCTTCGCGTCGGACGACACGTAGAGCGTCGGCGTGATCGGGCCGCTGACCTCGGTGCCCTCCTTGAAGGGCTCCGACGTGTAGACCAGGATGTCGGGCCGCACTTCCATCTTGCGCTGGTCGAAGGACCCGGCCGTGATCGCGGTCCCGGTGCAGCAGACGTTGCCGCCGTAGGAGGTGACCGGGTTCATCGGGTCGTAGGTGAACGCGTCGGGCGCGTCGGCCGTCGGGCGGCTTCGACGCCAGCACGCCGTCGCCGTCCATCGTGTTGGCCTTGCCGCCGCTCGACAGGTAGAACGTCTGCGGCCTGGCCCCGGCGGGCGGCCAGGTGTCCGACGTCTGCCACTTGTTGATGCCCATGGTGAAGTAGGTCACCTTCGGCAGCTTCTCGAGGGCCGGGCTGGGCTCGCTCTTGAGGAAGCGGTCGAAGAAGCCGTAGACCACCTCCTGGTAGTTCCAGCGGGCGTCGCCCATGCTCCGCTCGCCGACAATCGTGTTCTCGATCGCGCGGGTGTAGCTGCAATGCGCGACCGGCGCGATGACGGCCCACTGCTGGGCGGCGATGTCCGGCCTGGCCGTCCGCCGCACGTAGTTGTAGAGCGCGAGGTTCGGGCCCACCGAGACGTCGTACCACGACATGAACCAGAGGCCGGGCACGTTCAGGAACTGGTCGTCGTGGAAGAGGCCGCCCTTGTACCAGGCCGGGTCGTTCGGCGTGCGCTGCATCATGCGCCCGCCGGTCGGCACGGGCATCGCGTCGGCGAAGATCCCGCGCGGGCCGTCGACGGCCTTCAGCAGGTCCTGGGTCGGCAGGTGCCAGAGCGCCTTCGACCAGTCCACGCGCGGCGCCTGCTCGGCGAGGTCGAAGGAGCGCGAGGCCCGGACAAGCTCCTCCTGCGTCGTGCTCGGGCGGGAACATCGGGCGCACCTGGTTCTGCACGCCGTGGAGCCAGGTGATGAAGAGCATCTGCACCGCCCCGCCGCGGTACCAGTTGCCCTGCTCGAAGTACGGGCCGCACGCGGCCGACGCCGGCGCCGAAGCCCTGCACGTTCATCGCGGCGAACGCCGGGTGCCCCAGCGCGGCCACGCCCATCTGATACTCGGCCGTCGACGAGCACCCGGTCGTGCCGACCTTGCCGTTCGACCATGGCTGCGTCGAAATCCACGTCGAGCGTGTCGTACCCGTCGGCGGGCGATCCGAGGATGTCGTAGTGGCCCTTCGGAGAAGAAGTGGCCGCGCTCGTTCTGCACGACGTAGGCGTAGCCGCGCTTGACGGCCGTCAGCGCGGCCGTCATGTCGCCCGGCACGCCGTTGCGCACGTCCCAGAAGTTGAAGTTGTAGGGCGTGCGCACGAAGATCGTCGGCACCTTCACGGACGCGTCTTTCGGGCGGTAGATGTCGGTGGCCAGGCGCACGCCGTCGCGCATCGGCAGCATCACCTTGCGCTCGACGACGGCGATGGAGGCGAGTTCCTTCTCGATGGCCCATCGGCGCTCGGCGAGCTCGGGCGTCATGGCGCCGCGCTGGGCGAGGGCGGTCGCGGTCAGGGCGCACAGGACGGCCGCGGTCGCGGCCAGGACGAGACGGCGGAGTCGGTACGTCGGAACGGCCATCCGTGGATTCTATCGCCGACCGAGCTTGCGGTCGAGGCGGGCGATCCGATGGCGGAGCGCGTCGGCCTCCGCGTGATCCCGTTCGGACGCGAGGGCCTGCTCGGCCTGCCGGCGCGCCTCATCGAGATCGCGCGCCCGATGCTCGTGGTGGATGGCCAGGGCGCGGCGCGCCTCCTGCGCGACGGCGGCCCCGGCGCCCGCCTCGAGCAGGTGCCGCCACGCCTCCGCGGCCTCCGCGTAGCGATGCCTCCGGCGCCGCTCGATCGCGAGCTGCCGCAGGGCGTCCGCCCGGATCTCGGGGTCGATCGACCGGGCGTCCCAGGGCGCGGCGCCGAGTCCCGCCCGCGCGCGCGAAGCACGTCTCGGCCTCGTCGCACCGTCCGAGGCGCACGTAGATCCGGCCCATCGCCAGCGCCTCGTGGGGCGTCGGGGCGCCGGCCGGTCCTTCGCCGGCCATGCGGGCGGCGATGGCGGTAATCGCCGCGAGCGACAGGAGGTCGAGCCGGTTGTGCTCGAAGACCGGCTCCAGCGGGGCCAGGTCGCCCGTGCGCAGGTAGTGGAAGTACCTCGACGGGATTTCGAACCCCGGCACATCGCCGACGCGCTCGACGCCGAGAATGGCCTCCTCGAGCGCGCCGAGCGCGCAGCTCGCGCCCTCGCCGGGCCGTCCGCCGGACCAGCGCTCGCGGTGGGACGGCTGCGCGATGTTCCGCCGCCGCCAGAGCTTGCGCGCCGGGTGCAGCATGTCGAAGTGCGGCATGTCCGCGAACGGCGACTCGAGGCGATGGAAGAGGTAGCGCGTCTCGATGAGCGGCACGTCGAAGGTGCGGCCGTTGAACGTGACCAGGCCGCCGAAGCGCCCGGCCAGGGCCGTCAGCGCGTCGAGCACCTCGCGCTCGGCCTCGTAGCCGCTCAGGAAGAGCTGCCGCGTATGGAATCCGTCGTCGTCGAAGTACCCGCACCCGACCAGGAAGGCCAGCGTCCCGGCGCCGCCGCTGAGGCCTGTCGTCTCGAGGTCGAAGAACAGCAGCGGGCCCGCTGTCGGGACGCCGACGCGCCGCCGATCGTCGGCGGCTCCCCGGCCCGCGCCCCACTCCAGGCGGACGGGCCGCGCCTCACGAGGCGCCGCCGCGGCCCGCTCGTCGGCCGCCAGCACGGCCAGGGCCGGCAGGCGAGCGGGCCAGCGTCTCGCCATACTCCGCCACCGCCTGGCGGCCGTGCGGCATCTCCAGGTCGTAGTGGCGCTCGAGGACGACGCAGCCGCGATCTGCCGCGCCGAGCAGGCCGTCGCCCCTCGGCCTCGTACGTCAGTTCCCGCGCGCCGGCCGCTGGCGCCGCTCGTAGCGGTCCGCGAGTCGCGCGCGCCGGCGGCGCCGGCGTGGAGCGCAGCAGTTCCCTCAGGCGGGACGAGAGGCGGGAGGGGTCGAGGGCATCGCGCGGCTCGTCAGAAGTCAGAAGCCAGAAGGGCCAACTGACGATTGTCAGAAGCCGGAAGCAGACCGGCTCGTCGGTCGAAGTGCATCAATGGGGCGTCCTTCTGGCTTCTGGCTTCTCTGGCTACTGGCTACTGTCAAGTCGCGCGAGGATCTCCAGCGCGACCTCCTTCGCGTTCGCGTCCCACGTCCCCGAGCGGCCCCACGCACGACGGGCAGCCGGACTCGCAGGGGCACCCGGCGATGAGTTCGCGCGTGCGCGCCACCAGGTCGCCGTGCATCCGGAACAGCGGCTCGCTGAACCCGATGCCGCCCGGGTAGTTGTCGTAGATGAACACCCGCGGCTCGTCGCCGTCCTGGAGCGCCGGGCTCCACGACGCGGCCGGGCCGGCGGCGCCGGGCGCCTGCCCGTCTTCCGTGGCTTCCCGCGCGGGGCCGATCGAGATGCCGATGTCGCGCGCGTCGCACATGAGCAGCAGCTGGGCCACCTGGCGCATCGCGTGCGACATGCCGACGACGCCGTCCCGGCGGTCGTCGCCGCTGAACGGCAGCGCGGTGATCAACTCGCGCGGGATGGTCAGCCAGTACGACGTCGTGTGCATCTGGCGCTCGGGCAGGTCGAGCTCGCCCGACCCGACGTTCTCGTTCGTGTAGAACTTGATCTTCTTGAACCCCACCACGCGCGAGACGACGTGCACGTCGCCGTGCGCGGGCAGCGCCCGCGGCCGCTCGCCCGACGTCGCCGCCGTGTCGAGCGGCGTGACGCGGCTGTTCGTGATCGCGTCGGTGTAGTAGTCGCAGTCGATGTGCCTGACGTAGGCCTTGCGGCCCTCGAAGTCGAGCTCCTCCACCTGGTACAGCCGGCCCTCCACGATGTAGATGGCCTTCTCGTGGAGGATCTCGAGGGCGGTGTTGAAGTCGGTCTCGCCGATGACGCGCGTCGTGTCCGTCTTGTCCACGACGACGAAGTTGTCCGACGACACGGTGCGCAGGCTGACGGCGTCAGCCGGGTACGACTCGTTCGTCCAGTGCCAGTGGCCGGTCGCATCCTCGGCCGCGCCGGGCTTGCTGAGGTGGACGAAGCCCTCCTCCGACAGGATGCCGAGGATCTCCTGCAGGTTCTCCCGGCCGTACGCCTCGCTGGTCGTGAACGGCAGCTCGAACGCCGCGCACTTGATGTGATCCACCAGGATCTGCAGGTTGTCCGGGTTGATGAGGGCGTGCTCGGGCGACGCGTCGAAGAAGTACGACGGGTGGCGGACCACGAACTGGTCCAGCGGCGCGCTCGACGCCACCATGACCGCCGCCGATCGGCTGGCCCTGCGCCCGGCCCGGCCGAAGCGCTGCCACGTGGACGCAATCGTGCCCGGATAGCCCGCCAGCACCGCGACGTCGAGCGCCCCGATGTCGATGCCGAGCTCGAGGGCGTTGGTTGACACGACGCCGCGCACGGTGCCGTCGCGCAGCCCCTTTTCGATCTCGCGCCGCCGGTGCGGCAGGTACCCGCCGCGGTACCCGCGGATCACATCCGACGCCCCCGGCGCGCCCTCGTGCGCGTCCTTCAGGTACCGCGTCAGGATCTCCGTCGAGAGCCGGCTCTGCGCGAACACGATCACCTGCAGGCCCTTGTTCAGGAACTCGAGGGCCACCGACCGCGCCTGCGAGATGTACGACCGGCGGATGCCGAGCTGCCGGTTCACGATGGGCGGGTTCACGAACACGAGCCACTTCTCGCCGCGCGGCGCGCCGCTCTCCTCCACCAGCTCGAACGGCCGCTCGGCCAGGCTCTCGGCCAGCTCCACCGGGTTGGCGATCGTCGCCGACGAGCAGATGAACGTCGGCGACGACCCGTAGTGCTCGCACACGCGCCGCAGCCGCCGCAGCACGTTCCCCAGGTGGCTGCCGAACACGCCGCGGTACGCGTGCAGCTCGTCGATGACGATGTAGCGGAGGTTCTCGAAGAGCTTGGCCCACTTCGGGTGGTGCGGCAGCACGCCCGAGTGCAGCATGTCGGGGTTGGTCAGGACGACGTGCGCGCGGCCGCGGATGGCGCGCCGCGCGTCCTGCGGCGTGTCGCCGTCGTAGGTGAACACGCCGACCTCGACGTCCGCCGCCCGCGAGATCTCCTGCGACAGCCGGTCGAGTTCGGCGAGCTGATCCTGCGCGAGGGCCTTCGTCGGAAACAGGTACAGGGCCCGCGTGGCGGGATCGGCGAGGATCCCGTTCATCACGGGGATGTTGTAGCAGAGCGTCTTCCCCGACGCCGTCGGCGTCGTCACCACCACGTGCCGGCCGGCGAGCGCGTGCTCGATCGCGCGGGCCTGGTGGGTGTAGAGCCGGTCGATGCCCCGCCGGGCGAGGGCCGCGCGCAGCCGGGGGTCGATGCCCGCCGGGAAGTCCTCGTAGCGGGCGTCGCTCGGCGGGCACCCGGCGGATGGCCGTGATGAAGCCGTCGGGCTGGTCGGCCCGCTCCATCGCGCCCTGGCCCGGCACCACCTCCCGGAGCGCCAGGTCGAGCGCCGCGTCGCGCTTCTCGTCGCCCCGGGGAAGCCTCGGCTGCATGGGCATACCGGCGATCGTGACCAGCCGCCCCGGTACCGATCAAGAGGCGAAAGTCCCAAAGGGGCTGTCCCCTGAGTTGACCGTTTCCAGTGCCGGAGGACGAAGGCGTCCACCTCCGGCAGCCCGCCCTGGAGGATCAGGTACCCGTTGTGCGGCTCGCGCGGCGTGATCTCGTGGTTCACGGAGGTGGTCATCATCTCCCTGATGCGGGCCGGGTCGTCGGTCTGGCCGAGCACCCACGACAGCTTCATGAAGGCGGTCTCCGGCAGCATGTTGTCGAGGGGAATGATGCCGAGATCGAGCAGGTCGCGCCCGGTGTCGTAGACGTACATCTGCGCGAAGCCCCACAGCGTCTGGACGGTCATCACGACCGTCATCCCCTTCTCGATGGCCCGCTGGATGGCCGGGTAGATCGGCTTGTTGACGTGCCCGAGCCCGGTGCCGGCGATGACCATGCCCCGGTAGCCCATCGACGACAGCCCGTCGATGATGTCGGGGTTGAAGTTCGGGTAGTAGTACTGGATGGTCACCTTCTCGTCGAACACCGGCGTGATGACGGGCTTGCGCGTGCTGGTCGCGCCGGACGAAGTCCTGCGTGAGGTAGGTGAAGTGGCTGCCGTTCTCGTGCGGGTACCGGGCGACGGTCGCCATGGGCGTCGCGCCGACGGTGCGGAAGGTGCTCCGGTAGCTCGAGTGCATCTTGCGGCACCTGGTGCCGCGGTGCAGCAGGTCGTAGTTGTCGGAGGTGGGGCCGAACATGCACAGCATCACTTCGGCGATGTCGCACTCGGCGGCCGTCCGCACGGCGTTCATCAGGTTCAGCGCCGCGTCCGACGAGGGCCGATCCGACGATCGCTGGCTGCCCACGAGCACGATCGGCACGGGCGAGTGCTGCACCATGAAGCTCAGGATGGCGCCGGTGTGCGCCATCGTGTCGGTGCCGTGGCCGATGACGATGCCGTCGGCGCCCTTCTCGATCTCCTCGCCGATGGCGATGGCCAGCGCCTTGTACTGCACCGGCCCCATGTTCTCGCTGAAGACGCCGAAGAGCTTCTTGGTGGTCAGGTTCGCGATGTCCGCCAGTTCCGGCACGGCGCCGTACAGCTCGCCGGGCGTGAACGCCGGGATCACCGCGCCGGTCCGGTAGTCGAGCCGGCTCGCGATGGTCCCGCCGGTGCCGAGCAGGGTGACGTTCTTCTTGCGCGGATCGAACGGGAAGTCCTTCTCGGGAATCTTGTACACCGCCTTGCGGTAGCCCGTCTCCACCGCCCGCACGATGCGGTGCGCGGCCACGCCGACGTTGTACCCGTTGAAGAGCTTGATGACGACGTGCAGGTCGTCGCAGGTCTCGTTGCGCGGAAGGATGACGCCCGCGAAGACCGAGCCCTCGTCGTTGGTGACTTCCACCTCGCTCCAGACGCCGACCTGGAACCTGTCCAGGACCTCCGCCGTCGGGCCGCGGTATCCCTGGAGCCGGTCCGCCCGTTCTGCGATCGGGATGCTCATCGCGCGATCTCCTCGAGCCGGCCGGCCAGCCAGGCGGCCACGTCTTTCGCGGGCGCCCGTCCCTTGAGCTGCTTCATGGCGCGGCCGGCCAGGAACCGGAGGCGCTTGTCCTTGCCGTCGGTCTTGCCGGCCAGGTAGCCGTCCATGCCGAGACCGCCCAGGTCGCGCTGCCACACGTCGCCCGCGACGAGCGCGATGCCCTCGGCCGCGGCGGCTTCGGCGGCCCGCAGACCGTCCTTCGCCATGCGGCTCGCCACGACGGGCACGGCTTCGCGCGGAATCCGCCCGTCCGTGTAGAGGTCGAACACGTCGACCCATTCGGACGCCCCGAGCCTCTGGACCGGGATGCCCGCTCGCGCGAGGGCCTTCGCCCGCTGGCCAATCATGATGGCGGCCGTCAGCGCGTCCACGCCCGTCTTCTCCACGACGGCATCGAGGATGTCCGCGCCGCCGCGGCGGATGAGGAAGTGCGTCGTCTCCTCGGGCACCCGCCAGGCGCCATAGCGCCCGAAGCGGTCCCACGGCGCGGGCTTGAGGCCGGCCCTGATGGCCGCCACGCGCGCCTCGGTCACGCGCGTCGGCGGCGAGTCGGTGTCGGGGTACATCCGATCGGGCCCCGGCAGGATGCGCTCGAACGTCGTGTAGCCGCCGATGAGCGCCTGGCGGGTCTCCTTGGGCACGCCGGCGGTGGCGTCGGCGAAGCGGAGCCTGATCTCGTCCGCGGCGGTCCGCACGTCGCCCTCCGGCCCGAACACGACGAACACATCGTCGTTCACCCCGACGCCGGCGCGCTTGCGGACGCGATCGAGCACCAGGTTCCGTCCCTGGAACTGCGGAAAGAGCGCGCCCGAGAAGACAATCGGCGCGTCGTCGAGGCAGGCGATCACCCGGATGCGCCCGGCCAGTTCGTCGAGGAAGGTGGTGTCGGGCTGGGTGGGGTGCTGGGCGAGGCCCGCCACGCCGGCGACGCGGACCGCCAACACCCTGCCGCCCGACTCGAGCGCGCGGCGGATGAAGCCGAGGTCCACGCCTGTCCAGAGGTCCGAGACGTCGCACGCGTCGACGCGGATCGAGTCGGGCGCCGTGAGGCCGCGGCTGTGCAACTGGTCGCGCAGTTTCAGCAGGTTGTACTGGCGGACACCCTCGTTGTGGACCAGTTTCACCGCCAGCCCGGCCCTGGGCACGCCCTTGATCTCGACGCGGCTTCCTCCGCGGACCGACACGTTCACGTCCTGGCGGCTGGCGCCGATCCCGGTCCGCACGCGGCGCGTCGATCGCGCCGTCATGCCGCACAGCAGGATCGCCTCACGCACCTCGTCCGGGGTGCGCAGTTCGGGCCCGGTCACGGTCTCGGTGAGGGGCATGCCCAGGCGGTCCGTGCGCCAGACGATGCGGTGCCCCTTGTCGGAGACCTCGCGGCACGAGTCCTCCTCCACGCTCACGTGCGTGACGGTGAGGCGCCGGCCCCTGAACGGCATCCAGCCGTTCATGCCGACAATCGCCGTGCGCTGGAATCCGGTCGGGATCGAGCCGTCGAGGTACTGCTTCCGGGCGATGTGCACCTCGTCGATGATGTCCAGGTGCATCATCAGGCACAGCTCGATGCTGATGTCGATCGCCTCCTGGTTCACGAGGAACGGCGGCGTGTCGTCCATCTCGTACGTGCAGACGTTGAGATGGTTCAGGAGATAGATGATCTCCTTCTTCGTCTTGAACTCCATCAGCGCCGTGCCGTCGTACTCACCCAGCTCCGACAGCGTGGGCCGCATGTGGCGCAGCACCTCGCCGTCGTGTGTCTCGGTGTAGAGCCCGCCGGGGCAGCGGCAGAAGAGCTTGTGGGCGGTCAGCAGCTGCTGGTGCACTTCGAGGCCCGACATGAAGCCGACGGCCTCGTAATCCAGTGGCTCGATCATCGAGACCTTTCAGATCAGCGACCGCGACTGGCAGCCGTCGACGACGATGCTGGCGCCGCTCACCCAGCTGGCGTTGGGGGACGCCAGGAAGGCGACGACGCGGCCGACCTCTTCAGGCGTGCCGAAGCGGCCGAACGGCAGTTCGCGGCGCACGAACTCGGCGATGCCTTCCGGATCGGCTTGCTGCCGCTTCCACCAGGACCCGCCGGGGAACAGGATCGAGCCCGGGGCGATGCTGTTGACACGGATGTTGTCGCGGGCGAGTTGCTGGGCGAGCGACTTGGCCAGGCTGATCTCGGCGGCCTTGACGGCGTTGTACGTCATGCGGCCGCCGGTCTCGCGGCCGAAGATCGACGCGATCATCAGGATGACGCCGCCGCCACGCCGCTTCATGTGCGGGACGGCGAGCTTCGATGCGCGAACCGCCGGCATGAGCGTCTGGTCGATCGCCTCCTGCCAGTCGGCGTCGGTCGTGGCCAGCAGATCGCCGCCGCGCGCGAGGCCGACGTTGTTCACCAGGATGTCCAGGCCGCCGAACCGCGCGACGGTCTGGTCGACCAGCGCCGACACGCCTTCGACGGTGGCGACATCGGCCTGCACGGCGAAGACGCGCGAGGGGTCGCCGCACGCGGCCCCGACCTCGGCCGCCGCTTCCGACAGGCGGCCGGCGCTGCGGGCCGACAGCGTGACGCGGCAGCCTTCCTGCGCGAGCGCCGTGGCACTGGCGAGACCGAGGCCCCGGCTCGAGCCGGTGATGATGGCGATCTTGTCGGTGAGGTGGAGATCCATGTCGGTGTCCGGGACTCAGGGGCTCGGGACTAGGGGATGCGGGCAAGGAGCGGCCCTATCACGACGTCAGGGCCGCCACTCGATCCAGCCAGTCGCGCATGGCGGCGTTGAAGGCGTCCGGGGCTTCGAGATTCGAGAGGTGGCCGGCGCCGGCGATCCTGACAAGCGCGGATCCCGCCGCGACGGCCGCCATCGACGCGGCTTCCTGGGGCGGCGTCAGCGCGTCCTCTTCGCCCACGACGACGCTCACCGGGCCGCGGAAGGCCGCCAGGTCCTCCGTCGCATCCGGCCGGTTCAGCATCCGGGCGACAGCGAAGCCGATACCGCGGGCGGTGGCGCCGCCCATCAGGCTGTCGATCCGGGCCAGCACGGCCGGGCGCCGCGCGAAGGATGTCGGCCCGGCGAGTTTCGGCCGCATCCCGGCGGCCACGGCCGAGGGCCCCTCGCGATCGAGCAGGTCCAGCATCGCCGCCCGCGAGGCGCGCGCGGCCTCGGCATCGGCCGTCGCGCGGGTGTCCGCCAGCAGCAGGCCGCTCACGCGGCCCGGCCAGCGGCGCAGCAGGGCGAAGGCCGCGTAGCCGCCCATCGAGCATCCGCACACGGCCGCGCGCCCGACGCCCATCGCGTCGAGCAGGGCCGCGACATCGTCGGCATAGTCCTCGAGGCGCGCGTCGGCCCGGTCGAGCCCGCTCTCATCCGCGTCCGATTCGCCGAACCCCCGGAAGTCCGGCGCCACCGCAGACCAGTCCTCGGGCAGCGCCCGCAACTGCGGCAGCCACATCCCTGCGTGCAGGGGAAACGCGTGCAGGAAGACGATGGTGTTCCTGGCCGGGAACGACCCCGCGGCGAGGCAGCCGAGCCTGCGGGTTCCGATGGCGAGGTGTCTCCGCTCGATGTGAATGCGCATGGGCGGATCATACTCGGGGCTCGAGACTCGGGACTAGGGGCTCGGGACTCAGGATTCGGGGCTGGGGGCTACCGCTCCTCTTCGTGGCCTTCTCTCCACGGGTACCAGAAGTCGATCAGCCGGATCGCCACGTAGAAGAGCACCATGAAGCCGAACACGCCCCCCATGCCGAGGGCCCCGATCTTCAGCGCCGCATCCAGTGCACTCATGTCGTCCTTCCTTCGTGCCGGGTCACAGAAACAGGGGCACGAGCGACAGCAGCAGCCCCCCGGCCACGACCGATCCGATCTGGCCGCTGGCGTTGGCGCTCACCGCCGGCATCAGCAGGTAATTGGTCGGGTCTTCCTTCTGTCCCATCCCGTGGATGACCCGCGCCGACATCGGAAACGCGGAGATCCCGCAGGCGCCCAGCATGGGGTTGATGCGTTTCTCCGCCGGCAGGAGGAGGTTGATGGCCTTCGCGAACAGGACACCGCCGGCCGTGTCGAAGATGAACGCGAGCAGGCCCAGGCCGATGATCATCAGCGTGTCGAGGCGCACGAAGCGCTCGGCGGCCATGGTGGACGAGATGCTGATGCCGAGCAGGATCGTCACGAGGCTGGCCAGCTCGTTCTGGGCCGCCAGCGAGAGCTTGTTCAGCACGCCGCACTCGCGGATGAGGTTGCCGAACATGAGGAAGCCGATGAGCGCGGTCGACGAGGGCGCCACCATCGCGGCGCACAGGGTCACGACGATCGGGAAGAGGATGAGCGCCGTCTTCGAGACCTTCTTGCCGTGCACGGGCATGTGGATCATCCGCTCGTGCCGCGTGGTCAGCGCGCGGACGACCGGCGGCTGGATGATCGGGACCAGCGCCATGTAGGAGTAGGCGGCGACGGAGATCGGCCCGAGCAGGTCCTGGGCGAACCGGCTGGCCACCACGATGGACGTCGGGCCGTCGGCGGCGCCGATGATCCCGATCGAGGCCGCCTGCTTCAGGTCGAATCCCAGGATCGCGGCCACGGCCATCGTGGCGAAGATGCCGAACTGTGCGGCCGCGCCGAAGAGCAGGAGGAACGGCCGCACGAACAGCGGCGAGAAGTCGATCATGGCGCCGATCGCGATGAAGATCAGGAGCGGGAAGGCTTCGGTGGCGATGCCGGCCTGGAAGAACAGCGTCAGCGCGCCGTCCGGTCCGACGGCGGACGAGAGCGGCACGTTCACCAGCAGCGTGCCGAACCCCATCGGCAGGAGCAGCGTGGGCTCGTACTTCTTGGCGATCGCGAGATAGATCAGGGTGAGACCGACGCCCATCATCACCAGTTGCTGCCAGGAGATGGTCATCAGGGCAGGGAGCAGGTCCTGCGCGGTCATGCTTCTCTCTCCTCGGCGGGGGCGGCGCCGCTCTCCCTTGTGATGATCATCGACAGGCCGATCGAGGCGGCCAGGGTGGTGACGACCACGGCCAGCGACACCCACGAATGGTGCTTGAAGAACACCTCCACGGCCGGCACGAACCCGAGCGACATCTTGGCGCCGATGAAGAACAGGATCACGGAGACGCCGGCCTTCAGGTAGCGGAACATCTCCATGATGCCACGCAGGGCGAAGAACAGCGACACCAGGCCCATGACGGCGAACACGTTGGAGGTGACGGCCACGAAGCGCTCGTCGCCCGGCGTCAGCACGTTGCTGGCGCCCTCACGGATGACGCCGATGATGGCCGGAATCGAGTCGACGGCGAAGAGCACGTCCGTGGACCCGATCACCAGGAAGACGAGAAACATGACGGTGACGTGGAGCCTGCCGTCGATCCGCGAGAAGAAGCGCGGCGCGTCCGGGTCCGGGTCGACGGGCAGCCACCGCGAGGCGGCCCGGTAGAGGATGTTCTGCCGGGGGTCCGTTTCCTCCTCGTCATTGGTGAACGCCATCTTGTACGCGGTCCAGAGGAGGATGGCGCCGAAGCCGTACATGACCCAGTGGAACCGCTGCACGATGCCCATGCCGGCCGCGATGAACACGACCCGGAGGACGATCGACAGCAGGATGCCCGCCTTGAGCAGCGTCGGCTGGAGGCGCTCGCTCACCCCCATCATCGAGAAGATCATGAGGAAGACGAAGAGGTTGTCGACCGAGAGCGAGGTACTCGGTGAGGTAGCCCGACACGAACTTGAGCATGACCTGCGTGCCGGTCCTGGCCGTGCTGCCGGGGGCCTGGGGGTACAGCAGGTAAATGGCCGCCGCGTAGGCGAGGGCGACACCCATCCACAGCGCCGTCCACCGGAGGGCCGCGCGGGGAGTGAGCGACCGCTTCCGGTGCCCCGTCACGTACATGTCGACGACGAACACCACGAGGAAGAGCGCGAGGAAGGAAGCCCAGAACCACCCGTGCGAGGTCATGACGCCACCAGACGCAACCGGCCGCCGCGGATCACCCGAGCACATGGCGCGGGCTTGCCATCCAGTCTGCGGCGGTAATGGCTGCTCCCCGGGGCGGCGAATGGGAACGAACTGGGACCGAAGAGGGACGGGTGGCGCCTCGTCGAGGCACCCATCGGGACCGCCTCATGACTGTAGCAGTTCTCGCCTCAATGAGGGCCAATTTTTACCCTTACCGGAATCGTCGGATATTAGGTCGCCATTCGTCGGCTACAGATTCCAGGTGCGCGCAATTACTAAGGAACACTGAGCGTGCCGAGCCGAGCGTCCTCGAGGATGGCTCCTTGGTCAGACCGACACTGGCCCGGTTGGCTCTGATTTAACTCTTACTGAATTGCTCATATACCGAACGCTTCCCGCAGCCGGAAGCAGAGGTACGCCGGCACGATACCCGGGCCGGTGTAGAATCGGACGCTCCGTGAAAGGGACCGAATGACCACTGCACCCGTCCACCGCCAGTCGGCGCTTCGCACCGCACTCGCCGGCCTCATCGGCAACGTCCTCGAGTGGTTCGACTTCGCCGTGTACGGCTACTTCGCCAGCGACATCGGCAGACAGTTCTTTCCGGAGTCGAGCCCCGCGGCGCAGCAGTTGCTGGCGTTCGGCGTGTTCGCCCTCGGCTTCCTCGCCAGGCCGGTGGGCAGCCTGGTCCTGGGCGCTGTCGGCGATCGCATCGGGCGGCGGGCGCTGCTGACACTCTCGATTGCCCTGATGGGGGGCGCGACGCTCATCCTCGGTCTGCTGCCGACCTACGCGCAGGTCGGCGTCGCCGCGCCCCTGCTCCTCATGCTGATGCGGCTCATCCAGGGCTTCTCGCTGGGCGGGGAGTTCACCGGGTCGATGGTCTATACCACCGAGCAGTCATCGCCGCTCATGCGCGGCCTCGTGAGCAGCTCGACGGCCGCCGGCACGACCATCGGGTTCATCCTCGGATCGGGCGCGGCGTGGCTCGTGAACGTGTGGCTGCCACCCGATCAGGTCACCAGCTGGGGCTGGCGGATTCCGTTCGTCGGCAGCGTCGTGTTCCTGATCGTCGGCTACCTGCTGCGGCGCGGCATCACCGAGACGGCGGAAGGGATGAAGGCCGCCGCCGTGCGAGCCCCGCTCCTGCCTTCGCTCGCGGCGGACTGGCTCCCCATCCTCCAGACCTTCGGCATCGTCGCGATGACCAACGCGGCCTACTACCTGACGTTCACGTATGCCGTGGAGCGGCGGAAGAGCCTGGGCGGCGAAGGCGGCGCCGCGTTCCTGCTCGTGAACACGCTGGTGCTGTTCCTCGTCGTGCTGCCGTGCAAGCCGCTCGGCGGGTGGCTCTCCGACAAGGTGGGCCGCCGGAAGCTGATGATGACGATTACCGCGGCGATGATGGCGCTGATCTACCTGTCGCTGCGCCTGATGCTGTACGGATCGCCGCAGGCGTTTGCGGCCGGCCAGATCCTGCTCGCGGTCCCGATCGGCATGGCGTTGGGGCTGCAGGGCGCGATGGTCGTCGAGATCTTCCCGCTGCGCACCCGCGTGACGTCGATGAGCTTCGCGTACAGCATCACGCTGGCCCTGGCCGGCGGCACCGCGCCGCTCGTGTCCTCCTGGCTGATCGAAACGCTGGGCCACCCGCTGGCGCCGGCGTACTACATCATGCTCTACGGCGCCATCGGGCTGCTGATCATGTGGCCGATGCGGGAGACCAACACGCGTCCCCTCGACGAATAGCGACGCCAGGCGCTCGCGCGAAAGAACGGGCCGGCCGGGTCTCGTGACCCGCCGGCCCGCTGTGTCTCTGGCTTGCTACTGGCTACTGACTACTGAATGCTGGCTACTGTCGCGCCTTCTGTCTTCTGTCTTCTGTCTTCTGTCTTCTTCCCTACGCGCACCCGCTCGTGCTGCCGCAGTTCACGCACTTGTAGCAGCTGCCGCTGCGGACCATGATCGAGCCGCACATGCTGCAGGGCGGCGCGTCTTCCTGGTTCTGCACGGTGGACATCTCGGCCACCGACGCGGGCCTGGGCTGGGCGCCGGGGGCGACGATCACGCCGAGCTTGAGCTGCTCCGCTTCGGTCGGCGCGGGCGAGGCTTCGGCCACGTTGACGCCCATGCGGTACTGCGCGTCGGCGGACAGGAACTTGGTCGCGAGCCACCGGAACACGTAGTCGACGATGGACTTGGCGAAGCGCACCTGCGGGTTCTTCGTCATGCCCGAGGGCTCGAAGCGCATGTGGCTGAACTTGTCGGCCAGCACGTTCAGCGGCACGCCGTACTGGAGGGCGTAGGAGATGGCCTGCGCGAAGGCGTCGGCGAACCCGGAGATCGTGGAGCCTTCCTTGGCCATCACGAGGAAGAGCTCGCCCGGCATCCCGTCCTCGTAGAGGCCGACGGTGATGTAGCCCTCGTGGCCCTGGATGTCGAACTTGTGGGTGATGGCCTGGCGCTCCTCGGGCAGCTTCCGCCGGATGGGATGCGCGGCGACGGGGGCGGCCGGGGCGGCGGGCGCCTCCTTCCTGGCGTCCTTCGAGGTGTTCAGCGGCTGCATCCGCTTGCTGCCGTCGCGGTAGATGGCGATGGCCTTCACGCCGAGGCGCCACGACTCGATGTACGCCTGCATGATGTCGTCCGGCGTCGCGTCCTTCGGGACGTTGACGGTCTTGGAGATCGCCCCGGAGATGAACGGCTGCACGGCGCCCATCATCCTGACGTGGCCCATGTAGTGGATGGCGCGCTGGCCCTTCGCCGGCTTGAACGCGCAGTCGAACACCGGCAGGTCCTTCTCCCTGAGGTACGGGGCGCCTTCGATGGTCTCGTGCGCGTCGATGTGGTCCACGATGGCCCTGGCCTGGGCCTCGGGGTAGCCCAGCCTGGCGAGGGCCGAGGGCACCGTGGTGTTGACGATCTTCATCAGGCCGCCGCCGGAGAGCTTCTTGTACTTGACGAGCGCGATGTCGGGCTCGATGCCGGTGGTGTCGCAGTCCATCATGAAGCCGATCGTGCCGGTGGGCGCCAGCACGGTGGCCTGGGCGTTGCGGTAGCCGTGCTCCTCGCCGATCTCGACGGCCTCGTCCCACGCCTGCTGCGCGGCGTCGCGCAGGTTGGCCGGCACGTAGGCCGCGTTGATGTCGCGCAGGGCGTCGCGGTGCTTGCGCATGACGCGGAGAAACGGCGTCCGGTTCTTCTCGAAGCCGGTGAACGGCCCTCCCTGGTCGCGGGCGATGCGGGCCGACTGGGCATAGGCCTCGCCCGTCATGAGGGCGGTGATCCCGGCGGCGTACGCGCGGCCGGCGTCGCTGTCGTACGGCAGGCCGCGCGACATCAGCAGCGCGCCGAGGTTGGCGTACCCGAGGCCGAGCGGCCGGTAGTCGAAGCTGTTGCGCTCGATCGCCTTCGTCGGGTAGCTGGCGCTGCCGACGATGATCTCCTGCGCGGTGACGAACACGCGGACCGCGGCCCGGAAGGCCTCGACGTCGAACTCGCCGCGCGCGTCGACGAACCGCATCAGGTTGATCGAGGCGAGGTTGCACGCCGAGTCGTCGAGGAACATGTACTCGGAGCACGGGTTCGACGCGTTGATGCGGTCCGAGTTCGGGCAGGTGTGCCACTCGTTCACCGTCGTGTCGAACTGCATCCCCGGGTCGCCGCAGACGTGCGTCGCCTCGGCGATCTGCCGGATGATGTCGCGGGCCTTGTAGGTGTCCATCACCCGGGACGCGTCCTTCACCGCGCGCGTCTGCCACGGCCCGTCGTCGATCACGGCGCGCATGAAGTCGTCGGTCGCGCGCACGCTGTTGTTCGAGTTCTGGAAGAAGACCGAGCCGTACGCCGTGCCCGTGAACGAGCCGTCATACCCGGCGTCGATGAGCGCCCACGCCTTCTTCTCCTCGTCGACCTTGCAGGTGATGAACTCGACCACGTCCGGGTGCTCGGCGTTGAGGATCACCATCTTCGCCGCGCGCCGCGTCTTCCCGCCCGACTTGATCACGCCCGCGAACGCGTCGTAGCCCTTCATGAACGAGACCGGGCCCGACGCGGTGCCGCCGCCCGCCAGGCTCTCGCGCGAGGAACGCAGGCTCGACAGGTTCGTGCCCGTGCCCGAGCCGTACTTGAAGAGCATGCCCTCGGTCTTGGCCAGCGTCAGGATGGAATCCAGCGTGTCCTCGACGGAGTTGATGAAGCAGGCCGACATCTGCGGGTGGGGCTCGATGCCGCAGTTGAACCAGACCGGGCTGTTGAACGCCCCCTGCTGATGCACGAGCAGGTGCCGCAGGTCGTCGCTGAAGGCCTCCAGATCCGCGTCGCCCGCGAAATACCGCTGCTCCCGCGCCCAGCCGGAGATCGCGTCGACCACGCGGCTGATGAGCTGCTTGACGCTCCACTCGCGGTCGGGCGTCCCCACGGCGCCGCGGAAGTACTTCGACACCACGATGTTCGTCGCCTGCTGCGACCAGAACCTGGGCACCTCGACGCCCCGCTGCTCGAACACGGCTTCGCCACGCTCGTTCGCGATGACGGCGTCCCGGAGGTCCCACGCGATCTCCTCGTAGGGATCACGGCCCGCCTGCGCGAACACCCGCACGTACGCCAGGCCCGGTGCGTCGCTGGCCGCTCGGTGCGCGGCCGTCGCGCCCTGCTCGACGGTCATAGAGCCAGACTGCCCCACGTTCGGCGTAACTCTCTCCATGCGTCCTCCGACACGGCGGCGCGGCTGGGCTCCTCAGGCGCGCCGAATCGAACTGCAACCCTTCACGAAACGACGGCCCCCAGCCTCCTCGTACAGGCCCGGACCCGCGCTCCAAACATAGCGCAGCAGCCAGGTGATCGGTTTCCCATCCTCATCACTCGCGACTCTCGTGACCAAGGGACCCGAACGACCTCACGACCGAAAACGGCTGTTGCTGTTGCTGCGCGCTCTGGCGAGAAGCTGGGAGGTTCTCGTCGTAGCTTTGCGTTAACGAGGAGCTAATATGCGACGTTTGCTCCTCGTCTGTCAAGAGCGAATACACCAGATATTGTGTCCCGGCTTTAGGTCATACGCAATAGAGTGTGGATTGTGGCGCAATATCGCTATTTTCGCTATATTTTCGTTTTTCGGCAGCCGCTGCTGCCCGATCCGGCCCGCCCCCGGGCGGCGCCCGGGCCTGACCGGCGCGCCTGCTGCCGGAGCGCCCCCCGCATGATAGAGTCGCTCAATCGTGCCGGATCGCCTTCCTGATGCCGTCTCCGGACACCCTCCTGCCCGCGCCCGAGGCGGAGGCCGCGCCCGGAAACGACGCCCGCGCCGCACCCCGGCCAGGCGCCCAGACGAAAGCCGTGTTCGAAGTGGTCGCGGCATCGGGATTCCCGACCCAGCTCGCCCTGGGCGCGCTGCTGATGGCCGCGGGGCTCGCGCCCTTCGGCGCGGACGGCACGCTCTCGATGACGTACATGCTCGTCCTGATGCCGGCCGACATGCTCCTCCTGCTGGCGATCGTGGTGTGGCGCATCCGCGCGGGCGGCGAGCGCGTGTCGGACGTGCTGCTCGGCCGGCGCCCATGGGTGCGCGAATGCTGGCTGGGCCTCGGCTTCATCCCGGTCGTCTTCGGGGGCGTCATCCTCGTGATGCTCGCGTTGCGGATCGCCTGGCCGGCGCTGCACAACGTCGACGCCAACCCGTTCGAGGCGCTCATCCAGTCGCCGCGCGACGCGCTGATCCTCGGCGCGCTGGTCGTCCTCACCGGCGGGCTCAAGGAGGAGGTGCAGCGGGCCTTCGTGCTGCACCGGTTCGACCAGCACCTGGGCGGCGCCCGCCTCGGGCTGGTGCTCTACAGCCTCGTGTTCGGAACCGGGCATATCATCCAGGGGTACGACGTCGCGATTGTGACGGCGCTGCTCGGCCTCGCCTGGGGCACGATCTTCCTGTGGCGCCGGAGCCTGGTGGCGCCGGCGGTCAGTCACGCGGGATTCAATGCTGCGCAGATTCTGCAGTTCCTGGCGTTCGGCGCCTGAGGCCCGGGCCCTGCTGGCCGTCGCGGCGATCGCCGCGCTGACGCTGCCCGGCGTCACGCGGCGGATCTACGCGTCCGACGAAGTGCAGTATGTCGCGTTCCTGCGGTCGCTGTGGTTCGACCGCGACGTCTCCTTCGACAACGAGTACCGGCAGTTCTACGCGACGGGCACGACGCGCGACCCGATGTTCGCCGCCACCTTCATCGAGCCGGCCACCGCGACCGGCCTGCGGCGCAACTTCGGCACGATCGGGTCGGCGATCCTGTGGGCGCCGTTCTACGCCGCCGCCGACGCCGGCGTGCGGCTGGCCCGCGCGGCGGGCTCGAGCGTCGCCGCCGACGGCTACTCGGCGCCGTACATCTCGGCGGTCTGCATCGGCTCGGCCGTGTACGGCCTGCTCGCCCTGCTGCTCGCGTGGATCGCGGCGCGCCGGGTGCTCGAGGCGGCGGGGCTCCCGGCCGGCGCGCACACCGCGCTCGCGGCCGCGGCCGCGGGCCTTGGCACGCCGCTGCTCTTCTACATGTACATCGCGCCCGGGTTCGCGCACGCCGCCTCCGCGTTCGCCGTCGCGGCGTTCGTCCTCGCCTGGCTCGTCGTCCGCGATCGCTGGTCGCTCTCCGGCATGGTCGTCCTCGGCGCGCTCGCCGGCCTGATGGCCATGGTCCGCGAGCAGGACGCGTTTGTCGTCATCGGGCCGGCCATCGACCTGGCATGGGCCGTGGTGCGCAACGGGCGCGTGCGCGCCATCGGGCCGGCGCTGGCGGGCACCGCGGCGGCGGTCCTGGTCTACCTGCCGCAGGCGGCCGCGTACCTCGCGATCAACGGCCGGCTGGGGCCATCGCCGCTTGTCAGCCGCAAGATGACGTGGACATCGCCGCACGCCGCGGGCGTGCTGTTCTCACCGGAGCACGGCCTCTTCTTCTGGACGCCGCTTGCCCTGCTTGCCGTCGCAGGCCTCGTGCTGCTGGTCGCGCGGCCGGGCGGCGCGCGCGGGCCCGCGGCGGGCGCCTCGAGCCCCCGCGAGGCGTCGCTCCGGATTGGCGTCGGCCTGCTGGCCATCGTGCTGCTCCAGGTGTACGTCGCCGGGTCGGTCGAGAGCTGGACGGTGGCCGGCGCCTTCGGGCAGCGCCGGTTCGTGGCGATGACGGCGCCGTGCGTCATCGGCCTCTCGGTGCTCGGCGCGCACCTCGCCGGCTCGCGCGCCCGGGTGCCCGCGGCCGTTGTCGCGGGCCTGTGCGTGTGGTGGAACCTCGGGCTGATGGTGCAGTTCGGCGCGGGCCTGATGGACCGCCAGCGTCTCGATCTGCCGCGCAACGCCTACAATACGTTCGTCGAGGTCCCCCGACGCCTGCCGGGCCTCGCGTACCGGTACGTGTTCGATCGGGGCAGTTTTTATCGCCCCGCGCCGCCGGGCGGGCCGTCGTAACCCCGCGGGGTCGCCTCTTGCGCATCAGGTACTTCGCCGACATCCGGTTTCCGCTCGATCGCGCCAACGGCGTGCAGACGATGGAGACCTGCCACGCGCTGGCGTGCCGGGGCCACGAGGTGCACCTGGTGGTCCGCCCCGACAGCGCCGCGCCGCCGCGGGACCCGTGGGCCTACTACGGGCTCGCACCGGTCCGCGCGCTCACGATCGAGCGCGTGCGGGTGCCGGCGGCGCTGGCCGCGCGGCGGGCCGCCTACGTGGCGCACAGCGTGTGGCGGTCGCTCGGCCGCTCGCGCGCCGACGTCCTCCTCACGCGAGACCTGACCATCGCCGGCCTGCTCGTCCGCCTGCCTCCCGCCGCGCGGGCGCCGGTGGTCTACGAGTCGCACGGCTTCGCGCCGGCGGTGGGGGAAGACCTCCCGCACATGCTCTCGACGGCCAGGCGGCCTGTCGCCGGCGAAGCGCCGGCGCCTCGAGGCCCGGGAGCGCCTGGTGTGGACGCGCGCCGGCGGGTACATCACCATCACGGCGGCGCTGGCCCGCGAACTCGAAGGGCGTTTCGGCCCCCGCGCCCGCCTGGCGGTCGTGCCCGACGGCGCGCGCGTGCCGGCCGTGGAGGATGTCGGGCTGCGCCGGACCGCCGCGACGAGCGGCCCCGTCGTGGGATACGCTGGGCATCTGTACCCGTGGAAGGGGCCCGACGTGCTCGTCGCGGCCATCGAGCGCCTGCCGGGTGTGCACGCGCTCATCGTCGGCGGGCTGGCGGGCGAGCCGGATCTCGAGCGCGTCCGCGCGCTGGCCGGCCGCGTGGCGCCGGGACGCGTGACGTTCGCCGGGCAGGTGGACCCGCCCCGGGTCGCGGGACTGCTGCGGCAGGCCGACGTGCTGGTGCTGCCCAACACACCGGGCCGCGTGTCGGCCGCCTACACGTCGCCGCTGAAGCTGTTCGAGTACATGGCGTCGGGGCGGCCCATGGTCGCGTCGGACCTGCCCGCGCTGCGCGAGATCCTGCGGCCGGACGAGAACGCGGTCCTGGTCGAGGCCGGCAGCGCCGGGGCGCTGGCGGCCGGCCTGTCGCGGGTGCTCGGCGACGCGGCGCTGGCGTCGCGCCTCGCGGCGCAGGCCCGCGAGGACGTGCGGGAGTGGACCTGGGACAAGCGCGCCGGGCGCATCGAGGCGCTGCTCGAGGCGGTGACAGGGAGGCGGGCGTGATTTCTGCGCGGCTGATGGAACTGGTGCGGTGCCCGGATTGCGGCGGCGCCATCCGCGGCACGCCGCCCGGTGTCGCCTGCGACGCCTGCGGGCGCCAGTTCGCCGCGACAGCCGACTACCTCGTGCTGCACCCGGGCGTGAGTTTCGCGGAGCAGACGAAGTACCTCGACGAAGCGCTGCACGCCGACGCACGCCACGAGCACGTCACGCCGCCGCTGCTGGCCGCGAAGATCCGGAACGACGTGCTGCGGTCGTTCCTCGCGCCGGGCCCGGGCGACATCGTGTGCGGACCTGGGCTGCGGCAGCGGGCGGACGCTCGTCTGGAACGCCGATCTCGGCGCCTCGCAGGTGGGCATCGACGTCAGCCCGTACTTCGCGCGCGAGGCGTGCGAAGGCGCGGACCTCGTGCTCGGCGACCTGCGCCGGCTCCCCTTCGGCGACGGCGTGTTCACGAAAGCCTCCGCGCTCGACGTCTTCGAGCACCTGTCGCCCGAGGCGCTCGGCGACGTGCTGCGCGAGGCCGCGCGCGTGCTCGCGCCCGGCGGCCAGCTGTTCGTCTACAGCCACGTGCGGCGCAACTCGGCGCTGGCCGGCGGCCTCAAGCAGATCAACCGGCTGGCGCGATGGCTCGAGCGGCGCGGCCTGGTGGACCTGGCCCGCGAGCGCCTGCGCAAGTCGGATCATCTCAACCCGCTGGCCGACATCCCCGACCTCGAGCGCACGGTCGCCGCGGCCGGGTTCCGCATCGCGCGCATCCGGTACTACACGCCGCTCGTCGGCGGATTCGTCGAGAACATCCTCATGCGCGCCGGCGAGCACTGGATGGCGAAACGGGCGGCGCGCGGCGGAGCGGCCGAAGGGCGCTCGCTCGACGCCAACGACGCGGCGCGCGAGGCGCGGTCCGCCGCCAAGGCCCGCGTCAACCGCCGGGGCCCCGCCTACGCGGGCCTGCGGCTCGTCACGTGGGTGATGAAGCTCGACCTCGTCCTGTTCGGCCGCGTGCGATCGGGCCCCTTCTTCGCCCTGCTCGTCCGGGACGGCGGCGGGAGCGGCCGCCCATGAGGATCGTCTACGCCGCCCTCGACCAGCGCGTGCCGGGCACGACGGGCGGATCGGTTCACGTCACCGCCGTCGCCGCGGGCCTCGCCGCGCTCGGCCACGAGGTCGACGTCCTGACGACGCCGGGCCCGGGGCCGTTCCCGGAGGGGCCGGCGCGCTGGCACGCGCTGGCGCCGCCGCTCGGCCTTCGCCACCTCCGGCGTCTTCCGCGCCGAGGCCGTCCGCGCGTTCGCGGAACGGGCCGGCGCGGAGGTCATCATCGAGCGGTACCACAACTTCGGGGGCGAGGGCATGCGCGCGGCACAGGCGCTCGGCGCGATTGCCGTGCTGGAGGTCAACGCGCCGGTGGTCGATTATCCCGGCTCGCCGAAAGCGCGGCTCGACAAGGCGCTGCTGGTCGAACCGATGCGCCGCTGGCGCGACCGGCAATGCCGGATGGCCGATCTCCTCGTGACGCCCGCCGCGGAGGTGCTGCCCGCGTTCGTCCCCCGCGACCGCATCGTCGAGATCGAGTGGGGCGCCGACACGGACCGGTTCACGCCCGGAGCGGGAGGGCCCGTGCCGTTCTCGCGGCGGCCCGGCGCGCTGGTGGCGGTCTTCGCCGGGGCGTTCCGCGCGTGGCACGGCGCGGTCTCCTTCGTGAGGGCCATGCGCGACCTGCGCGCCGCCGGGTGCGGCGGCCTCGACGCCGTGCTCATCGGCGACGGCCCGGAGCTTGCCCGGGCGAAGGCGGAGGCCGAGGGGATCGACGGCGTCACGTTCACAGGAGCCGTGGATCACGACCGGATGCCGGCCTGTCTCGCGGCCTCGGACATCGGCGTCGCGCCGTTCGATGTCGCGGCCCATCCCCCGCTGCAGCTGGCCTTCTACTGGTCGCCGCTGAAGGTGTTCGAGTACATGGCGGCCGGCCTCCCGGTGGTCGCGCCCGCGCTCCCGCGCCTGGCGCGGATCCTCGGGCCGGAGCACGAGCGCCTGCTCTACGACGCGCGGGCGCCCCGGGCGCTCGCGGACGCGCTGGCGTACGCGGCCGGCCACGAGGACGAGCGCCGCCGCCTGGGCGAGGCGGCCCGCCGCCGCGTCTGCGAGCAGTTCAGCTGGGCGGCGCACTGCCGGACACTGGACGATGCGATCCGCCGGGCCATGGGGCGCCGGAGCCGATGATGCGCATCCTGGTCGCGACCGACGCCTTTCCTCCCGTCTGCGGCGGCAGCGGCTGGAGCACGTACGAGCTGGCCCGCGGCCTGCGCGATCGCGGCCACGAGGTGTCGATCGTGCAGGCCCACGCCGGGTCGCCGGCCGAACACGGCCGGTCGTACGACGGGTTCCGCGTCCGCGCGATCGAGCAGTTCGCGCCGGCGGTGCCGTTTGTCCGCAACTACTTCAAGAACGAGCGCCTCTGGGCGCATGCGGCCGCGAGGCTGCGCGCCCTGGCCGGCGACACGCAGGCCGACATCATCCACGCGCAGCACGTGCTGACGTCGCCCGCGGCGGTCGCCGCCGGCGCGGCCCTCGGCCTGCCTGTGGTCTGCACCGTGCGCGACTACTGGCCTGTCTGCTACTGGGGGACGCTCATCCACGACCCGGCCTCGCCGGGGCTGTGTCCGGCGTGCTCGGCATCGATGATGACGCGGTGCGTGCGGCCGCGGGCCGGCGCGGCCTGGCCGCTGGCGTTGCCGTTCATCCCTTACATGCGCGGCAACCTGGCGCGGAAACAGCAGGCGCTCGCCGGGGCCGGCGCCGTGGTGGCGGTCAGTTCGGCCATCGCGCGCGACCTGCGCGAGCGGTCCCCGCGGCTGGCCTCGGCGCGGATCGAGGTCATTCCGAATCCGGTCGACGTGGCCGGCATCCGGCTCGCGGCGCTGGCGGCGGCCCCGCCGGTGAAGGGGCCGTACGCGATCTTCGTGGGCAAGCTCGAGCAGAACAAGGGCGCCGGGTTCCTGCTGCCGGCGCTGGACCGCGCGGGCCTCGCGTGGCCGCTGGTCGTCGTCGGCGACGGCCGGCAGCGCGGCGCGCTGGAAGCGGACGCGCGACGCCGCAACCGGGACGTGCGCTTCCTCGGGTGGCTCGACCGGCCCCGGGTGATGGCGTGGCTGGCCCACGCCTCGCTGCTGGTGTTCCCGTCGTACGGCCCCGAGTCGCTGAGCCGCGTGCTCCTCGAGGCCGCCGCCATCGGCGTGCCCATCGCCGCGATGCAGACCGGGGGGACCGGCGACATCATCGAGCACGGCGTGTCCGGCCTGCTCTCGTCGACGCCCGACGAACTGGGCGATCACGTGGCGCGCCTCGCGTCCGACCGCGCCTTCGCCGGAAGTCTGGCCCGGCGCGCGCGCGAGCACGTGGACGCGCACTTCGACACGGCGCGCGTCGTCGGCCGCTTCGAGGCGCTGTACCGGGAGCTCATCGATGGGCAGCCGCGCCATGCCTGACGCACCGGCGCGCGGACCGGCTCCGCGTGGCGCGTCCTGACCCGCGCCGTGACGCCGCTGCACGGCGTCGGCGGCCTCGAGCGCTCGACGTACGACCTGGTGCAGCACCTGCTGGAGCGCGGCGCGCGGGTCGCGCTGTTCACCCGCCCCCCCACGACGCGCGAACCGTGGACGCACGATCGCCTCACCTTCCACTTCGTGCCCTACCGCACGTTTCCGGGCGCCGGCCGCCGGGGCACGACCATCATCGATCGATCGACGGCGTACCCGGTCTTCGGGTACCGGCTGGGGCGCGCGGCGGCCGCGATGGCCGACGCCGGTGACCTCGACGTGGTGTACGGCCTCGGCGCGAGCACGCTCGGCTATGCCGCCGCTCGCCGGCGCGCACCGGAGAGGACGGTGCCGCTCGTCCTGAACCCGCAGGGGCTCGAAGAGTTCGGCGGCAGCGACGGGTCGTACGGCGGCCGCCCGTCGAAGCGGCTGGGGTACGAGCCGCTGCGCCGCGCGGTCCGCTACTGCGCGGACGCCGCCGATCGCGTCATCGCCACCGACCGGGCGCTCGAGCCGATGATCGCGCGCACGCTCGGTGTCGGCGCGGACCGGATGCGGCTGGTGCCGAACGCGGTCGATCTGCGCGTCGTGCGACGGCCTCGCGTCGCCGGCCGACGGGTCGCGGCTGCGCGAGCGCAGCGGGCATCGGCGCGGACGAGGTGGTGCTGCTGAGTGTCGCGAGACTGGAGCGCAACAAGGGGCTGCACGTGCTGGCCGATGCCCTCGGGTCGCTGAAGGACCTCGCGTGGCGATGGGTCATCGTCGGCGACGGGCCGTTCAGGCGCGCGCTGGAGACACGCATCGCCGGGAACGGCCTGCAGGGCAGGGTGCTCATGCCCGGACGCCTCCAGGACGCGTCGCTGCACGCGTGGTACGAGGCGGCGTCCATCTTCGTGCACCCGACCCAGTACGAAGGCAGCTCGATTGTCACGCTCGAAGCGATGTCTCACCGGCGGCCCGTTGTCGCGACCATCGCCGGCGGTCTGCCCGACAAGGTCCGTCACGGCGAAACGGGATGGCTCGTGCCGCCAGGGGACGCGCCCGCGCTCGCGCGCGTCCTGCGGACGGCCATCGGCGCGCAGGCAGGAGTTCGCTACAATGGGCGCCGCCGGCCGGGCGCTGGTCGAGGCGGAGTTCTCGTGGGACCGCTCGGCCGATCGCATGCTGGCCGTCTTCGAGGAACTGCGCACCGGAAGGGGACGCGCGTGACCGACAGAGCGGGACTGGACGAGTCCGGTGGCCGGCCGTTCGCGGCGGCGCTGGCCGTCGTGATGGCCGCGGGGTTCCTGCTGCGCGTCTGGAACCTCGGGAGCGGCATTCCCTTCGCGGTCGGCATCGACGAGCCCGCGATCATGACGACCGTCGTGCGCATCCTGAAGTCGGGCAGCTTCAACCCCCACTTCTTCGAATACCCGACCGGGTACATCTACGTGCAGGTCGGTACGGCCATCGTGAATTTCCTCGTCGGGGCGATGCGCCACTCCTGGAAGGCGGTGGAGCAGGTCGGCCCCTCGGACTTCTACCTGTGGGGCCGCTTCGTCACGGCCGCAATCGGCACGGCGACCATCGCCCTCGTGTACCGGGCCGGGCTCAGGTGGGGGCCGCGCGCGGGCCTGGCGGCGGCCGCGCTGCTCGCCGTGATGCCCATGCACGTCCGCGAGTCGCACTTCGTGCTCACCGACGTGCCGATGACCTTCGCCGTCGACGCTCACCCTGGTGCTCTCGCTGCGGGCCGCCGAGCGTCCCACGCTCGGCGCGTTCGCTCGCGGCCGGCGCCGCGGCCGGCCTGGCGGCGGGCATCAAGTACAACGGCCTGATGGCCTTCTCGATGCCGCTCCTGGCGGCGCTTGCCGCTCGAGCGCGGCCGCAGCCTGCCACGCGCCGCGGCGCTCCTCGCGGCGGCCGCGGCCTGCGTCGGGGCGTTCTTCGTGACCACGCCGTTCGCGCTCATCGACCTGCCGGCGTTCCTGAACGGCTTCGGCACGCAGGCGGCCGCGTTCACGCCCAGGCCGCGATCCTCCGAGGCCAGCTGGCTGATCTACGCGAAGCACCTGAGGCAGGCCTTCGGCTGGCCGGCGGCGCTGCTGGCCGTCGGCGGCACTGCTGCTCGCCGCGTACCGGGCCTTCGCGGGCCCCGATCGCGTGAAGTGGGCGCTGCTCCTCGTGTTTCCGGCCGTCTACTTCTACCTGATCAACGGCTGGGGCTTCATGTTCGCGCGCTATGCCCTGCCGACGGTGCCCTTCATCGCCCTCTGGGCGGCGATCGCCGGCGTCTGGCTCGCTCGACCGCCTGTCCGTCGTGCCGATGCCCGCCTCCGGGCGCAGGGCCGCGATGGCCGTCGCGCTCCTCCTGCTCGCTCGTCCCGGGCGCACTGGGCTCCATCGCGTTCGTGCGCGCCCACGGCACCGCAGACGACGCAGGCGCTCGCCTGGGCGTGGATGAAGAAGTCGATCTGGCCCGGCTCTTCGATTCTCTCGGAAGCCCGCGGGCTCGACCTTCCGTCCGAGCGGTACAGGGCGGAGGTGGTGTCGTCCGTGGCGGAGCGGGATGCCGAGGCGATCGTGGCCTCCGGCGTCGAGTGGATCGTGCTCTCGTCGGATGCGTGGGGCGGCCGCCCGCCGCGCGGGGTGAAGCGGCGTCAGCGGCCGTGCCGGAGGCCTACGCGCCGATCATGGCGCGCGCCCGGCCGGCCACGGTCATCGTGCCGTCGGCCGATCACCCGGGCCCGGTGATTCACATCCTGCGCGTCGCGGACCGATAGACTTCGCGGATGTCGGCGCGCCGGCGGAGCCGGTCCATCCACGCCGAGACCGCCTGCGCGCGTCGATCCTGCTGCACGGCGGCGGTGACATCAGCGAGAGCGTCCTCGAAGGCCCGTTGCCGGCCGTCCCGCACGAACCGGTCCGCATGGCGCGCATAGTACTCGCGCAGTTCCTCGTCGGAAGGCGGCACCGCCGAATCGAAACGGTCGTCGACGTACTGCCGGACCATCAACGACTCGCGGACCAGGCGCCTCACGCCGGCGTCATCGAGCCCCAGCCCGTCCAGGGCGCGACGGTACTCGTCCGCGGACGAGAACCGCTGCCTCACCTGGTCGGCGGCCCGGTCGATGGCGGCCGGATCGACATCGACGCGCCCGCCGCGGCCCGCTTCGTCGAGCACGAGCTGCCGGTCGATGAGCCACCGCATGGCCGCCTCGACAGGGTCGGCGGCCTTCCCGGCGTCGAACAGCCCGAGCGATATCGCCGCCCGGGCGTCGGACATCAGGATGACCGTGCCCGAGACGACAGCCAGCACGCGGTCGATGACCTGCGCCTCGAGCACCGGCATGCCCACCGACACGACCAACGCCAGCAGCGCGATCGCGCAACGCGCGCACCCGCCGCGCAGCGGAAGTCCGTCTGATCTTCCGGCCCCTGGACACCTGGTCACGCTGCTTCGTGCTTCTGCTTCTGCTTCTGACTTCTGCTTCTGCTTCTTGCTTCTGTCTTCCTACTGTCTACTGACTACTTCTTCAGAACGCCTGCCCGATACTGATGTGCAGCGCGAACCGGTCTTCCCGCACGGGCCCGTAGGTCCGCAGCGTGCCGAGCTTGAACCCGAAGTCGAAACGGAAGGGGCCGACCGGCGAGTTGTAGCGGAGACCGAAGCCGGCGCCGGCGCGGAGGTCTCCGAGCGACACGTTGTTCACGGTCGAGAACACGTTGCCGGTGTCGAGGAACCCGACGAGCCCGAGGTCCTTCCACAGCGCGAGGCGGACCTCGCCGTTCAGGATGATCTCCGCGTGGCCGCCTATCGGCGTGCCGTCGCGGTCGAACGTGTCGGGCTCGCCGAGCCGATCGAGCTCGAATCCGCGCACCGTCGTGTCGCCGCCGGCGAAGTAGCGTTCGCTCGCCGGGAGGTCGCGCACCTCGGCGGTCAACTGCGTCCCGTCCGGGCCGAGAATCGGGTCGCCGTCGGCGGTGGTGAGCGGCACGTCGCGCGGGAACCCGGTGCCGAGTCCCAGGCGCGCGCCGGCGGCGAGGACGATGCGCGGGCTCGACGGCAGTTGCCGGTAGAAGAACGCCTGCAGGAACGTCTTGGCGAAGCCGACCTCCGAACCGAGCGCCGAGAGCGCCAGCTCTCCGTTGAGTCCGACGAGCGTGCCCCGCTTCGGGTTGAAGGCGTCGTCGCGGGTGCTGCGGACCGCGCTCGCCGACACCGATCCGATGCGGACCCGCGGGAAGAGGCGGTCAATCAGGGGCTGGTCGATGGGATTGATGCGGTCCTCGAAGATGTCGTTGCGCTGGATGGCGTATTCGCCCTGGAAGCTCCACGTGTCGCCCAGGCGCTGGGAGAGGTTCACGCGCGCGGTGTCGGAGCGGAAACTGAAGCTCGTGCGGCTCCCCTGCTCGAACCCCACGGCCACCTGCAGGTCGGCGGCCGTTCCGGCGAACTTCGGCTCGCGGTACGCGCCAACCACCGCGGTACTCGACCGTCGTCGAGGACGACTCGGTTTCCTCTCCCGTCGGCGCCACCTCCGTGTAGGAGCGGCGCCGGAGGCTGATGCGGCTGAACAGGTTGATCGACCGGTTCTTGCCCCAGAGGTTCCGGCGGCCGATTTCGAAGAACCCGCGCGGCGCGAATTCGACGGTTTCGACGTTCTGGAACTCCACGCCGCCGCCGTAGCCGATCGTCGTGGCCGGCGATTCCTCCACCGTCACGAGGACGTCACGCCGGTCGTCGGCCTCGTGCTGCAGCTCGGAGATCGTGACGCGGCGGAACACGCCCAGCGCGGCCAGCCGGCGCTGGCTCTCCTCGATCGCCTCGAGGCCGAGCGGCTCGCCCGGCTTGAGCAGCAGCTCGCGCCTGATCGTCGCTTCGCCGACCCGCTCGTTGCCCACCACGAGGATGTGGTCCACCAGCACCTGGGGCCCCTCGTCGATCACGAACCGGACGCGCGCGCCCGTTCGGTCGTCCGACACGTCGACGGACGCGTCGACGCGCGCGAGCCGGTAGCCCAGGTTGAGGTACCGGACGAGGATGCGGTCGCGGTCGGCCTCGACATCCCGATCGAACAGCGGCTCGCCGGCTCGGGTGGCCAGCCCTGGCTCCAGGTCGGCGCGCGACAGTGCGCGGTTGCCCGCCATGTCCACGGCCGTGACGAGGGTGCGCGGCCCTTCGGCGATCCGCAGGATCACGACGACCGGGGCCTCGCGTGAGGTCCGCGCGCCCGGCACGGGCTCGACCGCCGGCCGGATGGACGCGTCGCCGAACCCGCGCCGCCGGTACTCGGCGAGCAGCGTGCGCACGATCGGCGTCGAGACGCGCCTGCACGAACGGCTGGCCCTCGACCAGCTTCATCAGTGCCGCGAGTTCGGCGGGCTTCACCTCGGCCGCCCCCTCGAACCGCACGCCCGCCACGCGGTAGAGCGGCCCGTACTTGACGGTGAACACGATTCGCAGCTGGTCGCCGTCCGCGAGCCGCTCGTATGACGCGTCGGCGTCCCGGTACCCCTGCGCGCGCAGGGATTCCTCGATGCGCGCCTCCGAATCCTCGAGGAGGTCCTCGTCCACCGATCCTTCGCGCGCCACCGGCACGAGCTCGGCGAGCTGCTTCGCGGTGAGGGCGTTGTCCCGGACCGACACGGTCACCTTCGGGCCGCGGACAAACGTGATCGTCACGTCCACCGCGTCGCCCGTCGCCGACTCCTCGACGGCGGCGTCGGCCCTGGCCTCGTAGTAGCCTCGCGCCCGCCACCGCTCGACGGCATCGTCGAGCCGGCGGCGCAGGCCCGCGCGATCGAGGAACGAGCCCGTGCGAAGCGGCACCCGCGCCTCCATATCCATGGCGTCCTCCGGGTCGTCGGCCCGGAACGACACCGTCCGCACCAGGGCCCGGGCGCCAGCACAGCACGCGAAAGACCAGGTCGCCGTCCGCCGGGACCGCTTCCCTCTCGGGACGCTCGACCGTTCGCGCGAAGGAACCCGTGGTCGGCCAGCAGCTCCTCGAACGCCCTGGCGATGTCGGCCGCCCGGGAGTGCGGCGGGGAGGGGCCGAAGCGATCGGCGACGAACTCGCGCAGGGTGTCCTCGGGCAGGCCCAGCTCGCCGGCGAACACGATCTGCCGCGACTGGCGGAGCGGCACCAGATCGAACGCCACCCGCACGCGCTCACCGTCCTCGAACGCGGAGACCTGCACGTCGATGAAGCGGCCCATCCCCATGAGATGGACGATGGTCTCGCGCACGGCCTCCATCCGGAGCGGCTGGCCGGGCTGGATCTCGACGAGGCCCTCGAGCCGGGCGTCCCGCACCACCTGTCCGGCCGACCACAGCTGCGCCTCGCTCACCACGCGGCCGATCAGGTGGTCCGGCACCTGCCCGAGGGCCGGGGACGCGCCGAGCGCCAGGACGGCCATCGCGACACGCGCGAGACGGCGCAGGGGGAGGGGCGTCATCTGAACACGTACCGGACGCGGACATCCAGCGCGTAGGTCCGGTCTTCGTTCTGGGTCAGGATCCAGGACAGCCGGTCGCTCTGATCGTATTCGAGCAGGATGACCTGGTCCTGCGCGGCCGACGTCAGGCTGCGCGAGTAGGTGAGGTAGATGCGATCGGAGATGCGCTTGCCGATCGTGATCCGGGCGCCGGGCGAGAAGCGCGCGGTCTGCTGGTTGGGGTCGACGAAGAACGGGGTGATCTGCACCGAGTCGAGGCCGAAGGTCTGCTCGACGACCTTCTGCACGTTGCTCGAGATCGGGCTGGCCAGCAGCCGCGCCGAGCTGGACACGAGCAGGTTCTGCTCGGCGCTGTTCGGCGACCTGAGGGCGCGCAGCTCGGCGTCCTCCGTCGAGCGCACGTCGCCGAGCAGCAGCGACAGGATCTCGACCTCGGGCAGCGGCGGGTCCGAGAGCAGCTCCTACTCGAGCTTCGCCGTCGTGCCGGTCACGCGCAGCGTCATCTGGTAGGTCTGGCCGGGCGCGCGGACGCGCGTCTCCGCCTCGACGTCGAAGAACGGCTCGATCTTCGGCGGGTTCGAGAAATCCACCGTTCCGCGCGAGACGATGTACCGCCGCCCTTCGAACCACACCTCGCCGCGGTCCACTTCGGCGCGCCCCTCCAGCACGGGCTTGTCGTACGTGCCCCGCAGCCGCAGGTCCGCGCTGGCCGTCAGGCGCGCGAGCTTGTTGTCGATCTCGAGCGTCGAGGGGGCCGTCAGCCTGACGTCGAAACGAAGCGGGAACGAGGCGGCGGGGGCCGCCGGCGCCGCGGCCGGCGCCCCGGCGGCGGCGCTGCCCGCCAGCTCGACCAGGCCCGCGCCGATGTCCACCGTGCGCCGCAGCTCGCTGCGCCTCACGAGCACCGTGCCGCCCAGCGTCGGATTGTCGAGGCTGCCGCGCAGGCTGAGATCGGCGTCGACGACCGACCGGAAGCCGGCGGGGTACCGCAATTCCATGCCTTCGCCGCTGAAGGTGAGATCGAGCAGCGATGGCTGCAGCCCCGCGAGGCCGATGCGCCCGCCGAACCGCACGTCCCCGCGGCCGATGGTCGCCGTGACGTCGTCGAACCGCACGCTGGACCCGGTGAAGGTGACGCGGCCGTTGATCGCGTCGATGGCATGCGGCAGCCACATGTGGCGCAGCCGGCCGCCCTCGATGACCGCGCTGCCGCTCAGCTGGGGCTTCTCCATCGTGCCGGTGAAGTCGGCGGTGACTTGCGCCTTCCCGCTCCCCCGGATGTCTCTCGGAAACGCCTGGAGGATGCCGAGGTTCGCCGAGCCTTCGGCGCTCAGGCCCAGGACGCCCTGGATCACGTCGACGTTCCCGCCCACGGAGAGCTGCGTGTCCTCGCCGCCGAGCTTCAGGCGGCCGATGCGCATGACGCCCTGCTCGAGGGAGGCCTCGATCTGGCCCTCGTTGCGCAGGTGGTAGTCGAACAGCGTCAGGTCCAGGCGGTCGACCTGCATCCGGGCCACGATGTTGTCGAGGCTGGCCAGCGCGCCGCTGATGCGCAGCGTGCCCGACGCCACCGCCGTGGCGAACGGCGACAGCCCGGGTGCGAACATCCGCGCGTACGGGTCAATCGACGTGTCCCGGATGACGAGCGTGACATCGCCGGGGTAGCTGCCGAGCAGCGTCACCTTGCCGGCAGCGGACACCTGCAACCGGCTCGACCCGACGTCGAACGAGAAGTTCACGTCGTCGTCGCGCAGTTCGAGCACGCCTCTCCCGACGTCGCCAATCCCCTCGTCTTTGACGAACAGGTCGCGCACCCGGAAGTCGACGTCGTACGTGGGCTCGAGGAAGGCCCCGCTGCCGGAGGCCTCGAACTCGAGGGTCCCGGTGAGCGGCGCCGCCGGGAACGCCAGCATGTCGATCGACTCGACGGGGATCTGCCGCGCGTCCACGTTGAAGGAGTAGAACCCCGCCCACTCGACGTGCGCCACGCCGCGCACGACGCCGGTGGTGCCCTTGCGGATGTCGATGCCGTCGAGCCACACCCCGGGCCCGACGAACCGCAGCGACGCCGACGCGCTGGTCAGCGTCTCGCCGTAGGCGACGACCGGCGCCACCCCGACACGGCCGAACCCGTGCGGCTCGAGGAACTTCCCGTACAGATGGAACTCCCCCGACAGGTTTCCATCGAAGGGATACTCGTCGAGGATGAAGGCGTGGCGGAGGTCCTTCAGGTTCCACTCGTCGATGGTGACGACGGCGTTGATCTCCTCGCCGCCGTCCTTGCGCGGGAACCCGAGGGAGAAGCGCCCGTTCGCGCGCAGCGTGCCGTTGCCCTTGCGGGCCACGCCGTCGGTGACGTCCACGTACCCGTTCTCGACGACGATGCGGGCGTCGCCGCGGCCCCAGTCCACGTCCCACGCGCGCATGCGCGAGGCGGCGAAGGTGCCCTCGATGCGCGGCGCCCGGAACGCGTTCAGCAGCACGCCGTCGAAGGTGCCGGCCCCGCCCATCTCCACCGCGCGGGTCGGCGAGCCGAACGCGGTGATGATGCCCGCAAGCAGCCGGTCGCTCTCCTGCCACTCGGAGCTGGTGACATGGAACGGGATGACCGAGCGTTCGCCGTAGGCCGTGCGCCCCTGGAACTCGACAAACGTCGTCTCGGTCGCGATGCGGCTCGGCGCGAGATCGACCCACTCGGGCCCGAACTGGTAGTTGAGCGTGCCGCCGATCGGCACCGCGCCCAGCGGCGGGAACGGATCGCCGAAGACGTGGGCGTACGACGCGGACCGCAGGGCGGGCCGGGCGCCCGGCCCTGCAGCGTCACGCCCGGCGGCGGCACGGCCGTCACGGTGCCGTGCCCGTGATGCTCGTCCCAGTGCCCCAGCCGCCACTCGAGCAGGTTGTGCCCGCTCATGGTGCCGGCCAGCCGCAGGCCCTGCATCTCCATCGCGTCGGTGAACGCGCGCAGGTCGACGTCGGCGTACGTCGCGTCGAAGCGGACCGCGGTGGGAATGTCCCTGCCGAACAGCGACATCGTGTACGTGAACTGCGCGGCCCCGCCGTAGAACTTCGACCCGGCGTCGGTGACCTCGACCCGGTCCGGGGTCCAGCGCACGTGGCCTTCGAGCTGCGGGAACCGGAGCCAGTCGAGCCCGCGCCTCCTCGCTGCGGAAGCGGCCGGTGAGCTCCCGGCCGCCCTTGAAGAAGTGGAAGCGCCCCTTGAAGACGGCTTCGCCCGACAGCGTGAAGTTGTACGGCGCCCACCAGATGCCGCGCTGCGTGGCGAGATCGATCACCGAGTCGATCTGGTAGGTCTGCTCGGGCCACCGCGCGATGTCGACCACGCCCGTCATGGTCGACTTCGCGCCGTCGCTGTCGAGCTCGATGCGGTCGAGCAGCACCTGGCCGCCGTCGATCCGGAACCACGTCCGCAGGTCGGCGGTCATCGGCGTGTACGACTGGACCGTCACCGTGCCGCCGGACGAGGTCGAGAAGCCCCGATAGCCGACCAGCTTCAGGACCGTGACGTCGAGGTTGCGCACGACGGTGCCCCACGGCGTGCCGTGGTCCTGGAAGACGAACTCCCCCCGCCGCGTCCGGACGTAGGCCACCGAGACGGTGATCGGGCTCTCGCCTCCGGCCTGCTGCTCGCGCTTGAACCTGGGGAAGGTGTGGCGGCCGCCGGTGAACGTCTCCACCGTCATCCGCCAGTCGGACATCTCGACGCTCACGATGTTGAGCTCGCCCCGGAGAAGCGACCACAGCGGCACGTTGACGACGATCTCGCGCGCCTGCAGGAACGGGGCGTCCTCGGGCGTCGGGCCGCCAATCGTGAGGTCGCTGACGACGAAGCGCCCGTCGAAGACGCGGACCGAGAGGCCGCCGATGCGGACCGTCCGGTCGAGCCGCGAGCCCAGCGCGCGCTCGGCGCTGCGGCGCAGGTCCACGCGGCCGAGGGTGACCGCGGGCACGAGCCCCGCCAGGTCGACGGTGAGCGACATCACGACGCCGGCCGCGAGGACGCCGAGGACGATCACGCCCGCCCTGCGGGCGTGTCGCCAACTGGTGCGGGCCCACTCGGCTGCGCTCATGCCTTCGCCACGCTACTCCACCACCACGAGCAGGCGTCCGGCCTCGACCGACGCCCCTTCGGCGACGAGCACCTCGCTCACGCGGCCGTCCTTCGGCGACCGGAGTTCGTTCTCCATCTTCATGGCTTCGACGACGACCAGCCCCTGGCGGGCCTTCACCTCGTCGCCGGCCCGGACGAGCAGCTTCACCACCTTGCCCGGCATCGGCGCCAGCACCTGCTGCGTGCCCGCGGCCTGGGCGGCGCCCGCGCCGCGGCCGAAGCGGCTGGCCGCGCCCGTCAGCACCCTGACCGACGCGACGCCGGCCGGCCATGTGCACGGCGATCTCGCCCGGCAGGCCCGTCGGCGAGAGCCCCACCTCCTGGCTGGATCGGCCGTCGGCCGGGAAGATCAGCGAGAAGGTGGACTCGTCGACGGCGGCGGCGTCGACGCAGCGCTCGACGCCGTCGACGACGACGCGGTAGAGCCCGTCTTTCCGGTCGATGTCGACCGTCCTGAGACGGCCGTTCACGTCGATCTGCAGCTGCATCATCTGCTCGCAATCGGCGCCGACGCGCGAGCACGGCGTCGCTAGCGCAGCCCTTCGGTTCGCGCCAGCCGCGCTGCCAGCGGCTCTCGGACGACGGCAGGCCCGGCCGGGGCGCCGCGCTTCCGCGTGAACACCTGGAGCGCCGCCGCGACCGCCGCGATGTCGCTCGGCCTCCTCCGGCACCTCGAGGAACGGCCGCCCGTTCCGCGCGGCCAGCGCCGGTCGATGAACGTCGTGTCGAAGCGGCCGGCCTGGAAATCGGGGTCGGCCAGCAGCCAGCGGAAGAACGGGATCGTCGTCTTGATGCCGCGGACGTCGTACTCGCCGAGCGCGCGCGCCATGCGGGCGATGGCCTGGGCCGCGTCTCGGCCCACGCGGCCAGCTTCGCGATCAGCGGGTCGTAGAAGACCGGCACCACGACGCCCGCCACCGCCCCGCCGTCGTCGCGCCGGATGCCGGGCCCGGCCGGCGCGCGCAGCGCCGTGACCAGGCCCGGCGACGGCAGGAAGTCGCGGTCCGGGTCCTCGGCGTAGATGCGGCACTCGATGGCGTGACCGACCGGCGTCAGCATGCGCTCCGGGTCGAGATCGAGCCGCTCGCCGCGGGCGATCCGGATCTGCCAGTGCACGAGGTCGATGCCCGTCACCAGCTCGGTGATCGGGTGCTCGACCTGGAGCCGCGTGTTCATCTCGAGGAAGTAGAACTCGCCCGACTCGTCGAGCAGGAACTCGATGGTGCCCGCGTTCGTGTAGCCCGACGCGCCGGGCGACGGCCGCGGCGGCGGCGGCCATGCGGCGGCGCAGCTCGGCGTCACGACCGGCGAGGGCGACTCCTCGACCACCTTCTGGTGCCGCCGCTGGATCGAGCACTCGCGCTCGACGAACGGCACGACGGTGCCGTGCTGATCGCCGAGCAGCTGGATCTCGATGTGGCGCGGCCGCACGATCCGGCGCTCGAGGTAGACCGCGGCGTCGCCGAACGACGAGAGCGCCTCGGACCGCGCGGCGCGGAGGGCGCCCGGCGAGGTCCGCGGCCTGCGCCACCGTGCGCATGCCCTTGCCGCCGCCGCCGGCCACGGCCTTGATGAGGAGCGGGTAGCCGACCTCGGCGGCGATGCGCGCCACCTCGGCGTCGGACACGTCCGGGCCCAGCGCGTCCCGGGTGCCCGGCACGACCGGCACGCCGGCGGCGATGGCCTCGGCGCGGGCCGCGGTCTTGCTGCCCATCAGGTCGATGGCCTCGGGCGACGGCCCGATGAAGGTCAGGCCGGCGTCGCGGCACGCCCGGGCGAACTCGGCGTTCTCGGCCAGGAACCCGTAGCCGGGATGCACGGCGTCGGCGCCCGACTGCGCGCGCCACGTCGATGAGCTTGTCGATGCGCAGGTAGCTCTCGCGCGGCGCGTTGGCGCCGATGGCGTAGGCCTCGTCGGCGTAGCGCACGTGCAGCGCGGTCCGGTCGCACTCGGAGTAGACCGCGACCGGTGCGCAGGCCCATCTCGCGGCAGGCCCGGATGATGCGGACGGCGATCTCGCCGCGGTTGGCGACGAGGACTTTTGTCAGCGCGTGGTGCATGCCGTCGTCATTGTACCGCTACAGCGGGATGTTGCCGTGCTTCTTCGGCGGGTTCGTGTCGCGCTTGTTCGCGCAGGCCTCGAGGGCCGCGATGATCTTGCGCCGCGTCTGGCGCGGCCGGATCACCTCGTCGACGAACCCGCGCGAGGCCGCGACGTAGGGGTTCGCGAACGTCTCGCGGAACTCGGCGATCTTCTCGCGCCCGCCTCGCCGCCGCGTCGGCGGCGCCGTCGAGTTCCCGCCGGTAGAGGATGTTCACCGCGCCTTCGGGCCCCATCACGGCGATCTCGGCCGTCGGCCACGCGAAGTTGAAGTCGGTCCGGATGTGCTTGCTCGCCATGACGCAGTAGGCGCCGCCGTAGGCCTTGCGGGTGATGACGGTCACCTTCGGCACCGTGGCCTCGGCGAAGGCGTAGAGCAGCTTCGCGCCGTGGCGGATGATGCCGCCGAACTCCTGCACGGTGCCGGGCAGGAACCCGGGCACGTCCTCGAAGGTGACGAGCGGGATGTTGAAGGCGTCGCAGAACCGCACGAAGCGCGCGCCCTTGACCGACGCGTCGATGTCGAGCGTGCCGGCCAGGTGCGCCGGCTGGTTGGCCACGATGCCCACGGACCGGCCGCCCAGCCGCGCGAACCCGACGACGATGTTCTGCGCGTAGTGCCGGTGCACCTCCAGGAAGTACCCGTCGTCGACGACCGCGTGGATGAGGTCGAGCATGTCGTACGGCTGGTTCGGCGAGGCCGGGCACGAGCGCGTCGAGCGCCTCGTCCTCGCGGTCGGCGGGATCCTCGGTGGCCACCCGCGGCGCGTCGTCGAGGTTGTTGCCGGGCAGGAAGCCGAGCAGTTCGCGGATGAGCGCGAGGCACTCGCGGTCGTTCTCGGCCGCGAAGTGCGCGACGCCGCTCCGCTGCGTTGTGCGTCATCGCGCCGCCGAGCTCCTCCTTCGTGACGTCCTCGTGGGTCACCGTCTTGATGACGTCCGGCCCGGTGACG
Organism: uncultured Acidobacteriota bacterium; assembly: GCA_963834645.1. Lineage (GTDB taxonomy): Bacteria > Acidobacteriota > Vicinamibacteria > Vicinamibacterales > JAKQTR01 > JAKQTR01. The sequence continues at coordinate 134,533 of CAWICP010000012.1, forward strand.
AACATGTAGCTCGTGCCCTTCACCATGATGATGAAGTCGGTGATCGCCGGCGAGTAGACCGCGCCGCCGGCGCAGGGCCCCATGATGGCCGAGATCTGCGGCACGACGCCCGAGGCCAGCGTGTTGCGCAGGAAGATGTCGGCGTAGCCGCCGAGCGACATGACGCCTTCCTGGATGCGCGCGCCGCCCGAGTCGTTCAGGCCCGACGATCGGCGCGCCCATGCGCATCGCCAGGTCCATGACCTTGCAGATCTTCGCGGCGTTGGTCTCGGAGAGCGACCCGCCGAACACCGTGAAGTCCTGCGCGAAGGCGTAGACCAGCCGGCCGTCCACCCGCCCGTGGCCCGACACGACGCCGTCGCCCGGCACGAGCTGGTCCTCCATGCCGAAGTCGCGGCAGCGGTGCGTGACGAGCTTGTCGAGCTCCTCGAAGGTGCCCGGGTCGAAGAGCAGCTCCATGCGCTCGCGCGCCGTCAGCTTGCCGGCGTCGTGCTGGCGCTTGAGGCGGTCTCGCCGCCGCCGAGCTCCGCCCGCCGCTCGAGGTCCGCCAGCTTCTCGGCCGAGGTCTTCACTGCGCCGCTCCTTTGGCTGCCTCCCAGTCCTTCAGGAACCGCTCGATGCCGATGTCGGTCAGCGGGTGCTTGAAGAGCGCCTCGATGACCGCCGCCGGGCACGTGCAGATGTCGGCGCCCATGCGGGCCGCCTCCACGACGTGCATCGGGTGCCGGACGCTCGCCACGAGCACCTCGGTCTCGAACTCGTAGTTGTCGTAGATCTCGACGATCTGCTGGATGAGCTCCATGCCGTCGGTGGCGATGTCGTCGAGCCGGCCGACGAACGGGCTGACGAAGGTGGCGCCGACCTTGGCGGCGAGCAGCGCCTGCGCCGGCGAGAAGACCAGCGTGACGTTCACGCGGATGCCTTCGGCGCGCAGCGCCTTGCACGCCTGCACGCCCGCCTTGCCGAACGGCACCTTGATCACGACGTGCGGATCGATCGTCGCGAGATCGCGGCCCTCGCGGATCATGCCCTCGACGTCGGTGGCGATGCACCTCGGCGCTGACCGGGCCCTTGACGATCTCGCAGATCCGCTTCGTGATCTCGCGCGGGTCGCCCTTCTCCTTCGCCATCAGCGACGGGTTCGTGGTGACGCCGTCGATGATGCCGATGGCGCAGTAGGTTTCGATGTCCTTGATGTTGCCGGTGTCGAGGAAGAGTTTCATGGTCACCTCATTCGCGTCGGCTTCTCGGACAGCAGCCAGGGTCCCGACGCCTGTCAATGTCAGAAGCCAGTAGCCAGAAGGGCTCGCTCACGATCGTCAGAAGCCAGAAGCAAGGCCTGCTCGACTGCGCGAGCAGGCGTTCCTGCTGACTTCTGGCTTCTGGCTACTTCTGGCTTCTGGCTTCTATCCTAGTCCCTGTCCACGACCGGATTCGTGAGCTCCCCCACGCCCTCGACCTTGATCGTCACCGTGTCGCCGGCCGCGAGGCCGCCGATGCCCGACGGCGTGCCGGTGGAGATGATATCGCCGGGCTCGAGCGTCATGATCGCCGAGATGAAGGCGACGAGTTCGGCCGCGGAGAACACCAGCTGGCTGGTGCGGGACGACTGCCGGCGGACGCCGTTCACCCAGCCCTCGACGGCCAGGTCCGAGGCGTCGAGTCCGACGGCGATGCACGGCCCGAGCGGGCAGAACGTGTCGAAGCCCTTGACGTGGGAGTACTGCACGCCGCGGTTCTGCAGGTCGCGCGCCGTCACGTCGTTCGCGCACGTCACGCCCAGGATGTGCGCGGCGGCCGCCGCCTCCGGCACGCGCGTCGCGCGCCGGCCGATGACGATCGCCATCTCGGCCTCGTGATCGACGCGGCCCGACGCCCGCCGGCAGGCGGATCGGCTCGCCCGGCGCGATGACGGCCGTCGACGGCTTGAGGAAGATCATCGGCTCGACGGGCAGCGGCTTGCCCTGCTCGGCCGCGTGGTCCTTGTAGTTGAGGCCGATGGCGACGATCTTGCCCGGCCGGACCGGCGCGAGCACGCGCACGGCCGGCGTGAACGACACGCCGCTGCCGGCCGCGATCTGCTCCGCCGCCTCGTACCGGCCGAAGATGTCGCCGTCGCACGAGCGCCAGCACGCCGTCGCGCTCGACGGCGTACCGCGCCTCGCCCTTCCACTCGATCCGGTAGATGCGATCCATATGGCACCTCACAGCTGCGCCGTCAGAAGCCAGAAGTCAGAAGCCAGAAGCAAGGCCTGTTCAGCTGACATCCGTCTTCTGGCTTCTGACAATCGTCAGTTCGGCTTCTGGCTTCTGTCTTCCTACTGGCTACTGGCTACTGACTACTTCCCCCTACCTCGCCGTCTCTTCGACCTTGTTCGACAGCGCGCTCCGGTTCGGCGGCGTGGCGCGGTCGACCGCGACGACGGCGTAGACGTACCGCACGCCGGGCTTCGCCGTCGCGTCCCGGTACGTGCGTCTCGCGCAGCGGCGCGTCGAAGAGCGGCGTCAAGTCGCCGCCCGCCGCCTCGCCGCGCAGCACGATGTAGCCGGCGAGGTCGGACGCGTCCACGCCCCTCCAGATCAGGCTGATCGCCCCTTCGCCCGCCACCGCGACCAGCGCGGCCGGCGCCGGCGGCGGGAACGCGTCGACCGGCGTGATGCAGGCCGCCGGCGACGGCTCGCTCTCGAGCGTCGACCGGCCCTGGATCCTCGACCGTGCGGACGTCGTAGCACCGCTCGACGCCGAACTCGACGTCGGGGTCGGTGAACGTGCGCGCCGTCGACGGGCTTCTCCGTGAGCCTGGCCTTGCCCTCCGCGGTCGGCCCGCGGTACACGAGGTAGGCCAGCGGGGGCGCCGATTCCATGCCCCGCTGCGTCGCGCGGAGCACGCCTTCTTCGGCCGGCTCCTGGTAGGGCAGGCGCGCCCCTGGCGGCGTGTCCCAGCTCGACGACGATGCCGCGCTCCGTGGTCTCGAGGCGCGGCCGAAGCGGCGGCGCGGGCGGCGCGCCGAGCGGCACGGCCGGCCGCGGCGACGCGCCGCCGCGGTCTGCCTCCGCGGCTGACGCCGTAGACGACGTAGAACCGCCGCGGTTCGGTCTGTCGGGACCGGGCCGGCGAGCGGCGGCACCAGCGGCGTGTCGAACCACGAGACCGGCGCGGCCGCCGGGACCACGCGCAGGCTTCTCGTCGGGGGCGAGCGGCACCCGCATCTCGGCCGTCAGCGTCTCGGTGACCGTGACGGCGGCGCCCTGGCTCTCGCCAGGCTCGGGAGGCGGCGGAGCGGCCGGGCTTCTTCTTCGCGCCCTCGGGCTCGGGCTCCGGGGGCTTCCGCACCGGAATGGTGCCCACCAGCGTCATGCGCTTCGTGTCGCGCACGTCGTTCTGGGCCATCGCGGTGTAGGCGTAGACCTCGACGCGCGCGATGTCGGCCGGCTGCTCTCGTCGATGTTGGCCGACGGGATGGTGAACGTGATCGCCACGGCGTCGCCGGTCCGGCGGGCCGCGACGTCCATCGCGCGCCCGGGCACGCGGGCGAGCGGCGCGAGCGGCGGGCCCTTCTTCCCGCAGCCGGGGGCCGCCAGCCCGGCGGCGGCCAGGCACAACAACAGGAGGGCGCGCGGCGGATCTCACAGGATGTACCGGCTCAGGTCCTCGTTCTTCACGATGTCGGCGAGCATGCGGTCGACGTAGGCTGCGTCAATCGTAATCGATCTGCCCGCGAGGTCGGGCCCTTCGAAGGAGATCTCGTCGAGCAGCTTCTCCATCACCGTGTGCAGGCGGCGCGCGCCGATGTTCTCCATCCGCTCGTTGACCAGCGCCGCCAGCTCCGCCACCCGCTCGATGGCGTCGTCGGTGAACTGGAGGTCGACGCCCTCGGTGGCGAGCAGCGCCGTGTACTGCGCGATCAGGGCGTTGCGCGGCTCGCGCAGGATGCGGACGAACTCGTCGCGCCCGAGCGCGTCGAGCTCCACGCGGATCGGGAACCGGCCCTGCAGCTCGGGGATGAGGTCCGACGGCTTCGACACGTGGAACGCGCCGGCCGCGATGAACAGCATGTGGTCGGTCCGCACCATCCCGTGCTTGGTGTTGACGGTGGTGCCCTCGACAATCGGCAGGATGTCGCGCTGCACGCCTTCGCGGCTGACGTCGGGGCCGTGGCCGCCCTCGCGGCCCGCGATCTTGTCGATCTCGTCCACGAAGAGGATGCCGCTCTGCTCGACGCGCTCGATGGCCGTGCGCGCCACGCTCTCCATGTCGACCAGCTTCTGCTGCTCCTCCTCGATGAGGTGCGCGCGCGCGTCGGGCACCTGCATGGTGCTCGATCGGCGCCGGCCCTGGAACATGCCCGGCAGCATGTCCCGGAGGTTGAGGCCGATCTCCTCCATCGACGTCCCGCCGACGACCTGCATCAGCGGCATCGACGTCTCGCGCACGTCGATCTCCACGGTCCGCTCGTCGAGCTTGCCGGCGCGCAGCTGCGCGCGCAGCCGCTCGCGCGTCTGGCTGGGCTGCTCCGGCGCCGTCGCCGTCCGCCGCGGGCGCCGTGCGGGCCGCGGCGGCAGCAGCAGGTCGAGCAGCCGCTCCTCGGCCCGCGCCTCGGCCGTCGTCGCGCACCTCCCGCACGCGCTCGTCGCGCACCATGCCGACGGCGATCTCGACCAGGTCGCGGACCATCGACTCGACGTCGCGCCCCACGTAGCCGACCTCGGTGAAGCTGCGACGCCTCGACCTTCAGGAACGGCGACTGCGCCAGCCGCGCGAGGCGGCGGGCGATCTCGGTCTTGCCGACGCCGGTCGGCCCGATCATCAGGATGTTCTTCGGCGCCACCTCCTCGGCCATGTCGGGCGGCAGCTGCTGGCGCCGCAGGCGGTTGCGCAGCGCGATCGCCACGGCGCGCTTGGCGCGGTGCTGGCCGACGACGTACTTGTCGAGCTCGGCGACGATCTGGCGGGGCGTCAGCGCGACATCAGGGAATCCGGGGGCAGTGGTTTGAATGCGGACATGGGTCAGCAACCGGCTACAGCCCCGGCGCGGGGCCGAGTTCCTCGATCGTCAGGTTGGCGTTCGTGTAGATGCAGATCTCGGCCGCGATCCCCATCGCGATCTCCGCGATGGCGCGGGCGTCGATCTCGGTGTGCCGGGCGAGCGCCCGGGCGGCCGCCATCGCGTAGGTCCCGCCCGACCCGATCCCCATGATGCCGTCGTCCGGCTCGATGAGGTCGCCGGTGCCCGAGAGCAGGAACGTGGAGCGCTCGTCGGCGACGACCAGCATCGCTTCCAGGCGCCGGAGCGCGCGGTCCGTGCGCCAGTCCTTGGCCAGCTCGACCGCCGACCGCTCGAGGTTGCCGCGGTACTGGTCGAGCTTCGCCTCGAAGCGCGAGAACAGGGCGAACGAGTCGGCCGCCGACCCGGCGAACCCCGCCAGGACCTTGTCGTTGTACAGGCGCCGGATCTTGCGGGCGCCGTGCTTGACGATGGCGTCGCCGAGGGTGACCTGGCCGTCGCTGGCCATGACCACCCGGCCCGCGTGCCGGACAGACAGGATGGTGGTTGCGTGGATCATCGCAAGAATAGTGTCAAGAAAACGGGACGGGGGCAACAATTCGATGGCATCCAGACTGGACAACGGCCGGCGCAGGGCGTAGATTTCCCAATAGCCTTCGGCGGCCTCCGTTGGCAGCGGAGTTGCAGAAGCGATGCGGGTCAGGGGGAGACCAGCCATGAAGCGGACCACGGCTCTCGGCGTGTTCGTCGTCGCGCTCGCGGTCGTGTTCGTGACGGCCTCGGGCCCGGGCGCCTTCGCCCAGGATCCGAAGGGCGGCGGCGGAGGCGGCCAGGGCGGAGGCGGCGGTGCCGCCCCGAGGGGCGGCGGCGGCGGCGGCGGTGATACCGGCGGCGCGAGGGGCGGAGGGATGTCCTCGCCGGCGCCGTCGAGTCCTGGCGGGTCGAGCGGCGGGTCGAGCGGCGGCTCCGTCTGGGGCGGCGGCGGCATGTCGGGCGGGAGTTCCGGGACGATGGCCGTCCCGAGGGGCGCCGGCCGGACGAATGCGGCGGGAGGCGAGCGCCAGCCTGGTGTCGCCGGCCCGCGCGGGAGCGGCGGCGGCGGCCCGGGAAGGCCGGCCGGCCGACGGCGCCGCATCCGGCCGTTCGCGCACCGACGACCAGATGTCCGATCGCGCGCGCCCGGGCTCCGGGACATCGGGCGTGGAGTCGTCGGTGCCGTGGTATTCGCGCCCGAGGGGCAGCAATCCCGTCACCGGCACGGCCGTGCCTCGGACCGACGCGCCGACCGGCGGCGGCGGAGGCGGCACCGGCGGCTACTACCCCGGCTATCCGGGTTACCCCGGGTATCCCGGACTACGGCGGCTACTGGAACGGGTACTACGACTGCTCCTACTACCCCTACGGCTGCGGCAATCCCTGGGGCTACGGCGCGTTCGGCCTCGGCTACTTCTACTTCAACCCGTTCGCGTGGAACTACGGCGACTACGCGAACTGGGGAGGCGGGGGCTGGGGCGGCGGCGGCGGCGGGTCGTACAGCGGCCAGCCGATGGGCAGCGTCCGCCTCAAGGTGAAGCCCAACACGGCGTCGGTCTACGTCGACGGCTACTACGCCGGCACCGTGGACAACTTCGACAACGCGTTCCAGAAGCTCGCGGTCGGCCTCGGCTCGCACCGGATCGAGATCTCCGCGCCCGGCTACCAGCCGCTGGTCTTCGAGATCAACGTGCAGGACTTCGACACGATCGTCTACGAGGGCCGGCTGGAGCCGATCAGGTAGCCGCGCCGCCCCGTGACGGATTCCCATCGCAACCTGTCCAGGCCCCGGGCGGCATCGCCCGGGGCTTCATCGTCAGCGGGCCCGCTGCGCGCGATCGCGCTCGTGTCGCTGGTCTACGACGCCCTGCTCGGCGTCGGGCTGCTGGCCGGCCGCGGCCTGCTCGTCCAGTGGTTCGGCGTCCCGGACCCGGTGCCGCCGATCCATGCGGACCTCAACGGCCTGTTCGCGCTGGCGGTTGCCGCCGGCTACTTGCTGCCCTACCGGGACCCCGAGCGGTACCGCGGCTACCTGTGGGTGATGGGGCCGATGCTGAAGGGCGCCGGCGCGGCGCTGTTCGTCGCCGACCACCTGCTGCGCGGCTCGCCGGCGTCGTTCCTGCTGTTCGCCGCCGCCGACGGCACGCTCGCGCTCGTCACGCTGTGGGCGCTGCTCACGACGCGCTGACGCGCCGGTCGGCTGCCGGTCGTCCGCTCGCGACGTCGAGCGCCGCGCCTGATGGTCCGCTTGAACAGGAAGTAGGCCGGCACGCCGGCGGCGATGATCACCGCGCCCCAGAGCGACGGGCCCGGCCGTCCGGCGATCGGCCGCCACGGTGATCGCCAGCGACAGCGATCACGAAGATGCGCCGGCGCCACCGGGTAGCCCCAGGCCCTGAACGGGCGCGGCTCGTCGGGATGCCGCCGCCGCAGCACGAACAGCGTGCTCACGGCGAACGCCGAGAAGAGCAGCACGGCGAACCCGGTGTACTCGGCGAGCTGGTCCTTCGTGTTCGTCAGCACGAGCAGCGAGCTCCAGACCGCCTGCGCGAGGATGGAGACCCACGGCGTGTGGAACCGCGGGTGGATGCGGGCCGCGGCCGGGAAGAACGCGCGGTCCCGCGCCATGGCGAAGTACACGCGCGGCCCGGCCGTCGTCATGGCGCTCAGGCTGCCGAGCAGCACGACGACGACCAGCGCGCCGAGCAACTGGGCCGCGGCGGGGCCCGAGCAGCCGGTCGGCCGCCACCATCGCGATCTCCGAGTTGCGCCGTGCCGATCTCCCCGATCGGCACGGCGTAGAGGTACAGCACGTTGAGGCCCAGGTAGACCAGCACGACGGCCGCGGTGCCGATGCCCAGGGCGCGCGGCACGTTGCGGCCGGGCTCGCGGATCTCCTCGGCCACGTAGGACGCGGCGTTCCAGCCGCTGTAGGCGAACATCACGACGATGAACGCGAGCGGCAGGTTGAACGTCGCCGCCGGCGGGCGCCTCGGTGAGGTGCGCGAAGCTGCCCCGCCCGAACCCGAGGCCGACCGCGACGAACAGCGCCAGCGCGCCCACCTTGAGGCCGGCGAGCGTGTTCTGGACGACGCGCCCGGGCCCGAGGCCGCGGATGTGAATGAGCGCGAGGCCGAAGATCGCCGTGAGCGCCACGATCGTGCGCGGCGAGAAGACCAGGGGAAACCCCGGCACCGGGATCGTGAAGAGCGGCGTCACGTCCTGGGCGGCCGGCACGAACCGGCCCAGGTAGTCGGCCGCGCCGAGGGCGCCGGCGGCGATCGCGCCGGCGAAGCCGGCCACGAACGACGTCCAGCCCGGTCAGGAACGCCGCGAGCGGGCCGTACCCTTCCCGCAGGTACACGTACTCGCCGCCCGACCGCGGCCGCAGCGTGCCCAGCTCGGCGTAGGCCATCGCGCCGGTGAACGCGAGCAGGCCGCCCGCCAGCCACACGCCGAGAAACGCCAGCGGGTGGGGCACGGCTTGTGCGATGATCTGCGGGGTGATGAAGATGCCGACGCCGATCACGTTCGAGATGACGATGGCGGCGGCGTCGATCGGGCCCAGGCGGCGATCGAGCTGCTGCGGCCCGGGCGGATGGTGTGACACTTCGGCATTATAGCTGGTGGCACCGACACCTCATTGCGTGCATCGTCGCCGGCTGGCTGATGGTGGCATCGATGGCGCCCGCCGACTGTACGCCCGGGGATCCGCCGCAGGACGCGTTCCGGCGAGCGCGCCTCGCGATGGTGGCCGATCAGATCGCCGCGCGCGGCGTGAGGGATCCCGGCGTGCTCGACGCCATGCGGGCCGTGCCTCGCCACGAGTTCGTGCCGGGCGCGATGCGCGAGGACGCCTACGCCGACTCGCCCCTGCCCATCGGCCACGGCCAGACCATTTCGCAGCCCTACATCGTGGCGCTGATGACGGAACTGGCGCGGCCGACCGCGTCGGACCGGGCGCTGGAGGTCGGCACGGGATCGGGCTACCAGGCCGCCGTGCTCTCGCGGCTGGTGGCGAGCGTCTTCAGCGTGGAGCTCGTCGAGCCGCTCGCCCGGTCGGCCGCCGCGATCCTCCGGCGCCTCGGGTACGGCAACGTGACCGTGCGCAGCGGCGACGGCTACCTCGGCTGGCCCGAGGAGGCGCCGTTCGACATCATCCTGGTGACGGCCGCGCCTGAAGCCGTGCCGCCGGCGCTCGTCGCGCAGCTCAAGCCCGGCGGCCGGCTGGTCGTGCCCGTGGGCGGCCTCTGGGACGTGCAGGATCTGCAGTTGATCGAGAAGGACGCGGCGGGGAAGACAACCACGCGCAGCGTGATTCCGGTGCGCTTCGTGCCGATGGTGAAGAAGCGGGACAGCTAGACGGTGCGCCGATCGCCAGTAGTCAGAAGCCAGAAGCCAGAAGGGCCAGTAGACGATCGTCAGAAGCCAGAAGCAAGGCCTGTTCAGCTGATCACGCCGTCTTCTGGCTTCTGGCTACTGACTACTGACTACTGGTCTACTTCGTGAGCAGCTGCCTCGCGATCTTCGCCTCGCCGATCTTCACGAACGGCTTCGCGCCCATCTTCGCGAAGATCTCGACGTGCGCGTCCTTGAACTGGCTGTGCATCAGCATCTGGGCCCGCGGCTGGAGCCCGGAGAATCCCCAGTTGGCCCGCACGGTGATGGGCTTGCTGGTCGGCGTTCGGCGCGAGGGCGTCCGCGCCGCGGAGCACGACGAGGCCCGACCCGAGTTCCTCAGTCTCGCCGATGAAGCGGAAGACGGAGAAGACCTGAAGGCCGGTCAGCGTCTCGGTGCCGGTGTTGGTCACGGCGAACGACGGCGCTGGGCACCAGCTTGTTCTGGCCGTCGACGATGCCGACGTCGAACCAGCCGGTGGTGATGTCGGCCACCTTGACGACCTTGGCGACGTCGACATCGGGGGCGCCGCAGCCCGCCGCGCCGAGGGAGAGGACGAGCGCCGCAACGGCGCACGCGCGCGCGATGGTGATGGTCATCGGGACTCCCTTCTCACGCTCTGGTTAGTCACCAGCCGGCGTTCGAAGGTTCCACTATATCAATACTCCTTCACCTCGACGCGCTTGCGCGCCTCGTCCGAGCGGGAGCCGGCCGGCGTGGAACGCCTGCAGGTCGGCGCCCTTGATGCGCAGCTGGATCGTCGTCACCTCGAAGGGATCGTCGGCGCCGATGCCCGGCTCCCCGCGGTCGCGCGCGGCGACCACGAGCCACTCGTCCGCGCCGAGCGCCAGCGACTGGCTGTAGCGCAGCATGGCGTCGACGAGCGCGTCCCTCACGACAACGGTATACGCCTGGCCGGGATCCTCTTCGCTGGCCGGCGCGAGGCGCCTCCGTCACGATCGTCGCGCCGCCGGGCTGTCCCGCCGGGACCGCGCCCTGCGGCCGCGGCAGCCGTGACGACGGTCGCCTGCCCCTCGCGGCGCGGCGCGTTCTCCGCCCGGATGGAGTCGGCGACGCTGGCCGACGGGCCGAGCTGCAGCTCGAGCTGCCGGATGGCCTGGTCGAGCGTCCGCCGCTGGGCGGGATCCGACACCGTCTTCAGGTGGGCCTTCAGCTCCTCGATGGCGCCCGCCGCGCCCCCGCCGGTGAGGTCGAGCATGCGCCACGACCACACCACGCTCTGGCGCATGGCCGGCACGTCGACGTCGAAGAAGATGCCGAAGCCGTCGAGGCGGAAGCCCCTGGCGCGCGCGTCGCCGCCGAGGAGCATCATCTGCGACATCGGCAGCTGCCGGCTGCAACAGCCTGGCGCCCTGCTGGACGGCGCGCTCGAGGACATCGGCCATGATCGCCAGCTGGTACCGCGCCTCGACCTGGGGGTCCGGCTTCGGCAGCTGCACGTGGCGCACCTGGGCGATGGCCGGCGCGGCCAGTGCCGCCCCGCACGACGCCAGCACGAGAGTCCGCAACATCCGTCGAGCGATCACGTCACTACCTCCGTCACTCGGCCTGAGGCCCGTTCCGCGGAGCCCGATGTCCGCTCACGCAGGCCCGAAGCCGGTCCTACTGTTGGCGCTGAGAGACCTTCATCAGATAGTTCATCACTTCGCGCTGCTGTGCCGTCACCGCGCCGGTGCGGCCCTCGAGCACGCCGAGCCCGTCGGCCACCCGCCGCATGTCCGCGCGGCGCTGGGTGTCCATGTCGCGGACCATTTCCGTCAGCCTCAGCGCCATTTCCCGCTGCGTGCGCGTCTCGCTGGCCTCGATGAGCTGCTTCACGCGCGCCAGGAACTCGTCGTCGCCCATCGCCTCGCCGCCGCCCGCCGCGCCCGCCGCCGCGCGCACCGCCTGCGGCGCGGACGCGGCCTGGCTGATCTCGCCCTGCAATCTGCTCCTGCAGCGCCGCCAGCTCCGCCCGCCACGGGGCGTCGGCGCCCGCGGCGGCGGCAGCCGGCGCGTCGCCGGCCGGACGCGCCCCGGCGGGCCGGCTCCAGCCGGTGCGCACGATGAGGCCGTCGCTGCCGTACTGCACGTCGAGCCCCGAGAGCCCCGCGGCCACGCCGATGACGAGCGAGGCCGCCGCCAGCTGCGCCCACGCCGGCATCGTCGACATCCAGCCCCAGCGGCTCTTCGCCGGAGCCGGCTCGCGGACGATGCGGAAGTCGAGCACCGTTTCCGGAGGCGCCCACGCGGCCATGTCCACGCGGACCGCGCGAAGCGAGGCCGCCTCGGCGGCGCAGCGCTCGCACTGGCGCAGGTGCGCCTCGAAGGCGAGCCGCTCCGCGGCCGTGCCCTCCTCGTAGAGGTACGACATCAAGGCGTCCGTGTTGCCGCAGTAAGGTGAGTCGTTCATGGCGTTCTGCTCTCGGCCCCCGCCGGGCCCCTGCCCTGGCGATCCAGTTCGCGCCGCAGGACGGTCAGCCCCTGGTAGAGGCGGGTCTTGACCGTGCTCAGCGGGCATCCCTGCAGCTCGGCGATTTCCTGGAACGTCAGCCCGTGGTACTCCTTCAGGATGATGGCGGAGCGCTGTTCCTCCGGCAGCAGGCTCATGGCGCGGGCCACGTGCCGGCTGAGGTCCTTGCGCGTCACGACATCTTCGATCGACTCGGCCGCCGGCGTGCCGCTCGGCACCAGGTCGGCGATGTCGACCCCTTCGGGGGTCTGCACGAACGGCGCGCGCTTCGCCCGCCGCATGACGTCGCGGCACAGGTTCAGCGTGATGCGGTAGAGCCACGACGAGAACTTCGCTTCGCCCTTGAACCCGGGCAGCGCACGGAACGCGCGCAGGAACGCGTCCTGCACGACGTCGCGCGCGTCGTCCTCGCGGCCGAGCTGGCGGTAGGCCAGGGCGTAGATCGGCCGCTCCCATCGCAGGATGAGCTGGTTGAAGCTGTCCGTGTCGCCCGCGATGGAGCGCGCGACCAGTTCCTCGTCGGTGACGGTCATGTCGACGCGATCGCCGTGGGTCTCCTGCCCGTACCGGCGGGCCGGCATGGCCGCCCCGCATCCACCTGATTAGACGGCGGCGGCAGCGTGCCGCAGTCTGGGCCTCTTTCGATTATAGGCGCCTAACCCGTTCAGAGAGAGCGTCTTACATGTGCCGGGACGGGCCGATGGCGGGCCCTGTAGTACACTTGGCAGATGCCCGTGGGCCCGCGGGCGGCGCTGACGCCGCACGGGGCCGGCCGTATCGGCCGCGCACCTCATGATCCAGCTCTCGTCAGTCACCAAGTCGTTCGGCGCCCGGGTCCTCCTCGAGGACGTCACCTGGCAGGTGTCCGACCGCGAGACGCGTGGGGCTCTGCGGGCCGAACGGCGCGGGCAAGACGACGCTGCTTCGCATCTTCGCGAACCTCGACGAGCCCGACACCGGGGCGGTCGTCAAGCCGGCCGGCCTGCGCGTGGGCTACCTGCCGCAGGACGGCCTGTCGCACGAGGGGCACACGCTGCACGAGGAAGCGTCGCTCGCGTTCGAGTGGCTGCTGGACGTTCGCCGGGAGATGCAGGCGATCGAGGAGCGCCTGGCCGACCCGGCGGTGCCCGAGGGCGAGCACGAGGTGATGCTGCATCGCTACAGCGACCTGCAGGATCGCTTCCGGCTGCACGACGGCTACGCGATCGACCTGAAGATCGACACGGTGCTGCGGGGGCTCGGGTTCGGCCCCGCCGACTACGACAAGCCGACGGCGACGTTCTCGGGCGGCTGGCAGATGCGCATCGCGCTGGCGAAGCTGCTGCTGGCGAAGCCGGACCTGCTCCTGCTCGACGAGCCGACCAACCACCTCGATCTCGACGCGCGCAACTGGCTCGAGGAGTACCTGCACGACTACCCGCACGCGGTCATCCTCGTGTCGCACGACCGCTTCTTCCTCGACGCCGTCGTCGATCGCATCACGGACATCCACCTGCGCACGCTGGTCGACTACGCCTGCAACTACTCGCAGTACCTCGTCCAGCGCGACGAGCGCCTCGAGCGCCTGCGCGACGCCAAGCGGCGGCAGGACGAGGAGGTGGCGCGCATCGAGATGTTCATCAACCGGTTCCGCTACTCGGCCACCAAGGCCGCGCAGGTGCAGGACCGGGTCAAGATGCTCGAGAAGAGTCGTGCCGCATCGAGGTGCCGCCCGAGCGCAAGCGCGTGCACTTCACGTTCCCGACCTGCGAGAAGAGCGGGCGGATGGTGTTCGACCTGAAGGGCGTGCGCAAGGCGTACGGGCCGACGCGCGTCTTCGACGGGCATCGACCTCTACATCGAGCGCGGCGACCGCATCGCGCTGCTCGGCCCGAACGGCGCCGGCAAGTCCACGCTGATGCGGATGCTCTCGGGCGTCGAAGAGCCCGACGCCGGCACGCGCGACGTTCGGCCACCAGGTGGTGATGCAGTACTTCGCGCAGGACGAGGCCGTGCGCCTCGACCCGGACCTCACGGTCTACGAGACGCTGACGTCGGGCTCGCCGGTCCACATGGTCCCGATGATCCGCGACATCCTCGGCGGGTTCCTCTTCTCGGGCGACGACGTCTACAAGCGCGTCGGCGTGCTGTCGGGCGGCGAGCGCACGCGCCTGGCCGTGGCGCGCATGCTGCTGCGGCCGTCGAACACGCTGCTGCTCGACGAGCCGACCAACCACCTCGACCTCGACTCGAAGGACGTGCTGCTCGACGCGCTCATGGACTACGGCGGCACGCTCATCGTCGTCTCGCACGACCGGTACTTCATCGACAAGCTGGCCACGAAGGTCGTCGAGATCGGCAACGGGCGCGCCCTGCTCTACCCCGGCACCTACGAGGAGTTCCACTGGAGCAAGACGCACGCGGGCCAGGCCCCGGCGCTCCCGGACGGCCTGGGCAAGGCCAGCCGCGCGCCGAACGCGCCGAAGCCCGCGCCGCGGCCCGCGCAGGCCTCGCCGGCGGCGAAGCCGGCTCGCGCGGCGGCGCCGGGAGCCGGCGCCGCGACGCCGCCCGCGGCGGCGCCGAAGGCCGATCGCGTGGCCGACTACGACGCGAAGAAGCGCGCCGACGCCGACGCGCGCAAGCGCGATCGCGAGCGCAAGGCGCTCCAGGCCCGCATCGGCGATCTCGAGGGGCGGATCACGGAGCGCGAACAGGAGATCGCCCGGCTCGAGGCGGCGATGTCGGAGCCGGGCTTCTACGAGGACCGCGAGACGTCGAAAGCCGTCGTCGATCGCCACCAGACCCTGATGTGGGAGGTCGGCGACCTCATGGGCCAGTGGGAGGCCCTGCAGGCCCACGCCGCCGAACAGCGAGTCGTCGTGACCGCTGAGCCGCGGCCACGCGGGCTCGGCTCAGCCTGCAGCGGCCGACTGCCTCGCGCCGGCCTGTCAGGCCCCGTCCGCTCGACAGGTAGACCGCGAAGCTCCCGAGCCAGTGCCCGCCTTCGTAGTGCTCGCCGGTGACGGCCTTCAGGCCGGCCTCCCGGTGCCGGTCGGCGGCGGCCTGCAGCGCGGCGCGGCGCGCGATCGCTCTGCCGGCAGCCCGCTGACGATGCCGTCGAGCATCCACGCGCGGCTGAGGTTCAGGCCGTCGAGGTGCGCCAGCTTCGGGTCGGTGGGATCGGTCACCACGACCGGCTCGAGCCAGCGCGGCTGACCCGTCGGCGGGAATCTGCGGCAGGAACGCCCGCAGCCAGTCGGCATACGCCGGCGGCGCGAGCACGCGGCGCATGAGGTCGGCCTCGGCGATGCACGGCGACAGGAAGTCCTGGCCGGACGGCTCGTAGTGCAGCGGGCAGCCGCGGTCGTTGCGGTAGAACTCCGCCGGTCTTCGACGACGATGAGGTCGATCATCGGCTGGTCGCCGGCCGTGCGCGCCCAGTCGAGCACGAGGCCGAACGCGAACGCCGTCTGATCGTGCTCGCCGATCCGGATCGGGCGCGAGAGCTTCGGCAGCCACTCCCTCAGGCGCGCGGCGGCGGCCGTCTTCGAGCGGGCGCAGCGCCGCGGCCCACTGCCGCGCCTGCGGGTCGTCCCACTCCCGCAGCTCGGCAGCGAGCTGCAGCAGCCACGCCAGGCCGTAGGGCCGCTCGAAGCTCGTGCGGCCGGGCCCGGCCAGATAGCGCGCCTCGACGGCGACGTTCTCCGCCGTGAGGCTGCGCGCCAGCGGCGGCGCGGGCGCGCGGCGCGAAGGGCGCGCCGGGGAACAGTCCGCGCGAGGCGCGCCAGCAGCCAGTGGCCGTGCACCGACGAGTGCCAGTCGTAGCAGCCGAAGAAGGCCGGCGTCAGCTCGCGCGGCGGCTTCACGTCGGCGTCCGCTGCATCACGTGCGCGATCTTGTTCGGATACTCCTGGTGCACGCAGGCCAGCGCGAGGTCCGCGAAGCGCGCCGCCGCGGCCTCGTCGAACGCCGCCTTCGCGGGCGCGGCCTGCCGGGCCTGCGCCGCCGGCGCCACCAGGGTCACGCACGACCGCCGCGCACGCGGCGGCCAGCTTGCGAGCGAGTCTCATGGGGTCCGCCTCCGGAGGGGCGCCGCCGCTACCGCAGCTTCACGGTGGCGATCGAGACGAGCGCCAGGATGAGCGACACGATCCACAACCGGATCACGACCTTCGTCTCGGCCAGCCCGGTGTGCTGCAGCTGATGGTGGAGCGGCGCCCGGTAGAAGAGCCGCCGCCCCAGCCACTTGATGCCGATCTTGTCCTGCACCTGCGACGTCACGGCCTCGACGATGAAGAGGCCGCCGAGGATCAGGAAGAGCGCCTCCTGCTTCACCAGCACCGACACGGCGGCGAGGAACCCGCCGATGGCCAGCGAGCCCGCGTCGCCCATGAACACCTGGGCCGGGTAGGCGTTGAACCAGAGGAACCCGATGGCGGCGCCCGCGAACGCGGCGCAGACCACCACCAGCTCGCCGACGCCCGGCAGCAGCGGGAAGAACAGGTACTTCGACCAGATGGCGTTCCCCATGATCCACGCGAACACGCCGAGCGTCGAGACGGCGAACGCCGACGGCACGATGGCCAGGCCGTCGAGCCCGTCGGTGATGTTCACGGCGTTGCCGACCAGCACGACGAAGAAGAACACCGACGGCAGGTAGATCCACATCGACGAGGCGAGGGCCTGCTTCACGAACGGCACGTAGAGCGTGCGTGGCCTCGCGCGCGGGCAGCGGCGTCCACGGGCTCGCGAGGAACGCGACGAACAGCGGCGGCGAAGGCCCCCTGCAGCAGGAGCTTTCTCGCCTCGCTCATCCCGCGGTTGCCCGACCGCGACCGCCACTTCGCCACGTCGTCGGACAGGCCGATGCCCGCGAACCAGGTCATGGCCGCGATGACGGGCCAGACGAACCGGTTGAACGGGTCGCACCAGACGAGGCACGCCGCGAGGATGGCGCCCACCATCACCGCGCCGCCCATCGCCGGCGTGCCGGCCTTGTCGAACGACGAGGGCACGCCGGTCTCGCGCATCTGGTCGACGAGGCCCCGGCGGTGGAGGTACCACATGAAGCGGGGCATCACGACCAGCACCAGGATGAACGCGAACATCGCCGCGCCGATGGCGCGCACCGACAGGTAGTCGAGGAGGCGGAGGAACGACCAGGCCCGGTAGCCGCCTTCGAGCAGGTGCCCGATGAGGGGAATCACGCCGCGCTCCTTTTCGTGCCGATCGCCCGGATGAGCCGGCCGTAGGAGGTCCGGATGGTGAACTCCGGCCGGAAGTCGGTGGCCGTGAGCGCGAACCCTCGCGCGGCCTGCTCGAGCGTGTCGAGGTCGCCGGCCCGGCCCCGCTCGACCAGGGCGTGCAGGCCGCGAAGGCCGGCGGCGCGCACGAGCCAGTACTTGTGATCCACCAGGGCGAGCAGCGCCGGCCGCGCGTCCGTCTCGCCGCCCACGTGGCCGAGGGCCTCGGCCGCCGCCGCGGCGACTTCCAGCCACCGGTCGCGGAGCAGCCCGATCAGGCCGGCAATGAGGCGGGCGCGGCCCTCGTCGCTCAGGTGGCGGTCGAGGGCGGTGATCGCGCGGCAGGCTTCGGCCCGCGCTTCGTAGTACGGGTCGGCGAGCGCCGCGGCCAGCACGTCTTCGACCTCGGGCGTCACCGTCGCCGAGGCGTGCGATGGCCGTCAGCGCGTTGCGGCGGATGAAGCCCACCTGCTCGAAGTCGCCGCCGAAGAGGCGCTTGTACCAGGGCGCCGGCCGCCGGTCCTTGAGGAGCGCGAGCACGAGCGGCAGCTTCTCGCGCCCCTCGAGCAGGCCGAGGAGTTTCACGCCCAGGTTGCGCGCTTCCCAGCGGCGGCGGGCCAGCAGCGACGCGGCCCGGCTGACGTAGTACGGCCGGTCCTCGGCGCGAGGCTGCTCGGGCCGCGCCACGCCGGCCGGCAGGCTCGCCGCGCGCCGGTGCTCCAGCGCGTACAGGAGCGCGCTGTCCGAGAACAGCCGGCCGCCGGCAGGCTCGATCGGCGGCGGCGGCGGGAACGGGAGGCCGGGCGAGGGCTCGTCGCCCGCGATGGCGCGCCGGATCACCTCCAGCGCGTCGGTGGTGGCGAACGCCCTGTTGGCGGCGCCCATGCGGCCAAGCGCCGCGTCGTCGCCGGCGAGCGAGAGGATGGTCTGCGCCAGCAGCGCGCCGTCCAGCACCTCGACGACCTGGCCGCCCTCGTTCCGCGTCTCTTCGTACAGCACGGCCGCGCCGCCGGCCGCGGCGAGCGCGCGCGCGTTCATCACCTGGTGCTCGCCGGGCAGGTTGATCTTCGGCACGACGATCGCCGGCAGCCCCAGCGCCGCCACCTCGTTGAGCGTGCCGGCGCCCGCGCGCACCACGACCAGATCGGCCAGCGCGTAGACCTGCTCGATGTCGTGGAAGTACGGCCGCGAGACGTAGAACTCCTCGATGGCCCGGCGCTCCTCTTCCGTGTACCGCTGCGCCAGGCGCGCCTGCACGTCCGCGCCGGGATCGAGCGCGCCGTCGCCCCGCCGCAGGCCCGTCCCGTGGATGATGAAGAGCCGGTCCCGGTGCGGAAGGAGCGCGCCCAGCGCGTCCACCAGCGCACGGTTGATCGTCCGCGCGCCCTGCGACCCGCCGAAGGCGAACACCACGCGGCGGCCCGCCGGCACCTTGAAGTCCAGCGCCGCCCGCGCGGCGTCGCGGTCGGCCTTCTGGATCCGGCGGCGCAGCGGGTAGCCGGCCATGGCGCCGTTCGCCGGGAACTCGGCGAGCGTGTCGGAGAACGACACGAAGACGCGATCGGCCAGGCGGCCCACGAGCAGGTTCAGCTTGCCGGGCGCCGCGTTCTGCTCGTGCACGTAGACGCGGGCCGACAGCAGTCCCATCCTCCGCAGGATCGCCGCGGCCAGCATCGTCGGCGCCGACGCGATAGCCGCCCGTGCCGACGATGATCTCCGGCGCGAACGACCGCACGATGAAGAGCGCCCGCAGCGTGCCCGCGGCGAGATTGAAGAGGAACCCCGCCCACGCGAGCGACGGCCGCGCCCCGGGATACGCGGACGCGCGAACGAAGCGGATCGGGATGCCCTCGCGCGGCACGATGTCGGCTTCGGCCCGGCCGCGCACGCCGACGTAGAGGTACGCCGTGCGCTCGTCGCCGAGCGCGCGCCCGATCGCCAGGGCCGGGTTGACGTGACCCGCGGTGCCGCCGCCGGTCAGGAGGATGCGGGAGAACGCCTTCATCGCGTGCGGTTCAAGGGTATCACTTCGGCGGCCGTGACGGCGCAGGCGGCGGTCAACCTGCGCGGGTCAACCGGCGCCTTCGCCGAGAAACGCCCGGATGATCGGTGCCTGCGCCTCGTGCTCGAGCAGGAACGCGTCGTGACCGTAGTCGCTGGGGATCTCCCGATATCCCACGCGACCGGCCCGCCGACGCGCGCCGCCTCGGCGGCGGCTTCGAGGTGGCGCGGCGGATAGAGCCAGTCCGACGAGAAGGTCAGGAAGAGGTAGTCCGCCTCGCTGCCGGCGAACGCGTCGCGCAGCGTGCCGCCTGGCGGGGCGAGATCGAAGTAGTCAATCGCGCGCGTCACGTAGAGCAGCGAGTTGGCGTCGAAGCGGTCCACGAACGCCTCGGCCCTGGTGCTCGCAGGTAGCTCTCGACCTCGAACTCCGTGTCGAAGCCGTAGGGACGCGCGTCCGGCCGGCGGCGCCGGCCGAACTTCCGCTCCATGCCGCGATCCGACAGGTACGTGACGTGGCCGAGCATGCGGGCCACGGCCAGCCCGGCCCGCGGCGGCTCGCCGTGGTAGTAGTCGCCGCCGCGCCAGTTCGGGTCGCTCATGACGGCCCGGCGCGCGATCTCGTTGAAGGCAATCTGCTGCGGCGAGTGCGCCACGATGTGGCCAGCGCGATGACCGACTGGACGGCGTCCGGGTACTGCGACCGCCCACTGCAGCGCCTGCATGCCGCCCATCGACCCGCCGGCCACGGCGCGCAGCCGCGTGATGCCGAGGCGATCGACAAGCGCGCGCTGGACGCGCACCATGTCGGCGATCGTGACCACCGGAAACCGGCTGCCGTACGGGCGCCCGGTGGACGGCTCGACCGACGACGGGCCGGTCGTCCCGTAGCAGCTGCCGAGGACATTCGACGAGATG
Source organism: uncultured Acidobacteriota bacterium (assembly GCA_963834645.1). Taxonomy (GTDB): domain Bacteria; phylum Acidobacteriota; class Vicinamibacteria; order Vicinamibacterales; family JAKQTR01; genus JAKQTR01. The sequence continues at coordinate 154,586 of CAWICP010000012.1, forward strand.
ACGAAGTAGCGATCGGTGTCGAACGCCTTGCCCGGGCCGATCAGCACGTCCCACCAGCCGGGCTTGGCGGCGCCCGCGTGCCAGCCGGCCGCGTGCGCGCCGCCCGAGAGCGCATGGCACACCAGGATCGCGTTGTCGCGCGCGGCGTTCAGGCGGCCGTAGCACTCGTACGCCACCGTGACGCCGTCGAGCCGCCGGCCGCACTCGAGGTCGAGGCCGCCCTCGACGACCGGCGCGTACTGCGTCTCGACGGTCCACCGGCCCCCGGCCGCGCGCGCCATCTACGCCGCCTCCGCCTGACGGGTGGCCGCCGCGATCGCCTGGTCCAGATCCGCGATCGAGGTCGTCGGCGTCCTCGATGCCGATCGACAGGCGGATGAAGTCGTCGGGCACGCCGACGGCCGCCCGCTCTTCCGACGACAGCTGCTGATGCGTGGTCGACGCGGGGTGAATGACCAGGCTCTTCGCGTCGCCGATGTTCGCGAGGTGGCTGAACAGCCGGACGCTGTCGATGAACCGCCGCGCCGCCTCGAGCCCGCCCTTGATGCCGAATCCGACAATCGCCCCGGCGCCCTGGCCGAAGTAGCGCTCGGCGCGCGCGCGGTCGGGATGGCCCGGCAGGCCCGGGTAGTTCACCCACGCCACCTCGGGATGCGCCGCGAGCCAGGCCGCCACCTTCGCGGCGTTCGCGCAGTGCGCCGCCATCCGGTACGGCAGCGTCTCGAGGCCCTGCAGGAACAGGAATGCGTTGAACGGCGAGAGGCACGCGCCGAAGTCGCGCAGCAGCTGCACGCGCGCCTTCGTGATGAACGCGGCGCCGGGCGCCACCGCCCGCTCGTGCGGTCCCGAACAGGTCCCAGAACACCAGCCCGTGATACGACGGGTCAGGCTCGGTGAACTCGGGGAACCGCCCGTTGGCCCAGTTGAACCGGCCCGAGTCGACCATCGCGCCGCCGATCGACGTGCCGTGGCCGCCGATGAACTTCGTCAGCGAGTAGACGATGAGATCGGCGCCGTGGTCGAAGGGCCTGAAGATGAACGGCGACACGGTGTTGTCGACGACGAAGGGCACGCCGGCGGCGTGCGCCGTGTCGGCCAGCGCCTCGAAGTCGTCGACGTTGTTCCGCGGGTTGCCAATCGACTCGGTGTAGACGAGCCTCGTGTTCGCGTCGATGGCGGCGGCCACGTTGCGCGGGTCGGACGTGTCGACGAACCGCGTCTCGATGCCCAGGCGCTCCAGCGTGTAGTGGAAGAGGTTGTAGGTGCCGCCGTAGAGGTAGCGCGTCGAGACGATGTTGTCGCCGGGCTTCGCCAGCGTGAGGACGGCCGCCGTGATGGCGGCCTGCCCGGAGGCCAGCGCCAGCGCGCCCGACGCCGCCGTCAAGCTGCGCCAGCCGGCCCTCGAGCACCTCGGTGGTCGGGTTGCCGATGCGCGTGTAGATGTGTCCGGGCTGCTGCAGCGCGAACAGCGCCGCCGCGTGATCGGCCGATTCGAAGACGTACGACGAGGTCTGGTAGATCGGCACCGCCCGCGCGCCGGTCGCGCGATCCGGAGTCTGGCCGCCGTGCAGGGCGACGGTGGCGGGACGAAGCGAAGGACGAATCGTGGACATCGGTCTTCTCCATGGGCCTCCGGCGTCTCGGGCCGTCGGCCGGACAGGTCTTACGTTTCCGCGTCGAGAAGCGGCAGGCTGATGAGCGTCCCGGCCGCGCTGCCGGCGGGCAGGAGCGGCGCCAGCGCGCGGTCGAGATCGGCACGGCGGCACGGGCGCACGATGGCCGCCCACCGCGACGGGCCATCGTGCCGAAGTGCCAGCACGCGATCGAGTTCGACGCCCGCACCCGCGAGCAGGCGTCGAGCGTCGTGAGGCGTCGCCGTCCGGGACGGCGACACCCGCACGTAGTGCGGACGCTCCGGCTCGGCGGACGTGCCGGCCGACGTCGTGGCCGGCCACGCGCCGCGGCACGCCGCGCCGTTCCGCGAGCGCCAGAAGGTCGGACACGACGGCGACGGCCGTCGCGTCGCCGCCGGCCCCCTGCCCGGCGAAGACCGTCGTGCCGCTGCGCTCGCCGTGCACGAGCACGACGTTCTCCGGACCGCGCGCGCGCCCGAGCCACGAGTCGCGCCGCACCAGCGCCGCACCGACGCCGGCCGTCATCGCTCCGGATTCCAGGTCAGGCCGCTCGGCCCAGACCACCTGCCTGATGACGCGCCCGATCGAGGCGGCCGCTTCGATGTCGCCGGCGTCGATGCCCCGGATGGACCCGGCGCGGATGCCGCGCGGCGGCAGGTGGCCGCCGAGCCCGATTGCCGCGAGGATGGAGAGCTTGGCCCTCGCGTCCAGGCCGTCGAGGTCGGCCGCCGGATCGGCCTCCGCGAACCCCCGCGCCTGCGCCTCCCGCACGGCCTCGTCCAGGCTCACCCCGCCGTCGGTCATGCGGCCGAGCACGAAGTTGCAGGTGCCGTTCACCACGCCGGCGATGCGCGTCACGCGGTCGCCGGCGAGGCCGTCCTGCAGGCCGAGAATCACGGGAACCGCCCCGGCGACGGCGGCCTCGAAACGGAGCGGGTTGCCGCGTGGACCGCGCCAGCGCGATCAGTGCGGGACCGTGCTCGGCCATCACCTGCTTGTTCGCGGTGACCACCGCCCGGCCGGACTCGAGGGCTGCCGCAATCCACGCGCGAGCGGGTTCCACGCCGCCGATGAGTTCGACAATCACGTCGGCGGGGCGCGCGAGGAGCGTCGTGGATGTCGCCGGTCCAGAACACATCGGGCGGCACCCACGGCGCGTCGCGGCGCCCTTCGGCGGGCCGCCGCGTGCAGACCGCGACCAGGCGCAGGGCGCGATGGTGCCCCTCGCACAGGATCTTCGCCACCGAGCGGCCGACCGTGCCGAAGCCGGCGATCGCCACCGTCAGCGGACGTGCTTCGGCGGTCATGCGCGAACCTCCCGCTGGACGCCCTCGGGTGTCCGTGGCGCGACGAAGCCGCGGCGGGACGCCGAGCTCCTGTTCCCGCACGAGCGTCGGCGCTCGAACAGCCGCTCGTGAAGCGTCTCGACCGCCAGCGCCAGGTCGGCCTCGTCGACCACGCACGCCACGTGCATGGCGCCGGTCGTGCGCGACAGCAGGTGCACCGGGATGCCGTCGAACGCGGCCCATACCCGCCACCCGCCCGCGCGGCCCGCCGCCAACCCGTCGCCGACGACGGCCACCAGCGCGAGGCCGCGCCGGCGCGCGACGCCGCGAACGGAGTCCAGTTGCGCCGCGACGCGATCCCCGGCAGGTCCGTCGTCGACCGCGACCGACACGCCGGCATCCGAGACGGCCGTGAGATGAACCGCGGCGCCCGCGCGCGCGCAGGCCGCGTAGACCTCCGCGATCGCGGCGGGCCGATCGGCGCCGCCGGGCAGCGGCACCTCGAAGACGCAGAGGTTGTCGAGGCACGCAATCCCGGCAGCCGGCGCGGATCGCCGCACCGGCCCGGCGGTCACGACGGTGCCCCGGCCGGCGGGATGATGCGAGTTGAGGATGCGCACGGGAATGCCGGCCAGGACGGCGGGCTGCACCGTCGAGGGATGCAGGACCTTCGCGCCGAAGTGCGCCAGCGCGGAGGCTTCGTCGAACGACAGCCGGTCCACCGCGCGCGCCCGGCCGAAGAGCCTCGGGTCGGCGGTGAGCATGCCGTCGACGTCGGTCCAGATCTGAATCTCGGACGCGCCCAGGCACGCGCCGATGAGCGACGCCGAGTAGTCCGACCCTCCCCGGCCGAGCGTCGTCGTCACGCCCTCGGCCGTCGCGCCGACGAAACCGCCCAGCACGGGAACCGCGCCGCGGTCGACGAGCGGGCGCACGGTGCGGGCGAGCTGGTCTGCGGACGCCGCCGCGAGCGGCGACGCCTGCTGGTGCCGGCTGTCGGTGACCACCACGCTGGCGCGCGTCGACCCATTCGGCCGGCACGCCGGCGTCCCTCAGAATGGCGGCCGCCAACCGGCTGCTCGCCAGTTCGCCGTGGGCCACGATCGCGTCGGAGGCGGCGGGCGGGCAGGCTTTCAGCAGGCTGCCGGCAGGACGAGCGTCTCGACGTCCCGCCACCCGGCGTCGAGGTGCTCGAGCAGCGGCGCGGCGTTCCGCGTCGTCGCGCACGATGCCGGCGAGCGACGCGTGACGGTCGCGAAGCGCCCGCACCGCCTCGAGGGCCGCGGCCTCGTGGCGGGCCGCCGCGTGCGCCGCCAGTTCGAGCAGCGCGTCAGTGACGCCGCCGAGGGCCGAGACGACCACCACGCGCGGCCGCCGCTCGGCCTTGACGATGGCGCACGACCCGGCGAGGGCCGCGGAGGTGGCGACCGACGACCCGCCGAATTTCATCACGACCATGACGGCGCGCCTCCGGCCAGCCACCCGCGGGCTGCGAGCAGTTCGGCGTTCAGGATCGCGGCGCCGGCCGCGCCGCGGATCGTGTTGTGGCCGAGGGCGACCAGCTTGTAGCCGAGCACCGGGCAGCGCCGCACGCGCCCGACGCACACCGCCATGCCGTCCTCACGATGGGCGTCGAGCCTGGGCTGCGGGCGGTCGCGCTCGGCGAGATGCAGGATGGGGGCCTTCGGCGCCGAGGGCAGCGCGAGGCCGTCCGGCAGGCCCGTTGAAGCTGGCGAGCGCGGAGATCAGGTCGCCCTCGGCTGGCGGATGGTCGAACTCGAGGGAGATGGCCTCGGTGTGGCCGTCCAGCACCGGCACGCGTGCAGCCTGGGCGCTGATCACGATCGGCGCGGGCGTCACGCCATCGGCGCCGCGGATCCCCAGGATCTTCCTCGTCTCGACCTCGATCTTCTCTTCCTCGCCGTCGATGAACGGCACGACGTTGCCGAGCAGGTCCCACGACGCCACGCCCGGGTGGCCGGCGCCGGACGCCGCCTGGAACGTCGTGACCAGGACGCGCCGCGGCGCGAACGGCCGGCACGCCGCGAGCACGAGGGCCAGGAAGATGCGTCGAGCAGTTCGGATTCGTCACGACCGCGCCAGTCCACCGGCGGCCGGCCTGCTGTGCCGGCAGCAGGTCCAGGTGGTCCGCGTTCACCTCGGGGATGACGAGCGGCACATCGTCGGCCAGGCGGTGCGTGCGCGCGTTGCTGACGACGATGTGGCCGGCCTCGGCGAAGGCGTGCTCGTAGCGGGCGGCGGCGTCGGCATCGAGCGCCGAGAAGAGCAGCAGGGGCGCGCGCCCGGGGACCGGCGTCTCGACGAGCAGGTCGCGCGCGCCGTCGGGCGGGCTCCCCCCGAGCAGCCAGGGAAGGTCCCCGTACCGCCTCCCCTCGGACCGCTCGCTGGCGGCGAGCCAGGTCAGCCGGAACCACGGGTGATTCTCGAGCCGCCGCACCAGGTGCTGCCCCACCATGCCGGTGGCCCCGAGCACGCCGACCTCCCATCCCTGCGTCGCCATGACGTCTGCCTCTCCGCGCCCGGCCGGCGCCGGACGCTGTACACGAAAAAACCCGCCGACGGCTGATCACGTCGGCGGGTTCGAGTGGTGTGCGGTGTGCGCTGGTGGCTGCTACGGTCCGGACACGGCTCCCCCGCCGATGCTGGTCATTCGCATCGCCATCATCCGCATCGCGGCGGCCGGGGAGGAGGAGTGCCGGAGTGCCATCCGGGGGCAATCCTATCGCGCGCCGGAGAGGCTGTCAAGCAGTTTGTATCGATATATGTTCATACATGGATTTATGTCGACTGTCCGGCGTCGCGGCCGCGGTCGGTCAGAAGCCAGTAGCCAGTAGGGCCCACTGGCGATTGTCAGTAGCCAGCAGTCGAGCATGCCCGCTGACAGCCGCGACGCTGTCTTCTTGCTTCTGGCTTCTGGCTTCTGGCTTCTGGCTTCTGTCTTCTGTCTTCTTGCCCTCCCCCTCCCCAATCCGTCATACTTCGACCGCCCCACTGCCACCCGGCCCGCGCGCGGCGCGCCGGGCAGTTTCCCGAGGTAACCCGCCATGACACGTCGAACCATCGCCCTGCTCGTGATCGCCGTCGCCGCCCTTGCCGCGTTCGGCCCGGCCCCCGAGGCCCTGGCGCAGGCGGCCGCCCCGAAGGCGCAGGCCCCGGTCCTCGTCACCTCGTGCGGCCAGAGCCCGGGCCCGCTGAAGCTCACGGTGTTCCTCAAGCGCCTGGGCATCGAGCACGACTACAAGACCGACGCCACCGACAAGGACATCGCCTCGAAGAAGTACAAGACCGTCATCGTCGTCACGGGCGCGAGCCTGAAGGGCATGGGCGCCGCGGGCGTGTCGATGAAGGACGAGCTGACGCGGACGGCGGCCCTCATCGACGCGGCGAAGAAGGGCGGCGTGATGGTCGATCGGCGCGCACGTCGAGGGGATGGCCCGCCGGTCCCAGGGCGCCGAGGCCGGCGACAACTCGGACGAGCAGTCGATTGACGCCGTCTGCCCGAAGTCGCAGGCGCTGCTCATCCGGAAGGACGGCGACGAGGACGGGCGCTTCACCGCCATCGCGAAGAAGCAGAACATCCCGATGATCACCTTCGAGAAGAACCTCGAGATCGAAGGCGTGCTGAAGGCGCTGTTCGGCCGGTAGGAGGTTCCGCTCCGTGAGCATGTTCACCGAGGCCGGGATCATCCTCGGCGTGATGGTCGCCGTGTACGCGGCGGCCCGCGCCCTGAAGCTGGCGACCGAACTGGCGATGGTGGCCGCCGCGCTCGGCGGCGCCGTCGCGGGCGGCTACTGGTTCCCGGCCCGCCACGTGGCCGAAGGCGCCGCCACCTACCTCGACATCAACCTGATCTTCATCACCGCCACGTTCTTCATGAACCTGCTGAAGGAGTCGGGGGGCGTGGCGTTCGTCGTGCGCGGCATTCTGCGGCGCTTCCACCGGCAGCGCGCCCTGCTGCTCGCGATGCTCAGCCTGGTGCTGCTCGTGCCGGGCGCGCTCACGGGCGCCGGCAGCGTGACGGTGCTCATCGCCGGCGGCATGGTGGCCACCGTGCTCGGCTACATGGGCATTGCCCGCGTGCGCGTGGCGGCGATTGTCTTCATCATCGCGGGCCTGAGCGCCGCCGCGCCGCCGGTCAGCCTGTGGGCCATGATGACGGCGGCCGGCGTCAACATGCCGTACGTCGGCTTCTTCTGGCCGCTGCTCCTGCCCTGCCTCTTCGCCGCGCTCTTCACCAGCTTCCTGCTCGGCTGGAAGGGCACGACGACCGACATCGACAAGGCCCTGGCCGAGCTGCCCGAGGCGCCCGCCGGCATGGCCTGGTGGAAGGTGCTGGCGCCCGTTCGCGGTCTTCCTCGCGCTGGTCGGCATGGGCCGGCAGTGGCCGCACTCGACGCCGGTCGTCGGCCTGCCGCTGATGTTCGCGGCGGCGGCCCTCGTGTCGTGGGCGCTGTCGCCCGTGCGGCTGGACGTCGCTGCGCGTCGCGCGCGACACGATCGAGCAGCTGCTGCCGCTGCTCGCGACGCTGACCTGCGCGGGCATCCTCGTGCAGATCATGACGCTCACCGGCGCCCGCGGCCTGATGGCCGTCACGGCCGTCACGCTTCCGGTCGCGGTGGTGTACGCCACGCTGTTCCTCGTGCTGCCCGCTCTCGGAAGCCGTGCTCATGTGGGGCTCCGCGCCCGTCATCGGCGTCCCGCTGGTGCTGCTCTTCAACACCATCGGCCTGAACCCGATCGTGGCGCTCGCGGGCATGAGCCTCATCTGGCCCCTCGGCGACGCGCTGCCGCCGACGGCGATCATCGGCCGGCTCACGGTGAACATCGTGGGCTACCGGGGATCCTACGGCTCGTTCCTGAAGGCCTGTGCCGTGCCGGCCATCGTCATCGCGATTCTCGGCACGCTGATGGTCATCTACAGCGCGAGGCTGGGGTGGCTCACGGGGATGTAGGCAGGGGCTGGGGCAAGGGGCATGGGATCGGGGCTGGGACGGGATCAGTAGGCAGTAGGCAGTAGCCAGTGCAGTAGCGATGCGCGTCGAGCTGAGCCGCTGCTCACGGGACTGCTCGACGTTCGACGGGCCTTGCGCTACTGGCTACTGACTACTGACTACTGACTACTGAGACGCTGACCATGATCACGCTGCAATCCGTCATCACGCTGCGCGTATTACGCGCTGACGGCCGGGGCCGCGGCGCTGCTCGTCTACAACTTCGTCAAGGCGAAGTCGTGGGAGCGCGAGGTGCTCTACCTGATCGTCCTCGTGCCGTTCGTGCTGCGCGTCTTCCACCTGAAGTGAGGCCACGGCGATGACGCGAACCGACCTCGCACGCAAACTGCTGCTCGGCGCCCTGGCCGTCGTGTTCCTCTCGGCGGCCGGCAAGAGCTTCTACGACCACCGGCACCTGCGGGAGCCCGTCGTGCTCGGGCCCGGCGTCACGCGCGTCACGACCCTCGCGGAGTTCAACGAGACCCTCCGCGGAACGGCCAACGACGCGAACATCTACATCCTCGAGGGCAAGGAGCCGGGCGGCACGGCGTTCGTCTTCGGCGGCACCCATCGCCGAGGAGCCCGCCGGGCGGCTCGCGGCATGGCTGCTCGTCGAGCACGCGACGCTCGAGCGCGGCCGCCTGATCGTGGCGCTGAGCGCGAACCGCAGCGCGTCCACCGTGACGCGCCCGAGCGCCGCCTACCCGGCCACCTACACGATCCCGACCGCCTGGGGCGGCCAGACCTTCCGGATGGGCGACCGCTTCACGAACCCGCTCGATCAGTGGCCCGACCCCGAGGTCTTCATCCACTACCCGAGCGGCCAGTACCTCGCCTACGTCGACGTCCGCAACCTCAATCGCGCGTTCCCGGGCCGCCCCAACGGCACGCTCACCGAACGCACGACGTACGCCTTCATGGAGCTCATCCGCCGCGAGAAGGTGGACGTGGCCATCGACCTGCACGAGGCCGAGCTTCAGTACCCCGTCATCAACACCATCGTCACGCACCAGAAGGGCCAGGACATGGCGACGATGGTCTCGATGACGCTCACCGATCTCGAGGGCTTCCAGATCGGGACCGAGTTCTCGCCGCTCAACCTGCACGGCCTCACGCACCGCGAGATCGGCGATCACTCGCAGGCCGTGTCGCTGCTGTTCGAGGCGCCCGAGCCGTTCCTCGACGCCACCCGCGGGCGCACGAACGCCGACGTGCTGCTCAGCGGCCAGGACGAGTTCGTGGTGAAGGCCGGCAAGCACGGCCTGCTCTTCGCGCCCATCGACGAGAAGGGCTGGCCCATCGCGCTCCGCGTCGGCCGCCACACCTCGTCGGTGGCGCAGACGCTCGAGACGTGGAGCGAGGACAACCCGGAGCGCGCCATTGTCGCGACGGGCATTCCGCGGTACGCGGACCTCGTGAAGCACGGCGTCGGCCACTTCCTGCGCGACCCCCGCCAGGCCCCGCGGGACCGCGTGGCGTACGAATAGCGCCTTCGCCCACCCGGCCGGCACCCCTTCACGTTTCCCCGGCCGGCGGCACCCTGTTTGCTCCCTCCGTTCCCGAACCTGTCGCACAGTCGCCGGCTACGCGAAAAGTCCCGATATCGGCCGGGCACGCGCGCCTGGCGCAACGACCCGCGCACGTTATTGAAATGGGATTACAATCTTGAAATCCACGACGGCGAGGGCGCCTCAACCCAGGCGGGGTCCAATGGCATCGGCGGCTGACGACCGGTTCTTCCGGAACATGGTCACCAACATGCGCAACGGCGTGCTGGCCATCGACCGCGAGGGCCGCGTCGTCATGATCAACGAGGAGGCGTGCCGCATCCTCGAGATCGCGCCGGATGGCGAGGACTCGGGCCGGCACTTCTCCGATCTGCTCCGCCATCATCACGACGTGGTGCGCATCCTGGCGGCCGCCTTCGAGATGTCCACGCTGCCCAACCGCGCCGAACTGCGGCTGAAGCCCTCGGGGAAGGTCATCGGCTACACGCTCTCGCTGGTGCGCGACGAGCGGCTGCGCGTGCACGGCGCGGCGCTGTTCTTCAAGGACCTCACGCTGGTCGAGCAGGCCGAGGAGCGCGAGCGGCTGCGGGACCGCCTCGCGGCGCTCGGCGAGATGGCGGCGACCATCGCGCACGAGGTGAAGAACCCGCTGGCGAGCATCGAGGTGATGGCCGGCCTGGTGCGCCGCCAGGTCGCCGACCGCGAGGACCTGCGCGGCCTGCTCGCCGACATCATCAGCGAAGCGAAGATGGCCAACGCCATCGTCGTCGAGGTGCTGGAGTTCGTGCGGCCCATCCGGCTGCAGATGGACCGGACGTCGCTCCTGAACGTCGTGGAGGACGCCATCCCCCTGGCCGAGCACAAGATCGCGAGGGGCGGATCCCGGATCGAGATGGCGGTGCCGGAAGGCCTGCCGGCGATTCAGGGCGACCATCACCAGTTGTGCCAGGTGGTGACCAACCTCCTCATCAACGCGCTCGAGGCGCTCGGCGGGCGCGGTGCCGTGCGCGTCAGCGCGCAGGTGAAGCCGGCGGAGATCGACGGGCAGACGCCCGAGGTCGAGCTGGTGATCGCGGATGACGGCCCCGGCATCCCGGGCGAGATCACCGACCGCGTGTTCAATCCGTTCTTCACGACCAAGCCGCAGGGATCGGGGCTCGGCCTCGCCATCGTGCGGAAGATCGTGGACGCGCACGACGGCCGCATCGACGTCACGACGAGCGCCGGCCAGGGCACGACGTTCGTGGTCACGCTGCCCGTCGGCGTGCCGGGGCAGCTCGGTTTCTAGGGTAGGCGGTGTCGAGAGGTTGCGCATGGGCCGGATACTGATAGCGGACGATCACGATGCGCTGCGGCGCGCGCTCGCGCGGGCGCTCACCGAGGCCGGTCACGAGGTCGAGGAGGCGCCGAACGGCAACTTCGCCATCGAGCGGCTGCACGAGGGCTCGTTCGACGTCGTGCTGAGCGACCTCAAGATGGGCGGCAGCGACGGCCTCGACGTGCTGCGGTCGACCAAGGCGCTGCACCCGTCGGCGGCGGTCATCCTGATGACGGCGTTCGGGTCGGTGGGCACGGCGGTCGAGGCGATGAAGATCGGCGCCTTCGACTACGTGCAGAAGCCGTTCGAGATCGAGGAGATGGAGATCAAGATCGGCAAGGCCCTCGACTACCGGCGGATGCGCCACGAGATCGACTACCTGCGCCACTCGCAGAACGACATCTACGCCTTCGACTCGATTGTCGGCAGCTCCGGCGCGCTCCAGAAGGTGCTGGGGATTGTCCGCAAAGTCGCCAAGAGCAACACGACCATCCTGATCCACGGCGAGACCGGCACCGGCAAGGAACTGGTGGCCGGCGCGATCCACCACAACTCGCTCCGGGCGGCCCGCAACTTCGTGAAGGTGAACTGCGCGGCGCTGCAGGAGAACCTCCTCGAGTCGGAGCTGTTCGGCCACGAGAAGGGCGCCTTCACCGGCGCGGACAAGCAGCGCATCGGGCGATTCGAGCAGGCCGACGGCGGCACGATGTTCCTCGACGAAGTGGGCGACATGAGCCCGAGCACGCAGGCCAAGATCCTGCGCGTGCTGCAGGAGCACGAGTTCGAGCGCCTCGGCGGCACGCGGACGCTGAAGGTCGACGTGCGGCTCATCGCCGCCGCCAACCGCAGCCTGCCGGCGATGGTCTCGGCCGGCCAGTTCCGCGAGGACCTCTACTACCGCCTCAACGTCGTGTCGGTCGAGATGCCGCCGCTGCGCGAGCGCAAGGAGGACATCGAGGCGCTCGCCGGCCACTTCGTGCGCAAGTTCTCCGGCGATCTGAAGAAGAAGATCGACGGCATCGCGCCCGACGCGCAGAAGATGCTGATGCGGTACCACTGGCCCGGCAACATCCGCGAGCTCCAGAACGCCCTCGAGCGCGCCGTGCTGCTCACCGAGGACCGCGTCATCACCGCCGACGACCTGAGGCTCGGCGAGGTCTCGGCCTTCAGCGGCGACCCCGACGCCGGCCGCGTCGTGCGCGTGCCTCCGGCCGGCGTGGCCCTCGAGGAGATCGAGCGCCAGGCGCTCATCGAGTCGCTGAAGATGTGCAACTGGATTCAGAAGGACGCCGCCGAACTGCTGCACGTCAGCCCGCGCGTGATCAACTACAAGATCAAGACGCTCGGCATCACGATTCCCCGCGGCCGCGGGCCGGCCGGGGCAGAAGACCGCAGGAACTGACGAGGACTGCCGCGCACGGCCGCCGGCGTCAGTCGCCCGGCGGCTTGATGGGCGGCGGCGCGGCGCCCGGCTTCGTGACCGGCAGCGCTCCCGGCACCGCAACGGTCACCGCCGGCATCGTGGGCATCGCCGACGTGGTCGGCATCACCTGGCCGGGCTGCGTCGGGGCCGCCGGCGGGTCGCTGGCGGCCTCGCCCTGCGGCCGCGGCGGCGCGTTGAACGGCGGCCGCATCATGCCCGGAGGATTCCCGCCGGGCCGCTCCTGCTCGGCAACGTCCGGCTCGTCCGCCTGCTGCGGATCGTCCATCACCGTCACCACCCGGCCATCGGGCAGCACGCGCCGCTGCATGCCCGGGCGGCCGGATGGCGGGCCGCCCATCCCTGGCTGGCCGCCGCCGGAGGGGCCGGACGCCCGCGCCGGCGCCGCGGCCACGGCGCTGGCCGGCGTCGCCAGCGCGGGCATGAGGACGATGCGGCTGAACGCCGACGCGCCCCCTTCGGGGCCGACGCGACGGGCCGCCATGTAGCCGGCAATCGGCCTCAGCAGCGTCGTGAGCGCCTGCTCTTCCGACACGTCCGAGAATTCGAGGGTGAGGCGCGTCCCGGGCACGCGATCGCGGTTGACGATGCGGGTGCCGCCGACGCGCTCCCATTCGACGAGGATGTCGCGCAGCGTGGCATCGCGCGCGACCAGCGCCACGCGGCCGTCCTTGATCGTGAGGCGGACCTCTCCGGCCCCCGCCAGCCCCGGGGACGCGAGCACCAGGGTCAGCCCGAGCGCCCACACCATCCTGCCAGTCATGCCAGTGCCCTCTGGTACGGAGTATACGCCTCCGGGGACGGGCGAGAAAGGCCGCGGCCTCAGGACCCGGCCGGCCCCGGCCAGGTGCCGCCCCGGGCCACGGTCCTCGGCATGGGAACCGGCTGCGCCGCCGCGTGCGCCTCGCGCTCCAGTTCCTCGTCCTCGCGGGCCCGGCCGAGCGTCAGGAGGATCACGAAGATCGTCGGGATGAGGTCGATGGCGATGCCGCCGGCCCAGGCGTAGAAGACATCCCACCGGTAGACCCAGACCGCGCGCGCCGCGGGGATCATGGTGAAGGTCTGGAACGTCCGCTCCTCCTCCGTCACCCGGCTGCCGGAGATCTGGGCGACGACCTTGACCGCCGCGTCCTTCAGGCCGCCGAGGCGCTCGAGGGCCTGCTTCTGTTCGATCGTGTCGTCGGCCCGCGCCGTGGTGGTGAGCGATCCCAGGTTCTGGTTGACCACGCGCACGTAGGCCGCCGAGGTGGCCTCGTTCATGCGCGTGACGACCTCGTTGATCTCGCCGAGGACGCGGCTGAACGCCAGATTGTTGCGCCGGATCTTGTCGCTCTCGCTCACGTCGGCGGCCTCCGTCTCGGCCGCCACCTTCCGCGCCTCCGCGGTCAGCTCCTTGTAGCGGTCGTAGAGCGCCCGCTGGTCGGCGTCCACGCCCCTGACGGTTCGGCTGAGGTTGCCGAACATCTGCGACATGTTTCTCAGCGTCGCCACCACGCTGCCTTCGCCCCGGAGCCCCGAGAACGCGCCGCGCGTCTCCCGGCTGGCGAGGTTCTCGTACTGCTGCGCGAGGCTGTCGAGCTGCGGCGCGAGGTTCGCCTCGATGGCCGCCTGCCGGAGCTGGCCGAGCGCCAGGCCATCCGCCTGGTCGAGCACGCGCTGCATGTGGATCGCGAGCGCGTCTTTCCCGCCCATGGCGATGACGCTCCACTGCGTGGAGAACCCGAACGCCAGCGCCAGGACGAGGACCGTGACGGCGCCGTACCCGATCTGGCGGTTGCGGTCGGCATACGGGAACCGCCACATCATGAAGAGCGAGAAGACGAACAGGAACGCGCCGCCGGCAAGCGCGACGCCGGCCGACACGAGCAGGTCGGAGGTGGCCGTCGCGAGGCCCTGCTGCGTGGTGTAGGCGCTCACCACGCACGCCATCCCGCTGACGACGGGCAGCATGCGGTCGAGTTTCTCCTGTCGCGTCACGAGGGACTCCCTTGCCGGGCACACGCCGGCCTGCTTCCGAGGTACTCTTCCTCTATGAACGCAGCCGACATCTCGCCGGTTCCATCTTCCGCGCGGACCCAGTCGGGCGTCGACCTGTTCATCATCTTCGCGGGCGCGAACATCGTGGCCACCACGCTGCAGGTGGGCGCCGCGCTCGCCGTCGAGTTCAGCCCCGAGGCGGCGCTGGTCCTGATGGCGGCCGGCGCGACGGCGGGATCGATGCTGGTGGCCGCGCTGGCCGTCGTGGGGCCCAGGCTGGGCGTGCCGTCGGTCATCGCGGCGCGCGCGGCGCTCGGGATGCGGGGCGCCGGCCTGGTGGCGGCGCTGCTGTATGTGACCAACTTCGCCTGGATCGGCGTGAACAACGTGATTGCCGCGTCGGTGGGCGCCCGCCTGCTCGGCGGCGAGGCGGCCATGCCGGCGTGGGTGATCGGCCTCGGCCTGGTGTCGACGGCCGTCGTGGCGCTGGGGCCGCGCGCGGTGGGCCTCGCGGACCGGGTGGCGGTCCCCCTCCTTGTCGCCGTGGGCGGCGTGATCACGTGGGCCGTCATCCAGGCGCCGCCGAACCTCTCCGCCCTCGCGTCGCAGCCCGCGCCCGCGAACCCCTGGTTTCGCGGCTTCGACATCGTCGTCGGCTACCAGGTGTCGTGGGTCCTGATGTTCGCCGACTTCTCCCGCTTCACGCGGTCGGAACGCACCGCGTCAATGGCCGTGTTCCTCGGACTGCTGCTGACGAGCCTGTGGATGATGCCGCTGGGCCTGGCCTCGGCGCGGGTGGCGGCCAGCGCCGACCCGGGCGCGATGATGTCCGCCATCGGCCTGGGATGGGCGGGTGCCGCGCTGATGGTCCTGGCGACGGTGACCACGAACTTCGTCAACATCTACATGTCGGGGCTCGCGTGGAAGAGCCTGTTCCCGAAATTCGGCGATCAGGCGTCGATCTGGTCGATTGGCGTGATCGGGACCGCCGTCGGGCTGTTCTACGGCGCGTGGCTCGATCGCTATGCCGAGTTCATGATGGTCCTCGGCGGCGTGCTCGTGCCGGTCGGAGGCGTCTTGATCGCCCACTTCCGGCTGAGCCGCGCTCCGGTGCACGTGCCCGACCTGTACGACGCGTCCGGGCCGTATCGCGGCGTTCTGGTGCCGGGTGTCGCCGCCTGGGCCCTCGGCGCCCTCGCGTACTACCTCGCCTCCCCCTGGGGCGGCACGCTCCCCGCTCTCGCGACCGCCATCGCCTCGTACCTCCTCCTCCGCCGCTTACGGTGACAGGTCCAGTTTCTCGACGCGATCGGGTTGAGAAACTGTACCTGTCACCGTATTTTCGCGTGCGGGTGGGCCTTGCGGTAGACGTCGATGAGTTGGGCGGCGCTGACGTGGGTGTAGCGCTGGGTGGTCGAAAGCTGCGCGTGGCCGAGCAGTTCCTGGATCGAGCGAAGATCGGCGCCGCGCTCGAGCAGGTGCGTGGCGAACGAGTGGCGGAGCGCGTGCGGGCTGATGCCGAATCGCGCGCTGCACATCGAGACGTAGCGCCGCAGGAGGCGGTCGACGCTGCGCCCGGTCAGCCGCCCGCCGCGGAAGTTGAGGAACAGCGGCCCCGAGCCGGCCGATCGCCGCGGCGCGGGACGGGCGGGCGCGTCTTTCGGCGCCGGCCGCCCCGGCCCCTGGCGCTGGCGAAGCGCCTCGCGCTCGAGTTCGGGCCGGTCCTTCAGGTACGCCCGCAGCGCGCGCTCGGCGCTGGTGTTGAACGGCACGACGCGCTCTTTCCCGCCCTTGCCGAGGACGCGCACCATCCGCCCGCTCGAGGTTGACGTGGTCGAGATCGAGGCCGACCAGCTCGCTCAAGCGCAGCCCCGAGGCGTAGAGCAGTTCGAACATCGCCCGGTCGCGCCGGCCGAGCGGCGTGCCGAGGTCCGGGGTCTCGAGCAGGCGGGTCATCTCGTCGATTTCGAGATGCGCCGGCAGCTTGTCTTCCACCCGCGGCGTGGCCACCAGCGCGCCGGGGTCGCCGTCGATCAGCCCCTCGCGGCGCAGGTAGCGCACGAACGCCCGCACCGACGCCAGCTTGCGCGCCGAGGTCTTTCGCGAGCGGTGCGTGCGGTACATCTCGGCGAGGAACGACCTGATCGCCCCGATGTCGCAGTCCTCCGGCTGCTGCTCGTCGCGGCGCTTCCCGTTGTGGAGCGGAAGGAACTCGAGGAACTGCGTGAGGTCGCTCTTCGTACGCGCGGACCGTGTGCGGCGACGCCCCGCGGTTGCCGCGGAGGTACGCGAGGAACGCCTTCAGGTGGTCCTTCATCGCTGCACGCCGACGCCGCCGGAGGCCATCCAGCGGGCAAGATCCGCCAGCGCGCGCGCCGAGAGCGCCGTCTTGCGATCGAGCTTGTTCCGCGGCGGCGACTCGAGCGGCTCCATGATGCCGAAGGTGATGTTGCTGGGCTCGTAGTGGCCCGCCGACGCGTGCGACACATAGTAGGCCAGGGCGCCAATCGCCGTCGTGCGGGGCGCGGCCCCCGGCGCCTTGCCCGTGGCCAGCGCGGCGGCGTTGATGCCGGCCATCAGGCCGGACGCCGCGGACTCCACGTATCCCTCCACGCCCGAGATCTGACCGGCGAAGAACAGATCGTCGCACGCCCTGGTCTGCCACGTCTCCCGCAGCACCGTCGGGCCGTTGATGTAGGTGTTGCGGTGCACCATGCCGAAGCGCACGAACTCGGCCCGCCCGAGGCCCGGGATCATCCGCAGCACCCGCTCCTGCTCGCCCCACTTGAGCTGCGTCTGGAACCCGACGAGGCTGAAGTGATCGCCGGCCAGCGAGTCCTGGCGCAGCTGCACGACGGCGTACGGACGGCGCCCGGTGCGCGGGTCGGTGAGGCCGACCGGCTTCATCGGCCCGAACCGCAACGTGTCGACGCCGCGATGCGCCAGCACTTCGATCGGCAGGCAGCCCTCGAAGAACCGCGCCTTGTCGAAGTCGTGGACCGTGGCGCTTTCGGCGTGCGTCAGCGCGTCGTAGAACGCGCGGTACTCGGCCGCGTTCATCGGGCAATTCAGATAGTCGCCCTGCCCGTCGTCGACGCCGCACGCCGGGCCAGCCGGCGGGATGTCCGCCGCCGGGGAGTCACCGGCCGGCCGGGCGCCAGCCGGCCCCAGGCTCCGATCCCAGCGGGACGCGCGGAACGCCACGCTCGTGTCGATCGACTCGGCCGCGACGATCGGGCTGATGGCGTCGTAGAAGTAGAGGTAGTCCTGCCCCACGAACTCCGCGATGGCGGCCGCGAGCGAGTCGGAGGTCAGCGGGCCCGTCGCGATGATCACCGGCCCGGCGGGTCCTTGCGACGGCGGGATCGCGGTCGACTTCGTCGCGCACGACCGTGATCAGGGGATGCTCCGCGATGGCGCGGGTGACGAATGCCGAGAACGCCTCCCGATCGACCGCCAGCGCGGCGCCCGCGGGCACGCGCGTCGCTTCGGCCGCCCGCATGACGAGCGACCCGAGGCGGCGCATCTCCTCTTTGAGCAGGCCGACCGCGTTGTCGAGCTTGTCGCCGCGCAGCGAGTTGCTGCACACCAGCTCCGCGAGGCCGTCGCCCTGATGAACGGCGGTCCGCCGGACGGGCCGCATCTCGTGCAGCGTCACCGGCACGCCGCGCGACGCCGCCTGCCACGCGGCCTCGCAGCCCGCCAGCCCTCCGCCTACGATTCGGACACCAGGCACGAGTCAATCACCATGCAATGGGACGTGGCCGTTCACCGAGCGGCCCCTCGAACCAAGCCGATCGGCGTCAGTCTGCAAAACGCTGCGCAGGGGCCGAAGCCACGTGGGGTGACGAAGTGGGGCCCCGCGTGCCGCCGACAGCACCCTGGAGCTGCGTTTTGCCGGCTTGCGTGAGCGGGGACGCGAGCGTGAATGGCCACGTCCCTGCAGCGTTCATGTCTTCCGTTTGCGCGCTGGCGCCTTCCGTTTCGCGGCCGGGCGGGTCCCGCGCGGGCGCTTCGACGGCGGGGCGCCGGCCCGCGCCTTCAGCAGCTCGACCGCCGCCTCGAGCGTCAGCGCGGCCGGGTCGGATGTCCGCGGCACCGACGCGTTGGTCTCGCCGTCGGTGACGTAGGGGCCGTAGCGCCCTTCCATCAGCTTCACCTCGGCGCCCCCCTGCGGGTGGGCGCCCAGCGTGCGGATCACGGTGCGCGTCGTCGTGCGCCGCCGGCTCTTCTTCGGCGCGGCGAGCAGCTCGAGCGCGCGCTCCAGCGTGATCGTGTGCACGTCGTCGCCGTCCTCGAGAGAGCGGAACTCGTCGCCGTGCTTCACGTACGGCCCGAACCGGCCGTTCGACGCGACGATGATCTCGCCATCCGACGGGTGCGCGCCGAGATCGCGCGGCAGGCTCAGGAGCCTGAGCGCCTCGTCGAGCGTGATGGCCGACGCGCTGATGCTCGCGGGAATCGAGGCGCGCTTCGGCATGTCGGGCGACTTGCCCTTCACGCGCGGCGGCGTCTCGCCAAGCTGCACGTAGTGGCCGAACCGCCCGTGCTGCACGTAGACGATCAAGCCCGTCGCCGGATCTTCGCCGAGCGTCTTGGGCCCCTCGGCCTTCGCCTTGAGCAGCGCGAGCGCCTTCTCGACGGTGAGATCGGCCGGCGGCAGCGTCTTCGGCAGCGTGGCCGTGTTGCCCGCGCCGCCGTCGCCCCGCTGGACAAACGGCCCGTAGCGCCCGACGCGCACCCGGAGCGGCTCGCCCGAGGCCGGATCGGCGCCGATGTCGATGGCCGGGTACTCGATGTTCGGCTCCGCGCGGGCGACCATCGGCTCGAGCCCCGGGCGCCCGCCTTCGCCGTCGCGGTAGAACGCGCGGATGAACGACACCGAGTCGCGCTCGCCGTTGGAGATCTGGTCGAGGTCCTCTTCCATCTCGGCGGTGAAGCCGACATCGACGTAGTCGCCGAAGTGCTCGCGCAGCAGGTGCGTGACGGCGAAGGCCGAGAAGCTCGGCACCAGCGCCTTGCCCTGCCTGAACATGTAGCCGCGGCGTTCGAGGGTGCCGATGGTCGGCGCGTAGGTGGACGGCCGCCCGATGCCCGCCTGTTCCAGCTCCTTGATGAGCGCCGCCTCGGTGTAGCGCGCCGGCGGCTGCGTCTCGTGGCCCTTCGCGTCGAGGCCCGCCAGCGCGAGCGCGCCCGAGCCCGCGCGCGCGCCGGACTCGACGCGATCGCCCTGCTTCAGGGCCGGCAGGATCGACTCCTGGTCGGCCAGTTCGGCCTCGGGGTCGTCGCTGCCCTCGACATAGGCGCGGCGGAACCCGGCGAACTCGATGGCCTTGCCGGACGCCGTGAACACGCACGGCTCACCGGACGGCCCCCGCCCCGTGATCTCGACCGTGGTCTTCAGCACCCGGGCGTCGGGCATCTGCGACGCCATCGTGCGCTTCCAGACGAGCTCGTAGACGCGCAGCTCGTCGGCGTCGAGATACCGCTCCAGGTCCTTCGGGGCCATCCGGAAGTCGGTCGGGCGGATGGCCTCGTGCGCCTCCTGCGCGTTCTTCACGCGCGTCTGGTAGCGGCGCGGCCCCGTGTAGTACTCGGCGCCGAACATCTCGCGGATGACGCGCGCCGACTCGCCCAGCGCCTTTTCGCTCAGCGTGGTGGAGTCGGTGCGGTGATAGGTGATCAGGCCTTCGATCTCGCCGCCGCCGATCTCCACGCCCTGGAACAGCCGCTGCGCCACCTGCATCGTCCGCTCGGTCGAGAACCCGAGCTTGCGGCTGGCCTCCTGCGAGAGCGTGGACGTGGTGAAGGGCGGGGCCGGCCGCTCGACGCCGGGCCTGGCCTCGACCGACGTCACCTCCCACGGCAGGTGCCGCTCCAGCCCGTCGGCGAGGCCGCGCGCCGCCGCTTCGTCGAGGAGGCGCACGTTCGGGTTCGCGAGCGCGCCGGTACTCGAGTCGAAGTCCTTTCCCGTCGCGAGCCGATCGCCGGCGACGCGCACCAGCGTGGCGGCGAACTCGCGCCCTTCTCCCGAGAGCCGGGCCTCGAGGTCCCAGTAGCGGCTCGAGCGGAACGCCCGGCGGGCTTCCTCGCGCTCGACGATCAGCCGGACGGCCACGCTCTGCACGCGTCCCGCGCTCAGCCCGGTGGCCACCTTCTTCCACAGCACCGGCGAGAGCGTGTAGCCGTAGAGCCGGTCGAGGATGCGGCGGCTTTCCTGCGCCTTGACCAGGTTCTCGTCCAGGTCGTGCGCGCCCGCCACCGCTTCCTTGATCGCCTCCTCGGTGATCTCGTGGAACACGATGCGGCGGACGGGGATCTTCGGCTTGAGGATCTCGCGCAGGTGCCAGCTGATGGACTCGCCCTCGCGGTCAGGGTCGGTGGCGAGCAGGAGTTCCGAGGCCTGCTTCACCGCCGCCTTCAGCGCGGCCACCTGCTTCTTCTTGTCGGCCGGCACCACGTAATACGGCGTGAAGTCGCCGTCGGTGTCCACGGCCATGCGGCCCCACGGCTTCTGGCGGATTTCGGCCGGCACCTCGGACGCTCGCTCGGGCAGGTCGCGCACGTGGCCGTAGCTGGCCTCGATGCGATACGCGTCGCCGAGAAAACGCGCCAGCGTTTTCGCCTTGGCGGGCGACTCGACTATCACCAACGGTTTCGCCATATTTTTCCCGGATTGCCGACTAACCCGCTACCATAGCACGTTCGCGCCGGCCCTCACGAATCGACCGCCCTCGACGCGCAGCACCCATCCGCCCAGCTCGAAACGCGTCAGCCGGGCCATCAGCGTCATCGGATCGATCCCCGTCTTGGCCGCAAGTTCCTCCAGCCCATAGGTTTCTCCGGGGGCCATGGCCCGCAGCACCGGGTCGCGCAGGAGTCCCACCGGGCCGGGGGTTGCCCCTCTCCGGATGTCGTGCCCGGGTCTGACCCCGGCGACGTCGGCCCGAACTCGTCGCGCCAGTCGGCCAGGAGCTGCTCGACGACGTCCCGGGCCTCTTCGACGATGCGGGCGCCGTCCCGGATGAGGGCATGAGCGCCGCGGTTTCGGCCGCTCAGCACAGCGCCCGGCACCGCCATCACCGACCGGCCCTGCTCCAGGGCGCATCGCGCGGTGATGAGCGACCCGCTCCGCTCCGCGGCCTCGACAATCACCACGCCGAGCGACAGGCCGCTGATGATGCGGTTGCGCCGGGGGAAGTGCCATCCGTGCGGCGGGACGCCAGGCGCGAACTCGGTGAGAAGGGCCCCTGCAGCCGCGATCTCGGCCGACAGCTGCGCGTGCTCGGGAGGATAGACGACATCGGCGCCGCATCCCAGCACCGCGATGGTCTCTCCGCCGCCCCGCAGCGCGCCCCTGTGGGCGGCGGCGTCCACGCCCCTCGCCAGCCCGCTCACCACGCCGAAACCCGCGCCGGCCAGGCCCTGCGCCAGCTTGAACCCGATTTCGAGGCCGTGCGGCGTCGCGAACCGCGACCCGACGATGGCGACTTCGAAGCGGCAGGGTCCGGCATCGCCGCGGACCCAGAGGACGGGCGGCGGGTCCGGAATCTTCAGCAGTTGGCCCGGGTAGGCGGGGCTGTCGCGCGTGACGACCTGGATGCCTCGTATCCGGGCCTCCTCGAGCGCGGCCTCGGCGCGGCGGCGGAGGTCGGCACCCCGGGCAGCGGCCGCCGGCACCTGCAGCAGGGCGAGCACCTCGTCGAGGTCGTCGAGCGTCCTAGGGTCGGGGCCGGCGATATCCGGGGCATCCGGGTCGGGAGGAGCCGGATGCCTGAAGGGTTTCCGTCCGGCCCCTTCGGTCCAGAGCAGGGAGAGGGCGACCAGGTCGAGCTGGCGGCTCACGGCCAGGTGCGGATGCGAAGCGCGTACCAGCTTCTTGCGCACTGCCGGGCCGGGGGCTATAGTGGAATCAGCCCTGCCTGCAGTTGACGTTTCCGCGCGTCGTCGCGCTCAAGGTGTCTATGCCCGCGTTGAAGAAATTGATCGCATCGGCGGTCCTCGGGGTAGCCATTTCTGCCACCTTCGCGCAGGCGGCCGACCGCAAGGCGGCCGTCGAGCAGGTGACGTTCGGCATCGATGCGGCCAAGGCCGGGTTGTGGCGCGAGGCGACCTACCGGTGGGAGCGGGCCGTCGAGCTCGACCCGAGCTACGCCGCGGCGTTCAACAACCTGGCCATCGCGTACGAGCAGGCCGGGCAATTCGAGAAGGCGAAGCAGGCCTATCAGAAGGCCGCCGAGCTCGATCCCAAGAACTCGTACATCAAGCAGAACATCGACCTCTTCAAGGAAATCAACGACCGTGCGAACCGCCAGAACGCTCGCTAGCGCCGCCGTCGCGCTCGCCGCCAGCGGGTGCCTGACCTTCGTCGAGGTCCCGATCGAGACGCCGATCCGGCCGAAGATCGACGCGTCGCCCTTCTCGCGGGTGTACGTGGCCGGCTTCCTGCCCGGCGGCACCGAGGATGTCGACACGAACCTCGAGACCGTGCGCCTGCTGCGGAGCCAGCTCAAGAACAAGGGCGGCATGCGCATCATCGAGGCCGACGTGCTGCCCCTCACGGAAACCGCGAAGCCCGTGCCGGCCGAGGGCGCGGCGGCCGCCCCTCCTGGCTGCCTCCCAGAGCGACCCCGACAAGACCGTCACCCTCGCCGAAGCCGACCTGCCGCCTTACGAGAAGATCTTCGAGAACAAGGAATACTGGAAGAAGGTCGGCGAGGAGTACGGCAGCCCGCTGATTATCACCGGGTCGGTGCTCTTCACGCCCCATCAGCGCTCCGGCTACGTCCAGAAGGAGCAGGAGGTCTACGACTCCTTCGGGCGGCGCAGCGTGGTGCCGGTGCGCACCTACATGGACCGCAAGGGATTCATCCTGCGGCCGAAGTTCGTGTTCATCGACGGCCGGACCGGCGAGACGCTCTACACGGAGACGTTCCGCGAGGAAATCCTCTACAACGCCGAGCAGAGCACGCCGGCGCTGTCGTCGTACTTCGAGCTGATGGACCGCCTGCTGCCCTCGTTTCTCTCGACCCTGAGCAGCCAGACCATCAGGGGCAGCCGCGTCCTGCTCAAGTAGGAACGGTTCTCACGCCTCTAGCCTCGCCGGCGGGTTTTCTGGTAGCATTGGTGTTTGCGCCGGTGCGGGATGGCCCCTCTATGGCCCCGGCGGACCGTGCAGGTTCCGAAGCCGTCCCAGTCAGAGGAGAAGACTCGTGTACGCGATTGTTCAGAACGGCGGGCATCAGGTCAAAGTCGAGCCCGGGACCACCGTCACCGTGGACCGCATGGCCGGCGAGACGGGCAGCGAAGTGACCTTCGATCAGGTCCTGCTGGTCTCCAAGGACGGCGACATCCATACCGGCACCCCCTACCTGGAGGGCGCCAAGGTGGTGGGCGTGGTCGAGGAGCACCCGCGCGGCCCCAAGATCCGGGTGTTCAAGAGCAAGCGCCGCAAGCAGGAGCGCCGCACCCACGGGTTCCGCGCCGATCTCACGGTTGTCCGCATCACGAGCATCCAGGTCTAGGCAGGTAGCACCACCATGGCACACAAGAAGGGACAGGGCAGCTCGCGCAACGGCCGGGACAGCAACTCCCAGCGCCTCGGCGTGAAGCGATTCGGCGGCAACCTCGTGTCGGGCGGGTCCATCCTGGTCCGGCAGCGCGGGCGGAAGTACCAGCCCGGCCTCAACGTCGGCCTGGGCAAGGACGACACGCTGTTCGCGAAGGTCACCGGCGTCGTCAAGTTCGAGGACCACGGCGGGCGCGGGCGCTTCATCAGCGTGCACCCGGTCGAGCCGGCCGCGGCCAAGTAGCCTCGACGGCGCGCCCGTCGCGCCGTCGCCGCAGATACCTCCGAGGCCACGGGGCACGAAACCCCGTGGCCGTCGTGTGTACGGGCCTCGCGGCTCCGGTCGCCGGACCGACGGCTCAACCTCAGCGCACCACCGCGTCGCTCTCGATCTCGACAACGACCACGGTGCCCATCGGGTCGAGGATCGGCCGCGGCAGCGTGAACGACGT
The DNA here is from genome assembly GCA_963834645.1 of uncultured Acidobacteriota bacterium. Classification (GTDB taxonomy): domain Bacteria; phylum Acidobacteriota; class Vicinamibacteria; order Vicinamibacterales; family JAKQTR01; genus JAKQTR01. The sequence continues at coordinate 178,784 of CAWICP010000012.1, forward strand.
GCGCCCGTCCTTCACCGCGAGGTTGAGCGGGGCGCCGTTCGCCAGGAAGTACGCGCGCTTCACCGCGTTCTTCATCGCCGGCAGTTCGAACGGCACGCGCGGCTCCATGAAGAACGTGATGTACAGCTTGCCGGGCTTGGTGGTCACCCGGTATTCGTCCCGCACCAGGAACAGCGGCTGCCCGCGAAGGTCCTTCGTGCCCTTCGCGCTCGCCTCCCCCAGCTCGTCCCCGAACGGCGTCGGACCGGCGCCGTAGACAGCCTCGCCGTTCACCTTCAGCCAGCGCCCCGCGTCGCGCAGCACGTCCTGGCTCGGCTGCGGAATCACGCCATCGGCCATCGGACCGACGTTCAGCAGGTAGTTGCCGCCCTTGCTGACGATGTCGACCAGCTTGAAGACGATCTCGCCCGGCCGCTTCCAGTCGACATCGTCTTTCCGGTACCCCCACGTGTGATTGATGGTCGCCGGCGTCTCCCACGCCTCCGTGCGCTTCTCGCCCGGGATGATGTTGTCGCCGGTGCTGACGTAATCACCCTCGGCACCCAGCCGGCCGTCGATCAGGGTGTTCGGCTGCAGCGACCGCACCAGATCGGTGAACCGCTTCGCCCGCTCCGTCGTCATCAGCTGCGGCGTGTCGAACCAGATGAGCGCGACCGGGCCGTATGAGGTCAGGAGTTCGCGCACCTGCGGCTCGGCCTTGTCGCGCAGGTACTGGTCGAAGTCCTTCTTGGCGTTCGGCGGGAAGTCCCAGCTGTTGCCGGCGCCGTTCGGCTCGTGCCAGTCCTGCGCCTGCGAGTAGTAGAAGCCGAGGCGCATGTTCCGCTTCGCGCATGCCGCCGCGAGCTCCTTCAGAATGTCGCGCTTGAACGGCGTGGCGTCCACGACGTTGTAGCGGCTGACCTTCGAGCCGAACAGCGCGAACCCGTCGTGGTGCTTCGAGGTGATGACGATGTACTTCATGCCCGCGTCCTGGGCGAGCTGGACCCAGGCGTCGGCGTCGAACTTCACGGGATTGAACTGTCCCGCCAGAGCCTCGTACTCCGCGACCGGGATCCGCGCGCGGTTCATGATCCACTCGCCGATGCCGGGGACCCGCGCGCCCTTCCATTCGCCCGCGGGGATGGCATAGAGCCCCCAGTGGATGAAGAGGCCGTACTTCGCCTCGCGGAACCAGGCGAGGCGGGCCTCCTTCTGCGGGTCCGGCGGTGCCTGGGCCTGCTGCGCGTGGGCGGCAAGCCCGGCGGCGATGAGCCAGGCGCCTGCCAGGAGTGCGAGCGCATTGACGTGAATCCGGCGGGCGGCGCTGATCATCGTGGTCCCCTCCCTGCGCGCCGATTCTCCGCCAACTCGGCTCTTGACATACTGTGTTGCATACAGTATCGTTGCGACATGGTAATAGGCGGGACACAGTCGACGCCGCGCGACAACCTGTCCCTCGAGCTCCGCCGGGGCGCCCTGGTGCTGGCCGTGCTCGTCGAGCTGCGTCACGAGGAGTACGGCTACTCCCTCAAGAAGCTGCTCTCGGACAAGGGCCTCGAGATAGACGAGGGCACCCTCTATCCCCTGCTCCGCCGCCTCGAATCGCAGGGGCTGCTGAAGAGCGCGTGGCGCGTCGAGGACGGCCGCCCGCGGCGCTACTACCAGGCGAGCGCGCAGGGCGAGAAGCTGGCGAAGGAACTCGCCGCCGAGTGGCGGGCGCTCGCGGGCGTCATCGGGAAGCTGATTGGCTGACGAAAGAGAGAGACGTGATGGACCTCATCGATCGCTACGCGCACGAAGTCGGCCAGCACCTGCCCCACCGCCTGCGGGCGGACGTGGAAGCGGAACTCCGCTCGCTGCTGACCGACTCGGTCGAGGAAAAGGCGCGCCTGGCCGGCGTCCCCGCCGACGAGACGTCTGGCCGCGGCCGTGCTTCGCGAGTTCGGCGCACCGAAGGACGCCGCGGCCCGCTACGCGCCGGAACCCCAGTATCTGATCGGCCCGCGGCTCTACCCGGCCTACGTCACGGCGGTGAAGGTCATGCTCCCGGTCCTCGCGGCCATCGACGCTCGTGCTCGTCGTCGTCGGCCAGTTCAGGCACGCCGGGGAACCGCCCAGTCCCGTGCCGTTCGTGCGCGCGACGGGGAGCTTCCTCTGGAGCGCGCTGGTCAACGTCGGCATCATGACGATGGTCTTCGCGCTCGTCGAACGCTCGATGCGCCGGAGCGAGGCCGCCGGGAAGGCGTGGGATCCGTCCTCCCTCCCGGCCGTGGACGACCCCGATCGCATCTCGTACTTCGGCCGCATCTTCTCCCTGTACCTGATCGCCGCGCTGGCGCTGCTGTTCAACCTGTTCCCGGACTGGGTGGCCGTCTACGTGTTCAGGAACGAGGAGGCCAGCGTCTATCAGCTGCTCACGCCCGCGTTCGGGCGCCACCTGCCGCTCATCAACGCGTGGTGGCTCCTCGCCTTCGTCCTCAACCTGGCGGTCCTGCGCGAGGGCCGCTGGACGCGTCCGACCCGGTGGGCCGACTTCGGCCTCGAGGTCGGCTGGGCGGTCATCCTGCTGCTCATCGTCACCGGGCCGCCGGTGTTCCGCTACGACGCGATCATCAAGGTCGTGCTGCAGTGGTTCCTCATCTTCTCGGCCATCAACGCGTGCGTGCTGCTCTACCGGCTGCTTCGGCGCCGGCCGGCCGAGCCCTGGGCCCGCGCGTGAACCGCCGTTCGGGAGGGCGGCGTTTCCGCTGCGCTTGACATCTCCGCCGGCAGGCCTAGATTGTGAGAATAGCCATGACCGCGTCTCCCTGGGCCGTCGTCCTCGCCGGTGGTGACGGTGATCGCGTGTCCGCGATCACGCGCGACGCCGAGGGCCGGGTCGTGCCCAAGCAGTTCTGGTGCTGCGGCGGACAGGCCCCGATGGTGCGATGGGCGCTCGCGCGCGCCCGCCGGGTCGCGGAGACGCCGCGCGTGCTGGTCGTGGTCAGGGAACAGCACCGGGCGTGCTGGGAGGGCGCCCTCGCCGACGTCCCGCGGGAGAACATCCTCGTCCAACCGGAGAACCGCGGCACGGCGGCGGGCGTCATGCGGGCGCTGGTCGAAATCCAGTCGCGCGCGATCACCACGGCCCCCGTCGTGCTCCTGCCATCCGACCACTACGTCGCAGACGAGCGCGTGTTGCACGGCGCGCTGGGGGCAGCCCTCGAGGAATGCCTGCCACGGCGACCCGCCCGTCGTGCTGCTGGGTATCAGCCCCACCGGCCAGGAGGCCGGCTACGGGTGGATCCTGCCGGCGTCGCCTGGTCCGTTCGCCCGCGTGCGCCGGTTCGCGGAGAAGCCTCCCGCCCCGCAGGTGCGCGAGATGATCCGCGACGGCGCCCTCATCAACAGCCTCATCCTCGCGGCGCGGGCGCACGTGCTGCTCGCGCTCATCGCGCGCGTGTTCCCCGACACCCTGCGGGCGTTCCAGCGGTTCGCGCGCGAGCCCGAGGGGGCGCCGGAGGTCCGCCGGCTCTACGAGGCCCTGCCGACCATGGACCTGTCCCGCGACGTGCTGCAGCGCTCAACCGCCTTCCTGTCGGTCGTCAGGGTGCCGCCGTGCGGCTGGAGCGACCTCGGGACGCCCGAGCGGCTCCTGAGGTTCCAGGCCAGGCGTCGTGGACCCCGTCGCAGCGTAGCCCCACCCGGGTTAGGATGCGGGCGTGGAGCCGTCCCCGACCCGGGTCTGGTCCGTCTATCTGCTGCGCTGCGCCGACGGCACGCTCTACGCGGGCTCGACGACGGACGTGGAGGCGAGGGCCCGCGCGCACAACGACGGCCGCGGCGCCAGGTACACCTCGGGCCGGAGGCCGGTCGAGGTGGTGTATCAGGAGGCGTGCGGATCGCGGTCAGCCGCCCTCAGGCGCGAACACGCGCTGAAGCGGCTGACCCGGTCCGAGAAGGAGACGCTGATTACGCGATCGTGATGGCCGGATCCAGGTAGACGTCCTGGATCGTGTGCAGCAGCTTGGCGCCCTCGGCCATCGGCCGCTGGAACGCCTTGCGCCCCGAGATCAGGCCCGTGCCGCCGGCGCGCTTGTTGATGACGGCCGTCGCCGCGGCCTCGCCGAAGTCGTTCTTGCCCGACGCGCCGCCCGAGTTGATGAGGCCGGCGCGGCCCATGTAGCAGTTCACCACCTGGTACCGCGTCAGGTCGATCGGGTGATCGCTCGTGAGCTGCGTGTAGATGCGCTCGTCGAGCTTGCCGTAGCTCGATCCGCCGGTGTTCAGCGCCTTGAAGCCGCCGTTGTTCTCGGGCAGCTTCTGCTTGATGATGTCGGCCTGGATCGTCACGCCGAGGTGGTTGGCCTGGCCGGTCAAATCGGCGCTGACGTGATAGTCCTTGTCCGTCTTGAAGGCGTTGTTGCGCAGGTAGCACCACAGCACCGTCGCCATGCCCAGCTCGTGCGCCCGCGCGAAGGCCTTGGCCACTTCGACAATCTGCCGGCCGCTCTGATCGGACCCGAAGTAGATGGTCGCGCCCACGGCGGCGGCGCCCATGTCGGCGGCCTGCTGCATCGTGCCGAACATGATCTGGTCGGCCTTGTTCGGGTAGGTCAGCAGCTCGTTGTGGTTGACCTTCACGATGAACGGGATCTTGTGGGCGTACTTGCGCGACACCGACGCCCAGCACGCCGAAGGTCGAGGCGACGGCGTTGCAGCCGCCCTCGATGGCGAGCTTCACGATGTTCTCGGCGTCGAAATAGAGCGGGTTCTTCGCGAAGCTGGCGCCGCCGGAGTGCTCGATGCCCTGGTCAACCGGCAGGATCGACATGTACCCGGTCCCCGCCAGGCGGCCGGTCGAGTACAGGCGCTGCATGTTGCCGAGGACGCGGTTGTTCCGGTCCGACAGCGCCCACACCCGGTCGACGAAATCCGGGCCGGGCAGGTGCAGCAGGTCCTTCGAAACGGTCCTGCACGTGTGGTCGAGCAGATAGGCGGCGTTGTCGCCGAGCAACTGGACGATGTCGTTGTTCATGATGGCGTGTCCTCGTGCGTCTGCAGGCCGACAGGCGGCCCGTGTACAGCCATCGAGTCTGACACGCCCTTCCGAAAAGCTCAAGGCGCGCTCGTGAGCGCCGCGATGACGCGCCTCACCTGCGCGGCAGCAGGATGGTGCCGGTCATGCGCAGGCGCCAGGACGGCCCCCCGTCAGGCGCGGTGGCGAACCACCCCACGCCGCCGCCGATGCTCATCGGAAACGGGCCGAACCGGGTGAGCTTGGACGCCGTGAACATGATCGGGACGGTCCACTGGGTGCCGTCCGCCTGCTCCAGGCTCCCGCCAGGCCCCTGGTCGTAGAGCCGCCAGTTGCCCGAGGCCTCGACGGACACGCCCATCGTGACGCTGTTCTTCGTCGTGTAGGACGCGAACGGCTGCAGGAACGAGGCGCTGACGTCGCCGCGCTCCACGCCGCTGCTCACATCGCTGCCTGCGAACGACCAGAGGTGGTTCGCCAGCATGCCGAACGTCCATTGACCGGACTGCCTCAGGATGACGAACGTCGGCCCGACGGACCACTTCGCCGTGCCGAGCACCGGGTTCGCGTTGGTGGGCAGCACGAACACGGGACCGGCGCCCCAGATGAACCTCCCCGGCTTGGCCGGGGAGAAGAACACCGAGCCACGATGTCGCCCATGCCCGAGGTGGGCACCCCGCCCTCGAAAAGCGCCGGCTGGCCGATGTAGGGCATGATCCAGCGCAGGATCAGGTTCCAGTCGTCGTTGAGCGAGAACGGGATGACCGGCTGCACGTTCAGCACGAACCGGGTGGCGTCGTCGGGGCCCACCGGCTGATCCCAGTTGAACTGGAAGGGCACGCTGACCAGGCTCGCCACCGGGTTGGACAACTGCCTGGCCAGGGCCTCGTTCGACGGCGGGGCCGCCTGCGCGGTGCCGCCTGCGGCTTGAGGTGCGGCTGAGCCTCGCTGCGCCATCGCCGGCAGGGCCAGCGCCGTCCCGAGCACGGAGAATCCCGACACCCGCGCGCACGTTCAGCATCACGCAATCTCCCGTTGTGCCAATGGATGTCTCTGAGTCTACCGCAGGCTCTGTCGCCGGCGCGACGCCAATCTCCGGCGTGAGGATCCACAGAAACACGCGGTCGCACGCGCCGGGTACGGCTGGTGGCAGAGATCGGATAGCCGCCGCGAATGCCCGGGTGCTACCGTCGTAGACACCGCGTTCACAACCGGGGGCAGCCTGCCGGACAAGCGCCGGCCCATAGAAAGGGAGTCGGAAGCATGAACGGTGCAGCCATCAAGACGGTGCGGGCCATTCTCGTCGGAACCGCGGCCGTCCTCGCGTTGCAGGCGGCAGTCCTTGTCACCCCCGCCAGTGCCCAGGTCCTCGTCTTCGCAGTCGTACCAGTGGCAGGACGCGGCCATCAAGCGTGCCTTCCGCGACGTGCTCCGCCGCGAACCGAGCAGTTCCGAGATGCGGCGGTATCGCGGGTTGATGACCGACGATCACTGGAGCGAGGACGACGTCCGCGGCGACCTCGGGTCCCGCGGGGACTATCGCAAGTACTCTCTCCAGCAGCGGCGACGTCGATCCCGACAGGGTCATCCGCCGCGCGTACGAGGACATCCTGCACCGCGAGCCCGACCAGCAGGGACTGCGCCATTACCGCACGGAGATGATCGACAACGGCTGGACGGAGCAGGACGTCCGCCAGGCCCTGCGCAAGAGCACCGAGCACGACTCGGTCAGCCAGTCTTCTGCGGACCGCATCGTCAAGCGCGCCTACCAGGACGTCCTGGGACGTGACCCCGACTACAACGGGCTGGTCCAGTACCCGGAACCAGATCACCGACCACGGCTGGGACGAGCACGACGTCCGCGAGGCCCTGAGGAAGAGCCCGGAGTTCCGCCAGAAGAACACGATGACCCGGGAGAAGGCCGAGGAGATTGTGATGCGCGCCTACCGGAGCGTGCTCGGGCGTGAAGCGGACGCGGGCGGCATGCAGGGGTACGTGCAGCGCGTCCTGCGCGACCACTGGAGCGAAGCCGACGTGGCCCGCGCGCTCCGCAACAGCGACGAGTACCGCAACAAGCGCTAGGAGCCCGCACATGAGACCGCTCATCGCCGCCGCCTGCCGCGCTCGTCCTCCTGCAGGCGGTTTCCGCCGCTGCACAGCCCGCGCCACCTCGCCAGGAACGCGTCGCGTTCGCGAAGGGCGCCTCGTCGGCGACGATCAAGGGCCAGATCAAGGGCGACGCCGACGTCGACTACCTCGTCCACGCCGCGGCCGGCCAGACCATCAGCGTGTCGCTCAAAGGGTCGAACCGCTCGAACTACTTCAACGTGCTGCCGCCCGGCAGCGCGGATGTCGCGATGCACGTCGGCCAGGACGGCGGGCCGTACACGGTCATGCTGCCGACCGATGGCGACTACACGGTGCGCGTCTACCTGATGCGCAACGCGGCGCGCCGCAACGAGATCAGCAACTACGAGCTGACCGTCGCCGTCACGGGCAAGCCCCTCGCCCCGATCCCGGCGTCACAGGACGCGGTGCTCCCGGGCACGCTCGTTCCACGCGTCCGGATCGATCACGTGCGTCCGCGCCGTTCGGCGACTCGAAGCCGCAGCAGTGCGAGGCCTTCGTCATCCGCCGGGGCACGGACGGCACGGCCACCGTCGAAATCCCGTTGAAGGGCATGAAACGGCGCATTCTCTTCGTCCAGGGAAAGCCCGTGGCATCGGATTCATCCGACACGATGACGTTCACGCGCCAGGGCGACGTCACGATCGTGAAGTTCGAGTCGGGCGAGTTCTACGAGATCGTCGACGCGCTGATCTTCGGCGGATGAGGGATGAGGAGACCGCGATGAAGGCCCTTCGTCTCTCTGTCCGGACGGCAGCGACAGCGCTGCTCGCCGCCATCATGCTGTCCGGTTGCGGTGCGCAAGCGGACAAGCCCGCCGCGCCGGCGGATGCGCGCCCGACGGCAGCAGCCCCGGTGACGAGCACGTCCCCCGGCGCCCCGGCGGTGCCGGATGCGCCCACGGCGGGCAAACCGCTGGCCGGAACCTCCTGGCGCCTCATCGAGATCCAGTCGATGGACGATGCCGTGGGCAGCACGCACGTGGCGGACCCGTCGCGCTACACCATGCGCCTGAACGGGGATGGCTCGGTCGCCCTCCGCCTCAACTGCAACTCCGCCACCGGATCCTGGTCGGCGGAGGCGGCCGCCTCGGACCCGTCCAGCGGCCGATTCGAGTTCGGGCCGCTCGCCGCGACGGCCGCGTTGTGCCCGCCGCCCAGCCTGGACGACCAGGTGACGAAGCAGGCCCCGTACTTCCGTTCCTACCTGCTGAACGAGGGCCGGCTCTACCTGAGCCTCATGGCGGACGGGGGCATCTTCGTCTGGGAGCCTGCGGAACCAGGCCGCTGATCGTGGCGGCTACGCCGCGGCGGCGTTTCTTCGCGCGCCTTCCTCGCTCGCGCGCCGCAGCGTGTCAGAGGGCCGCTCCCCGAACTCCCTGGCGTAGTCGCCGGCGAAGCGGCCAAGGTGCGTGAATCCCCAACGGAAGGCAGCGACGGTCACCGTCGTCTCGGGCCTCGGAGCCTCGAGTCCGGCACGCACCTCGCGCAGCCGAATCCGGCGCGACAGCGCCATGGGCGACAACCCGAATTCGCGGCGGACGACGCGGTGCAGGGTGCGCTTGCTCAGGCCCGACGCCAGCGCGAGCCTCGCGACTGACGGCGGCTCGTCCATCGAATTCACGAGGAGGGCCAGCGCCCGGTGCGCCGAAGGGGTCACCGCCGAGCGTTCGGCCAGCGGCAACCTCCAGTGCGGTTGGAATATCCCGGCCCCTGCTGGGCCCGGCATCGGGTGACGAAGGTCGACTTGAGCCTGCACGACCAGCACCTCGGGTTTCGACCGGGTTCACGCTCGGCCGCCAGCGCGCTTGCCGGCGGCCAGATCGGAAAACAAGCCGTCACGATGATCAGAAGCGCCGGACGGTGGCCCGGGCGCAGCCGTCCGTCTGATTGGCCTGTTCCGTGATCGATGATGACACCCGGACGGGCGCCCTGGCAGCTGCCCTTTGGTGAAGTCGGGGGCTCGGGAGGCAGAAACCCGGCCGAAGGCAGGATCAGTCGGAACCGCTTGGCAGTCCGAGGCGACCCGCGATGCGGACGAGATCGGCCGTCGACGCCGCCCGCAGCTTCTGCATCGCGGCGGCGCGATGCAGCTTCACGGTGCGTTCGACGATCCCGAGATCGAAGGCGATCTGCTTGTTGAGCTGCCCGCGCACGACGCGGAGCCACACCTCGCGCTCGCGCTCGCTCAGCGTCCCGGCGAGCGCCCGCAGGTCGGCAAGTTCCTCGCGTTCGCGGCGCGAGGCGGCATCCCGGGCCAGCGCGGATCCGATGGCCGCAAACAGCGTGTCGGCGATGACGGGCTTCTGCAGGAAGTCCCACGCGCCGTGCTTCATCGCGTGCACGCTCGACGACACGTCGCCATGGGCGGTGAGGAAGATCACGGGCGCCGCGCACTGCCGGGCCGCGAGCACGTCCTGCAGCACGAGCCCGCTCGCTCCCGGCAGCCGCAGGTCCAGCAGCAGGCAGCCGGTGATACTGGGGCCGGCCACCTCGAGGAACTCCTCTGCACTGGCGTAGCACATGACGGCGTAGCCGGCGTCGCCGAGCAGGCGCGCCAGCGACGCCCTCATCGAATCGTCGTCGTCGACAACGTGGACCATCGCCTGCGGCGTCACGGCGTCCCTGCCTCGCCCGACGCCGCGGGTAGCGACAGCACGACCTCGAGCCCGCCTCCCGGAGGCCTCGTCGCGGACAGGCTGCCGCCGTGCGCCTCGGCGATGCCGCGGCAGATGGCGAGGCCCATCCCCAGGCCGTCCGGCTTCGTCGTGACGAACGGCTCGAAGGCCCGCGCGGCCACCTCGTCGGCCATCCCCGGGCCGTTGTCGCGCACCGACAGCTCCACCCGGCCGTCGCGCGCGGCCGTGGTCAACGTGATCCGGCGCTCGCCATCCACGCCGGCCAGCGCCTCGCACGCGTTCATCACGAGATTCATCACGACCTGGCCTAACTGAGACGCCGTTCGCTTCGACCAGAGGCAGCCCGTCGGCCAGCGCCAGCTCCACCTGCACGCGATGATCCCGCAACTCCCGGCCGAGGAGCGGCAGCGCGTCCCGCACGACGGCGGTGAGGTCAACGGGAGCCGACGGCGAGCCGCGCGGCCGCAGGTAGCGGCGCAGGCTGCGCACGACTTCCGACGCGCGCATGCCGTCGGCGACGATGTCGTCGAAGATGGCACCGAGCTGGTCGGGACGCTGGATGTACCGATCCAGATTGCGCCGGCCCGCTTCGGCGTTGTTCACGATGGCGCCGAGCGGCTGGCTGACCTCGTGCGAGAGGCTTGCCGCCAGCTCGCCGGCGAGCGTCACGCGCGACACGTGCTCGAGTTGCGCGCGCAGCTCGGCCACCCGCTCCGCCGCCTGCCGCTGCTCCTCCATGGCGCGCACGCGCCCGGCGTGGCGCCTCTCGATCGAGCGGACCCGCCCCCGATACGCCAGGAAACCCGCCAGCAGCAGCGAGAGCAGCACGAGGGCCCTGAAGACCGTCGTCTGCCACCAGGCCGGAACCACGTCCAGCGCCAGGGACGCGGGCGTCTCGCTCCACACGCCGTCCTCGTTCCTGGCTTCCACGAGGATGCGGTACGTCCCCGGCCCGGGGGCCGTCCAGTCCACGAAGCGCTGCGATCCGAGGTCCACCCAGCCAGCGTCGAGCCCCTCGACCCGGAACCGGAACCGCACGCTCCCCGGATACAGCAGTTCGGAGGCCGTGAAGGCGATGCGCACGCGTGTTGTCCGCGGCGGGATGCGGACCTCATCGCCTGGCGCGAGGGCCAGGCCGTCGGCCCAGACGCCCTCGATGCGCACGGCGGGTGGCGCCGCGTTGAACGGGAAGCCTGCCGCGTCGATCGAGCCGATGCCTTCGATGGTTCCGTACCAGAGCCGGCCATCACGGCCGACGAAGCCGGCCGGGCTGCCGAAATTCGCCTCCGCGACGCCGCGTTCGGCTCCCAGCACGACTGGCGCGATCGTGCGGACGCGACCATCCGCCGCCGCCTCCAGTTCGGCCCTGTCGACGACGGCCAGGCCCCGATTGGTGTGTATCCACATGCGCCCGCGGCCGTCGTCGAGCATGCGCGAGATCGAATTGTCCGGCAGTCCGTGCTGGACGGTCAGGCGCGCGACCCTGCCGTTGCGCAGGCGGCCCACGCCCCCTCCGTAGCTGGCGATCCAGACGGTGCCGTCCCGCTCGGCGATGATGTCGCGCACCAGCCCTCGCGGCACGCCCTCGACCGCGCCGACCCGCGTGATCCCGCCCGGGTCCACGCGGAACACCTGTGCGTCCCCTCCCACCCAGAGGGCGCCATCCGGACCCAGCGACGCCGAGATGAGAGGAGGCGGCAGCGGCAGTTGCCTGAGGATCCCGCCGTCGGCGGCGACCAGATGGACGGTCCCGGAGCGGGAGACCACCCAGGCTGACCCGTCAGGGCCGGCCACGACAGGCCCGATCTCCCGCGGCAAGTCGACCGGAACTCTGCGGACTGTTCGATCGGAAGGCCGAATTTGAAAGAGGAAGGCGTCGGCACGCGCCCAGACCACGCCCTCGCCCGCGCCGAGCGAGATGGAGCAGACC
>CAWICP010000013.1:0-256690 GCA_963834645.1 uncultured Acidobacteriota bacterium
GCGGCGATGGCGAGGCTCATTTCGCGGCCGCGCGGCCGGCGGACCGCGCGATACAGGTCCGCGGCGAGGGCGGCCTCAGCGTGCCCGAACGGCGCGGCGTGGGCCGATGGAAACAGCGCGTCCTGATGCGGATGTCCTCGGGCAGGCGCGGACCGCGCAGCCACTCGTACAGGACGAGCGCTGACAACGCGATGCGCTCCCGTCCGCGATGCGCGCGCGCAGCGCGGGCGCGGAGCGGCGCGGGCCCGTCAACGCGTCCACCAGTACCAGGTATCGAGGTGAATCACGGCCGCCCCGCCCCGCGGCGGCCGCCGCGCCGCCGCGCCTCGCGAAGCGCCCGCAGTTCCGCGTCCACCGCCGCGGCCGTCCTGCGCGGCGGCGCCGCCGGCAGGAGCCGGTCGAAGGCGCGCAGCATCTCAGCGCGCTCGTCGTCGCCGAGCCGGCCGACGCGGGGCGAGGTATTTGCCACGGCCTCGCGCACGACCTGGCTCTGCGGGAGCCGAACGCGCCCGGCGGTCGTGCGTAGCCGCGCCACCGTCTCCTCGTCGAGTGAGAAGGTCAGCTTCACCGATGCCATATCGATACAATAATACCATACCACGCTGCCATGGCGCTCCGGCCGCCGACTTCTCAGCGAATATTCACCCCGGCTTCACGACTTCTCATCGGCCGCCGGCGTACCTTCGTCCTGCACGCACCGCGGAAGTGGCGTGGTTGATAACAATATTTCGGGCCCCCGTGGGCGATTCGCGTTGACGCCCTGACGGCCGGCCTTCATCATGGGCCGGCTTGGAGCGCGAGATGAATCCCAACGACGTGATCAGTCTCTATTCGGCGGCGGCACCGGCGCCGGCGCCGAAACGGAAGAGCGCCGGCCTCGCCTGGCTGCTCTCGATGATCCTCCCCGGCCTCGGGCACCTGTACTGCGGCGTCAAGGTGCGGGGCGGCCTGGTGATGGGCCTCTCGGTCGTCGGGATGTCGCCCTGGTGAGGTCGGTCGCCGCATCGGCCGCCGGGGACCGGTCACAGGGGTGGCTGAGGGCCTTGCGTTTCGTCTACCTTCCGGCGCTCTACGTGTTCGGGTTCCTCGACGCCTACTTCACCGCGCGTGAGATCAACCGGGGCATCGACCCGACACTCGTCGACAACCCGAGGGTGGCGAGCGCGCTTAACTTCTTGACGAGGGGGCTCGGGTACTTCTATCTCGGGGAACGCATGAAGGGCCTGGTGGTGTTCGTCGGGATGAGCGTCGTACAGGTCGCGTTTCCGGCGCTGCTGCGGAGGGCGATGGTGGCAACCGCGGTCTCCATCGTATCGCTCGCCCTCTCGGCCGGAATGGCGATCGACGGCTACCGAGTTGGACGCCGGTCCTTCGAGGCCCAGATTGAGGGCCTGGACTCGTCGCCGACGCCACGCCGTCGCACCTTCCGGCCGCGGTGCCTCTGGCAGTTGGAGGCATCATCTCCGCGCTGTTCGCGTTGCTCTTCCTCGCCGGAATTGTGGTAACGCTGGTGGGCGGACAAACGTAATGAGCGCCGGTCGCGTGGCCTGGCGCGTCTCTGGGAGAGAACGGTGTGACCCAGCCTGCCGCATCGCGAATCAGCGGACTCGCCCTCGCCGTTGTGCTGTGCGCCGCCCCGGATCTTCAGTCCGCGACGGGCCAGGCGCAGTCGCCGCCGCCAGCTGCGACGTTCAGGATCGTCGCCATCGCCGGCGGTCCCCGCGGCGCAGAGTCCGGCGGGTCGTACCGGCTGGACGAGATCCGGAGCACGTTCAGCCGGAAGAACGACTCACAGGTCGTGGTCTACTTCCGATGGGAAGGCCCTCCAGGCAGGCACCGCCTCGCCGCCCGCTGGCGCGGGCCTGGGGGCGCCATCAGCTCGCTGTCGGAATTCGAGTACGACGCGCGCGACCGCGAATTTGGAGCCTACTGGACATTGCCCCTGTCTCCGAGCACGCCCATCGGCAGCTGGGCGATCGACGCGACGATCAACGGTCTCCCGAGCGGCTCGTTCGCATTCGAGGTCATCGATGCCGATGCTCCGCCGGCGGAGATGCGCAGGCAGCCTCTCGATCCGGCCGCGCTCTACGACCGCGTCCGGCAGCTGTATGCGGTCATCGAGCGCTCGACGCCGCTCGTGATCTCCGGCCGCACCGTCGGCGGCCTGGCCGCAGGCAACGGCATCGTCGTCACCACGTTCGCGGCCGTGGACGCCACCGACACGTTGCGCGTGACGCTCCCTGACGGGTCCGAGCTACTGGCGGAAGCGCTGGTGGCATGGAACAGGCGCCAGGGCTGGGCGCTGGTGGGCGTGCCGGCCGTCGCCCAGTCCCGGTTCCAGGAGGCAGCACCGCCCAGCGTGGGCGATCGGTGCTACTCCGTGATGGGCGGGCCGTCCGGCGCGAGGATCCTGGTGGACGGGACCATCGTCGGCTCGAGTTCCGCGGCGGGCCGTCCCGGTGTCATTGCCGCCTTCTCGACCGGCGCGGCGCTGCCGGGCGCGCCGGTGCTCGACCAGTACGGCGATCTGCTCGGAATCGTGGGGGGTGGATCGGAGCAGGCCGTGGGTTCGCTCGCCCAACGGTTCGCGCAGGCCTCATCGGGGCTGGGGATGCAGGGCGGCAGATCATCCCGCTGTCGGCGCTGCCGTGGCGTCTGCCGCCGAGCCTGTCACGATCGCGGAGCTTCGGCGCCGGGGTGTCCTGATGCCCCCGGTGACGGGCGACCACGTGTTGAGCGGCGGGTTTGCGCGCGAAATCGCGAGGTCGCCAACCGTCCGGCCGGTTGACCAGCGTGACGAATACTCCGCGCGCGAGGGCGGCGCCATCCAGGCCTTCGTCACCTGGGAACCCAGAGTCAGGCTGAAGGGTGCGGTTGCGCTGCGGCTCTTCGACAGCGAGAACCGACAGCTTGCCGAGAGCAAGCCGAAGAAGTCGGATCTCAAGCGCGGCGAGACGATCTTCTCCCACTGGCAGGTGCCGATGCCCACCAGACCTGGCGTCTACCGCGTGGACGTCACCCTGGACGGCACGGCCCTTTGGCGCGGCTTCTTCCGCGTCACCGACTGAGCCTCAGGCGACGGCCGGGCGCGCGGGGCCCGAGGCGTCCGCGCGCCCGATGATCGTCGACGCGATTCCCTACTTCGGCTTCGCGTAGTTGGTGGCGCCGTGCCAGTCGATGCCGACGACGGGCTCGTCACCGACCACCCAGGCGTCGTGCCCGGCGGGCAGGTGCGACACCGAACCCGGCCCGAGCACGGACTCCGTGCCGTCCTTCATCTTGACGTGGAGGCGTCCGGAGACGACGTACTGAAAGTGCGGCGCCTCGCACCACTCGGTGCCGGCGATGGGCTTGACGTCGTTCGACCAGCGCCAGCCCGGCTCGAGGGTCATGCGGCCGACGGTGCCGCCGGCGATGTGAAGCAATTCGATGCGGCCGTGCGGGAAGGTGCGGACCTCGTCTGGCCGGGCGAAGTCCTTCCACTCGACTGGGGGCATACGTGTCCCTCCTGGGGGTGGGAGACCCACGTGATTGTGAGTGTACCTGGACTATGCGCCTCGAGGCGCGCGCGGGTCAAGCGCCGCGGGCGCGCGGGGCCCGAGGCCTCCGCGCGCCCGGCGACGTCTCTCGCGGGAGACTACTTTCTGGCCGCCCCGCCGATGGTGCCGGACCAGTCGACGCCGACGACCGGCTCGTTGCCGACGACCCAGGCGTCGTGCCCGGGCGGAAGCTGCGCCACGGATCCGGGGCCGAGCAGGGTCTCGGCGCCGTCCTTCATCTTGATCTGGACGTGGCCCGAGGCAACGAACAGGAAGTGCGGCACCTCGCACCACTCGGTGCCGACGATGGGCTTCTCATCCGTCGACCAGCGCCATCCCGGCTGAAAGGTCATCCGGGCGACGGTGCCGCCCGAGACGTGCAGCAGTTCGATGCGGCCGTTGGGAAACGTGACGACTTCGTCCGCGTGCGCGAAGTCCTTCGACTCGACTGGGGGCATACGTGTCGCTCCTGGGGGTGGGAGACCCACGTGATTGTGAGTGTACCTGGACTATGCGCCCCGGGTCGCCGGCGGGTCAAGCGACGCAGCGGTCCGCGCAGCCACGGTCCGCGCAGCCATTGACGCTGCGCCCTCGCCGAGCGTATGGTGAATCGATGGCACGTGGGTGCCATCACGCCGAAACAACCTGACGCCGCGAGCCACGAAGGCCCGCCCGCACCCGGAGGCCCCCATGTCCCCTCTCCGCAAGGTGTACGTGTCGATCTTCGTCTTCGTGTTGGTGTCCCTGTGCGCGCTTCCCGCGCACGCCGCCCCGCAGGCCCCGCCCCAGGTGGACGTCGTCGCCACCGGGTTGAGCAACCCGCGCGGGATCGCGTTCGGGCCGGACGGCCGGCTGTACGTCGCCGAGGCCGGACGCGGAGGTACTGGCAACTGCATCACGACGGGCGACGGCCAGAACGCCTGCTACGGCGAGACCGGTGCCATCGTGCGCATCGATCCCTTCGGCGGCGCGGCGCCGGAGCGCATCGTGACGGGCCTGCCCTCGATCGCCCCCGAAGGCGGCTTCGGCGCCGGCGGACCGCTGGACGTGTCGTTCCTCGGCAATGGCAACGCGCAGGTCATACTCGGGCTGGGCGCCGAGGCTGGTGCCCGGCAGGGGGTTGGCGCCAAGGCCTGGCTCCTTGGGCGGCTGATCCAGATCAACGCCGCCGGCGGCTGGAAGGCCGGGGCCGACATCGCGGCGTTCGAGGCCTCGGCCAACCCGGTGCCGGGGGGTACCGACAGCAACCCGTACGGCGTGGCCGCGCTGCCGTCGCGGCAGATCGTCGCGGACGCCGGTGCCAACGCCCTGTTCGAAGTACGGGCGAATGGCGACATCCGCACGCTCGCCACGTTCCCGTCACGCATGGTGCCGGCGCCGCCGTTCCTCGGCCTGCCTCCGGGCACGAACATCCCCATGCAGGCCGTGCCGACATCGGTCGCGCAGGGCCCGGACGGAGCGCTGTATGTCGGCCAGTTGACCGGGTTCCCGTTTCCGGAAGGCGCCGCCAACATCTACCGCGTCCCGTCTGGCGGCGGCGCGCCGCAAGTCGTGGCCACGGGGTTCACGAACATCATCGATCTGGCGTTCGACACGGACGGCACGCTGTACGTGCTGCAGATCGGTAACGGATTCGCCGGCCCCGGCGGGCCTCCCCTCAAGGCGCCGGGTCAGTTGATCCGCGTCAACCCGAACGGTTCGCGGACGGTCGTGTACGCGGGCCTCTTCTACCCGGGCGGCGTCGCCATCGGGCCGGACGGGGCGGCCTACGTCACGAACTTCGGCATCGTGCCGGGCAAGATCCCGGGCGCCTTCCCTGACGGCGGTCAGGTGCTGCGCATCGAGCTGTACTGACCCTGCACGCGCGCCGGCACCGGGCCGGCGCGCGTCACCCCGCAACACACGACGAAAGGCACATGATGCTGATGGCATTCCGGGATCTGGTGTGGCGCGCAGGCGGCGCCGCCGCGGGCGCGGCGGTCTGCGCGGTGCTCGTGCTGGCGCAGTCGGATTCCACGCCTGTCCAGCCGCTCCGGACCGCGCCCACGGAGAAGTTCACCGTGAATCCCGGCTTCAGGGATTGGGCCCCGACGACGATCGCCGGCACCACCATCCTGGGCGGCAACTCGTCGAACAAGGGCGGCTTGTTTGCCGTCGACATGCTCACCGGCAAAGTGAAGTGGACCGCTCGCCCCACCGGAACCGCTCACGGAAACCCGTTTGTCTCCACCGCCCCCGCCGTCTCCGGCGACATCGTCATCACGCCCATGGGACACACGCTGGTGGCCGTGTCGCTCGCCACGGGCAAGGAAGTGTGGCGCGGTCCCGTGACCGAGCAGGGAGCGACCGTCGCCGTCAGTTCCGGGCTGGCCTACGTGATGGGAGAAGACACCACGTTTTACGCGCTGGAGGCGGCCACCGGCCGTGAGAGATGGAAGGTGGCCTTCGCTCGCAGCGGCTCGTGTGATTCCGTGCCGATCGTGCGCGATGGCACCGTCTATCTGAGCGGAAGCGTCATCGTGACGCCGGCCGACGCGAACAGGCCGGCGAGCAAGTACTGGCATCTCTTCGCCCTGGACGCGACGACAGGACGGGAACGTTGGCGGTCCCCCTCAGCGCCGCTGGGGGGCAGGGGCGGCGTCTGCCTCAGCCACCCCATCGTCACGGCGGACACCTTCTACGGTCTGGAAGGCTCACGGCTCCACGCTGTGGATCTGGCGACCGGACGCGAACGCTGGAAGCCCGTCGAGGTTCGTTTACCAGTCGAAGGACGGGTCCGTGCGGTCGAAGTGCACAATCTGGTCGACGCGGGTTCCGTGCTGGTGGGCCTCACCTCAACGAGCCTCATCGCCATCGACAAAGCCTCGGGCCAGACGGCGTGGGAGGTTCCCGGCCAATACCATAAGTCCTTTCCGTCGATGGCGGTTGCGGGCAGGGTGCTCTACGTCCACGGCCACCCGGGCGCGAGTCCGGCGGCGGAGGTTCAGGGCTCCATTCGCTACTCGGGGGGCAAACCCGTCGTTGAGGCGCCGGCGCTGCCGGCCGGCACGCTGAACGCGATCGACCTCGACACGCGCGCGATCCTCTGGTCGTTCTCGCGCCCCACCGCCGAGGCCAACTGGCCCTTCGGCTTCATCAGGCCCGTCGATGGCGGCCTGTGGGTGGATTCCTATCAGGCGCTCGTGAAGCTGCAATGACGGGATGAGCATGGTACGATTGCCCATGCTTCGATCCCTGTTCGTCCGCGGCGCTGCCGCAACGGTCGTCGCCCTGCTGGCCGCCCTCGGCCCGGCGGCGGCGCAACCGCCGGCTGGAGCCGGTGCGGATCCTGCGGCGGCCATCGCGGCTGCGCACAAGAAGATAGACGACGAGTACGCGCGCGCGCGGATGTCGCCGTTCACCGCGGTCGCCGTGCAGTACTTCGAACCCGGGCACACGCACCGTCTCGGCGCGGGCCCGGGCGGGGCGACCTTTGATCCTCCTGGGACGGCGACCGACATCATCGAGATCACGCTCGAGGCGGGAGCGTTCTGGGTGTCGCCCGTGGCGGGTTCCAAGCCGCCCGTCATCCTGGGCAAGAGCGCCGAAGGCGACGTCGTGGTGTCGCCGGGAACGCCGCTGACGGCGCGAACGAAGATCGGCAATCGTGACGTGGTGGCGCTGGGCCGCTACTTCGTCGAGTTCCTGCCGGGGACGGACCTGGGAAACGTCCGGGTGTTCGACCCGGACGCCCCCGCGCGAAAGGCCTACGCCGGCCTGAAGTGGTTCCCCCGAGCGTGGCGCTCCAGGTCAACGCGGCCTTCGAACCCATCGCGCAGCCCGACGCGGTCGTCATGGCGACGAGCCGGGGGCTGAAGAAGACGTATTACCGCGTGGGCATCCTCCGCTTCTCGATCGACGGAACGCCGCTGGCGCTGACGGCGCTCGCTCCCTCGGCCGCCCCGAAGGCCGGCGACGAACTGTTCGTGCCGTTCCGCGACGCCACGACGGGCGTCGAGACCTACGAAGTCGGCCGGTACCTGACGCTGCCGTTCCAGCCCGCGGGCTCGGGCTACGTGCTCGACTTCAACGCGGCCACCAATCCGCTCTGCAACTACTCGCCGCACTACAACTGCCCGATCCCGCCCCGGGAGAACAGGCTCGCGGTGCCCATCCGCGCGGGCGAGATGACCTATCCGAAGGTGCACTGAGCCGGCAGGCCAGGGACGGCTGCCGATCGTGATCGAAAGGGAGATCCGATGATGCGCACACGCCGTGAATTCATCCAGAACAGCGCCGCCGCGCTCGCCGGGGCGGCCGTGCTGGCCGACTCGACCGCGCTGCTCGCCGCGCCGCCGCGGGCCGTGGCATGGCCGGTCGGCTGCTTCAACCGGCCGTGGACGAAGTGGACCTTCGACGAGACGCTGAAGGCCATCAAGGCCGCGGGCTACTCGTCAACGGGCCTCCTCACGCGCACGAAGCTCGACCCGTTCATCGCCGCCGACGCCACGCCGGAATACCTCGAGGGCCTCAAGCGCACCCTCGCCCAGAGCGGCCTCACGGCGAACATGGGCGCCCTGCGCAGCCGCCACGACATCCCGATCGAGGACACGGTCAAGAGCCTCCGCAAGGAGATCGACAACGCCGCGTTCCTCGGCCTGAAGTACGTGATGACGTTCGGCATCGACAACCCGGCGCAGTTCGACCACTACTTCAAGGCCATGGCCGACGCCGCGGCCTACGGCGCGGAGAAGCGCGTGCAGGTGGTGATGAAGCCGCACGGCGGGAGCAGCGGCGCGTCGGACGAGATCATCGCCGCGATGAAGAAGGTGGGCCACCCGAACTTCAGGATCTGGTACGACGCGGGCAACATCATCTACTACATGGGCAAGGACCCTATCGAGGAGCTGAAGCCCATCGTCCAGTACGTCACCGGCTTCTGCGCGAA
The DNA here is from genome assembly GCA_963834645.1 of uncultured Acidobacteriota bacterium. Lineage (GTDB taxonomy): Bacteria > Acidobacteriota > Vicinamibacteria > Vicinamibacterales > JAKQTR01 > JAKQTR01. The sequence goes on from CAWICP010000013.1 coordinate 8,467, forward strand.
AGACTGCGCCGAGCCGAAAGGCGACGTGATGATCCAGTTCGGCGCCGGCAAGGTGGACTTCGCTGGCGTGTTCGGGGTGCTGAAGTCGGCGGGCTTCAACGGGCCGATCATGGTCGAGTGCTGCGCCGTGGGCGACACCGCCGAGGCGACCGCCGCCAACGCCCGCGCGAACCGGGAGTTCCTCGAGAAGGTGCTCGCGGGAGTCTGACGACTCCGGGACTCGGGACTCGGGGCTCGGGACCCGCTCTCGCTATCTGCCGGGAGGGCCGAAGCGTCTCGCCGCGTCGTCGAGCACCAGCACCCAGTCGCGGCCTTCGCCGGGCTGCCCGGGCGGCGTGAATCGCCGCGTGCCCGAGTTGGGAACGACCCCGGCCGACTGAGCGCTCCCGTCCCGCGGGTTGAACCACCACGCGCTGAGCGAGGTGCCGCTCGTCACCCCGAGGCGCAGCTCGAACGGCTTGCCCGTGTACGCGTAGACCATCATGAAGTCGCGGCCCCGCGTGGCGATCACATGCTCGCGCCGAGGCCCGCTGCCGGCCACGACGGCGTCCGGATCGTGCACGCGGTCGAAGTACGGCCGCGAGCGCATGAGCGCGGCGAGGTGCCTCATCTCGCCGGCACCCGGATCGTCGATCGCGTCGAACCAGTAGTTTCTCGGCGAGTAGTCGCCCGGGCCCGATCCCGGGCCGTGAAACTGCATCACGGCGTTGTCGCCGTAGGTGTGGCCGCACGCGCCCGCGAACACCGACCAGTAGGCGTACCGCCGCGCGTCGGCGGCGGTCCAGTACGGCTGGCTGCCGTCGTGCAGGCCCTGCGGGATGTTCTCGTACGACGGCTCCCCGTCGAGCACGGGTTTCGGCGGGGCCTTCGCGTAATCGTCGAGCACGTACCGCCAGTTGTCCTCGCCGAAGCGCTTCGGCGAGTCGGTGTCCTGGTCGTAGCGGCGATGGCCGGACTGGAACATGTTGAAGTCCAGCCACGGTTCGCCGTGGAACCACGTCGACGACTGCGTGCGGCCGAACGGGTGGAACGTGATGAGGTGGTTCGGGTCCTCCGCCCGCAGCGTCGCTCCCATGGCGCGCCACAGCCCGGCGTGATCGTTCCCCCGGGCGTCACCGCCGACGAGCCAGACGATGTTGGGGGCGTCGCGGTAGCGGCGCGCCAGGAACGACGCGTAGGAGACCACGTTGGCGTCGTTGAGGGCGCCCGATTTCGCGAGTGATCCCCACGCGGGCACCAGCGCGAGGTAGAGGCCGCGGCGCCCGGCCTCCCGCACGACCCAGTCGAGATGATCCCAGTAGTCGTACTCGTTGGCATCCGAGGCCCTGTCGCCCGGCGTCACGCGCGGCCGGCCAGGATCGCCGCCGACGAGCGCCGCGGCGCCGTTCGCGGCGCGCGCGTCCGGCTGTGTGCAGCACCATCACCTGGATGACGTTGAACGCCTTCGCCTGCCGGTCGTCCAGGTAGCGCAGCGCGCCGGGCCGGTCGAGTTTGGTCAGGAGCAGCCAGCCCGTGTCGGCCAGCCAGAAGAACGGCGTGCCGTCCGCCCGCTGGAGAAACCGGTGGTTGGCCGACACCGAAAGCGGCCAGGGCGGGCTCGCCGGCTGCGGAGCGCCAGCGACCGGCGCCAGCGAGCGCGAGCAGGAAGACGGCGACGCCGGCGATGCGGATGCGCCTGCGCATGACGGTCGGCCTCCCTTCAGACAAGCCGGCGCGCGACGTCGAGCCAGGCGTGCCAGCCCTGGCCCGCGGCCGGCTCGGTGCCCGACGCCGAGACGAAGGACTCCGCCTTTCCGGCGAGCAGGTCCCATTCGCCGCGATCGGCGGCGGCGTGCCGTTCGAGCCAGGCGACCGCCAGCGCGGTGGCCAGGGCGCGGCGGGCCGTGTCGCGGTCGCCCGTCGCGTGGCGCAGCTCTTTCTCGAGCCGGCGCAGCGTGAGCGAGAAGAATCGGGCGAACTCCGCGGTGAGGTCCCACGACCCGTCCGCGCGCTGCAGCGACACGAGGACGTCGAGCGGCCGGAGCGCCTGCGCCCGGGGCCGCGTGACACGCTGGTCGTACGACCGTGGCGGCGACGTCCTCTGGTACAGCTCGGCCCGTGCGCGCTGGCGGGGACATCCATGCGAGGCGCGTGAGGCGGACAGTGTGTCGAACGCCATCAGCGGCGCGCACAGATAGTGTGTGCCCGTCTCGCGCAGCCCGCCCCATCCTGACGTGAGCGCCACGGGCACGCGGCGCAGCTCGGCGCGGCCCTCGAGCGGCGTGTCGCGGTGCTCGACGGCGACAAACGAGGTTTCGCGCGAGGCGAGCTGGTACTGCACGCCGAGGGCCGCGATTTCGGCGGCGGCCTTGCCCGTCGCGCGCGATCGCCGCTGCAGCGACCCGCGGCTCTCCAGGTACTCGCCCTCTTCTTCCAGCCTCCTGATGCGCTCGCGCGCCGCGAGCGTGGCGATGGTGTCGCCCTCGACGGCGGAGGCCGGGTCGATGGCGATCTCGAAGGCGACGTCCCGGCCCGCGATCGTGCCGCGGAGTGTCGCGGTGCCGGCGGCGATGGCGCCGCCAAGCGCGTACACCCGCACGCGTTCGCCGTCGAAGACGGGCGGCACGCGGTCGGAGGCCGGCGTCAGCCCCTCCTGGCCCCACTCCACCTTCACGCCGGTCATCGCCGGCGCGAACACCCGCGCGAACTGGCGCATCACCTTGGCCTCGATGCGCTCGCCGGGGCTGATGAACTCGGCGGCCCCCCGGCTGGCCCGCGCGAGGCCCTTCACCAGGTGATGGCTCGCGCCCGCGCCGATGCCGAAGGTGAAGAACCGCGCGGTGCTCGCGTGGCGCTTCGCGAGCGCGATCACGGCGTCGGTGTTGGTCACCTCGCCGTCGGTCAGCACCAGCACCTGCCGCGGCATCCCGGCCACGGGCGGCTGCTGCACCACGCACTGCAGCGCCGGCAGGATCTCGGTGCCGCCCATGTCGGCGTCGAGCGCGCGCACGAAGGCCGCCGCGTCGCCGAGCGACGCCTCGTCGTAGGCCCGGCTCCCGTCGAACAGCGGCGCATACGTCGACCCGAACGACACGATGTTGAAGCGCGATCCCGGGGTGAGCGATCGCAGGCACAGCTGCAGCGCGTTGCGCACCTCGGCGATCGAGTCGCCGCCCATCGATCCGGAGCGGTCGATGACGAAGATCACTTCCGCCGCCCTGGCCGCCGGCTCGAACCGCGGCAGGAACGACAGCAGCACCGCGCCGCCCTGTTCGCCGCGTTCGACGACGGCGTGCGGGGCCGAGAGGCCGTCGGCCGCGAGCACGATCACGAGATCGCGGTCCATCGCCGCCGTGCGCTGCGCGAGGCGCACCTTCGCGCGGCAGCCGTCGAGCTCGATCGCGATCGGGTGCGACGGCGACTCCACGCCGCGGATCGCGCCGCTCATCGCCGCGTCCATCTCGAAGCTGAAGCCGTACGGCACCGCCCACGCCACCGGCGGGTTCAGCGCCTCGGCCGGCGTCGGGCCCACGCCTTTCTGGTCGGCCTCCGGCGCGTAGCGGGGCGACACGGTGGTGGGCAGCGTGAACCGCACGCCCTCCCCTTCCGCCGCGAGCTCCGTCACGTAGGTGAGGGAGAGCTCGACAATCGCGCCGGGCCTCATGTTGCCGAGGCTCGCCGTGAACACGTCGGCGCGCTCCTCGTCGAGCAGGAACGCGCCGTGCCCGGCCTCCACCGCTTCGTCGTACTCCCTGAAGGCCTCGTCGCGCTCCTTCGCCCGGCCCACGTAACGCACGCCGTCCACCGTGGCCTCGAAGGCGCAGACCGCCGCGCCCTCGTCGAGCGGAAACACGTAGACCACCTCCAGCGGCACGGTCTCGAGGTTGCGGTACGACTGGCGGATCGTGACGCGCGCGGCCGCGTCGACGACGCGCGCCTCGACCCGGACGTGATCGAGCGGAATCGGCTGCCGCGTGTCACGCGAGAAGAGCCCCGAGCCGGCTGCCGGATCGTTGATGACTGACGCGCTCATGCTAGCCCTCGCCTTCCGTGCTGCGTGAAAGATGAACACGGCACCATGCCGCGAGTTCTTCGAGCCGGCCCGCCGCCGGCAGCCTGACATCGTGCGCCACGTGCAGCTCGATGCCGGGCCCGAGATCGAGGCGGCGCCAGGTGCTGCGCGGGAGCGGCGGTGACGGGCGGGGCGCCGATCGCCCGCCGGCCGGAGGGGGCGTGCGCCGCGCGCGGATCTCGTCGAGGGACAGGCCGCTTTCCTGCCACGCCTTCACCTCGAGCAGGCGGTCAAGGTGCGGCCGGCCGTAGTGGCGGCCGCGGCCGACGCCCAGTGGCGCCGGGAGCAGGCCTTCCTGCACGTAATAGCGGACCGTGCGGCGGGAGACGCCGCCCAGATCGGCCAGTTCGTCGATGTTGTAGAGGCCCTGTTCCCCGTCCACGGATCACAATATAGACAGTTACTGTCACATTGTCAACTGTCATATTATTGCCGCGCCTCGGAGATTCCGCACAGCCGGCGAATCATGGGCTGAACCAGGACCACGCGCGAGGCCTTGACGACGAGCCGACGACGATGGCATCGTCGTCGTCGGGAGGGGGAGATGCTGGCGAATAACGAGATGATGGCCGCGTCGGCCGCAGCGCGCCGGGAGCGGATCGCGGCCGTACTGGCGCAGGATCCGCGGGTGCGGTTTGCGCGCCTGGCTGGCGATGAGGCAGAACCGGACGCGGCGGGGCCTGCGCGGCCGTCGGTCGCGATCTACGTCGACCCGGCAGCGGATGCGGACGCCGCGGGGCGCGAGGTCAGGGAGTCCCTGGCGCGGCATCCGGACGCGGCCGGCCTGGGTCTCGCCGTGCTGAACACGATGGACATGGAGGCGGCCGGACGGATCGTGCAGGCGTCGGAGCTTCTGCTGGATCGCGACCGCGCGGGGCGCATCGAGTTCGAGATCCGGGTGACCGGCGCCTACGCCGACTTCCGCGAGTCGGAGGAACTGGTCCTGCGGGAGCGCGCCGAGCGGCCCTACGGGGAGATCCTCGCGATCAAGGTGGCCCGGCTTGACGAGCAGGTCCGCCGGTTGCGGGAACTGGCCGGGCTGGACGTTGCCGGATACACCTCCGACTGGAAGGCCGCCTACGTGGCCGAGCGCGCGCTGGAGGTGGCCATCGGCCTGTGCATCGGCATCATGCAGCACACCGTGACCGAGCGGGAGCTGGGCCCGGCAACTACCTATCGCGAGCACTTCGCGATCGCGCGCGACGCCGGTCTGCTCGATCCGGACCTTGCGGAGGCGCTCATGCGCATGTGCGGGTTCCGCAACGTGCTGGCGCACGAGGCCCAGCACCTGGATCCGGCTGTCGTGGTCGAGGCGCTCACGAACGGCGTGGCCGACATCGAGCGGTTCCGCGAGGCGGCAGCGCGCTGGTAATTGCGGCGGGGCGCGGGGAGGCGGCCTGGCGGTGTACACTCAGGCCCCAGCATGCGCTCCCACCGCCGGTTCTGGGTCGTCGTCTCGCTGCTCGTGGCGGCCGTCGCGGCCTTCGACGCGGCGTACCTCGCGTATGGCCACGCCTTCGTCACACGCGCGTTCGAACGCGGCGCGCGCGCGACGCTGCGCGCCATCATCCCGTCGTGGGCCGCCATCCCGCTGCCCGAGTACCTCGCCGCGGCCGATCGGCTCGCCCTCGTCTACTCTCTCCTCGCCCTGGCCCTGATCGCGCTGCTCATCCCGGGCGCGTACGCGCAGGACGGATCGGCCGGGCGTACGACCGGCTCGTCCGGGCGTGCGACGCCGCGCTGAAGAGGCCCTGGGTCACGGTCGGCCTCATGTCGGCGGGCACGTTCATCGTGCTCGCGTGGGTCGCCTCGAGCGTCCTCCTGCGGTTCCCGAACTCGGGCGACGAATACTGCTACCTGCTCCAGGCGCGGCTCTGGCTCGACGGCCGCGCCTGGTACGCCGAGCATCCCGTGCAGCCGTTCTTCGACTTCCTGCACGTCCGCGTCCTCGACGGCCGCGTGTTCTCGGTGTTCCCCCCCGGCTGGCCGGCCGTGATCTTCGCCGCGGCGCTCGCCGGCATCCCGGCGTGGCTGGTCAACCCGATCCTCGGCGCGCTCACCGTTCCCGTGTTCTTCGCCGTCGCGCGCCGGTGGTACGAGCCGCGCGTGGTGCTGGCGGCACTCGTGGCGATGCTCCTCTCCACGTTCTTCCTCCTGAACTCGGCGTCCTACTACGCGCACACCTTCACGCTGCTGGTCACGCTGGTGTTCGCCGCGGCGGCGCTCCGCGGGAGCGACCGCGACTCGTTCGCCCTCGGCCTCGCCGCGGGCGCATCGTTCGGCGCCGCGTTCGCCGCGCGCTTCTTCACGGCCGTGATGGGCGGCCTGCCGTTCGGCGTCTACCACCTCCGCCGCAACCTCCGGCACTGGCGGTTCGTCGCGGGGTTCGCGGCCGGCGTCGCGCCCATCCTCCTCGCGTTCCTGTGGCACAACCATGAACTGATGGGCCGGTGGGGCGTGCTGCCGATGAACGGTTTCGAGAACTACGACAGCCGCTGGTTCCAGGCCAACCTGCTCACGCGGGGCACGGACCTGATGCTGACGAACCTGTGGGACTGGATCCTCTGGACGCCGGCCGCCATCCTCCCGCTCTACGCCATCGCCATGACGGACCGCACCGGCCCGCCGCGCCAGCGCCTCCTCGGCTCGGTCTTCTTCTGCATGGTCGCCGGCTATTACTTCTACGTGGACAGCGGCGGCAACCGCTACGGCCCGCGGTACTATTTCGAGGCGCTGCCCTTCGTCGCGCTGCCGGCGGCCTGGCTGGCGACGAAGGAGGCGTCGTGGCGCGACAAGACGAACCGCGGGCGCTGGTACTTCTATCTCTTCGCGCTGAGCGTCCTGCTGGCCATTCCCGCCGCCGCCTGGCAGATCAGGACGGCGCACGTCATCGCGTACGAGCGGACGGATCTGTACCGCGTGGTCGAGGACGCCCGGCCTCGAGCACGCCATCGTGTTCGTCGCGCACGCGCACGGGCACGCGCTGGGCGATGGACGCCGACCGACCACACGCGCAACTGGGGCCGGTATGACGGCAGCGTGCTCTTCGCGCTGGACCGCGGAGACGACAACGCGCGGCTGATGGACGCGTACCCGGACCGCGCCGCCTACCGCTACGCCTACGATCCCGTCACCAGCCGGGGCCGGCTCGAGCGGCTGCGATAGCGTCGCGTGCCCGGCCTACCGGCGCGGCGGCGCGCCGATGGTCCAGAGCGGGGTGATGCTGGCGGGCTCCACGTGGAACCACTCGTAGAGGACCGGGATCGACGTGAACATCAGGAGCACGAAGGCCGCCAGGCACACCGCGGTGTAGATCACGAACCCGCGCTCGTGGTGCAGGCGCTCGGGGTGCTGCGCGGGGCTGTCGGGCTGCATCCCGATCTTGAAGTAATAGGCCATGAACCCCGCCAGCAGCGGCACGAACAGGATCAGCTCCAGCCGGTAGCGGACGATGAAGATGCCGCCGAAGAGCGCGCACGCCGAGGCGTAGAACAGGATGCTGACGAGCAGGCGCTCTTCGGTGTAGTAGCGGAACGACTTGCGGTACGCCCCGAGCGCCTCGCGATCCCGGATGTGGCGCAGTTCGGCCAGGCGCTTCATCGCCATGAAGAAGGCGCCGACCATCCAGTACGACAGCGCGAGGGAGACTGGCGGGAACCGGTCCGGGATCAGGGCGAACCAGCCCAGCGCGAGCCTCAGCGGGTTGTTGACCGACTCGCTGAGCACGTCGAGATACGGCCACTCCTTCAGGCGGACGGGCGGCACGTTGTAGGCCAGGCCCATCACCCAGAGGGCCGCCGCCGACGCGGCGAACAGGCGGCCGACGGCCGCGGCAAGGGCAAACCCGGCCGCCGCGAGGACCAGCCACTCGACGTACCCCAGCCAGGGGCGCACCCGGCCCGACGGCACGGGCCGATGGCGCTTGTCCGGGTGCGAGAGATCCTGCGGCGCGTCGAGCAGCTCGTTCAGGACGTAGTTGCTCGACGCCACGAGGCACGTGGCCACGACGGCCAGCGCCAGCGGCACGGCGCTGGCGCCCGAGAGCACCTCGGGCCGGTAGAACACCGCCAGCAGCACGCCGAGCAGCATGAAGGCGTTCTTGACCCAGTGGTCGGCTCGCGCGATCTCGAGATAGGGCCTGATTGGCACGAGCCGGAGAATAGCACGCCCCTGCCGGCACCCTCCCGCCGAGCGCGAGCGCCGTGCCGCCAAGCTGCAGCGCCTTGTTGCCGGAAGGTAGCCGGGACCATAATGCGGTCGGTCACACACACCGCCGGGCGGGCGGCCGCCCGGACCCGCGGAGGACATACCATGCGGCACGCGCGCGTCCGCACGAGACCTGGGATCGCGGCCCTCGCGGCCCTCGCGGCTGTCATCGGCGGCTGCCAGGGCAGCGGTCCGGCGGCGGCCCCCGGCGCGGCGGCCGCGCCGCAGGTCTCGGCTCCGGCCCGCGAGGCGCTCATCGCCCGGGCCCGATCGCTCGAACTCGATACGCCGTACGTGCCGCCGCCAGGCGACCCGCTCGAGCATCAGACCGCCGGATTCGCGAAGGTCATGTGCTCGGCCGTGTTCATCACGGGCCTCGATCCCGACTTCGCCGCCGAGAACGTGGGCTACTTCACGGGCCCCTACCTGGAGCGCGCGAGGGTCGGCAAGCCGGTCATCGATCGTGCCGCCAAGACCGTCCGCGTCACGATCCCGGGCGGCCCGACGCTGACGGCGAAGTACCTCGGCAGCCAGGGATGCGTCACCCTCCCCGCCGGGCAGCGCACGGTGAACTTCACGCCGGTCCAGGTGACGAGCGCGCTGCCCGATCCGTCGGCTCAGCCATGGCCGATGGGAGACGTGCTGCCGGACGGGCCGCTTCCCGCAGCCCTCGACGAGGCAAAGCTGAAGCAGGCCGTGGACGCCGCGTTCGAGCCCGAGTCCGCGATGACGGCGGCGTTCGTGGTGACGTGGAATGGGCGCCTCGTCGCCGAGCGCTACGGCGCGGGCATCACGGCGCACACGCCGCTCGAGAGCTGGTCGATGGGCAAGAGCGTGACGGCGACGCTGATGGGCATCCTGATCCGGCAGGGTGTCTACCAGCTGGCGCAGCCGGCGCCGATTCCCGAGTGGCAGGGCCCGGGGGATCCCCGCAGGGAGATTCGCATCGCGGATCTCCTGAACATGTCGAGCGGCCTGCGCATCAGGGCCCCGCAGGATCCCGACTACGACCTGGCGGGGCCGTACCCCGACCACCTGTATCTCTACACAGGCAGGGTCAACGCGTTCCACTACGCGGCTTCGCGGCCGCTGCAGTGGCCGCCCGGGCAGGTGGGCCGGTATCGCAACACCGATCCGGTGCTCGTCAACTACCTCATCCGCCTCGCCGTCGAGCGGCGCGGCGAGGAGTACCTGTCGTTCCCGCAGCGCGCGCTCTTCGACAGGATCGGCATCCGGACGATGGTGCTGGAGACCGATCCGTACGGCAACTTCCTGGCGCAGGGCTACGACCTCATGTCGGCGCGAGACTGGGCGCGGCTGGGCAATCTCTTTCTGCAGGACGGCGTCTGGAACGGCGAGCGGATCCTGCCCGAGGGGTTCGTGAGGTTCGTGAGCACGGTGGCGCCGGCCTGGGCCGCCGACAGGCGCCCGATCTACGGGGGCTTCTTCTGGATCAACGGCGACGGCACGTTCCCCGTCCCGAAGGACGCCTACTTCATGTCCGGCGCGGGCGGCCAGACGACGCTGATCGTCCCGTCGCACGACCTGGTCGTCGTGCGGCTCGGCCACTACAAGGGCAGCACGGCGGGCACGGCGAGCCTCAGGAAGGCGCTGGCGATCCTCATGGAGGCCGTTCCCCGAGCCTAGCGCGCGGCACCGCCGGCCACGGCCGCGCCCATCCGGCTACTTCCCTGCCTGGCGCGCGGTGAGGCTGCACAGGTTGCCCTTCATGTCATTCCTGCTCAACGCCAGATACCGGCCGTCGGGGCTGACGTCGAAGTCATAGAGTTCGAGGTTGTCGCCGAAGACGACGGGGGGCACCAACTGGTGGTCCGTTCCGTCAACAGGGCTCACCTCCCGAAGGACGAGCCGTCCCGCACGGCCCCATCCCCCCGACACGAGCAGCGTGCCGGCGGCCGTGTTCCAACGCAGGCGCTGCGCATAGGCCCTGCGAGTGAGCTGGACAGCGGGCCCCCGGCCGTCGGCGGGCACCAGGAACACCTCGCCGGTGTCGCCGGCGCCGACAAACGCCAGCGACTTCCCGTCGGGCGACCACCTTGGACACCAGCACGCCCGTCTGCCGGTCGTAATCTGCACGGGCGCCCCCGCCGCGCGGCCGTTGTGCACCTTGGACACGAAGACCTGGTTCACCCCGTCCGAACGGTCCGAGACGAACGCGAGCCTGGCGCCATCGGGCGACCATGCGGGATGGACATCGGTGGCCGGATGGTCGGTGAACTGGTACGCCGGCCCGCCGTCGACGGCGGCGATCCAGATGTCACGCTGCCCTTCGAACACGCGGTAGTACGCCACCCAGCGTCCGTCCGGCGAGATCGCGGGGTTGGCGACCGACACGGCCTGCTGGGTCAGCAGCCGGGGTTCACCAACGGCTCCGTCCGCGCCGATCGGCTGTACCCACAGCCTGTAGCCCTCGGAACGGTCCGAGAGATAGACGAGCGCGCTCATGTCCGGGAGGAACGCGGGCATCTGGTCGTCCCGGCTTCCGCCGATCACGGTTTCGTTTCCCGTGTACAGGTCATGCATGACGATGTTCGGGTCGTCGAGCGCGTTCGTGTACACCAGCGTGCTGCCGTCGGCGGACAGCGTGGGATGTCCCTCCGGCCCCGCGCTGTTGGTGACCCGCTCCACGGTGCCATCCGGCACGCCGACGACCCAGAGTGCCGTGGTGTTGTTGCGATGGGACGAGAAGTAGACCTTCCGCCCGTCGCCTGACCACTCCGGCGCTTCGTCGCGGGCATCGTCTCGGGTGAGCCTCGACGGAGGTCCGGCCGCGCTGCCTCCCGCGGGCACGAGGAAGAGGTCGCGCTGGCCGCGGTAGCAGATGAGTCGGCCATCGGGCGACCACGCCGGCTCGCGATGCTCCCAGAGGCCGAACTCCGGGCCGTCGCCGGTCAGCACGCGCGCGCCGGTCGCGCCCGGCAGGCTGGCCACCCAGATCCGGTCCGAGCCGGCCGCGTTCGGGCGCACGAACGCCAGCATCGCCCCGTCGGGCGACACGGCAGGCTCTTCGGCGTCGCCGATGACGAGCGCCGGCGAGCTTCCGGGCCAGCGCGGCGCTCTCCACACCGCGGGCTGGCCCTCGTGGTCCGCGACGAAGTACACCGTGCCATCGGCGGGGCTCCAGGCTGGCGACCGCTCGTCCGCCAGCGACGGGAGCGCACCGTCGCCCGGCCCGTCCCGCGTCAGGAGCGCCTGGGTTCCCGTCTTCACGTCGAGGAGCCACACACGGGAGGCACCGCCGCGCCTCCTGGTGAACGCCACCGTGTTTCCGTCCGGCGACATCGCCGGGTCGACGTCCGCGGCCGACTCGGATGTCAGGAAGCTCGAGGCGGTCCACTCCGGCTCGGCGGGTCCTCGCGCGCACCCACTGGAGTCCGGCCGCGCCGGCGGCCATCGCGGCGGCCGCGAGCAGCCAGGGGAGCGCGCGGCGCAGGCGCGGCGGGAGGCCCGGGAGGGTGCGGCGGCGGAGCGAGGAGCCGACGCCGACTGCGGCCGCGAGTGCGATCCCGGGTCGGTCCGATGCGAGTCCGGCCCGGGCGTCGGGCGCCCGGCGCGCACCGCGTCGCTGTCGCGATCCAGCCTGAGCAGGTCCGCCTTGATCTCGCGTGCCGTCTGATAGCGCAGGTCGGGGTCCTTCTCGAGGGCCTTTCGGATGAGGCGATCGAGGTCGTCGGGCACCGCCGGGTTCAGGTCCCGGGGCGCGGCGGGCGTCTCGCGGAGGACGGCATCGACGATGAGCGCCGACGAGCGGCCCTCGAACGCGCGGCGGCCCGTGGCCATCTCGTAGAGCACGCAGCCGAACGAATACAGGTCCGTCCGCTGGTCGAGCGGGTCGGCCCTGATCTGCTCGGGAGACATGTAGGGCGTCGTGCCGAGGGTGGCGCCGGGCGAGGTGAGCAACTGCTCGTGCGTCTCCTCCGCTTCGCCCTGCTCGATGGAGGCGTAGACGTCCTTCTCGGGCGTGAGCTTCGCGAGGCCGAAGTCCAGGATCTTCACGTGGCCCGCCGCGGTGATGAAGATGTTGGCGGGCGTGATGTCGCGGTGGATGATCCGCGCCGAGTGGGCGGCCTCGAGCGCGTCGGCGATCTGGCAGCCCCAATCCACGATGAACGGCGCGTCGAGGGGCGCCGACTTCAGGCGCTCGCGGAGCGTGCCGCCGTCGAGCAGCTCCATCACGATGAAGGGCTGGTCCTCACTGAGGCCGAAGTCGTGGATCGTGCAGATGTGGGGGTGGTTGAGCGCGGACGCGGCGCGCGCTTCACGCTCGAACCGGAGGACCGATTCGTGGCTCTTCGCCCGGGCCGTCGAGAGGAACTTGATCGCGACGCGCCGGCCGAGGGAGGTGTCGAGGGCCTCGTAAACCTCACCCATGCCGCCGCCGCCGAGCCTGCGGGTCACGCGGTAGTGCGAAACCGTCTGGCCGACCATACCGCTACCGCTCCTGGGCGACAGGATGGCTCACGGCCCTCGCGCCTGGGGAGCCGGGGCCGGTGGCGCTGCACGGCTGCGTCAGATCAACGCCATGCTACAGACGGCTCCAGGTGAAGTCAATCAACGGGCACACCAACGGGCACACCAACGGGCTCGCGATCCAGCGGCGTCCCCTCGGTTGTGAGGCACCACCGCCGCGCCAGGCCGGTGTCGCCTCCTACGAGAACTCGCGGCGCGCGGGGTAGGTTTTTCGCAGCAGGTCGAAGGCCCGGCCGCGCTCGGCCGGGCTCATGCCCACGGTCTTTCTGAGCGCCTCATCGTCGCGCAGGATCGGGCAGTGCGCGGCGACGGCGCCGGCAAGCGCCGCCACGCCGTCGCGATCGAGCCCGCGCAGCGCCGTGTCGCCGCGGGCGAAGCCCGGAAGCGGCAGCCCGGGCGCGCGCGGCGGCAGCGCCGCCTCGGGGCGCCAGGCCGGCTCGACGCCCAGGAACGCGCACGCGGCGCGATAGACCATGGCGGTGCCGTTCAGCTTGCCCTCGAGCGAATAGCCGGCGATGTGCGGCGTGCCGATGTCCACGCGCGCGAGCAGGCGGCCGTCGATCCCGGGCTCGCGCTCCCACACGTCCAGCACCACGGCGTCGAGGCACTTCCCGTCGAGCGCCTGGTGGAGCGCGGCCTCGTGCACGACGCCGCCGCGGCCCGCGTTCGAGAGCCAGGCGCCGGGCTTGAGGCGCGCGAGAAACGGCTCGCCAATCAGCCCCCAGGTCGGATCGGGACCGTCCAGCGTCAGCGGCGTGTGGCAGGTGACGATGTCGCAGTCGAGCAGGTCGTGGAGGGGCCGGTACTCGGCGCTGCCGGTTTCGCGGGCCTTCGGGGGATCGTTGAGCACCGGCTCCATGCCGAGGGCCCGCGCCATCGCCGGCCACCAGCGACCCGACGTGCCCCACGCCGACCACGCCCACGCTCCGGCCCGCGAGCGTGTCGCCGCGCAGCGTCGCGAGCGTCAGCCAGGCGGCGGCCATGTATTCCGCGACGGCGTTCGCGTTGCACCCGAGGGCCGCGTGAAACGCGATGCCGAGCCGATCGAGCTCCGCCGTGTCGACGTGATCGGACCCCGACGTGGCCGTGCCGACAAACCGCACGGGCGTGCCGGCCAGGAGCGCCGCGTCGACGCGCGTGATGGAGCGCACGACCAGGAGGTCGACGTCCGCCAGGTCGGCGTGCGCGATCTGGCGGCCGTGCTTCAGCCGCACCTCGCCGAGCGTGCCGAACGCGTCGCGGGCGAACGGGATGTTCTCGTCGGCGAGGATGACGGGCCGGGTCATGGCGCCTTTGCCGGCCTCGGTGCCGTGACAAACGCGTCGAGCGCCTCGTAACGCGGGCGCAGGGCGTCGGGAGCGGCGTGAATCGTCCCGTCGAGGTGCAGCACGCGACGGTCCGCGAGATCGTAGCGCGGCCACGCCGGCAGGCCCGGCGCGTTGGGATCGCCGGTGCGGGCGAAGTTGGCCCAGTACGACGTCATCGTCTCCGACAGCGCCCGATCGGCGGGCTCCCACGGCACCTTGGGCAGCGAGCGATCGAGGGAGCCGAAGACGTACTCGATTTCCCCGGCATGGCGCGCGCCGATGTCGCGCGCGGTCGCCGGCGCCCCGTTCATCGTGTGGCCCTCGGGAACGGGGATCGTCCGATCGAAGGAGTACCGGTACACGGGCAGGCGCCCGGACTGTCGCCTGCATGTCGATCCACTTCCAGGTGGCGTGCCCGATGAACAGGTCGCTCGCGAGGGCGGCGGCCGATTCGAGGGCCTCGGCGTCGGTGCCGGCCGGGTAGGCCGCCAGGATCGCGTCCGCGTGCTGGCCGAATCGCTTGCGGTTCTCCTCGGCGAAACCCTGGGCCGTGGGCTTCTGCGGGCGCAGGGTGACGGCGGCGCGCATCTCGTCGGCGTTCCAGCCGGCCAGCAGCGGCACCTGGCTCTGGCGCCCCGCCGCGTACGTGGCGGCGACGTCCTCCACGAGGAAGTACCCGTCGACGCCCGGCGCGAAGAAGAGCCGCGCCTTGCTCGCGGCGTCCAGGACCGCCCGGGCGGGCATGGCGCGCAGCGCCGCGAGGGAGTCCGCGCCGATGGCCGACGCGAACTTCACGCCCATCTGCTCGTTGACGGCCAGCGGCGCGAGGGCGAGCGTCCCCGAGCTGCCCCCGAAGTAGGCGCCGCTCTCGCCGATCGCCTTGTGGAACAGCCCGCGCGCGAGCGGCGACGCGATGAGCGCGCTCACGGCGAAGGAGCCGGCCGACTCGCCGAAGATCGTCACGTTGCCGGCGTCGCCGCCGAAGGCCGCGATGTTGTCGCGCACCCAGCGCAGGGCGGCCACCTGGTCGAGCATCCCGTAGTTGCCCGACGCGCCGCGCCCGGACTCGCGGGTCAGCTCCGGGTGCGCGAGGAAGCCGAACACGCCAAGCCGGTAGTTGATCGTCACCAGGACGACGCCCCTGCGGGCGAAGGCCGTGCCATCGTGCCTCGGCTCCGACCCGGCGCCCGCCTGGAAGCCGCCGCCGTGGATCCAGACCATCACCGGCAGGCGACCTGACGCGGCCGTCGCCGGCGCGTAGACGTTGAGCGTGAGGCAGTCCTCACTGAGGTCGGGGAGCACGATGTCGCCGAACATCTGGCCCTGCATGCAGGCCGGCCCGGGCTTCACGGCCTCGCGGACGCCCTCCCACGGCGCCACCGGCTGCGGCGCCTGCCAGCGCAGCGCCCCGACGGGCGGCGCGGCGAACGGGATGCCGCTGAAGATGCGCACGCTGCCGTCGGCGGACGCCGTGCCCCGCACAAGGCCCGCCGCCGTCTTCACCTGGGCGGCCGCCGGCGCCGCGCACATCGCCACCGCCGCCGCGATCATCATGACCCGCCCGCCTCTCAGCTCCATGGTGCTCTCCTCTGCCTGCAAGCGGACGCGATTATCGCACAGCGCGCCGGTCGTCTCCCGCTCCCCGCCTCTTGCTCTCTGTCGCTTGACTTCCCGAACCGTCTCCGCAAAGCTCTGCGCCCAGATGGCGTGACTGGAGGGTTGAGATGACCGCGAAGCCACTCGTGGCGCTGATGCTCCTGCTGTGCGCCGGCGCCGGCGTTGGCGCAGTCCTACTACACCATGCGCCTCGATGACGCGAAGGCGGTGCACGCCGACGCGATGGGCGCGCGGGGCGATGGCGCCGCCGACGACACGGCGGCGATCCAGGCCGCCATCGATCGCGTCCAGGAATCGACCGGCCACGGCATCGTCTTTCTTCCCGAGGGCCGGTACCGGATCACGCGGACGCTCCATGTCTGGCCGTCCATCCGCCTCATCGGATACGGCGCCAGGCGGCCGGTCCTCGTGCTCGCCGCGCAGACGCCGGGATTCACCGATCCCGCCGCGGAGAACCAGCTCGTGTTCTTCGCCGGCTCGCGGCCGGGCACGGCGGCAGGCGGGCGCGGGGCGGCGGCAGGCAGCGCGCCCGCCCGACGCGACCCCGGGCACGTTCTACTCGGCCATGAGCAACATCGACATCGAGATCGGGCCCGGCAACGCGGGCGCGGTCGGCGTGCGCGGCACCTACGCGCAGCACTCGTTCCTGGCCCACATGGAGTTCCGGATCGGGCCGGGGATCGCCGGCGTCCACGACACCGGCAACGTGATGGAGGATGTCCGCTTCATCGGCGGCACCTACGGCATCTGGACGCGAACGCCGTCGCCGGGCTGGCAGTTCATGGCCGTCGACGCGTACTTCGAGGGCCAGCGGGAAGCCGCCATCCGGGAACGGGCGGCCGGCCTCACGCTGGTGCGCCCGCACTTCAGGCGCGTCCCGACGGCGATCGCGATTGACGAGGGCTCCCACGACGAGCTGTGGGTGAAAGACGGCCGGTTCGAGGAGGTGACGGGGCCAGCCGTCATCATCAGCCTCGAGGACAATCCGCGGACCCAGGTCAACATGGAGGGCGTCGTGTGCCGCGGCGTGCCCGTGTTCGCGCTGTTCCGGGAGAGCGGCAAGCGGATTGCCGGGCCGGCCGCGGTGTACGAGGTGCGGACCTTCTCGCACGGCCTGCACTTCGCGGACATCGGCGCGCAGCCGGTGACCGAAACCCGGATCGACGCGGTGCCGCTCGCCGCGCTGCCCCAGCCAGCCGCCTCCGACCTGGTGCCGCTGCCGCCGGCCGCCACGTGGGTGAACATCCGGACGCTCGGCGCGAAAGGCGACGGGGCCGCCGACGATACCGCCGCGTTCCGGAGCGCCATCGCCGCGCACCGGGCCATCTATGTGCCCTCCGGCTCGTACCTCATCAGCGACACGCTGGAGCTGCGGCCCGACACGGTGCTCATCGGCCTGCACCCGCTCGCGACGCAACTCGTGCTGCCCGACAGGACGCGGGCCTTCCAGGGCGCGGGCCCGCCGAAGCCGATGATCGAAGCGCCGAAAGGCGGCACGAACGTCGTCATCGGGATCGGGCTGTACACGAACGGCATCAATCCCCGGGCCGTGGCGGCGAAGTGGATGGCCGGCGCCGCCTCGATGATGAACGACGTGCGGTTCCTCGGCGGGCACGGCACGGTCAACCTCGACGGCACGCGCACCAATCCGTACAACAACAACCGGACCGCCGACCCCGACGCGAACCGGCGCTGGGACAGCCAGTATCCGAGCCTCTGGGTGACGGACGGTGGCGGCGGCACGTTCTTCGACCTCTGGACGCCGAGTTCCTTCGCCTCGGCCGGCATGCTCATCTCGGACACCTCGACCGAGGGCCGCGTCTACGCCATGTCGAGCGAGCACCACGTGCGCTACGAGGTGCAGGTGCGCAACGCGGCCAACTGGCGCCTCTATGCGCTGCAGACCGAGGAGGAACGCGGCGAGAGCGGCTTCGCGCTGCCGCTCGAGATCGACGGCTCACGCGACATCACCATCGCCAACTTCCACATCTACCGGGTCATCAGCTCGTATCAGCCGTTTCCGCACGCCGTGAAGGTGTCGAACTCGCGGAACATCCGGTTCCGGAACTTCCATTGCTACAGCAACAGCAAGGTCTCCTTCGACGCCGCGGTCTTCGACGCCACGCACGGCGCCGAAATCAGGCAGCGCGAGTTCGCCTGGCTCACGCTCTCGGGCAACGCGCCTGTCCCGGCACCGAAGCCGGCGTCGCCCGTCCTGGAGGCGGGCGCGCAGTGTGCGAAGGCTGGCCGGCGGCTTCTTCAACATCTCCGGCGGCGCCGCCGATCCGGCCGGCGACTTCTACGTCGTCGACGCGCGCTGGCAGCGCATCCACCGCTGGTCCGAGCGAGACGGCCGGATCTCCACGGTGCACGACGCGCCGCTCGAACCGGTCAATCTCGCGTTCGACAGGGCCGGCAACCTGCTCGTGGTCTCCTACGCCGGTGCCGGCACCGTCTACGCCTTCAAGCCCGGCTCCCCGCTCGGCGAGCCTGGAGGTCCTCGCTCCGGTCGATGCCGCGCCGCGGCCAGGCCTGACCGCCGTGCGCGCGGTCACCGACTGGCGCCTGGCCCGGGACCCGGCGACAGGCCTCCCGCCGGCAAGGCCCTTCCACTATCTGTCGCCCGACGGCACCACGTTCATCCCGGCCGGCAGCGACTTCACGACCGGCGCCATGTCGTGGGGCGTCAAGAGCGCCGATCTCGTCCGCGCCTTCGGCCTCGCCGCCGCCGCGCCCGGACAGCCGTTCTACGTGACGAGCGAGTCGGAAGTGACGACGTGGAAAGGCACGCTCGGCGACGACGGGAACTTCCGGACGCTCACGCCGTTTGTCCAGCAGGGCGGCGAGGGCGTCGCGGTGGATGCGGCGGGCAACGTCTTCCTGGCCGCCGGCCACGTCTACGTCTACAGCCCGGAGGGACGCCTGATTGACACCATCGAGGTGCCGGAGCGGCCGGTGCAGGTCGTCTTCGGCGGCGCGGACCGCCGGACGCTGTTCATCGCGGCCCGCACGTCGCTCTACAGCGTGCGGACGCGGGTGCCGGGGCGATGACGCGTGGCGGGTTTTTGTTCGCGGGTCAAACCACGTTAGGATGATCGCCGAGGATCACGTTCATGAACGCACTCCATCAATTAGTTCGTCTCCGCAACTCATCGAGGAAACTGGCACTGGCCGCCGCCGCCCTCGCGGTGCTGGCGATTGGAGCCGCGGCAGGCTCGGACGGCGTCCCCGGGCCGCAGGCCGCGCCATCGGGCCCCGCCTACCGGGACGCGGCGCGGCCGGTCGCCGAGCGCGTCGAAGACCTGCTCGGGCGGATGACGCTCGAGGAGAAAGTCGGGCAGATGACGCAGCCCGACCACTCCTTCCTCAAGTCGCCGGACGATGTGGCCGGGTACTTCCTGGGGTCGGTGCTGAGCGGCGGCAGCTCGGAGATCCCGGACGTCTCGGCCGCGGGCTGGGCGGCGTTCATCGACGGCCTGCAGAAGCGCGCGCTCTCGACGCGCCTCGGCATCCCGCTGCTCTACGGCATGGACGCGGTGCACGGGCACAACAACGTGCGCGGCGCGGTGATCTTCCCCCACAACATCGGCCTGGGCTGCACGCGCAACCCGAAGCTGGTCGAGGAGGCGTCGCGCATCACGGCCGTCGAGATGGCGGCCACCGGCGCCCACTGGAACTTCGCGCCGTGCGTCGCGGTGCCGCAGGACGAGCGGTGGGGCCGCACCTACGAGGGCTTCGGCGAGTCGCCCGCGCTGGTCGCCGATCTGGGCGCCGCCGCGGTGCGCGGCCTCCAGGGCGCGGCGCTGTCGTACCCGCCGCACGTGCTCGCGTCGGTGAAGCACTATGTCGCCGACGGCGGGACGGCGGGCGGCGTCGACCAGGGCGATGCGCGCATCAGCGAGGCCGAGCTGCGGGCCATTCACCTGCCGGGCTACGAGGCCGCCATCAAGGCCGGCGCGCTGAACATCATGGCGTCGTTCAGCAGCTGGAACGGCCAGAAGCTGCACGGCCACAAGTACCTCCTCACCACGCTGCTCAAAGGCGAACTCGGCTTCACGGGCTTCGTGGTCTCCGACTGGAAGGCGATTGAGCAGCTCCCGGGCGATTACCCGGCGCAGATCGCGGCGTCCATCGGCGCCGGCATCGACATGGTGATGGTGCCCGACCAGTACCCGGCCTTCTTCGACGGCCTGAAGACGCTGGTGCAGGACGGCCGGCTGCCGATGGCGCGCATCGACGACGCCGTCCGGCGGATCCTGACGGTGAAGTTCCGGATGGGGCTGTTCGAGCGGCCGTTCTCCGACGCGGCGCTGCTCGCGAAGGTCGGGTCGCCCGATCACCGCGCCGTCGCCCGCCAGGCGGTGCGCGAGTCGCTCGTCCTGCTGGTCAACAAGCAGCAGGCCCTGCCGCTCTCTCCCACGCTGCCCCACGTGCTCGTCGCGGGCAAGGCCGCCGACGACATCGGCATCCAGTGCGGCGGATGGACGATCGGCTGGCAGGGCGCGAGCGGCAGGACGACCGACGGCACGACGGTCCTCGAGGCCGTGCGCAGGGCCCTGCCGGGCGGCCGCGTCGACTACTCGGCCTCGGGCCAGCCGGCCGCCGGCGCGCAAGCCGCCATCGTCGTCGTCGGCGAGGCGCCGTACGCCGAGGGGCAGGGGGATCGCAAGAGCCTCGACCTGGATCCGGCCGACGTGGCCCTGGTGAAGCGCGTCAAGGCCTCCGGGCTCCGCACCATCGTCGTCCTCTTCTCGGGCCGGCCGATGATGCTCGATCCGATCCTGGGCGACGCCGACGCGATCGTGGCCGCATGGCTGCCGGGCACGGAGGGCGACGGGATCGCGGACGTCCTGTTCGGCCGCTACGGGCCGACCGGCACGCTCGGCCACACGTGGCCGAAGTCGATGTCGCAGATTCCGATCAACGTGGGGCCGAAGGGCGAGAAGCCCGCCGACACGCCGCTGTTCGAGTTCGGGTTCGGGCTCCGCTACAAATAGGCGATGGCCACCGCGTTCTCGCGCCTGTCGCTCGCGGGGCTCGTCGCCGTGGTGTCGGGCGGCACGAGCGGCATCGGCCGCGCGATCGCGCTGGGCCTGGCCGACGCCGGCGCGGACGTGGTGGCCACGGCGCGCCGGCCGGCGCTGGTCGACGAGGTGGCGGCGGAGGTCGAGCGGCGCGGGCGGCGGACGCTGCGCATGGTGTCGGATGTGACGGACCGCGCGTCACTCGAGTCGGTCCGCGACGCGTGCCTGGCGGAACTCGGGCGGCTCGACATCCTGGTGTCGGCGGCGGCGATCACGCAGCGCGTGCCGACCATCGAGATGTCCGACGTGGACTGGCAGCGGGTGCTCGACACCAACGTGACCGGCACGTGGCACGCGTGCCGGGTGTTCGGCGCGCCGATGCTCGCGCAGGGCTCGGGGCGGATCATCACCATCGCGTCGCTCGCGTCGCTGGTCGGCTTCCTCGAAGTGAGCGCCTACACGGCCAGCAAGGCCGCGGTGGCCGGCCTCACGCGGGCGCTGGCGGTCGAGTGGGCGCCGCGCGGCGTGACGGTGAACGCCATCGCCCCCGGGATCTTCGTCACCGATCTGAACCGCGGCATCGTCGAGTCGCCGCGCGGGCACGAACTGCTCCTGCGCACGCCGATGCGGCGCTTCGGGGACGTCGACGAACTGGTGGGCGCGGCGATCTTCCTGGCCTCCGACGCGGCGAGCTTCATCACGGGCCAGTTGCTCGTCGTCGACGGCGGCTTCCTGGCGAGCGGCGTCAATCAGTAGGACGGTTTCGGAACGCTGCGATGAAGATCAGATCCGGCAAGGTCATCGTGTGCGGTCCCGGGCGGAACTTCGTCACGCTCAAGATCGAGACCGAGGACGGCCTGCACGGGATCGGCGACGCGACGCTGAACGGGCGGGAGATGGCCGTCGCCAGCTATCTCTCCGAGCACGTGCTGCCGCTCATCGAGGGGCGCGACGCGCGCCGGATCGAGGACATCTGGCAGTTCCTGTACAAGGGCGCGTACTGGCGGCGCGGGCCGGTCACGATGACGGCGATCGCGGCCGTCGACATGGCGCTGTGGGACCTGAAGGGCAAGGCGCTCGGCGTCCCGGTGTATCAACTGCTCGGCGGCGCGTCGCGCGACGCGGTGCTCGTGTACGGCCACGCCAGCGGCGCCACGCCGGAGGACACCGCCGGCGCCGTCGCACGCTACCGGGACGCCGGGTATCGCGCGGTCCGCGCGCAGTGCGGCGTGCCCGGCGTGCCCGACGCGTACGGCGTCGGCCGCGGCGATCACTACGAGCCGGCGAAGCCGGGCCTCGCGCCCGAGGAGCGCTGGAGCAGCGAGCGCTATCTCGCGTTCATCCCGGCGGTGTTCGAGCGGCTGCGGCGCGAGTTCGGGCCCGATCTCCACCTGCTCCACGACGTGCACCACCGGCTGACGCCCATCGAAGCGGCCCGGCTCGGGCGCGCGCTGGAGCCGCATCATCTCTTCTGGATGGAGGATCCCACGCCCGCCGAGGATCAGGATCGCTTCCGCCTCATCCGCCAGCACACGACGACGCCGATCGCGGTGGGCGAGGTCTTCAATTCGATCTTCGATTGCCACCGCCTGATCGAGGGCGGGCTCATCGACTACATCCGCGCCAGCGTCACGCATGCCGGCGGCATCAGCCACCTGCGGAAGATCGCGGCGCTCGCCGAGGTCCACGCGGTCCGCACCGGGTCGCACGGCGCCACCGACCTGAGCCCGGTGAGCCTCGCGGCCGCGCTCCACGTGGACCTCAGCGTGCACAACTTCGGCATCCAGGAGTACATGCCGCACGCGCCGGAGACCGACGAGGTCTTCCCTCACGCCTACCGCTTCGAGCGCGGCGTGATGCACCCCGGCGACGCCGCCGGGCTCGGCGTCGAGATCGACGAGGCGCGCGCGGCCGCGTTTCCCTACCGGCGGGCGTATCTGCCGGTGGCCCGCCTGTCCGACGGAACGGTCCACGACTGGTAGCCGCGGGCCGCCTCCGGCGCGCACTTGTGTTTTTGTTGCCACTTGGACATACAATAGGCCCGCGCGCGGGCCGGCAGGAAGATGGCCGCTCTCGCTTGTTTATTGCGGCTCGAGGCGGTTGACTGACGGGAGTCACCGGCCTGGATGCACGGCACGGCGATTATTTAGTTCGAGTCCCGGACTTTATCGATCCCTCCGTCGGCCGGCCGGGCAGGAACGAGGCAGCGGGATGCGGCCAGAGCAATGGGAGACCTTCAAGCGCGCGGCGCGCCGCGAGCGGCTCGCCAGCGTGCCGATGGCGCTCATTGTCGACAGTCCCTGGATTCCCGGCTACCTCGGCATCTCGCACCTGGACTACTTCCTGGATCCCGAGGCGTGGTTCGCCGCCAACCTGCGCATCGCCGCGGATTTCCCCGACGTCATCCTCGTGCCGTCGTGGTGGGTCGAGTACGGGATGGCCGCGGAGCCCTCGGTGCTCGGCGCCAGGATCAAGTTCTGGCCCGACAACACGCCGAGCGAGGTCCCGACGCTGCGCCGGCTCGCCGACCTCGACGCGCTCGCCGACTACGAGATCGAGACGGACGGGTTCGCGGCGCTGACGCTCCACCGGATCCGGACGCAGGCGCCGCGCATCCTCGCGCGGGGCGAGGTGCTCCCCTTCGTGGCGGCGCGCGGCCCGCTGTGCACCGCGGCGTTCGTGCGCGGCACCACGCCGTTCATGCTCGACCTCGTCGAGGATCCGCCCGGCGCCCATGCGCTGCTCGACCTCTGCACGCGCGTGGTCATCGACTGGCTCGAGGCGCAGCGGCGGGCCGCCGGCCCCACGGTGGAAGGCTTCCTGCTGCTTGACGACATCGTCGGCTTCGTCAACGAGCGGCACTACCTCGAATTCGCGCACCCGTACCTCACGCGCATCTGCGCCGCGTTTCCGGACGGGTGGGTCAAGCTCTACCACAACGACGCGGAGATCGACGCCTGCCTCGATCACCTGCCCGACGCCGGGTTCACCGTGCTGAACTGGAACGGGCGGAAGAACATCCGCGAGGTGAAGCGGCGCGTCGGCGGGCGGATGTGCCTGATGGGCAACGTCCCCGCGCTCGATGCCGGCGTGCGCGGCACGCCGGCGGAGGTGCGGGCCGCCACGCTGGACGTGCTCGAGGGCTCCGGCGGCGAGGGGATCATCCTGTCGGTGGGCGGCGGCGTGAGCCCGGGCATGCCCCGCCGGAACATCGACGCCATGCTGGGCGCGCTGCAGGACTTCAACGCCGCGCGCGCGGCCACCGCGGAGCGCGAATGGTCGACTATGCGCGTCTGAACCGCAGCCTCTACGACGGCAAGGCGGCGGAGGTCGAATCGCTGATCCGGGAGGCGCTCGCGGCGGGCCGCTCCCCGCGCGAGGTGCTCGACGAAGGCCTCATCGCCGGCATGCGCGTGGTCGGCGCGGACTTCACGAACAACGTGCTGTACGTGCCCGAGGTCCTCGTGGCGGCCAGGGCCATGAAGGCCGGCCTCGCCATCCTCAAGCCGCTGCTCGCCACGCCACGAGCGCGGCGCGGCGCGCGCCGGCGTCGTCCTGCTCGGCACGGTCCGCGGCGACCTCCACGACATCGGCAAGAACCTCGTCGGCATGATGGCCGAAGGCGCCGGGTTCGAGGTGCACGACATCGGCGTCGATCAGAGCGTGCAGAAGTTCCTCGACGCCGCCGGGCGCTCGTCAGCCCACGATTGTCGCGATGAGCGCGCTGCTCACGACGACGATGAGCTACATGAAGACCGTGATCGACGGCTTCCGGGCCGCCGGCCTGGGCCACGTCAAGTTCGCCGTGGGCGGCGCGCCGGTCACGCAGGCGTTCGCCGACGAGATCGGCGCCGACGGCTACGCGGAGCACGCGCCGGCGGCCGTCGAGCTGTTCCACCGCCTCGCCGCCCGGCCGTGATCGCGGAGGCGCCCGCGTGCCCGTGACGCTCACCCTCGACGGGCGCACCTCCGAACCCTCCCCGGGATCGTCGCTGTTCGCCTGCGCGGAGCAGCTCGGGATCCGCGTGCCGACCTCCTGTCACCGCGACGGGCGCTGCAAGGAGTGCCTCGTCGAGATCACCGAGGGCGCCGAGCTCCTCTCGCCGCCCACGGAAGCCGAGCGCCACCTGCGGGGCGCCTACCGGCTCGCGTGCCAGTGCCGCGTCACCGCCGGCGACGGCCGCGTGCGCGCGCACACGATGCGGCGCGGCCGGATGCGGATCGAGCGGCAGGCGCCGACGCTCGCCGCGCGCGCGATGCCGTCTCCGCCCGACCCCGCCGTGACGCGCGACGGCGGCCGGGTGCTGCTCGACGGCGACGCGATCGATCGGTACCGCGGCGCGCTCCACGGCATCGCCCTCGACCTGGGCACGTCGACCGTCGTCCTGCGGCTGCTCGACCTCGCGACCGGCGAGGCGCTGGCGGACACGTCGTTCGAGAACCCTCAACGCTTCGCCGGGTCCGACGTGATGGCGCGCATCCAGTACGCCGCCGAGCACGGGCCCGAGCCGCTCGTCGGCGCGATCACGGCCTACATCAGCCGCGCGATCGCGGAGTTCCCCGCCGATCCGGCCACGATCTACGAGGTCACCGTCGCGGGCAACTCGACGATGCGCGACCTGTTCTTCCGGAAAGACGTGGGCCCGATCGGGCAGGAGCCCGTACCGGTCGATCACCGAGGCGGAGGTGCTCGAGGGACGGCGCGCCACCACGGCGCTCGCGGACACCGGCCGCGGGTGCGGCCTGCCCGTCCACCCGGACGCGCGCGTGTACGGGCTGCCCGTCATCTCCGGCCACGTGGGCGCCGACGCGGCCGCGTGCCTTCTGGCCACCGGCCTCGCCGAGGGCGACGGCCTCGCGGCCGTCATGGACATCGGCACCAACACGGAGATCCTCGCCGGCAGCCGGCGCCGCCTCGTCGCGGCGTCGTGCCCGGCCGGGCCGGCGTTCGAGGGCGGCGGCGTCGCGTGCGGCATGCCCGCGCTCGAGGGCGCCGCCGAGTCGGTGTCGCTCGGCGAGGACGGCGCGTTCCGCCTCGGCGTCATCGGAGGCGGCGAGGCCGAGGGCCTCTGCGGCTCGGGGCTGGTCGACCTGCTGAGCGAGCTGCTGCGGACCGGCCTGATGAACGAGATGGGGCGCTTCAGGAGCGGCGCGCGCCGCATCGTGATCGACCGCGCGCGCGGCCTGTTCCTCGACGAGCGCGACGTGAGCGAACTGGCCCAGGCGAAGGGCGCCAACGCCGCCGGCCTGCGCATCGTCCTGGGGACCCTGGGCATCGTGGCCGCCGACCTGGACGTGCTCTACCTGGCGGGCGGCTTCGGCCGGAGCCTGCCGGTGGAGCCGGCGCAGCGCATCGGGCTCATCCCGGAGATGCCCGCGGCGAAGGTCGTGCCCGTCGGCAACGCCGCCATCGAGGGCGCCACGATCGCCTTGCTGTCGCTGTCGAAGCGGCGCGAACTCGAGTCCATCGTGAGCGCGGTCGAGCACTGCCGCCTCGAGACGCATCCGCGCTTCTTCGATCACTTCGTCGAAGGGTGCCAGTTCAGGAGGTTCGCGTCATGACGCCGCGCCTGCTCGACCGACTCGCGGAGGGACCGCTCATCGCCGACGGCGCCATGGGCACGCAGCTGTTTCTGGCCGGCCTCGAGCAGGGCCTCTGCGGCGACGCGTGGAACCTCGCGCACCCCGAGCGGGTGCTGGCGATCCAGCGCGAGTACGTGGAGGCCGGGTCGGATTGCCTGCTGACCAACACCTTCGGCGCCTCGCGCCTCATGCTCGCCCGCCACGGCCTCGCCGCCGACGCGGCCGCGATCAACGCCGCCGGCGTGCGGATCGCCCGCGAGGCGCTGGGCGGCCGGCCGGGCTTCGTGATCGGCGACATCGGGCCGTTCGGCGGGTTCCTCGAGCCGATTGGCGACGCGCGCGAAGCGGACGTGCGCGCCGCCTTCGAGGAGCAGGCGCGCGCGCTCGCCGGCGCGGGCGCCGACGCGATCATCATCGAGACGCAGACGGCGCTGGACGAGCTGGGCCTGGCCCTGCGCGCGGCGCGCGAGGCCGGCGTGCCGTGCGTCATCGGCTCGATGGCCTACGACGCCACGCGCGACGGCGCGAACTTCCGCACGATGATGGGCGTCGATCCCGAACGCGCGGTCGCGTTCATGCAGGATGCCGGCGCCGACATCGTCGCGCTCAACTGCGGGACCGGGATGGACATGGCGCGCGCGCGCGAGGCCGTGGAGCGGTACCGCCGGGTGACGGACCTGCCCATCATGGTCCAGCCGAACGCGGGGCAGCCGGTGCTCGCGGGCATGCGGGTGGTCTATCTCGAAACGCCGGAGCACATGGCCGGCGGCGTCGTGCCGCTTGTCGAGGCCGGCGCGCGCATCATCGGCGGCTGCTGCGGCAGCACGCCCGACCACATCCGCGCGTTCAGGCGCGCGCTCGACGGCTGGTCCTGAGGCGCGAACGGCGTCAGGCCACCGCGGGCGCGCCGAAATGCTGCTGCACGACCAGCGTGACCGCCCCGCGCAGGCGCGGCTGCGTGGCGGGGTCGGTGGGCACGATCGGCGTCGTGTTCGCCGGCAGGGTGCGCCGCTTCACGGTCTCGGCCACCACCGGGCCGACCCGGTCCCACGCCGCCGTCACCTCGCCGACGATGACCACCACCTGCGGCGCCAGCCCGACGATGAGGCTCGCCACGCCGACCCCGATGTAGTGCGCCATCCGATCCAGCGCGGCGGCGGCGTGCGCGTCGCCCTCGCCGGCGAGGCGCAGCAGGTCGCCGAACGTCAGCGCCGCGTCCTTCGCGCCGGCGCGCCGGGTGCCGGCGCCGCCGTCAACCAGTGCCTGGTAATGCCGGACCGCGGCCGAGTTCGACGCGTACTGCTCCCAGCACCCGCGCTTGCCGCAGGCGCACGGCGGGCCGTTCTCGTCGAGCGTGACGTGGCCGAACTCGCCCGCCATCGCGTCGCGGCCGTGCACCACCTGGCCGTTGACGAGCAGGCCGACGCCGACGCCCTCCGACACGGTCACCGCCACCAGGTGCTTCACGGTGTCGGCCTGGCGCCCGAACCACAACTCCGCCAGCGCGCAGGCGCTCGCGGCGTTCTCGAGGACGATCGGCAGGCCGACCGCCCGCTCGATCGGCTGCCTGAGTTCCATCCCCTCCCAGCGCAGGTTCGGCGCGAAGACGAGCCGGCCGGTGTCGTCCACGCGCCCGGGCAGGCTCACGCCCATGCCTTCGTACACGATGTCCGGCTGGCTGCTCCGGAACGCCGCGACGGTCCGCGCCAGCTCAGCGGCGAGTTCCCGGGGCGTGGCGGGCGTGGGCCACTCGGTCTGCATCAGGAACCGGGCGTCCAGCCCGGCCAGGGCGACCGTCGTCGTGCCGGGCCGCAGATCGACGGCGACGATGCCGGCCCGCTCGACGTTCAAGTGGAGAAAGCGCGGGCGGCGGCCGCGGCCCGACACGGGGCTGGCGCCCTCGGTGACCCAGCCCTCCGCAATCAACTGGGCCACGATCGCCGACACCGTGCTGCGCTGCAGGCCTGAGCGGCGGGCCAGCTCCGCCCGCGACAGCGGCTGGTAGCGCCGGATGATGTTCAACGCGATGCGGCGGTTGATGTGGCGGGCGGTCTCGCTGGTCGCTACCTGGAAGTCGGTGAGGTCGATCTTGCGCATCGTAGGCACCCTGGTCGCACCCGCGCCGGGCGATCGGCGTTTGTTGCCGCACTGAACTATGCGTGCAGTCGGCGCCGATGTCAACCAGAATGCCCCGTGAAAACTGGCTGTCTGGACGCTGCCGCGCCATTCCGCGTATCCTATGCGGGCCGTATTGTTCGCGTATTCGACTGAATGTGGCCCGCCCTTGCTGGAGTTCCAGGATGACCCGGATCAGGTGAGCCGGCCGCGCGGCCCGCGCGGGTGCCGCGCGGGGCGGTGGCGGCCGCGCTCGCGGCGTGGCTCGCGGCGGGCGCGACCTCTCCGGCGGCGATCCCGGCCGAGCCCGTGAACCCGCATCACGATCGCATTCGAACCCTCACCGCGCGCGGTGCGCCTGGCCGGCGGCGGCATCGCCGCGCCGATCGTCGTCGACGCGGGCGACACCACGGCGTGCGCCGCGCGGCCGCCGATCTCCAGGCCGACATCTTCCGTGTCGCGTCGGTCCGGCCGCTGCTCGTCGACCAACGCCCGGCGAAGGCCGCGGACCTCGTGCGTCGTGGGCACGCTCGGGCAAGAGCCGGCTGATTGACGCGCTCGCCGGCGACGGCAGGCTCGACGTGCGGGCGATTCGCGGCCGGTGGGAGTCGACGCTCATCCAGGTCGTCCACGCGGCCGTGGCCCGGCGTCGAGCGCGCGCTGGTCATCGCCGGCAGCGACCAGCGCGGCACGATCTTCGGCATCTACGACGCTCTCCGAGCAGATCGGCGTGTCGCCCTGGTACTGGTGGGCCGACGTGCCGGTCCGCCGCCGCGACGCGCTCTTCGTGCGCGCCGGCCGCTACGTGCGCGACGAGCCCGCCGTGCAGTACCGCGGGCTCTTCATCAACGACGAGGCGCCCGCGCTGAGCGGCTGGGCGCGGGAGAAGTTCGGCGGCTTCAACCACCAGTTCTACGGCCACGTGTTCGAGCTGCTGCTCCGCCTGAGGGCCAACTTCCTCTGGCCCGCGATGTGGGGCAACGCGTTCTACGACGACGACCCGCAGAATGCCGCGCTGGCCGACGAGTACGGCATCGTCATCGGCACGTCGCACCACGAGCCGATGATGCGGGCGCACGACGAGTGGCGGCGCTACGGCACCGGGCCGTGGAACTACGCCACGAACGCCGAGGCGCTGCGCGCGTTCTGGGCCGAGGGCGTCCGCCGCACGGCGGGCTTCGAGAGCATCGTCACGCTCGCCATGCGCGGCGACGGCGACGAGCCGATGTCGCGCGAGGCCAACATCGCGCTGCTCGAGCGCATCGTCGCCGATCAGCGCGCGATCATCGCCGACGGAGCGCGGCCGCGACGCTGACCGCGGTGCCGCAGGTGTGGGCGCTCTACAAGGAGGTGCAGGAGTACTACGAGAAGGGCATGCGCGTGCCCGACGATGTGACGCTGCTGTGGTCCGACGACAACTGGGGCAACATCCGCCGGCTGCCGACGGCCGAGGAGCGCACGCGGGCCGGCGGATCGGGCGTCTACTACCACTTCGACTACGTCGGCGGGCCGCGATCGTACAAGTGGCTGAACACCGTTCCCATCGCGAAGATCTGGGAGCAGATGCACCTGGCGTACCAGTACGGCGCCACGCGCATCTGGATCGTGAACGTCGGCGACATCAAGCCGATGGAGTTCCCGATCCAGTTCTTCCTGGACTACGCGTGGGACCCGGAGCGCTGTCCCGCCGGAACGCCTCGCCGGGCTACACGCGCGCCTGGGCGGAGCGCGAGTTCGGGCCGGAGCACGCCGCGGAGATCGCCGACGATCGTGACGCGGTACACGAGCTACAACGGCCGCCGCAAGCCCGAGATGCTCGAGCCGCGCACCTACAGCCTCGTCGACTACCGCGAGGCCGAGACCGTGGCGGAGGACTACCGGGCGCTGGCGCGCCGGGCCGAGGAGCTGTACGCCGCCATGCCCGCCGACGCCCGGGACGCGTTCTACCAGCTCGTGCTGTACCCGGTGAAGGCCAGCGCCGTCGTGAACGAGCTGTACGTGACCGTCGGCCTGAACCGGCTGTACGCGGTGCAGGGGCGCGCCTCCACGAACGACCTGGCGGATCGGGCGCGCGCGCTGTTCCGGCAGGACGAAGCGCTGGCGCGCGAGTACAACGAGACGCTCGCCGGCGGCAAGTGGCGCCACATGATGGACCAGACCCACATCGGCTACACCTACTGGAACCAGCCGGTGCGCAACGCGATGCCGGGCGTGCAGGAGATCCAGGTGCCGCCGCCCGCCGAGATGGGGCTCGCCGTCGAGGGGTCCGAGGCGAGCTGGCCGGGCGGTCCCGGCGAGCCGGCGACGCCGGCCCTGAGCGTGTTCGACGGCCGGCCGCGGTACATCGAGGTCTTCAACCGCGGGCAGCGAGCCGTTCGACTTCTCGATTGCCGCCGACGAGCCGTGGCTGGCGGTCGATCGCCCGCGCGGCACCGTCGGCCGCGACCAGCGGATTCAGGTGAGCGCGGACTGGGCGCGCGTGCCCGTCGGGACCGAGCGCGGCACGCTGACGGTCAGCGGCCCGGGCGGCGCGGCGATCCGCGTCGCCGTGCCGATCCTGAACCCGCCCGCGCCGCGGCCCGAGACGCTCGACGGCTTCGTCGAGGCCAACGGCTACGTCTCGATGGAGGCCGAGCACTTCACCCGCGCCGTGGCGCCGCCCGGACGCGAGTGGCTCGTGATCCCCGGCCACGGGCGCACGCTGTCGGGCGTGACCGCGATGCCCGTCACCGCGCCGCCGATTCCGCCCGCGGCCGGCGGCGGCATGCGCCTCGAGTACCGGATGCACCTGTTCTCGACCGGCGAGGCCGGCGTCGACGTGCACCTCGCGCCGACGCAGAAGTTCCAGCCGGGCGGCGGCTTCCGGTACGCCATCTCGTTCGATGACGAGGCGCCGCAGGTGGTCAACGTGCACGCCGACGAGTCGCTCGGGGCGTGGGAGAAGTCCGTCGCCGACGGCGTCAAGACGCTGACCACCAGGCACGCGATCGCGAAGCCGGGCGCGCACGTGCTGAAGTTCTGGGCCGTCGATCCCGGGCTCGTGGTGCAGAAGATCGTCGTCCACACCGGCCGCCCGCGCCCGAGTTATCTCGGCCCGCCCGAGAGCGCCCGCGGCGCACATCCGTCCAAGTCCCCCTAGGAGATCGCCATGTCGTATTTCGTCGGAGCGAAGGAGCACTTCCCGGGCATCGGGCACATTGCGTTCGAGGGCCGCGGCTCGCAGAACCCGCTCAGCTTCAAGTTCTACGAGCCGAGCCAGGCTCGTGCGCGGCAAGACCATGCGCGAGCACCTGCGGTTCGCCGTCGCCTACTGGCACAGCTTCTGCGGCACCGGCTCCGATCCGTTCGGGCCGGGCACGCTCGTGTTCCCGTGGGACGCGGCGGCGACGCCCATGGACCGCGCGCGGCACCGGCTCGACGCGGTGTTCGAGTTCGCGACCAAGCTCGGGATCGAGTTCTACTGCTTCCACGACCGCGACATGGCGCCGGAGGGCGCGACCGTCGCGCGAGTCGGAGCGGAACCTGCAGACGCTGGTGGCGCTGGCGAAGGAGCGGCAGCAGGCCACGGGCGTGAAGCTGCTGTGGGGCACGGCGAACCTGTTCTCCGATCCGCGCTACATGAACGGCGCCGCCACCAACCCGGACTTCCGCGTCGTCACGCACGCGGCCGCGCAGGTGAAGGCCGCCATCGACGCCACCATCGCGCTCGGCGGGAGCGGCTACGTGTTCTGGGGCGGCCGCGAAGGCTACACGAGCCTGCTCAACACCGACATGAAGCGGGAACTGGAGCACCTGGCGCGCTTCCTGGCGATGGCGCGCGACTACGGCCGCGGAAGGCGGGCTTCACCGGCGCGTTCTTCATCGAGCCGAAGCCGATGGAGCCCTCGAAGCACCAGTACGACTTCGACGCCGCCACGGTGATCGGATTCCTGCGGGCGCACGGGCTCGACGAGGACTTCATGCTCAACATCGAGGCCAACCACGCCACGCTCGCGGGCCACTCGTTCTCGCACGAGCTGCAGGTGGCCGCCGACGCCGGGCTGCTCGGCAGCATCGACGCCAACCGCGGCGATCCGCAGAACGGCTGGGACACCGACCAGTTCCCGACGGACCTCTACCAGGCGACCGAGGCGATGATGATCGTCCTCCAGGCCGGCGGCCTGACGCGGGCGGCCTGAACTTCGACGCCAAGGTGCGGCGCAACTCCACCGATCCCGAGGACCTGTTCCTCGCGCACATCGGCGGGATGGACGCGTTCGCGCGCGGCCTGGAGATTGCCGCGACGCTGCTCGACGAGTCGCCCCTGAAGGACCTCAAGGCGCGGCGCTACGCGTCGTTCACCGAAGGGGACGGGCTGCGGTTCAGCCAGGGCGGACTCACGCTCGCCGACCTGGCGGCGCTCGCCGCGCAGCACGAGCACCTGCCGCTCATCAGCGGAAAGCAGGAGCTCATCGAGAACGTCATCAACCAGTACCTCTAGCCGCCAGAGGTCAATCATGAAGGCTCTCATCGGGCGGTTGCCTGTTCTCGTCTTCGCGTTGTGCGCGACGTGTTCCGCCGTCGTCGCGAGCGGCGCCAACTACAAGCACTTCGACGTCGCCGTGTACCTGCCGGGTCTACGAGGTTCGCATGATGAAGGACCCGGCGTACCTCGAGAACGCGTGGGCGGCGATCTCGAAGCACGTGAAGGTCGACAAGGTCTACCTCGAGACGCACCGCGACACGATCGTCGTCGACCAGGCCACACTCGACGCGGCCAAAGCGTTCTTCGAGAGCAAGGGCGTGAGGGTCGCCAGCGGCATCACGGCCACCATCAACGAGTCGAACCAGTTCGAGACCTACTGCTACTCAAATCCCGAGCACCGCAGGAGACTGCAGGAGGTCGTCGAGTTCACGGCGAGGAACTTCGACGAGATCATCCTCGACGACTTCTTCTTCACGAGCTGCAAGTGCGACCTCTGCATCCGCGCGAAAGGCAGCCGGAGCTGGACGGCCTTCCGGCTCGAGCAGATGGACGAAGCCGGGCGCACCCTGGTGATGAAGCCGGCGCGGGCGGTCAATCCGAACGTGAAGGTCACCATCAAGTACCCGAACTGGTATGACCACTTCCAGAGCCTGGGATTCAACCTCGAGACCGAGCCGAAGTCCTTCGACACGATCTATACCGGGACCGAGACGCGCGACCCGGTGTACAGCAACCAGCACCTGCAGCAGTACCACGGCTATTCGATCTTCCGATACTTCGAGAACATCAAGCCAGGCGGAAACGGGGGCGGATGGGTGGACTCGGGCGGGCTCCGACACCTCGACCGCTACGCCGAGCAACTCTGGCTCACGCTCTTCGCGAAGGCGCCGGAGATCACGCTCTTTGACATCCGGCAGTTGTACCAGCCTGTCCGGCAGGATGACGGGAGCATGGCGCCGGAATCTGAGCTGGCACGCCTGGCCGGGTACGTGTTTCAGCAGGTGGATGGCTTCATCGGCAAGCTCGGGACGCCGATCGGCGTGAAGGTGTACAAGCCGTACCACTCCTCCGGCGAGGACTTCCTCGCAAGCTATCTCGGCATGATCGGCATCCCGGTGGATCTCGTCCCCGACTTCCCCGCTGACGCGACAACCATCCTCCTGACAGAGGCCGCGAAGGAGGACCCGGCCATCGTGAGCCGGATCAAGCGGCAGCTGCAGGATGGCAAGCACGTCGTCATCACATCCGGGTTGCTGAGGGCGCTTCAAGGAAAGGGGATCGAGGACATCGTCGAGCTGGAGTACACGGGCCGGACCGTCGCCGCGCGGGAGTTCTTCGGACGCGGCGTGAGTGCCCGTTCCGAGGCCGACATCCTGATCCCAGAGATTCGGTACGCGACGAACGACTCCTGGGAAGTCGTGAGTGCCTTGACCTCCCCCTCCCGGACGACGGGCACGCCGATCCTGCACTCGTCGAAGTATTCGAAAGGCGTGCTGTATGTGCTGACCATCCCCCAGGCGCAGGGCGATCTGTACACGCTGCCCGCGGAGGTGCTGACAGCCATCCGCAACGTGGTGTGCCGCGACATATACGTCCGCCTCGAAGCGCCGAGCCAGGTGAGCCTGTTCGTCTACGACAACGACACGTTCATCGTGGAGTCGTTCCGCGAGAGCATGGGCCCGGCACGCATCGTGACCGACAAGCGGATCAGCAGGCTGCGCGATCTGGTCACCGGGCGCGAACTGGCGGGCCAGCCGCGGGGCGACGCGATGGTGTTCGACACGTTCGTTCGGCCGGGTGCATAACGGTGCGGTGCGAACGGGGCGGGCCGGGCGGAGGGAGGGCGTGATGCGGCGGTGTGTCGTCGTCGGTGCGGTCCTGATGCTGTGCTGGTGCCCGTCGCTGTCGGCGCAGCCCCGGGCGGGCGCGCCGCAGGCTTCCGGCGGCGCGTTCGCCACGGGCCAGTACCGGAACCTGTTCCGCGAGGCCGGTCATGCAGACGAGGCGATCAGGAAGAAGATCGACGCCGCGTTCCAGCAGCTCTTCCACGGGGACCCGGCGACGCAGGCGGTCTTCTACTGGGCCGGCGAGAACGCGAACGGGCGGCTGGCCTACCTCAGCGACATCAACAACCGCGACGTGCGAAGCGAGGGCATGTCGTACGGGATGATGATCGCGGTGCAGCTGAACAAGAAGGCCGAGTTCGACGCCCTGTGGAACTGGTCCCGCACCTTCATGTTCCACGACGATCCGGCCCACCCGGCCTACGGCTTCTTCTCGTGGTCGATGAAGACCGACGGCACGCCGAACAGCGAGTCGCCGGCGCCGGACGGCGAGGAGTACTACGCGATGGCGCTGTACTTCGCGTCGGCGCGGTGGGGCGACGGGAGCGGCATCTACGACTACCGGGCCGACGGCGGACCGGCTGCTCCCGGACATGAAGAACCGCGGCGTCATCACCGGCCCGTGGGCCTCCAGGTCCGACCGCATCGAGACCGACGGCGCCCAGTTCAACCTCGAACACAAGATGGTGCGGTTCACGCCCGACAACAAGCGGGCGGATCACACCGATCCGTCGTACCACCTGCCGGCGTTCTACGAGCTGTGGGCCAGGTGGGGCCCGGCGGCCGACCGGCCGTTCTGGGCGGAGGCGGCGCGCGTCAGCCGCGACTTCCTGCAGAAGGTCACGCATCCGGCCACCGGCCTGGCGCCGGAGTACGCGAACTACGATGCGACGCCGGTGACCGGCAGCCGCAACCAGCGGTCCGCGACGTTCGGGCCGGACGCCTGGCGCACGGCGGCGAACTGGTCGGTGGACTGGTCGTGGTGGGAGGCCGACCCGCGCGCGCGGGTGCTCAGCGATCGCATCCAGGCGTTTTTCGAATCGAAGGGCCTCGACGACGTACGGCAACCGCTGGACGCTGGACGGGGCGGCCGAGCTGGAGTCGAACCACTCGCCGGCGCTGGTCGCGACAAACGCCATCGCCAGCCTCGCCGCCACGCACCCGCGTGCGGCGCGGTTCGTCGAGGCGCTCTGGAACACGGACATCCCGTCGGGCCAGTACCGCTACTACGACGGGCTGTGGTACCTGATGGGGCTCCTGCACTGCAGCGGCGAGTACCGGATCTGGACGCCGGCATGGGCAGCCGCGCCGGCCGGCGGCCACGCTCACGCTCAACGATCTCGAGTACCTGGAGATGCCGGGCCTCAACGTGATGCTCGCCCACGACTACTACCCCGAGGGGCACCAGGGCGGCGTCGGCATCATCCAGAACGGGCTGCGCGTGGCGACCAACGGCGACATCCGGCTCGATCGCACGCCGGGCCAGTGGCAGCCGGTGCCGAAAGTCGGCAAGCGCGTGGTCGATCGCGCGACGGGCGAGATCTCCCTGCGCGCGGAGTACCCGGACGAATCGAAGAACCGCAAGGGATTCAATCCCGTCGAGTATCCGGACCTCCGCCTCTCCTACAACGTGCGCGTCCGGCCCGAGGGCGCGGCGTTCCGCATCATCGTCGATCTCGACGCGCCGCTGCCGGACGAGTGGGCGGGCCGGGTCGGGTTCAACCTGGAGCTCTTCCCCGGCGTCCTCTTCGGGAAGACGTTCGCCACCGAGACGCAGGCGGGCGTGTTCCCGCGGCAGCCGAACGGGCCGGGCGCGATCGACGGGCGCGGCGAGTACCAGCCCGAGCCGATGGCCACCGGCCGCCGCCTCGTGGTGGCGCCCGAGTCGGACCGGCAGCGGATGGTCATCGAGGACGCGACCGGAGGCGGCCTCGAACTGGTCGACGGCCGCGGGCAGCACACCAACGGCTGGTTCGTGGTCCGCTCACGGATCGCCCGCGGCGCGACGAAGGGCGCCGTGAACTGGCTGGTGACGCCCCACGCGATCGCCGGATGGACCGCGCCGCCGGTGGTGCAGGTGTCGCAGGTCGGCTATCACCCGAAGCAGCAGAAGTGGGCGGTCATCGAACTGGATCGCGCCGACGCGCGCCGCCCGCCCATCGTGCTGTCGCGCATCTCCGAGAGCGGGGCGCTCGAACCGGTCCTCGAAAAGCCCGGTGACGCCTGGGGCCGGTTCCTCCGCTTCGACTATCTCCGGCTCGACTTCTCCGCGGTCGAGCGGCCGGGGATGTACGTCGTGCAGTACGGAGAGGTGCGATCGGATCCCTTCCGGATTGGCGCCGACGTGTTCGCGCGAGGCGTCTGGCAGCCCACGCTCGAGTACTTCCTGCCGGTGCAGATGTGCCACATGCGCGTGAACGACCGCTACCGCGTCTGGCACGACGTGTGCCACCTGGACGATGCCCGGATGGCGCCGGTCGGCTACAACCACTTCGATGGCTACCTGCAGGGCCCGGCGACGCTCACGGCGTTCGAGCCCGGGCAGCACGTGCCGGGCCTCGACCGCGGCGGCTGGCACGACGCGGGCGACGACGACCTGCGCATCGAGTCGCAGGCCGACACGGTGCTCGGCCTCGCGCTCGCCTTCGAGGCGTTCCGCCCCCTGTACGACAACACGACGATCGACCAGGCCGGCCGCGTGGTCGAGATCCAGCGGCCGGACGGCAAGCCCGACATG
The DNA here is from genome assembly GCA_963834645.1 of uncultured Acidobacteriota bacterium. GTDB lineage: Bacteria > Acidobacteriota > Vicinamibacteria > Vicinamibacterales > JAKQTR01 > JAKQTR01. The sequence goes on from CAWICP010000013.1 coordinate 45,907, forward strand.
CTGCAGCAGATCGAGCACGGCGTGCTGACGGTGGCCGGCAGTTACCGCGCGCTGGGCCGCTTCTACCGCGGCATGATCGTGCCGACGCTGCGGCAGTACGTGCAGGTGGGCGACTTCGGCGCGCAGACCGACAACGCGGTCTTCACGCCCGGAGCGGCCGGTTCGAGCCCGCCCGCCATCGGCACGGGCGTCGCCGGCTCGGCCGACGATCGATGGGTGTTCACCGAGCAGAACCCGCGGCGCGAGCTGTCGGCGGCCGCGGCGCTTGCCGCCGCCTCGCGCGTCCTGCGCGGGTACGACGACGCGCTGGCGGCCGAGTGCCTGCGGATCGCGGTGGCCGTGTGGGACGGCACGCGGGAAGAGGCCCCGCCCGCGGCGCCGGCGGCCGCGCCGGCACGCCCCAGGCCGAGCCCGCGGATCGGGCTGGCCGTGGAACTGCTGGCCGCGACAGGCGACCGCCGCTACGCCGAGTTCCTGGTCGGACAGACGGCGGCCATCACGCGCGCCATCGGCGCCACGGGCTGGATCGTGGGACGCGCGCTGCCGCTGGTGAAGGACCCGGCGTTCACGACGGCGGTGACCGACGCCGCGCGCGCCTACCGTGCCGAGGTGGAGAAGCTCGAGAAGAAGACGCCGTACGGCGTGCCCTACGAGCCCGACATCTGGGGCGCCGGGTGGGGCATCCAGCGGTTCGGGATGCAGCAGTACTTCCTGCACACCGCGTTCCCGGCGATCTTCCCGAAAGAGCCGATGCTCCACGCGCTGGATTTCGTGCTGGGCGTGCACCCGGGGCCGAACACGGCGTCGTTCGTGTCGGGCGTGGGCGCGCGGTCGGTCACGGTCGGCTACGGGTTGAACCGCGCCGACTGGAGCCACATCCCCGGCGGCAGCGTGTCGGGCACGGCGCTCATCAGGCCCGACTTCCCCGAACTGCTCGAGTGGCCGTTCCTCTGGCAGCAGACCGAATACGTGCTCGGCGGCGGGACGACCGATTACCTGTTCCTCGCGCTCGCCGCCGACCGCCTGCTCAACGCGCGATGACGCGAACCCCATGCCTGTGAGGTCACCAGTGACGAAGCCATGATGTCGATCGAAGGACGTTTCTCATGAGCGTCGCGGGATCCGTGGCGGCGGCCTCGGCGTTGCCGGGTGTGTCCGCCGCGGCGCATCCCCGCCGCCGGCCGGTGCCGGACGAAGGCGATCCACAGACCGCCGCCCGCGGGGACGCTCCGCAGGCGGGCGTGGCGCAGTCGAAAGACCCGCTCCTCAGGTTCGCGGTCGATCGGCATCAACCACGGGCACATCAACTCCCAGACCAACGCCATCCTGCGCGCGCGGGGCGAACTGGTCTGGCTGTACGCGAAGGAACCCGAGCTGGCGGCGGCGTTCCGCAAGCAGTACCCGCAGGTGAAGCTGGCCCGGAGCGAGGCGGAGGTCCTCGAGGATCCGTCCATCAAGCTGGTGCTGAGCGCCGCCATTCCCGACGAGCGGGCGCCGCTCGGCATCCGGGTGATGCGGCACGGCAAGGACTACATGGCCGACAAGCCCGGCATCACCACGCTCGAGCAGCTGGCCGAGGTGCGGCGCGTCCAGGCCGAGACGAAGCGGATCTACTCGATCATGTACAGCGAGCGGCTCGAGAACCGGGCGACGGTGAAGGCCGGCGAACTGGTGAAGGCCGGCGCGATCGGCCGTGTCCTGCAGACGGTCGGCCTCGGGCCGCACCGGATGAGCCCGAAGACGCGCCCGGCCTGGTTCTTCGAGCGTGCGCGGTACGGCGGCATCCTCTGCGACATCGCGTCGCACCAGGCCGATCAGTTCCTGTTCTTCACCGGGTCGACGAAGGCCGAGGTCGTGGCGTCGCAGGTCGGCAACCTGAACTACCCGCAGTACCCGGGCCTCGAGGACTTCGGCGACGTGCTGGTGCGGGGGAACGGCGGCACCGGCTACATCCGCGTCGACTGGTTCACGCCCGGCGGCCTGGCGACCTGGGGCGACGGCCGGCTGACCATCATCGGCACCGACGGGTTCATCGAGATCCGCAAGAACATCGACATCGCGGGGCGGCCCGGCGGGAGCCACCTGTTCCTGGTGGACCAGAAGGAGACGCGCTACATCGACTGCTCGGACGTGCCGCTCCCGTACGGCGATCAGCTCGTCGCCGACGTGCTGAACCGGACCGAGACGGCGATGCCGCAGGCGCACTGCTTCCTGGCCACGGAACTCATCCTGCAGGCCCAGGCGCGCGCGCAGCGCATCGGAACGAAGGCGTAGGCCGCGAGCCGGCCTCAGGCAGACGGAGGAATGCCGATGACTGCAGAGCGATCGGGCGGTCCGTCGAGGCGCGCGTTTCTGGCAACCGCGGGAAAGGGCGCCGTCGCCGCCTCGCTCGTCTCCGGCTTCCCGGCGATCGTGCCGGCGTCGGTCGCTCGGGCCGTTCGCGCCATCCAACCGGATCAACATCGGCGCCATCGGGTGCGGGCGGATCTCCCGCGGCCACGACATGCCCGGCGTCTGGAAGCACCCCGCGGCCCGCATCGTTGCCGTCTGCGATCTCGACGCGAAGCGCCTGGAGGACGCGAAGCGGCTCGTCAACGGCCACGACGCCGCCGCGACGGGCAAGCCGTACGACGGTGTCGCCGGGTACGCCGACTATCGGGAACTGCTCGCCAACCGTGACGTCGATGCCGTCATCGTCAGCACGCCCGATCACTGGCACGCGCTCATCGCGATCGCCGCCGTCCGGGCCGGCAAGGACATCTACCTGCAGAAGCCGGCGTCGCTCACGATCTCGGAGGGCCGGGCCGTGGCCGACGCCGTCCACCGCAGCGGCCGCATCTTCCAGATCGGCAGCCAGCAGCGCTCGTCGCCGCAGTTCCGCTACGCCGCGGAGCTCGTGCGCAACGGCCGCATCGGGCGCCTCCAGACCGTGAAGATCGGCCTGCCCGGCGACCCGGCTGGCCCGGTCGAGCCCGAGATGCCGGTGCCGCCGAACCTGAACTACGACGCGTGGCTCGGCTCGACGCCGCTCGTGTACTACACCGAGAACCGCGTGCACCCCCAGCAGGGCTACGGGCGGCCCGGCTGGCTGCGGTGCGAGCAGTTCGGCGCGGGCATGATCACCGGCTGGGGCTCGCATCACCTCGACTGCGCGCACTGGGCGATGGACACCGAGCACACCGGCCCGGTCGAAGTCTGGGGCACGGCGGAGTTCCCGGCATCCGGCTTGTGGGACGTCCACGGGCCGTTCAGGACCGAGGCCCGCTACGCGAACGGCGTGCACATGATCGTCAGCGGCGAGTTCCCCAACGGGATTCGCTTCGAGGGCACGGAAGGCTGGATCTTCGTCTCGCGGGGCAACGAGACGGTGACGGCCAGCGACCCGCAATCACGCCTGAAGGACGCCCAGGCGCTCTCGGCCAGCAATCCGGGCATCATCACGTCGGTCATCGGTCCCGACGAGGTGCACCTGTACGAGAGCGCGGACCATCACGGCAACTGGCTGGAGTGCGTGCGCTCGCGCCGCGACCCGATCGCCCCGGTCGAGGTGGCGCACCGGTCCTGCTCGGCGTGCCTGCTGCACCACATGGCCATGAAGCTGAACCGGCGGCTGCGCTGGGACCCCTGGGCCGAGCGCTTCATCGGAGACGACGAGGCCAACGGCATGCTCGCGCGGCCGCGGCGTGCGCCGTATACGCTCGGCTGACGCTGCCGACTGGAGTCACACCCGCGGCTGCTCGACGCGCCGCACGCGCGCGGCGAGGTCGTCGACTTCCGCGAGGCTCTCGCATCCCACGTTCAGCACGTCCACGCAGCCGAGCGTCAGGGCGTACTTCACCGAGGCGTTGCGCCGCTCGTCGTCTGTGCGGAGCCTGCCCTCGCCCATGATCTTCATGCCGACAACGCCCTTGCCCGCGGCGTGCAGGCGCTGCAGCACCGGGACCACCGTGCTCGGGCGGGCCGTCCATGCTCATGCCGAACGGGTTGATGCGCGCGTGCACCGACTCGACCCACGGCTCGTTCGCGGCGGCCTCGAGGGCGGCAAGCGAGTGGCACGAGACGCCGAGCGCGCGCACGTCGCCCTTCTCCTTGAGCGTCGACAGCAGGTCCATCTGCCGGCGCAGCTCCGCGGGCCACGTGCCCGACGTGACGCAGTGCAGCAGCACGAGGTCGATGTGGCCGGTGCCCATCTCTTTCAGGAACCGCGCGACGCAGACGTCGGCGTCCGGACGCTCCGGCTCGGGAATCCCGCCTCGGTCCCACCAGATCTTCGTGGCGATCTGGTACCGGTCGCGCGGGATGCCCTTCAGGGCGGGGACGACGTAGGGATGCGTGCCGTAGAGGTCGGCAAGATCGAACAGGCGCGTCCCGCGATCGAAGCTCCCGCGGATCAGGCCCTCGAGCGCCGCGCGGCCGAGGCGGGTGTGGTTCGACTGCGCGGTTCCCGCCCCTCATGCCGGTGCCCAGGCAGAAGCGCGAGACCTTGAGCGGCGTCCGGCCGAGCGGCACCAGCGCGTAGGGATCGAAGGACGCCGGCGGTGCGAGCGCCGCTCCGGCCCGCGGCGCGGAGACGAGGAGGCCGCCCACGCCGAGGGCGGTCCGATGGAGAAACTCGCGGCGTCGAAGCGTCATGGGCGCATTATAGTGAGGTTCCAGGGAGGTCGGGCCAATGACCGCAGACGTGCTCGTGCTCACCGCGGCGGGGATCGGGTGCCTGCTCGCCCTGCCGCTCCTGCCGCAGGCGCCACAGCCGGCCGCGCCGCGCGTCGAGGGGCGCGTCATCGCGCCCGGCGCCACGCTGGAGAAGCTGGCCGGCGGCTTCGCGTTCACCGAGGGCCCGACCAGCGACAGGGACGGCAACGTCTTCTTCACCGACCAGCCGAACAACCGCATCCTGAAGTGGAGCGTGGACGGCACGCTCACCACGTTTCTCGCAGCCGGCGGGACGGTCGAACGGGATGTACTTCGACGCCGGCGGGCAACCTGCTCGCCTGCGCGGACGAGAACACGGAGCTGTGGTCGATCGCGCCGGACGGCAAGCACACGGTCCTCGCGGGCGCATACGACGGGCAAGCCGCTCAACGGCCCGAACGACGTCTGGGAGCGGCCGGACGGCGCGATCTACTTCACCGACCCGTTCTACAAGCGCGACTGGTGGGCGCTACAGCGCGCCGCCGCAGGGCACCGAGCAGGTCTACTTCCTTTCGGCTGATCGCAAGACGCTGCGGCGCGTGACCGACCGATCTCGTCCAGCCCAACGGCATCATCGGCACGCCGGACGGCAAGACGCTGTTCGTGGCCGACATCCGCGCCGGCAAGACCTACGCGTTCGACATCCAGCCCGACGGCAGCCTGACGAACAGGCGCCTGCGCTGCGAGCTCGGCTCCGACGGCATGACGCTCGACACCGAGGGCAACCTCTACCTCACGGGCAAGGGCGTGTCGGTGTTCGACGCGAGCGGGACGATCATCGGAGCAGATTGACGTGCCGGAGCCGTGGACGGCGAACGTCAGCTTCGGCGGCAAGGACCACCAGACGCTGTTCATCACGGCGAGCAAGGGCCTCTACGCTATCCGGCTGCGCGTCAAGGGCGCGAACGCGGCGAAGTGACGGCCGCCGGCACGAGGTCCGCGGCGCCGGCGGCGGCGAAGTGGATGCCGCCAACCGACGCCACGCTCGAGGCGCCCGGCGCGACGATGTGGCGCCCGAGGGCGGCGGCACGCGCCGCCTCGCCCGGCCGCGCGAGCCCGGCGGCCGCGCGCGCCTCCGCGGCGACCCCAGGCGACAACCGCACCGTGACAAGGTAAGCGCTGTTGACCGACACCGACGGCACGCCCGCTGTCGCCATCAGGCCGGGCTGGTTCCGCCGGGCCCAGTTCTCCACGCAGCCGGCCAGCAGGACGAACGACAGCGCGGGCCGGGCTCTCCAGTAGTCGAGCTCGACGCCGTACGCGTCGCGCCGCAGGTGGAGCTGATACGCGCGGTGCACGACGCGTTCGTACTCCTCCTTGCTGCCCGCGAGCGTCCCGATGTGGCGCTGCACGATCTCCGCGTAAAGCTCGCCCTCGGAAACTCGCTGGAGCTCGGCATCCGCGGGAACACGGCCGAATGCGTCATGACCCGCCTTGACGGCCACCGCCCTGCCGGCCGCCGCATCCTGACGCAGCGCCTCGCGGTGCCGGCCGAGCAGATCGGCCACGGGCCGCGGATCGCCTTTCGCCCACTCCGCGGCCTCGGCGGCCGTCGGCGTGCGGCCGAGGGCGAGCACGAAGGCCGACGCGACGCGCTCCCCCTGCGATGAGGGTTGAGCGAGAGCGGCCGCTGGCGCGGACGCGCAGACGAGGACGACGATGGCCAGGCGGGTCGCGGGCGTCACGATCATGGCGCCAACGATACGCGCGACAGGCAGGCCGGTCAACCCGCAGGCCAGCGCCCCGCAGGCCAGCGCAGTGGAGTATGCTTACGCCCCGACGGCGGCCCGCGCCGCCACGCTCGAGAGGAGCCATGATGCGGTACCGTTCCCTGGCGCCGGTGTGCGTGTTCGCCTCTGGCCGTGATCCTGTTCGCCGCTGCGGCCTCCGCGCAGCCATCGGGCGGGCCCTATGGTCCCATCGCGCGGACCTACGACGTGCCCGTAGACGCCGCGCACGTCTACTACGTCGCGCCTGATGGCAAGGCCGACGCGCCGGGGCTCGCGCCGGACGCGCCGACGACGATCGAGGCGGCCATCGCCAAAGTCGTGACCGGCGACGCCATCATCATGCGCGGCGGGACGTATCGCACCGGGAGCATGACGTTCAACCAGGGCATCACCATCCAGCCTTATCGAGACGAGGTGCCCGTCCTCAAGGGCACGGCCGTCGCCACCGAGTGGCAGGCCCTGCGCGACGGCGTGTGGCGCACGCCCTGGACGCGGCTCTTTCCGCAGCGGCCGGCCGACTGGTGGCAGCGCGGCCGCGAGGGCATGCGCACGCCGCTGCACCGCTTCAACAACGACATGGTGTTCATCGACGGCCGGTTCCTGCAGTCGGCCGGCTGGGAAGGCGGCCTCGACGCGGACACGTATTACATCGACTACGAGGGCGGGTTCGTCTACATCGCGGTGGACCCGAAGGGCCACGTGATCGAGGTCACCGCCCACGACAGCGCGTTTGTGCGGACGACGCAGGCCGGTGCACGGCAAGCAGCCGGACCGGAAAGGGCCCGTCCTCCGCGGCATCACCCTGACGCAGTACGCCTATCGCGCGCTGGAGGTGGACGGCGTCGAGCCGGACGGCCCGGCCGATCCCGCGACATTCGGCAAGGATGCCGTCGGCACGACGCTCGAGAACATGACGATCACCTATTGCTCCCGGGTGGCCGCCTACCTGCGCGGCGACGGCCTCGTCATCCGCAACTCCCTGATCAGCGACACGAGCACCGAGGGCATCTACATCATGGCCTCGTCTGACGTGCTGCTCGAGCGCAACATTTTCCGGCGCAACAACATCGAGCGCATCACCGGCTACTACCCGTCGGCCGTGAAGATCTTCAACCAGACGCGCCGGGTGACGTGCCGCGACAACCTGGTCATCGAGCATCCCTACTCGAACGGCATCTGGTACGACGTGGGCAACATCGACGGCGTCTTCGTGAACAACTGGGTGGAGGGCGCCCTCGACGGCTTCTTCTTCGAGATTTCAAGCGGCGCGATCGCCGCCGGCAACGTCTTCGTGAACTGCGACAAGGGCATCCGCGCGCTCAACAGCGCGAACGTGCGGGCCTACCAGAACACCTTCGTCAACAGCGTGGCGTCGTTCGAGCGCACGCCGCGCAGCGCCGCCGGCGATCACTTCGGCTGGCACCCCGCCACGGGCCCCGACGTGGACGCCCGCCGCGGCCACGCCTTCGTCGGCAACCTGCTCGTCGCCGACGAAGGGTTCCGCCGTCCGCTGCTCAACGTCGAGCAGACGCCGGTCCTCTGCGGCAAGCTCACCGACTCCCCGCTCGCGGCGCTCGACGCCAACCTCTACGTGCGCCGGGGACACGCGGCCCCGCCGCCCCTCATCAGCTGGAGCCCGGCGGCAGGCGAACGGTGCACGGCACTGCTCGCGTCGCCCGCGGCGCTCACCGCGCTGCAGCCGGCCTTCGAAGCACGAAGCCGCGCGATCGAGGGCCACGCCGGCGCGCTGTTCAAGAGCCCGGAGCTGCGCAACTTCCAGCTCGCCGTGCCGCCGGCGCCTTCCGCCGGCGGGGACCCGGTTCCCGCGGACGTCCTGAAGGCCGCCGGCTGGACGCCCGACGCGAAGCGGACGCCCGGCGCCTATCAGGCCGTGCGATCGGGCGCGGCCAAGTAGGGGTCGTTTTGCGCGGTCGCGGCTGCGACTGGTCCGACCACGGCCCGGAGCCCAGGGGCTCCGGGCCTACCCGTTTTCACCCGCTCCATCGAGGTCGAACGGCACAGGCACCGGCGGCGAGCCCGCCTAGTTCGCCAGACGAACTAAGCGATTTCCGGCCTGATTTTGAGCCGCCGGCCGGTTCTCCGGCTCGCCAGAACCGAAGTGCGTTGACATTGTGACAAGAGGGCGGTATAAGGGTGCCGCAATTAATCTGTTCGGGTGTCGAACTAACTCGAGTCGTTCTTAGTCATCGGATTCAGGGAGGAGGCAGATTCGCATGTTGTTACACCACCGTCTCGGCCAGGCCCTAGTGGGCGCGGCCGTGGCTGCGGCGTTCGTGTTGGCCGCCGCCGCTCCGCTTTCGGCGCAGACCACCAGTGCGTCGGTCACGGGAACCGTCAAGGACGCCCAGGGAGGCATGCTCCCCGGCGTCTCCGTCGTGCTCGTCAACCAGGCGCAGGGCACGGAGCAGACCGTCACGTCGGACGAGAACGGGGCCTTCCTGTTTCCGATCGTCCAGCCCGGCAACTACGTGCTGAAGCTGACCCTCGCGGGTTTCCAGACGCTGGAGCGGACCGGCGTCGTCGTGAACGCGAATGACCGCCTGACGGCCGGCGTGTTCACGCTGACGCTCGGCCAGCTCAGCGAGACGGTGACGGTGGCGGGCACCTCGTCCGACATCCAGCTGCGCAGCGGCGAGCGCGCCTTCACCCTGCAGTCGGTGGCGATGCAGAACATCGCCGTCAACGGCCGCAGCTTCTTCGGCCTGGCCGCCCTCGTGCCCGGCGTCGTCATGAACTCCGACACCCCGACGCAGGTCAGCAACCTCAACGCGAACGGCCAGCGGTCGAACTCGAACAACATGACGATTGACGGCGTCGCCAACATCGACACGGGCGACAACGGCGGCAACATGGCGCAGACCAACCTGGATGCCATCGCCGAGTTCAGGGTGCTGACCTCGAGCTACCAGGCCGAGTTCGGCCGGGCCGTCGGCGCGCAGGTGCAGGTGGTGACCAAGAGCGGCGGGCGCAACTATTCGGGTTCGGCGTACTGGTACGCCCGCCGGTCCGACTGGAACGCCAACACCTGGATCAACAACCGCGCCGGCACGGCGATGGCCAAGAGCTCGCGCAACGACACGGGGTTCACGATTGGCGGGCCCGTCATCCCGAAGAAGAACCTGTTCTTCTTCTTCAGCCAGGAGTTCCAGCGCCGAGAGGATCCTGTCGGCGAGACGCGGGTCACGGTGCCGACCGATCTCGAGCGGGCGGGCAACTTCTCGCAGAGCGTCGACTCCAACGGCAACCCGTTCCCCTACATCCGTGACTACACGACGGGGCTGCCCTGCAGCGCGTCGAACACGGCGGGGTGCTTCCAGGACGGCGGCGTGCTGGGCAAGATCCCGGCGAACCGCCTCTTCGCGCCGACGCTTGCCGCGCTGAGCATCTTCCCGAAGGCGAACACGTCCGGCCAGGTCGGCTACAACTACAAGAGCCAGACGCCGTCGAGCGCGCCGCTGAACCAGACGATGATCCGGATGGACTACCAGATGGGAAACAACTGGCGGTTCACCGGCCGGTACATGTTCCACAGCAACAAGTCCGAGCTGCCTTACGGCATCGGCGGCTGGTCGGTCCGCAGCAACATTGACACGCTCAACGTGATTTCGGACGTCCCGGGACGCAACTGGATGGCGTCGACGACGGGCATCCTCAACAACACGACGTCGCTGGAAATCTCGGTGGGCAGCGGGCACAACTCGCTCAGCCACACGGTCAGCAACGACCAGTTCACCCGGACCGGCGCCGGCATGTCGAACCTGCCGATGCTGTACACGGGCTCGATCCAGGAAGACCTGCTGCCGCAGCTGAGCTTCGGAGGCGGGCGCATCGGGAACCCGGTGTTCCTGAACTCCGGCCAGGCGCCCTTCACGAACTTCAACACGACCTACGACATCGTCGCGAACCTGACGAAGGTCATGGGCAGCCACGCGGCCAAGGCGGGGTTCTACTACCAGCGGAGCCAGAAGCCCCAGAGCGCGTTCACGAACTTCAACGGGAGCTACAACTTCGACAACAGCACCAACAACCCGTACGACTCGCAGAACGGGTTCGCGAACGCGGCGCTCGGGATCTTCAACACGTTCAACCAGGCGTCGAGCTACCTCAAGCCGGACTGGGTGTACAAGAACTTCGAGTGGTATCTCCAGGACAACTGGCGCGTGAGCGACCGGCTGACGCTCGACTACGGCGTGCGTTTCTACTACCTCACGCCGCAGTGGGACACGACGCTGCAGGCGTCCAACTTCCTGCCCGACGAGTTCAACAAGTCGGCCGCGGTCCGGATGTTCCAGCCGTCCGTGGTGGACGGCGTGCGCGTGGGCTACGACGCGATCACCGGGCCAGGTGGTGAACTCGGCGTACATCGGCCGCATTGTGCCCAACACGGGAAACCGGTTCCAGGGGACGTTCCAGGGCGGCCAGGGCATCGACGAGACGCTCACCGACGGCAACAAGTTCAAGGTGTCGCCTCGCGCCGGGTTCGCCTACGACATCTCCGGGACGCAGACGCTCGTGGCGCGCGGCGGCTTCGGCGTCTTCTACGACCGGCCGCAGGGCAACCAGGTGTTCGACCTGATCACCAACCCGCCGGGCCTGCAGTCGTCCACGCTGCAGTGGGGGCTGGCAAAGGATGTCGCCTCTGCGAGCGGCTTCAACGCGCCCGTGTCGCTCCGCCCCAACGTCTACGATTGGAAGACGCCGGTCGTCTACCAGTGGAACCTCGGCGTGCAGTGGAAGATGCCGGCGGAGTTCGTCCTCGACGTGTCGTATGTCGGGTCGGAGTCGCGGGATCTCCTCCAGTAGCGGCAGATCAACGCGCTGCCGTACGGCACGACGTACCTGCCGTCGAGCCAGGACCCGACCCGCGGCCAGACCTGCACGGGTTGCTCCGGCCTCAGCACGACGCCCGGCGCCAACGCCCTGCCGACCGACCTGCTGCGGTCGACCTATCCGGGCTATGCGAATGTCCAGATGTGGGAGTTCTCGGCCTACTCGAATTACAAGGCCCTGCAGACCACCATCAGCCGCCGCTTCTACAAGGGGCTGATGTTCAGCGCCAACTACACGCGCAGTTCGGCGAAGGGCATCGCCGGCGGCGACTGGGACGGCGCCCGCATCGACGGCAAGGACCGGGAAGCCAACTACGGCCCCCTCGGTCAGGATCGCCCGCACAACTTCGTGCTGAACTTCGTGTACCAGACGCCTAAATTCAAGGATGGCGCGCTGGGCTTCCTCACGAATGACTGGCAGCTCTCGGGTGTGTATCGCTGGGTGTCCGGCGCGCCGTACGGCGTCGGCTACTCGATCGCCGGCCTCGGCGCGGCCAACCTGACGGGCTCCGACCAGGGCGCCCGCATCGTCCTGAACGGCGATCCGGGCAGCGGGTCGAGCGATGACCCGTACCGGCAGTTCGACACGTCGGTGTTCTCGGCGCCCGAACTACGGCAGCATCGGCCTCGAGTCGCCGCGCGTCTACATGAACATGCCGGCGATGAACAACTTCGATCTGTCGGTGGCGAAGCAGCTGCCGCTCGGCGGCTCGCGGCGCTTCGAGCTTCGCCTCGACGCCTTCAACGTGCTCAACACGGTGCAGTTCTCGGGCATCAACACGACCGCGAACTTCGCCAGCGCCGGCAGCACGGTGATCACCAACCTGCCGTACGACGCGGCGGGCAATCTGGTCAACCGGAACGGCTTCGGGTCGGTCAGCGGCGTCCGCAACCCGCGCCAGATTCAGCTCATGATGCGGTTCAGCTTCTAGTCACGCGCGGATAGCGTCTCGCCGGGGGGCCGGCACCCTACCTCCTCCCAGGGTGCCGGCCCCTTCGTTTGTCGATCGAGCAGGCAACCCGCCCCCGTGCAGCGACACGATCGCCATGAACATCAGATGCCTGGCAGCGCTCGCGGTGGCGGCGGCGGTCGCCGTCGTGCAGGCGGACATCCCCGGGGCTAAAGACCCGGGGCTCCATCTGGAACAGTCACCCCGGGGCTCCAACGGCTCCCCGCTCTATCTCGAACCCGGACGCCGACGTGGAGGCGCGGGCCCGCGATCTCGTCTCGCGCATGACCATCGAGGAGAAGGTCTCGCAGCTCATGGACCAGGCGCCGGCCATCCCGCGTCTCGGGGTGCCGGCCTACGGCTGGTGGAACGAGAGCCTGCACGGCGTGGCGCGGGCCGGCGTCGCCACGGTCTTCCCCCAGGCGATCGGCCTCGCCGCCACGTTCGACGTGCCGCTCATCGGCGAGATGGCGGAGGTCATCGGCAACGAGGCGCGCGCCAAGCACCACCAGTTCGTGCGCGAGGGCCGGCGCGGCCGCTACCAGGGCCTCACCTTCTGGTCGCCCAACATCAACATCTTTCGCGATCCCCGGTGGGGGCGCGGCCAGGAGACGTACGGCGAAGACCCGTTCCTCACCGGGCCGGATCGGCGTCGCGTTCGTGAAGGGGCTGCAGGGAGACGACCCGAAGTACTACCGCGTCATCGCCACGGCGAAGCACTTCGCCGTGCACAGCGGCCCGGAGCCCGATCGCCACACCTTCGACGCGCGCCCCACCGAGCGCGACCTCTGGGACACGTACCTTCCCGGCGTTCCGGGACCTCGTGCAGGAGGGGCGCGTCGCGTCCGTGATGAGCGCCTACAACCGCATCAATGGCGAGTCGGCCACGGCCAGCGCCCGGTTCCTCAACGACATCCTCCGGACCGCAGTGGGGGTTCTCGGGCTACGTGGTGTCCGATTGCGGGGCGGTTGACGACATCTTCAGGCGCCACAAGCTCGTCGCGACGGCCGAGGAAGCCTCGGCCCTCTCGGTGACGCGCGGCTGCGACCTCGAGTGCGGCAGCGCGTTCCGCGCCCTCGGGGAGGCGGTCGCCAAGGGCTTGATCAGGGAATCCGAGATCGACGTCGCCCTCCACCGCCTCTTCGTCGCACGGATGAAGCTGGGCATGTTCGACCCGCCCGAGCGCGTGCGCTGGGCGCAGATCCCGTACTCCGTCAACGACGCCCCGGAGCACGACCGCCTGGCGAGGCGCGTCGCGCAGTCGTCGATCGTGCTGCTGAAGAACTCGGGCGTGCTGCCGCTTCGCAGAGACCTCGGCACGATCGCGGTCGTCGGGCCCACCGCCGACGACCTGATGTCGCTGCTCGGCAACTACAACGGCACCCCGTCGAAGCCGGTCACGATCCTCGCCGGCATTCGCAACGCGGTCTCGCCGGCGACGCGGGTCCTGTACGAACGGGGCGCCGATCTCGTCGAAGGGCGGCAGGATCCGAGAGCCACGGCCCCGATTGACGCGGTCCACCTGCGGCCGGCTGCCGGCTCGTCCGAGCACGGGTTGGCTGGCGCGTACTACCGCGGGCGGAACTTCGAGGGCGACCCGGTGCTCCGGCGTGTAGACCCGCGGGTGGACTTCCGGTGGTACCGCGGCTCGCCCACCGACGAAGCGGTGGCGCGAGGCGAACTGCCGGCCGACCGCGGCCTCCCGGGTGATGCGTTCTCGGTCCGCTGGTCGGCGTCATCGTGCCCCCGGTGTCCGGAGAGTACGAGCTGGTCGTCACGGCCAACGACGGCGCGCGGCTGCTCGTCGACGGGCGCGTGGTGATCGATGCGTGGTCCGACGCCGGGGTTGCGCGGGCCGCGAGGGGCCTCGTCACGCTCGAGGCAGGCCGCGAGCATGCGGTCACGCTCGACTACTACGAGGGCGAGCGCGACGCCGAGGTCAGGCTGGGCTGGAAGCTCCCGGGATCCGGCTCCCCCGTGGAGGCGGCGATCGCGGCCGCGAAGGCCGCCGATGTCGTCGTCTTCGTCGGCGGCCTGACAGCGGAAATCGAAGGCGAGGAGATGCGGGTGTCGTACCCCGGGTTCGCGGGCGGCGACCGCACCGACATCGAGCTGCCGGCGATCCAGCAGAAGCTCCTCGAGGCGCTCCACGCCACCGGCAAGCCGGTGATCCTGGTGCTGACGACCGGTTCGGCCGTCGGCTTGAGATGGGCCAGGAGCACCTCCCGGGCATCGTGGTGGCGTGGTACCCCGGGCAGCAGGGCGGCAACGCCGTGGCCGACGTGCTGTTCGGCGACGCGAATCCGGCCGGCCGGCTTCCCGTGACGTTCTACGAGTCCGTCACCCAACTGCCGCCGTTCGCCGACTACGGCATGGAAGGCCGCACGTACCGCTACTTCAGGGGCGAGCCGGTGTATCCGTTCGGCTTCGGCCTGTCGTACACGCGCTTCGAGTACTCGGGACTTCGGCTCTCCCGGCCGGCGCCCGGACGGCCGACCGCCTCGACGTGACGGTCGCCGTGAGGAACAGCGGCGCCCGCGCGGGCGACGAGGTGGTTCAGCTCTACGTGCGGCGGGCCGGCGCGGCGAGCCCTGCCGCCATCCGGACGCTGCGCGGCTTCGAGCGGGTCCGGCTCGCAGCGGGCGAGCAGAAGCGGGTCCGCTTCACGCTCGTGCCGGAGCGCGACCTGGCGGCGTACGACGAAGGCCGGAAGGCGTACGTGGCCGCCCCAGGCGAGTACGAGATCGAGATCGGCGCGTCGAGCGCCGACATCCGGCTGCGGGAGCGCGTGACCGTGAAGTGAACCGGTTGGGACGACACGTCGCGAGGGACGGGTCGAAGCCTCGGCCATCGACCCACTTACGGCGTGACGGTCGCGGTTGTCTTGAGCGTCAGCGCCGCATCGGCCGACGAGTTGCCGACCAGCAGTTCCAGCTGCGCGCGTTCGAGGGCCCAGGCGTGGCGCGTCGCGTCCCAGTAGGCCAGGTCACCGCCCCGCACCGGGATATCGACGCGGCGCGTCTGCCCCGCCGGGACCGTCACGCGCGCGAACCCGACGAGTTTCTTCGCCGCGCGCTCGATGGGCGAGCCGACGAAGCGCGCGTACACCTGCACCACCTCGTCGCCGTCCACCTTGCCGGTGTTCGTGACGTCCACGCTCACCGTCACGGTGTCGGCCAGGGCGATCGACGGGCGCGAGACCGCCAGGTTCGCGAGCGCGAACGTCGTGTAGCTGAGGCCATGGCCGAACGGGAACTGCGGCTCCCCGCGGAAGTACATGTAGGTCCGGCCGCGGCGGATGTCGTAGTCCATCATGGCCGGCAGCTGGTCGAGCGACGCGGGCCAGGTCTGGGCGAGCTTGCCGCCGGGGTTGTAGTTGCCGAAGAGCACGTCGCCGAGCGCCGTCCCCAGCTCCTGGCTTGCGTGCGTCATGTGGAGGATCGTGGAGGCGTTCGCCGCGGCCCATGGCAGCGCGTAGGGGAAGTTCGAGATGAGCACCACCACCGTGTTCGGGTTCACGGCGTAGAGCCGGCGGATGAAGTCCTCCTGGTCCTGCTGGAGCACGATGGCCTTCCGGTCAACCGCCTCCTTGCCCTCGCTCGGCGACGCGACGATGCCCCAGCCCGCGTTGCCCTCGGGATGATTGCCGACGCAGACGACCACCGCGTCGCGGGTCGCGGCCGCGCGGATGGCCGCCTCGCTCATGTCGCCCACCCAGGTGACGCCGACCGCGCGCGACCCGGCGGGCGGCGCGCCGGCCACGATCTCGATGCCGCGGCGGGGCGACATCGCGTACGGCGGCGTGCCGGAGTACCAGTCGAGCAGGACCGTGTTGGCCAGCGGCCCGACGACGGCCACGCTCCGCACCTTCTGGCGATCGAGCGGCAGCAGGCCCGCCGAGTTCTTGAGCAGCACGATCGACTTGCGCGTGACCTCGCGCACGAACGCGCGCGTCTCGGGCTTCGCCCAGGGCTCCGGATCGCCCGCCTTCCCGATGCTCGCGTAGGGCACGCGATCGGGCGGGTCGAGCAGGCCCAGCCTCAGCGACACGCGGAACAGGCCGCGCAGGGCGGCGTCGAGATCGGCCTCGGTCAGCAGGCCGCGCGTGATGGCCTCGGTGAGCGGCGCCTTCTGCAGGTCGAGGAAGTGGTTCACGCCGGCCTTCACGCAGGCCGCCGCGGCCGACGGCAGGTCGGGGAACGCCTTGTGATCGGTGACGAGCAGGCGCAGCCCGCCGCCATCGGTGCAGATGATCCCGTCGAGCCCCCACTCGCCCATCACCACCTGCCTGAGGATCGGGTGCACGTGGGCCGGCGTCCCGTTGACGGCGTTGTACGACGCCATCAGCGCCCGCGCCCCGCCCGCGATCACGGCCCGCTCGAACGGCCACGCGTAGTACTCGCGCAGCAGCCGCTCGTCGGCGTTCGACGAGGAAAAGTTGCGGTCGTCCTCGTTGCTGTTGGCGAGGAAGTGCTTGAGGAGCGACGCCGTCATCCAGTAGCGCGGATGGTCGCCCTGCAGTCCCCGCGCGAACGCCGTCGAGAGCGCCGCGACGTGAAGCGGGTCCTCGCCGAACACCTCCTCGGTGCGGCCCCATCGCGGGTCTCTCGCCAGGTCGGCGTTCGGCGCGCGGACGATGATCCCCGAACGCGTCGAAGGCGGGGCTCTGGAAGAGATAGCGGGCCTCGAGGGCCTCCTGCGCGGCCACGCGCCGGACCAGTTCCGGGTCCCAGGTCGAGCCGAGCCCGTAGGCCTGCGGAAACTGCGTGGTCGGTGTAGGATTGCGCTGGCCCCAGTTGCTCGGTCCCCCCTGGGCCACGCCGTGATAGCCCTCGATGTGCGGCGATCCGACGACGCCCAGCCTGGGCACCGACGCCCGGTTGGCCATGGCGTCGATCTTCTCCTCGAGCGTCATGCGCGACACGAGGTCGCTGATGCGCGCCTCGTCGGGCAGGTCGGGATTGCGGAAGGGATTGTCGCCGCTGCCGGCCTGGGGCGCGACGCGCGCGGCGGACATGACGCGCTGCGAAGCTCAGCAGGACAAGCACGAGGACGGTGAGACGGGGATGATGTGCGCGCATGGTGGCGCGATTGTACGTCCGATGATTGGGAGCTGCGCATGAAAACGCGACTGCGGGCAGCCGGCCGCTGGCTGGCGGCGGGATGTGCGGTGATGGTCGTCGGCGGCCTGACCGGGACCGGCCAGGCGCCGCCGCAGTTCGGCGTGCAGACCGACCGCGAGGTGATCGCGGCGATGACCGCGGAGGAGAAAGTCGGCCTCGTCGTGGGCACCGGCATGCGGATGCCCGGCCTGCCGGCGGAGATGCAGGGGCCTGCCGTCGGCGCGACCCAGAGCGGCGTGCCCGGCGCGGCCGGATCGACGCTCGGCATCCCCCGGCTCGGGATTCCCGCGATGGTCGTCGCCGACGGCCCGGCAGGGCTCCGCATCGCCCCCGTGCGCGACGGCAGCCCGTCGCGCACGTACTACGCGACAGCCTTCCCGATCGCCACGCTGCTGGCCTCGACGTGGGACGTCGGGGTGCTCGAGCGCGTCGGCCAGGCGATGGGGAACGAGGTCAGGGAATACGGCGTCGACGTGATCCTCGGGCCCGCGCTGAACACGCACCGCAACCCGCTCGGGGGCCGGAACTTCGAGTACTTCTCCGAGGATCCCCTCGTGTCCGGCCGGATGGCCGCCGCCGAGGTGAAGGGCGTGCAGTCGCAGGGCGTGGGCACGTCGGTCAAGCACTACGTCGCCAACGACCACGAGTGGAACCGCAACACGATTGACGTCCAGGTCTCGCAGCGGGCGCTGCGCGAGGTCTACCTGAAGGGGTTCGAGATCGTCGTGCGCGAGGCCAGGCCCTGGACGGTCATGTCGTCGTACAACAAGGTGAACGGCACCTACACGTCGGAGAGCGCGGAGCTGCTGACCGGCGTCCTCCGCGATGACTGGGGCTTCGACGGGCTGGTGATGACCGACTGGTTCGGCGGCCGGGATGCCGTGGCGCAGATGAAGGCGGGCAACCACCTGCTGATGCCCGGCACGGGCCGTCAGCGCGACGTGCTGCTCGCGGCCCTCAAGAGCGGCGCGTTGACGGACGAGGTGCTCGATCGCAGCGTCGCGGCCGTCCTCGCGCTGATTCGCCGGACGCCGGCTTTCCGGAAAGCCGCGCACAGCGACGCGCCGGATCTGAAGGCGCACGCCGCGGTCGCCCGGGAGGCCGCCGCCGACGGCATGGTGCTGCTCCGCAACGCGGCGGCGCTCCCCCTGCGCGCCCCGGCCACGCTGGCGCTCTTCGGCAACAGCTCCTACAACATGATCACCGGCGGCACGGGCAGCGGCGACGTGAACGAGGCCTACTCGGTGTCGCTGGTCGACGGCCTGAAGGGCGCGGGCCTCGCCGTCGATGCCGCCCTCGCCGGGCGCTACGCGGCGTACGTCGCCGAGCAGGAGAAGCGCGCGGAGGCCTCGGCCCGGCCGTTCATGCCCAGGCCGCCCGTGCCCGAGATGGCCGTGCCAGCCGACGAGATCGCGCGGCTGGCGAAGGAGGCGGGTGCGGCCCTGGTGACGATCGGCCGCCGGTCTGGCGAGTTCGTCGATCGCACGCGTGAGAACGACTTCGAGTTGTCGGCGGCCGAACGGTCACTCCTCCGCGACGTGGCGGCCGCCTTCCACGCCGCAGGAAAGAAGGTGGTCGTCGTCCTCAACATCGGCGGCGTCATCGAGACGGCGAGCTGGCGCGACGTCCCCGACGCCATCCTGCTGGCATGGCAGCCGGGACAGGAGGCGGGCCACGCCGTCGCCGACGTGCTGACGGGCCGGACCACGCCGTCGGGCAAACTCGCCACGACGTTCCCGCTCAAGTGGGAAGACGTCGCTTCGTCGGCCAACTTCCCCGGCAAGGTGCTGCAGGGCCCTGACCCGAACGATCGCAGCCCGCTCGCCGGAGACCGTGCCGCCGAGATCGTGTACGAGGACGACATCTGGGTCGGCTACCGGCATTTCGCCACGAAGGGCGTGAAGACGGCGTTCCCCTTCGGCTTCGGCCTCTCGTACACGACGTTCCGCTACTCGGATCTGCGGCTGAGCGCAGCCGAGTTCGGCACGGGCATCACGGCGACGGTCACCGTCACGAACGCGGGAAAGACGGCGGGACGGGAGGCCGTGCAACTCTACCTGTCGGCGCCGGGCACGCGCATGCCCAAGCCCGCGTTCGAGCTTCGGGGCTTCGCGAAGACGAAGGCGCTGAAGCCCGGGGAGTCGGTGTCGGTGTCCTTCACGCTGACGCCGCGCGATCTCGCCTCCTTCGACGAGGCCTCCAACGCATGGCTGGCGGAGGCGGGCACCTACACGGTGAAGATCGGCGCGTCCTCGGAGGACATCCGCCAGAGCGCGACCTTCGTCAAGCCGACGGCAGAGAAGGTGGCGACGGTGTCCACGTCGATCGGTGCCGGCTCCGCCCGCGCTGACGGCCGTCGATCCCTACGTCGCGCGCCCGCGCGTCATCGTCATGACGGACATCGCGAACGAGCCCGACGATCAGATGTCGCTCGTCCGGTTCCTGCTCTATTCGAACCAGTTCGACGTCGAGGGCCTCGTGGCCACCACCTCCACGTGGATGAAGGCGCAGGTCAGGCCCGACGTGATTCACTCGGTGCTCGACGCCTACGACCTCGTGCAGCCCAACCTGCTGAAGCACGCCCCCGGCTTCCCCGCCGCCGCGGCCCTTCGAGAGAGGGTCGTCGCGGGGCAGCCCGGCTACGGCATGTCGGCCGTCGGCGAGGGCAAGGGCACGCCCGGAGCCGAGCTCATCCTGCGCGCGGCCGCGAGAGACGACGCGCGGCCGCTGTGGGTGCTGGCGTGGGGCGGCACGAACACGCTGGCCCAGGCGCTCGTGATGGCCAGGGCCACGCGCACGCCCGCGCAGGTGGAGGCCATCGTCTCCAGGCTGCGCGTCTACGCCATCTCGGACCAGGACGATGCGGGCCCGTGGCTGCGGCGGGAATTCCCGTCGCTGCGGTACGTCGGCACGCCCTCGACGCAGGACGGCCAGGAGTACTACTTCGCGACGTGGACCGGGATCAGCGGCGATCGGTACTACCGCAACGCGCCCGGAGCGGACTTCACCACGTTCTCCGACGAGTGGGTGAACGCGAACATCAGGAGCAAGGGGCCGCTCGGGAAGCTCTATCCCCAGCCCTGCTGCATCCACGAGGGCGACACGCCGTCGTTCCTGTGGCTCATCGACAACGGCCTCGCCAGCGCCATGAGCCCGGCGTTCGGCGGCTGGGGCGGACGATACGTGTGGCGTCAGCCCCGGGGCGAGACGCGCCCGTTCTGGACGCAGGGCGGCGATTCGTTCCCGGGCCGCGACAGCTCGCGGGATACCGTGACGGGCACCGACGGCAAGTCCTACACCTCCGACCAGGCCACGATCTGGCGGTGGCGGACGGCGTTCCAGCACGACTTCGCGGCGCGCATGGACTGGACCATCAAGGACGCCGCCGAGGCGAACCACGCGCCGCGCGTCGTCGTGAACGGCCGGCCTGGCACCGAACCGCTCGTGCTCGATGCGCAGGTGGGCCTGCCGCTCGTCCTGGACGCCGCGGGGACGGCGGACCCGGACGGGCACGGCTTGAAGTACGCGTGGTTCTTCTACGCGGAAGCGGGCACCGGGATTCCGGACCAGCCCGTGCTGCGGCGGCCGCGGCCGCCGACGGCCGGGGCGGCGGCGCCTGCTGCGGGCGGCTTTCCGTCCATACCCATCGGCCTGCGCGAGCCTCCGCCGCGCCTCGTGATCGAGAACGCGACGGGCGCGCGGGCTACCGTCGTGGCGAAGGCCCCCGGCATCGCGCACGTGATCCTCGCGGTCGAAGACTCCGGCACGCCCGGTCTGACCTCGTACCGGCGTGTCATCCTGAACATGACGCAGGGCCCGCCGGGAGTCGAGGTTCAGCCGCCGGTGGAGCTGACAACCGAGCAGGATCATCGGCAGATTGATGAACCTGCTGGGCATCACGTCGATCCGCCCGGGCGCGGACCCGAGGAATCCGCAGGCGCCCAACGCCGTGAACTATGACGAGTCGAAGGCCGGCCCGCGATCGCCGCTGCCCGACCCGCTCGTCTCGAAAAGCGGCGCGAGAGTCACCGACGCGAAGACCTGGTGGGCGAAGCGCCGCCCCGAGATCGTGGAGGACTTCGACCGCGAGGTGTACGGCCGTGTGCCCACAGTCGTCCCGAAGGTGGCGTGGCGGGTCGCGTCGACGGCGTCCGAGAAGATCGGCGGCATGCCGGTGACGACGAAGTCGCTGGTCGGCCGCGTGGACAACGCGGCGTTCCCGGCGATCAACGTCGACATCGAGATGACGCTCACGACCCCGGCGAATGCGGCAGGTCCCGTGCCGGTCATCATCGAGTTCGGCTTCCGCTTTCCCGCGGGCATGCCGCGGCCGCCGCGCCCGGCCGGAGCGCCGCCCGAGGGGCCGAGCTGGCAGGAACAGCTGATCGCGAAGGGGTGGGGCTTCGCGGTGCTGTCTCCCAACACCATCCAGGCCGACAACGGCGCCGGCCTCACGAAGGGCATCATCGGCCTCGTGAACAAGGGCCAGCCGCGGAAGCTCGACGACTGGGGCGCGCTGCGCGCGTGGGCCTGGGGCGCGAGCCGCGCGCTGGATTACCTGGAGACCGATCCGGCTGTCGACGCGAAGCGCGTGGGCATCGAGGGCGTGTCGCGCTACGGCAAGGCCGCGCTGGTGACGATGGCGTATGATCCGCGGTTCGCCATCGCCTTCGTGGCCTCGTCTGGTGAAGGCGGCGCGAAGCTGCACCGGCGGACCTTCGGCGAGCTGGTCGAGAACGTCGCCGGCAGCGGCGAGTACCACTGGATGGCGGGCAACTTCATCAAGTACGCCGGGCCGCTCACGGCTGACGACCTGCCCGTTGACGCCCACGAACTGATCGCGCTGTGCGCGCCGCGGCCCGTGTTCGTCAGCGCGGGGTCGTTCGAACTCGAAGGGGGCTGGGTGGACGCGAAGGGCATGTTCCTCGGCGCCGCGGGCGCGGGGCCCGTCTACCGGCTGCTGGGCGGCAAGGACATGGGGACCGACGGAGTTTCCGCCGATCGAGACGGCGCTGGTCGACGGCGACATCGCGTTCCGCCAGCATCGCGGCGGCCACACGGCCGGGCCGAACTGGCCGGCGTTCATCGCGTTCGCCGCGAGGTACTTCGCAGCGACTCCGCTGAAGGCGCCGTGACGAGACTGCGGGCCGCGGGTCGCGCAGTGCCGAGGCCGAACCTCTCGGGTCTGTCGGCGACGCGGCTCACCGTCAAGCGGATCTCAGCCCTCAAGCGTTTCGACTGCGTCGCCTGGCTCGAGGCCTGCACGAGACGCCCCGGCCGGCCCCGGAGCATATGATCAGCTGAGTGGGAATGAAGGCGGAACGACGATGACCGGACGACGGGCGGCGTTACTGGCGTGGCGTCCTCACAGCGACACTGACGACGACTGGCGCGGCACGCGTCAGACAGGCGCCGGCGACAGCAGCGGACAGTGGGTCGGCACGTGGATGGCCGCCCAGCAACTGGTGGAGCCGGGCAACCTGCCGCCCGCGCCGGGATTCACCGACACGACGCTCCGGCAGATCGTGCGCGTGTCGATGGGCGGCCGGACGCTGCGCGTGCGGTTCTCCAACGAGTTCGGCCGCGCGCCGCTGACGCTGCTGGCGGCGGGCATCGCCCGCGCGGGCGGCGGAAGCGCCATCGATCCCGCCACCGATCGCGCGCTGACGTTCGCGGGCCGGCCGGCGGCGACGATTCCCGAGGGCGCGGTGCTGCTCTCCGACCCGATCGAGTTCGAGCTGCCGGCGCTCTCGACCCTCGCGGTGACGATCCACGTGAGGGGCGCGCCGCCCGACGTGACGGGGCACCCCGGGTCGCGCACCACCTCGTATCTCCAGGCAGGACGCGCCGTGTCGGCGCCGAGCCTGCCCGATGCCGTGCCGGTCGATCATTGGTACTTCCTCGGCGGCGTCGAAGTGCGCGCGCCCCTCACGGCGGGGGCCGTCGTGATCCTCGGCGACTCGATCACCGACGGCAGAGGATCGACGACCAACGGGAACGATCGCTGGCCGGACGTGCTGGCGCGGCGCCTGCAGGCGTCTCCGGCCACGGCCGGCGTCGCGGTGCTGAACGCCGGGATCGGCGGCAACCGCCTCCTGCGCGACGGCCTGGGCCCGAACGTCCTCGCCCGGCTCGACCGCGACGTGCTGGCGCAGGCCGGCGTCCGATGGCTCATCGTGCTGGAGGGGATCAACGACATCGGGACGGCGGCGGGCGCGAGAGCGAAGGGCGAGCCTGCGGCGACGGCGGACGATGTCATCGGGGCTTACGGGCAGATCATCGAACGCGCCCGCGCACGCGGCATCCGGGTGTACGGGGCCACGATCATGCCGTTCGAGGGGTTCTCGTACGCGGGCTACTTCGCGCCCGAGAGCGAGGCCGACCGCCAGAGGGTCAACGCGTGGATCCGCACGAGCGGCCGGTTCGACGCGGTCATCGACTTCGACGCGATTGCCCGCGACCCCGACCGCCCGTCGCGCCTCTCTGCCGCCGTCGACGGCGGCGACCACCTGCATCCGTCGGCCGCCGGCTACCGCATCATGGGCGAGGCGGTCGATCTCAGGCTGTTCACGCGGTGACCCCGGGGCTCCTTCGACCCCGGGGCTCACGATCCTCCACGCGCAGCGTCACGGACTGGAGATCCTCGTCTCTGGACGACGAGCCGACCATGAGGCGGAACTCGCCCGGCTCGACGCGCCACGCCATGTCGATGTCGTAGAACGCCAACTGCTCCGGCGTGACGTCGAAGACGACGGTGCGGCGCTCGCCCGGGGCCAGCGTGATGCGCTGGAACCCCTTCAGCTCCTTGACCGGCCGCGTGACGCTGCTCACGACGTCGCGGATGTAGAGCTGGACGACTTCGTCGCCGGGACGCGTTCCCGTGTTCACCACGTCCACCGACACCCGCGCGGTGTCGCCCGCGCCGATGACGTCGCGGTCGAGCCTGAGGTGTTCGAAGGCGAACGTCGTGTAGCTGAGGCCGAAGCCGAAGGGGTAGAGCGGCGCGACCGAGTCGAAGAGGTAGCCCCGCCGCGCGGACGGCTTGTAGTTGTAGTAGGCCGGCACGTGCCCCGCTGAGCGCGGAATCGTGATCGGCAGCTTGCCGCCCGGGGTCGACGTCGCCGAACAGCACGTTCGCCACGGCGGTGCCGGTTTCCTGGCCGAGGTACCAGAGCTCGAGAATCGCGTCCGCGCGCGCGGCGATGCGCGGGATCGACGCCGGCCGCCCGCTGAACAGCAGCACGACGACCGGCTTCCCGGTGGCCGCGACGGCCTCGAACAGTTCGTCCTGCTGGCCGGGCAGATCCAGGCTGGGCCGATCGCCGAGGTGGTTCGCGGCCCACGCCTCGCGCGAGGTCTGCTCGTTGTCGCCGATGGCGAGCACGACCACGTCGGCCTGCGCCGCCACGGCGGCCGCCTCGCGGATGCTGCGCCGGTTCTCGTCGGGATCGGCGGCGGTCACCTCGTCCTGCTGCCACGAGCCGCCGATGGTGACCTTGCAGCCCTCGTGGAAGAGGACCTCGACACCGGCGGGCGCCCGGAGGCGGATGCCCTGGAGGACCGTGTCGGCGTGAAGCGGCACGCCGCTGTACCCGCCGAGCATCACGCGGTCGGCGTTCGGCCCGATGACGGCGAGGCGCGTCACCCGGTGCTCGTCGAGCGGCAGCACGCCGCCGTCGTTCTTGAGCAGCGTGATCGTCTTTCTGGCCGCCTCGAGCGCCAGCGCGCGATGGAACGGGTCGCGCACGATCCGCTCGGCCTCGTCGGGATCGACGTAGGGGTCGTCGAACAGTCCCAGCTGGAACTTCGCGCGCAGCATCGGCCGCACGCGATCGTCGATGAGCGACTCCGGGATCGTGCCCTCGCGCACCAGTTCGACCAGGTGCGGATAGCAGTCGGGATCCGGCAGCTCGATGTCCACGCCGGCGCGCACCGCGATCTCCGCCGCGTGCTTCCCGTCCCGCGCGACGTAGTGGCTGGTCGCGTTCGTCTTCGTCTCGTGCAGTTCGCGGATCGCGAAGTAGTCGGACACGGTGAAGCCGCGGAACCCCCACTCGCCGCGGAGCACCTCTTCGATGAGCCACCGGTTCGCGTGCGACGGCACGCCGTCGATCTCGTTGTACGACGGCATCACGCTGAGGGCGCCGCCCTCCTGGATGGCCGCCTTGAACGTCGAGAGGAACGTCTCGCGCAGCACCCGCATCGACACGTTCACCGGCGCGCAGTTGGTGCCCGATTCCGGCTGGCCGTGCGCGGCGTAGTGCTTCAGCGTGGCGATGATGCGCGTCTTGTCGCGGAAGGTCGCGTCGCCCTGGAAGCCCCGCACGGCGGCCACGCCCAGCCGCGCCACCAGGTGCGGGTCCTCGCCGAAGGTCTCCTCCACGCGCCCCCAGCGCGGCTCGCGCGCCACGTCCACGACGGGCGTGAGCGCCTGGTGCGTGCCGCGCGCCCGCGCCTCGGCGGCGGTCATCGCATAGAGCCGCTCCACCAGATCCGGGTCGAACGTCGCGCCGAGGCCGATCGGCTGCGGGAAGCTCGTCCCTTCCTTCGCCGCGTGCCCGTGCAGGCACTCCTCGTGCACGATCACCGGGATGCCCAGCCGCGACTCGCTCGACGAAGAACCGCTGGATGGCGTTGGTGAGCTCGGCCATGCCGCGCGCGGTCAGGCCGCCGCCCGCGTCACTCGGCCCGCCCGACCTGGCCGAGGCCGTGCCCGTGGCCGAAGTGCTGCCGCGCCTTCTCCGCGTCGAACCGGCCCTGTTCGTCGACGAGCATCGCGGGCTTCCGCTGCCAGACGCAGAGCATCTGCGCGACCTTCTCTTCGAGCGTCATCCGCGCGAGCAGGTCCGCGGTGCGCTCGTCCGCGCTCCGCTTCCGATCGCGATACGGTGCCTCTGCCGCGCCTGTCGTCGGTGCCATCACGCCTCCGTTGCCGCGTACGCCCTGCGGCGCTCAGTGAGCTCCGCCTGGATTCGCAGGCCGAGCGCTTTGCCAATCGGGTAGATCGCGAGACAGACGAGGACGAAGCCGAGGGCGATCGCGGGGTAGACGCTGGTCCCGAGCCTGATGCCCTGCAGCGCGCGTTCCGACTGCACGGCGTTCGGCACGTAACCGTAGGCGTCGATGATCCACGCGCTCAACGCGCCGCCCAGGCTCAGGCCGGCCTTCAGCGCGAAGAGGATGCCGGCGAACATGAACCCCGTGGCGCGGCGCGACGTCTTCCACTCCGAGTAGTCCGCCACGTCGGCGATCATCACCCACAGGAGCGGCACGGTCGGGCCCCACCCGATGGCCCACAGGACGCCCAGCCAGAACAGCAGGCCGACGGAGGTCGGCCCGACGAGATAGACCGCCAGCGTGGCCACCGTCGTCACCGCGACGCCCGAGATGAAGACGGCCTTCTTGCCGAACCGGTCGGCCAGGGGCTTGGAGACGACGATGCCGACAATCTGGACCAGGCTGCCGATGACGAAGAACAGGCTCAGGCCGACGGCCGACGCGTTGGAGTTGTCCGGCTTCACGAGCAGGCCGAGGCCGTCGAGCGCGGCCTTCCAGCCGGTCGCCTCTCCGCCGAGCCCCGCGAGGCCGACCGAGGCGAGGAGCGCCTCTGATGCGCCTGCTGGTCCAGGTAGTAGGCGAAGAAGTAGTTCGACGAACTGCCGCGCACGACGAGCATCGTGAAGACGAGCAGCGTCAGGACGAACATCACGAGCCACGGCCGGCACGTGAAGACGTCTTTCAGGTCGTCGCGCAGGGGATGCCGCGCGCCGGGCGGCGGCAGCACCCGCTCGCGCGTGCTCGCGAAGGTGACGAGGTTCAAGACGATGATCAGCCCGCCGAAGATGGCCATGGTCAGCGCCCAGCCCCGCGCGGAGTTCCCGGCGCCGAGCTTGGCGACGAGCGGCAGCGGCAGGGCCTGGATGATGAACTGGCCGACCAGCGCGCCCACGAACCGGTAGCTGGCCAGGCCGCTCCGTTCGCCGGCGTCGCCCGTCATGACGCCCATCAGCGCCGAGTACGGCGTGTTGTTGGCGGAGTAGAGCATCATCAGCAGCGAGTACGTCAGGTAGGCGTAGATCAGCTTGCCGGTCGGGCCGACATCCGGCGTCACGTACACCAGCCAGAAGACCACGCCGAAGGGCACGGCCGTCCACAGCACCCAGGGGCGGAAGCTCCCCCACCGCGTGCGTGTCCGATCCGCCAGCGCGCCGATGGCCGGATCGAAGACGGCGTCGGCCAGCCGCAGCACCAGGAACATGGTGCCCACGGCCACCGCCGAGAGGCCGACGGTGTCGGTGTAGAAGCGGGTCTGGTAGAGAATCATCGACTGGAAGAAGAAGTTCGTCGCGACGTCGCCCATCGCGTACCCGACTTTTTCTCTCACCGGCAGCCGCTGATCGATGCTCGCCATGTCTGTCCCTTCCCGGGTCCTCACCACGTCCGTCCACTGAACTGCTGGAAGTAGCGCAGGTTCTTGTCGCGCCAGGCCGCGGCGTCGGCGGCCTGCCGGCGCAGTTTCTCCAGCACGGCCAGGTAGCGCGGTTCGTCGACCTTGCCGCGGAGCGATTCCCACGCCGTGACCATCCCGGCGGCCTGCTCGGCGCCGCGCCGATAGTGGCGGACCAGGCCGTCCCAGAGCGTGCCTCCCGAGGCCAGCCGGTGATCCCACGGCAGGCGATGGAACCAGAGCAGCAGGTTCTCGGGACACGTGGCCGGGTCGTTCCACCGCTCGCGGAGCGGCGATCGATACTGGCCGACGGCGTTGCTGCCGCGCGTGGTCCGATCGAAGCCGATGCCGGCGCCATCGGCGCGGTGATAGTAGATGGCCGACCAGTCGGCGCGGCGCGGGTCGTCGTTCTCGGGCATCGGCGCGTAGTGATCGCCGCCGATCAGGTGGTGCAGGCCGAGCGGCATCGTGTAGTCGACCAGCGTCTCGCGCGAGCCGAGCATGAGCGATCGGATCGTGGACGCCACGGCGGGGGCGTGCCCCCACGTCATCGCGATCCACTCGTCGGCGATCCCCTCGGCCGTGAGGCCGGGGTTCCAGGCGAGGCGCCCGTAGGCATACCAGTTGGCCTGCCCGAAGAGGTGGCCCGTCCAGTTCGCGTCGCGCCCGGTGTTGGCGACGCCGGCCATCCCGGTCCGGCGATGGCCGTGCAGCGTCCCGTCGATGACCTTCGCCACGGTCGAGCCGGGGCCCGCCGCGTAGGTGTCGGCGTCGAGGAACTCCTTCCACATCGGCGCCAGGTAGACCAGGTGGTTCGAGTGGCCGAGGTACTCCTGCGTGATCTGCAACTCGGCCATCAGCGGCGTGCGCGGCATGGCGCCGAAGAGCGGGCTGAACGGCTCGCGCGGCTGGAAGTCGAGCGGGCCGTTCTTCACCTGGACGATGACGTTGTCGCGGAAGCGGCCGTCGAGGGGCACGAACTCGAGGTAGGCGCGCTTGACCCGGTCGGGATCGACATCGGCCGAGTACACGAAGGCGCGCCACATGACGATGCCGCCGTGGGGCGCGAGCGCGTCGGCGAGGACGTTGGCGCCGTCGGCGTGCGTGCGGCCGTAGTCCTGCGGGCCGGGCTGCCCTTCGCTGTTGGCCTTGACGAGGAACCCGCCGAAGTCCGGAATCACGCGGTAGATCTCGTCGGCTTTCGCGCGCCACCAGCGGGCGACCTCCGGGTCGAGCGGATCGGCGGTCGCGAGGCCGCCGAGCGTGCGCGGGGCGGCGAAGTTCGCGGACAGGTACACGCGGATGCCATAGGGCCGGAGGATGCCGGCGATGGCGGCCGCCTTCGAGAGATACGCGGGCGAGAGCGATTCGGGGCGCGCGTTCACGTTGTTGAGCACGGCGCCGTTGATGCCGATCGACGCGTTGGCCCGGGCGTACTCGGTGATGCGCGGATCGGGGCGTTCCGGCAGTTCGGCCCAGTTCCAGAGCGACGCGCCCGCGTAGCCGCGCTCGATGGTGCCGTCGAGGTTGTCCCAGTGGTTCAGCAGCCGCAGCGCCAGGCGCGGGCCGCTCGGCGATGTCGAGGCCGATCGAAGCGGCTGCTTCGTCTGGATGAGGCGCAGGAAGTGGAACGCCCCGTAGAGCGCGCCGGCCTCGCCGCGCGACGCGATGACGGTGGCCGCGTGCCCGCCGACCGTCGCCGAGCGGATGAGGTAGCCCTCGTCGCCGGCGAGGTCGAGCGCCTCGGTCCAGCCGAGCGCGGCGACGAGGGGAGACGTGCCCGGCGTGCCGGCGATGACGGCGCCCGCGCCGGTCACCGCGCCGGCGACGGGCACCTCGGCGCCGAGCAGCCCGCGCAAGCCGCGCTGCAGTTCATCCTTCACGATGCGGCCCGTCGCGGTGTCCGAGGGCACGACAATCGCCGAGACCGCCCGGCGGTAGGCGGATCGCGCCGCCTCGTCGGCGATCGGGTCGTAGCGGAGCCACAGGTCGCTGCCGGCCTGGGCACGCGCGACACCCGGCGCGCCGAAGCCGAGGGCGGCCAGCGCGAGCACCGCGATCAACGGGACCGATATAGTTCGCATGGGCAACTAACAGCCGCCATTTGTGCGGTTCAGGACTGTCTCTGAAGCACCGAACCGTGAAGTTCTTGAGGCGAACTATAACACCTGCGGCCCCGGCTGCGAACACCAGGATGTGGCCTTCGCCCGCCGGCAGGGAGTACACTGCCGGCCGCGCGTCCCGTCCCCTGCGGAGGACTTCCGTCATGCCGAGCGACCGAGTGGCTTCTCCCTGTTCGTCCGTGCGCCTGGCTCGCCCGCTGGGGGTCTGGCTGGCCGCCGCGCTCATCCTCCTGCCCGTGCTGGCTGCCGCGCAGGCGCTGCCGGGGCTGAGCAGCCTGCGCGTCACCTACAACACCCGCAAGGCGACGGCGAACCCGCAGGGCGAGCTGAAGGCGCAGCTCGACGCGGTGGACAAGGCGCTCATCGCGGCCACGCGTGCGGGCGATGTCGGCGAGGCGCGGCGCCAGCTGGCCAAAGGCATGGCGCTGCTCGCCGGCGACGCGTGGACGCCGGCGCTCGACTACCGGAACTCGCTCGTGATCCGAAGCGAGCGCACGATTGTCGACTCCTCCGAGCCGTACGCCGCGCGGCTGGAGCAGATCTACAAGCCGGAGATCGATCTCACGCCGGCGCTCTCGGCGCGCGTGTCGCTGCTCAGGCGCGCGGCGCGCGAAGCCGGGCGCGGCCCGGGCCGCCGCGCCGCCGCCCATGGAGACGGTGCGGGAGTTCGGGCGCCTCGATGGCGTCGCCCGCGACCTGCGCGAATCGCCGTTCCCGATGGAGCTCGATCTCGCCACGGTGCCGGACGGCGTCTACACGCTCGAAGCCGAGCTGTTCGACGGCGACACCTCCCTTGGCGCCGCGCGGCTCGGCCTCGTCGTGCACAAGGGCCTCGATGAGCGGCTGCGCGCCCTCGAGGCCGGCGCCGCCGCCGCGCCCGAGGCGGTGCGCGCGGACATCCGCTACCCGGGCGACTTCATCCGCAACGTCAACCGCGGGCGCGTGGGCCGCGGCACCTTCGACACCGCCGTGGAGCTTCGGGCGGCCGAGGCCGTGCTCGCCGCCGTGAAGAAGGGTGAGGATCCCTACAAGGGGCGCACGGGCAGCATGGAGCGCCACTATCTCCTGGAGGGCGCCGGCGAGGTGATGCCGTACCGCGTGCACGTGCCGGCCGCGTACCGTGCCGCGACGCCGACCCCGCTGGTGATTGCGCTCCACGGCCTCGGCGGGAACGAGGATTCGTTCTTCGACGCCTACGATGGCGCGGCCGTGAGGCTCGCGGAGCAGCACGGCTTCCTGCTGGCGGCGCCGCTCGGCTACCGCGTGGACGGGTTCTACGGCGCGGCCATGGGAGGCGCGCCCGACGCCGCCACGCGCCGCCGCCTCGACCTGAGCGAGAAGGACGTGCTCGAAGTGGTGCGCCGGATGCGCGACGACTACAACGTCGATGCGCGTCGCATCTATCTCATCGGACACTCGATGGGCGCGATCGGCACGTGGCATCTCGCCGCCAAGTACCCGGACCTGTGGGCGGCGGTCGGCCCGTTCTCGGGCACCGGCAGCCCGGCATCCGTCGCGAGCATGAAGGGCATCCCGCAGATTGTCGTCCACGGCGACGCCGACCCGACGGTGAACGTGGCGGGCTCGCGGAACATGGTGGCCGAGATGAAGCGCCTCGGCGTGCCGGTCACCTACATCGAGGTGCCCGGCGGCAACCATTCCGACGTCGTCGTGCCGAACATGCCGAAGGTGTTCGAGTTCCTCGCCGCGCAGCGCCGCCCTAAAACCTGACCAGGCGCGTGACCTTGACGACGAAGGACCGCGAGCTCAGCTCGGCGCGGTTGACGCCGAGCGAGGTGTCGCGGCCTTCGTTGTAGACCACGAAGAGGTCCGAGCCGGGGCGGAACTCCCACCTGAACCGCACGTTGGCCCCGACGAGGTCGCCGGCGGAGTTGTACTGGACAAGCGCCATCAGGGCCTTGCGCGGCGACAGGTTGTAGGTGGCGCGCGCCGTCAGGAGCTTCGCGACGAACGAGCCCTCCGCCAGATCGACCCAGTTGAAGGCGATCCCGGGCTCGAGGCCGAGCCGGCTGGTCAGCTCGATCCGGCCGCGGTAGCCGACTTCCGTGCGCGTGCCGTCGAAGAACTGGCCGCCGCCGGCCCACAGGCTGCCGTTCACCTTGCGCTGCGGCCCGATCGTGTACCGCGCCTCGACTTCGTTGAACCGGTACCCGCCGACCGGCAGGAACAGGCCCTCGGCGATCTCGAAGGGCTCGTCGAGGAACTCGTAGTTGTTCTTGAACTCCAGGCCGCCACTCGTCGCCGTTCTGGAGGTCCATGCCGGCCTGCGCCGTCGCCACCTGCGTCTCGAGGCGGCCGTTGGTGTCGGTGAAGTGATCGAAGCTCGTCTCGAACTGGTACTTCCGGACGCGCGAGGGCCCGGCGGGCCTCGGACTGAACCGGAAGCTGCCGAAGTTGCGGCGGAAGTCCTCGCGGCGCAGGAACCCGACTTCCGGGTTGAAGTTCCGCTCGACGGTGAGGTGTTCGGCCTCGAAGCCGTAGCGGTCGCCCATCCACTGCACGTCGCCGCGGTAGCTGGCGTCGTTGCCGGCCATCCCCCCGGTCCGCGTGCGCGCGACGTACGTGTTGATGGTCAGGTTGCGGAGAAACGTGAACGAGGCATCCGCGCCGAGGGTCTGGTTGGAACCGTCCCCGTTCACCGCCTGTGATCGGTTGGTGAAGACCACGCCCACGCTGCTCTGCTTCAGGATGTCGCGCTTGAGGCGCACGACGGAGAAGTTCGTGGACGGGGCGCCGACCGACGCCTCCGCGCGCTGCTGGATGTTGAGCGCGCCGACGGTGTACGCGCCTGTCCGACCGGTGAGGCGCCCGCCCGCGAGGAGCGGCACGGCCGCGGTTTCGTCGTCGCCGTATTCGAACAGGCCGATCTTGCGGCTGTAGAAGAGGATCGGCGTGTTGCTCGGCGGGCCGCCGCCGCCGCCGCGCGGGCTCACGCTCGCGCCGCCGAAGGCGAAGATGCCGGCGCCTTCGAGGAAGAAGTCGCGGCGCTCCGGAAAGAACAGGCTGAACCGCGTCAGGTTCACCTGCTGCTCGTCGTCTTCCACCTGCGCGAAGTCCGTGTTGATGGTGCCATCGGCCACGAGGCCGTTCCTGAAGCGTGTACTTGGCGTCGAGGCCGGCGGCGGCCGACGGGTCGTTCGTGTACGGCGTCGTGGCCGCCAGGTCGGTCGTCCACGCCGCCGAGCGCGTACGGCTTCACCTCGAGGTTGAGCGCGGCTTTCGGCGCCTCGAGGCCGACCAGCGTGGCCGCCTGCGACACGCGCACCATCGCGCGCTGGGTGAACGCGGCCGGCATCGGCGTGAGGTACGAGAACTCGTTCGCGCCGCGCGCCACGCGCCTGAACTGCACGCCCCAGTCCTGCGGGCCCGGGCGCCGGGTATCGCAGCGAGCGGAACGGGATGGCCATCTCCACGATCCAGCCCTCGTCGAACCGCCTGGCCCGCGCGTCCCACACGGTGTTCCAGTCGCGGTTCGAGTCGCGCTCGTCGGTGATGAGGCTGTCGCTCAGGCCGCCGAGCGGCGTTCGACTGGAACTGGAGCCCGTTGCGGCGGTCGTGGAACGTGTCGAACAGCACCGCGAAGTTGTCGTTCTGGAAGAGCGCGAACGAGTCGCGGCGCATCTCGTTGGCCACGATGCGATCGGGTTCCGTGCTCCAGCAGCGCGCGGTCACGTAGACGTTCCTGTCGTCGTAGAGCAGCCAGACCTCCGTCTTCTGCGTGGCGGGCTGCCCTTCGTGGGGCTCCTGCTGGAGGAAGCCGTCGATGGCCTGGACGCGCGTGTAGAGCCTGCTCGTCGAGGGCGCCGTCGATCGTCATCGGCTCGGTGACGCGCGTGGCGCGCACGACGACACGGCCGGCGCCATCGCGCGCGACGGTGGCCGCGGGCGTCGGGAACCCGTCGGGGCGCGGCGCGGCCGGCCCCCCGCCCTCCTGGGCAGAACAGGGCCCGGCCGCCAGGGCGGCGAGCAGGAGCACACAGAGACTGTAGGGGGCGAACCGAACGAGTTGTTGAGTCAAGGATTCCGCCGGGCCTGGGGGGCCAGCCGCTGATTCTATCCCGTGGCCGCCCGGCTGGTCATCCTGAAACCGGCGTCGCGGCCGCGGGTGCGGCCGCGCTACCGCCGCCGCGCCGTCAGGCGGCGCAGCCGGGCCGCCTGCCGATCCAGCTCGGCGATCGCCTCGGGCGTGGCGGGCGACGCGTCCGCGGCACCGCGCAGGACAGGGCCGGCCCGGGCGATGAGCGCGCCGGCCTCGCGCAGGCGGGCGGCGTCGGCCTGGCTCGGCGGCCGCACCTCGACGAGATCGAGCAGCAGCCGCGCGACATCGACCTCGGCGCCGGCCCGCGCCAGTGGCGCCGATGGCGGCGCGTCCTTCAGCGCGGCCCCGCGTTCGCGCGCGCGGAGCGCCGCGCGGTAGTGCCCCAGCGCGTCGTCGAATCGGCGCTGCGAGCGGCAGAGCGACCCCAGAAACGCCCGCACGTTGGCGGCGTGTTCGAGCACGCGGGCGTCGGCAGGCTCGGCGTCGAGCGCGGGCCGCACGTCGGCGAGCGACTGCTCCCACAGGGCCTCGGCCTTCGCGAGGTCGCCGCCGCGGCGCTCGGCGATCGCCAGGTCGTTTGCCGCCCCGGCCACCGTGAGCCGCAGGTCTGTCACGGTGGTCCGGGCCACGCGCTCCTCGACGGCCTGTTTCGCCCGCTCGGCGTCGGCCAGGCTCGCGCGGGCCTGGTCGCGCTCGCCGCGCATCTGCGTCGCCTGCCACCCGAGGACGCCCGCTCCGGCTGCCAGCGCGAGCATCACCGCGGCACCCGCGCCGCGCCGCGCCGCACCGGCGCCCGCCGCGGCGCGCGACCAGGCCGGGGCCTGCGCCACCGACACCGGCCGGCCGTCGAGCCACGCGCGCAGATCGGCGGCGAGGGCGGCGGCGGTGGCATACCGCTCGCGCGGGTTCTTGCTGAGCGCCTTCAGCATGATGCGATCGAGGGCGCCGGCCAGCGCGCGCCGATCGCTCCGGCCGACGATCGTGCTGGGGACGTCGGGCTCCGATTCGCAGATCATCTGGCGGGCGCGCGCGGGCGCCTGGCCCGCGATTTCGTAGGGCGGGTAGCCCGTGAGCAGCGTGTAGAGCAGGATGCCCAGCGCGTACACGTCGCTGGCGGTGGTCAGCGCCTCGCCGCGCGCCTGCTCGGGACTCATCGACGCGTGCAGCGGCGCCTCGCCGCCGCCGGGCCCCGCCTCGCGGACAAGCGCCGCCATGCCGCAGTCGAGCAGTTTCAGCGCCTCGCCGGCCGGCACGAGGATGTTCGACGGCCGCAGGCCGCCGTGGACGACCAGGTGCTCGTGCGCGTGCTGGACGGCGTCGCATACGGCCGCGACCCGCTCCACGCGGCCGCGCACCGCGAGCCGGCGCGCGCGGCACCACTCGTCGAGCGGCGTCGCCGGTCGCGTACTCGAAGGCGAGATAGACCGTCCCGTCCGCCGTCACGCCGCCGTTCAGCAGGCGCGGGATGGCGGGGTGATCCAGGCGCGCGAGGAGATCACCCTGGGCGTGCAGCCGCGCCGACACCACAGGGTCGCTCGCGTCGGCGGCGAGCACGTGCAGCGCGACCCGCGGGTGCGGGCTGCTGCCGGTGGCCACGGCTTCGAAGACCACGCGCGCCGGGTCGCGGGCGATCTCGCGCACGAGGCGGTACGCCGCGAAATGCTCTCCGGCTTTCGGCTCAGGCGCGCGGCGAAGGCGCGAAGGGGTGGGCGTGGCACCAGGCCAGCACCCGCGGGGTCGGCGTGGGCTTTCCCGGCCATGCCCCGGCCGGCGTGACGCGGGCCGGCGTCCGGGTGCCGCCCGGCTGATCGACGAACCACGGATCGTCCTCGTGCGCGTGCAGCAGCGAGAGCACCTCCGCCCGCACGTGCTCGTCGGCCGTCGCCGCGCGCACCCAGGCCTCGCGCTCCTCGGCGGGAACGTGGCGCGCGGCCTCGAACAGTTCGTTGATCTTGCCCCAGGTGGTGCGTTCCATGCAGTTGCCGGCGTCTCGCGGATGCCTCCATGGATTCTACCCCGGGAGGCGGCACGACCCGGCGGAGGAAACACGGCGCCTGGCCGCGGCGTGGCATGATGACGCGATGGGGGACGACCGGACTCCCGGAACGCAGCTGCCGCTTCCCTACCGCGCCGCGCCGCGCGCGGGCGGCGCCGTCGTGCCGGTGCCGGGCGTCGCCGCCGCCGTCGTGTTCGTCCGCCAGCGGCGCGCGCGCCACTACATCCTGCGGCTGCGCGCCGACGGGGTGGTGCGCGTCACGGTGCCGTGGCACGGGTCGCGCGCCGAGGCGGAGCGGTTCCTCCTGGCCCGCCGCGCGTGGATCGACCGCCAGCGCCATCGCCGGGCGCTCGCCCTCGAGGCCGCGCGCCTGACGCCGGAGGCCGAAGCGCGCCTCCGCACGCTCGCCGCACACGCGCTTCCCGCGCGCCTCCTCGAGCTCGCGCGCATCCACGGGCTCGCGGTCTCGGCGGTGACCATCAGGAACCAGCGCACCCGCTGGGGATCGTGCTCGCCGTCGGGGCGCATCTCGCTCAACTGGCGCCTGGTCCAGGTGCCCGCCGAGGTGCGCGACTACGTGCTGCTGCACGAGCTGACGCACCTGCGCCACCTCGACCACTCGCCGCGGTTCTGGCGCGAGCTGGCGCGCGTCTGCCCGCACCACGCCGAGGCGCGCCGGTGGCTGCGCTCCTCCGGGCTGCTCGCCTGCTGAGGGCAGGGGCGGCGTCAGGGACGCGACACGGCCACTTGCGCGGGCATCGCCGCTTCGTTCACCATGGACAGACGATGTCCACATCCGAAGCCGTCACGCGCAACGTCCGCGTCCGGGTCGAGGCCGAGTACTCCCCCGAGCGCTCCAACCCCAAGTCGCAGCACTGGTTCTTCCTGTATACCGTGACGATCTCGAACGAGGGCGACGACACCGTCCAGCTCATGACGCGCCACTGGATCATCACCGACGGGAACAACCGCGTGGAGGAGGTGAACGGGCCCGGCGTCGTCGGCGAACAGCCGGTGCTGCACCCGGGCGAGTCGCACACCTACACGTCGGGCTGCCCGCTGCCGACGCCGTTCGGGATGATGGAGGGGACCTACGGGATGGTGACGGACGGGGGCGACCCGTTCGACGCCCGGATCGCCCCGTTCACGCTCAGCGAGCCCTACACGGTGCACTGACCCTCTCGCGGGGTCGGCCGACGCGCGCGGCGCTACTTCGGCGGCGGGCTCGGCGACGGTGAACTGGCCCTTGCCCATGTTCATGCCGCAGACAATCTGAATCGGCCCGGATTTGGTCGGCGTGAACTCGATGGTCGTCGCGCCGGCCTTCACGGTCTGCTTCACGTTGAAGGCGTCGATGACGACCGTGCGCATGCAGCCCTTGACGGTGTCGAGGTCCACTTCCATCTTCACCGGCACGCCCTTCGTCACGGTGGACGGAGTCACGACGTAACCCTTGTCGTCGAACGAGAGCTTCACCACCTGCACGTGCTTCGCCTGGTCCTTGCCCGCCTGCGCGAGAACGGCGCCCGGCGCCGCGAACACCACAGCCAAGGTCAACGTCACGGCGGTCGCCAGCAGTACGTTCCTCATGTCCACGTCTCCCTTGTAGTGCGCCACTCCAGGCCCTGATTGTCTCAGCGCGCCGAGCCCTGCTGCGCTCGGCGCCGCTTCCGTGCTACCGCTCACGACGCCGCCTGCGCGTCCCGGCGACCTCTCCGCGCAGCCAATGCGCCGTGACGTCGTCCGTGCTGCGCGCGCTCGCCCGGCAGACGATGGCGTGACGTCGTCCTGCGGAATCGCCCGTAATGGACCGGACAGCTTCGCAGAGCGCGTCGAGGATCCCGGCCGAGGCGAGGTGCGCGTGCGCGCGCACGATGTCGAGCGCCCACTCGGGGCCGCAGATCCTGCCATCCGCGGTCTGCGGCCTCCGTCACGCCGTCGGTGAACAGCACGAGCAGGTCGCCGGGGTCGAGCGCCGGTCCCTGCTCGGTGACGAACACCGCGTCGCAGAAGAGGCCGAGGACCAGGCCCGTCGACGTCAGCTCCATCCTGACGCGTCCCTCCTGGTCGAGGATGTAGCCGGGCGTGTGCCCGGCATTGGCGTACGTGACGCTTCGGGTGTGCGGCTCGATCGCCACGACGATCATGCCGATGAACCGGTTCTCGCCGAGGTCGGGCACGAGCAGCGCGTTCACCTCCGACAGGATCCTGGCCGGATCGGATTCGCGGCGCGCGGCCGCCCGCACCAGCGCGCGCACCTGCGCCATCAGGATGGCCGAGTCGAACCCGTGGCCGCTGACATCGCCGATGACGAGGCCGAGCGCGCCACCCGGCAGCGTCAGGAAGTCGAAGTAGTCGCCGCCGGTCGCGTGCGCGGGAATCGACACGCCCCACGCGTCGAGGCCGGGGACGCTCGGCGGCGCCGGCGGAAACAGGCGTTGCTGGACCTGCCGGGCGAGGCGCAGATCGTTCTCGAGGTCCATGGCCTTTCGGCGCTCGGTCACGTCCGTGGCGATGGAGACCAGGTGGGAGATCGTCCCGTCGGGCGATTTCAGGGGCGTGATGGTCTGACTCGACAGGTAGAACTCGCCGCTCTTCCGGCGGTCGGTGATCGTCTCGCGGAACACTTCGCCCCGGAGCAGCTTCTCCCAGAGATCCTCGTAGAAGCTCCGTGAATGATGGCCCGACTTGAGGAGCCTGGGGTTCTTGCCCAGCACTTCGGACCTGGTGAATCCCGTCATCTCTTCGAACGCGGCGTTGACGTACTCGATGTTCCCCGCACTGTCGGTGACGAGGACGGCGTCGGCCGTATCCTCGACGATCTTCGAGAGGAGCTGGTGGCGCTCGAGCTGGTGCTTCAGGGCCGTGATGTCGCGGAACGTCACCACGCCGCCCAGGGTGCGGCCGTTGCTGTCCGCGATCGGCCGGCTGCTGACGCTGATCCAGCCGCCCTCGGGACCGCCGTTCCTGCGGATGAAGATCTCGCAGTCATCCACCACCTCGCCGCGGAGCGATCGTGCCAGCGGCAGCTCTTCGGCCGGAAACGGGCTGACCATGTCGGGCTTGTAGGTCCCGTAGACCGAACTCCAGTCCTGGAGCGGAACGTCCCTGAACCCGAGCGACAGAATGCGTTCGGCGGCGGGATTGAACAGCACGAACCGCCCCTCCATGTTCGCGACCACGACGCCCTCGGCGAGGCTGTCGACGATGAGCCGGAGGAGGCGGGACGACACCGACAGGTGGCCGGTGAGCACGTTCCTGGCGGAGGCGAGGAGGCGTGGCACCCGGCGAGAGTTGCGCGGACGAGCTGCGGTCCGGAGTGACGCGAGTACGACGCGAGACGGGGACGCTGCGCCATTGGGGGTCTCCTGGCACGGTCGCCGACGCGGAATTGGCCGAAATCGAACAAGAGCCGGCCGCCTGGAGCATCGCTCCGGCCGCCCGCTTCACTGTGTCTGTCGGATCAGTATAGTTGACGGCGGCGGCCGGCGTGAGGTTCCCTGGCTGCCGTGGCGCCCGGGAACGGCCCCGGTGCGGCGGCGGCCGTCTGCCGTCTCACGCGTCCGAATCATCGTCGCGCCCCGGGGGCGTCGGGAACAACTGGCTCGCGACGGACTGCGCAAGCCGCAGGTCGTCCCCGCGGTCGGCGTCGTCCCGCCGGCCGGTGAGGTCCCGTCGCGATGGACACCATGTGGGAAATCGCGCCATCAGGCGTGCGCAGCGGAGTGATGGTCTGGCTCGACAGGTAGACCTCCCCGCTCTTCCGGCGGTCGATGAGCGTCCCTCGGTACACTTCGCCGCGAAGCAGCCTCGTCCAGAGATCCTCGTAGAAGTTGCGTGAGTGCATCCCGGACTTGAGCAGCCTCGGGTTCTCGCCAAGCACGTCGGCCCGGTTGAACCCGGTCGTCCGCTCGAACGCCGCGTTGACGTAGACGATGTGCCCCAGACTGTCGGTGACGAGCACGGCGTCGGCCGTCTCCTCGACGATGTTCGACAGCAGGTGATGGCGTTCGAGTTGCCGTTTGCGCGCGGTGATGTCGCGGACCGTCGTCACGCTTCCCTTGATGCGGCCACGGCCGTCCATCATGGGCCGGCTGCTGACGCTGATCCACCGGCCCTCGGGGCCGCGTGTCCCGGGGAGGTAGATTCTCGGACGTCGTCGACAACCTCCCCCTGGAGCGCCCGCAAGGGGGGCAGTTCGTCCGCCGGCATGGGGGTTTGCATGTCCGGCCCGAGGAACCCGCCGTACGCGCTCCATTCGGCGAGCGGAATCTCCATCATCCCGAGAGGCAGGAGGCGATCGGCAGCCCGGTTGAACAGCTGCAGTTTCCCCTCGCCGTCGGTCACGATGACGGCATCGGCAAGGCCGTTCAGGACGGCCTGCACGTGTTCGAGCGGGATGGAGCGGGATGGAGCGGCTCCATCTCCGGCGGAGGGGCCGCGTCGCGCGGCCGGCGTCGGATTCTGGCGCGCGGGCGTCGACGTGCCAGTCCCTTCGGCGGATGGATGTGCGACGCCCCTCGGAAACAACGGTTCCGGCGTTTTGCCACGGTCGGTCCTTTCAGCTGATTAGTGGTGCTATCGGCTCGAAGGGCGTGGGACTTTAGGGTAGCAGGCGGCGGGAGTCAGTCCATCAGGTCCAGCAGCCGCCGGGCGGCGACCGAGGCGGCGAGGCGGCCGGCGCGCACGTCCTCGAGCACGCCCGGCCACGCGGCCTTCACGGCGGGGTTGGCCCGGAACCGCTCGCGCAGCCCGGCCTCGAGGCGCTCCCGCATCCACGCCTCGTTCTGCCGCTGACGGCGGCGCGCGAAGCGGCCGTCGGCCGACTGCATCCCGCGGAAGCGCGACACCTCGTCCCAGAATCGGGCCATCCCCTGCCCGGTGAGCGCACTGACCTGCAGCACGGTCGGGCGCCACTCGGCCGCATCCTCGGGCGTCTCCTCGGACCGGCCGTGCAGGCCGAGCAGGCGGAGCGACGAGGTGATCTGCGCCTGCGCCCGCGTGGCGGCGTCCTCGTCGATGTCCGCCTTGTTGACGACGATGATGTCGGCAAGCTCGGTGATGCCCTTCTTGAGGGCCTGGAGGTCGTCTCCCGCGTTCGGCAGCTGGAGCAGCGCGAACATGTCGGTCATGCCCGCCACCGCCGTCTCGCTCTGGCCGACGCCGACGGTCTCGACGATCACGACGTCGTAGCCGGCGGCCTCGAGGACGAGCATCGACTCCCGCGTCTTCTCGGCCACCCCGCCCAGCGTGCCCGACGACGGGCTCGGGCGGATGAAGGCGCGGTCGTCGGCCGAGAGCCGCGCCATGCGGGTCTTGTCGCCGAGGATCGACCCGCCCGACACCGAGCTCGACGGGTCCACGGCGAGGACGGCCACGCGATGCCCCTGGTCGACGAGTTGCAGGCCGAGCGTCTCGATGAACGTGCTCTTGCCGACGCCGGGCACGCCCGAGATGCCGAGGCGGAACGACCGGCCGCTGTGCGGCAGCAGCGCCGAGAGCACGTCGTCGGCGCGCGGCCGGTGGTCGGCGCGCGTCGACTCGAGCAGGGTGATGGCCTTGGCGATGGCGCGGCGCTGCCGGGGCCCCGGCGGGCCCGTCACCTCGTCCACCATCGCGCGGTCGGCCGGCGTCAGCATGGGCGTGGCCCCGGGATCACGCGCCGGACTGGGCCCGGCGGATGTGGTCGAGCACGTCTCTCGCGCTCACCGGGACGGGCGTGCCGGGGCCGTAGATGCCCTTGACGCCGGCCTCGTGCAGCGCGTCGTAGTCCTGGCGCGGGATGACGCCGCCGACAAACACACAGATGTCCTCGCCGCCGAGCCGCCGCAACTCGGCGATGACCGCCGGCACGAGCGTCTTGTGCCCTGCCGCCAGCGTGCTCACGCCGATGGCGTGGACGTCGTTCTCGATGGCCTGGCGGGCGCACTCCTCGGGCGTCTGGAACAGCGGGCCGATGTCCACGTCGAAGCCCAGATCGGCGAACGCCGTGGCGACGACTTTCGCGCCGCGGTCGTGGCCGTCCTGGCCGAGCTTGGCCATCATCACCCGCGGGCGCCGGCCGTGGGAGTCCGCGAAGGCCGCGATCTCGGCCTGCAGCTCCGCCCATCCCGGCGCCGCGTCGAACGCCGCCGCGTACACGCCGGTCACCTTGTGCGTGTCCGCGCGGTGCCGGCCGAACACCACCTCGAGCGCATCGCTCACCTCCCCCACCGTCGCGCGCAGGCGCATCGCGCGGATGCTCAGATCGAGCAGGTTGCCGCCGCTGCGCGCCGCCTCGGTCAGCGCGCCGAGCGCGGCGGCGACCGCGGCGCCGTCGCGCGACGCCCTCACCCGCTCGAGCCGCGCGATCTGGCCCTCGCGCACCTTCACGTTGTCCACTTCCCGCGCCTCGACCGGCGGCTCGTCTGTCAGCGTGTACTTGTTCACGCCCACGATGACGTCGCGGCCCGAGTCGATGCGGGCCTGCGTTTCCGCCGCGGCCGCCTCGATCTTCAGCTTCGCCCAGCCCGAGTCCACCGCCCGGGTCATCCCGCCCATCGCCTCGACTTCGCCGATGATCGCCCAGGCCGCGTCGGCCATCTGCTCGGTGAGCGCC
This sequence comes from uncultured Acidobacteriota bacterium, assembly GCA_963834645.1. Lineage (GTDB taxonomy): Bacteria > Acidobacteriota > Vicinamibacteria > Vicinamibacterales > JAKQTR01 > JAKQTR01. The sequence goes on from CAWICP010000013.1 coordinate 88,477, forward strand.
TCCATCATGTAGCTGCCCGCCCACGGGTCGATCGACCTTCGTGATGTGCGTCTCTTCCTGGATGATGAGCTGCGTGTTCCGCGCGATGCGCGCGCTGAACTCGGTGGGCAGCGCGATGGCCTCGTCGAAACTGTTCGTGTGCAGGCTCTGCGTGCCCCCGAACACGGCGGCCATCGCCTCGATGGTCGTGCGGACGATGTTGTTGTAGGGGTCCTGCTCGGTCAGGCTCCACCCGGAGGTCTGGCAGTGCGTGCGCAGCATCAGGCTCTTGGGCTTCTTCGCGCCGAAGCCCTTCATGATGCGCGCCCAGAGCAGGCGGGCGGCGCGCATCTTGGCGATCTCGAGATAGAAGTTCATCCCGATGCCCCAGAAGAAGCTCAGCCGCCCGGCGAAGTCGTCGACGTCGAGGCCGCGATCGAGCGCCGTCTTCACGTACTCCTTGCCGTCGGCCAGCGTGAAGGCGAGCTCCAGCGCCTGGCTCGCCCCCGCCTCCTGCATGTGGTAGCCGGAGATGCTGATCGAGTTGAACTTCGGCATGTGCCGCGCCGTGTACTCGACGATGTCGGCGACGATGCGCATCGAGGGCTCGGGCGGATAGATGTACGTGTTGCGGACCATGAACTCCTTGAGGATGTCGTTCTGGATGGTCCCCGCGAGCCGGGCCTCGTCCACGCCCTGCTCTTCCGCGGCGACGACGTAGCCCGCCAGCACCGGCAGCACGGCCCCGTTCATCGTCATCGACACGCTGACCCGGTCGAGCGGGATGCCGTCGAAGAGGATCTTCATGTCCTCGACGGAGTCGATGGCCACGCCGGCCTTGCCCACGTCGCCCGTGACGCGAGGGTGGTCGCTGTCGTAGCCCCGGTGCGTGGCCAGGTCGAACGCCACGCTGATGCCCTGGCCGCCGGCGGCGAGCGCCGCGCGGTAGAACGCGTTGGAGTCTTCGGCGGTCGAGAAGCCGGCGTACTGGCGGATCGTCCACGGCCGGACGGCGTACATCGTGGCCTGCGGGCCGCGGAGAAAGGGCTCGAAGCCGGGCAGCGTGTCGGCGTGCGGAAGGCTGCTGGTGTCGGCGGCGGTGTAGAGCGGCTTGACGGTGAGCCCGTCGGGCGTGATCCAGTTGAGCGCGTCCACGCGGCCGCCGGGCGCCGACTTGGCGGCGGCGGCGGTCCACTGTTCGAGCGTGGCCTGTGCGAATTCGTGCGGGTCTGACACGGCGTTCTCCCGGGGCTGATGGGCTGGCGCGAGGCGGGGCGCGGGCCGGATCATACCGCCTTCAAAGGCGCGGGCTCAACCCGCCGGGTCTCGCTTCCGGTAGGACGTGAAGTACGTCTCCTGGTCGAGATCGACGCGCCAGATGAAGAACACGCGGCCGGCGCCGGTGAAGCGCGTGTAGGTCGGCAGCCACGTCTCGCCGTCGACCTTCCGCCGCTCCATGATGCCCCGGCTGCCTTTCAGCAGGCGGAAGATGAACCCGAACTTCACCGACACCGTCTCGAGGACGTCCGTCTTCAGCCGCACCAGTTCGCGGTCCTGCTCGTCGACCCATGCCCGCCCGCGGAAACTCTTGATGATCCGGCCTTGCGGCGTTCGCGGGCTGTACGCCGGCCTCGGCTCGAGCGCGAAGACGATCGCGGGCCGCCCGTCGATGGTCTCGCGGCCCGTCATGCGGAAGTCGTAGATCGCCGTCAGTTCGTCGACCACCGCCTGCTCGGCTCTGTCTTCCTCGGCCTCCCTGCGCAGGCGCGCCTCGCGGGCGTTCTGCCCCTCGCTCTCCCGCGCGGCGGTCCATTCCTGCACCTTCTTCTGGTGCTCGGCGTCGCGCTTCGCCAGATCGTTCTGCGGGACGCGGTTGACGCTGACCAGGCGGCGGTAGGTCAACTCCGGCTCGAACGACGGATGGATTTCGTACACGCGATGCTGCGTCTTCACGACACGCCCGGACCAGTCGTAGGTGTAGCGGGTCTCCTCTTCGGCGAACGTGTAGCGGCTGCGCAGCAGGTCGTTGCTGCGCAGTCGCCTCATGGACTCGGCGAGGAACTGTTTCGCATCCGGAAGCGGCGGCTCCTGGGCGTGCGCGAGCCCGCGATCGCGAGTGCGATCGCCGCCGCCGTCTGCAGGGAGCGGCAAAACATGCGGGCATTCTTGATCAGGTCGGGGGGCGGTGCGCCTCCTATTCGTGGCGGGAGCAGAACTCCTGTATCAATCGTGCCACTCGCCCCTCGCCGTGCGCGCGTGTCAATTCCTGCAACACCGGCGGGCAGGCCGCGTGGCAATTCCTGCCACGCGGTGTCGCGGCATCGCGGGAAACCCCTCTGCAGAACGGACTTCTCAACGACGGCGTCCGGCATCCGGATTGCGTTCGGAACGGGGACGCCGGAGCGGCCCCGCGGACCGGGACGCCGCCGGAGAAAGGTATTGACATGTCTGCCACATGCGAGCATGCTATTCACATGCCCGTGATGATTCAGCTGCGAAACGTGCCGGATGCCCTGCACCACCGCCTGAAAGCGCGCGCCGCGATGGAGGGAATGACGTTGTCCGACTACCTGATTGCCGAGGTGTCGCGCGTCGCCGAGCGGCCGACCCCGCGTGAGATGCGGGAACGGCTGCACGCCCGCGCCTCCATCGAACCCCGCGTCTCTCCTGCCGCGGCCGTGCGGGCCGCGCGGGACGCCCGATGATCGTCGTCGACGCGTCGGTGGTGATCGAGGTGCTGCTCGGCACGGCGGCAGGCCGCGCCGTCGAGGGCCGGCTGTTCGACCCGCGCGCCGCGCTGCACGCGCCCCATCTCGTCGATGTCGAGGTGGCGCACGTGCTGCGCCGCTACGCGGCGGCGGGCGAACTGGCGCCGGCCAGGGCGGCGGAGGCCGTCGAGGACCTCCGGGACCTGCCGATCACGAGGCACGAGCACGCCATGCTCTTGCCGCGCATCTGGCAGCTCCGCCGCAACCTCACGGCGTACGACGCGGCCTACGTGGCGCTCGCCGACGCCCTCGACGCGACGCTGCTCACCCGCGACGGCAAGCTCGCGCGCGCCGCCGGCCGGACGCGCGTCGAGCTTCTCAAGTGAGGGCGACCGGGGTCAGACCCGGGTCTGACCCGTCACTTCGCGGCCGGCACGTCCCCGTAGAACGCCCACTGCGCGCGGTAGTCGCGGGTCAGCGGGCGCCCGCCGAGCACGGCGCGGAGTATTTCGATCGGCATCCGCCCTTCCCACAGCACGGCGTCGGCGAACGCCTTGGAGGCAGGCAGCTTCGCGGGCACGACTTCCTTCGCCAGGGCGCGCAGCTGCAGTCCGCCGAGCATGTACGCCGCCTGGTAGAGCGGCGAGTAGTTGCCGGCGAACGATCGGCGCACTTCTCCGGTGGCGGTGAACCGCTCGTGCCCGCCGCGCGTGACGAGGAAGTCGATGCACTGCTCCGGCGTCCACCGGCCGAGGTGGAAGTTGAGCGAGAAGATGATCCGCGTGGCGCGGTGCATGCGCCACCACAGCATGCCGATGCGGTCCTCGGCCGAGCGCGGAAAGCCCTTGTCCCACAGGGCGAATTCCCAGTAGAGCGCCCACCCCTCGGTGTAGAACGGCGTGCCGAACAGCGCGCGGTGCGGTGTTCGTGCGCTCGGCCATGAACCCCTGCAGGTGGTGGCCGGGAATGAGCTCGTGCTGCACGGTGGCGCGCGACACGTGCACGCCGTTGCCGCGCATGCTCATCAGCCGCTCCTCCTCGGTCATCGTGTTCGTCGGATACGACACGCTGATGGTCTCGCCGCCGGTGAAGAACGGGTTCACCCGCTGGCGCTCGGGCGACATCATCTGCATCCGCCAGATGTCGGACGCAAGCGGCGGCACGGTGACCAGGTCGTGCTGCTTCAGGAACGCCCCGGCCTCGAGCGCGAGATTCCGGATCAGGGCAGGCTGGCCGCCGGCCGGGACGTACTTGTTCTTCACCGCCTCGAGCGCCTTCAGCCAGTCGTCGCCGAACCCCAGCTCGCGCGACGCCTTCTTCATCTCCCCTTCGCACCACGCGTACTCGCGGTTGCCGATCTCGATCAACTGCTCCGGCGTGTACGGGATCATCTCCCCCGCGAGGTCCTCCAGGAGGCCTTCGCGCCCAATCGGGTCCCCCACGATCTCGTCGTCGGCCGCCGCCGGTTCAGGGGCCTGGCCCCCGCGCCCCCCGCCCCGGCCGCCGCCCACGCCCGGGCCGGCCGCCATGGCGGGCGCCGCGCCCGCGAGCCCGCCGATCTTCTGGCGGATGAGTGTCGAGTACGCGGTGAGCGCCTTCGCGACGTCCTGATACGCGGCGGGGACCTTCCCGGTGAACGCCGGGTCGTAGCCGTTGTAGAACGCGAACCACTGCTGGAGCGCGCCGCGCAGGGCGTCCACGCGCTGGGAGGCGCGCACGCCCACGGCGGGCGTCAGCCCCGCGGGCCTGGCGCCGCCCGCCAGCATCGTGTCGAGCGAGGCCCGGGCCTGCCCGACTTCGGTCCCGAGCGCCTGCACGGCCGCCAGCGCCGCGTCCGCCGTGATGAACTCGAGCTTCTGCCTGTCTTCGGCCAGACGGGTGATGGTCTGCGCGAACGGCACGAGCGGCGCGATGTCGCGCTCATTCCGCTCCTCGCGGCCGAGGAGCGCCTGCTGGTACTCGAGGTGCGTCCTGAGCAGGACATAGTCCGCCTTGCCCTCCTGCGACAGTTTCGCGAAGTCGATGGCGGGGAGCGCCTTCAGCCACGCCTCCTGGAAGGCGCGCAGCCGGGTGCGCCGTTCGACGGAGCCCGGCACGGTATAGAAACGCTGCAGGCCCTGGCGATCGGTCGAGAACCGCTGCACGATGTCCCGCAACTCGCTCGTGGCCGCCACGAGCGTCGGCAGGTCGGGCACGTAGGCCGCTGGTTCGGCGAAGGTCCGCCGCGCATCCGGCGGCAGCTGGATGCCGGCCGGCTGCTGCGCCGACACAGGCCCGAGCGCGAGCAGCAGACCCGCGAGGATGGCTGGGACCAACGGCCTCGGCAACCGGTTGCGCATGCTGGAATCCTCCCTGGGGCCGCCATTCTACCGGAGTGCCGGGGCCGATTGGGGTCAGACCCGGGTCTGACCCCGACCTGGGGCGGGAAGGTGGCCAAGCAGCAGCCTGGCGATGGCGGCGCCCGACCGGACAATCGTGCGCCAGATGCCGGGCGCGGCGGCGCCGAGGATCACGGCCACGATCGCGGCGTCGCGTCGGGCCGGCTCGCGGCGTAGGCGGCGGCGAGCAGGCCGCCGGCCAGCGGGTGGCCGAAGAACTTGAGGAGGTAGGCGGGGTCGGTGAGGTCGAAGCGGCGCTGGCGCCGGGCAGGCCAGCCATCGCGGCATAGTCCAGCACGCTGACGGCCAACCCGGCCGCCGCCGCCCAGAGAAACGCCGCCATCGCGCTCATCGGCTGCTCCTCAACGCTCCGCAGTCACGAAGACAGCAGGGCGTCGACATAGCGCCTCATCAGCCCGGTCCGTGGCGCCGGTAGTGCGCGCGCGTGGAGTAACGCGGCTGCGCGGCCGGCGGGTCCGACGCGGCAGCGCGCCCTCGACGATCACGGCCGCACTGGCGTCGAGCGCCGCCCGGACCCGTTCGAGCGGGAGGCCCGCCTCGGAGGCGATGGAGGCGGCGGACAGCCAGGTCCCCTCCGAGCGTTCGATGGCCGCGAGCACCAGCGATTCGTCGTCCATCACCGTTTCCAGGCCCCATCCTAGGAGGCCGATGCGGGGCGCGCAATCGGTTTTCGGCGTCGGGACGAAAACAGTGTGCAATCGCCGGCCGGGGGCCCGCCGGACGGCGCTCATCGATTGTTCAGGGGATTTCACGCCGGCATGGTGGATTTCGGCGCGACGGGACCGTAGACTCGATCCTGGGATCGGGCGTGGCCGTCGGTCCGCGGCTTGCGGCGGTCGAATCCAGACGGTATGCTCCCGAAGGGATTCCCACAGCTCAGCCCATCGCCTTATGACGAGGATCGGCATCGACATCGGTGCGCTGTTTCTGAAGGCCGTCCGGCTGGACGACGAGGGCCGGATCGCGGCGAGCGTGTACGAGCGGCACCGCGGCGAGCCGGCCGACGTGCTGGCCGAGGCGTTCGACCGGCTGAACGTCCAGCCCGACGAGCCGGTCGGGTTGACCGGCTGCAACGCCGAAGCTGTTCGCGCTGCAGCTGAAGGTGCCCTACCGCGACGTCACGCTGTGCCAGATCGACGCCGTCCGCCGGATGGCGCCCGACGCGTTCGCCGTGATGGACATCGGCGGCGGGTCGGCCACGCTCATCCAGCTCGACGGCAAGGGCAAGTTCCAGGGCTACTCCACCAACTCGCTGTGCGCCGCGGGCACCGGGTCGTTCCTCGACGAGCAGGCGGGCCGGCTCGGCATTTCCTACGACGACGCGAGGGGCTTCCTGCACAATCCCGAATCCGCCGACCATCGCCACGCGCTGCACGGTCTTCGCGAAGAGCGACCTCATCCACCGGCAGCAGGAGGGCTGCAGCCGGATGGACATGTGGTCGGGCCTCTGCCGCGGCATGACGCGGACGGTGCTCGGCACGCTGCTCAGCGGCCGGCCGCTCGAAGGGCAAGACCGTCCTGCTCGGCGGCGTCGCGCTGAACCAGGAGGTGGTGCACTGGCTCCGGGCAGGACTGCCCCGGGCTCATCGACGTGCCCGACGAGCCCGCACCTGGTCGCGGCGTACGGCGCGGCGCTCTCGGCCAGGCCGGCCGCCGAACGGCCTGGCGCTCGCGGCCAGGCGCGAGGCGGCGAGCCCGAACGGCAACGGCGCGCTTCCCGTGGCCGCTCACGCTCGAGAAGTCGCACGCACCCGTCGTTCGCGACCGCAGCAGAGACTACGAGGACGCCGACGGCAACGAGGTCCGCGTCACGCGCTGGCCCGAGGGCGAGACGGTCCGCGCCTACCTCGGCATCGACATCGGCTCGACCAGCACCAAGGCTGATCCTGATCGACGAGGCCGGCGACGTCGTCGCCGACATCTACCGCAAGACGGCCGGCGATCCGATCGGCGCGACCAAGCTGCTCTTCCGGGCGCTCGCGGACGCTGGCGGCCGACAGGCGCTCCGCGCTCGAGATCCTGGGCGTCGGCACGACCGGCAGCGGCCGCAAGATCGTGGGCCACGTCATCGGCGCCGACGCGATCATCAACGAGATCTCCGCGCACGTGGCCGGCGCGGCGCACGTCGATCCCGACGATCGACACGATCTTCGAGATCGGCGGCCAGGACTCCAAGTACATGCACCTGGTGGACGGCCACATCCGCGACGCGAACATGAACTACGTCTGCGCGGCCGGCACCGGCTCGTTCGTCGAGGAGCAGGCGATCAAGCTCGGCTACACGGTGTCGGAGGCCGGGCCGGCGGTGCTGGGCCTGCACCCGCCGCGCGCGACGGATCGCTGCACGGTCTTCATGGAGCAGGACGTCGGCCAGGCTCATCCGCACGGGGTCCACGCCGCAGGAGGCGTTCGCCGCGGTGATGGTGTCGGTGGTGAAGAACTACCTCAACAAGGTGGTCGGCAACCGCTACCGCAGCCGCGACAAGATCTTCTTCCAGGGCGCGACGGCGCGGAACCCCGCGCTGGTGGCGGCGTTCGAGCGGCTGCTGGACGTGGAGATGGTGGTGTCGCCGTACTGCCACGTGATGGGCGCGTACGGCGTGGCGCTGCTCACGCGCCGCGTGATGCAGGAGCAGGGCCGGGCCGCCAGCGCGTTCCGCGGCCTCGATCTCGACGCAGCGCGAGATCTCGCTCTCGAAGGAGACCTGCGAGCTCTGCCAGAACCACTGCGCGATCACGCTCGCCGACATCGACGGCGACGAGGGCCCGTCGTGGGGCTACATGTGCGGCCGCGAGCCGGGCGAGCGCCAGATGCGCGTGACGCCCCACAGCCGGCTGCTGCGGCGGCGCAAGAAGCTCTGGCTCGAGGCCGGCCGCGGCGTCGACGTCCCCGAGGACGCGCCGGTCGTCGGCATTCCGCAGGCGCTGAGCATCTACACCTACCTGCCGCTCTGGCGGCGGTTCTTCAACCGGCTCGGCTACCGCATCCTGCTCTCGGGCGGCACGACGCAGGAGATCCGGGACCTGGGCAGCCGGATGAGCGGGGCGGAGTTCTGCTTCCCGGCCAAGGGGTTCCTCGGCCACGTCGCGTCGCTCGGCGTCGAAGGAGGGCGTGGACTTCGTCTTCCTGCCCGGAGATGAAGAACGAGGTGCCGAACGAGCACGTCACGACGTCGACGTTCTGCCCGTACGTGCAGGCCTCGCCGTCCTACGCGCGCGCGGCCCTCGCGCTGAACGCCATGGACAGCGTCCGGCTGCTCTCGCCGATCATCGACCTGCGCCTGGAGCGAGCGCGCGACTGCTGAAGCGCCTGGCGTCGCAGCTCGGGCCGGCGCTGGATCGCTCGCCCCGCCAGATCGAGGACGCGTGGCGCGACGCCTACGCGGTGCAGCGGGAGTTCGAGCGAGCGGCTTCGAGACGAGGGCGCGAAGGCCATCGAGGAGGCCCGCGCCGCCGGCGAGAAGCTCCTCGTGATCGTCGGCCGGCCGTACAACATCTACGACAGCGGGCTGAACCTGGACCTGCCGGAGAAGCTCGCCGAGCAGGGACGGACGGTCCTGCCGATCGACTTCCTCACGCTCGACCTCGCCCGGCTGGGCGAGCGCTACCGGAACACCTACTGGGGCTACGGCCAGAAGATCCTCGCGGCGCTGGAGGACGTGGCGCACAACGACCTCCTCGACGCGGTCTACTTCACGAACTTCAGCTGCGGGCCCGACAGCTTCCTGCTGACCTACGCCTCCGAGATCATGGGCAACAAGCCCTTCCTCGCGCTGGAGCTCGACGAGCACGGGTCGGACACCGGCTACCTGACGCGCATCGAGGCGTTCTTCGACGTGCTCCGCCGCCCGCGCAAGCGCACCGCGGCGCGGCGCCCGTTCGTCGCCCCGCCCGACGGAGATCAACGGCCGGCGCCTCTGGATCCCGGACATGCACCCGTACGCGCACCGAGCTCGTCGCGGCGGCGATGCGCGGGAACGGCTTCGACGCGCGGGCGCTGCCGCCGGAAACCGAGCAGACCTTCGAGCTCGGCCGCTCGCGTCACGCGCGGCTCGGAGTGCCTGCCGACGGCGCTCACGATCGGCAGCCTGCTGACGGCGATGCGGTCGTCACCCGCCGGAGCAGCAGCACGCGTACTTCATGGCGACGGCGCAGGGCCCGTGCCGGTTCGGCCAGTACGTCACGCTGCACCGGCAGATTCTCGACCGCGAGGGCTTCCCCGACGTGCCCATCCTGGCGCCGTCGAGCTACATGGGCTACGCGGGCCTCGACGAGCCCATCAGGCGCCAGATCTTCAAGGCGATGCTCGTGGGCGACATCCTGATGAAGGCCGGGTGCAAGGTCCGGCCGTACGAACGCGAGACGGGCGAGACCAACTACCGCCTCGAGCAGGAGATGGCGCGCCTGGCGTCGGTCTTCGAGAGCGGCGGCGACGTGACGAAGGCGGTTGGCGAGTCGGTCCGCCGCATCGCCTCGGTCCCCGACGACGGACGGCCCGCGGAAGCCCCTGGTGGGCATCGTCGGCGAGGTCTACGTCCGCAACAACGTGTTCGCGAACGAGCACGTCGTGCGCTCGATCGAGAAGCTGGGCGCGGAGGCGTGGATGGCGCCGCTGACCGAGTGGGTGCTCTTCACCTCGTCGATGTGGAACCTGCGCCAGAACCTGGACCAGAAGTTCTCGAAGCAGCTGGTCCCGGGCTGGATGAAGTGGCAGTGGCTGCGCCACTGGGAGCGGAAGCTCTACGGCGCGGCCGGCCCGCTGCTCGACGACCGGCACGAGCCGGACGCTCGACGACGTGCTGGCCTCGGCGATGACGAAACTGCCGGACAGCATCGGCGGCGAGGCGCTCATCACGGTGGGCCGCGCCCTCGAGTTCGTGAAGCAGAAGGCGGCCATGGTGGTCAACGTCGCGCCGTTCAGCTGCATGCCGGGAACGATCACGACGGCGCTCTTCCGCCAGGTGAGCGCCGAGACGGGGACGCCGATCGTGAACCTGTTCTACGACGGCACCGGCAGCCAGAACCGCAGCCTCGAGGTGTACCTGCGGACCGCCCTGAACGCCGACGCCGGGCGGGCTACTCCGGCGAGCTGACGCCCGGCTCGGCCTGCGCCGGCGCGACCGGGGCCGGGCGCTCCCGGGCCGGATCGCCGGCCCCTCAACCACTGACTGATCTGCACGGCCGCCCGGCCAGCCAGCCGGGCCAGCCCTCTCCCGGCACGCCTGCCGGAGGTGCGAGTACTCGCCGGCCGGGGCCACGCTCTGCGCGAGATCCGGCTGCAGCACGTCGCGCGCGTAGCGGGCGATGACCCCGGGGTCGCGGACAATCGCCACCACTTCCTGATAGGTGTGAAAGCTGAAGAAGTCGAAGTTCGACGACCCGACGACGAGCGCCTCATCGTCGACCAGCATGGCCTTGATATGGCTCATGCGGGGGTCATAGAACCGCACCGTCACGCCGGCCCGCGCGGCGGCCCATTCCTGGTAGGCCGGCATCCCGCGCATGTTGTTGTGCTTCGGCGTCACCAGCGTGACCGCCACGCCCCGGCCCGCGGCATCGGCGAGCTGGTCGAAGACCGGAAACGTGAGGTACGCGCTCTGGACGACGATCGACCTGCGGGCCCCGCGGACGAGCCGCAGGACGGGCTCCATCAGCTGCGGGTTCCGCTCGCCGTCGAGCAGCGCGATCTCGAAGCTCCCGAAGTCGCTCCGGCTCGACAGGTTCTCGCCGCGCAGCGTCGCGCGGATGTCGTCGCGCATGAACGCGCCGGCCCGCTCGTCCTCGATGCGCAGCATGAAGTCGTGCCAGGCGAAGTTGTGATCGCACACGTTGATGCCGCCGAGGTAGACGATGCGGTCGTCGATGACGACCGACTTCTTGTGGTTGCGCGAGACGAACTCGAGGAAGCAGAAGCCGACAGGGTTCGTCCAGTGCACCCGCACGCCGTCGGCGGCGAGCGCCCCGGCCACGCGCAGGGTCTCGCGCCGCTCCCGCCAGAGGCTGGCATTCAGGATGTTCCTCGGGCTCGGGAGGAACCGGTCGCTGATGTGGAAGCGCGAGTACCGGTCGATGATGAGCGTCCGCTCGAGGTCGCGCCTGCCCGTCAGCAGCGAGGCGAAGTGCGTGCCCGCCTCGTCGCCCTCGAACGACATCACCTGGGCGTGAATCGAGCGGCTGGCGGCCGCCACGTCACGCTCGAGCTGGGCCATGAACGCGGGGCTGTCAACGAGAAGTCTCATAGGGTGGTCAGCGGGCGCGCGCCTGCCGTCGGCGGCGGCGATTGTGCAGTCTACATCGGTTCCCGCCCGGCCAGCGGCCGCCCGGCTGGCGTATGATCGCCCGGCCGGCCGGCGGTCGGCCCTGGAGGACCACATGCACCGTTGGATTCCCGCCGTACTGCTGGCGTGCTGCCTCGCCGCGCCCGCGGCGGCCCAGGACGCTCCGGCGATCGGCCGCTACCTCGGCCCGGCCTATCCCTACGAACTCGTCTCGGCGGCCACGGCCGACCGCATCGGCTGGCTCGCCTACGAGCGGGGCCAGCGCAACGTCTACACGGCGGCGGCGCCCGACTTCCGCCCGGTCCGCCTCACGCGCTTTCTCGAGGACGATGGCATCGATCTGACGACGCTGAGCATCTCGGCGGACGGGTCGGTGGTGGTGTTCGTGCGCGGCCACGAGGCCAACCGCACCGGGTGGGTGGCCAACGTCGCGAGCGATCCCGCCGGCGCGGAGCGGGCCGTGTGGGCCGCCCGCACCGCGGGCGGCCCCGCGTGGCGGATCGCCGAGGGCACGTCGCCCGTCGTGTCGCCGGACGGGCGCTATGCGGCCTACGCGAAGGACGGGCAGATCTACAGGGTTCGCGTGACACGAGCGCAGGCGGAGCTCTCGCCGATGGACAGGGGCGAGGTGCCGCTGGTCAGGGTGTGGGGCACGAACGGCGCGCCGCGCTGGTCGCCCGATGGCTCGAAGATCGCGTTTGTCAGCGAGCGCGGCGATCACAGCTTCATCGGCGTGTACGACGTCAAGGCCCGCACCGTGACCTACATGGCGCCGGGCGTGGACCGCGACACCAGCCCCACGTGGTCGCCCGACGGCCGGCGGATCGCGTTCATCAGGCGGCCGGGCACGCCCTTCGGCGCGCAGTCGCAGCAGGGCAGCGCGGGCATCGGCAACCCGCCGGGGCCCGCGGCGGCCGCCGGAGGCGGCGGGGCGCGGCCAGCAGGCCGGGGGCCAGCGCGGCGCCATGGCCGGGCCCGCGCAGGCCGGCCTGGCCGGGGTGCCCGGCCTCTACAGGGCGACATTCGCCGGCGGCTACACGCTCGCGTTCCTGGTGGCGGATGCCGCCACCGGCGAGGCGCGCGAGTTCTGGCACAACCAGCCCGACGACCGGGCGTTCCCGAACATCAGCGCCATCGAGTGGGCCGGCGATCACGTCGTCTTCCAGGCCGAGCCGGAGGAGTGGATTCGCTACTACTCCGTCGAGCGTGGCCGGCGGGGCCGCGGCGCCCGTCGTCCTGACGCCGGGCGACGGCATGGTGGAGAACGTCGCCCTGTCGAAGGACGGGCGCACGCTGTTCTATTGCACGCAACGCCGGCGACATCGACCGGCGCCACGTGTGGAGGGTGCCGACCGCCGGCGGCGAGGCCGTGCAGGTGACCAGGGGCGAGGAAATCGAAACCTACCCCGCCGCCCTCGCGTCGGGCGCGCAGGTGGCCGTGCTCAGCGCCAGCTGGCAGCGGCCGCAGTCGGTGGGCCTCGCCCCCGCGTCAGGCGGGGCGGTCAAGGTCATCTTCCCCGCGCTCCCGAAGGACTTCCCGCTGGACCGGCACGTCGTGCCGCAGAACGTCACGCTCAAGGCCGCAGACGGCCTCCAGTTCAACAACCAGCTGTTCCTGCCGAAGGGCCTCGAGGCCGGCGAGAAGCGCCCGGCGATCGTCTTCGTGCACGGCGGCCCCATGCGGCAGATGCTGCTCGGCTACCACTACCGCCACGTCTATCACCTCTTCTACGGCGTGAACCAGTGGCTCGCCGCCAACGGCTACATCGTGCTGTCGGTGAACTTCCGCAGCGGGATCGGCTACGGCAAGTCGTTCAGGACCGCGCCCGACACCGGCGGCCGCGGCAACGCCGAGTACCAGGACGTGGTCGCCGCCGCGCGCTACCTGCAGGGGCGGCCCGACGTCGACCCGAAGCGCGTCGGCATCTGGGGCCTCTCGTACGGGGGCCTGCTGACGGCCCAGGCGCTGGCCCGCAACTCGGACATCTTCGCGGCGGGCGTCGACCTCGCGGGCGTCCACCTCTTCGGCAGCTCGCTCGATCCGCAGAGTGTGTCGTACACGTCCTCCGCGATTTCGCAGATCGACACGTGGACCTCGCCCGTGCTGCTCTTCCACGGAGACGACGACCGCAACGTGGCGTTTTCGCAGACGGTGGGCCTGGTGCAGCTGCTCCGCGCCCGCAACGTGCCGCACGAGGTCGTCGTGTTTCCCGACGACGTGCACGACTCGCTGCTGCACAGGCGGTGGATCTACACGTTCGAGCGGATGGACGCCTTTCTCGGGCGCCACCTCGGAGGGGCGAAGTAGTCGCCGCACCTTCGGCGGACGAGATTGGGATAGAGTCAGTCGGATACGCCATGATGGAAACCATCCAACGCCTGAATGCTGTCGTGAACGGCTACGTCTGGGGCTGGCCGATGATCGTGCTCCTGATGGGCACGGGCCTCCTGCTGACCATCCTGACCGGCGTTCGTGCAGGTCCGCCGCCTCGGATTCGCCCTGACGGAGGTGCTGGGCAAACTCACCCAGCACGGCGGCGGGACGGGCAGCGTGAGGCCGTTCCAGGCGGTGGCGACCGCGCTCGCGTCGACGGTGGGCGTCGGCAACATCGCGGGCGTCGCGACGGCGATTGCCATCGGCGGGCCGGGCGTCGGTGTTCTGGCTGTGGCTGTCCGGCCTGTTCGGCATGGCGACGAAGTACGCCGAGATCGTGGTGGCGCTGCACTACCGCGAGCCCGACGCCTCGGGCACGATGCGCGGCGGGGCGATGTACGTGCTGAAGAAGGGCCTGGGCCTGCCGTGGCTCGGCGCCGTGTTCGCGCTGCTGACGTCGGTGGCGGCCTTCGGCATCGGCAACATGGTGCAGGCCAACTCGGTGGCCGACGCGCTGCAGCGCCACGTTCGGCATCTCGACCAGCGTGACCGGCATCGGCCTCGTGGTCCTCACGGCCATCGTCATCCTCGGCGGCATCAAGTCCATCGCGCGGGTCACCGAGTGGCTCGTGCCGTTCATGGCGATGTTCTACCTGGGCGGCGGGCTGGTCGTGCTCGTGCTGTACGCCGGCGAGCTGCCGCACGCGCTGCGCCTGATCTTCGACGGCGCGTTCTCGGGAACGGCGGCGGCGGGCGGCTTCGCCGGCAGCACGATCATGATGGCGCTGCGCTACGGCGATCGCGCGGGGCCTGTTCTCGAACGAGGCCGGGCTGGGCAGCGCGCCGATGGTGCACGCCGCGGCCGACACGGATCATCCGGTGCGCCAGGGGATGTACGGCATCTTCGAGGTGTTCGTCGACACCATCCTGATCTGCACGACGACCGGCGCTGGTGATCCTGGTGACGGACGTGTGGGACAGCGGCGCTGACCGGCGCGGCGCTCTCGGCGAAGGCGTTCGAGACGGGCCTGCCCGGCACCTTCGGCGACATCGTCGTCACCGGCGGCCTGCTGCTGTTCGCGTTCTCGACGCTGATCGGCTGGAGCTACTACGGCGAGACCGGCATCGTTTACCTGCTCGGCACGCAGGCGGCGCTGCCCTACCGGCTGCTGTGGCTGGTGTTCGTCTACCTCGGCGCGACCGGGTCGCTGCACCTGGTCTGGGACATCGCCGACACGCTGAACGGCCTGATGGCGATCCCGAACCTGATCGGGGTGCTGGCGTCCATTCCGCTGCTGCTGCGGCTGCAGCGGGAGTTCTTCAGCGGGCCGGAGGGCCCGGCGCGCGGCGGTAGGCATATGGATATCCGCGTGACCTCGCCGATTCGCGACATCTCCGGCTTCTCGCGCGCCATGTTCAGCAACTGGTGCTGGCACGAGCCGTTCGAACTCCTGATCGACGCCGGTGAGGGGCTCCAGCTCGCGCTCGGCCAGAAGATCTGGGCGCCCGAGGTGGTGGCGATCACGCACGGCCACTCGGACCACGTGCTCGGGCTTCCCGGGCTCATCGCGTCGCGCAGGTTCGCGAAGGGCGCGCAGGAGAAGCCGCTCACGGTGGTGTTTCCCGACGGCAACAGCGGCGTCCTCGCGGTGCGCGACCTGCTGGCCCGGATGTGGTCCTTCACGGAGTTCCCGGTGACCTGGGTGCCGATCCGGGCCGAGGGCGAATTCCGGCTGGGCAAGACGCGCGTCCTGCGGGCGTTCGCGACCGCGCACGGCGGGTCGGAGCCGACGCTCGGCTACGCGGTGCTCGAGGAGCGCCGGCGGCTGAAGGCGGAGTTCGCGGGCCGGCCCGAGCGCGAGATTCGCGACCTCGCGCGGCAGGGCGGCAGCGACGCGCTGATGGAAGCCTACCGCCACGTCCGCTTCGCGCACACGGGCGACGCGATGCCCATCGACCCGGCGCTGGTCGCCGGCGCCGACATCCTGGTGCACGACGCGACGTTTCTCGATGGCGACGATCGGAAGCGGGACATCCACGCGACCACGGCCGAGGCCCTCGAGGTGGGGCGGGCGGCCGGCGTCGGCTGCCTCGTGCTGCACCACCTCTCGATTCGCTACGACCGCGCCGCGGCCATCCCTGCCCTTCGCGCGCAGGTGGCGGCGTCCGGACTTGCCGGCGGGTGCTGGCTGCTCGACGAGGCGCGGTTGATCAATCTGCGGTGAATCGAAAAGGTGACAGGTCCCTTTTCCTCGGAGGAGGTCACGGTGAAGACGCTGCGGCGGGTGACGGCGGTCGGCTTGGTGCTGGCGGCGGCGGGGTTCGCGGTGGGCCTGCGGGCGGAGCGGATGGGGTATCCGCCGGCGGAGTTCACGGCCAGGCGGGCGGCGCTGGCGAAAGCCGTCGGCAAGGGGACCGTCGTGCTGTTCGGCCGCACGGCGCCTCAGGCGGGGATCCGGTTCCGGCAGGACAACGACTTCTACTACTTCACCGGCAACGAGGATCTGAACGCGGCGATGGTGCTCGACGCGGGCACGGGCGCGGCCACGCTCTACCTGCCTCCGCAGACGGCCCGCGAGATCCGGGCGCTCGGCAGGAACTGGCTGAGCGATCCCGAGCGCGGCAAGCCCTGGGGCTTCGAGGCGATCCGGCCGCTCGGCGAACTGCCGGCGGTGCTCGCGCGCGTCTCCACCTCGGCCGAGCCGCGGCTCTGGCTGCGGCTCCAGGCCGGCGACGAGGCCGACATCAACCGCGGCGAGCACGCGACCGACCTGTCGCGCCGGCTGGTGAACGTCGGCGGCACGCACCTCACCGAAGACGCGAGCCGCGCCGCCTACTTCCGCGCGCACTTCCCGTCACTGCAGGTCTCCGACGTCACGCCGTTCATCGACCGGATGCGCACGATCAAGAGCGCGCGGGAGATCGAGATCCTGCGGGCCAACGGGCGCATCAGCGCCGAGGCCATCCGCCGGGCGATCCTGGCGACGCGCCAGAACGGCTTCGAGTACGAGATCGAGGCCGAGGCCACGTACTGGATGTTCCGCAACGGCGTGCAGGGGAACTCGTTCCCGCCGATTGTCGGCTCCGGCCCGAACGTCAACATCTGGCACTACCAGGCGAACGGCCGCCAGTACAAGGACGGCGACCTGGTGGTGATGGACTACGGCGGCGCGCTCGACTACCTGGGCGTCGACATCACGCGCACGTGGCCCGTCTCGGGCCAGTTCACGCCGGACCAGCTGAAGGCCTACGCGTGCGCCCTCGAAGCGCAGAAGGCCATCATCGCGGCGATGACGGTGGGCGCCACCCGGGCCGCAGACGCGCGCGATCGGCGAGGCCATCTACAAGAAGCACGGCTTCGAGGGCGGGGCCAGCGCCGGCCACTACGTGGGCATGAGCGTGCACGATGTCGGCGACGGCAGCCTGCCCTTCCAGCCGGGCATGGTCATCGCGGTCGAGCCGATCATCGAGGACGCGTCGAAGCAGTTGCACGTGCGGATCGAGGACACGGTGCTCATCACCGAGAAGGGGCCGGAGATCCTCACGCCGGGCGTGCCGAAGGAGATCGACGAGGTGCTCGCGCTCGTGCGGGACGCCCTCAAGAAGAACCGCTGACGTCGGCGTGACGGCAGGGCGAGTCGCGAACCGCTCGGCGCGCCGGACAAACGCACCTTCAGGGTGCTGTTGGCAGCACGTGGGGCCCCAGACACCCCACGTGGCTTTCGGCCCTTGCGGTGCGTTTGTCGTGCATCCGTGATCGGCTTGCTCGCATGGTTCGCCACACGCCCCGCCGTCACGCCTGCGCGGTGTCCGCCATCTCACCAGCGCCCGGCGCTCGTCTTACCGCAGGCGCCGACGTCGTGCGCCCAGGCCGGCGACGCCGATGCCGAGCAGGACGATGGACGAGCCCGGCTCGGGCACCGGCTGAAGAAAGCCGCGAATCTCTCCGCCGGGGAAGAGGGTCGAGTGGATGTTGAAGTACGCCGTGCCATCGGCCGTCGCCGCAGCGAGGGCCGCTTCGGCGAAGGCGGTGGAGCCGCCGTTGTTGGCGACGAAGGCAGGGTTCCAGCTCGCCGCCAGCGTCAGGTCGAACAGGCTCAGGAAGGTCCCTGAAGTCACACCCAACGGAAAGCCCGGAAACGAAGGGGTTGTCGTGGCGACACCGGCCGGTGTCCGTGCCACGGCAGCGATCGGTCGTTGCGTGGATGTGGGCAGCCGTGGTGGTCCCGGTGAGGTCCTGGAATCTGGCGCTCACCAGACGTGTATGAGCGACGTCGTCGAACACGACCGTCGCGAATCCGGTGCCCGGCGAGGCGTTGGGCGAAGCCTCGTTTGCTCCGTTGAGGACGGCCGTGTACGTGATCGGCGCCGCCTGCGCCATCGGCTAACGGCATGGCGGCGAAAGCCGTCGCGAGCAATGCGACGGCGAGAGTCGGGCGGAAATCGACCGAAATTCTCATGGCGGCTTCTCCGGTTGGGATTTTGCTGTCACCTGCAATCTCCAATCCAGAAGCTGCGTTGTGGCGGTGCGTCCGTTCGTGCCCCGCAAGTAGCTGACTAATTGCGGTTTGGGAAGGGGTGGAGGCATGAGGCTGATGGACTGTTCGAGGCACAAGTCAATCCTCAGGCAGACTGGGGACTCGGTACTGACTCCACGAGGCTGGCGGGTCATTCGGAGCCGCGCCTGCCAGGCGCCTGTCTGATTCGCGAGTCCCGAGCCCCGGCCGCTGCGGACTGACTAGCGCCCAGCGCCTAATCCCAGCCCCTGTCCCTATCGCGGCCCCGCCGGCAGATGGGTCGTGATGAACTCCCATCGCAGCGTGTCGATGTGCAGGCCCGAGATACCGTGGCGGCGGTTCGGTACTCCATGAAGCTGAACTGCGTGTTCAGTGCCTCAGTCCGACCGCGGCCCCGCCGGCAGATGGTTCGTGATGAACTCCCAGCGCAGCGTGTCGATGTGGAGGCCCGAGATGCCGTGGCGGCGGTTCGGGTATTCCATGAAGCTGAACTGCTTGTTCAGTTCGATCAGCCGGTTGAGCAGGCGCTGCGTGCCCTGGAAGTGCACGTTGTCGTCGCCGGTGCCGTGGATGACGAGCAGTTTGCCCTGGAGCCCTTCGGCGTACGTGATGGGCGAGCCGGTGCGGTAGCCCTCGGCGTTCTGCTGCGGCAGGCCCATGTAGCGTTCCTGGTAGATCGAGTCGTAGAGCGTCTGGTCGGGCACCGGCGCGCCCGCGACGCCGACCTTGTAGAGCTCCGGCGAGCGGAACATCAGGTTGAGCGTCATCGACCCGCCGCCGCTCCACCCGTACACCGCCACGCGCGACAGGTCCACGTACGGCCGCGACGCGGCGAGCGCGCGAAGGGCGGCCGCCTGCTCCTGCGACGCCAGCACGCCGACCGCGCCGTAGATCACCTTCCGCCACGCGCGCCCCTTCAGCGACGGGCGTGCCGCGGTTGTCGAAGCTCGCGACGAGGTACCCCTCGTCGGCCAGCGCGGCGAGGAGGACGCGGTTGCTGCCGCCCCAGCTGTCGGTGACGGTCGTGCCGGCGGGCTCGCCGTACACGTAGACGATGATCGGGTACTTCTTCGCCGGGTCGAACGCCCGGGGCTTGATGAGCCAGCCGTCGAGGACGACGCCCCCGCCGATGTCCACCTGCAGCATCTCGGTGCGGCCGGCGAGCATCGGGCCGACCTTCGCCTTGAGCGCCGCGTTGTCCTGGAAGACGCGGACGACGGCGTGGTCGGGCAGGCGGACGAGATCCGACTGGCCGGGCATGTCGAAGCGCGAGTCGCTGTGGAACGCCCAGCGGCAATCGGGCGACAGGTTGTAGGTGTGCGTGCCGCTCGCCGCCGCCGGCGTCACGCGCTCCGGCCTGGCCGCTCCCGTCGAGGCGCGAGCGATAGAGGTACCGCTGCGTGGCGTTCGCTGGCGACGCGATGTAGTAGAGCCAGCCGCCCGCCTCGTCGACGCCCGCAGATCGAGAGGATGTCGAACGCGCCCGTCGTGATGAGCCGCGCGTCGCCGTCGCGCGACACGGCATACGCGTGCCGCCAGCCGTCGCGCTCGCTCTCGACGAGCAGGCGGCGCCCCTGCTCGATCCACCTGAACGTCTCGTTGTAGTCCACCCACGCCTCGTCCTCGATCGACGAACATCGTCTTCACCTCGCCGGTCGCGGCGTTGGCGAGCAGGACGGTGTTGGTGTTCTGCAGCCGGTTCAGGTGCTGCAGCACGAGTTCGTCGGCGTTCGCCGCCCAGTCCATGCGGGCGACGTAGGTGTTGCGCGGATCGCCGGGGATCGTTCATCCACCGGGTGGGCCCGCCCGCCGCGTCCACCACGCCGATGCGCACCGACGCATTCGTCTGGCCCGCCTTCGGGTACGGATACCTGGTGATGGACGGATAGAGCGCGTCGGTGTAGTTGATCGAGCGCGAACTCCGGCACGCCGGTCTGGTCGAACTGGTAGTAGGCGATGCGCCGGCCGTCCGGGCTCCACTCGAAGGCGTCGCGCAGGCCGAGTTCCTCCTCGTAGACCCAGTCGGAGGTGCCGTTGATGATCATCGGCGACCCGTCGCTCGTGAGCGCGGTGGTCGCGCCGGTGCGCAGGTCCTCGACGAACAGGTTGTTGCCGCGGACGTAGGCCGCGCGCGACCCGTCGGGCGACAGCTTCGCGTAGAGCAGGCCGCCCTCGCGTCGCCGCCGAGCTTGCGCCACTCGCCGCTCGCCTTGTCGAGGGTCCAGTAGTCGTACGCGGTCTTCCGGATCATCGTCGGGCGCCCGCTCGTGGCGAACAGCATCCGCCGGCCGTCGGCCGAGACGGCGTAGTCGCCGACCTGGAGCGGCTTGCCGAGGGCGGGCGGCGTCAACTGCGCCGCCGTCATCAGGACGTCGCG
Organism: uncultured Acidobacteriota bacterium; assembly: GCA_963834645.1. Taxonomy (GTDB): domain Bacteria; phylum Acidobacteriota; class Vicinamibacteria; order Vicinamibacterales; family JAKQTR01; genus JAKQTR01. Next base: position 109,109 of record CAWICP010000013.1, read on the forward strand.
CCGGCCGGTGGCGGTGTCGTAGCGGACGAGTTCGGCGCCGCCGTCAGGCGTCCGCTCCACGGCGGCATAGCCCGCGCCGCCATCCACCCATCGCCCGCCGGCACCCGCCCCGCGTCCCGCCGGCGCCGAATTCCTGCGTGGTGTGAATCCGGCGCAGGATGTCCTGCATGTTCGCCGAGAGTTGCGCCGTCGCAGGCGCGGCGCAGAGGACCGCGGCCAACGCGAATGTCGAAATCGGCAGCATCTGACGGGAGATTCGCGCGTTCATGGGGCCGATGATACCCGACGGTCGGGACTTCGCCTTCGCCGAACGGCCTGCCGGCCGGCTTCGGCGTGACAAGCGGGCGTCGCGATGGAGGTCGACGCTTTAGCGTCGACGTGTCCGTCGAGGACCGGGCCTCGACCTCCACGCGGATCGATCGGCCGTCGTTCAGCGGTCGCGGGCGAGGAGTTCGCGCAGGCGCGTCTGGCTGGGGTCGAGCGCCAGCGACTGCTCGAACGCGCGGCGGGCGTCGGCCGGGCGGCCGAGGCACATGAGGGCCGAGCCCGCGAGACCATGCGCCATGGCGGAGCCGGGGGCGGCCAGGCGTGCGGCATCGAAATCCTCGAGCGCGCCCTGGCAGTCGCGATTCTGGATGCGGACGCGCCCGCGCGTGAGGCGGAAGCGCGGATCGTCCGGACGCCCGGCGAGCACGCCGTCCATCAGCCGCAAGGCGCGCGGCAGATCGCCCTGGCGCCAGGCCGCGACGGCGATCTCCTCCACTCTCACCGGCCCCTCCGCGAGGCCGTCGGCGAGGGCGCCGAGCAGCAGGACGTCGGCCTCCGCCGAGCGCCCCTCCTTCTCGAGCAGCGAGGCCAGGGCGTACTTGGCGGCGGCGCTCTTCGGGTCGAGGACGAGCGCCTGTTCGAACGCCGCCTTGGCCTCGGCGGTCTTGCCGCCGGCAAGCAGCAGCACTCCCTCGTTCAAGAACGACCCGGCCGTGCGGGTGCTCGACCCGGCGCCGGTGGGGCGCGAGGCCGGCTCGCTGCTCCCGACGTATCCGAGCGCCTTGAGGCGTTCGACGGCATCGCCGGCGGGCCCGCTGTCGGTCGCGGCCAGGAGCCGGGCGGAACGCGGCCCGTAATTGCGCGCCGGCAGCACCTCAGCGAGCGCCCGCCAGGGCCGGGCCCTCGGTGCCCGCCGCCCGGGGGAGCCGAAGCAGGGCCATGATCGTCGCCGCCACCTGCCCGACGTTCCCCTCGCCCTTGCCGGGGACAGGCTCGATACCCTTGCCCCAAAGCGCGTAGAGTCCTTCTTCGCGATGCCAGAGCGCGGCGGTCGCCCCGGCGATGCCGCTCACGCGCGGGCGCCCTTCGTGCCACAGGAACCCGTGGTCGGACACGATGAGCAGGGTCGCCCCGGTCTCCTCCGCCAGCGTCGCGGTAGTCGCCGAGCATGCCGTCGACTTCCTTGAAGTAGCGCCGCGGCACGTCCTGGTAGCGCTGGAAGTCCTTCGCATCGATGCCCGGCAACTGCGGCGGCGTGAAGGGCGCGAAGACGTGCCCGATGGTATCTGTCCCCTCGAAGTACACGATCGTCAGCGCGGGGCTCTTTCGCCGCACCCAGTCGAGCGCGAGCCGGTGGTAGAGGCGCGTCTCGACCAGAATCCGCCGGAGCATCGTCACCGGGTGCAGGTAGGGATCACCGTCTCGTTCGAGGTATTCGAACTCGGCCTTCGTCAGCCACGGCAGATACGCCTGCATCTCGGCGAGCGCGACCTCCTCTTCGACTCTCGCGCGCTCGGCGACCACCCGCGGCTGTTCTTCCGCTGGCGACACGACACCGGCCGGTGTGTCTTCGCGGTCGAGGATCGCGAACAGGCGCTCGGACACCATCAGGCCGCGCACCGGCTCGGCCGGGTGCGTCGCCCACATGCCCAGCACGGCGACATCGCGGCCGTTGTCGCCGGCCATCTCCCAGACGGCTTTCTCGAGCCGCTCGTCGGAGGTGATGGGCTCGCGGACACCCGTCACCGGGTTGAACCTCGTGAAGTCGAGGATCCGGTGCTGCAAGGGGCTCGTGCCGGTCATCATGGTCGTCCAGATGAGCGGCGAGATCCTGGGCTCGAACGAGCGCAGGATCCCCGATCGGCCCTCCCGGACGAGCCGCGCGAGGTTGGGCATCGTACCGTCGGCGCAGTAGCCGTCGAGGAGCTGCCAGTCGGCGGCGTCGAGGCCCACGACGATCACGCGGCCGGCCGCGGGCTGGAGGAGGCGGGGCAGGAGGAGATAGGCAACCACGGCGCCGATTGCCGCCGCGGCGAACAGGCCAGCGGCCCACCGTTTCGAGACTGAGAACATCGGTTTACGAGTCTAACACCGCCTCCCGTTCCTAGCGACCGGGCGGCTGCACGGCGCCTGAATCTGCATGTTTGGTCATTTGACCAAACCGCCGCCATTCGACCCGGTATCCATTGGTTTGGATCGCGAGCCGTCCAAGTGGGTGGATTCAGCCGCCATCCGTGCGAAACCAAAGGCGGCAAGTTGACACTCGTCAACGATTTAACGAATACTCTCCTGTTGGCACCCCGCGTGCTTATAGATGGTCTGGTACAGGTCGGGCACCGGCCTTCACGCCCGTGGGCCTGTACCAGATGTCGGTGGTCATTCAATGAGGAGGACAGGATATGCGTTTTAGGAACATCGCGCTCGCGTTCCTGATGCTCGCGCTGGCGATGCCGGCGTTCGCACAGGAGCAGCGCGCGTCGATCGAGGGCGTCGTCAGGGACGCCACCGGCGCCGTGATGCCGGGCGTCACCGTCGAGGCCAAGAACGAAGTCGACCGGCGTGGTCGTGTCGGCCGTGACCGACGCGAACGGCGTGTACCGGTTCCCGTCGCTCGCGTCCGGAATCTGGGACGTGACGGCGACGCTGGCGGGGTTCAACACGGCGAGCACGCCCGACGTGCCGCTGTCGCTGGGCCAGATCAAGAAAGTCGACTTCACGCTGGCCGTCGCCGGCGTGGCCGAGAGCGTCCAGGTGACGGCGGAATCGCCGCTGGTGGACGTCAGGCAGAGCGCGCGGAGCACGAGCATCCGCAACGAGCAGATCGACCTGCTGCCGAGGGGCCGCGACTTCACGTCGCTGGTCACGCAGGCGCCGGGCGCCAACAACGAGTCGGCCAAGCTGGGCGGCCTCTCGATTGACGGCGCGAGCGCCGGCGAGAACCGCTTCATCATCGACGGCATCGAGACGACGAACCTGAAGACCGGCGTGCAGGGCAAGAACGTGATCGCCGACTTCGTCGAAGAAGTCCAGGTGAAGTCGTCGGGCTACACGGCCGAGTACGGCGGCGCGACGGGCGGCGTCATCAACGTCGTCACGAAGAGCGGATCGAACAACCTCCGCGGCAACGCGCTCTTCAACTGGATGAGCGACAGCGCTCGAGTCGAGCAACCGGCCGGTCCTGCGGCGCGGCGTGCTCGACAACTCGAAGGCGGAGTACCAGACCTACCCCGAGGACTCCGTACAACCGGTATCGAGCCGGGCTTCGCGCTGGGCGGCCCGATCGTGCAGCGACAAGATGTGGTTCTTCGGCGCCTACCAGCCGGCGCTGACCACGACCACGCGGACGGTCGACCCGCGACGTCGGGCAACCCGAACTCCAGCATCTGGAGCGATGTGGAGTCGAAGGAGAACACCCAGTACATCTCCGCCAACTCGACGGCGCAGATTGGCAACAACATCCGGACGCGCGTGTCGTACAACAACAGCTGGAACAAGACGCACGGGCCGGCTGCCCGCGCAGGCGGGCACCGACGTCGCAGCTGGCGCTTCTCTACATCGACGACACGAACCCGAACTGGGCGCTGTCGGCCAACCTCGACTGGGTGGCCACGCCGAGCCTGTACTTCGGGTTCCGCGGCGGCTACTACAAGTCGGACATCTACAACGACGGCGTGCCGGACGAGGTCCGCTACCTGTACAGCCGCGGCAACGTGGGCCAGGCCGGCGTGCCGGCGTCGTTCCAGCACGCGGCGAACTTCTCGAACGTGTTCACCAACACGTCGACCGTGCGCGACGAGCAGACCCGCGCGTTCTTCCAGACTGACGCCACCTTCTACGTGAACGCGGCCGGCCAGCACACGTTCAAGGGCGGTGTGCAGGTCGACCGCGTCGGCAACGACGTGCTGACGCGGCGAACAGAAGAACCTGGTCCGCCTGCAGTGGGACATCGCCCTCAGCGGCCAGCGCGGCGCCTACGGCTACTACCAGGTGCGCAGCAACGGCGCCGACCCGGCGCGCGGGCTTCGTGACCGAGGGCAACGTCAGCACGAACAACATCGGGCTGTTCTTCCAGGACGCGTGGACGGTCAACAACAAGCTGACCATCAACGCCGGCATCCGCACCGAGCAGGAGAAGGTCCCGACCTACGCCACCGGCGACCCGACGATTCCCGAGTTCGGCATCGAGTGGGGCTTCGGCGAGAAGCTCGCGCCGCGCGTGGGCTTCGCCTACGACCTCAAGGGCGACGGCCGCTGGAAGGCCTACGGGTCGTGGGGCATCTTCTACGACATCTTCAAGCTGCGAGCTGCCGCGCGGCTCGTGGGGCGGCGACAAGTGGCTCGAGTACTACTACACGCTCGACACCTACGACTACAACACGCTGATGGCACCGTGCTCGGGCGGCCCGACGCCGACAATCCAAGCCTGCGCCGGCACGCTCATCCGCGGACCGATCGACTTCCGGCACGTCAGCCTCGGACGGGTACATCGAGCCTGATCTCAAGCCGATGAAGAGCCAGGAGTTGTCGTTCGGCTTCGACCACCAGCTGAACGCGACGATGGCCGTGGGCGTGCGCTACGTCCACAAGCAGCTCGACTACGGGATCGAGGACATGGGCCAGCTCGACGCCGACCAGAACGAGATTTACCTCATCGCCAACCCTGGCTTCGGCATCGCGAGCACCGTGTACGACGTCAACGGCAACACCTACACCACTCCGGCGTACCCGAAGGCCGTCCGCGACTACGACAGCGTCGAGTTCGTGCTGGAACAAGCTCCTCGCGAACAACTGGTCGCTGCGCACGAGCTACATGTGGAGCCGGCTCTACGGCAACTACTCCGGGCTTGTCGCAGTCGGACGAGAACGGCCGCACCAGCCCGAACGTCGGCCGCGCGTTCGACTACCCGCTCATGATGTTCAACGCAGAGCGGTGAAGCGGAGTACGGCCTGCTCGGCACGGACCGGCCGCACCAGTTCAAGGCCCAGGGGTTGTACATGTTCCCCTTCGGCACGAGCGTCGGCGCCAACTTCGTACGCGTCGAGCGGCATCCCCGTGACGCGGGAAATCGCGGTCATTCCGCCGAACAACTTCCCGATGCAGTACCAGGGCCGCGTGAGCGACGGCCGCATGCCGGTCTACTCGCAGACCGACATCTTCGTCCAGCACGAGTTCCGGATGGGCGGCGGCAAGCGCCTGCAGTTGAGCCTGAACGTGCTGAACCTGTTCAACCAGGAGACGGCCACCAACCGTAACATCACCTACAACGATGCGAACGGCGTGCTCTTCGACGAGAAGTCGTTCTACGCGAACGGGGTCAACGTCGAACAGCTCATCAAGGACCAGGGCATCGTCCAGAGCCCGCTGTTCCTGAAGGACAGCGGATTCCAGGGCAAGCTCGTTGGCCGCTTCGGCGTGAAGTTCATCTTCTAGAGTTGCGCCGCCGGGGGCGTATCCCCCTCGGTCATCTCAGGCCCCGCACGCTTCACGGCGTGCGGGGCTTCTTTTTGAGACCCTGCCCGTGAGCGCCACCAGGCGTGCCCCCAGGGCACGCAAGACCAGCCCGGCCGCGACTTCCCGACGGCCGCCCCAGGCCCGCCGCAGCCGAACTTCCGTCGTGCTCGCTCTGGCGGTCGTGATCGTCGCGGCCGGCGCCTGGGCCTATTCGAACAGCTTCGGCGGCGTGTTCGTCCTCGACGATGTCAGGGCGATCGTGCGGAACACGACGATCCGGACGCTCTGGCCGCTCTCCGTTCCGCTCTCGCCGCCTTCCGAGTCGACCGTCTCGGGCCGGCCCGTCGCCAACCTGTCGTTCGCCCTCAGCGCCGCGCTGGCAGCCGAGCCGCCGGCGGCGGCACCTGCAGGCGGCGGGGCTCCGGGCCAGCTCGCAGCCCTCGATCCGGCCCCCTTCCACGCCGGCAATCTCCTCATTCACCTCGCCGCCGCGCTGGCTCTGTTCGGCGTCGTCAGGCGGACGCTGCTGAGCCCGCGGCTGCGTGATCGGTTCGAGGCCGCCGCGCCGTGGCTGGCGTTCGCGGTCGCCCTTCTCTGGGTCGTCCACCCGCTCCACACCTCGGCCGTCACCTACATCGTCCAGCGCGTGGAGTCGCTGATGGGGCTCTTCTACCTGCTGACGCTCTACTGCGCCATCCGGGCCTCCGAGGGCCCGCGACAAGGCTGGTGGGCGGCGGCGGCCGTGGTGGCGTGCGCGGCGGGAATGGGGACCAAGGAGACCATGGTGACAGCGCCCCTGATGGTGGCGCTCTGGGACTACCTGTTCGGCGGGTCGGAGAAGGGCCGTCCGACGGGCATCCGCTGGCGGCTCGTCGGCGCGCTGGCCGCGACGTGGCTCCTGCTGGCCTTCCTGGTGTCGCGGGAGTTCCGCGGACCGTCAGTCGATCTGTCGCCCGGAACGATCTGGCTGTACCTGCGAACGCAGGCCGAGGTGGTGACGCACTACCTGCGGCTCGCGTTCTATCCGTCGCCGCTCGTCTTCTTCTACGACTGGCCGCTCGTTCCGGCTCCCATCTGGATGGCGTGGCAGGCCGCGCTGCTGACCGCGCTGGCCGTCCTCACCGCCGCTGGCATCGGGAAGCGCCACCCGGCGGCCTTTCTCGGCGCGTGGTTCTTCCTCATCCTGGCGCCCTCGTCGAGCGTGCTGCCGATTGTGACGGAAGTCGCGGCCGAGCACCGGATGTACCTGCCGCTCGCCGCGGTCGTTGCCGCCGTCGTCATCGGCGCGCACCTGGGTGTGACGCGGTTCATGGGACATTGGACGCGGGCCGCGGCTGGCGTGGCGGCCGTGGCGCTCATCGTCGCGGCGGGCACGCTCGGCGCCGTCACGTTCGCGCGGAACGCCGTCTACGCGAGCGCCGAGGGCCTGTGGGCGGACACGGTGGCCAAGCGGCCGGAGGATCCGCGCCCGCGGGTGGCGTATGGCGAAGCGCTGGCCAGAGCCGGCCGCGTGTCGGAAGCCGAAACCCAGCTCTGGCGGGCCGTCGAGCTCGCGCCGGGCGATCCGACCGCTCGCGTGAGGCTCGGGTCGGTGCTCGCGCAGCAATCCAGGTACGAGCAGGCTGCGGCCCAGTTCAATGCGGCGCTGGCCCTCAGGCCGGGCGACGTGGACGCCCTCCGGTTTCTCGGCGAGATCGACGCCATCCAGAGGCGGGAGCGCCGTGGCGTGCGATGATAGAAGGGCATGGACGGACTCCCGAAAATCATCCAGGGCGGGATGGGCGTGGCCATCTCCGGTTGGCGGCTCGCGCAGACCGTCTCCCGCCTCGGCCACCTCGGCGTTGTCGCCGGGACCGCGCTCGACCAGGTGCTCGCCCGGCGGCTCGAGGACGGTGACCCGGGCGGCCACTGCCGCCGCGCCTTCGACGCGTTTCCGTTCCGCGGCATGGCCGAGCGCGTGTGGTCGCGCTACTACATTCCCGGCGGCAAGGCCCCGGACGCGCCCTACATACGGCTCCCGTTCCACGGCCTGGCCTGCCCTCGCCCGCTCGCCGAGGACTGCCTGCTCGGGAACTTCGTGGAGGTCTTCCTCGCCCGCGAAGGCCACGCCAACCCGGTCGGCATCAACTACCTCGAGAAGATCCAGACGCCGCACCTCGTCTCGATTTACGGCGCGATGCTCGCGGGCGTCGGCTACATCCTCATGGGCGCCGGCATCCCGCTGAAGATCCCCGGCGTCCTCGACGCCTACGTCAACCACGAACCCGCGACGTATCCCTTGTACGTGTCCGGGGCGGTGGACGGCGACGACACGACGATGCACTTCAGGCCGCGCGATTTCATGGAATGCGATCTGCCGCCCCTCGAGCGGCCCCGGTTCCTGCCGATCATCGCGTCGAACGTCCTCGCGGCCACGCTGCTGAAGAAGGCCAACGGGAGGGTGGACGGGTTCATCATCGAGGGCCCGACGGCCGGCGGGCACAATGCGCCGCCGCGCGGCAGGCCGACGTTCAACGATCAGGGCGAGCCGGTTTACGGCGAGCGCGACCGGGTGAACCTGGAGACCATGCGCGCGCTCGGCGTGCCGTTCTGGCTGGCTGGCGGCTATCGGCGGCCCCGATGTGCTGCGGCAGGCGCTCGACGAGGGAGCGGCTGGTGTGCAGGTGGGGACGGCCTTCGCCTACTGCGAGGAGTCGGGCATGCGCGACGACTACAAGCAGGCCGTGCTCCGCCTGGTCGCCGAAGGCCAGGCACAGGTGCGCACGGACCCGATCGCCTCGCCGTCAGGGTTCCCGTTCAAGGTCGTCCAGCTCGATGGCACGGCGTCGGATGCGTCGGTGTACGACGCCCGGCCGCGCGTCTGCGATCTCGGCTATCTGCGGGAGGCCTACCGCACGCCCGACGGCCGGGTCGATTTCCGATGCCCCTCCGAGCCGCTCTCGGTCTACGTCTCGAAGGGCGGGCGTGAAGAAGACGCGGCGGGCCGGAAGTGCATCTGCAACGCGCTCGTCGCCACGGCCGGCGCCCCGCAGGTGCGGTCGAAGGGCCGGCTGGTCGAAGCCGGGATCATCACCGCGGGGGACGATCTCGTCGGGATCGGCCGCTTCATGCGCCACGGATCGACGCGCTACACGGCGGCGGATGTCATCGACGTGATCATGCAGGGCGCCGCACCTGAGGATTCGACGCCCGTCTGACGCGGGCACGGTGGAGGTCGACGTTCCAGCTCCACCTCACCGAGGCGAGCTCGACGAATCCGCGGAAGGTGTCGCCGTCGTCAGAAGCCGAAGCGGACGCCGACCTGGAGCTTGCGGGGCTGGGCGGCGGCCACGGCCTGGCCGAAGAAGGGTGACGTCATCACGAAGCTGTAGGCCGTGAAGTTGACGCGGTTCAGCAGGTTCTGGCCCGAGATGTACACCTCGAGGCGATAGCGCTTGTCCTCGGCGCCGCCGCCGAACCCGGGCGCGAGGCCTCCGCCGCCGCCGGTGCTGATCATCGACGGTCGTGCCCCCGGGGCCTCCCGCCTGGCGCGGCTTGCCGAATCCCCACGCGTAGGACAGCCGCCCGCCGAGATCGACCTGCGCCGCCCCGCGCGCGGAGTTGCGCGTGGTCCCCAGCGGCCGATCGTTGAACACGCCGTCGGCGTTGTCGTCGCGGCCGGTCGTGACGTTGAACGGCATGCCGCTCAGGGCGCGCACGTTGAGGCCCAGCGTCATGTTCCTGCACCGGCTGCATGCTGAAGGACGCGCCCACGCGGTGCCGGATGTCGTCGGGGCCGGGTCCCCATTCCGCGTCCAGCCTGTCGCGGTTCGCGGGAATCGCGAAGCCGCCGCTGGTGTTCGTCTCGCTCGTGCCCCACGTGTAGTTCGCGTTGAAGAACGTGCGCTTCCAGTCCATCCGCACGAGGCTGAACATGACGCCGACAGACTGCGCCGTAGACGAGGCGTCGGCGGCGAGCGCCACGTCGTTCGCCAGCTCGGGGTTCGGGCGCACACCATTAACCGGGTAGTTCAGGTTCTGGCCGCGCAGCAGGTCGCGGCCCCAGCCGGCCGAGTACGTGACGTTGAGGCGGCTGTTCTTCGTCAGCGTGCGCTCGACGCCCGCGTTCATCCGATGGGCGGTCGGCAGGACGAGGTCGTCCGACCAGAGGTACCGGTTGGTCGGGCGGCGTCACGCCGATCTCGCCGGGAATCGGGTACGACGGATCCACGATGTTGGTGTCGCGCTGCCGCACCCCGTCGACCAGGAGCGTCTGCTTGTAGAGGTCGCCGGCGATCCACTCGTAGAAGTAGCCGTAGCTGCCCCGGATGGTCAGGCTGCCGTTGCGGAGCGGCGACCATGCGAACGTCGCCCTCGGCGACAGGTTCCACGGATCGTCCACGTGGCCCTGCACGCCATAACGGACGCCGGCCGACACGAGCAGGCTGCGGGCGATCCGCCAGTCGTCCTGCACGTAGACGGCCGCCTGCAGCGTCGAGTACGTCAGGTTCGGATCACCCACCCGGCGGCTGAACGTCGCCGGCCTGCTCGCGTTGTAGTCGGCGAGGCTGGCGAAGGTGAAGGTGCCGAGGTAGTTGCTGATGTCGTCGGAGGTGAACGACCCGCCCTCGATGAGCGCGCCGGTCCGCCACGAGTGGGCGCCGCGCACGTAGTCGAGGTCGGAGGCGAACTCGAAGGTGAAGCCCTCCTGGCCTCCGCGCATCTGCGCGCCGCCGCCGGTGAAGGCGTCGTTCACGCGGATGGTCGGCGCCTCGACCGACGATTGGTTCTGGTTGTCGGTGAACCGGAGCTGGAGCCTGGACTCCGAGAACATCCGCCGCCCGATGGGCCCGTTCTCCGACATGCGGACCATCACGTTGGTCGTCTCGCCGGTGTACGCGCGGCTGAACAGGTTGAATCCCCCGATGCCGAGGTTGCGCGTCTTGCTGGTGTCGACGTCCACGCTGAGCCGCACGGCGTGGTCCTTCGAGACGCCCTGATCCACGCGTGCGCTGATGTTGAAGCTGTCGCGCGGCTGCTGCAGCGTGTCGGTGACGGTGGTGCCGTCGGGCAGCACGGCGAGCAGGTTCGGCGACGTGTACTGATAGCCGCCGCCGCCGTTGATCGAGAACGACGTCCGGTTGGGGCGGATCGTCCCCGCCAGCGAGAACCCGTACTGGCGCAGCTGCTCGTCGGCTTTCTCCGGCGTGAACGCGTTGCGGGCGTTGAGCGACTCGTCGAGGAAGTTGAAATCGCCGCTGCCCCGCAGCGGCCCCATCCCCGGCATCGTCATGATGTCGATGTGCATGATGCCCATCATGCCGCCGTGGTTCTGGGCGGCGAACATGTCCATGCGCGGCAGCCTGATGGAGCGGATCTGGGACTTCGGCGGCAGCCGCCCGCCGGTGAACCCGTCGACGCGGATGACGGACCCGGGCGGCGACATCGCCTTGAGCACCGCCTCCATCTCGTCCGGGTCGTCGGGCAGCGCGTCGATCTGCTCGCGCGTGAGGACCGAGCTGAAGGCGCTGCCTCCCGGATCCAGCGCGGAGCTTTGCCGGTCGCGGCTGACGGTGAGGCCCTCCTCCACGCGCTGGATCCGCAGGGTGACCCGGCGGCGGACGTCGCCGCCGCGCACGCGCACGTCCCGCACGACGCTGGTCTCGAACCCCGGGAACTCGACCTCGATCGTGTAGCGCCCGTCGGGCAGATCGCCGACGACGGCGACGCCGGTGCCGCCCGTCGCGACAGGCTTCGCGCGCTCAGCGCCCGCGGGGGCGTCCTGGGCCATCACGCGCACCGCGGCGTTCGGCACCACCAGGCCCGACTGGTCAATGACGGTGACGATGAGGCGGCCGGTGCGAGGCTGGGTCTGGGCGGTCGCCGGCGCGACGGCCGCCGGCGATCAGCAGCGCGAGCGCCAGCGCGCGAACGTCGAGGCTGAAGCCTCGACCTCCATGTCGGCGCATCTACTTCGCGACCTGGAACTTCTTCGCGTCGATCTTCGGATTCACCTTGATGGTGTCGAACACCAGTTCCTCGGTCGGCTTGCCGTCAATCGAGCGCTGGATCCGGTGGGGCCACTGCACGCCGCCCACGTTCTTGTAGTCGGCGTAGTAGATCCGGAACTCGACGATGCGGAGCTTGGCCTCGGCCTCTTTCCGCCTCGCGTCGAGGTCGGCCATGGCCTTCTCGCGATCTTCCTTCGACATGCTCGGCGCCGCCTCCGCGTGCCCGCCGCCTCCGGGGCCCTGCAGGACACGCGCGCCGCCGCCGCCCATCGTGGCGCCGCCGGGCCCCATCCGCATGATCAGGGGCTCTTTGTCCATCCAGCTCAGCATGAGCGGCAGGTGCGTCTGGGCGTCGATGAACAGCTTCGCGGCGAAGCCGCCCTCGCCCGTCACGTCGATGACATCCGCTTTCCCGTCCGGCGATTCGGCCTGGCCGCCGTCGGCGAGCGCGAGCGGGTACGCCGCCGGCGACATGGCGAACATGCCCAGCGCGAGCTTCGCGTAGTCCTTCTTGTTGGCCAGCAGGCGCTGCTGGTCGAACTGGGCCTTCTGCTCCGCCGTCATCTTCTCCGGGTCCACCGCGCCCCCGGGCCCCGCCATGCGGATGACGATCATCCCGCCGCTCAGGTTCGGCGGCCGGTCGATCTCGTCGATCACCTGCCCGCCGTTGAACCCGGTCATCCGGTAGACGCTCATGTTGCCCATGGCGGCGATGACCGAGCGCATGAGGTACTTGTCGGGCAGCTCGAGCGCCAGCTCGAACTCGTTCTCGGCGCTGGTGCCGTCGGGATTGGCCCGCACCGTCCGGCCGACGGCCGTCACCGACTTCACCGCGGCCAGCTTGTCGCCGCCGAGCGCGGTTCGCGCGCCGGCGAGAATCTGGTCCGCGTCGCGGCCCTGCGCCGCCGCCATCGAACCGGCGGCGACGAGGGCGATGGCCACGCCGGCGCTGAGCATCCTGTTCACATCTGCCTCCCCGAGGGTACGGGACGGGAACACCCGCCCTGCCAGCATTAGACGACGAAATCCCGGTCAGCGGCCGGGCGCGGGCAAAAAAAAGCCCTGCCGCGGCGACGCGAGGCGCCGACGGCGGCACAGGGCTGCACGCGGGCGGTGAAGCCGGTCCTATGAGAGGACGTTGATGACGATCCGGCGGTTCTGCGCGCGGTCGGCCTTCGTCTTGTTCGGCGCGACGGGCTTGTCCGGCCCGTAGCTGATCACGCTGATTTTGTGCAGCGGAATCTGGTGCTGGTCGCGGAGGTACCGCATCGCCGCTTCCGCGCGCTGCAGCCCAAGCTTGTCGTTGAGCTCCTTGGGGCCGGTGGCATCCGTGTGCCCTTCGATCTCGAAGAACACGTTCTGGCCGTCGGCCTTGACGCGCGCGACGAGCTCGTCGATGCGGGCCTTGGCGGCGTCCGGCAGCTCCCACTTGCCGGTGGCGAAGTCGGCCGAGTCGGTCGACAGCGTCACGCTGTAGATCAGCTTGCGCGACGCCGCGTCGATGGCGCCGGCCTTGGCGTCGGCGACGCCGGCTTTCGAGTCGGCGTCGGCCGCGGCCTTGCGCGCCGCGTCGGCCGAGCCCTGGGCGGCGCCGACCTTCTGGTCGACCACGCCAATCTTGCTCTCGTTGGCCTTGGTGCGCTCCTGCGTCTCCTCGACCGTCTTCGAGAGCGACTCGACCTTGCCGTTCACGCCCGTGATCTGCTGGTTGACGTACCCCTTCGTCGCGCACGCCGGGAAGGCGAATACCACCGCTCCCAGCACCGCGAGCCCTGCCACCTGATTGCGACCCATACCTGCTCCTTTGGCTACAGAGTTCCCGTATTGCTGCCCGCGATGTAACCTCCGCGGGCCCGCACCACCACATTCTTCTTCCGCACCCCGACCGTCAGCGCATGCCACCCGGCGCGGGGGCTGGCCTCGAACGCGATCAAGTACTGGTGCCGCAGCTCGGTCAGGATGCGCTGCGCCACCAGGCTCGTTTCAGCCGCCGTGCCCGCCGTGAAGGTCGCGCCGCCGGTCCACCTGGCCAGGTCGTCGAGGCTCGCCTGCGACGGGTCGGCCGTGGAGGCGGCTGACCACATCCGGCATCCCGCCGATCCGATCGACGCCGACGCGGATCGCGACCACGTAGACCGGCACGTCGATTTCGCTGGCGATGCGCGACACCTCGGGCGGCGTCATGACGCTGGCCGTGTCGACGCCGTCCGTGATGACCACCACCGCGCGCCGCGGGCGGCTGCGGCTGGCGAGCGGACGGGCCGCCTCGGCGATGGCGTCGTAGAGCGACGTCAGGCCGTAGGGCTTGAGCTCGTCGAGGGCGGCCAGAACCGTCGACGGCTGCGTCGTGAACGGCTGCACCGTGCGCAGGTGCTTGTCGAACCCGAGCAGCGTCACCTCGTCGCGGTTCGCTTCGAGCCAGCCGACAATCTGCCTGGCGGCGTCGCGGGCCGCTTCCTGGCGGCCGGCAAGGCTCATGCTCCCGCTGTCGTCGATGAGCAGGGCGATGCTGACGCCGGTCGCCTCGGATCCGAACTCCACGATCTGGCACGCGCTCGCCGGCCACGTCCAGCTCGAAGTCGGACGGCAGCAGGCCCAGCACCGGCCGTCCGCGGCGGTCCTGCACGACGGCCGTGATGCGGACCAGGTCGACGCCGCTCCGGAACGTCGCCTTCGCCGGCCGGCGACTGGAACGCGGCGGCCGGAAGCTGCCACTGCTGGCCCAGTGCCCTGTCGCCTGCCGACCAGAGCACGGCCATCATCAGCGCCAGCGTTCCGATGGTGACACTCCTCACGCAGAGATGATGTATCAATCTCCATGCCAGCGCTGTGCAGAACGAGACACGCCGGAAGTTATTGTTGGAAATGGACTTACGTGACACGGCCCGGCTGGAGCTCCAGCCGGGCCGTGTAGGAATTACACGGATTCCGGGCGTCCCGGAAGGAACTGCCGCCCGACGGAATCGGAGCCGGACGACAGCGCTTGGGACTCTGCGGCGATGTGCGCTACTCTGGTGGCGCCCATGATCCTGAAGCGCGCCGGACTCCTCATCGCCGCCCTGCTGGCGTTGGGCGCCGCGCCCCAGAACCCTCTCGTGCGCGCGCGCGAGCTCTACAACCAGCACCAGTACGACGCCGCCATCGCCGCGGCGCGCGAGGCCAGGGCGATCCCGGAACTCGCCGATGCCGCCGCCGTCGTGCTCGGCCGCGCGCATCTCGAACGCTATCGAGGCGCGTCGGACGAGGCCGATCTCGCGGCGGCGCGCGAGAGCCTCGTCGCCGTCGACACGAGCCGCCTCTCGGCGCGCGACCGCCTCGAACTGCTCGTCGGCCTCGGGGCGCTGCTCTACTTCGAAGGGCACTACGGCGCGGCGGCCGAGTTGTTCGGCGTCGGCGCTTGACGACGCCGACGCCGCCAGCCGCGAGGTCGTCTTCGACTGGTGGGCGATGGCGCTCGATCACGAGGCGCAGGCCTCCGGCGACGAGGAGCGGCGCCGGCTCTACGCTCCGCCTGCTGACGCGCGCCGAGCCGGCCGCGGCCGGCGACGCGCCGCTGGCGGCGGCGATGTACTGGGTGGCGGCCGCGGCGGCCGGCATGGACGATTTCGGGCGCGCGTGGCACGCGGCGATCGCGGCCTGGGTCCGCGCGCCGCTCGCGCCAGGGCCGCGGGCCACGCTGCGGGCCGATCTCGAGCGGCTCGTGCAGCAGGTCGTCATCCCGGGGCGCGCGGTCATGATGGCGCCCGCCGCCGATCCCGACAAGACCATCGCCGCCATGCAGTCCGAGTGGAACGCCATCAAGGAGCTGGGCCTCCGCCGCTGACGCGCGGAGGGTTACTTCTGCGCGAGGGCCGCGGCGAGCGTCGCGGCCTTGTCCGCCAGCTGCTCCGCGAACACGAGGTTCTTCACCTTCAACGCGTCGTCGGCCTGCTGGAGGAATCGCTTGGCGGTGTCGTACTGCGCGCGGCGCTCGGCGGTCAGCGCGCGGTAGTCGGTGCGGTCGAGATCCCGCGAGGCCTGCGCCATGCGCGCGCGGATCGCACGCTCCACCTCCGTCGACGTTCGCCGTGGTCTGGAGCGGGGGCGCCGGAGCGGCCGGGGGCGCCGCGGCGACGGGCTCGGCTTTCTCGGCGGGCTTCTCGGCGGGCTTCTCGGCCCTCGGCGCGGGCGGGCGGGCCATCGGCCTGACAATCACCGGCGTGGGGGCGGCGCCGCTCGGCGGAGCGGCCGGCTCCTCGACGATTTCCACCGGGATGATCGTGTGGGGAGGCGGCGCGGGGGGCTCGAGGGCGGGCCCGCCCGGATCACCCGTGGCCTGCGCGCTCACGCACGCCGACGCCGCGATGGCGAGGGCCGCGACGGCGAAGAGGCACAGCAGCCGGCTCATGCGCCCATTATCGTCGATCACGCCCGGGGCAGCGTCAGGCGGAATGCGGTGCCCTTGCCCGGCGACGACTGCACCTCGATCTCGCCGTCGTGCAGCTGGACCGTGCGGTAGACCATCGACAGCCCGATCCCGCTGCCGCCCGCGCGGGTGGTGAAGTAGAGGTTGAAGATCTTGTCGAGGTGCCCGGGCGGAATCCCCGGGCCCGCGTCCTCGACGACGACCTCGACGAAGCGGTCGCGCGGCGCCCGGCCCGCGATGCGCAGGCGCCCGCCGTCCGGCTGCGCCTGGCACGCGTTGAGCGCGAGGTTCTGCAGCGCCTGCTGCAGCATCGCCGGGTCGGCGCGCAGCAGCGGGAGGTCGGCCGGGCAGTCCACCTGGACCTCCACGCCGGTCTTCTGCGCCTCGGCCTGCACAATCGGCAGCATCGCGTCGACGACCGTCCACAGGGCGACGGCCTGCAGGTGCAGCTCCTCGGGCCGCGTGAACTTCAGCAGGCCCTGCAGCATCTCGTCGAGGCGCCTCAGCGTGGCGGCGATAATCGCGACGCTCTCGCCGGCGGCGCCGCCCTCGCGCCCGCCGCCCGCGATCGCCTGCTTCACCAGCTCGAGGTGGATGGTCATCGCGTGCAGCGAGTTCTTGATCTCGTGCGCGACGCCGGCCGTCAGGCGGCTGAGCGACGCGAGCTTGTGCGAGTACCGGAGCGTCGACTCCACTTCACCCAGGTAGCCGAGGTCGCGGCACATCAGCATCACGCCGACGACGGTCCCCGACGCGTCGGTCACGGCGTGGGTCACGACCAGCCTGGCGCCGCGCCCGGCCTCGCCCGACTGTGCTCCGGCAGCCGCGGCCTCGTGCTCCACCTGCAGCGGCCCGCGCGACTGTCCGTCGGCGCACGTCTGCTCCACCAGCACCCGGCAGGGATGATCGGCCGCCCACAGCTCCGCGAGCGCCTTCCGGCCCGGCGGGCCCGGCAGCTCGCGCCGCATCGCGGGATTGGCGAACAGCAGCTCGCCGGCGGGCGTGAAAAACGCGATCGCGTCCTCGAGGCGGCCGACGACCGACTCGAGCGTCGACTTCTCGCCCGCCAGCCGCGTGCGGTCCGCCGAGAGCCGGTCGCTGACGGCGTTGAAGAACCCGCCGAGTTCGCCCAGTTCGTCCTGGCGCGGGAGGTCCAGCTTCACGCCGAACTCGCCGCGCCCCAGCCGCGACAACCCGCCTTTGATGAGGTGGATCGGCCGCAGGAGCGAGTTGGCGAGCAGCATGGCCAGCAGGCTGGAGGCCACCAGCGCGGCCAGGGCGGCGATCATCGCGGGCCCCAGCGCCCGGTCGAGATCGGCGCGGGTGAGATCCAGATCCACGCCGATGCGAATCGTCCCGAAGCGCGCGTCGCCCGCGAGCAGCGGCTGCTGGATCTCGAGCGTCCGGCCTTCGTCGGCGTAGATGGCCCGCAGCTGCTGCCAGGGGCCGGCGTCAATCAGCGCGTCGAGGCTCGGGCGCGCGGGCAGCCGCGTGCCGGCAAACCCCGCGTCGCTGTGCGCGATGACCACGTCGGCGGCGTCCACGATGGCGGCGTAGGTGAGGTTGGGGGAATACGCCCAGGACTCGAGAATCGATCGCAGGCCGGGGTCCGCGCGCAGGGCGGCGTACGGGTCGGCGCTCGCCGCCGCCACTTCGCGGGTGCGGTGGTAGATCGCGTTCGCCAGGAAGCGGCCCCGCAACCGGCTCTCGTCCAGCCTGACCCGCGCCACCCCCGTGACGTAGAGGCCGCCGAGCACGATGACCGCGGCGCCGACAATCGAGGTGACCGCGGCCACCTGCCTGGCCTTGAGGCTGAGGCGCATGGCCTAGGCGCCGCTCCCGCCGTCGTCGAGCTTGAAGCGGTTGAGCTTGTTGTGCAGCGTCTTGAGGCTGATGCCGAGCAGGTCGGCCGCGCGCGTCTTGTTGTGGCCGGTGTGCTCGAGCGTCAGCATGATCAGCCGCCGCTCGGCGTCGTCGACGGTCATGCCCGGTTCGAGGCGCTCGCCGCCGGCCGCGGCGGGCAGGGCCAGGCCGAGCGGGGGCAGGTCGCCGATCTCGATCAGCCGCCCCGCGGCCATGATCGTCGCGCGCTCGATCACGTTGCGCAGCTCGCGGACGTTGCCCGGCCACGCGTACTCCTCGAGCACGCGCCGCGCGGCGGGCGCGAGGCCCGCCACGGACCTGGAGTTCTGCGCGCTGAACTCGCGGATGAAACGGTCGACGAGCAGCGGCAGGTCGTCCTTGCGCTCGCGCAGCGGCGGCAGGTGGATGCCGACGACGTTGAGGCGGTAGTAGAGGTCCTCGCGCAGCGTGCCCTTCCGCACGGCGGCGGCCGGGTCGGCGTTGGTCGCGGCGATCACGCGGATGTCCACGCTCTGCTCGACGCGGCCGCCGAGGCGGCGGAACGAGCGCTCCTGGAGCACGCGCAGCAGCTTCACCTGCGTCGACGGCGTCATCTCCGCGATCTCGTCGAGGAAGAGCGTGCCGCGGTGCGCGAGCTCGAAGCAGCCCGCCTGGCGCTCGATGGCGCCGGTGAACGCGCCGCGCTCGTGGCCGAACAGCTCCGACTCGAGCAGCGTCTCAGGAATGGCGGCGCAGTTGAGCGGCACCCACGGCGCCGCCGACCGCGGGCTCAGGCGGTGGATCGTCTGCGCGACCAGTTCCTTGCCCGTGCCCGATTCGCCGGTGATGAGCACCGAGGCGGTGGCCGGCGCCGCCTGCTCGATGAGGCGGTAGACCTCGCGCATCGGGGCGCTCGCGCCAATCATCGACCCGAACGAGCCGTGCTCGCGCAGCTGCCGGCGGAGCGCCTTGACCTCGCGCAGCGTCGCCTGGCGCTCGATGATCTTGTCGAGGAGGATGCGCAGGCGCTGGAAGTCGACCGGCTTCGCGAGGTAGTCGTAGGCGCCCTGCTTGAGCGCTTCGACGGCGGTGTCGACCGTCCCCTGCGCGGTCAGGATGACGGTGATGACGCCGGCGCCTTCCTGCTGCAGGGCGCGGAGCAGGCCGATCCCGTCCAGCTTCGGCATGACGAGATCGCTGAGGACGATGTCCGGCCGGAAGTCGGGGACCTTCGCGAGCGCGTCTTCGCCGTCGGCGGCCGCCTCGACGGCGTACCCCCAGCTGGTCAGCAACTGCTGAAACCCGACGCGCGCCGCGGCATCGTCCTCGACGACGAGGATGCGGACGCGATCATCCGGTGCGGTGGTGTCTGCGGCCATCCCGTCCCATTATGCGATCATTGTGGCGTGGCGCGGCGCGGAGCCGTCACTGCCACTCTCCCTGGAGCACGAACGCCGCCCAGTAGAATGGCGCCCCCCACCGGGCCTGCTGGCGCATCGCGAGCTGGGCCTGCCTGAGCGCCGCCGCCGGCGGGAGGTGGTCCCGGAGCATCGCGGCGTAGAAATGGCGCATCAATTCGCGGGTGGCGTCGTCGTCCACCTTCCACAGGCTGGCCACGACACGCCTGGCCCCGGCGTGCATGAACCCGCGCACGGTCCCCACGAGCCCCTCTCCGCGCACCGGCCTGCCGAGGGCGGTGTTGCAGGCGCTCAGCACCACCAGTTCCACGGGCAGGCGCAGGCCGTAGATGTCCTGAAGGCTCAGCAATCCGGCCTGTGCCCGGCCGTCGTGACCGAAGAGCGAGAGGAAGACGCCGGACTGCCCCGGGTTCTCGTTGTCGATGACGCCATGGGTGGCGAAGTGCACGATGCGGTACCGGCCGAGCGCGGGGTCTCGGGCTGCGGCCCGGCTCGCGTCGAAGCCCACGCGCTTGAGCCAGGTCCCCGGCGGCGCGGCCTCCACAATGGCGTCGGCCTCCTCGCTCGTCGACGGCAGCCGCGGGAGGACGACGGCGGGCGTGCCCGATCGGCCGGCCGCATCCTTCGGCCGCGCGGACGGACGCGATGCGCCCGGCGCGCCGGCCTGCCGGATGGCGGCGCGCTCGCGCGGGTCGTCATCCTCGAAGACCGGGTCGGCGAGGATGGCGACAGAGCCTGACGGGGCCGCGCGGCCCGCCGCTTCCCGCCTGAGGAGGGCGAGCACCGACGCCGAGGGAAGGCTGACGATCTCGTGCTCGGCGACCATCGGCACGGGCTCGCCGGATCGTCGCGGCACGGGCAGCGCCGCGAAGGGGATGTACTGGAGCGCGCCGTCCGCCACGACGAGCAGCCGCTTGCCAGCCATCTTCCGGCGACCGGGCCGAGGAGGATGTCGCTCAGGCGGCCGGCATCCTCGCGGACGCCGGCCTCAGCCGGCCTGCTCCCGTCGGCGAGGCTGGCGTAGACGCGACCCGCCAGTTCCTCGATGGGCGCGCGCGGCGGCAGGACGTAGCTGGAGTGGCCCTTCCGGGAGACGGCCCACAGGTAGCTGCGTTCCTCGCCGAGCGCGTACTCGAGCAGCAGCGTGTCGTCGTCGAGCACCTCGCGCTGAATGTCCGCGAGGCGCAGCGGCTGCGGCTGGGCGAGGGCGGCGTAGCGCGGGCTGCCGCGCCGGATGTCGGCCTGAATCTGGTCGTAGCGCCGCTCGAGCGATCCGGTGTTCCTGCCGGCGAGCGCTGCGGCCTCCGCCGCGGCGGTCGGCGCCGCCGAGAGCTGTCGCCGCCGTTCAGCCAGCTTCTCGAACGCCGTCCTGACACCGTCGCTCGCGGATCAGCAGGTCCGGGTCGACGCCGCTGCCGGATCGACGCCGCGCCTCGGCCAGGCTCTCGAGCAGCGATCGGGCCCGGGCCTCTCGCTGGCTTCGAACGCGCAGGCCCGCCAGCCCGGCACCGCCACGCTGGCCGTGCAATCGCATCAGGATGTCGATGTGCAGCTCGTACCGGTGGTAGACGGAGGCGAGGAACGCGGACCTCAGATCACGGCGTTCGACATCCGTGCGGAGCGACTCGGCGACGCCAAGCGACGACTCCATGAGCGCGCGGGCCCGCGCGAGATCGTTCGCGGAGGCGAGGTGCGGGCGAGGCCGAAGAGGGCGGCGGCCTCGGTCACGCGATCACCGGATTGCCGGCTCAGCGCGACGGCGCGCTCGGAGAAGCGGGCGCGGTCTGCGTACGCGCCGAGCAGGTGATGCGCCGTGCCGAGATCGGCGCGCACGCGGGCCTCGAGACGCGGGTCGCCGAGGGACCGCTGCACGTCCAGCGCACGCTCGAGGCTCGATCGCGCCGGCTCCGGCTCCCCGCGGGCGAGGTGCGCGAGGCCGGCGAAGCGGAGCGCCCAGGCCTGCCAGTAGCGGTTGTCGAGCGCATCGGCGGCGGCGCGAACCTCCGCGAACCGCTTCAGCGCGGCCGATGGATCGCCCGCGGCGAGCGAGGTCTCGCCGAGGGCGATCAGGATGTCGATCGCGACGCTGTCGAGGCCGGCACGGGCGAACACCCGCTGCGCGCGCTCGTAGTAGCCGAGGGCCGCGGCGGCGTCGCCCGTCTCGCGGTACACGCTGGCGATGCCGGTGAGTGCGCTGCCCTCCCAGACGAGATCACCCAT
The DNA here is from genome assembly GCA_963834645.1 of uncultured Acidobacteriota bacterium. GTDB lineage: Bacteria > Acidobacteriota > Vicinamibacteria > Vicinamibacterales > JAKQTR01 > JAKQTR01. The sequence continues at coordinate 130,703 of CAWICP010000013.1, forward strand.
GGCCTCGAGCGCGACGAGCGCCTTCTCGTACCGGTCCAGCGCCGCCTGGGACTCGCCCCGGCGCGCGAGGAGCCGCGCCTCGTGAACGAGGACGATGGCCTCCTCCTGGCGGTCGCCGAGCGCCGTCGACAGCTCGAGCGATCGCTGGTAGCACTGGTGGGCCCGATCGAGGTCGCTGAGGTCCGAGTGGACGGCGCCCGTGAGGCGGGCCACGAGGGCCAGGCCCTGGCGGTCGCCGAGCTGCTGCCACAGCGCCTCGGCCTCGCCGTAATGAGCCGAGTGCGCGGTCGAGGTCCCGGCGGTTGTACTCGACATCGCCGCGGCAGCTCAGGGCCTTCGCTGTCTCCCGGGAGGCGTGGGTCTGCCGCGCCAGCGCCAGTGCCTTCTCGCAGTGCGCCTCCGCGGCCGTGAACAGGTCCGGGCGGTCGGCGATGGTGGCCTCGCCCGATCCGAGATCGCTGAGGATCTCGCTCTCGAGCGCAAGGTCGCCGGAGCGCTGCGACAGCGTCAGCGCATCGCCGAAGGCCTGCACCGACTCCCTCAGCAGCCCGAGCAGGCCGAACGTCGCGCCCATGCGGTGCGCGGCCACGGCCGCGCTCCGCTGGTCGCCGATCCGCGCTCCACGCCGCCGCCGCCGCCCGGTATTCCTCGACGGCGCGGAGCCGTGCATCCTTGTCGTACTGGCCGCGCAGGCGGTCGGCCTCCGCCACCAGCGCCGCCGGGTCCGGGCTGGCGCGGCAGGCGAGGCAGCCCGCGAGGACGCGCCAGGATGCCGGCGGCCAGCACCCTCGCGACCCGCCTCGAGCCCGGTGATGGCGCGACGGCTCCCATCTATTTCCAGAACGCCGTGCCGATCACCGGCGGCAGGTTCTTCACCCAGACGTCCCGCTCGTCCCGCCCTTTCGTGTGATCGGTGTGCTTGGTCCGGTCGCTGTGCTTGGTCCGGTCCGAGTGCTTGGTCCGATCGGTGTGGCGGCCGCTTGTCAGCGCCCGGCGCGAGATCTCGTCCCACGCGTCTTCGAGCGGAATGTCCCCGGCATTGACCGCATCGAGCACGCGGTTCGCGGCGCTCTTGAAGGGCTCCGTCGCCGACCTCGCGCCAACGGCCTTCCGGAGATCGCGAAACGCCGCACCGCCCGAAGCCGGCCGGCGGTACCTCGACTCGCGACGCGTGGCGTGAACGTGCGCGCGGAGGAACGCGAGCCAGCCGGTCTGCTGCCCGAATGCCGGTGCGCGGTAATCCGGCGACACGCGGCCCCATGGGAAGTAAATCGACAGACCGTGCGAGTGCTGGCAGGCGAACCCGCTGCACCCTGCGCAGATCACGCAGGCTCTCAGGGCCCTGATCACATCGTCGCAGGCGCGGCCGACGCCCGGGCCCTTCACGAGTTTCTTGATCTGCTCGCAGAGGTCTTTCAAGTCGACGAACTGATCGCTCTTGTAAGTCTGGGCATACCAGTGCGCGAGGACGAGTTGCTCGTGGAACTCCCTGCTGAAGCGTCGCTCGGCCGGGCCGGATGGACGCTCCGCGAGGATGCGGGGCCCTGACTTCGCGTCCGGATCGAACCGGATCGTGCGGCGACGGGCCTCGGCATCCGGGTGCGGCGCGCCGGTCCGCTCGTCAATCCGGTTCAACGCCTTCACGAGCCCCTCGAAGGCGTCGCGGACGCTGTCGATCTTCGTGAGATCGAGCGCGGCGAGGTCGACCGAGCGCCCCGCGGTGCGGTCGTAGTCCGAGTAGCAGTCGACGTACTCCCGGACGATGGCCTCGCCGAGCGCGGCGGGGCTCATGGGCCGGCCGTGGGATCTGCGGTGCCGCTTGGCGGCGGCGAGGATGCGCCGGTACGGCCACCCGAAGGTGGGCTCGAGCCCTTCGGCGCCGATCAGGATGTCGACCGAATCCCGGATCTCGAAGGCCACCTCGCCCATGCTCATGTAGCAGGCGTCCATGCCCAGCATGTCCAGGCGCCGCGTGGCGCTGCCTGTGGCGTCCTGAATGCACGCGGCCCCTTTGTCCAGAGGCCGACTTCAGCTCGGCGATGGTGAGCGAATCGACCGGGTTCTCGTCCCTTCAGCAGGAAGTCCTCGGTGGCCCCGCTTCCGTGGCCCGACAGGATGAGGAAGTAGTTCATGTCCCGGTGCTTGCACCGGTCGACGGCCCAGCGGATGAATCCGGCGAGCATCTCCGGGTCGCCGGTGTTCGACTCGAGGAGCGGGTGGTCAGTCACGCGGCAGGCTTCGAGGCGCGTGCCCTTGCTGAGCGAGAAGTCGTAGAGGTGCGGCACCTGGCCGGCTCCGCTGGGGTCCAGCAGCGCGACCAGCCTGTCGCCGGCGGGGCGCCCTCAGCCTGGATGTCCTGCAGAGCCAGGACCATGTCTTCGTTGAGGCTGTTGTCGCCGGCCAGGAACAGCATGACCAGCCACGGTCGCGTTCTGTGAGGATGCACGGTGGCCATCGCGAGCGCTCTCCTTTCTGACGGTCTCGTGGGACACGACACGCAGGCGGCCGTTCGGGCTGCCATTCGGATCGGCGCGGCAGGACGACGAGCGACGTGCGGAAGGGGGCGATGGCCTGGCCGGCCATGACGGGCTCGATGATACACTCCTGCACCGTCGGAGGAAACCGGCATGTCCCGTCGCGCGATTGGCGCTGCCTGCGGCCTCGCGGCCGCCGCCCTCATCCTGATGCTCCCCGGTGTCGGCCACCTGGAGCCCATCGGTGTCCGCGCGCTGGCCATCATCGTGCTCGGCGTCGCCTTCTGGGCCACGGATGTCCTCAACGCGGGCATCACGGCCATCATGACGCTGGGGTTGCTCATGATCGCCGGCGTGCCCGGCCAGGTGGCGCTCTCCGGCTTCGCCGCCTCCGGGTTCTGGATCCTCGTCGCGGTCCTGTTCTTCGGCTACGCGATGGACAGGACCGGGCTGGCGAGGCGCATCGCGTACCGGATCCTGCTGGCCTTCCCGCCGACGTACGCGGGCATCCTCGGGGCCTTCCTGCTCATCGGCTTCGTCCTGACGCTCGGCATCCCGTCGATGACCGTCCGCACCGCCATCCTGATGCCGATCGCGTGGGCGCTCGTGCAGGCCCTCGGCCTGCCGCTGCCCGGGCGGGGGTCGGCGCTCATCATCCTGAGCACCTTCGAGATGGCCGTGCTGCCCGGGTGCGCCCTGCTCACCGGCGCGCTGTGGGGGCCGTATCTCGCGGGCCTGTTCGCGAACCAGGGCATCCCGATCGCGTGGCTCGAGTACGCGGAGGTGATGTTCGTGCCGACGCTCGTCTGGTGCGTCATGGTGCTCGCCGCGAACATGATCGTGCTGCGCCCCGAAGGCGGCCTCGGCGTCACGCACGCGGTCGTCGGCGCCGAACTGGCGAAACTCGGGCCCATGAGCCGGCACGAGCGGATCACCGCCGCTGATTGTCGCGGCGTCGATCCTGGCGTGGGCCACGCAGCCGTGGCATCGGGCGCCCGCCGAGGCGATCGGCATGGTGGCCCTGACCGCGCTCTTCGCGGCAGGCGTGCTGCAGGCGGCCGAGATCGGCACGGGCATTCCCTGGTCGCTCGCGCTGTTTGTCGGCGGCATGCTCAGCCTCGGCACCGTCATCACGACGTACAAGATCAGCGGCTGGGTGGCGGGACTGGTGGTGCCGATGCTGACGCCCCTCGCCGGCAACGCGTTCGCGCTCGCCGCCGGCATCGGCGTCGCGGTGATGGCCATGCGGTTCATCGACCCGGTCGGCTTCATCACCATCGCCACCTTCTTCCTCGCGCTCGTGGGCACCGCCAGCGGCTGGGGACTCACGCCGCTCGTCTTGAGCGGTATCATCCTGCTGCCGCTTCACGTGTTCTGGTTCAGCTACCAGAACATCTGGATCGTGATCACCGAGGGCGTGACGAAGACGGCAGGCCTACACCGACGGCGATCGCATCCGCCTGGCCACGGTCTTCGCGGGCGTGACGATCCTCGCGCTGTGGGTGGCGGTGGGGTACTGGAAGGTGACGGGGATCATGTAGGGGCTAGGGGCTGGGGCTAGGGGCTCGGGGCTAGGGACTGGGGCTAGTCAGGACTAGTAAGGATAGGGATTCGGGACTGGGCGTGCCAGCGAGCGGCCCCTCGAACCAAGCCGACCACGTCAGTAGACAGAACGCTTCGAAGGGGCCGAGATCCGCGTGGGGTGACGTAGTGGGGCCCCGCGCTGCCGCCGACGAACACCCCGAAGATGCGTTTGCCGGCTGTGCTGAGCGGGGACGCGCGATGGCACTGACACAGTCCCGGACGTGGGCAGGTTGTCGTCAGGGTCTGAGGGAGCTGTCATGAAGCAAGAGACTGGTTCTAGCGGTCGTCGCCGCGCTCGCCGCGGGCGGCGCCGTCGGCGCGCAGATGACTCCGTGGCTGCAGTGGACGCTGCTGCCCAAGGCGCAGGTGGCGGACATCGTCGGCGAAGCCTCGGGCGAGAACGCGTGGAAGATGATCATGGAAACCGGCGGGTACGACAAGGACCGCGCGCCGGAGGAGTTCTCGGGCCTCTTCTACGAGACGAAGTTCTACCTCGACAAGGTGAAGGCGTACGGCCTGCCCGGCGCCGAGGTCGTGTCGTTTCCCGGCGGCCAGACGTGGGACGCGGTGAAGGGCGAGTTGTGGGAGGTCACGCCCATCCGCCAGAAGCTCGCGTCGTACCTCGACATGGCGGCGATGCTCGCGACGGGCAGCTCGACGGGCGAGGCCTCGGGCGAACTGGTCTGGGTGGGCCGGGGCATGCCGGACGACTACGCCGGCAAGAACCTGGCCGGGAAGATCGCGGTCACGGAAGGCAGCGCGGGGACGGTGCACCAGACGGCGTGCCTCGACAAGGGCGCGCTCGGCGTCATCTCGATCCAGGGCACGCGGCCGCTCTTCGACCCGATGCAGATCGGGTGGGCCAGCGTCCGCGGCACGCCCGACAAGCCGGCGAAGTTCGCCTTCCAGATCCCGCCGCGCGAGGGCGAGTTCCTCAAGCGCCGCCTGCTCGCCGGCGAGAAGATCACCGTCAGCGCGAAGGTCGAGACCGCGATGCGCCCCTACACGATTCAGGACATCGTGTGGCACATCCCGGGGACCGATCCCGCCGCGGGCGAGATCATCTTCTCGGCCCATCTCTTCGAGGGCTACGTGAAGCAGGGCGGCAACGACAACATCTCGGGCAGCGCGGTCGTGGTCGAGATCGGCCGCACGCTCAACACGCTGATCAACGAAGGGCGCCTGCCCCGCCCCCGGCGCACGATCCGTTTCCTCATCGGCCCCGAGTTCTCGGGCACCGGCCCCTGGGTGAAGGCCAACAAGGCGCTGATGGAGAAGACGCTCTGCAACATCAACCTCGACATGGTCGGCCTGCTGCTCAGCCGGAGCCAGTCGTTCATGTGCATGATGCGGACGACGTTCGGCAACCCGCACTACCTCAACGACGTGATGGAGAACTACTACCGCTTCGTCGGCGAGGGCAACCGCGAGCGCATCCAGAACCGCAGCACCGCCTACCCGGTCCTCAACCGCATCGTCGCGCCGACGGGCTCCGACGAGCCGTTCTACTACAGCATCGAGACCCACTACGGCGCGTCCGATCACGAGGTGTTCAACGACTGGGGCGTGCAGGTGCCGGGCATCATGATGATCACCTGGCCCGACCGCTGGTACCACACCTCCGGCGACCACGTGGACAAGACCGACCCGACGCAGCTCAAGCGCGTCGCGGCCATCGGCGCGGCGGCGGCCTACACCATCGCCGCGGCCGACGATGAGATGGCGATCAGGATCGCGAGCGAGACCGCCGGGAACGGCGCGCAGCGGATCGGCCACCAGCTGGCCCGCGGCCTGGCCGAGATGGAGCTCGCCACGGCGGACACGCTGGCCGGCGCCTACAAGGCCGCCCGCGATCACATCGAAGCCGCGGTCATCAACGAGAAGGACACGCTCGAGACGGTCAACGAGCTCGCGTCCGACAAGGCGCGCGTGGCCGCCCACGTCGCCGCGCTGCAGAAGGCGACGGATCTGACCGGCGCCGCGCAGCTCGCGGCCGTTGACGCCCAGATGAAGGCCCTCGCCGCGCGGCTGAAGGTGGCGCCCGTGGTGCTGACGCCCACCGAGCTCGAGAGAGCGGCCGCCGCGATGGTGCCGAAGCAGACGCCGAAGGTGACATCGGAAGGCTATCAGGGCTACCGGCAGTTCATGACCGGGGTCGACGTCGCGAAGTTCCGCGGCCTCGATACCACCGAACTGAGCCGCCTCGTGAACGGCCGGCACAGCCTGCTCGACATCAGGAAGATGCTCGAGGCGCAGGCGCCCGTGAAGGCGGACCTGCAGCAGATCATCGACTACGCGGGCGTGCTCGTGAAGGCGGGGCTCATCGAGATGCCGGCGCCGGCCGCGAAGGGAAGAAGCCGGCGCGAAAGTAGGCCCGACCCGTGACCGAGGACGGGTGCATACATCGATCGACCGGAGGCGTTCATGGTCCACCGGAGCCGTCGCCGCCGGCGTCATCGCCGCTGTCATCGCCTGCCTGGCCGCCGCGGGGTGCGGCCGGCAGGAGCCCGCCCCCTCGACGCCCATTCAGCTGGTGGCCGGGCCGTCGGCTGTCCCGTCCGGCTCCGCCGCCGCGACAGCCGCCATGGCCTCCGCCACGGGCGGCGCGAGCGTTGTCGCCTTTCCTCCCCGCAACGAGCCGTTCGCGTTTCGCGAGGAGCTCGAGAGCAAGTACCGGGACGGCCTGCGGCGATCGCCGTCCTCCACCTACGTCGACCTCGAGGGCGACATCGTCTGGACGCAGGAATACCTGCGGTACCGGGTGAACGGGTGCGACCACGCCACGGCGGCGCAGAAGGTGCTCGACCAGATCGACGGCCGGGGCATCGCGCCCGTGTGCGGCGACCCGCAGGCCGCCGGCGCCGTGGCGTTCCCGCCGCGCAATGAGCCGTTCGCCTTCCGGCAGGCGTTGGAGCTCAAGTACCGCGACGGCCTGCGGCGGAGCGCGACCTCGTCGTACGTCGACATCGAAGGCGCGATCGTCTGGACCCAGGAGTACCTGCGGTACCGCGTGAACCGCTGCGGGCACGCGGCGGCGACGCAAAGGTGATCGAGCCAGATCGACGGCAAGGGCATGGCGCCGACGTGCTGGGACGCGCTCTCGGGCTTCTGGGACGGCGACGTCCACGTACTTCAACGCGCCGTTCACGATGGACATCTACATGCGGGAGAACCGGATTCGTCGGCCGGTACGCCGACCGCCACGACATCGGCTACATCGGGGGCACCTACAACGGCGGCAGCGCGGTCGTCATCGACGTGAACTTCGGCGACACGGGCATCCGGTTCACCGGCACGTTCGCCGGGGCCGACCGCATCCGCGGCACGATCATGCGGCACCGTGATCGGCGGCGTGTATCCGTTCGAAATGACCCGCAGGCCCTGAGGCCGCGATAGAATCCTGCTCATGCCGAAACTGCTTCGACTGCTTGCCTGGGGGGCCGTGGCCGCCGCCGGCGCCGTGTCGGTCCTGGTGGCCGCGCTGCACCGCGGCGAGTCGATCAACGCCCTCTGGCTGGTGACGGCGGGCCTCTGCACCTTCGCCATCGCGTACCGCTTCTACAGCAAGTGGCTCATGGTGAAGGTGCTCGTGCTCGACGAGCGGCGCGCCCCGCCGTCGATCACCCAGCGCGACGGCAAGGACTTCGTCCCGACGAACAAGTGGGTGGTCTACGGCCACCACTTCGCGGCCATCGCCGGGCCGGGGCCGCTGGTCGGGCCGGTGCTCGCCGCGCAGTTCGGCTATCTCCCGGGCATGCTCTGGATCCTCATCGGCGCCACGCTCGGCGGCGGCGTCCACGACGCGGTCATCCTGTTCGCCTCGATGCGCCGCTGCGGCAAGTCGCTCGGCCAGATGCTCAAGGACGAAGTCAATCCGGTGGTCGGCATCATCGCCATGATCAGCCTGCTGGCGATCCTGACGATCCTGCTCGCCGTCCTCGCCCTCGTCGTGGTCAAGGCGCTCGCCGAGAGCCCGTGGGGGCTGTTCACCATCGCCATGACGATCCCGCTCGCGATGACGATGGGCGTCGCGCACACGGTGGGAAGAGTGAGCGTGCGGGCGGTGACGATCTTCGGCGTCACGGGCCTGCTCGCCAGCGTGTGGGCCGGCGGCAACCTCCAGGCGTGGGGCCTGACGCCGTGGTTCGACCGGAGCGGCGAGTGGATCGCCTGGGCGATCATCCTCTACGGGTTCGCCGCGTCGGTGCTGCCGGTGTGGCTGCTGCTGGCGCCGCGCGACTACCTGAGCACGTACATGAAGCTCGGCACCGTCGCGGTCCTGGCGGTGGCGGTCTTCATTGTCGCCCCCGAGCTGCACATGCCGGCCGTCACGCCGTTTGTCGACGGCACCGGGCCCGTGTTCGCGGGGCCGGTGTTCCCGTTTGTCTTCATCACGATCGCCTGCGGGGCCGTCTCGGGCTTCCACGCCCTGATTTCGTCGGGCACGACGCCGAAGCTCGCCGACCGCGAGTCGGTCATCCGCAGCGTCGGCTACGGCGCGATGATCACCGAGATGCTGGTCGCGCTCATGGCGCTGGTGGCCGCCTGCGCCCTGCAGCCGGGGCAGTACTTCGCCGTCAACGCGGGCATGAGCAAGACGCTGCCACCGGCCGAAGTCGTCCAGGCCATCACGGCGTCGGGCTTCCCGGTGACCGTGGCCGAGATGGATCAGATCGCCGCCGAGATCGGCGAGAAGACGATGTTCGGACGGACCGGCGGCGCGCCGACGTTCGCCCTCGGGATGGCCCGGATGTTCGCCGAGGCGTTCGGCCGCGGCTGGATGGCGCTCTGGTACCACTTCGCCATCATGTTCGAGGCCCTCTTCATACTGACCACCATCGACGCCGGCACGCGGGTGGGCCGCTTCATCCTGCAGGACTTCCTGGGATACGTGTGGAAACCCCTGGGAGACACGCGCAGCTGGGGCGCCAACGTGCTGACCAGCGGGCTGCTCGTGTCGGGCTGGGGGTACTTCCTCTACATGGGCGTGATTGACCCGATGGGCGGCATCAACACGCTGTGGCCGCTCTTCGGGATCGCCAACCAGTTGCTCGCCGTGATCGCGTTCTCGCTGGGCACCTCGGTGCTCATCAAGATGGGCCGGGCGCGCTACGCCTGGGTGACGGCCGTGCCGCTCGTCTTCCTGTTCGCCGTCACGTTCTCGGCGGGGCTCATCAAGATCTTCTCGCCCGACCCGGCCCTCGGCTTCCTCGCGGGCGCCCGCAGCTTCGCCGGCAAGATCGCCGCCGGCGGCTCACCCGAGCAGATCGCGCTCTGGCAGAAGACCGTCCACATGAACCAGGTCGACGCTTTCGTCGCCGGCCTGTTCCTCGTCTTCGTCGCGGTGATCGTGGCGGGATGCGCCTACGACTGGTACCGGCTGCTCACGCGGCGCAAGCCGGTCGAGCTGCACGAGTGCCCGTACGTGCCGCTCGCGGAGGGGGCGTAGGGGCTCGGGATTCGGGACTCGGGACTCGGGACTCGGCCTGCCGCGCCGAAGCCGTGGGAGGGACTCACAGGCCGGACCACGGCGAAGGCGGGGGCTTGCAGGAAAAAAGGGCCGGTCGGGGATTCCCCCGCCGGCCCTTCTGGCTTCTGTCTTCCCTACTGGCTACTGACTACTGGCTACTGGCTACTTCTTAGAACCTGAAGGTGAGCCCGCCGACGAACTCGAACTGGTGCGAGTACTGGGCATCGCCAATCACGTAGCAGCCCCACCACGGATCGCACCACCAGCCGACCGCGTCCGACTTGATGTAGGTCGGCGTCCACTGGACGCCCAGCTTCATGCCGACGCTCGGCGAGGCGTTGATCTTCAGCCCGCCGCCCCACGTCGTCGAGAGCCGGGTCGAGGTCGCCGTGGAGGCCGAGGTGCCGTCCAGCCGGTTGTACGACGCGCTGCCGTAGTGCGTCGCGCCGATGCCGCCCAGGACGTACGGGCGGACTTTGGCGTCGGGGTCGCCGAAGTAGAACGCGCCGTACCCGTGGTAGCCGTCGATGTTGACATCCCCGAGCGTGCGGACGTTCGTGCCGGAGATTTCAAGCTCCGACGCCTGCCGGCGCCACATGAAGCCGATTTCAGTCGACGGGTTCACAAAGAAACCGAGCGAGGCCCCGTAACTCAGCGAGTCTTTCGGGTCCACGCGATTGTAGATGTTACCGTCCTGAGCCTTGACCTCGGCGCCGCTGACGCCTTCGGAGAGCGCCCATCCGATGATTCCCGTCACCTCCACCTTCGGGGTCTGCGCCCAGGCCGTGGAACTGAGCGCCACGAGCATCAGGGCGCCAAGCAGAGTCTTCCTGATCATTCCAACCTTCTCCTTCGTTCTTTTGCAGGCATTGACAACTTATAATCGTAGCGGAAATCCTCAATCTGCGACAAGTTCAGTCCTAGATTGAGGCCGCCCAGCTTTTTGGTTGGACGCTTGGAGTTCCTGGAGAGGTTCCTGCGCCCGGGCGTTTCGGCGGATCGATGACGAGGTTCTGGATGAAGAACTCCATCATCCGCTGCTGATTGACGCCTGAGTGGCCCTGGTCCGGGCCGACCTGCACCTCGAAGCTCTTGCCGGCCCGCTGCAGGGCCTGGATGAGCTGCATCGCGTTGTTCGGGTGCACGTTGTTGTCGGCGGTGCCGTAGTAGACAAGCAGCCGTCCGTCGAGCCGGTCCGCGAGCTTCACCGCGTTAGCGGCGTCGTAGCCCGCCTGGTTCTCCTGCGGGATCCACATGTAGCGCTCGGTGTAGATCGTGTCGTAGTGCTCCCACGCCGTCACGGCCGAGGAGGCCGACGCCGCGCGGAACGCGTCGGGATGGCGCAGCAGGCACATGGCCGCCGAGTAGCCGCCGTACGACGTGCCGAAGATGCCCACGCGGTCGCGGTCGACGTAGGGCCGGCTCCAGAGCGACCGCACGCCCGCCGCCATGTCGTCCATCTCGACCTGGCCCAGCTTTTCGTAGACCGCGTCGAGCGTCCGCTTGCCCATGCCCGGCACGGCGCGCGAGTCGAGCGACAGGACGAGGAACCCGAACTCGGCGAGCGGGCTGGGCCGCGTGAAGGTCTCGCTCGTGGCCGCCGAGCCCGGGCCGCCGTACACCGACGCCAGCGCCGGGTACTTCTTCGCCGGATCGAAGTTCGACGGAAAGCTGATCATGCCTCGCAGCGTGCGTCTTCCCGTCGGCCGCGAGGTAGGTGAACATCTCGGCCTTCCTGAGGCCGAGCTCGTTGAACTTCGTGAGGTCGCTCGCGGCCAGCTCCGCCACCACCTTGCCCGAGACGCCATCGATGAGCCGCGTGGATGGCGGCGTGGCGTGCGTCTGGTAGACGACAACGGCGTGCTTGTTGTCCGGTGAGATGCCGCAGGCGCCTGCGCCCCCGGGCCCCCCGGGGGCCCCGCCGCCGCGCCCGCCGCCGCCCGGCATGCACGAGCCCACCGTGTGGTGGAAGGCCGGGTCGGTCAGCCGCACGTCGCTCTTGCCGTCCAGCCCGACGCGGTGCAGTTGCTGTTTCAGGAAGTTGTCGCCGTCGCGGGCCATGAGGAAGACGGCCTTCGCGTCCTCGTCGATCTTGATCAGGCCGGCCGCCTCGAACGTCGTGTAGCGCGTGAGCGGCGTGACGAGCGTTCCCGACAGGTCGTAGAGATAGTAGTTCCGCCAGCCCGTCCGCTCGGACGCCCAGATGAAGCGGCGGCCGTCCTTGAGGAACACCTGCGTCGGACTGGTCTCGACCCAGCCGGTGGGCCATTCCTCCCGGACGATCGTCCGGCACACGCCGGTGTCGGGGTTCGCCGCGGTGAACTCGAGGATGTTCTGCCGGCGGTTCGCGCGCGTGAACAGCAGTTCCCTGCCGTCGGGCGACCACGACACGCGGTAGGCGTAGTGGCCGACGACGTCGTTCTCGAAGGGCCTGCCGTCGCGGACATCGATCCTGACGCTGGTCTTCGCCGCGACGTCGTACACGAAGAGGTCCACGAGCGGGTTGGGCTTGCCGGACTTCGGGTACGCCTCGATGTCCATCCGGCTGTAGAGCTTGGTCTGGTCCAGCTGCAGGTAGTAGTCCGGCACCTGGCTCTCGTCGAACCGGTAGTAGGCGAGCTTCCGGCCGTCGGGCGACCACCACATCGCCGTTGTCTGGGCCAGCTCCTCGCCGTACACCCAGCTCGCCGTCCCGTACTTGATCCGGTCCTGCTCGCTGCCGTCGGTGGTCACCGCGACTTCGTTCGCGCCGGCGGCGTCGGTGATGTAGATGTTCCGGTTCCTGTAGACCGCGAGCAGCGTCTTGTCGGGCGACGCCGCGGACGCCACCTGCCGCCCGCGCTCCGGTGCGCCGCCCAATCCCCCGCGACCGCCGGGGGCGGCCGGCGCGGCCTCCGCGCCCTGAAGTTCCGTGGCGGCCTTCGTCGCGATGTCGAAACGCCAGGTCTTGCCGTCCTTCGTGTACTCGAACGCCTTGCCGCCGTCTTTCCAGGCCACCGAGAGGTTGCCCATCCTGATGGCGGAAGGGAGTTCCTTGCTCATCCGCAGGTACTGCTCGTACCCGGGCATGGCTCTTCAGGCGGTCCTGCGCGCCGACGGCGGCCGAGAGGATGGCGACGCCCGCCAGCGCGGCGAGAGGCCAGGCGAGGAGGTGAGGCTGGGACGTGTCGTGGACTTCATGGACTCGGACTCTCCCTCAAGGGCAATCGGTCGCTTATATCACAATGCGCGCTCGCTATGGCGCGGAGGGGCCTGACCCGGCTGCCCGGCGCCGCGCGGAGGCGGGGTATAATCGAGCCTGGTCCGCCCCGGAGTGCCACCCACCATGCAGCCCGATACCGACACGGTTCCCATCGACGACAACGCCATCGCCGCCGCGCTCGAGCGGCACCGGCACGCCGACGCCGGGCGCGTGCGCGAGGTGCTGGCCAAGGCGCGCGACACTGAAGGGCCTCGAGGCCGAGGACGTGGCGGCGCTGATGAGCGTCAGCGACCCGGACCTGCTGCAGCGAGCTCTTCGACACCGCCCAGCACGTCAAGCAGGCCATCTACGGCAGGCGGCTCGTGATCTTCGCGCCGCTGTACGTCTCGAACCTGTGCGGCAACGAGTGCACCTACTGCGCCTTCCGGGCACGCAACACCGAGCTCGAGCGGCGGGCGCTCACGCAGGAGGAGATCGCCGGGGAAACCCGGATGCTCATCGACCAGGGCCACAAGCGCGTGCTGCTCGTGGCCGGCGAGTCGTATCCGCGCGAGGGCTTCTCGTACGTCCTGAAGGCGATCGACACCGTCTACAGCGTCACCCACGACACAGGGGGAGATCCGCCGCATCAACGTGAACGTGGCGCCGCTCACCCTCGATCAGTTCCGCGAGCTGAAGGCCGCGAAGATCGGCACCTACCAGCTCTTCCAGGAAACGTACCACCGCGGCACCTACGCCAGCGTCCACCTCGCGGGCAAGAAGAGGGACTACGACTGGCGCGTGACGGCGATGGACCGCGCGATGGAGGCCGGGATCGACGATGTGGGGATCGGCGTGCTGTTCGGGCTCTTCGACTGGCGCTACGAGCTGCTGGCGCTGATGCAGCACATCAGGCACCTCGAGGCGCGCCACGGCGTCGGCCCGCACACGCTCAGCGTGCCCCGCCTCGAGCCGGCCACCGGATCCGACGTGGCGGCCCACCCGCCGCACGCGGTGTCGGACATCGACTTCCGGAAGATCGTCGCCATCCTGCGGCTGGCGGTGCCCTATACCGGCATCATCATGTCCACCCGCGAGTCCGCGCACATCCGCCGCGAGACCTTCGCCCTCGGCGTGTCGCAGATCTCGGCCGGCAGCCGGACCAATCCCGGCGGGTACGCCGACAGCGAGCGCGAGAACGCCAGCCAGTTCTGCCTCGGCGACCACCGCCCCCTCGACGAGGTCATCCGCGACGTGGCCGCCCTCGGCTACATCCCGTCGTTCTGCACGGCCTGCTACCGGCTCGGGCGGACCGGCCAGGACTTCATGGACCTCGCCAAGCCCGGCGAGATCAAGGAGCACTGCGATCCGAACGCGCTGGCGACCTTCGTCGAGTACCTCATCGACTACGGGTCCGAGGAGACTCGCGCCGTGGGCGAGCAGCTCGTGGAGCGCGTGCTGGAGTCGATGGGACCGGTTCCCAGGCAGATGGCCGCCAGCATGGTGACGCGCGTCCGGGCCGGCAAGCGGGACGTGTTCTGCTGACGCTCGACGGACCGAATGGCCTGGCCAGGTCATCCCGATGGCAGTGCAATTTCCCGAGCGTTCCGGTATGAGCTCGTGGGTTGACGTTGGCCACTCGGCGGGGATAGACTATCTGTGAACTGATTCACAGCGTGAATCTAATCACAGATATGCCTGACCCCATCCCCATCCGCCAGACGGCACACCGCATCCCGGTCCAGACCATCGGGCGCCTCAGCCTCTACCGCCGGCTCCTCCTCGACCTCTCCGCCGGCGGCATGCGGCAGATCTACTCGCACCAGCTCGCCTCTGCGGCCGTCGCCACGCCGGCCCAGGTCCGCCGGGACCTGATGACGATCGGGTTCACCGGAAGCCCGCGGAAGGGCTACGCCGTCGACGAGCTCATCGGGGCGGTCAACGCGGTGCTCGCCCAGTCGGTGGAGACCTCGGTGGCGCTGGTCGGCGTCGGCAACCTCGGCCGCGCCATCCTCGCCTACTACACGAACCGCCAGCCGTGGGTCCGCTTCGTGGCGGCGTTCGACCGGGACCCGGACAAGGCGAACCGCATCATCCACGGCTGCCGCGTGTTCCCCTTCGACCAGGCGGAAGACGTGCTCGGGCGCGAGGGCATCCGGGCCGCCGTGATCACCGTGCCTGCCGCCGAGGCCCAGCGCGTCGCGGACCGCCTCGTCCTGGCGGGCGTGCGCAGCTTCCTGAACTTCGCCCCGGTCCGGCTCCACGTCCCGACGGGCGCGTACGTCGAGGACATCGACATGACCACGGCCCTCGATCGGGTGGCCTACTACGCCCATCAGCAACGGAAGGCCTAGCTCCCAGGAACGTCTCATCATGATTGCGCCAGACATCGAACCCATCGTCGCCAGATACCACGCCGGCCGCCGGGATGCGCTCATCCCGCTGCTGCAGGAGGTCCAGCGAACTGCGGCTACCTGTCGCGCGAGGCGGTGGTCCGGATCGGCCAGCACCTGCGGCTGCCCGCCAGCAAGGTCTACGGCGTGGCCACCTTCTACAACCAGTTCCGGTTCCAGCCGCTCGGCCGCTACCACATCCAGGTCTGCCGCGGGACCGCGTGCCACGTGAAGAGGTCGCTGCAGACGCTGACGGCGGTGCAGCGCACGCTGAACATCAAGCCCGGCCAGACGACGCGCGACGGGCTGTTCAGCCTCGAGGTGGTGGCCTGCCTCGGCGCGTGCGGCCTGGCGCCGCTGGTCGCGGTCAACGGCGAGTTCCACGCCGGCGCGACGCCGGACGTCGTCGAACCGCCTCGTGCGCAACCTGCGGAAGGAGGCGAAGGTCAAGTGAGCGACGCCGCCTTTCCCCGCTGCTGCGCCGAGTGCTGGCACGCGCCCGAGCGTCCGTGCCCGGACCTGGTCGCGTGCCTGGCGGACGGCCCGCGCTGCCACGCGAGCGACGCGTGCTCGGCGACGATCGCGGCGCGCAACCGCGCCCGGCGGCGCGAGGCTCCGGCCCGCCCGGTGATCTTCGTCGGCACCGGCACCTGCGGCCTCGGCGCGGGCGCCGGCAAGACGCTCGCGGCGGTCCGCGCCTGGCTCGCGGCGGGCGGCACCGAGGCCGACGTCATCGAGGTCGGCTGCATCGGCCTGTGCGTCGAAGAGCCGCTGGTGGACATCCAGCTGCCCGGGCGGCCGCGCCTGAGCTTCGCGCGAGTGACCGAGAAGAAGGTCGTGCCGCTGCTGAACGCCGTGTTCTCGCAGTCGCCGCTTCCGGCGGAGCCGCTCGGCCAGTTCCGGCAGGAGGGCGCCGCGCCGTGGCCGGGCGTGCGCCCGCTCGACGAGCATCCGTTCTTCGCGCCGCAGACGCGCTGGGTGCTGGCCAACTGCGGCGATCGTCGATCCGTCGAGCCTCGACGAGTACCTCGCCCGCGGCGGCTACGGCGCCCTGGCGAAGGCGCTCCGCACGATGACGCCCGCCGGAGGTCTGCCGCGAGGTCGAGCTGAGCGGGCTGCGCGGCCGCGGCGGCGGCGGCTTCCCCACCGGCAAGAAGTGGACGATCGCCCGCAAGCAGGCGGCCGACCAGAAGTACCTGATCTGCAACGCCGACGAGGGCGACCCCGGCGCGTTCATGGACCGCGCGGTGATCGAGGGCGATCCGCACCGCCTGCTCGAGGGCCTGGCGATCGCGGCCTACGCCATCGGCGCGAGCAAGGCGTACATCTACATCCGCGCCGAGTACCCGCTGGCGATCGCGCGCGCTGACGTCGGCCATCGCCCAGGCCAAGGCGTACGGCCTGCTCGGGCCGAACATCCTCGACACCGGCTTCACCCTCGACATCGTCATCAAGCAGGGCGCCGGCGCGTTCGTCTGCGGCGAGGAGACGGCGCTGATCCACAGCATCGAAGGGCAGGCGCGGCATGCCGCGGCCGCGGCCGCCGTTCCCGGCGGTGCGCGGGCTGTTCGGCAAGCCGACGGTCATCAACAACGTCGAGACGCTCGCCAACGTGCCCGGGCATCGTCGAGCAGGGCGCCGCCTGGTTCGCGTCGGTCGGCACCGCGACGAGCAAGGGCACCAAGGTGTTCGCGCTCTCGGGCAAGGTGGCGCGCACGGGCCTGGTCGAAGTCGCCATGGGCACGACGCTGCGGCAGATCGTCTTCGACATCGGCGGCGGCATCCCCGACGGCAAGGCCTACAAGGCGGTGCAGATCGGCGGGCCGTCGGGCGGCTGCATCCCCGACGTCAGCACCTCGACATCGACATCGACTACGAGTCGCTGAAGACGGTCGGCGCGATGATGGGCTCGGGCGGCCTGGTCGTGATGGACGACGACACCTGCATGGTGGACGTGGCGAAGTTCTTCATGGACTTCATCCAGCGCGAGAGCTGCGGCAAGTGCATCCCGTGCCGCGAGGGCACGCGGCGGATGCTGGAGATCCTCGAGCGCATCACGCCGCAGCCGGCGGCAGCGAGCAGGCAGTTCGAGGCGCTCGAGCGGTTCCAGGGCGTGATGCACCTCGAGCAGCCTGGCGGAGGTCATCCAGGACACGAGCCTGTGCGGCCTGGGCCAGATCGGCGCCGAACCCGGTGCTGAGCACGCTGCGCTGGTTCCGCGACGAGTACGAGGCGCACGTCTACGACCGCCGGTGCCGCGCGAAGGCGTGCCGCGAACTGCTCGCCTACGCGATCGACGCGACGCTGTGCAAGGGCTGCGGCTCTGCGTCAAGAAGTGCCCGTCGGAGGCGATCGTCGGCGCGCCGAAGAGCCCGCACCACATCATCCCCGAGCAGTGCATCGCCTGCGGGACGTGCGTGGACGCGTGCAACCTCGACGCGGTGCTGGTGCACTGACTCGGGACACGGGCTGGTCGCGAGCTGCAGGCGAGCGTGAGCGTCAGTGAGCGGTCGCTAAGCGGGACTGCCACGCGAGATACGACACGATGATCGACGACATCGAGATGAACGGCCGGACGGTCGAGGCGCAGAACGGCGAGACGCTGCTCGCGGCGGCGCGACGGGCGGGCGTCCAGGTTCCCACGCTGTGCCACTTCGAGGGCCTGCCGCCGAGCGGCGCCTGCCGGATGTGCGTGGTCGAGGTCGAGGGCCAGCGCGGCCTCGTGCCGAGCTGCGCGTTCCCGGCGGCCGCCGGCATGAAGGTCCAGACCCACTCGCCGCGCGCCGTCGACGCGCGCCGGACGCTCGTCGAGCTGCTGCTCGCCAACCACCCGGACGACTGCCTGTACTGCGTCGCGCAACAGCGACTGCCAGCTGCAGGACCTGGCGGCGCGAGCTCGGCGTCCGCCGCCGGCGCTACTTCGGCGGCGCGAACGCCGGCACGCATGGACGTCTCGAGCCCGTCGATCGTGCGCGACCCGGCCAAGTGCATCCTGTGCGGCAAGTGCGTGCGGGTGTGCGAGGAGGTCCAGGCGGTCGGCGCGATCGACTTCATCGGCCGCGGCAGCAAGACGCGCGATCGGCACGGCGTTCGACGAGGGCCTGAACGTCAGCAGCTGCATCAACTGCGGCCAGTGCGTCGGCGGTCTGCCCGACCGGCGCGCTGGCCGAGACACAGCGCGATCGACGACGTGCTGGCCGCGCTGGCGGACCCGTCGAAGATCGTCGTCGTCCAGCACGCGCCGTCCGTGTCGGTGAGCCTGGCCGAGGAGTTCGGCCTCAAGCCGGGCACCGACGTCGACGGGCCCGTTCGTGACGGCCCTGCGCCGGCTCGGCTTCGCCCGCGTCTTCGACACGGCGTTCACCGCCGACCTGACGATCATGGAGGAGGCCTCCGAGCTGGTCCAGCGCCTGACGCACCGGCGGCACGCTGCCGATGATGACCAGCTGCTCGCCGGGCTGGATCAAGTTCGTCGAGCAGTTCTACCCGGACTTCATCCCGAACCTGTCCACCTGCAAGAGCCCGCAGCAGATGCTCGGCGCGGTGGTCAAGACGTTTCTGCGCCGAGCGCGCAGGGCGTCGACCCGGCTCGCATCTTCAGCGTGGCGATCATGCCGTGCACGGCGAAGAAGTTCGAGGCCGGCCGGCCCGAGATGGGCCGCGACGGCCGGCGGACATCGACGCGGTGCTGACCACGCGCGAGCTGGCCGAGCTCATCCGGATGCACGGCCTCGACCTGACGGCCCTGCCGCCCGACGCCGCCGACACGCCGTTCGGCGAGCGCACGTCGGCCGGCAAGCTGTTCGGGGCGACCGGCGGCGTGACGGAGGCCGCGATCCGCACGGCCCACTTCCTGCTGACCGGCGAGACGTCCGGCCAGCTCAAGGTGCAGGCGCTCCGCGGCCTCGACGGCATCAAGGAGTACCGCACGACGGTGGCCGGCCGCGAGATCGGCGTCGCGGCGGTCTCGGGCCTCGGCAACGCGCGCAAGCTCCTGGAGCAGGTCCGGGCCGGGCGGACCGACCTGCAGCTTCATCGAGGTGATGACCTGCCCCGGCGGCTGCATCGCCGGCGGCGGCCAGCCGCGGTCGGCGTCGCCCGACGTCGATACGCGCGCGCATGCAGGCGCTCTACCCGATCGACCGCGACGCCCCCGTGCGCACGTCGCACCAGAACCCGGCCATCCAGCGGCTCTACGCGGAGTTCCTGGAGAAGCCGCTGTCGCACAAGAGCCACGAGCTGCTGCACACGCACTACGAAGACCCGCGAGCCGGTGATGTAGCGATGGAGCCGCCGATTGCGACCGCAGGCCATCGACCACTCGTGTCGACCATCGGCGAGCGCTGCCGCGTCTGCTACCAGTGCGTGCGCGAGTGCCCGGCCAAGGCGATCCGCATCGCCGACCGCCAGGCCCAGGTGCTGCCGGAGCGCTGCATCGGCTGCGGCGTCTGCTTCAAGGTGTGCACGCAGGACGCCAAGCGGGTCCTGTCGGCCGTCGAGGCGGTCGAGGCGCTGCTCGCGGGCCCGGCGCCGGTGGCCGCCATCGTCGCGCCGAGCTTCCCGGCCGAGTTCATCCGCTACGACTACACGCAGGTGGTGGGCACGCTGCGGGCCCTGGGCTTCGCCTCCGTCCACGAGGTGGCGTTCGGCGCCGAACTGGTGGCGCACCAGTACCGGCGGCTGGTGGCCCAGGACACCGACAAGCTCTGGATCGCCACCACCTGCCCGGCCGTCGTCGGCTACGTGCGCCGGTACCACCCCGACCTGACCGGGTCGCTCGCGCCCATCGTCTCGCCGATGATCGCCACGGCCCGGCTGCTCAGGGCGCTCCACGGCGACGCCATCCGCGTCGTCTTCATCGGGCCGTGCATCGCCAAGAAGCGCGAGGCGATCTCGCCCGATCTCGGCGGCGAGGTCGACGAGGCGCTGACGTTCGCGGAGCTGCGCCGGATGCTGACCGCACGCAGCCTCGACCTCGACGCGGTCGCGCCGGGCGACTTCGATCCGCCGCACGCGCGCGGCGGCGGGCTGTTCCCCATCAGCGGCGGCATGCTGCAGGTGGCCGGCATCCAGGAGGACCTCGTGACGGGCCACGTGATGGTCGGCGAGGGCCCGGCCGAGTTCGCGCAGGCCATCAAGGAGGCCGAGACCGGCATCATGGAGACGCGGCTGCTCGAGGTGCTCTTCTGCCACGGCTGCACGATGGGCCCCGGCATGAGCTCGGACCTGCCGCACTTCGGGCGGCGCGCGCGCGTCAGCCAGTTCGTGCGGCACCGCATCGCCAGCGTGGACGCGGGGGCGTGGCGGGACGAACACGAGCGATGGTCCGGCCTCGACCTCGCCAGGTCGTACTCGCCGTTCGACCTCCGCCTGCCCGTGCCCTCACCGGAAGAGCTCGTCCGCCTGCTCGGCGAACTCGGCAAGTCGGACCCGCGCCACGAGCTGAACTGCGGCGCCTGCGGCTACTCCACCTGCCGCGAGCTGGCCAGCGCCATCTACGACGGCCTGGCCGAGCCGAGATGTGCCTGCCGCACAGCATCGAGCAGCTCCGCAGCACGGTCCGCGAGCTGGCCCTCTCGAACGAGGAGCTCGCCAGCACGCAGGAGGCGCTGGTCCAGTCCGAGAAGCTGGCGAGCATGGGCCAGCTGGCCGCCGGCATCGCCCACGAGGTGAACAACCCGCTCGGCGTCGTGATCATGTACGCCCACTTCCTCAGGGAGCAGCTCGGCGACCGGCCCGAGGTGCGCGAGGACCTGACGATGGTCGTCGAGCAGGCCGACCGCTGCAAGAAGATCGTGGCCGGGCTGCTGAACTTCGCGCGCCAGAACAAGGTGGAGCACGACCGCGTGAACCTGGTCGAGCTGGTGCAGCGGGCGCTTCGCGGCGTGCCGCCGCCGGTCAACGTCACGCTCGCCGTCGACAACCGGATGGCGGACCCGCTGGCCGACCTCGACGCCGACCAGATCACCCAGGTGCTGGTGAACCTCGTCAGCAACGCCTACGCGGCCATGCCCGACGGCGGGGCGCTCACGGTCACGGTCAGCGACGACGGCCCGGCGAGCGATCGGTGCCGCCTGGCGGTCGCCGACACGGGCGTCGGCATCCCGCCCGAGAACATCCCGAAGCTCTTCGAGCCGTTCTTCACGACCAAGAAGGTCGGCCAGGGCACCGGCCTCGGCCTCGCGGTCACCTACGGCATCGTCAAGATGCACCGCGGCGACATCACGCGTGACGTCCAACGCCGACCCGGCGAAGGGGCCGACGGGCACGACGTTCACCGTCAGCCTGCCCCGCCGGCGCCCGGAGGCCGTCGCGGACGCCCTGTCGAGCGCCACACCCGTGGTCGGCAGCGTGAACTAGACTTCAAGGACCCGGCACCATGACATCCCAGCCGACAGCCCCGCACATCCTGCTCGTCGACGACGACGAGGACTTCCTGTACCAGCACAAGGTCCAGCTCGAGAACGCGGGGTACCGGGTGAGCACCGCCTCGAACCGCGCCGACGCCGAGGCGCTCGCCGCCGAGATCAGGCCCGATCTGGCCATCCTCGATCTCATGATGGAACAGCACGACGACGGCTTCGTGCTGTCGCATCACCTGAAGCGGATGCTGCCCGGCCTGCCGGTCATCCTGGTGACCGCCGTCACCGCGGAGACCGGCCTCAGCTTCTCACCCACGTCCGACGCGGAGCGCGCCTGGGTCGGCGCCGACGCGCTGCTGGCGAAGCCGATCCGGTTCGAGCAGCTGACGCGCGAAGTGGAGAGGCTGCTCAGGGACAGGGACTAGGGGCTAGGCGGCTAGGGGCTAGGGGCTAGGGGCTCGGGATTCGGGACTCGAACGCTGCGAAGGGACGCACGTGGAAACACTGCGCGTACTGGTCGTCGACGACGAGACGGGGATGCGGCTGGCCGTCGCGCGCGTCCTGAACACGTACACGGTCAGGCCGGACGAGACCGACGACCACGTGGTCGGCTTCGCCGTCGAGACGGCCGAGACCGGGCGAGGCGGCGCTCGAGATGATGGCCGCGTCGGCGCCCGACATCCTGCTGCTCGACATGAAGCTGCCGGGCATGTCCGGGCTGGACGTGCTGCGCGAAATCCGGGAGCGCCGCCTCGAGACGCTGACCGTGATGATCACCGCCTACGCCACGCTCGAAACCGCGATCGAGGCCACCAAGCGCGGCGCCCACGACTTCCTGCCGAAGCCGTTCACGCCGGAAGACCTGCGCGTGGCCGTCCGGCGCGTCGTCCGCCACCTGCTGGTCCAGCGCGAGGCGCGGCGGCTGGCCGAGGAGAAGCGGCAGGTCCGCTTCCAGTTCATCTCGGTGCTCGGGCACGAGCTGAAGGCGCCGCTGGCCGCCGTCGAGGGGTACCTCCAGATCCTCAAGGACGGGTCGGCCGGAAGCGATCCCGCCGTCGTGGCCCGCGTCATCGACCGGGCGCTGGTCCGCACCGAAGGCATGCGCAAGCTCATCGTGGACCTGCTGAACATGACGCGCATCGAGTCGGGGCAGAAGCGGCGCGACCTCGCGCCCGCCGACCTGCGCGACGCCGCCGCGGCCGCGATCGAGACGGTGGCGGCGGCGGCCACCGCGCGAGGCATCACGATCCGCCTCGACGCGCCCGAGCGCGCCCCCCTCGTCGCGGATCGCGGCGAGCTCGACATCATCTTCAACAACCTCGTCAGCAACGCCGTGAAGTACAACCGCGACGGCGGCGGCGTGACCATCGCCATCGACCGCGCGGACGCCGCGTGGCGCGTGCGCGTCTCGGACACCGGCATCGGCCTCTCGCCCGAGGACGCCGGCCGGCTGTTCCAGGACTTCGTGCGCATCAAGAACGAGCAGACCCGCACGATCCCCGGCACCGGCCTGGGGCTGTCGATCGTGAAGAAACTCGCGCAGCTCTACGGCGGCGACGCGACGGTGGAGAGCGAGCCCGGCATCGGCAGCACCTTCACGGTGACGCTCAAGGGATAGAACCTCTTCGCAGACTCGACCGCACGTACGCCCGACTGGAGATGCCGCAGATGCGCGATCTCCGCGTCTCGCGACGACTGCTTCGCCTCGGCGCGTCAGCGGCTCTGCTCACCCTGGCCGGCATCGCCGCCGCGCAGCAACAGCCTGCGTCACCGGCCGCGCCGGCCGCCGCGAAGCGCACCTGGCCCCTGACGCGGCCCGAGGCGACCAATTACACCGAGACCAGCCGGTACGACGAGGTCGTCGCCTTCATGAAGGCGATGGCCGCGGCGTCGCCGCGGATCCACCTCACCACCTACGGCTACACGTTCGAGGGGCGGCCGATGCCGCTGGCCGTCATCGGCGCGCCCGGCGCCACGCCCGAGCAGGTGCTGGCCACCGGAAAGACGCGCATCTACATCCAGGGCAACATCCACGCGGGCGAGGTCGAAGGCAAGGAGGCCTGCCTCTGGCTGCTGCGGTCGATCGCGAAGGGCGAGCGCGCCGGCTGGTTCCAGCACGTCGTCCTGCTCGTCAACCCGATCTACAACGCCGACGGCAACGAACGGGTGAGCGTCCGCAACCGCGGCAGCCAGTTCGGCCCGATCGGCGGCATGGGCCAGCGCGCCAACGCCGAGAACCTCGATCTCAACCGCGACAACACGAAGCTCGAGACCGCCGAGGCGCGGTCGCTGGCCCGCCTGCTCACGCAGTACGACCCGCACATCGCGATCGACCTGCACACGACCAACGGCAGCGACCACGGCTTCTTCCTCACCTACGAAACCTCGGGGAGCCCGAACACCTCGCCCGGCATCGCGAGCCTCGTGCGGGGCGGCCTGCTGCCCGCCGTCACCAGGGCCGTGAAGGCGAAGCACGGCTGGAGCTACTTCTACTACGGCGGGCCGACCCGGTCGGGCGAACGCATGTGGTCCGGCGACCTCGATCTCTACAAGCCGCGCTACACGCAGACGTACTTCGGCATCCGGAACCGGATCGGCATCCTGTCGGAGACGTATTCGTACGCGAGCTTCGAGGACCGGATCAAGGCGGACTACTGGTTCCTCGAGGAGATCATCAACTATGCGGTGACGAACGGCGAGGCCATCCGCAAGGCCACAGCCGCGGCGGACGCCGAGTCGATCGTCGGCACGCCGCAGTTCGTCCGGGCCCGCATGGTCAAGGCCAAGGACCCGGTCGAGGTCGTCCTCGCCGACGTCGTCGACGAGCGGAACCCGTATGTGCCCGACCGGCCCATGCGCCGGCGCGTCGACGGCAGCGAGCGCCTCGAGACGATGCCGCACCTCGGCGTCGTCGAAGGCACGGAGACGAGCGTCGCGCCGCGGGCGTACGTGATTTCGTCGGCGCCGGTGGCCACCCCGGCTCCCGCGCAAGCCGGCGCTCCGCCGGCGGCGGCGGCGCCTCCGGCAGGCCGCCAGGGCCCGCCGGGAGCCCCAGCCGGAGCCCCGGGGCCGGGTGGGCGCGGAGGCATGGGCGGGCCGTTCGGCCGCCCCATGGGCAATCCGACCACGCGGGTGATCGCCAGCGTCGTCGACAGGCTCGAGGCGCACGGCGTCAGGTACTTCAAGACGGCGAAGGAAACGACCTTCAAGGGCGACCGGTTCAAGATCGCCACGTCCGAGGTGGCGCAGGCCGAGTACCAGGGCACGCACAGGCTTCGCACGATGACCGGGGCGTGGGAAGCGACCGAGCAGACGATCCCGGCGGGTTCGCTGGTGATTCCCATGGATCAGCCGCTCGCCCGGCTGGCGTTCATCCTCTTCGATCCGCGGTCCGACGACGGCTTCATGGCGTGGAACATCCTCGACCCGATCCTCGGCGCCTCGCCCGCGCCCGAGTTCTATCCGGTGCTCCGGACGATGGAGGCCGTGGCGAAGTAGAGGCCGCGATCCCGCAATGGACAATACGCCCCGTCAGCCTCCCGCACCCGACGCGCAGGGCCAGCTCGCGGCCTGGCTCGCGCTGAAGGACCGCGCGCTCGACGTCGCCGCCGAGGGGGTGACCATCGCCGACGCCCGGCTGCCCGACCGCCCGCTCATCTACGCGAACAAAGGGTTCGAGCGGATGACGGGCTACGCGGCGGCGGACGTCATGGGCCGCAATTGCCGGTTTCTGCAGGGACCC
The DNA here is from genome assembly GCA_963834645.1 of uncultured Acidobacteriota bacterium. Taxonomy (GTDB): domain Bacteria; phylum Acidobacteriota; class Vicinamibacteria; order Vicinamibacterales; family JAKQTR01; genus JAKQTR01. The sequence goes on from CAWICP010000013.1 coordinate 155,909, forward strand.
GACACCGATGCGGCCGACGTGGCCGAGATCCGCTCGGCGCTCGCGGAGAACCGCGAGTGCGTGGTCGAGCTCCTGAACTACCGCAAGGACGGCACGACGTTCTGGAACCGGTTGTCGATCGCGCCCGTCCGCAACGACTCTGGCGACGTCACGCATTTCATCGGCGTCCAGTCCGATGTCACGGCGCGCCGTCTCGCCGAGGACGGCCTGCGGCGGTCGAAGGAGGCCCTGGAGCAGGATCTCAGGCTGGCGGCGCGCGTGCAGCAGGCCCTGCTGCCGCCTGCGGAGTTCGAGGCGGGCGCGCTCCGCATCGCGCACGCCTTTCACCCGTGCGACGATCTGGCTGGCGACGCCGTGGGCATCGTTCCCCTCACGCCGGACCGGCTGGCCCTCTATCTCCTCGACGTGAGCGGCCATGGCGTCGGCGCCGCGCTGCTCTCGTTCACGCTGACGCACCTGCTGTCGCCGGCCGCCGGCGGGGCGCTCCTCACCGAGGACACCGGCTCCGGACCGGTCGTGGTGCCGCCCTCCCGCGTCGCGGAGCGGCTCAACCGGCAGTTCCCGATGGATCGGACCCGGCAGTACTTCACGCTGGTGTACGGCGTGATCGATCCGATCACCGGACGCTTCGATTACGTGACAGCCGGACACCCGTCACCGGTCAAGCTGCCCAGCGGCGGCGTGCCGTTCGTGGTGGAAGGCGCCGGCCTGCCGATCGGGATGCTCGACGACGCGGCCTACGACGACGTGGCGCTGACGCTGGAGCCGGGCGACCGGCTGTACTTCTACACGGATGGCGTGATCGAGGCGCTCGACGCTGACGGAGCGGAGTTCGGCCACCAGCGACTCTGGAGGCGATCGCCACCCGGCGCAGACCTGCCGCTGCGCGCCGGACTCGAGGCGGTGGCGGCGGATGTCCGGCATGGTGCGGGGGCCGCCTGAAGGATGACGTGTCGCTGCTGGCCGTCGAGCGAACCCGCTGCGCTGTCGCCTTCGGTTCGGGAGGCGATGACGACTGTTGACGGACGGGTCGGTCGGCTGATGTGACCCGCGAATTGTGTCCAGAATGAGACAGAGCTGTGGCAGAATACGTGGAATTGTAGTTCTCGGAGCGCTATGTGAGGTCCAGGTACTTCGTCATCGGCCTCGTCTCCTCCGCCCTGCTGTCGTCTGCCCTCCTCGCCGGGTGCGGAGGCAGCACCCCTGTCAGCCCCGCGTCGCCCACACCGCCCGATTCGACCGTCAGCGCCAGCGGCCCGGCCGCACTGGTAGTCGGCGGCCCCGGCCCCGGACGAGGTGTTCGTGGGCGCGGGCGACATCGCCAGGTGCGGCATGGGCGATGCGGAAGCCACCGCCAGACTGCTCGATCGCATTCCGGGAACGGTGTTCACGCTGGGCGACAACGTGCAGGACGTCGGCGCGGCCGAGGAATACGAGAAGTGCTTCGAGCCCACCTGGGGCCGGCACCGGTCACGGATGCTGCCGACGATCGGGAATCACGACCTCTTCGGCGGACACGGGCGGCCGTACTACTCCTACTTCGGCGCGAGCGCGGGTCCGGCCGGCCTCGGGTACTACAGCACGACACTCGGCGCCTGGCAGATCATCTCGCTCAACAGCGAGGTGGCCGCGGGCCCCGGCTCGGCGCAGTTCGAGTGGCTGAAAGCCGAGCTCGCGGCCTCGCCGGCCGCCTGCACGCTCGCGATGTGGCACCGGCCGCTGTTCACGTCGGGGCCCAACGACCGACGCCGCCCACATGCGCGACATCTGGCGTCTGCTGAGCCAGCACGGCGCCGAACTCGTCCTGAGCGGGCACAATCACCAGTACGAACGCTTCGCCCTTCAGGACGCCGAAGGCCGGCCCGACCCGCGCGGCATGCGCCAGTTCGTCGTCGGCACCGGCGGCTATCCGCTGTACGGCCGCGCGCGATCGGCGGCCAACAGCGAAGTCTTCCACAGCGACGCCTGGGGCGTGCTGAAGCTCACGCTGAAGAGCGCGTCGTACGCGTGGGAGTTCATCCCGGTCGACGGCCGGAGTTTCCGCGATTCCGGCACCGGCGCCTGCTCGGTCCCCGCTGTCAGGTAGTCGCGAGACGTTGCAGATCACACCCACATTCGCCATCGCGGACCACGAGCTCGACGAGCGGTTCGTCCGCGCCTCCGGGCCCGGCGGGCAGAACGTCAACAAGGTGGCCACCGCGGTCGAGCTCAGATTCGACGTGCCCGCCTCCTCGCTGCCCGGCGAGGTCAAGGCCCGGCTGGCCACCCTGGCCGGCAAGCGGATGAGTGCCGATGGTGTGATCCTGATCGACAGCCGCGAGCATCGGACGCAGGCCGCCAACCGCGAGGCGGCCAGAGCGCGCCTCGCGTTGCTCCTCCAGCAGGCGTTCCGAAAGCCGCGATCCCGCAAGGCCACCAGGCCCACGAAGGCCTCGCGCGAGCGGCGGCTGGACGCCAAGGAGCAGCGCGCCCGGGTCAAGGCGAAGCGCGGCCGCCTGCGCGGCGAGGACTCCTAGCCCGGCCCGACCGCCGACTCCGCGTCCCGGGCGGCGCGCTGGCCTGCCCCGACGTCCACGCGGGCGAGCAGAAACCCGCCGACCACGAAGAACACGATGACGGCGAGGATGGCCGGACGGCTCGAGCCGCTGGCCCCGGCCACGATGGCGAACAGCGCCGGCCCCAGGACGGCGCCGAATTTCTCGAAGATGCCGAAGAAGGCGAAGAACTCGGACGACTTGTGGCGGGGAATCATCGAGGCGAAGAGCGACCGGCTCAGGGCCTGGCTGCCGCCCTGGACGGTGCCCACCATGAAGGCGAGCAGGAAGAACTGCCAGCCCGTGCGCAGGAAATATCCGAAGACGCTGATGGCCCCGTAGACGACCAGCGTGAGCAGCACCGATCGCTTCGCGCCGATGTGGCCCGCGATCCGCCCGAAGAGGAACGAGAATGGCACGCCCACGAACTGCACGACGACGAGCGACAGGATGATCGCGTCCTCGCGCAGGCCGATCTCCGCGCCGTAGATGCCGGCCATGCGGATGATGGTGTTGATGCCGTCGTTGTAGATGGCGAAGGCCACCAGCAGCAGGAAGGCCTGCCGGTGCAGGCGCAGTTCGCGGAACGTATGCCCCAGGCGCGAGAACCCGGCCGTCAGCAGGCCGCCGGTGCCCGTCTCACCGGCCTCGCGGCGCGCAGGCGGCTCGGCGACGCGCCGCAGGATCGGCACCGAGAACGCGAGCCACCACACGGCCACGCTCAGGAACGAGAGCCGGGCCGGGAACGTGCCGCCGGGCATGCCGAGCCACTCGGGCTTCGCGATCCAGAGCCGCGTTGATGACGAGCAGCAGGCCCCCGCCCAGGTACCCGATGGCGTAGGCGGAGGACGAGACCCGATCGACTTCGTGCGGCGCGGCGATGTGCGGCAGCAGCGAATCGGAGAACGTGATGCTGCCCGCCGCGCCGATGTTCCCCATCACGAACAGGAACAGGCCCCACTGCCAGTCGCCGCGCTCGACGAACCACAGGCAGGCCGTCGAGACGACGCCAATCCCGATGAAGAAGGCGAGCATCCGCTTCTTCAGCGCGGCGTAGTCGGCGATGGCGCCCAGCACCGGAGCGATGGCGGCCACGACGGCCACGGCCAGCGCCGAGGTCCACGCGAAGTAGCTCGTCGCCTGCCCGGCCGGCAGGTCCGCGGCGAGCACGCGGGCGAAATACTGCGGGAAGACCACGGCGATGACGGTGGTCCAGAAGGCCGAATTGGCCCAGTCGTACATCGCCCAGGCGCGCAGCTCGGGGCGGTTCAGCCCGAGCCGATCGAGCCAGCTCTCGCGGGGGGCTCCGGATGGCATGGGGCACAGCCTAGCAGGTGTCAGGGCGCCTGACCAGCGCGGGGTCAGGGGCGGCCAGGGGCGTACGGTTCAAGGCCGGGCGGCCGCCCGGGCCTGTGCCGACGGTCCGGCCGAGGCCTTCGATGAGGCCGACGACCTGGTCTGCGAGGGCGTCGGCCGTTTCGTGCACCGCGGCTTTGCCGGGATAGATCTCGTAGAGGACGCGGTACTCGGGTGGCGTGAGGTTCGGCATGACCACGTTGGCACCGCGGCACAGGCCGTTTGCGCGTCCGGCGGACGGGGCGAGGACCGAGAGCGCCGTCGTGCTCGGGATGTTGGTGTCGGGGCAGACCAGCCGCGTCAGCGCCACCGCCTTCAGTGTCGTGAGTTCGTCGTTCGGCACCTGCTCCCCCGGAGGCGCAGCCAGTTCGGCGCCGAGCGGGCCGGCGAGCGGCGTCCTCGGGCCCGGCAGGTACGGCCCGATGCCGATCATGTCCATGTCGTAGTCGCGGAACGTCCAGATGTCGTTCGCGAGCGTGTCCCAGGTCTGGCCCGGAATGCCGACCATCACGCCGGTCCCGATTTCGTATCCCATGTCGCGCATGCGAAGGAGCTGGCCGAAGCGGTCCGACACGGTCCCCTGCAGGTCAGGGTGGATCCGCCTGTACAGCGCGTCGTCGGTGGTCTCGAATCGGAGGAGGTAGCGATCGGCTCCGGCCTCACGCCAGGCGAGCAGGTCGGCGTCATGGCGCTCACCGAGCGAGAGGGTAATCGCGGCGCCCGTCTCGGCCTTGATGGCGCGAACCACATCGGCCACGAAGGGCCCCGACAGGCCGGGGTCCTCGCCGCCCTGGAGCACGACCGTGCCGAAGCCGAAGTCGCGGCCCTGCCTGGCGCACGCGAGGATTTCCTCGCGCGTCATCCGGTAGCGCGGCAGGGGCCCGGCGCACGCGGCGATGCCGCAGTAGGCGCACGCGCGCACGCAGTAGTTCGTGATCTCGACCAGTCCCCGCAGGTGCACCTCGTCGCCCACGCGGGCGCGGCGGACCGTGTCCGCGCGCTGCCAGAGCATCTCGAGTGCGTCGCGATCGTCCTCGATCAGCCACGCGCGGATGTCGCCGCGATCCAGGCCGTCAAGCGCGGGCGGCACGGTAGACCTCCCGGGCGGAGGGGAACGGGGCGAGGGCCCGCTCGAAGATCCCGAGCGAGTACGCGATGGTCAGCCCGTAGTTGGTGATGGGCACGCCCGCTTCGCGGCATCGGTGGATCCGCGACAGCATCTCGCGGCGGTTGCCCGTGCAGTTGCCGCAGTGGACGACGAGCCTGTACGGCGACAGGTCGGCGGGAAAGTCGCGGCCCTGGACGTGGGTGAACTCGAGGCTCGCGCCGGTGTACTGCGACAGCCACCGCGGGATCTTCACGCGCCCGATGTCGTCGCCGATGGGGTGGTGGGTGCAGGTCTCCGCGACGAGGACGCGGTCACCCTGGGCGAGGCGCTCGATGGCGAGCGTGCCTCGCACCTGCTCCGCGAGGTCGCCCTGGAACCTCGCCATCAGAATCGAGAACGACGTCATCGGCACGGACGGCGGCACGTCGGCGGCGACCTTCAGGAAGGCCTGCGAGTCGGTCACCACGAGGGCCGGCGGCCTGGCCAGCCCCTCGAGGGCCCGCCGCAGCTCGCGATCCTGGGTGACCAGGGCGAGGCTCTCGCCGTCGAGCAGGTCGCGGATGGCCATCACCTGGGGCAGGATCAGGCGGCCCTTCGGCGCTTCCTTGTCGATGGGCACGACCAGCACGGCCACCTCGCCTGGCGGGACGAGATCGGCGACGATCCGGCGGCTGTCGAAGTGATCCGCGGGCGCCAGCCTCAGCAGGGCCTCGCGCACGTCCCCCACGCCCTGCCCGCCGAGCGCCGACAACGCCACGAGGGCATCACCCACTGGCTGGAGGCGCGCGCGTTCCTCGTCCGCCAGAGGACGCGCGTCGATCTTGTTGACGGCGATCACGACGGGGACGTTGCGCCGCTTCAGTTCGGCCACGAGGCCGTCCTCGAAGGAGCCCCACGCGCCGGCCTCGGTCACCACCACGCCGAGGTCGACCCGATCCAGCACCGCCCGTGTCCTCTCCATCCGCAGCTCGCCGAGGGCGCCCTCGTCGTCCACGCCGGCGGTGTCGACGAACAGCACCGGCCCGAGCGGCAGCAGTTCCATCGGCTTCTCGACCGGGTCCGTGGTGGTGCCGGCGACGGCCGACACGATGGACACCTGCTGGCGGGTGATGGCGTTCAGGAGCGAGGACTTCCCCACGTTGCGGCGGCCGAACAGGCCGATGTGGAGGCGCAGCGCTTTCGGTGCGGCCTGCATCAGCGGCCTTCCTCCCGGGCCTCCGCAGACGGCCCCCTGAATCCGAGCCGGGACACGGCTTCGGGCGACGTGCAGGCGTCGAACTGCTCGGCCGTGACGAAGCCGTGCTTCACGGCAACGGCCTTCAACCCGCCGCCCTCGGCGCGCGCGAGCGCAACCAGTTCGGATGCGCGCGCGTAGCCGATGAGCGGCACGAGCGCCGTGGCCGAGGCTGTCGCGTTCTCCACGTGCCGGCGGCACGCCGCTTCGTTGGCTTCGATCCCGGCGACGCAATGCGAACCGAGGATCCTGCAGGCCCCTGCGAGCACGTCGAAGCTGCCGAGCAGGCAGTGCGCCACGAGCGGCAGGAACGGGTTCAGCTCGAGGCTTCCCATCGACGCGGCGATCGTCAGCGCCTGGTCGTGGCCGATCGTCAGGAGCGCGGCCTGCGTGACCGCCTCCGGAATGACCGGATTCACCTTGCCGGGCATGATGCTCGACCCGGCCTGGCGTGCGGGCAGCCGGATCTCGCCGATGCCGCCTTCGGGCCCCGAACTGAGCAGCCGCAGGTCGCCGCTGATCTTGACGAGCGTCGCCGCGAGCGCCTTCATCAGGCCCGAGACTTCGACGAACACGTCGGCGTTCTGCGTCGCGTCAACCAGGTTCTCCGCGCGCGCCAGGCCGAGGCCGGTGATCTCGCGGAGCGTCTCCGTCGCCCGGAAGATGTAGTCGCGGGGCGCGGCCAGGCCCGTGCCGATCGCGGTGCCGCCGAGGTTGACGACGCGCAGGCGCTCCTCGCACTTGGCGAGGCGCCAGCGGTCGCGGCTGAGCGCCTCCGCGTACGCGCCCATCTCGCGGCCCAGCGTCGTCAGCACGGCGTCCTGGTATTCGGTCCGGCCAATCTTCACGACATGCGCAAAGGCGCGCTCGCGATCCTGGAACGCCTCCTGAAGCCCCAGGACGGCGCGCTCGAGGTCGCGGAGCCCCCAGATGGCCGCGATGCGCAGCGCCGTCGGGAACGTGTCGTTGGTGCTCTGGTGGAGGTTGACGTGATCGGCCGGCGACACGGCGTCGTACGACCCGCGGGGCCTGCCGAGGATGTCGAGCGCGCGGTTGGCCAGCACCTCGTTGACGTTCATGTTGGTGCTGGTGCCCGCGCCGCCCTGCAACGCGTCGACGACAATGGCCGGGGCGAGCGTGCCGTCGAACAGTTCGTGGCACGCGCGTTCGAGCGCACCGGTGGCCGCGTCGTCGTGAAGGTAGCCCAGCGATCGGTTCGTGCGCAGGGCCGCGAGTTTCACCGCGCCATAGGCGCGCGCGAGATTGCGGTGCACCGGCTGGCCGAGCAAGGGGAAGTTCTCGAGCGCACGCTCCGTATGGATACCGTGGAGCGCACGTCGTCCGGGACGTCTCGTGTCGCCGAGTTGGTCGTGCTCCCGTCGCGGCATGATGGTGGCAGCCTCAGCTCATCATACCGTGGGACTACCGCGGCCTGCCTGGCGCCCCGCCCCTATCCGATGTGCTTGCCCCTCGCCGTGTAGTGCGTGTGCAGCAGCTTGTGGCTGAGGTGGCCGCACGGGCCGTCGGTGAAGAACTCGCCGTAGAGCTTCAGCACGGCGGGGTTCTCGTGCGACTTGCGCACGGCGCACTCCGCGTCCTCTTCGTAGATCGCGCGCGCCCGGGCCGCCCGGATCTCGGGTGAGGTCGGGATGGGCTGCCCGCCGCCGCCGATGCAGCCGCCCGGGCATCCCATGAACTCGATGAAGTGGCACTCGCTGAACTTCCCGCCGGCCTTGATGTCTTCCATCACCCGGCGGGCGTTGGCGGTCCCGTGGGCGACGGCGACCTTCAGCGTGGCGCCCTTGAGGAAGTCGAAGCTCGGGATGAGGTGCCTGATGATGGCCGGCACCTCCGGGTTCACGGCCGTGATCGGCAGCTCGACGTATTTCACGCCCTCGAACCCCCGCACGGGCACGATGTTGGCGTGGTCGAAGAGCTTCTCCACCTTCACGCCGCAGACGAACTCGACGACGGTCCGCAGCGCGGCTTCCATCACGCCGCCGGTCGCGCCGAAGATGACGCCCGAGCCGGTGGCCGTGCCGAACGGGTCGTCGAAGTCGCCCTTCGGCATGTCGGGCAGGTGGATGCCCGCCTCCTTGATCATCTGCGCCATCTCGCGCGTCGTGAGCCCGTAGTCGACGTCCTTGAACCCGCTGTCCGCCATCTCCGGCCGGTTGCACTCGAACTTCTTCGCCGAGCACGGCATGAGCGCGACGGTGACGATGTCGTTCGGGTCGATGTTGTTCGCCTTCGCGTAGTACGTCTTGATGACCGCGCCGAACATCTGCTGCGGGCTCTTGGCCGACGACAGGTTCGGGATGTACTCCGGGTAGAAGTGCTCGAGGTACTTCACCCAGCCCGGCGAGCAGCTCGTGAACTGCGGAAACGCCTGCGGCTCACCCTTCACGAGGGCCTTGTACAGCCGCCCGAGCAGCTCCGTGCCTTCTTCGATGATCGTGAGGTCGGCGCTGAAGTTCGTGTCGAACACCTTGTCGAAGCCCGCCAGCTTGAGCGCGGTGTTCATCTGGTAGGTCATCGGCGTGCCGGGCTCGCACCCGAAGCACTCGCCGATGCCGGCCCGCGGGCTCGGCGCGGTCTGGATGACCACGTGCTTGGTCGGGTCGTCGATGGCGCGCCAGACGTCGTCGGACGAGTCGTTGGCGTGCAGGGCGCCGGTCGGGCAGCGGTTGATGCACTGGCCGCAGTTGATGCACACCACGTCGCCCAGGGGCTTGTCGAGGAACGTCGAGATGCGGGTCTTGTTGCTCCGCCCGACCGCCTCGAGCACGCCGACTTCCTGGATGTCGATGCACGTGCGCACGCAGCGGCGGCACAGGATGCACTTGTCCATGTCGCGGATGACGGAGTAGCTCGACTCGTCTTTCGGCACCTGCGACTCGGTGACGTGGCCGAAGCGGTAGAAGTCGACGCCGTACTCCTTCGCCAGCGCCTGCAGCTCGCAGTTGTTGTTCCGCTTGCAGCTGTAGCACTCGCCGTAGTGCGTCGAGAGCAGCAGGTCGAGGATGTGACGCCGCGCCTGGCGCACCTTGCGCGTGTGGGTCTTCACCTTCAGGGAGCTGGTGATGGGGAAGGCGCACGCCGCCTGCAGCGCCCGCTGCCCTTCCACCTCCACCACGCACACCCGGCAGACGCCCGCCACGCACAGGTCCGGGTGGTGGCACAGCGTCGGGATGCGCACGCCCACCCGGCGCGCGGCCTCGAGCACCGTGGTGCCCATCGGCACCTTGACGTCGGTCCCGTCGATGGTGACCGTGATCTGGCCGCCAATCAGCTGCATCACGTCGCCGCCCACGTGCACCTGCTGGATCTTCTGGCTGCTCGGCGCCCGCGACGTGTCCGCTCCCGCTTTCACTTCACCGTTCATCGCTCACCTCGACTCAGTCCCGGGGCTGCTTCGTCCATGACGTCGCCCCGGCTACGCTGCAGGCCCGCGGGCGCTACCGGGCAGCGCCGCGGTCCGGCCCAGGATCTCGTCCTGGAAGTGCGTCATGATCGACACGAAGGCGTTCGGGCTCGACTGGCCGAGCCCGCACTTCGACGCCAGCTGCATGGTCTCGCCCAGCGCCAGCAGTTCCTTCAGATACGCGGACGAGCACGCCCCGCGCTCGAGCATCTCGATCCCCTCGAGCAGCTTGGCGTTGCCCGCGCGGCACGGCGTGCACTGGCCGCACGACTCCTCGACGAAGAACTCCATGAAGTTCTTCGCGACGTGCAGCATGTCGCGCCCCGGCCCGAACACGATGATCGACCCGCCGGTCGCCACGTCCTCGAACGCGATGCGCCGGCCGAACTCCGCCGCCGGCACGCACGTGCCGGACGCGCCGCCGATCTGCACCGCCTTCGCGCCCGCGCCGCCGACTGTCTCCAGCAGTTCCGCCACGCTGACCCCGAGCGGGAACTCGTAGACGCCCGGCGCGGCGCAGTCGCCCGACACGCTGAACAGCTTGAATCCCGCCGATTTCTCGGTGCCGATGGCCTTGAACCAGGCCGCGCCCTTCGCGAGAATCGCGCTCACCGACGCCAGCGTCTCGACGTTGTTGACGACGGTCGGCTGGCCCAGGAACCCGGTGTTGACCGGGAACGGCGGCCGGTTGCGCGGCTCGCCGCGGTGCCCCTCGAGCGACTCGATGAGCGCCGTCTCCTCGCCGCACACGTAGGCGCCCGCGCCCATGCGGATCTCGATGTCGAAGGCGAAGCCGGCGGTCCCGAGGATGTCCGTCCCGAGCTGCCCGTCCTTGCGGCGCCGCGCGAGCACGGCCTCGAGGTGCGGGCGCATGTAGACGTACTCGCCGCGGAGGTAGAGGATGCCCTTCGTCGCGCCGATCGCCCTCGCCGCGATGGTCATCCCCTCGAACACCAGGTCCGCGTAGTCGAGCAGGAGCACGCGGTCCTTGAACGTGCCGGGCTCCCCTTCGTCGGCGTTGCACACCACGTACTTCGCGCCGCCGTCGCGCACCACGGCGGCCGCGGCGAGGTTCCACTTCGTGCCGGTCGGGAACCCGGCGCCGCCGCGGCCCTTGAGATTGGACGCGGACACCTCGCCGATGATGTCGGCGCGGCTCTTCTTCAGCGCCGCCGCCAGGCCCAGCGCCGGGCGCGATCGTGTCGAACGTCAGGGGAGTCTTCTTGCTGCTCGTCGGTTGCATCGTCTGCTCCTCCCCTACGCGTGCGCCGCGTGGGCGGCCTGCGCCGCGTGCGCGCCGAACACCTTGCGGCAGTCGTCGATGATCCGGTGCACCTGCTCGGGGCTCACCCGCGTGTAGACGCGGTCGTTCACGAGCAGCGCCGGCCCCTGGTCGCACATGCCGAGGCAGCTCGCCCACTCGAGGCTGAACCGCCCGTCCGGCGTGGTCTCGCCGAACCGGATGCCGAGCTCGTTCTCGAGCTGCCGCGCCACGCGGGCTTTGCCGGCGAGGTCGCACGAGATCGTCTGGCACAGCCGGATCTGGAACCGGCCGCGCGGCTGGTCGTGGAGAAACGCGTAGAACGAGACGACGCCGTACACCTCGGCCGGATGAATGCCGAGCTCGTCCGCCACGACCTGCATCGCGAAGTCGGACACCGACGCGTAGCGCTCCTGCAACTCCTGGAGGATCGGCATCAGCGCCGCCCGCGTGCGCCCGTGGCGCCCGACGAGCGACCGGATCTCGTCCTGGAGCTTCTGTTGCTGGCTGACTAGCATGGCCCTCTCCCTATTTCAGCAGGCCGGCGACGGCCTTCAGCAGGTCGTCGGGCCGCACCGGCTTCTCGAAGAACACGTCCACCGGCACCAGGTCGCTGTCGCGGCCGTAGCTCATGCCGGTCACCTGGCCGACGCTCGTCAGCATGATGATGGGGACGGTCGAACCCGGCCCGCCGCAGGTCCTGCGCCATCGCGATGCCGTCGTCCGGCTGCTCCATCATCACGTCGAGGATGATCAGGTCGGGCGGGAAGGCCTTCACGGCCTCCATGCCCTCGGCTCGGCTCGCCGCCGTGCGGACCTCGTGCTGTTCCCGCTTCAGGTACAGCGACACGGCGAAGGTGATGTCAGGGTCGTCGTCTACAACCAGGATTCTTGCCATCGGCGCGCTCCCTGTCGGTGCTGTCACATGGGGATCCGTGCACGTGGCCGTCTCGGGCAGCGACGTCCGGGGACGGGACGTCACTCGTTCGCGCGGGCCTCCCGCTCGCGGCTGCACTGCTGCCCGGCAGGTGCAGATGTGGAGCGGGTGCGGATCGCGCGGCAGCGCTGGGGGAAGCGGAACGGCGTGCAGGGATCCTGCGGGGGCCTTGCCGCCCGGCACGACGTCCGCCGGGGGCGGAGGGCGGCGTGCGCCGGACCCGCCAATCATATCCGGGGGCGGAGCGCGAGGCAACCCGCCGTCGCTCGCGGCTCGGAAGCGAGCTTCGCGAGGCAAGCCCGCTCAGGGACGCGCGGGCTGGCGAAGGCGGAAGCGTGACGGTCATCGTGGTGCCCTTCCCTTCCTCGCTGGCCACGCCGATCTCGCCGCCGTACCGCGCGACGAGCAGTTTGACGATGGCCAGCCCCAGCCCGGTCCCCGATTCGCCGGCGGCCTTGGCGTTGGCCGCCCGGTAGAACTCGTTGAACAGCGAGGGCAGGGCCTCGCGCGGAATGCCGATCCCCGTGTCGGCCACCTCGAGCCGCACGCGGCCGCCGGCCATCGCGAGCGAGACGCGCACGCGGCCGCGCGCCGTGTACTTCACGGCGTTCCCCACCAGGTTGACGACGATGCGGTCGAGGTCCGCGGGGTCGCAGAACACCTCGAGGGGCTCGCCCGGCTGGTCGTACAGCAGCGTGAGCCCCTTGCCCTCCGCCACCGGCCTGAGCCGCTCGACGACCTCCGACACGACGGCGCGCAGATCGACCCGCCGCGGCTGCACCTGCCCCATGTCCGCCTTCCCGGCGGCCAGATCGAGCAGGTCGTCGATGAGCTCGTGCAGGGACGCGAGGCGCCGCTGCGCGCGCTGGAGCACCTCGGTCTGCTCCGGCGTCAGCGTGCCGACGAAACCGTCGCCGAGTGTCATCAGCAGGCTCTCGGTGACGCGCACCGGCGATCGCAGTTCGTGCGTGGTGATGCGCAGGAACTTCGACTTGTCGCGGTCGAGGTCGGCCAGCAGGCGGTACGCCTTCGCGTTCTCGATGGCGACCGCCCCGTGCGCCGCGACGGCCTGCAGGTACGCGATGTCCTCGGCGCCGAACTCGTGCCCGGGCGACCCGTAGGCGCGCAGGACGCCCATCGGCCCCGTCCTGCCCTTGATCGCCACGCTCAGCATCGACGCGATGCGCTCGTCGCGCACCAGCTCCGGGTGCCAGATGCGCGGATCGTTCTCGACGTCTCTCACGTGGACCACGCCGTCGCGCAGCGTGTCCTGGTCGAGCACGGACTTCGCGTACTCGCCCGGCACCTCGTCGCGATAGGTCTCGCTCAGGCCCCAGCTCGCCGCGAACTCCACCAGCGACCGGTTCTGGTCGATCAGGCGGATGGCGGCGGCCTTGCAGGTCAGGACGCGGGCCGCGGCCTCGACGATGCGATCGAGGACGGTCGGTGATCTCGAGCGTGGAGGTGACGTCGCGGACGCCGTCGTAGAGGCCGCCGAGCTCGTTCTCGCGCCGGCGCAGGCGCTGCGCGATCGTCATGCACGAGTAGGCCATCACGTAGCAGGCCGCCGCGAAGAACAGCAGCACGGCGCTCACGTACAGCGGCTCGCGGTAGCGCACCGGCTGGACGATGGCGACGTGCTCGCAGCACCCCGGCGTACTCGAGGAGCGCCACGAGGCCCACCAGCGCCGGCGCCAGCGTCACGTAGAGGAAACCGTGATGGTGCGGCAGGAGCAGCGACGCGATCGTGATGTGGATGAGGAAGAAGATGATCGCCGGGCTCTCGGCGCCGCCCGAACTGGCGATGAGCACGGTCATCGCGAGCCAGTCCAGCACGATCTGCGCCCGGGCGAGCGTCTCGAACTCCCGCATCGCCTCCGGCCGGGCCCGGAGCAGCCAGCGGAGGACCAGCCAGAACCCGGCGTTGTAGAGCAGGATGCCGCCGCCGACCAGATACAGGCGCGCCGGCGGGAGCGGCACGCGCAGGGCGAGCGTCGCCACGGCCGTCGCGACGAGCACGCCCGCGCCGGCCAGCCACCGCAGCGAGATCAGCCAGCCGAGGCTGTTGATGAGCTCCTGCCCGACGAGCGACCGCCGCCGGCCCTGGACGGCCGGCCAGGCGGGTTCGGAAAGCGTCGACATCGTCTCTTTCGATGCGGGGGCGACTCGCGTCCTACTTCGGGAACGTCCAGGCGCCCGCCAGCGTGCGCACCATCGACACCAGGTCTTCGGGCTTCACCGGCTTGTCGACGAACTTGTCGACCGGCAGCCACTGCGCGTCGCGGTCGCGGTCCGTGAGCCGGAGCGACGACCCCTGCGCCTCGTGCTCCGCGTTGACCGAGGTCAGCATCAGCAGGGGGATGTGCTTCGTGCGTTCGTCCTGGCGCAGCGCGCGCGCGAGGAGGAACCCTTCGGTCGGCGTCGTCATCATCACGTCGAGGATGGCGACATCCACGTGCCTCGTGGTCGCGATCCGCATCGCGTCGCCGCCGTTCTCGGCCGTCACCACGTCGAAGCCCTCGGCTTCGAGCGTGATCCGGTTGATGTCGAGCAGGTCGACATCGTCGTCCACGAGCAGCACCGTCTTCGCGTCCATCGTTCGACCTCCGTCAGCGGGCCGATCACTCGCGGGGGAAGTAGCGGGCCGCGGCGAGTTCGACCTCGCGCAGCCACTCCCGCCGCTTGTCGGCGGTGCTGGTGATGATCGGCGAGAAATCCCATTTCTCGGTCCGGGGGACCCCGCACAGGCCGAAGACGACCTTGAGCCAGTGCGTGTGGAGCGGATCCCCGAACAACTGCACTTCCCTGTCGTGGGGCGTGTTCGCGGTGGTGAACACGAGGCCCACCCGCGCCTTGAGCAGGCCGACCGGCTTCGCGCCGCCCTGGCCGTCCGGCACGAAGTTGTAGGCCCGGCCCGCGCGGAGCACGCGGTCGCACCATCCGCGGAGGATGGCCGGCGGCGCGCTCCACCAGTTCGGGTGCACGACGATGATCCCGTCGGCCTCCTCGATTTCGCGGCAGTGGCGCTCGATGCCTCGGGCAGGACCGCGTCCTTCGGCAGCTCGTCCGCCGTCATCACCGGATCGAAGCCTTCGGCATACAGATCGCGAAACCGGCACTCGTGGCCGGCCGCCTGGAGCGCCGCGATGGCGGTGGCGCAGATCGCGTGGTTGAAACTGCCGGGGGCCGGATGACCGAGAATGACGGATATCTTCATGAAACCTCGAGAGAGATCGGCAGCATGATCGCCACTCCGGGGGATTTCCGCAAGTCCGGCGGTCGTGGCCGGCGGAGTGTCGCGGCCATCAGCCGGCCCCGTCTCGGGTGTTTTCCGGAGGCGGATCGGGACTTTGTCCCCTCCGAAGCGGGCATCGGCCCGATGGCGCCGGCCCCCGCCAGGCCGTAAATTATCTATAGACAGCGAGAGCGATTGATAACCGACTTGGACTCATAGAAGGAAGGCAGGCACACCATGGCACACACGGGCGGCACCAAGGTCAACTACGGGTTCTACTGGAGCGCCAAGGCGTGGGACATGGCGATGGTGCCCGCCGAGGGCGGCCTGCTGCCGGGCGGGTCGGACCGCCACTACGCGCGCATCCCGACCGTCCTGTTCCTCCTGATGGCCCCCCTGATGGGCGCCCTCTACGTCGTGTTCCTCCCGGTGGCCGGCTTCGTCCTGGTCGCCGGCCATGCGCTCCGCGCGCTGAAGACGCTGGCGCTGGACACCGTCATGCAGATCGCCGTGGCCGTCAGCCCGAGCTGGGCGCCCGGCGAGGCGTATCTGGCGAGCCGCAAGCGCGCCAAGGCCGAGCGCGCCGCCGCGCGGAAGCGGCGCGCACGACACGAAGCACGAATAACCCCGGGTCTGAAGACCCGGGGCTCCACCAGACAGCTGGAGCCGTCGTAGCCGGGGGGCTTCAGCCCCGGGCAACGGTTCGGGCGGCGCGGGCGGACGGATGCCGGATGGGGGCCCGGCATCCCGAAGCCCCGCCGCCCGTCTTCGTTCGCGGCGGGATTCGGGCGCGGTTCTGCGATCGATGTAGACTAGCCCGGTCATCGCGGTCCTTCCGCGTACCGGAGTTGCGCCGTGCTCCTGCTCAAGAACGCTGACATCTATGCCCCGGCGCCGATGGGCCGCGCCGACATCCTCGCGGCCGGCGGCCGGATCCTCAGAATCGAACCCGGCATCGTGCTGCCCGCCTCGTATGCGGAGGAGGTGGACGCATCCGGGCTCGTGGCGGTGCCCGGGTTCATCGACGGGCACGTCCACATGACCGGCGGCGGCGGCGAAGGCGGCTACGCCACACGGACGCCTGAACTCGTGCTCTCGGATGCCGTCCGCGGCGGGGTGACCACGGTGGTCGGCTGCCTGGGCACGGACGGCGTGACGCGCACGCCCGCCGGGCTCCTGGCGAAGGCGAGGGCGCTCGACGAAGAGGGGCTGAGCACGTTCATCTACACGGGCCACTACGGCGTGCCGGTGCAGACGCTCACGGGCAGCATCGAGCGCGACCTCCTGCTCATCGACAAGGTGATCGGCGTCGGGGAAGTGGCGCTCTCGGATCACCGGTCGAGCCAGCCCACCTTCGAGGAGTTCGCCCGCCTCGCGGCCGAGGCGCGGCGCGGAGGCATCCTGTCGGGCAAGGCCGGCGTGGTCAACGTGCACATGGGCGACGGGCGACGCGGCCTCTCGCTCCTGCGGCGCATCGCCGACGAGACCGAGATCCCGATCACGCAGTTCCTGCCGACGCACGTCAACCGGAATCCCGCGCTGTTCGAGGAGGGTATCGCGTACGCGAGGGCCGGCGGGCTGGTGGACTTCACCACCTCCACGGTGCCGGCGTTCCTCGACCAGGGCGAGGTCACGTGCAGCGCGGGCCTGCGGCGGATGATCGACGCCGGCGTCGACGCGGCCAGCATCACCTTCACGTCGGACGGCCAGGGCAGCCTTCCCGATTTCGACGAGATCGGGCGGCTGCGGCGCCTCGACATCGGCCGCGTGACGAGCCTGTTCGCCGCGGTGCGGGACGCGGTGCGCGACGAAGGCGTGCCCCTGGAGACCGCGCTCCGGGTGATCACGGCCAACCCGGCGCGCATCCTGAAACTGCGCGGCAAGGGCGCGCTCGCCTCCGGCGCGGACGCGGATATCGTGCTGCTCGACGCCGCCAGCCTCGAGATTGACAGTGTCATCGCCAGGGGCCGCTGGCTGATGAGAGGCGCGGACGCCAATCGTCCGCGGCACGTTCGAATAGGGACGGTGTCCATGTCCGGGGGCCGGAGACCGACGCTCAGCCGCGTGGCCATGCCTCACACCCTCGTGGTGGTGATGGCGCTCGTGATCCTCGTGCTGGCGCTGTCGTGGGTCATCCCCTCCGGCGAGTACGAGCGGGTGAAGATCGAGACCAGCGAGGGCACGCGCAGCGTGACCGTCGCGGGCACCTTCCGCGAGGTGCCCAAGGTGCTGCTGGGGCCCGAGATGGTCCTGGCCGCGCCCATCAAGGGCTTCCTCGACGGCGCGCTGCTCATCTGCTTCCTGCTGGTCATCGGGGGCAGCTTCGCGGTCTTCCAGGAAACGGGGGCGGTGGAATTCGGCATCCGCCGGCTGACCGACACCATCACGAAGCGCCCGCACCTCGAGGGACTGCTCATCCCGACGCTGATGGTGATTTTCTCGCTCGGCGGATCGGTGTTCGGGATGTCCGAAGAGGTCATCCCGTTTGTCGTCATCTTCATCCCGCTGGCGAGGCGCCTCGGCTACGACTCGATCGTCGGCGTCGCCATCCCGTTTCTCGGGGCGGCGGCCGGGTTCGCCGCGGCGTTCTTCAACCCGTTCACGGTGGGCATCGCGCAGAGCATCGCGGGCCTGCCGCTCTACTCGGGGCTCGGCTACCGGCTGTTCACGTGGGTCATCGGCACGGGCGTGATGATCGCGTACGTGATGTGGTACGCCAGGCGCGTGAGGCGGAACCCGGAGATCAGCCCCGTCCGCGACATCGACCTGGAGCGCGAGGCGGTCGCGGAGGCCGGAGGCGAGGGCCGCTGGGACGCGCGGCACGTCGTGACGCTCGCCTTGTTCGTGGCCGCGATGGTCCTGCTCGTCGTCGGCGTCCTGAAGTGGAAGTGGTACATCGATCAGATCGCCGTGCTCTTCCTGGGCATGGGCATCGTGCTCGGCTTCGCCGGCGGGCTCGGGCCGAGCCGCGTGGCCCGCACGTTCGTGACGGGCGCGAAGGACATGGTCGGCGTGGTCTTCATCGTGGCCTGCGCGCGGGCGCTGCTGGTCATCGCGCAGGAGGCGAAGATCCTCGACACGATGCTCTACGCCGCCTCCGGAGCGCTGTCCAGCCTGCCGGTCGCGATCATCGCCCAGGTGATGTTCCTCATCCAGTGCGTCATCAACTTCTTCATCCACTCCGGCACGGCGCAGGCGGCCCTCACGATGCCCATCATGGCGCCGCTGGCGGACCTGGTCGGCATCACGCGCCAGACGGCGGTCTTCGCGTTCACGCTGTGCGAATTCATCAATCCCATCCTGCCGACCAGCGCGGTGACCATGGGCGTGCTCGGCGCCGGGAAGATCCCGTGGGATCGCTGGGCGCGGTGGTTCCTGCCGCTCTGCCTGATCCTCGTCGTCCTCAGTTTCCTGCTCCTCGTGCCGCCCGTGCTCATGTTCCATTGGGAGTAACCCGCTGATGACGCGCCGCTCGATCGTCATCCTCCTTGCCCTGTCGTGCGCCGGCGCCCTCGGCGCGCAGTCTCAGCCGCCCGCCCGGCCGGTCTCCGCCGACTTCGTCGCCTCGGGCCCGGTCGTGCCACTCGACGCGCCCGTGATGCGCGCCATCGGCGGCCTGCAGGCCCGGGCGCTCGCCGCGCACATCGCCGCGCTGGCGTCACCGGCCTTCGAGGGCCGCGGGCTCGGCGGGCGCGGCCTCGAATCGGCCGCCGAGTACGTCGCCGCACAACTGGCGCTCTCCGGCATCGGTCCCGTCGGAGACGCGCAGGGCTCGCCGAACCCCGCGGCGCCCTACTTCCATCCTGTGACCGTCCGCCAGATCAGCCGCGCGTCCTGCGAGGTGCGCATCGAGACCCGGCGTGGCGAGGCCGTCGATGTCCGCGCGTACCTGGGCGGCGTCGATGCCGCGTGTCCCGAACTGGCGCCAGGGGCGCTGACGGCGCCGCTGGTGTACGCCGGCTACGGCATCCGTGAATCGAGCCCGGCCCGCGACGACTATCGGGACATCGACGTGAAGGGCAGCATCGTGCTGCTGCAGGCCGGCCTCCCGCCCGGCCCCGAATGGCAGCGGCCGGAACTTCGCGCGCGTTACGCGGCGGACGGCGGGCGGCAGCGATTCGCGGCGAAGGCCCGCCTGGCCGCCGCCGCCGGCGCACGGGCGGTCATCGTCATCGAAGCGCCGGCGTTCGCCGCGACGCTGGCGTCGGGCACCGAGGGCCCGGCGCCCGTGTTCTATCTTCCCGACGAACCGGACAGCAGCGCAGGTATCCCGGTCGTGCGTCTGTCCGCGGCCGCCGGCCAGGCGATCCTCGCCGGGCCGGGCCAGGCCGGTGCGGCATCCGAGGCCGCGCAGCCGAGGGTCCTTGCGGGCGTGACGTCCACGCTGACATTCAGCGGCGACGAGCGTCTCGTGGTCAGCCGCAACGTCATCGGCATGATTCGCGGATCGGATCCGGCGCGGCGCGACGAGGCGATCGTCATCGGCGCGCACATGGACCATCTCGGGCGGTCGGGCGACACGCTGTACCCCGGCGCCGACGACAACGCGTCGGGCGTCGCGGCGCTCATCGAGATCGCGAAGGCGTTCGCGGCCGGCGGCCGCGCGCCGAAGCGGACGGTCATCTTCGCGTTCTGGACGGGCGAAGAGGAAGGCCACCTCGGATCGGATCAGTACGTGAGGCGCCCCGTGTGGCCGCTGGAGCGCACCGCCGTCTATCTCAACCTCGACATGATCGCGCATCCGTGGACGGCGGACGAGATCAAGGCGCTCGTGTCAGGCGCGAAGCTCGAGCGCGGCGACGAGTTCCTCGCGCGGGTGAAGCCGGCCGACTTCATCGAACTCGGCGTCGCCGACACGGCGCCTGACCTGGCGCCGGTCCTCATCCAGGCCGCGCGCGCCACGGGCCTCGCGCTCCATCTCGATTGGACCGACGGCAGAAGCGGCGGCAGCGACTACCGCGCGTTCGCGCGGAACGGCCGCCCGTTCGTGCGGTTCTTCGGCAACTACTTCGACGGCTACCATGAGCCGACGGACCGGGTCGACACGCTGGACGCCGGCCAGGTCCTCAAGATGGCCCGCCTGGCGCTGGCTTCAGCCTGGCTGTTCGCGGATCGCTAGGCGTCGCGCCGGCGATGCAGCAGGCGGATTTCGCGGCGGCGGGCGGCATCCCTGAAACGCTTCTTCTCCACCGCGGTCACGGGTTTCACCGGCGACGCCGCCACCGGCTTCCCGTCGTCGTCAATCGCCACGAACGTCAGATAGGCCGTGTTGGTGTGCGTGCTGTCGCCCGTGAGCGTGTTCTCGGTGGTGACGTTGACGCCCACCTCGAGCGACGTCCTGAACACGCGGTTCACCGACGCGCGCAGGACCACCACTTCGCCCTGCTTCACCGGGTTGAGGAAGCGCAGCTCGTCGACGGAGGCCGTCACGCACACCCTCCTGGTGTGACGCGACGCGGCGATGGCCGCGGCGATGTCGATCCAGTGCATCAGGCGCCCGCCGAGCAGGTTGCCCAGCCTGTTGGTGTCGTTTGGCAGCACCAGTTCGGTCATCTCGACCTGTGATGCTTTCACCGGCCTGATCGTCGTCTTCGCCATCTGAGTCCTCCCGGAACGCGCCGTGCGCCCTATTCGACCGCTTCCACCGCGCTCGGGTCCGTGCGGTCCAGGACGCGCCCGAGCCCTTCGATCGCGAGCCAGCACTCTCCTGCCACGACGAGCGGCGACGATGACGGCGGGCAGCAGGATCAGCGATCGCGCCCGTCACCTGGTACGCCAGGAACGCGAAGGCGCGCGGCGGCGACGACGCCGGGGACGAGCGACACGACGAGCGCGAAGAGCATGCCGGCGAGCAGGAGCAGCCGCTGCCCCATCGCGTCGATGCCTCTCGCGCGCGACGCGCCGATGGCCACCCAGCCCGGGAACAGCACCGCGAGTCCGTTCTGGACGACCACCTGCGAGAGGATGATCGCCGGGGCCAGCACGAAGGCGGCGGCGAGGAACGAGAGACGGTGCGCACCCAGGACCATCGCCTCCCGGCTCCCCGGCCTCAGCCCGCCGCCGAGGATGACGCCTGTCAGCAGGAGCAGCCACGCGACGGCGGTCACGACGACGGTCGGCGCGAGCACCTGCCCGCGGATGAGGGCCGCGCCGCTGCATCGGCCACGTCTTCAGCACGGCCAGGCGGGCCAGGTCCTGTCGCAGGTCGTTCCGCATCATCTGCGGGCCCCAGCAGCACCGCCAGGGCGGCCAGCGGCAGGGACATCCTGCCGACAACCTCGACGACACCCCCCGCCGGGCTTCTCACGGCGATCACGCCGAACACGATGACGAGCGGGAGGAGCCGCAGCGCGGTCCGCCACGACACGTACCGGCCCACGAGAATCAGGTTCTTCCAGAGGATGGCCGCCTCGGGCGGACCGTCGGGCGCCAGCGTGAACGGCGTGGCCGAGGCGCCCTTCACCGCGGCGCGGGGGCCCTGGCGCCGGCTCGCCTGCTGCTCGGCGTGCTCGGCCGACGCCTCTTCGAACGCGGCGTCGGACCGGAGGACCCAGACGTAGTTCAGCGCGAGCAGCGCGAGCGCGGCGGGAAGCGCGGCCAGGAAGGCCCCGGTGGACGCGGCCGTGGGCAGGCGGACCAGCGCCAGGAACGGCCAGAGCACGACCGCGGCGGCGCCCTCTCCGGCGAGCCGCTGCAGTTCGGCGAGGACCTCGCCTCCGCCCGCCATCGCGCCGAGCGCCGGCCACGCCCTGACGAGCGTGGCCAGGAGCACGCCAATCCCGCCGAGCACGACGGCCAGCGGCAGCCACTGCCGCGTGAGGCCGCTGGCGCCATGCGCCACGAGGCTCAGGCGCCGCAGGGCCACGCCGATCAGGTGCAGGCGCACGGTCATCAGCACGACCCAGATGCCCGCCATCAGCGTCCATCCGCCCGCCAGCGACCCGGGCCTCATGAAGAACGTCGCGATCGCGCTGCCGAACAGGATGGCGATCTGGGACCGCCACAGCATGTAGTGCACGAGCTGGCGGCGGGTCACCGGCGCGGTGAACAGGAACTGCACGTCCGCGCGCGTGAACGGGAGCGGCGGCCGCCCCGCGGGCCACATCCAGGCGACGACGGCAACGCCCATCAGGAAGAGGCTGGCCAGAAACTGCAGCGGCGCGGCCATGGCCGCGATGGCCGGCGACATCGGCGGGCGCGGGCCGGCGCCCGCTGCGCCGGAAGAAGGCGACGTAGAAATACGCCAGGCCGACAAGAAGCCCGATGACGTACCTCGGCTCGCGCAGGCGCTGCAGCCGGCGCCGCAGCCGGTTCTTGAACGAGCACGCCGTCAGATACAGGAACGCGCCGACCATCTACGGCTCGCCGGCGGTCGCGGCCAGGAAGATCTGCTCCAGCGACGACCCGGCGGCGGCCAGCTCCGGGTGGGCCTTCAGCTCGGCCAGCGTCGCGTCGGCCACCTTCTTCCCGTGGTCGATGATCACGATGCGGGTGCAGATTTCTTCGACCAGGTGCAGCAGGTGCGACGACACGATCACGGCCGCTCCGCTCCGTCCCCGCGCCACGATCGTCTCCTTCATGTGCCGGATGCCGAGCGGATCGAGGCCGGTGAGCGGCTCGTCGAACAGCAGCGCCTTCGGCTCGTGCAGCAGGCCGCAGGCGATGGCCACCTTCTGCTTCATGCCGCGCGAGAGCTCGGCCGGCAGCGCGTGCTCCTTGCCCGTCAGCTGGAGCTCGGCCAGCAGCTGCCGCGCGCGCGACTCGACGTCGCGGACACGGTAGAGCCGCCCCGTCAGCCGCAGGTGCTCCATCACGGTGAGGTACTCGAACAGTTGCGGCTCGTCGGCCATGAAGGCGAGCAGGCGCTTCGCCTCGACAGGCGCCTTGACGATGTCGTGACCGCCGATCGTGACGGTGCCCGCCGACGGCGACTGGATGCCGACCAGGCAACGCAGCGTCGAGGTCTTGCCGGCGCCGTTCGGGCCGATGAGGCCCACGACCTCTCCCGGGCGGACGCGGAACGAGAAGTCGTCGACCGCCTTGAACGACCCGTAGGTTTTCGTCAGGTGCTGGACGTCAATCACAGGCGCACTCCGGATGCCGACGACCTTGCGCTTGCGGTTGGCGAACTCGGGCGCCTCGACCACGCACGTGCCGAGCACGCGGAGCGACCGCGCGAAGGCCTTCGCGCCCATGCGGCTGATCTCGGCGGGCGCGATCCCGACGTCCGGATAGCCGTTGGCGTCGGCCTTCGGCGCGGCGGTCTCCCAGTTCTGGAACAGCCGGCCCCAGTCGCTGGCGAGCACGCCCGCCATCAGCCGGTCCGCGTTGCGCGGGTACCAGTAGCTGTCGTGGTAGACGACGCTGGCGATGTAGGACCAGGGCGCGAGCACCGTCTTGAGGCTCCACTCGATGGGCTTCTTCAAGCGGCCCCCAGTAGATCAGGTGCTGCATCCTCGACGCGAAGGTCATCTGCTTGAACGGGCCGGCGAAGTGCCAGTTCTGGCGGGCCGCCTCCACGTCGCCCACGATCTCGATCTCGCGCGGATCGCCGCAGCCGAGCCCGGCGTCGTGCGCGAGGCGGATGAACTTGATCGAGAGCGGGTCCATGCCCATCAGCTTCGCGGCCACCGCGTCGATCGCCACCTGGTCGGCGCTGGCGAGGATGACGTTCTTCACGTGCGGCATCATGCAGCGCGGCCCGGGGCCGTCGCCGGCGAAGGTGCCGTCCATCACGGCGAACACGCCGCGGTGGATCTTCTTCTGGATCATCAGCAGGTCCACGAGCGTCTCGTGGATCACCGGGTGGGTCCAGTGCCGCCGCTCGTTGAGCAGGCCGCCGAACGCGTTCTTCATCGCGCCGGTCGTCGTGGTGAAGACGTGGGTCTTCACCGTCGGCAGGTGGATGATGTTCTCGCCGATGAACCGCCTGGGGATCAGGAAGCCCTGCGGGTAGACCTCGTTCAGGCACAGGAACTTCTTCGTCAGGTCGCCGACCGCGTCCCTGATGCCGATCCACTCCTCGCCTTCGTAGAGGTGGATGTTCCGCAGGCCGTGGGCCTCGACGACGTTGACCTGCTTGTTCTCGCGCTCGCCGAGATGCGCGTCGATGACCACGGTGCGGTTGTGGCAGGCGTGGATGAGATTCGGATCGTAGCCGTCGGCCTTCAGCGCCCGGATGACGCCGTCGAGCTGCCACGGCACGGTCGAGCTGCCGGGGAAGAAGAAGTGCCAGGAGATGTTGACCTTGAGCGCCGTGTCGGCGTCCTTCGCGATGACGTCCTGGTAGCCGGCCAGGTTCATCAGCTCGTGGTAGTCGCGCAGGACGGTGGCGGGCGTCGTGCGGAGAATGGCGACGGTCGACTTCATCGGGGATCCTCGATCCCTATCTTACCGGCTGGGAGCGGTCGTGTCGCCAGAGCATCCACGAAAAGAAGAGGCCGAGGACGCTCAGGCCCGACAGCAGCCACATCCCCGGGTTGAAGCCGGCGGGATTCGCGGCGCTCGCCGATGCCGCGTCGTTCAGTCTCCCGAGTGCCCAGGCCATGGACGCCCACCCGATCTGCTGGCAGAGCGTCATCAGGGCGTACGCGGTGCCGAGCCGCTTCTCGTCCACCAGGTAGGCGACCGAGGGCCACATCACGGCGGGAATGAGCGAGAAGGCCACGCCGAGCATCGCGACCGGCAGGTAGATCGGCAGCGTGGTGTGCGCCAGCAGCAGGAACGTGGGGGCGAAGATCGCCGATCCGATCGCCATCAGCAGCGCGCGCTTGCCGATGCGGTCCGCCAGCAGGCCGAACAGCGGCGTGGCGACCATGGCCGTCAGCGGCAGGAGGCCGTTGAGCCACGCGGCGGTTTCCGGCGACACGCCGCGGGCGTCGGTGAAGAAGATGTTCGCGAAGCGCCGGAACGGGAAGATCGCCGAGTAGAACGTCACGCACAGGCCCACGATCCACCAGTACGAGCGCCCGAACTTGAGGAGGTCTCCGACCGCCAGCCGGTCGACGGTGCCCGCGTGACCCAGGCCGTACGCGCGCTCCGCGTGCCGCTCGAGCAGGAAGTAGACCGCCCCGGCCGCCACGGCCCCGAGCCCCGATGCCGGCGGCCAGGAACAGCGGCGGCTGCCACCCGGTGAAGAACGCGGACGCCCAGTTGGGCGAGTTGTCGGCTGCCACCGATCCGAGGCGCGCCGAACGTCAGGTTGAGGGCGATCGCGAACGACAGTTCCTTGCCCTTGAACCACTTGGCGAGGGCGGTCGTGATGGCGACGATGAGGGGCTCCGAGCCCATGCCGAGCACGAACCGGCCGGCGGCCATCCCCGGGTAGCCGCCCGGCGACAGCGCGATGAGCAGCCCGCCGGCCGCGGCCACGATCCCGAAGGCCACCAGCGCGCGCTTCGTCCCGACGCGGTCGATGATGATGCCGCCGATGAGCAGCACGATCAGGGCGGCGATGTTGTACACCGAATCGAGCAGGCCGATCTGCGCCTGGGTGAACCCGAGCTCCTTTTCGAGGTGCGGGCCGACGGGATTCAGCGCGTCGAACACGTAGTAGTTGGCGAACATCGCCACGCTGATGCACGCGAACACCAGCCAGCGGTACGAGCGCGGCGGAGGGGGCAGTCGGCCCGGGTCTCGGTCGGTCATGTATGGCCTCGGCCCGGCATCATACACCGGGCGCGCGCCGCGTCCCACCAACTGCGGCTACAATGCGCAGGACCCGCGCGCCGCCGGCCGCGACCGACTTCCGCAGGAGCCGTTCCCCGATGATGAAAGTGGGCTTCGACAACGAGCGCTATCTCGCCGAGCAGTCGGCCGCCATCCGGACGCGCATCGAGGAGTGCGGCGACAAGCTGTACCTCGAGTTCGGCGGGAAGCTGATGTTCGACTTCCACGCCGCCCGGGTCCTGCCGGGGTTCGACCCCAACGTCAAGCTGCGCCTGCTGCAGAGGCTGGGCGACGACGTGGAGGTGCTCGTCTGCATCTACGCGGGCGACATCGAGCGGCGCAAGGTGCGGGCTGATTTCGGGATCGCGTACGACTCCGACGCGCTGAAACTCATCGACGACCTGCGCCGCTGGAACATCGAGGTCTCGGCCGTCGTGATCACCCGCTACGACGAGCAGCCCGCGGCGCGCGTCTTCAAGAACAAGCTGGAGCGCCAGGGCTTCCGCGTCTACACGCACGGCTTCACCACCGGCTACCCCACCGATGTCGACACCATCGTCAGCGCCCGCGGGTACGGCGCGAACACCTGCATTCCCACCTCCAAGCGGCTCGTGGTGGTGACGGCCCCGGGCCCGGGCAGCGGGAAGCTGGCCACGTGCCTCTCGCAGCTCTACCACGAGCACATGGCCGGCCGGACCGTCGGCTACGCGAAGTTCGAGACGTTCCCCATCTGGAACCTGCCGCTCAAGCACCCCGTGAACATCGCGTACGAATCGGCCACGGCCGACCTCCGGGACTTCAACCTCGTCGATCCGTTCCACCTCGAGGCCTACGGGCAGACGGCCGTCAACTACAACCGCGACGTCGAGATCTTTCCCGGTGCTGCGCCGCATTCTCGAGCGGATTCTCGGCAAGGCCCCCTACAAGTCGCCGACGGACATGGGCGTCAACCGGGCGGGGTTCGGGATCGTGGACGACGAGGCCGTGCGGGACGCCGCGAAGCAGGAGGCCATCCGGCGCTACTACCGGAGCGCGTGCGAGTACCTGCTGGGCTTCGTCAACACCGACACCGTGCAGCGCACGCAGTTGCTCATGGAGGAGATGGGCGTCGGGGCGCGCGACCGCGCGGTCGTCCAGCCGGCCGCCGACGCCGCGAAGCGGGCCCGCGAGACCGGCAAGGGCAACGACGGCGTCTACTGCGGGGCGGCCATCGAGCTGGCCGACGGCACGTGGTCACGGGCACCAACTCGCCGCTGATGCACGCCGCCTCGAGCCTCGTCCTGAACGCCGCGAAGCACCTGGCTGGCATTCCCGACGCGATTCACCTGCTGTCCCCCACGACGATCGCCTCGGTGGCGCACCTCAAGCAGAACATCCTGAGCTCACGCACGATCAGCCTGGATCTCGAGGAAACGCTGATTGCGCTGACCGTGGGCGCCGCGACCAATCCGACGGCGCAGCTGGCGCATGGAGCAGCTGAAGGCACCTGGCGGGCTGCGAGGTCCACCTGACGCACGTGCCGACGCGGGGCGACGAGGCCGGCCTGCGCAAGCTCGGCGTGAACCTCACCACCGAGCCGGTCATGCCGAGCCGGAATCTGCTGGACGATTGAAGGCGCTGCGCGGACTCGGGACTCGGGACTCGGGACTCGGGATTCGGGGCTCGGACCTCAAGCTGATCGCGCTGCCTCTTGTCCCTTCTCCTTCGCTCA
The DNA here is from genome assembly GCA_963834645.1 of uncultured Acidobacteriota bacterium. Classification (GTDB taxonomy): domain Bacteria; phylum Acidobacteriota; class Vicinamibacteria; order Vicinamibacterales; family JAKQTR01; genus JAKQTR01. The sequence goes on from CAWICP010000013.1 coordinate 183,377, forward strand.
GGCGTCCCCCTGCGACTCCCCGTTCCAGCAGTACGTGCAGAGCCTCTCGCGCGGCAGCCCGATGGCGGCCACCATGTCGTCCAGGCTCTGGTACTGCAGCGTCGTCAGGCCCAGGTTGCCGCGGATCCAGTCCACCATCGCGTGATAGCGGTCCGTCGACGGGTCGGCGTAGTCGTCGAGGTGGACGTTCGCGTCGCCCTCCAGAGCCTTCACCGCGCGGCGGGCAGCCAGGTCGAGCTCCGACTTCGACTGCGAGAAGTTGAGGAACCGGCAGCCGTGCACGAGCGGCGGGCACGCCGGCCGCATGTGGACCTCGCGCGCGCCGGCGTCGAAGATGCGGCTCACGAGGTCTTTCAGCTGCGTCCCGCGCACGATCGAGTCCTCGCAGAAGAGCAGCCGGTTGCCGTCGATCAGCTCGCGCACGGGGATGAGCTTCATCCGCGCCACCAGGTCCCGCACGCGCTGCTCCTGCGGCATGAACGACCGCGGCCACGTGGGCGTGTACTTCACGAAGGGCCGGCGGTACGGCACGCCAGCCTCGGCGGCGTAGCCGATCGCATGGCCGATCCCGGAGTCCGGGATGCCGGCCACCAGGTCGGGCCGGTCGAATCGGCGCGCGCCAGGGCCGCGCCGCAGCGGTTGCGCGCGATCTCGGTGTTGACGCCTTCGTAGTTCGACGCCGGGTACCCGTAGTAGATCCAGAGGAACGCGCAGATCTGCATCCGCTCGCCGGCGGGCGCGAGCGGTCTCGAACCCGTCGGCGTCACGCGCACGATCTCGCCCGGCCCCAGGTGCCGCTCCACCTCGTATCCGAGGTTCGGCAGCGCGCAGGTCTCCATGGTCACGGCCTGCGCGCCGTCCTTCCGCCCGAGGGTGACCGCGGTGCGCCCGAGCCGGTCCCGGGCCGCGTACAGCCCGTCGTCGGCGAGGAGCAGGATCGAGCACGATCCCTGGATGCTCTCCTGCACGTGCTGCAGGCCGTCGACGAGCGTGTCCTGCCCGTTGATCAGGGTGGCGACCACCTCGGTGGCGTTGAAGGTGTTGCCCTTCAACTCCGAGAAGTGGGCCCCGCCGCCGTTGCCGCAGCGTCTGCCGGGCCAGCGCGTCGAGGTTCTCGACGCGCCCGACGGTGACGATGGCGTAGGAGCCGTGGTGGGAGGCGATGAGCAGCGGCTGGTCCTCGGTGTCGCTGATGACGCCGAGCCCGGTGTTGCCGCCGTACTTGACCAGATCGTCCTCGAACTTCGTCCGGAACGGCGAGTTCGAGATGTCGTGGATGTTGCGGCGGAAGCCGTGGCCGTTGCGGACCACCATGCCGCCCCGCGCCGTCCCGAGATGGGAGTGGTAGTCGGTGCCGTAGAAGAGGTCAGCCACGCAGTCCTCGCGGCTGACCACGCCGAAGAAGCCGCCCATCCGGTCCTCCCGCGCGTCAGGTCTTGAGCGCCGCGAGTGCCTTCGCGCTGTCAGCCTCCACGTCCTTGTGCAGGCTGTTCCCGCTGGCATCCATGGTGACGATCGCGGGGAAGTCCTTCACGTGCAGGTGCCACATGGCCTCCGGCACGCCGAAGTCGAAGAGCGAGACGCCGTCGACGCGCTCGATGCAGCGGGCGTAGAACTGGGCCGCGCCGCCGATGGCGTTCAGGTAGACCGCGCCGCACTCCTTGAGGGCCTCGAGGGTCTTCGCGCCCATGCCGCCCTTGCCGATGACGGCGCGCACGCCGAACCTGCGGATGACGTCGGCCTGGTAGGGCTCCTCGCGGATGCTCGTCGTCGGGCCCGCGGCCTTCATCACCCACTGCTCGCCTTCCTTGATCGCGACCGGGCCGCAGTGATAGAGCGCGGCGCCGCGCAGGTCGACCGGCGGGTCGTGCTTCATCAGGTAGGCGTGCACCGAGTCGCGGCCGGTGAACATGCGGCCGTTCAGGAGCACGACGTCGCCCACCTTCAACGCGCGGATGTCGGCCTCGCTGAACGGCGCCGTGAGGACGACTTCCCTGCCGCGTGCGCCTGAAGCCGGCCTGGTCCGCCATCGGCACGACCGGGCTCGACGGGTCGCGGTACTGCCACTGCGCGATCGCGCCGGTCGCGGCGTCGAGCACGCACGCCGAGGCGGCGGAACGCCCAGCAGTCGTAGGCCACCGACACGAAGAAGCTGGCCGGCAGCCGGTTGATCGCGCCGATCTTGCACCCGATGAGCGTCGTCAGTCCCTCGAAGCCCATCGTGCCGATGCCCAGCGTGTTCACCGTGCCCATGATGTTCGCTTCGAGGTCCGCCAGCACCGGCTCGGGGTTCACATCGTCCAGCGTCCGGAACAGCTGCGCCTTGGCGTGCGCGTAGCCCGACGCGCGGTCGCCGCCGATCGCAGACGCCGACGGCGCCGGGGCTGCAGCCCTTGCCCTGCGCCTGCCAGATGGCGTGCAGGATGCACTTGCGCACGCCGTCGAGATTGCGGTCCGCGCGGCCGAGGTGCGGCGAGCTCCACCGGCACCGCGTACTGCGCGTTGCAGTTCTCGCACCCGCCGCCCTTGAGCAGCAGCTTCACCTCGATGGCGTCCTGCTCCCACTGGTGGAAGTGGATGACGGGCGTGCCCGGGCCGAGGTTGTCGCCGGAGTTCTTGCCGGTGATGGAGTCGACGGAGTTCGGACGCAGCTTGCCGCGCCTGGTCGCCTCGGCCACCGCGAGCCGGATCTGCCCGGCCATCCAGAGCTGGTCGGCGCCGCGCGGCACGCGGATCTCGAAGGTCGGCATCCCCGTGTCCTGGCAGATCGCCCCTTCGCCCTCGAGCGGCCTGGTCGATGTTGATGTTGATGATGGACAGGGCCTGCCCCGACCGCGTGTCGGGGGGTTCCAGGTTCGAGGCCGCCTTCATCGCGGCGCGCACGTCGGGCGGAAGGTCGGTCGACGTCTTGATGATGAGCTCGAGCATGCTGGCGGAGAATTCTGGTAACATGGACGGGAGTATAACCCGTTTCGTGGGCGGCGGTTAAACCATTGATGCACAGCGGGATAGGTACTCCACGGCGCGGGCGTCTTCCGGCGCGGTTTCGCGGCTGCGCGCCGTGGCGACGGCCTGCTGCTGCTGGCCGCTCGCCGCCCATCAGGCCGGCGCGCAGACGCGGCCCCTGCACGGCAGGCTGTTCGCGCCGATCGACCTGGGCCTGCTCGAAGGACCCGACCGGGATCTCTGGCAGCTGCCGGACGAGATCATGGACACCCTCGGGATCGCCGAAGGGTCCGTCGTGGCCGACATCGGCGCCGGCGGCGGGTGGTTCACGATCCGGCTCGCCCGCCGGGTCGGCGCCAACGGCATCGTCTACGCGGAGGACATCCAGCCGCAGATGCTCGAAGCCACGATGCGCCGCGTGGCTCGCGAGGGCCTTGGCAACGTGCAGGCGCGTGCATGGGCACGTCCGAGAACCCGCGGCTGCCTGCCGGCGCCATCGACGCGGTGCTCATCGTGGACACCTACCACGAGTTCGACCGCCGCGACGCCCTGCTGCGGAACATCGCGAAGTCGCTGAAGCCGAACGGCCGCGTCGGGGTCGTCGACTTCAAGCGCGACGGCCTGGGGCCGGGACCGGCCCTCGAAGACCGGGTCGATCCCGACGAGGTCGTGCGGGACGCCGAGGCCGCCGGCCTCCGGCTGGTCCGCCGCGAGACGTTCCTGCCCTACCAGTTCCTGCTGGTGTTCAGCCGGCCGCAGCCCGGCCCGCGGTAGCGCCGACAGCACGCCGGGCCGATGCCTTCGGCGGCCCATCCCGGCTGCTATACTGAGGTGTTGCCTGAGATGCCCATACCGCTGCTGAGCGTCACCGCCGACCCGCTCGATGTCCAGGCCGTGGTCCGGCGGGCGGAGCAGGAGGCCGGCGAGGGGCGCCACGGCGCGGTCGGCGTGTTCATCGGCAACGTGCGGGGCGAGAACCTCGGCCGGCGGGTGGTCGAACTCCACTACGAGGCGTACGAACCGCTCGCCCTCAACGCGTTCGCGCATGATCGCCGCCGAAGCCGGCGCGGCATGGCCGGGCGTCGGCTGTCGCGATCCGGCACCGGGTCGGCCGCGTCGCCGTCGGCGACGCCAGCATCGTGATCGCGGCGGCGTCCCCGCACCGGGCCGAGGCGTTCCAGGCCTGCCGCTACGTGATCGAGCGCGTGAAGCAGATCGCGCCCATCTGGAAGCGGGAAGTCTTCGAGGGCGGCGAGGAGTGGATCGAGGGCGCCACCGCCGATCCGTCCGACGCGGCGGCGCGGAAGGCCGCCTACGAGCGCGCATGCGGATAACCATCCTGGCTGTTCGCGAGGCTCCGGGATCTTGTCGGCGCGCCGCGGCTGGTCCGCGACGTGCCGGCCGGCTCGACCGTCGAGCACGGTCTGGCAGGCGCTGGCGGGGGAGTTCCCGGCCGCGGCGCCGTACCGGGCCGCGCTCTCCGCGGCGGTGAACGCCTCGTACGCGAAGTTCTCGACACCGGTCGCCGAGGGCGACGAGGTGGCGTTCCTGCCGCCGGTATCGGGCGGATAGACAGCGTGAGACAGTAGCCAGTAGCCAGAGGCCACTAGCGATGTCAGAAGCCAGACGGAGACGGCGTGCGTCGGCGGAGTCCTCTTCTGGCTGCTGACTTCTGACTTCTGTCTTCTGACGAGGATCAGAAATGCTCGACAAGCTCCTCTCCGTCGAATCGAAATACAACGAACTGACTGGCGCTGCTCGGCGATGCCACCGTGCAGGCGGACCAGTCCCAGTACCGCACGCACGCGAAGGCGCTCGCCGAGATCGAGCCGATCGTCGAGAAGTTCCGCGAGTACAAGACCGTCGTCTCCGAGATCACCCAGGCGGAGGAGCTGGCGGCGAGCGACGATGCCGAGATGCAGGCGCTGGCGCAGGAGGAACTGCCGGGTCTGAAGGCCAGGGCGGAAGTCGCTGATGGGCGAGATCAAGATCCTGCTCGTCCCGAAGGACCCGAACGACGAGAAGAACGTCGTCCTCGAAATCCGCGCCGGCACGGGCGGCGACGAGGCGGCGCTGTTCGCCGCGGACCTGTTCCGGATGTACAGCCGCTACGCCGAGCGCCAGGGCTGGCGCGTGGACGTGCTGTCGAGCAACGAGAACGGCGTCGGCGGGTTCAAGGAAGTCATCGCGACCATCGAGGGCAAGGGCGTCTACCGCCGCCTGAAGTACGAGAGCGGCGTGCACCGCGTGCAGCGGGTGCCGGCCACGGAGGCCAGCGGCCGCATCCACACCTCGACGGCGACGGTGGCCGTGCTGCCCGAGGCCGAGGAGGTCGACGTCCAGATCGACGCGAAGGACCTCCGGGTCGACACGTTCTGCTCGAGCGGCCCCGGCGGCCAGAGCGTGAACACGACCTACTCGGCCGTGCGCATCACGCACATCCCGACGGGCCTGGTCGTGTCGCAGCAGGACGAGAAGTCGCAGATCAAGAACCGCGCGAAGGCCATGAAGGTGCTGCGCGCGCGCCTCTACGAGATGGAGATGCGCAAGCAGCAGGACGCCATCGCGAAGGACCGCAAGAGCCAGGTCGGCACCGGCGAGCGCTCCGAGAAGATCCGCACCTACAACTTCCCGCAGAGCCGGATCACGGACCACCGCATCAACTTCACCACGCACCGGCTGCCCGACGTGCTCGACGGCAACGTGGCCGAGCTCATCGACGAGGCCGTGACGTTCTTCACCGCCGAGCGGCTCAAGGAAGCGACGGCGGTACGGCTAGGGCTAGAAGCAAGGAGCCAGAAGGGCCCGCTGACGATCGTCAGAAGCCAGAAGAAGACAAGCTGCACTGGGTCTCTGCTACTGGCTCTGGCTTCTGGCTTCGGCTTCTGACTTCACGTCCATGGTCCACATCGACACGCATTCACCGCCGCATCCAGGACGCCCGGCGGCGCTTCGAGCAGGCGGGCATCGAGCCCGCCGAAGCGGCCATCGACGCCGACGTGCTGGCGCGCCACGCCCTCGGCGGATGGGAACGCGGCCAGTTGCTCGTGCGCGCGCACGACGCCTGCCCGGCGGGATTTGCCGGCGTCTTCGAGGCGCTCGTGCGGCGGCGCGAGCGCCGCGAGCCGACCGGCTACATCATCGGCCACCGGGAGTTCTGGAACCTCGACATGGAGGTCACCCCCGGCGTGCTCGTGCCCCGTCCGGAAACGGAGTTCCTGGTCGAAGAAGCGCTGTCCCGCCTCAGCCCCGCAGACCGGGAGCCGGCGGCGTCACCGGACCGGCCGGTGCGGCGCCGCCCGCGCACGCCCGCATCGCCGACGTCGGCACCGGGTCGGGCTGCGTCGCGGTGGCGCTCGCCCGCTGGCTTCCGGCTGCCGTCGTCGTCGCCATCGATACGTCGGACGAGGCGCTCGCCGTCGCGCGGCGCAACGCGGAGCGCCACGACGTCACCGGCCGTGTGCGGTTCGTCGAGAGCGGACCTGCTCGCCGGCGTGGCGGGGCCATTCGATGCCATCGTGTCGAACCCGCCCTACGTGCCGGTCGCCGACATCGCGGGCCTGCAGCCCGAGGTCCGCGATCACGAACCGCTGCAGGCGCTGGCGGGCGGTGACGACGGCCTCGACGTCATCCGGCGCCTGGTCCCGGAGGCCGCCGCCGCGCTCGCGTCCCGGCGGCTGGCTGTTGTTCGAATTCGGGTTCGGCCAGGCGGACGGCGTGCGCGCCATCATCGCGGCCGAACCGCGGCTGGAACTTGGTGGACATGCAAGCGCGACCTCGCGGGCATCCCTCGCGTGGCCGTGGCGCCGGCGTCGATCGGCTCCTGCGTGACGTGCGGACCTGAACGCCCGAATCCCGCAGCCCCGAGCCCCTGGAGGTCCTGACGATGAGCTGCCTCTTCTGCCGCATCGCCGCCGGAGAGCTTCCCGCGAAGCTGATCCACGAAGACGACACGCTGGTCGCCTTCCACGACATCAACCCGCAGGCGCCGGTGCACGTGCTCATCGTGCCCACGGCGCCACATCGCCACGCTGAACGACCTGTCAGCCGAGGACGATGCCCTGGTGGGCGCGATGCTGCGCAGGGCCGCGGTCATCGCGCGCGACCTGGGCATCGCGGCGCGGGGCTACCGCACGGTGTTCAACTGCAACCGCGAAGCCGGGCAGACGGTGTTCCACCTGCACCTGCACGTGCTGGGCGGCCGGCCGATGCACTGGCCCCCGGGCTAGCCGCCAGGCTGGCTCCGCCTGCGCGACGACCGTCCGGACGTCGAACGCCGGCGGGTGTTCGAGGTGCTTCTTCACGGCGCACTGGTCCGCCGCGCGGACGAGCGCGTCGTGGTACTTCGCCGGGAAGTCCGGCGGCACTTCGATGTCGAGCCCGATCCTGCCGACGAGCCCTGTGCGCGGGTCCCGCTCCGTGCGCTGCACGATGCGGATGCCGTCGGTCGGCAGGCCGCGCTGCTTGCAGAAGCCGAGCACGTAGATGCCCGCGCAGGTGCCGATCGACGCCAGGAACAGCGTGAACGGCGCCGGCGCCGAGCCCTCGCCGCCGCCCTGCGGCGGCTGGTCGGTGTGGATGGTGAAGGGGCCGACCTCGGCGTCGACGCGAGCGCCGCCGGGGAACGTAATGGTCATGTCCATGAAACCCGTCTCCAGATGATTCCGGGGCCCGTCGTGCCGCCCGCCCTTCAGATAGAGGCCGCGGATCGCCGCCTGGCCGGCGCTCCGCTGCCTCTAGAGATGCGCGGGCGGCGCGTTTGGTGACGGCGCCTCCAGCAGGTAGACGCCCCGGTCGGCATCGGGCCCGAACGCGAAATCGACGACCCGGTAGCCCCTCGAGAGATAGGCGGTGAAGATCTCGCGCGTGGCCATCCGCCACGCGCGCGCCGTCTCCGGCTGCCGCTCGAGCATGTCGGTGAAGCGCGGCGGGATCGCCACGGCCAGCCTCGGATCGCTGCGCGCGAGGTCGCAGCCGGCGCAGACGAGCCAGCCGCCCTCGCGGCCGACGTCGTTGACACGCGGCACATCGTCCCAGGCCTCCTCGCCGGCCGGCGCTCCCGAGCCGCCGAGCACGGCTTCCACGCGCGGCGAGCGCATCCGCCACTGCGCGATGAACCGGTCCGTCGGCGCGCCCCTGTGGAGCGGGCTGACTCGAATCGCCGTAGACGTTGACGACGTACTCTTCGACCACCACGCCGAGGCGGCGGAAATTCAGGTGGGCGTTCACGGCCACGAGGGGATCGAAGGTCCACTCCATCAGGTCGATCCCCATCGCGAGGCTGACGCGCCGCTGCTCGAGCTTCAGCTCGCGGCCGATGCCCGACGCGCCGGATACTCGGGCCGCACGCCGAGCATGTGCGACCACTGCATCGGGTCGCCCGTCCTTCAGCCCCGGGAACGAGAAGACGAATCCGACGAGCCTGCTGCCGTCGTAGGCTCCGAGCAGGATGGCGCCGCGCTTCAGGGTCGCCACGAACAACGGGAACCCCGACGGCATCTTCGGGGACCGAGTGCGCCCCAGATCTCCTGCTCGAGGGCGATCACGTCGCGGAACTCGGGGATCGTGTGGAGCGGGCGGATGGTCGTCACGGTCGGGATCCCGGGCTCGGGACTCGGGACTCGGCATGGCGAGTTCGGCACTCGGCAGCAGCAGCGCGGGCAGCTCGGCCAGCGACGCGATGACGGGCACGTCCTCGTAGCCGGGCCCGAGGACGTGCTGCAGGGGGCTGGAGAGGCCGTCGCCGGTGCGGCGGACGAGGACGGCGCGCATGCCGATCTGGCGGGCGCCCTCGATGTCGGCCTTCACGCTGTCGCCCACCATGACCGCGGCGGCCGCGGGCTCGCCGACCGCGGCCAGCGCCGCCTCGAAGATGGCCGGGTGCGGCTTCAGGAACCCGAGCTCGGCCGACGAGATCGCGCGCCGAGAAGATGTGGTCGAGGGCGAAGTGGGCGGCGAACTCGTCGAGGGGGCGCTGCGTGTTCGAGATCAGCCCGATCTTCAGGCCGGCCTCCGCCAGCCTCCGCAGGACCGGCTCCACGTCGTCGTAGAGGAAGAAGTGATGGCAGGCCGCCCACTCGTCGTAGATGTCCCGGGCCGCGAGGTCCGCGCCGGGGCCACGCCCGCCCATGTGCTCGATGATCGCCCGCGTGTAGTCGATGAACAGCTGGGCGTCGTAGTTGTGCGCCTTCACTTCGTCGAGCACCGGCGCCGCCTTCGCGACGGCCGTCCGGAACAGCGCCGTGTCGACCGCCACGCCGTGGCGGGCGCAGAAGAACCCGTAGCCCTCGCCCTGAAGGGACGGGCCGGGGTAGATCAGCGTGAAGTCGACGTCGAAGAAGACCGCGCGCGTCATCGTTTCGTCTGCCGGGCACCCGACCGGAACGGCGACCATTATACCGGCCGGGCCTGGCCGGCACGCGGTGTCCAATTTGGGACAGAGGCGCCGCGGGCCTCACCGTATAATGGCGGTATACCGTTTGCGAGTCCGGACTGTCGCTTGGCCTCCAGGAGAGTGCACATGGCAAGACGTGTTTCTACGCTCGTGGTGTTCGGAGTCCTCATGGCCATCGACGGCCTCTCTCGCGGCCGCGGCGCCGGTCACCGTCGTCCTGAGGTCGGGCGACCGCGTCAGCGGCGATCTCGTCGATCTCAACGCCGCGCGGGTTCGTCCTCAACGTCCGCGGCGCCGAGCAGCGGATCCCGCGCGGCGAGGTGGCGGCGATCGCCTTCGCGAACGACCAGTTTCCCGCCGCGGAGACCGCGCGGATCCAGGGCGGCCGCGCCTTCGTCGTCCTGACAGGCGGCGACACCTTCGACGGCAGCCTCGCCGACATCGGCGGCACAAGCCCGCTTGCGCCTCTCGTTCCGCACGCCGCGACGGCGACCGTGAGGTGAACTCGGACCAGGTGGCCCGCATCTACTTCGCGGCCTGGCAGGGCATGCCGACCTCGACCGACAGCGGGTCAGCGGGCCGCCCTCGATCCGGGCGGCGCCGGCATGACCGTCCCGGCGAACCCGTGCTGGACGAGCACCGGCCGTTCGGTCCGCCAGGGCCAGCGCGTGACGTTCAACGGCACCGGGGAAATCCGGCTGAGCGCGGACGGGAACGACATCGCCGGCGTGGCGGGATCGCGCACGGGCCGGACCTCGCCGAACGCGCCGATTCCCGGCGCCCTGGTGGGCGCCCTCATCGGCCGCGTCGGCAACAGCCGGCCGTTCGGGATCGGCGACCAGACCATCGCGCTGGGGATGCCCGCGGCCGGCATGCTGTTCCTGGGCATCAACGACGACAACTGCGGCGACAACAGCGGCCAGTTCAGGGTGGAGATCAACCTCCTGAGGTAGCCGGCCGGACTGTCGGCCCGGCTCCCTCGGCGGGAAGGCCCGGCGTGGCGCGCGACGACGCGCCGCACCGGGCCTTTTCGCGCTTTGGGGCTAGAATAGAAGGATCACCATGGCCGACTGGAAAGACACGCTCAACCTGCCGAAAACCGGCTTCCCGATGAAGGCCAACCTGCAGGCCACCGAGCCGCAGATGCTGGCGCACTGGGACGCCATCGACCTGTACCGCAAGCTCCGCGACCAGCGCCGCGGGGCGCCGGTGTTCATCCTCCACGACGGACCGCCGTACGCCAACGGCAACGTCCACCTCGGCACGGCCCTCAACAAGGTCCTGAAAGACGTCGTCGTCCGCTCCCGGTCGATGATGGGCTTCGACGCGCCCTACGTCCCGGGCTGGGACTGCCACGGCCTGCCCATCGAGCTGAAGCTGCTCAAGGAACTCGGCCCGAAGAAGCAGGACATGAGCGTGGGCGACCTGCGGCGGGCCTGCCGCGCGTACGCCGCGCGGTTCGTCGACGTGCAGCGCGAGCAGTTCAAGCGGCTGGGCGTCATGGGCGACTGGGCCGATCCGTACCTGACGATGGACTACCGGTACCAGGCCGCGATCGTGCGCGCGCTCGGCCGGTTCGTCGAACAGGGCATGGTCTACAAGGGCAAGAAGCCGGTGCACTGGTGCATCCACTGCCGGACGGCGCTGGCCGAGGCCGAGGTCGAATACGAGAACCACACCTCGCCGTCGATCTACGTCGAGTTCCCGCTGAGCCAGGAGAGCGCCGACGCGCTGGCCGCGCGCCTGCCCGCGCTCGCGGGTCAGCCGGTGTCGGCCCTGATCTGGACGACCACGCCCTGGACGATCCCGTCGAACCTCGCGCTCGCGTTCCACCCGGACGCCCGCTACGGCGCCTACCCGGTCGACGGCCGCGTGGTGATCGTCGCCGAGTCGCTCGCCGATCAGCTGTCGACAGGAGCTGGGCCGGCCGTTCGAGCGCCCTCTGGCCACCGCCACGGGGTCGGCCTTCGAGCACCTCCGCTTCCTCCACCCGTTGTACGGCCGCGACTCGATCGGCGTGGTGGCCGACTACGTGACGCTCGACACGGGCACGGGCGTCGTGCACACGGCGCCGGGGCACGGCAGCGACGACTTCCACACGGGCGTGCGGTACGGCCTCGAGATCTACGCGCCGGTCGCGGGCGACGGCCGGTTCACCGAGGAGGTCGAGCGCTTCGCCGGCCTCACGGTGTTCGAGGCGAACCCGATCGTCGAGCGGGCGCTTTCCGAGGCGGGCCGGCTCTGGAAAGCCGAGCGGTTCGACCACTCGTACCCGCACTGCTGGCGCTGCCACAACCCGGTGATCTTCCTGGCCACCTCGCAGTGGTTCATCGGGATGGACGACACGGGGCTGCGCGCCAAGGCCGCCGCGGAAACGGGCAAGGTGCAGTGGGTGCCCTCCTGGGGCGGCGAACGCATGCGGAGCATGTTCGAGACGCGGCCCGACTGGTGCATCTCGCGCCAGCGGTCGTGGGGCGTGCCGATTCCCGCCGTCACGTGCACGTCGTGCGGCACGGCGACGCTGACGGGCGCGCTGGTGGCCCGCGCGGCGGACGTGTTCGAGCAGGCAGGCGCCGAGGCGTGGTACGAGCGGCCGATCGAGGACTTCCTGCCGGCCGGGTTCGCGTGCCCGTCCTGCGGCGGATCGGGATTCGAGCGAGAGCAGGACATCCTCGACGTGTGGTTCGATTCGGGCTCGAGCCACGAGGCCGTGCTCGCCGTGCACCCCGAACTGCGCTGGCCGGCCGACCTCTACCTGGAGGGCAACGACCAGTACCGCGGGTGGTTCCAGAGTTCGATGCTGGTGGGGCTGGGCACGCGCGGCCGGGCCCCGTACCACCAGGTGGTGACGCACGGCATGGTGGTCACCGAAGCGGGCAAGAAGATGTCGAAGTCGCTCGGGAACGACGTGCCTCCCGAGGACGTGATCCGCAAGAGCGGCGCCGAGATCCTGCGGCTGTGGGTGGCCAGCGTCGACTTCCGCGAGGAAGTGCGCTTCGGCCCCGAGATCCTGGCGCGGGTGGTCGAGGCGTACCGCAAGCTCCGCAACACGCTGCGCATCCTGGTGGCCAACCTCTCGGACTTCGATCCGGCCACCGACATGGTGCCGCCGCTCCTCATGGACGAGGTCGATCGGTTCGCGATGGCCCGGTACGGCGAACTCGCGTCGAAGATCATCGCCGCCTACGAGCGGTACGACTTCCCCGCGATCGTCCAGGCGCTGAACGCCTTTGTCGCCGTCGACCTGAGCGCGTTCTACGTGGACGTGACCAAGGACCGCGTCTACACGCTGGCGGCCCGCTCCCGCGGCCGCCGGTCCGCGCAGACCGCGATGTTCGCCATGGCCGACGGCCTCGCGCGCCTGATCGCCCCCGTCCTGCCGGTCCTGGCCGAGGAGTACTGGTCGCACCTGCCCGGCGCGCGCGAGGAGTCGGTCCACCTCGCCCAGTTCCCGAAGCAGGTGCACCTGTTCAGGAACGAGGAGCTCGAGGCGCGCTGGTCGCGCCTGCTGAAGCTGCGCGCGGCCGTCAATCTCGAACTCGAGAAGCTGCGGCAGTCGAAGGCGATCGGCCAGTCGCTCGAGGCCGTCGTGCACCTGCGCGGCGAGGGGCCGATCGCGGACCTGATGGCGAGGCACCGGGACGATCTGCCGGGCCTGTTCATCACGTCGCAGGTCGACGATGCGACCGGCGCGCCGGTGGCCGGCCAGGAGCCCGCCAGCGGCTCCATCTACCACGAGGGCGAAGGCAGCTCGGTGCACATCGAAGCGGAAAAGGCCGGCGGGGACAAGTGCGACCGCTGCTGGCGCTACGTGCCTGCCGTCTCGACCGCCGCGGGCCGCGAGGGCGTCTGTCCACGCTGCGAGGACGCGCTGGCGGCCGGCCGATGACCGCGACGGCCGCGGGCGGCGCCCGGAGCGGCCCGCCGCCCAGGCGCTTCCTGCTCGAGCTGTCCCTCGTGGCGGGCATCGTGGCGCTCGACCAGCTGACGAAGCTGCTCGTGCGTCTGGAAATCCCGCTGCACGACAGCGTTCCCGTCATCCCGGGATTCCTGAACCTGGTGCACGTCCGCAACACGGGCGCGGCATTCGGGTTCCTGAACGCGGTGGACTTTCCGTACAAGGCGCCCGTCGTGGCCCTGGCCGCGGCGCTGGCGCTCGCGGGCATCGCGGTGTACGCCGCGCGGCTGTCGTCGCACGAACGGCTGGCGCGCATCGGCCTGGCGCTCATCCTGGGCGGCGCCATCGGGAACCTGATCGACCGCCTGACGCTCGGCTCCGTCGTCGACTTCGTCGACGTGGTCCTCGGCGGCTGGCACTTCTGGGCCTTCAACGTCGCCGACGCGGCCATCACGGTGGGTGTGACGGCCATGCTGGCGGACATGATCGGATTGGACAGGCATGCTTCCAGGTACTGTTTGAGCTGGGCCCGATTACGGTCTACAGCTACGGCGTACTCCTGGCGTCGGCGTACCTGCTGGCCCTCTACTACGCGGTGCGGCGGGCGCGGCGGTTCGGCCTCGACGGCAACCGCGTGCTCGACCTGGGCATCTACATCATCATCTCGGCCCTCGTCGGCGCCAAGCTGCTGCTGCTCATCGTCGACTTCGACTACTTCTGGCGCCAGCCGGGCGAGTTGTGGACGCTCGTGCGGTCGGGCGGCGTCTTCTACGGCGGCCTCGTCCTCGCGTTCCTCGTGGGCCTCTGGTACGTCCGCAAGCACCGGCTCCCGGTCTGGCCGGTCGCCGACGCCGTGGCGCCCAGCATCGCGCTGGGGCACGTCGTGGGCCGCTTCGGCTGCCTGCTGGCCGGGTGCTGCTACGGGAAGCCGACCTCGCTCCCGTGGGGCATCACGTTCACGGACCCCTTCGCCGCCAGCAACGTCGGCACGCCCCTGCACGTGGCGCTGCACCCGACGCAGATGTACGACGCCGGGGCCGAGTTCCTCATCCTCGTGCTCCTGCTCGCGACGGAGCGGTTCTGGCGGCGGCACGCGGGATGGACGTTCTGGGTCTACATCCTGCTCTACGGGATCTCGCGGTTCGCGATCGAGTTCTTCCGCGGCGACCCGCGCGGGGCCACCATGGGCTTCTCGACGTCCCAGTTGATCTCGATGGCGCTGGTGCCGCTGTCGTTCGTGATGCTCTACGTGCTGTCGCGAACGCGGCCCGCGGCCGTGCCGGCTGCCGCAGCCGCGCCGCACGCGCCGCCGGCCGCCGGAAGAAGCACGGCCGCTGACACGCGCAAGGCCATGGACCATCACGATCTGCTGGTGAGCGCCGAGCAGGCGGGAATCCGCCTCGACCAGTTCCTGGTGGGCGAGCTGCCGGGGCATTCCCGTTCGCAGATCCAGCGCCTCATCAAGGACGGCCGCGTCCAGGTGGCCGGCCGCGAGGCGAAGGCGAACTACGTCATCCGGCCCGGGGACGCGATCGGCATCGACGTGCCGGCACCCGTCGCCGCGCTGCCCGAGCCCGAACCCCTGCCCCTCGACGTCCTCTTCGAGGACGCCGACGTCATCGTCGTCAACAAGGCGGCCGGCATGGTGGTGCACCCGGCGCCGGGGCATGGCGGAGGCACGCTGGTCAATGCGCTGCTGCACCACGTGGACGACCTGAGCGGCGTCGGCGGCGAGCTGCGGCCGGGCATCGTCCACCGGCTCGATCGCGGCACGTCCGGCGTCATGGTGGTCGCCAAGCACGACGCGTCGCACCGGGAGATGGCGCGCCAGTTCCACGATCGCGAGGTCGAGAAGGAGTACGAGGCGCTCGTGTGGGGCCTGGTGCACCAGGGCCGGCGCATCGACGCGGCCATCGGGCGCGACCCGAACGACCGGAAGAAGATGTCGAACCGGGCCAGGTTCGCGCGGTCCGCGGTGACGCGCATCACGTTCTCGCGGTTCCTGGACGGCGTGTCGTACCTGCACGTGGCGATCGCCACGGGCCGGACGCACCAGATCCGGGTGCACCTGAGCGGCATCGGCCACCCGATTGTCGGCGACACGGTCTACGGCGGCGTGCGGCGGCTGATGCCGGCGCATCTCCGGGTCGTGCAGCGGCTCGAGCGCCCGTTCCTGCACGCGCGGCGGCTGGCGTTCACGCACCCGGCCGATCCGGATCGGCGGCTCGAGTTCACCGCGCCGCTGCCGGAGGACCTGCAGAGCGTGCTGGACGAACTCGTCGCGCGGGCCGAGGCGAAGAAGACGAAGTAGCGGCGATTATCGATCGAGGGCGCTCCCGAGCGACGCTGGCCGCGGCCTCGAGCTCAGCCACACGTTCCGGTACGTCGCGCCGACGATGACCGACATCTCGCCCCCGCTGCCGACCGGCGCACCCAGGTACGCCACGTGGCGGGGCGGATTGTAGGTGTTGCCCACCGGTATGGACTGGTCGTAGAATTTCGCGCCGTTCAGGCCCTCGGAGACTTCCAGGCGGAACCCGCTGCTCCAGCTGCCTTTCCAGAAGTAGGTCTTCGACGGGTCGAGCAGGAAGACCATCGAATACCGGAGGGCGGTATCCGGCTCGATCTTGTATTGATCGCCGCCGAACATCGCGCGGAACTGGATGCAGTTGGGCGGGTTCCCTTCCAGGCCCCTGTACTGCCCGTCGATGCGCCAGTTGTTGGAGGTGTAGTCGCCGTCGCCGTCCTGCATGCCGAAAATCTTCGGCTTGTTCACCGAGAAGCCCGCCGCCACGGGGATGTTCGGCCTCAGGCCCTCGACCTCCATCGAGAATTCGCCGGACGTGATTGTCTGCGGCAGCCGGTAGCGGATGAAGCTCGACGAGGAGTCCAGCCTGATGCCCTTCTCGCCGACGAACGTGGTCGCGCCCACCCGCTCGCCAACCGTCACGCCGGCCGTCAGCGGGTCGAACAGCTCGCCGGGCTTGTTGTAGCCGACGATCTGGGTCTTGAAGGAGGCGGTGGCCGACCATGCGGAGGCCACGCCGCCCTGGGAGGCCCGGGCGCGCCAGTACATCTTCGTGGCCGGTTGCAGATCGGTGTCGACCGTGAAGCTCGTCTTCCCGCCCGGATCCTCGGGCACGCCGGTCTTGTTCACGATGACCGCGTAGTAGGCGCTGGGCGCGCCCCCGCTGACGGTGAAGTTGGTGTTGTCGGCGATCTGGAACTCGTACACGCGCGCGCCGCTCGACCCGGACGACGTGCTGTTGCGCACGGTCAGCGTCGGCCGAAGCGTGGCCAGTTGCGTGTTCTCGGCCGGCGAGTCCGACGCTGGGGCGGTCAGCGCCGAACTTCCTCCCGACGGGCTGGACGGCGAGGTCGGCGTCAGCTGAATGGTTTTCGGTTCGCTCGATTCCGCCGTCACACCCGGCGCTCGCCAGAAACGCCGCCACCGCGGCCGCCCATACGACACGTCTCACACTGGCCTCCTTGACCGGTCGCGCATGGCACCTCTGCCGACGTATCGGGGACTGGTCATTTATCTCATAGTAATTCATGGGCCGGCTCCGGCCAAGATCGCGCGCGTCGACTGGCGCGGCGCGCCGGCCGTGCGTTAAGCTGCGTCGGGGCCGCATCACGCGCCCTGGCGCAGGACTGGAGACCAGCGATGAGCGAACGCGGCGGCACCCGGCTGTCTTCGACGGAGTCGTTCAAGGGGCGGATCTTCTCCGTCACCGTCGATCGCGTGACGATGCCGAACGGCCGGACCGTGACCCTCGACATGGTCCGCCATCCCGGTTCCGTGGTCCTGATTCCGATGCAGGACGACGGGCGAATCGTCCTGATCCGGCAGTACCGCTACGCGCTCGACCGCTGGATCTGGGAACTGCCCGCGGGCAGCCTGGACGCGGGCGAAGACGCCGCCGCAGCCGCCGCCCGCGAGTGCGAGGAGGAGATCGGCCTGGTTCCCGGCCGGGTGGAGTTCGTCGGGGCGTGGTACCCGACGCCGGGGTTCTGCACCGAGGTGATGAACTACTACCGCGTCAGCGATCTGCGCGAACGCGGCGCCGACGAGCCTCCGGCGCACAAGGACGAAGACGAGGACATCCGCGTCCACGTGTTCGCGCTCGACGAGGCCCGCGCCATGGTCCGCCGCGGCGACATCGTCGATCTGAAGACCGCGTGGGGGCTGACGCTGGTCTGAACCGCCTGCGCGCGGCGGCGAGCACGTTTTCGCGCGATGTTCGCTCGGAGATGCGCTCGCGCGCGTCCTGGGCGCCGATCGGGCGTATGATGGGTGGTACTTCCTCTCCATGCCTGCCGGAGTGGTGAGCGTGCCGCGCCGCGGTCTGAAGGCGGCCGGCTCCCGAGGTTCTTCAGCGAGGATTCCGTTCGATGCCACACCCGCCGCAACAGCATCCGAAGGGCACCAGCGCGCGTGTCCTCTTGTCCTCCGTGTTCGGCCCGTACGCCCAGGACGACGAATTCGGCAGCCGGTCGATCAACCCGATGGAGCTGTACCACAACCAGGTGACGCGCGAGCAGGGCCCGTTCTCGCTCCGCATGTTCCACCGGTCGTGGGGCATCATCTTCATCCAGCACAACATCTCCGCGCCGTGCGCCGTGCTCGACTTCCCCACCCGCGAGCGGTTCGTCGAGGAGCTCAAGGCCCACCACTACGACATCGTCGGCATCTCGAGCATCATCGTGAACGTCGGCAAGGTGCGCGAGATGTGCCGCCTCGTGCGCGAGCACTCGCCGCACTCGACGATCGTCGTCGGCGGGCACGTGACCGCGATCCCCGGCATCCAGCACATGATCGACGCGGACCACGTGGTGAAGGGCGAAGGCGTGTCGTGGTTCCGGGAGTACCTGGGCGAGCCCGTCGACGCGCCCATCCAGCACCCCGTGATCCCGTCGTCGTTCGGGTTCCGCGTGATGGGACTGCACGGGCCGAAGGGCGGCGGCAGCCCGGCGGCGACGATCATCCCGTCGGTGGGATGCCCGATGGGGTGCAACTTCTGCACGACGTCGGCGTTCTTCGGCGGCAAGGGCAAGGTGGTCAACTTCTTCGAGAAGGGCCAGGAGATCTTCGACGCCATGTGCGACGCCGAGAAGCGGCTCGGCGTGAAGTCGTTCTTCGTGATGGACGAGAACTTCCTGCTCTACAAGGCGCGCGCGATGGAGCTGCTCGAGCAGATGAAGGCGAAGCACAAGGCGTGGTCGCTGTACGTCTTCTCGTCGGCCAACGCGCTGAAGAAGTACTCGATGCGCGAACTGGTCGAGCTGGGCATCAGCTGGGTGTGGATGGGGCTGGAATCGCCCGAGAGCCAGTACCAGAAGCTGGACGGCACCGACACCGTCGCGCTGACGAAGGAGCTGCAGTCCCACGGCATCGGCGTGCTCGGGTCGACCATTGTCGGCCTCGAGCACCACACGCCGGAGAACATCGCGCGCGAGATCGAGCATGCCGTGCTGCACGACACGGACTTCCACCAGTTCATGCTCTACACGCCGGTCCCCGGCACGCCGCTCTACGACGAGATGCTCGACCAGGGCCGGTTGCTGGCGGATGTGGACCTCGCCGACATCCACGGGCAGGACCATTTCAACTTCCAGCACGCGGCCATCCCCCGCGAGGAGTCGAAGCGGCTTCTCGACTGGGCCTTCCAGCTCGACTACGAGCGCAACGGCCCGAGCGTCTACCGCCTCGCCAAGACGATGCTCGAGGGCTGGAAGAAGTACCGCTTCGACCCCGATCCCCGCGTGCGGGAGCGCGTCCGCGATGCCGGGCACGGCCTGCGCGGCGGCTACGGCGCGGCCCTGTTCGCGATGGAGAAGTACCTCCGGACGTCGAACGCCGAGGTGAGCCAGAAAATCCGCGACCTGCGCAAGGAGATGGAGCAGGAACTCGGCGTGGCCCAGCGGTGGATGAACCGCGCGGCCGGTCCCGCGGTGCTGTGGCTCGCCCGCCGCGACGCGCGCAAGTACCCGCACGGGAAGCGGATCGAGCCGATGACGTTCCTCGAGCGCCGCAACTGGCCGAAGACGGCCTAGGCTCCCAGCCTGACCGCTTCCTCGATCGTGGCGATGTGGATGGCCGCGGTGTCTTCGACGCGCCGGGCGTAGCCGCCGGCGAACACGATCACGGCCGGGACCCCGGCGTCGCGGGCGGATGACAGGACCAGAAAATCCCGGCCCCTCAGGCCTTCGTACGTCAGGCACAACCCGCCCAGCTGATCTTCGACGTAGGGGTCCGCACCGGCCACGTAGACGATGAGATCCGGCCGGCTGGCAAGCACGACGGGCAGCGCTCGTTCGAGGGCGTGCAGGTATTCGCGGTCGCCGGTGCCATCGGGAAGCCCGACGTCCAGCGACCCTCGGGGCTTCACGTGCGGGTAGTTGTGCTCCTGGTGGATCGAGAAGGTGAACACCGACGCGTCGCCCTCGAAGATGAAGGCGGTGCCGTTCCCCTGGTGCACGTCCACGTCGACAATGGCGGCGCGGCTGATGGTCCCGTCGCGCTGGAGCACGCGGACGGCCACGGCGACGTCGTTGTAGAGGCAGAAGCCTTCGCCGTGAGACGGGAACGCGTGATGGAACCCGCCTCCCAGGTTCGCCGCGGCGGCAAGACGCGGCGCTCCGGCGTCAGCGCCCCCGGGGCCGCGCTCCCGCCGGCGCCGCGCCTCGACCGCCAGCCGGGCCGCGGCAATCGTGCCGCCCGCCATGAGCCGGAAACCCTCCGCGACCTCCGGTGACCACGGCAATTCGAGCAGCGCGAGTTCCGACGCGCGGAAGCCGCCGTCCCGCGTCTTCTGGAGGTAGTCGCCGGTGTGGACCAGCGCCAGGTCGTCCCAGCCGGCCGGCGCGGGCTCGACAAGCGCCGCCGGACTGGCCAGGCCGCTCGACACGAGGCCGTCGCGCACCTTCGCGTACTTCCCCATGTGGAAGACGTGCGCCCCGATGTCGACCTCGTACCGGTCGGAATAGACGATGTCCACGCGCGACCACTATCCCCCGACACCGGCGGGGCCGCCTGCCGCCGGAGCGGAGCCCTCCGGGCCGTCGGGCGGCGATGCGGGCGCCGGCTGCAGGGCCAGCGCGAGGACTTCGTCGATCGTGGTCACGAAGTGCACCGTCATGTCGCGCCGCAGGTCCTCGCTGATGTCCTCGTTGATGTTCTTCTCGTTCTGCCAGGGCAGCGCCACCTCGCGGATGCCGACCCGCCTGGCGGCCAGGACCTTCTCCTTGATGCCGCCGACCGGGAGCACCCGCCCGCTCAGCGTGATTTCACCGGTCATCGCCAGGTCGCCGCGAACCGGCCTGCCGGTGATCTCCGAGGCGATGGCGGTCACCATCGCGACGCCGGCCGAGGGGCCGTCCTTCGGGATGGCCCCGGAGGGCACGTGGAGATGGAGCTCGGCGTCGCGGAAGAAATCCCCGGCGACGCCGTAGCGGTCCGCGTTCGCGCGGAACCAGGACAGGGCGGCCCGGGCGGACTCCTTCATCACGTCGCCGAGGTGCCCGGTCAGCGTGAGCAGCCCGCCGCCCGGCATGCGGGACGCCTCGATGAACAGCACCTCGCCGCCGGTGGGCGTCCATGCGAGTCCGATGGACACGCCCGGGTACTTCGTGCGCTCCTCGACCTCCTCGTCGAGGAACCGCGGGGCGCCGAGCAGTTCGGTCACCAGTTCGGGGGCCACCGTGACCGGCTCGTCCCGGCCCTCCGCCCGCATCCGCGCCACCTTCCGGCACAGGGCCGCGATCTCGCGTTCCAGGTTCCGCACACCGGCCTCCCGGGTGTACCCGCGAATCACGGTGCGCAGGGCGTCGGTCGAGAAGCGGATGAACTCGGGCGTCAGGCCGTGGTTCTCCACCTGCTTGGCCACGAGGTGCTCGACGGCGATCTCGAGCTTCTCCTCCTCGGTGTAGCCGGGCAGCTCGAGCACCTCCATGCGGTCGCGCAGCGCCGGCGGGACCGGATCGAGGACGTTCGCGGTGGTGATGAACAGCACCTCCGACAGGTCGAAGGGGACGTCGAGATAGTGGTCGCGGAACGT
This sequence comes from uncultured Acidobacteriota bacterium, assembly GCA_963834645.1. Taxonomy (GTDB): domain Bacteria; phylum Acidobacteriota; class Vicinamibacteria; order Vicinamibacterales; family JAKQTR01; genus JAKQTR01. Next base: position 204,675 of record CAWICP010000013.1, read on the forward strand.
GTTGTTCTGCTCGGGGTCGAGCACCTCGAGCAGGGCCGAAGCCGGATCGCCCCTGAAGTCCGAGCCCAGCTTGTCGATCTCGTCGAGGATGAAGACGGGGTTCTTCGACTCCGCGCGGCGCAGGCCCTGGATCACCTGCCCGGGGAGGGCGCCGATGTACGTGCGCCGGTGGCCGCGGATTTCGGCTTCGTCGCGCATGCCGCCGAGGGAGACGCGGACGAACTTGCGGCCGAGGGACGTCGCAATCGACTTCGCCAGCGACGTCTTGCCCACGCCGGGCGGCCCCACGAAGCACAGGATGGGCCCCTTCACGGCGGGGTTGAGCTTGCGCACCGCGAGGTACTCGAGGATCCGGTCCTTCGCCTTCACGAGGTCCGAGTGGTCGGCGTCGAGGATGGCCTTCGTGCGCGGGAGATCGATCACCTCGTCGGCGCGCTTCGCCCACGGCAGCGCGATCAGCCAGTCGATGTAGGTGCGCGCCACGGTGTACTCGGCGGCGGCCACCGGCATCTTGGCCAGGCGGTCCAGCTCGCGGACCGCTTCCTTCTTCACCGGCTCCGGCATGCCGGCGGCGTCGATCTTCTCCCGCAGCTCTTCGATCTCCTTCGCCTGGTCGTCGCCCTCGCCGAGCTCGCGCTGAATGGCCTTGAGCTGCTCCCGCAGGAAGTAGTCGCGCTGGTTCTTGCCGAGTTCCGACTGCACCTGCGACTGGATCTTGGACCCAAGCTCGAGGACCTCGAGCTCCTTGATGAGGATGCGGTTCAGGGTGGCCATGCGCTCGCGGAGGTCGAGCGTTTCGAGCATCTCCTGCTTGAGCGCCGTGGTGATCGTGCTCAGGCTCGACGCGATGAAATCGGTGAGCCGGCCGGGCTCGGTGATGCTGAGCGCGAGCGTCTGCAGGTCGTCGGAGAGGAGCGGCGACAGCGACACGACCTGCTGGAAGTTCGACTTGATGTTCCGCTGCATCGCGTCGATTTCGAGGCGGTCCGCGTCGAGCGTGGTCTCGGCGGCGCGGCGGACGCGCCCGCGCAGGTAGGGCGAGGTGGCCACGAGCTCGTCGATGTGGACCCGCGCGAGCCCCTGCACGATCAGCCTGAGGCTGCCGTCGGGCAGCTTGAACATCTTGTGGATGTGCGTGGCCGTGCCGACGGTGTACAGATCCGCCTGCCCCGGCTCCTCGACCGTGGCGTCGCGCTGCGTGCAGACGGCGATGAGCTTCCCCGCCCCGATCGCTTCGTCGATCAGGCGCACCGAACTCTCGCGCGCCACGGCCAGCGGCATGAAGGAGCTCGGGAACAGCACCGTGTCGCGGAGCGGCAGGACCGGCAGCTCCGGCGGGACGACGAGGGCCTTCTCGACCTCGCCCACGTCCTCGAGCTGGGTTGTCTCTGGTGTGTCGCTCATCGGCATCCCTCAGACAGCCGCACAGCGGGCGGATGGCCGCCCGGCTGCGACGGGCCGGAAAAGGGGCGGGCCGCCGACCGCACCCGGCCGGCGGCCCGCGTGAAGAATGCCGCAGTTAGCTGGAGATGTCAAAGAAGAGCGACGAGGAACGCTGCGACTGCAGGCGCTCCCGCTGGATGGCGTTCTCGCGCGCCTGCTCGCAGTCCTTGCACCGCACGGCGAAGGGCAGCGCCCGGAGACGCTGGGGGGCGATGTCCTCGCCGCACTCGTAGCAGTAGCCGTAGGCGCCTTCCTCGAGCCTCGAGAGGGCCTCGTTGATGCGCGTCAGGGTTTCCGCCTTCATCTGGATCAGCGCGAACTCGATGTCTTCCTGGATGTCGGCCTCGGAACTCTCACCCTGGTCGAACACTTCGCTCATCTTGCCGTGCCCGCTCTCGGTGCGGACGTCGCGGATCTTCTCGTGAACCTCGCTCATGATTTCACGCCGGCGGTCGTCGAGCATGCGCTTCAACTCAGCGTAGCGCTCGTTCGCCATCCCCTTGACGTGTTTGCCATTCGTGGCCATGGTGCCTGACGCTCCTTTCGCGTCACCCTCGGGCGACGGGAGACTAACTGATGCTCCCGGTCTTGCAAAGAATCTGCCATTCTAAGGACTGCTGCCTGATCTGTCAAGTTACCAGCAGACCTCAACACCCACGACCGATATCGTCGCCTTTGAGCCTTTAGACGTCCGATCCGCCCGGAAGGTTCGGATTCAGCTGCGTAGATCCGTCCTCCCGTGCGTGAAGAATGGTGGTGGACCGTATCCGCCGGCGTCGGGGCGGCCTCCGTCGGTGTCCTCGGCAGTGGACGTGTGGCGATCGCGCCACACTGCCGTGGCTGTGCCGCCTGGCCGGGATTGACGCCACGGCCGCGGCGTGCCACGCTGGGGCGATGCGCTGCCCATTGTGTTCCGCCCGTCAGGCCAGGCGGTTCTGCCCGGCACTCGGCCGCGAGATCTGCCCGGTGTGCTGCGGCACGAAGCGGGAAGTCGAGATCAGGTGCCCGGATGCCTGCCCGTACCTCGCGTCGTCGCGGAGCCACCCGCCGGCGGCCGTCCGCCGGCAGCAGGACCAGGATCTGGCCGCGCTCGCGCCAGCGCTCGGCGGCCTCTCCGAGGCGAGGCAGCAGCTGTTTCTGTTCGCGTTGACACTCGTCGACAGGTTCCGGGGAGACGGGCTCGAGGCCGCCAGCGACGCCGATGTGGCGGCGGCGGCGGCCGCGCTCGCCGGCACGTACGACACGGCCTCGAAGGGGCTCATCTACGAACAGCGGCCCGACTCGATTCCCGCGCGGCGGATGGCGGAGGGCATCAAGGGCATGTTCGACGAGCTCGGCGCGCGGCCGCCCGTCGGGTTTCTCCGCCGACGCGGCCGCCGTGCTGCGGCAGGTCGAGGACCGCGTCAGGGAGGTCCAGCGCGCCGCCCCGGCCGACCCGCGCGCGTTCCTCGATCTCGCGGGCCGGATGGCGAGGCGCCTTGGAGGGCCCGGCCCCGAGGGCGCGCAGGCTGAGGGCGAGGCGGCCCCGGTCGGCGGCGGGTCTCCGATCATCATCCCCTAGTCCGGGACCAGGCGTGCTATCATAGGAGTTTGCGTCCCGGCCGGTCCGGCCGGCTGTGCGGCCCCGGTGACGCCAGGTGATTCGCCATGGCAAAACGCTGCGAGATTTGTGACAAAGGCCCGGTGGTGGGCCGCAAGGTGAGCCACGCGCACAACGTGTCGCCTCGACGCTTCGAGCCGAACCTGCAGCGCGTGAAGGTGCAGGTGAACGGCGGGAGCAAGTACATGCGCGTGTGCACCCGCTGCATCCGCTCGCAGAAGATCGTCAAAGCTGCCTGAAGGTTCTCCCATGCGGAACGCGATCAGCACCAAGGACGCCCCCCAGGCGATTGGGCCCTATTCCCAGGGCATTCGCGCGGGGAACATGCTCTTTGTGTCGGGGCAGGGGCACCTGGACCCGTCGACCGGCGCGCTCGTCGAGGGCGACGTGGCCGTGCAGACCCGCCGCGTGATGGACAACATCGGCGCGATCCTGAAGGCCGGCGGCGCCTCGTTCGACCACGTCGTCCGGACGACGGTCTATCTGGCCGACATGAACGACTTCGCGGCGATGAACGCGGTCTACGGCGAGTACTTCGCGGCCCCGGCGCCCGCGCGCACCACGATTCAGGCGGCGCGCCTGCCGCGCGATCTCAGGGTCGAGATCGACGTCATCGCGATCCTGTAGACGGTCCCTGGGCGGCCTGCGACAGGTCCAGCGGCACCGCCCGTGCCCGATCCACCGAGAGGACCCCCGGAATCCCGCGCAGCGACTTCATCACCTTCTCCAGGTGCTTCATGTCGCTGATTTCGATGGTCACGCGGATCCCCCCGCGCCGCTGCTCGTCGGTGCGCGCCTCGATGTCGAGGATGTTCGTGTTGACGCCGGCGATCTTCGCGCTCACGGCCGCGAGCATCCCCTTCCGGTCCTCGACTTCCAGCGTGAGGCGCACCGTGTACTGCCCGGGCTGCGCGCCCTTGCTCCACTCGACGTCGATGCGGCGTTCGGGGTCGTAGAGCAGGTTGGTGACGTTCGGGCACGACGCCGAGTGCACCGAGACGCCCTTGCCGCGGGTGATGTAGCCGACAATCCGCTCGCCGTGGATCGGGTTGCAGCAGCGTGCGCGGACCACGAGCATGTCGTCGGCGCCGCTCACCCTGATCGAGTCGCTGCCCCCGCCGAGGCCGATGGCGCGCTTCACGGCCGAGGTCACCGGTGATTCCCTCTTCTCCGTGAGTTGCTCGGCCGGCACGGCCTTCGTCAGCACCTGGCGCGCGCCGACGCGTCCGTACCCGACGGCCGCCAGCAGGTCGACGCCGCTCGGCACGCCCCATTCGGGCGCGACGCCATCGAGGGTCTTCTGCTCGATGAGCGCCTTCACGTTGACGCCGAACCGCCGGGCCTCCTTCTCGAGGAGCTTGGTGCCGAGTTCGACCGCCCGCTCCTTCTCCTCCAGGTGCAGGAACGCCTTGATGCGGTTGCGCGCCCGCGTCGTGACGACGTGGTTCAGCCAGTCCCGGCTCGGGCGGTGCTTCGCGTTTGTCACGATCTCGACGACGTCGCCGTTCTTCAGCCGGGTCCGCAGCGGCATCATCTTGCCGTTGACCCGCGCGCCGATGCACTGGTGCCCGACATCGGTGTGGATCGAGTAGGCGAAGTCGACGACGGTGGCGTCGCGCGGCAGCGACTTCACCTGGCCCTTCGGCGTGAAGGTGTAGACCTCTTCGGGGTACAGATCCACCTTCAGGTTCTGGATGAACTCCTGCGGGTCGCGCACCTCCTGCTGCCACTCGAGCGTCTGCCGCAGCCACAGGAAGTACCGCTCGTCGTTGGCCGCGCCGACGCGGCCTTCCTTGTACTTCCAGTGCGAGGCGATGCCCTCCTCGGCCTGCCGGTGCATCTCCTCGGTGCGGATCTGGACCTCGACCGGCACGCCCTTGGTGGTCATCACCGACGTGTGCAGCGACTGGTAGCCGTTGGGCCGCGGCGTCGCCAGGAAGTCCTTGATGCGCCCGGGGATGGGCGGCCAGGTGTGATGGATGATCCCCAGCGCCGCGTAGCAGTCCTTGACCGAGTGCGTGATGATCCGGATGGCGAGGAAGTCGTACACCTGCTCCAGGTCGATCTTCTGCCGCTTGAGCTTCAGGTGGATGCTGTAGAGGCGCTTGCTGCGTCCGTCGATCTCGACCACCGGGATCTGGGCCTCTTTCAGCTGCGCCCCCATGGTCCGCTTCAGCTCGTCGAGCAGGCCCTCGGTGGCCTTTCGCCGCCGCTCCACCCGCGACTTGAGCGCCTCGTACGCCTCGGGTTCGAGGTACTGGAACGCCAGGTCCTCGAGTTCGTTCTTCAGCCGGCTCATCCCGAGGCGGTTGGCGATGGGGGCGTAGATGTCGAGCGTCTCCTGCGCGGTCCGCTGGCGCCGGTCGTCGGGCATCGCGGCGAGCGTCCGCATGTTGTGCAGCCGATCGGCCAGCTTCACGAGCACGACGCGGATGTCGTCGACCATCGCGAGCAGCATCTTGCGGAAGTTCTCCGCCTGCCGCTCCTCGCTCGTCGAGAACGGGATGGCGCTGATCTTGGTGACGCCCTCGACCAGGTGCGCGACCTCCGGCCCGAACAGCTCCTCGAGGCGCTCGACCGTGGTGAGCGTGTCTTCGACCACGTCGTGGAGCAGGCCCGCGATGATGGCCGCCGGGTCGAGCCGGAGGTCCGCGAGGAAGTAGGCCACCTCGAGGGGATGGACCAGGTAGGGCTGCCCCGACTGCCGGACCTGGCCCTTGTGGGCGAGGGCCGAGAAGACGTACGCCCGCCTGAGCGACTCGATGTCGCCGTCCGGCATGTACGCCTGCGCCCTGGCAACCAGGTCTTCGAATCGGATCATGGCGACCGGCCCGGGGGCGCGCCGCGCGCGCCCGCTCCCGGCTTCATCATAGGGACCGGATCCCGGGGGGTCAAGGCCGCCGGCCCGGGTTGCTTGACTCCCCCTTTTTCGGTTCACTATACTGGCCCGGCTTGGGACAATCCTCCCCTGCGGGAGAGAGCGCTCCATTCCGTCCGTGTCAGTCATTCTGCGGTCTGGCTTGATTCCGACAAGGCCGCCACGGGCCGCTTGATACCGCGCGTCGCGCGCAACGTAAGGGGGACATCATGTTGAGGGGACTCGGGCGGGTCGCGTCGCTGGCGATCGTGTTGGCGTTCGCCGCGGCGCTGGTCGGCTGCAGCCAGTACGGAAAGCTCAAGGCCAAGCAGGCCTTCAAGGACGCCAACGTCGTCTACGCGCAGCAGGATTACAAGAAAGCCGCCGCGCTGTACGAAGAGGCCATCGTCCAGGATCCTGAGCTGTCGGTGGCCTATTTCTACCTCGCCAACAGCTACGACAACCTGTTCAAGCCGTCCCGCAAGGGAGAGCCGGAGAACGACGCCTACCTCACCAAGGCCATCGAGTACTACACGAAGGCGTCGGAAAAGGAGCAGGACCCCACGCTGCGGAAGCGCTCCTTCGAGTTCCTCGTGGCCGCGTACGGGCCCGACAAGATGAACGATCCCTCGCAGCAGGAGCCCATCGTCAATCGCATGATCCAGCTCGATCCGCAGGACGCGACCAACTACTTCGCGCTGGCGAAGATCCGCGAGGACGCGGGCGACTACGAGAAGGCCGAAGAGGTCCTGCTGCAGGCCAAGCAGGCCCGCCCGAACGATCCGCAGGTCTACCTGCAGCTCGCCGGGTTCTACAACCGCCAGGAGGAGTTCGAGAAGACGATCGACGCCCTCAACCAGCGCGCCGCGATCGAGCCGAACAACCCCGAGGCGTTCTACACGATCTCGACCTACTACTGGGACAAGGCCTACCGTGACTTCCGCCTGAAGGAACCCGAGAAGAAGGAATTCGTCCTGAAGGGCATCGAGCAGGTCGACAAGGCGCTCGCGCTCAAGGCCGACTACATGGAGGCGCTGACCTACAAGAACCTCCTGCTCCGGCTCCAGGCCAACCTCGAGAAGGACACCGCCAAGCAGTCCGCCCTCCTCAAGGAAGCCGACAAGCTGCGCGACCAGGCCCTGGATCTGAAGAAGAAGCAGGCCGCGGGCATCAAGTAGCCGCGCGCAGCCCCTCACGGGGCCGATGCGCCACGATCGCCGACCGGGCCGTCCCGCAACCCTGCGGGGCGGCCCTTCACCTGTACGGGGTCCGCAGACGCGGCGGCAGGCCCCTCTCGCCGTCCTGAAGGGGGCCAGGTCCCGCTCCTGCGTCCAGCGGGACTCGACGCCCGGCGATGCCGGCGTCGCAGCGCGGAGCGCCGGGCAGGCCCCCGTCGGCGGTGCGCGGCGTGGACCCGCCGCCCGAGCGACAGCGAGACAGGGGCCAGGCCCCTGTCGGAAAACGCGGGCGGGAGTGGCGGGTCGGGTGCAGAAACTGCGTACAAAGAGCACGGCCGGCCGCGGGACGCGGCCGGCCGTGTGATGACGGTGCGGCACGAGGCCGCGGGGTGCGGCTAGCCGCCGACGACGCCGGCCTCGGCGCGCATCCCGTCGGTGACGATGCCGACCTTCTCGACACCGGCGCCCTTCGCGGCGTCGATGACCTCGACGATGTCGCCGTAGCGCAGCGTGCCCGCGGCCACGATGAACATCGTCTTCTCCTTGCGCTGCTCGAAGATGATGCGCAGGCGCGTCTCCAGTTCCTGGATGGTGATGTCCTGCTTGTTCACCGAGATGCGCCGGTCGGCGGTGTATTCCAGCACGATCTGGCTGCTGGTGTCGACCTGCTGCTGCGCGCCCTTCGTCTCCAGCGGCAGGTTGATGTCGAGGCCCTTCTGCGTGAGGGGCAGCGCCGCCATGAAGATGATGAGCAGGACGAGCAGCACGTCGATGAGCGGCGTGACGTTCATGTCCGCGCTCGCGTGGAGCGCCGCCGCCTTGACGTTTTCTTCCGCGCCGAAGTGCTTGTGTGCGTGTGCCATTACTGACCTCCCATCCCGGCCCGGCCGATCTTGCGTTCCGTGATGAGGCCGATGTTCTCGATGTTGGCTCCACGCAGGCGATCCATCGCGTTCATGATGGCCGAGTAGGGAGCTTCCTCGTCGCCCTTGATGAGGACGATCTTCTCCTTCTTCGTCTCCATGAGCGTCTGGATCTTGCTCTGCAGTTCGCCCTCCTGGATCGGGACGCCGTTCAGGTACAGGCGCTTGTCGGACGTGACCGCCACGACCGTCTGGTCCTGCGTTTCCGGCTTGTCCGCGGTGTTGGAGGCCTGCGGCAACCTCACGCTCACGCCCTGCTGCAACATCGGGGCGATGAGCATCATGATGATCAGGAGCACCAGCATGACGTCCACGAGCGGCGTGACATTGATGTCAGCCTTCAGGCCGCCTTTGCTGCCGCCCACATCCATTGACATAGTGGCCGTCTCCTCTGTCTTGCTGTCGCGTCAGCCCGCCGGGCGCGGCCCGGCACGCGCGCCTACGCGGTCTTCTTGATGAAGTAGTCGACGAGCTCCGACGAGGAGTTGTCCATCTCGACGTTGAAGTACTCGATGCGGCCGGTCAGGTAGTTGTAGAACCACACCGCCGGGATGGCCACGACGAGGCCGAGCGCGGTCTCGACGAGGGCTTCCGAGATGCCGGCCGACACGGACCCGAGGCCGCCCGACCCGGTGGCCGCGATGCCCTGGAAGGCGGTGATGATGCCGACGACCGTGCCGAGCAGCCCGACGAACGGGGCGGTGGCGCCGATGGTCGCGAGCGAGGCCACGCCGCGCTTCAGGTCGGAGGCGGTCAGGGCCGAGGCGCGCTGGATGGCGCGGCGGACGGTGTCCATCATGTCTTCGCGGCTGAGGGCGGCGCCGCCGGCGTCAGCCTGGTACTGGTACTCGTTCAGGCCGGCGAGCACGACCTTGGCGAGGTGGCTGTAGCGGAATTCCTTCTTCTGCGACAGCGCGATGGCTTCCTTCAGGCGGCCGTCCTTGAGGTACTTGGCCACCTGCGGCGCGTACAGCTTCGACTGCTTCCGGGCCTGCAGGAAGGTGTAGAAGCGCTCGACCGCCACGCCGAACGAAATCATCGACATGATGAACAGGATATACGCGATGGCCTTCGCGAAAAAGCCCATCTGGTTCCACATCTCAATGAGGTTCATGTCTCTCCATCCTCCAGAAATCGAACGATGTTACTGACCCTTCCAGGGCGGCCAGGTGCGCCGGCCCCCGGTTCCCGCTCAACCGCTGCGACCGACGCGGTCTACTGCAGCGTAAAGTTCACGGTGACCGTCATGATGACGGGAACCGGCACGCCGTTGAGCAACGTCGGCGTGAACACCCACTGGCGCACGGCGTCGAGGGCCGCCTGGTCGAGCAGCGGAATCGACCGCAGCACGCGCGCATCACTGACCTTGCCGTCGGGCCCGATCGTCGCCTCGACGATGACGACGCCCTGCACGCGCGCCGACTGCGCGATGCTCGGGTAGACGGGATTCACGTTCTTGATCTTCGTCGGCGGGCGGATGTTGCCGCCGACACGCACCGGCGCAACGGGCGGCGGTGGTGGTGGCGGAGCCTCGGGCAGTCCGCCCACGACGCCGCCGACGACGCCGCCTGGCACGCCGCCCTCAACGCCTCCGGCGACGCCGCCCTCGGGGGCCTCGATGCCCGTTTCCGGCCTGATCTCCGCCGGCGCCTGCACGGGCGCCGCGGCGGGATTCACGTCCAGCATCGGTTTCGGGGCCGCGGCCGCGGGTGGCGGTGGCGGTGGCGGTGGCGGCGGTGGCGGCGGCGGTGCCGCGACGAACGCCATCATCGCCGGCGGCGTCGGCAGGATGTCTGCCGCCATCAAGGGAATGATGACGACCGCCGCGATGATCAGCGCGTGGACGAAAATCGAGAGCGGCACGGTGTACCACTTCCGACTCCCGAGGGTGATTGAGGATTGAACGACATCCCCGAACATGTCACGTGGCACCGGTCTGTCCTCCTAACCTCTTCGACGTCACACGGTTCACGAAGCCCATCGACTCAGGGGCCCGACCACGAAGAGTTCGCTCAGGGCTTCGTGCTGAGCGACCGCGGCTGACCACATCGCCTCGCCTCAGTGCTGAGAGCCGGTCCTGCGAGTCGAAGCACGAAGGCGGCCGATTATATCGGGAGGCAAAAAGCCGTGTCAACGCAACCCGACTCGCCCCGCGGCCCGACCCCCTCCTGCACCATTAGACACCGGATCGCCGAAATCGGCCATCCGGTCCGCCCGGGCCCGCCAGGCGAGCCGGCGGGGCCGGCGCCAGGCTCAGGCCCGGGCCGATCCGATCCGCATCCCGTAGAACGAGCGCCACACGAACACGATCGCGACGACGAAGAAGACGGCGGCCAGCGCATGGCTCACGCCGGAGCCCGCGTCGGCCGTGAGTTTCACGGCGAGCTCGACGGCCAGCAGCCCGAACAGCGTCGTGAACTTGATGATGGGGTTCATCGCCACCGACGAGGTGTCCTTGAACGGGTCGCCCACCGTGTCGCCGACGACGGTGGCGGCGTGCAGCGCGGTCCCCTTCTCCTTGAGCTCGACCTCGACGATCTTCTTGGCGTTGTCCCAGGCGCCGCCCGCGTTGGCCATGAAGATGGCCTGGTACAGCCCGAAGAGCGCGATCGAGATCAGGTAGCCGATGAAGAAGTACGGCTCGACGAACGCGAACGCCAGCGTCATGAAGAACACCGTGAGGAAGATGTTGAACATCCCCTTCTGGGCGTACAGCGTGCAGATCTCCACGACCTTCTTGCTGTCGGCCACGGAGGCCTTCGTCACGCCCTCGAGCTTGATGTTGGCCCGGATGAACTCGACGGCCCGGTAGGCGCCGGTCGTGACGGCCTGGATGGAGGCGCCGGTGAACCAGTAGATGATCGCGCCGCCGGAGATCAGGCCGAGCAGGAACGGCGGGTGCATCAGCGACAGCTTGTCGAGGTTCTCGGTCAGGCCGGCGGTCAGCAGCACGATGATCGAGAAGATCATGGTCGTCGCGCCGACGACGGCGGTGCCGATCAGCACGGGCTTCGCGGTGGCCTTGAAGGTGTTGCCGGCACCGTCGTTCTCCTCGAGCAGTTCCTTCGCGACGAGGAAGTCGGGCTCGAACCCGTAGTCCTTCTTGATCTGCGCCTCGATGCCCGGCACGTCCTCGATGAGCGACAGCTCGTACACCGACTGCGCGTTGTCGGTGACCGGCCCGTAGGAGTCGACGGCGATCGTCACGGGCCCCATGCCCAGGAAGCCGAACGCGACCAGGCCGAAGGCGAAGACCGCCGGCGCCACCATCAGCGCCTCGAGGCCGAGCGTGCTCACGGCGTACCCGGCCGCCATCAGGGCGACGATGACGAGGCCGAGCCAGAAGGCGCTGAAGTTCCCGGCCACGAGGCCGGACAGGATGTTCAGCGACGCGCCGCCTTCCCGCGACGAGGTCACCACCTCCCGCACGTGGCCGGACTCGGTCGAGGTGAAGATCTTCACCAGTTCGGGGATGATCGCGCCGGCCAGGGTGCCGCAGGTGATCACGGTCGAGAGCTTCCACCAGAGCGTGCCGTCGCCGAGCGTCGGGATGAGCAGGTACGACGCGACGTAGGTCAGCACCACCGACACGATCGAGGTGATCCACACGAGCGACGTCAGCGGCGCCTCGAAGTTCATCTTCGACGCCGTGGCGAACCGCGCCCGCGAGATCGCCGCGTTCAGGTTGAACGACAGGCCGCTCGCCACGACCATCACGATGCGCATCATGAAGATCCAGACCAGCAGCTGGACCTGCACCTGCGGGTCGCGGACCGCGAGCAGGATGAAGGAGATCAGCGCCACGCCCGTCACGCCGTAGGTCTCGAAGCCGTCGGCGCTCGGCCCGACCGAGTCGCCGGCGTTGTCGCCCGTGCAGTCCGCGATGACGCCCGGGTTGCGCGCGTCGTCTTCCTTGATGTTGAAGACGATCTTCATCAGGTCGGACCCGATGTCGGCGATCTTGGTGAAGATGCCGCCGGCGATGCGCAGCGCGGCCGCGCCCAGCGACTCGCCGATGGCGAACCCGATGAAGCAGGAGCCGGCGTAGTCGCCCGGGATGAAGAGCAGGATGCAGAGCATGATGAACAGCTCGACGCTGATCAGCATCATCCCGATGCTCATCCCCGCGCGCAGCGGGATCTCCGAGATCGGAAACGGCATCCCGCGCAGGCTCGCGAACGCCGTCCGCGAGTTCGCGAACGTGTTGATCCGGATGCCGTACCACGCCACGCCGTAGCTGCCGGCGATCCCGACCAGGCTGAACAGGAGGATGATCACCACGCGGGCCGGCTCGAGGCGCTGGAGGAAGCCGAAGTAGAAGACGATGATGACGGCGATGAACGACTCGAGGATCAGCAGGAACTTGCCCTGCTGCAGCAGGTACGTCTTGCAGGTCTCGTAGATCAGGTCGGCGATGTCGGCCATCGACTGGTGGACCGGGAGCCGCCGGACCTGGTGGTAGATGTGGTGGCCGAAGAAGAGGCCGCCGACCGCGACGAGCAGCCCGAACATCAGCAGGGTGTGGCCGGAGAGGCCGAGGAACCGCGCCTGCGACAGGTCGGGCACCACGAGGCTGGCTTCGCCGCCATGGTGGACCGGCACCTGCGCCTGCGCCTCGGCGGCGGGGCCGGGCTGGATACCCGACGCCAGGACTGTGGCGGCGCCGCCGGCCAGCATGGCCGCGACGAGGACGAGCCCGCCCAGCCCGATCAGCCGGCGGGGATTGCGCTTCCGGTTCACACCCATGGCAGCTTCCCCTCCCATCACGTCGTGGTCACGCCTGCAGCCGGCCCGGCCCGCCGACGGGCCGCTCCGGCACGAGCGACGGCGGCAGGGCCATGCCGCCGGTCAGGATGATCCGGACGCCGTCCTCGACCGAGAGATCCGGGTAGAACACGGCGCCGCTCGGCACGATCACCAGGTCGCCGAGGTAGAGGTGGTTGGTCGGCACGTAGACCGCCACCATCGGCTCCGGCCCGCTGCCGAGGTCCACCGAAAACTCCTTCGTGAGGAACCCCAGCAGCCTCCCGCGGCGGGGATCCTCGACGAGCGCCACCTTCTTGAAGCCGTACTTGTTGTCCGGCGAGAAGGCGGCCACGATCTGCTTCACCGGCGAGTAGATGGTCCGGAACACGGGCACCATCATCAGGTACCCCTCGGCGCGCTGCAGCAGCCGCTTGCCGAACACGTTGGTCGCCACGGTGCCGACCGCCAGGATCAGCACGGCGGTGGTCACGATGCCGAGGCCCGGGATCGCGAACGGGATCCAGCGGTGGTAGACCGGCCCGACCAGGCCGTCCACCGCGCGGAACACCCAGACGAGGCTGACGAGACTGATGACCAGGGGCACGGTCACGACGAACCCCGTGACGAACCGGCGCCGCAGCCACTGGACCACGATCAACTCCGCCCCGACAGGAGCCAGCCCGCCGTCACCGCCGCGAGCGCGATACGGTACCACGCGAACGGCGCCAGCGTGTGGCTGACGAGGTACCTCAGGAAGTACTTGATCGTGACGTACCCCACCAGGCCCGACACGACCAAGCCAATCACGAACAGCCAGGCCTGCTCGCGGCCCACTCCCGTCGCCAGCAGCGGCAGGCCCTCGTGCGCCGCGGCCGCGAGGATCGCGGGCACGCCCAGCAGGAACGAGAACCTCGCGGCGGCCTCGCGCCGGATCCCCAGGAACATCCCGGTCGTGATGGTCGCCCCCGACCGCGACACGCCGGGCACCAGGGCGGCGGCCTGCGCCACGCCGATGGCCAGCGCCGCGGCGGGCGTGAGGGCGTCTTCTCCGCGCGTCGCGCGGGCGGCCCGCTCCACGACCAGGAAGAGGATCGCGACCGCCACGAGCGTCACCACCGTCACCCACGGCGTGCGCAGCGTCTCCTCGACCGCGTCGGCGAACAGCACGCCGACGATGACGACCGGCACGGTGCCGACGGCGATCAGCCGCAGGCGCCGGCCGGCGGCGTCGGCCGGCCGGAGAGGCCGCCGGAGCAGGCCTGGCACCGCGGCGGCGAGCGCGACGAGGTCGGCCCGGAAGTAGGCCACGACGGCGCCGAGCGTGCCCACGTGGCACGCCACGTCGAAGGCGAGGCCGAGTTCGGCCGCGTCCCAGCCGAGCAGCGCGCGGGCCAGGATCAGATGGGCGGAACTCGACACCGGCAGGAACTCGGTCAGCCCCTGCACGATCCCGAGCACGACGGCCTGGAAGTACGCCACCGGCTCCGGCTACGCCTGGGACGAACGGTTCTTCCGGTTGTTCGGTTTCCGGCCGCCGCCGGGCGCCTCGGCCGCGGGCGGCGCCGGCACCCTCGCCTGATCGCGCTTCCGGCTGAGGATGATCGCGATGGCGGCGGCGATGAACACCGTCGAGTAGGTCCCGCTGATGATCCCGACGATCATCGTGAACGCGAACGCCTCCAGCACCTCGCCGCCGAACAGGTAGAGCGCGAGGACGCTCAGCAGGGTCGTGCCGGCGGTGATGACGGTCCGGCCCAGCGTCTGGTTCACGCTGGTGTTGACGATGTGCTCGAGGGAGTCACGGCGCATGCTGCGGAAGTTCTCGCGCACGCGGTCGAAGATGACGATGGTGTCGTTGACGGAGTACCCGGTGATGGTCAGGAGGGCCGCGACGACGTTCAGCGAGAGGTCGTAGCCGAACCAGGTCAGGAACACCAGCGTGACGAGGATGTCGTGGAACGTCGCCACGATCGCGCCGACCGCGAAGGAGAACCGGAAGCGGAAGGCGATGTAGACGGTGATGCCCAGGATGGAGAACAGCGTCGCCAGCAGGCCCTTGCGCTGCAGCTGCGCGCCGATGACCGGGCCGACCACGTCGGTGCCGATGACATCGAACTTGCCGAGGTTCGCCTGCCGCAGGGCCTCGGTGGCCGTCCTGACGTCTTTGTCGAGGAGGCCGCCTTCCTCCCGCTCCACGGTCTGGGGCAGCCGGACGAGGATCTCCCGGGCCGACGCGGCGCCGAACTGCTGGACGACCTTCTCGCCGGGCATCGCCGCGAGGGCCGCGCGGACCGCGTCCTCGCCGACCGGCTGCTCGAACTTGAGGATGATGACGGTCCCGCCCGTGAAGTCGATGCCGAGCGGCATGCCGCCGCGGGCCACCATGGAGGCCAGGCCGGCGGCGATGACGACCGCCGACAGGGCGATGGCGTGCCAGCGCCAGCGGATGAAGTTGAAGTTCGGCTTCGTGAAGATCTGCATGGCTTAGATGCTCAGTGTCGCCGCGCGGCGCCGCGAGAGGACCAGCTCGAACAATGTCCGCGAGACGAACACGGACGTGAACACGTTCGACAGGAGACCGATCGACAGCGTGGTGGCGAAGCCGCGGATCGGGCCCGTGCCGAACTGGAACAGGAAGGCCGCCGAGATGAGCGACGCGACGTGGGTGTCGAGAATCGTCAGGAACACGCGGTCGAAGCCGGCGGCGATCGCCTGCTTGACGCCCTTCTGGGCGGCCAGCTCCTCCTTGATGCGCTCGAAGATGAGGACGTTCGAGTCGACGCCCATGCCGATGGTCAGGATGAAGCCCGCGATGCCGGGCAGCGTCATCGTCGCGCCGAAGTAGGACATCATGCCCAGCAGCACGACGAGGTTGATGACCATCGCCGCAATCGCGTTCAGCCCGGAGAGCTTGTAGTAGAGCAGCAGGAAGATCACGACCAGCAGCAGCCCGCCGAGGGCCGCCGTCACGCCCGACCGGATCGAGTCGGCCCCGAGGCTCGGCCCGACGGTCCGCTCTTCGAGATAGGTCAGCGACGCCGGCAGGGCGCCCGACCGCAGCACGAGGGACAGGTCCTGGACCTCCTGCTGGGTGAAGGTGCCCGAGATGCGCCCCTCGTCGAAGATGCGGCTCTCGATGACCGGCGCCGACTGCACGCGGCCGTCGAGGATGATCGCCAGGTGGCGGCCGATGTTCTCCCCGGTCGCCTTGCCGAACTTGCGGGCCCCGTCCGTGTTGAGCGAGAAGCTGACCGCCGGCCGGTTCATCTCGTCGAGCGACGGCTTGGCGTTGCGCAGATCGCGTCCGGTGACCACGGCGACTTTCCGGACCAGGTAGTAGACCGTCTCGGCGCGGTCGCCCGGCGCGCCCGTGTCGCTGACGCCCGGCACGACCTCCATGTTGCCCGGCACGCACGCCGCCGCGCGCCTGGAGCAGCTGCTCCCGCGTGCTGGCCGGGCCGTCCTCGACGAGCTTCAGCTCGAGCAGCGCGGTCGACCGGATGATGTCCTTCGCCCGCTGGGGATTCGCCACGCCGGGCAGCTGCACCAGGATCTGGTCGCCCGCCGCGCCGGTCCTCGCGACGATCGGCTCGGCCACGCCCAGCTCGTTGACGCGGCGCTCGATGGTCTGCAGGGCCTGCTCGACGGCGTCCTCGCGCAGCTGCACCGACCAGGTTGGGCTTCATCACGAAGCTGTACGACCCGGCGGTCCCGGACTCGCGGTTGAAGCGGGTCTCGACCTCGGCGGCCGCCTCGCGGAACGCCGCGTCCTGGTCCTGCGGCACGCCGTCGACCCTGAACCGGGTCGGGTCGACGCCGGCGAAGGTGACATTGACCAGGCCCTTCGCCTCCACGGCCTCCCGCAGCTGCTCCATCGTCGTCTCGGTGTCGAGACGGAGGGCGTCGTCGGTCTGGACGCGGAGCACGAGGTGGACGCCGCCCTTGAGGTCGAGGCCGAGCTTGATCTTCTCGGCCGGCGGGTAGAAGCCCCAGATGGACAGCCGCGACGACGGCGAGGATGGCGATGGCGCGCCAGCGAAGATTCTTGTCCATATCGTTACGACTGCCCGGCCGCGTCGGGCGCCACGGGGTCCTGCCCCTGGTAGCCGCCCACGGCCGCCTTGGAGATCTCGATCCGGACCTTGTCCGCGATCTGGAGCTGCACGCTCTTGTCCGAGATCCGGGTGATCTGCCCGTAGATCCCGCTGGTGGTGACGACGCGGTCTCCCACCTTCAGGGCTTCGATGAACTGCTGGATCTTCTTCTGCTTCCGCTGCATGGGCAGCAGGATCAGGAAGTAGAAGATGGCGAGCACCAGGGCGAAGGGAATCAGCTGCACCCAGGGATTCGCGCCGCTTTCGGCCGGTGCCGACATGGCCAGCACCAGGCCCTGTTCCGTGAAGGCTGTCAGGGTCATGAGTCACTCAACGGGCGGGAGAACATCGCTTGCAGCGACTGTCTCAGTGTTTCGAGCGTCCCAAACACTATAGCCTGTCTTACCCGCGCCATCGTGTCAAGGTAGAAGCGCAGGTTATGGATGGTGTTGAGGACGGCGGCGCCAATCTCGCCCGACACGAACAGGTGGCGAAGATAGGCCCGCGAGTGGGTCCGGCAGGTGTAGCAGGAGCAGGCCGGGTCCAGGGGCCCGCCATCGCCGGCGTACTTCGCGTTCTTGATCGTGAGGCGGCCCACGCTCGTGAACAGCTGGCCGTTGCGGGCGTTGCGCGTCGGCATCACGCAGTCGAACAGGTCGATGCCGCGCGAGACCGCCTCGACGATGTCCAGCGGGGTGCCGACGCCCATGAGGTACCGCGGCCGGTCGGCGGGGAGCTGCGGGGCGGTGTGCCCGACAACGGCGTACATGATGTCGGCCGGCTCGCCCACGCTGAGGCCGCCGATCGCGTAGGCCTCGAAGCCGATGGCGAGCGTCCGCTCGACGCTGAGCGTGCGCAGCTCGGGAACGGTGCCGCCCTGGATGATGCCGAACTGCGCCTGGCCGGGGTTGGTGATCGGGCGGATCGGGATTCGGGACTCGGGACTCGGGACTCGCGACAGAAACGGTGACGCTTTCCGTTTCGGCGAGCTGCAGGAAGCGGTCGCGGCAGCGCCGGGCCCACCGCGCCGAGCGCTCGGTGGATTCCCGGACGGTCGCGAGCGGGGCCGGCTGGGCCAGGCACTCGTCGAGGACCATGGCGATGTCCGGGCCCAGCCGCGCCTGGATGTCGGTGGCGCCTTCGGGCGTCAGCAGGTGCTCGCTGCCGTCGAGATGCGAGCGGAACCGGATGCCGTCCTCGGTCATCACCCGCTTCGCGCCGAGGCTGAAGGCCTGGAACCCTCCGCTGTCGGTGAGGATCGGGCCGTCCCAGCCGATGAAGCGGTGCAGCCCGCCCAGCCGGGCGATCAGGCCGTCGCCGGGCCGGAGCCACAGGTGATAGGTGTTGCCGAGGATGATCTCGGCGCCGACCTCGCGCAGGTCCCTGGGCGTCACGCCCTTGACCGCGCCCCGCGTGCCGACGGGCATGAAGGCCGGCGTCTGCACCGTCCCGTGGGCGGTCTGCATCTCCCCGCGGCGGGCGGCGCCGTCGGTGTGGAGGACGCGGAAGGAGAGGGCATTGGGCTATCGGGATCGGGATTCGGATG
Organism: uncultured Acidobacteriota bacterium; assembly: GCA_963834645.1. GTDB lineage: Bacteria > Acidobacteriota > Vicinamibacteria > Vicinamibacterales > JAKQTR01 > JAKQTR01. Next base: position 223,062 of record CAWICP010000013.1, read on the forward strand.
GAACGTCGGCACTGCGCCCATACTATAGTAGTGCGGTGAAGCGAAAACGGGTCGGCGTGACTCTTCGGCGGGCGGTCGAGCGAGCACGAGGTGTCGGTGCGCTCGGCGTCGTCCGTGCTGGCGAACCTCGACAAGAAGCGGTACGACATCACGGCCATCTACATCGGCCGCGAAGGCCGATGGATCCTGCCGAGCCGGCCGCCCGAGGTGTCCACCGACGCCGAGGCGCGGGAGTACGTCCGCGACCAGGCCCGGTCGTTCCGGCGCGGCAGCGAGGTCGTGATGCCGGCGCGTCCGGCCGACGACGAGACGCTGCTGGTCTTCACGCGCGGCACCGGCGGGGCCGACGAAGACGCTGCCGCGGGATCCGTCCGCGATCTGCACCTCGACATCGCGTTCCCGGTGCTGCACGGGCCCTACGGCGAGGACGGGACGATCCAGGGCCTCCTCGAGCTGGCCAACGTCCCGTACGTCGGCGCCGGCGTGATGGCGTCGGCGGTGGGCATGGACAAGTCCGTCATGAAGGTGCTCTTCGCGCACCCGGGGCCTGCCGACGGCGGCGTTCGACGACCATCGGGCGACCGGAATGGACGGCCAGCCGGGCCGTCGGTGCTCCGGCGGGTGTGCGGCGGCTTCGCGTTCCCGGTGTTCGTGAAGCCGGCGAACCTCGGATCGAGCGTCGGCATCAGCAAGGCGGGAAACCGGGCGGAGCTCGAGGCCGCGATCGACCTCGCCGCCAGGTTCGACCGGAAGGTGATCGTCGAAGCGGCGGTGCCCAACGCGCGGGAGATCGAGGTCGCGGTGCTCGGCAACGACACGCCCGAGGCGTCGGTGCCCGGCGAGATCATCCCGGCGGAGGGCTGCGCGTTCTACGACTACGCGGCCAAGTACACGAAGGACTCCGGCCTGCTCGTCCCGGCGCCGCTCACGCCCGAGGAGACCGCCGAGGTGCGGCGCCTCGCCGTCGAGGCGTACCGGGCGGTTGACGCCGCGGGACTCGGGCGCGTCGACTTCCTCCTCGATCGCGAGACCGGCGCGTGGCACGTGAGCGAGATCAACACGATGCCCGGCTTCACGACGATCAGCATGTACCCGCGGCTCTGGGAGGCCAGCGGGCTCGCCTACGACGCGCTGCTCGACCGGCTGATCGACCTCGGCCTCGAGCGCCACGCCGCCAAGCAGGACCTGCGCACGAGCGCGACATGACGAGGGCGCGGCGCGCCGGCGCCCTCGCGCTGGCGTGCGCGTGCGTGCTGGCGGCGGTCCCGGCGCGGCCGGCTGCGGATGCCCCGCCCGTCAGGGGCCTCACCCACGCGCCGCTGCTGGCGCGCGCGTTCGACCTGGTCTACGACGCCGACTTCGCCGGCGCCGAGGCCGCGCTGAAGCAGGCCTGCGGGCCGGCCCCGGCCCAGGCGTGCGCGGTCATCGGCGCGGCGTCCGCCGTGGTGGCGCATCTACCTCGATATCGACAACCGGTCTTCGCGACCGGGCGTTTCTGGCGCGCCTCGACGCGGTCATCGCCGACGGCGAGCGATGGGTCGCGCGCGAGCCCGCCCGGGCCGAGGCCTGGCTCTATCTGGGCGCGGCGTACGGCGTGCGCGTCCAGTATCACGGCCAGCGGTTCGAGTTCCTCGCCGCCGCCCGCGACGGCAAGCGGATCAAGCACTCGCTCGAGAAGGCGCTGGCCCTGGACCCGGGCCTCGACGACGCCAACGCGGGCCTCGGCCTGTATCAGGTCCTACGCCGATGTCGCGCCGTCGGTGCTGAAGGTGCTCCGCTGGTTTCTCGGGCTTCCGGGCGGCGACAGGGTGCAGGGCCTCGCGCAGCTGCGGCGGGCGCGCGCGCGCGGCGTGCTGCTCAGGTCCGAGGCCGCCTACCAGCTGCACCTCGTGGACCTCTGGTACGAGCACGACAACGGCGAGGCGCTCGAGCTGCTCGCCGAGCTGCGCGCGCGCCACCCGCGCAACCCGATGTTCCTGCTGAACACCGCGCAGGTGCACGAGATCTACCGCAGCGACCCGTCCGCGGCCCTCGCCGTCTACGAGGCGCTCGTGGACGGGGCGCGCGCCGGTTCGCTTCGCGAGCCCGTCCTCGCGGAGACGTGGGGGCGCCTCGGCGCGGCGGCGCAGCATGCGGCGCTCGCCGAGCCTGATCGCGCGATCGACGAACTGCGCGCGGTCGTCGCCCGCCGGCCCGCGGCCCCGTACGGAGCGGTGGCGCAGGCGCAGCTCGATCTCGGCCGCGCGCTCGACGGGCTCGGCGCCCGCGACGAGGCCGTCGCGGCGTACCGCGCGGCGATGGCGGCCGTCCCCGCGGGCGATCCGCGCGAGGTGCGCCGCGCGGCGCGCGAGGGCCTGTCGCGAGCGCCCGATCGCACGGCGGCCGAGGCCAGCCGCCTCTCGCTCGACGGCTGGCGCGCGTTCGAGCGCGACGACGCGGCCGGCGCGATCGCCGCGCTCGACCGCGCGGTGCAGCTGCGGCCGGACGACGGCGTGCACCGGTACCGGCGCGGCCGCGTCCTCAGCGCGACCGGCGACCGCGCGCGCGCGCGCGCCGACTTCGAGCGCGCGCTGCAGGCGCGCCCGCTGCCTCCGGCTCCCTTCGTCGCCGGCAGCTACTACGAGCTCGGCGCGATGTTCGAAGCCTCGTCCGATCGCGCGCGCGCGATCGCCATGTACGACGCCGCGTCGCGCGCGCACGGCGCGCCCGCCGAGACGCGCGCGCGCGCCGAGCGCGCGCTCGCGCGCCTCCGCTGACCGCTTCTCCACCACTCGCCATCCGCGCGCGAGGTGATCGCGACGGCGGTCGTCGCTCATCGCGATCGAAAAAGTTGCGCGCGCGCGCAACTTTGTGCTTGACATCGTTTTGTTCTCATCCATAATCTACAGCTTGTATGAGCCTGGTTCGCTCAGCCCAGAGCTTGTGATCGTTCGGCGGCGGTAACCAGCTGAGCAGCTACATTCCGAGGAGGAACAATGGCGAAGAAGACTGCGAAGAAGGCGACGAAGAAGGCCGCGAAGAAGCGCTAAGCTTCGATGCGCCGATGACGGGGGTGATGTCACCCCCGTTTTTTTTGTACGGGCCCTGCCTCTGCGTTTCTACCGCACGACGAGTTCGACGCCGTCCCACACGCGCACGCGGCGGATCGACATCCCACTGCTGCAGGCGATCCACGACGTCCATGCCGGCGACGACGCGGCCGAAGACGGTGTACCGGCCGTCGAGGTGCGGCTGCGGCGAGTGCGTGATGAAGAACTGGCTGCCGCCGGTGTCGGCGCCATCGAGCGCCATGCCGACGGTGCCGCGCAGGTAGGGCAGCATGTTGATCTCGTCGCGCAGCGTGTAGCCCGGCCCGCCTTCGCCGTCGCCGCGCGGGTCGCCCGCCTGCACGACGAAGTTCGGCACGACGCGGTGGATGGCCATCCCGCTGAAGTACCCGCGCCTGCGCGAGCGCGAGGAAGTTCGCGGCGGTGAGCGGCGCGTCGAGCACGGCGAGTTCGATCTCGATGGTGCCCTTGTCGGTGTCGAGGAACACGTGCGGCGACACCTGCGGCGCGACCAGGGCCGGCGCGGCGTAGGCCTCGACGGCGCGTCCCGGGGCCGGCCGGATCCGGCCTGACGGGTCGGCGGCCGGATCGAGCTCCCGCAGCAGCGCGGCCGCGCGCAGGCGAACGGCCCAGTCCCTGTCGGCGAGCGCCTCTGCGAGCGTGGGCACCGCCGCGGCGGCTCCGTACTTCGCGAGCGCCGTGAGCGCCGCGGCGCGCGCCTGATAGAGTTCATCGGCCGCGCCCGCCCTGTACGCGGCGGCGAGCGCCAGGTCGCCGCCCGCCGGCTTCAGCTCGCCGAGGGCCGACGCCGCGGCCGCCCTCACCATGACGTCGCCGCCCGCGAGCAGGCGCAGCAGCGTGGCGGCGAAATCCTTCGGCGTCTCCGGCAGGCCCGCCATCGCCTCGATGGCGGCGGCGGCGACGGCGGGGTCCTCGCCGTCCAGCATCGCGGAGAGGCGCGGCGCCGCGCGTGAGGGCCCGAGCGCCGGCAGCAGCGACACGATCGCCGTCCTCACGCTGGGGTGCGGATCGGCGTCGAGGCCCGACAGCACGATGACGAACGTGTCGAGATCGATGTTCTTCAGCGCGCGCAAGCCCGCCGCCCGCATGGCGGGCCACGGGTCCGTCACCGCGTCGAGCACGAGGCCGAGCGCCTCGTGGTCCCTCAGCGCGCCGAGCGCCGTCACGGCTTCGAGCCGCACGTTCGCGTCGACCTCGCGGGCCTGGGCCAGCGCCCTGAGCGGGGCGGCCGCCTCGGCGGCGCCCATCTGGCGCGAGCGCCCGGATCGCGGACACCGCGACGCGCGGGTCGGTGCGCCAGGCCTGCGCGAGGGGCACGAGCGCGCCGACGCTGGCTGTCGCCTTCCGCGCGCCGAGCCCGCGCGCCGCGAACGCCCGCGTGACACTCCCCCCGCTCCTGAGCAGGGTGACAAGCGCGGGCACCACGCGCGGGTCCTCGATCCGCGACAGCGCGTACGCCACCGGCCACCACGCGAGTCGCGGCTGCCCCGCCGGATCGAGCACGACCCCCATCAGCGCGTCCGCCGCCTTCAGGCGCGTCAGCGCGTACACGCCGAGGCGGAACGCCTCGGCGGCGGGTTCGACCGGGCTCGCGCCTTCGTCGGCATCGAGCGACGCGGCCATGACCGCCGGCAGGTGCGCGGCCGCCATCGCGGCGATGGCCTGCGCGGACGCCGCGTCGCCGATGAGGCCGAGGGCCTCGGCCGCCCTGCCCTGCACGAGCGCCGACGGGTCGCCGAGCGCCGCCCGCAGCGGCTCGACGGCGGAGCGGTGGCCGACGAGCCCCAGCGCGAAGGCCGCCATCTGCCGCACCTCGGCGTCGCGGTCGCCCGCGAGCACCGCGGCCAGCGGCGCGACGCCCTCGGCCAGGCCCGCGCGACCGACGGCCAGCGCCGCGCGGCGGCGCACGCGGCCCTCCGGGTCCTGGAGCAGCCGGACGAGGTCGGGCGGCGGCGGCGGAGCGGGCGGCGCCGGCCTCGAGCGCCGGCCCTTCGCCGGCGCGGGCTCGGCCGCGGCCGGCGGCGGCTCGGGCGCGCGGAGGATGCGCTGGTCCTCGAGCCGCAGGATCCACGCCATCTTCTGCTCGAAACTGAGCGGCGCGGACTGGGCGGGCCGAGGCTGCGCCGCGCCGACGCCCGCGGCCGGGAGCACCAGGAACGCGGCCAGGCACGCCGCGCGCGTCGTCACCGCCTCAGCTCCAGGCGCCTGATCGTGGCGCGTTCGACACGTTCCTCGACCACATGGACGCCGATGCCGGGACCGTCCGGCACGGGAATCGTCCCGTCGGAGGCGACCTCGATCGGCGGGTCGATCGAGATCGGGCTCGTAGTAGCGCCGGCTCGCCGCGACATCGCCGGGCAGCGAGAAGTTGGCGAGCGACGACAGGTGCAGGTTGTGCGCGCGCCCGATCCCGGATTCGAGCATCCCGCCGTGCCAGACGGGCACGCCCCGGCTTGCGCAGAGGTCGTGCAGCCGGATGGACTCGGCGTACCCGCCGAGCCGCCCCGGCTTGATGTTGATGATGCGGCACGCGCCGGCGTCGATCGCGTCGCGGCCCAGGCGGACCGACTGGATCGACTCGTCGAGGCACACGGGCGTCGAGAGGCGCCGCTGCAGGGCGGCGTGGTCGAGGATGTCGTCGTCGTCGAGCGGCTGCTCGATCATCATCAGGCCGAACCCGTCGAACCCGGCGAGGTGCTCCGCGTCGCCCAGGCCGTAGGCCGCGTTGGCGTCCACCATCAGCGGCACGCTGTCGAAGCGCTCCCGCACGGCCGCGACGGCCTCGAGGTCCCAGCCCGGCTTCACCTTGATCTTGATGCGCTGGTACCCGTCCGCCAGCTCCGCACCCACGCGGTCCACGAGCTGCTCGAGGGAGTCCTGGATCCCGATCGACACGCCCGACGCGACGCGCGCCCGCGTGCCGCCGAGGACGGCGGCCAGCGGCCGGCCTTCCTGCCGCGCGTAGAGGTCCCACGCGGCCATCTCGACGGCCGCCTTGGCCATCCGGTGGCCGCGGACGCGGCGGAGGGCGGGGAACAGGTCGCGGGGATGGGCGAAATCGACGCCCAGCACGAGCGGCGCCAGGAACTCCTTCGTGATGTGCCAGGCGGTTTCGACGGTTTCAGGGCTGTAGTACGGGTCCTCGTCGGCCACGCACTCGCCCCAGGCCGTCAGGCCGCCGCCATCGAGCCTCACCAGCATGAACGTGCGGTCGTCGACGCGGCCGAAGCTGGTCTCGAAGAACCGGACCAGCGGCAGGCGCAGGACCCGGAGCTCGATGCGCTCGATGACCACGCCGCCATCTTACCCCGCCTTGCCATGCGCGCGCGGCGGTCGGTATACTCGCGGCAGGGTGGACTACCGCTACCTGGCGATCGAGGGCCCCGTCGGCGCGGGCAAGACGGCGCTCGCCGAGCGCCTGGCGCTGCGCCTCGATGCCACCGCCATCCTCGAGGACGCGGACAACCCCTTCCTCGGCGACTTCTACCAGGACAAGCCCGGCGCGGCGTTCCAGGCGCAGCTGTTCTTCCTGCTCAGCCGCCACCGCCAGATGTCGGCGCTCCGCCAGGCGGAGCTGTTCAGCCAGGTGACCATCTGCGACTACCTGTTCGACCGCGACCGCATCTACGCCTACCTGAGCCTCGACGACAACGAGCTGTTCATCTACCAGCGGCTCTACGACCTGCTGGCCCGTGACATCCCGGCGCCCGACCTCGTCGTCTACCTGCAGGCCCCGACGGATCTCCTGCTCAAGCGGCTCCGCGATCGCGTCCGCGACCCCGAGCAGCAGGCCCATCGCCTCGACCCGGAGTACGTGAAGGAGCTGAACGAGGCGTACCAGCACTTCTTCTTCCACTACACGGCCACGCCGCTGCTGGTCGTGGAGACGTCGCAGATCGACTTCGGCCGGAGCGACGACGCCGTCGACGACCTGCTCCGCCAGTTGCGGGCCATGGGGCGGGGGACGCAGTATTACGTGCCACGGAAGTAGGCAGGAGCCAGTAGCCAGTAGAGCAGTAGCCAGACGAGCGTCAGAGCCAGAGCTAGCCAGTCGGACGCCGTGCAGCGTGAACCTGGCGTTGCTTCTACTGACTACTGGCTTCTGACTTCTGACTTCTGTCTTCTGATACAGTTCCCCTGAATGCCCTGGTTCAAGAAGAACAAGACGCCGATCGCGCAGGCTCCGGCGACCGCCGTGCGCGTGCCCGAGGGGCTGTGGGTCAAGTGCCCGTCGTGCACGCAGGTCATCTACAACAAGGACCTGCAGGCGAGCCTCCAGGTCTGCCCGAAGTGCGCGCACCATTTCCGGATGACGGCCGCCGAGCGTCTGCGGTCGCTGTTCGACGGCCCCTGGGAGGAGCACGACGCCGGCCTGTCGTCGACCGACCCGCTGGACTTCACCGACACCAAGCCGTACCGCGACCGGCTGCGGTCCAGCCAGGCCGCCACCGGCCTCCTCGACGCGGTCATCGTCGGAAGCGGCACGCTCGACGGCATCCCGGTGATCGTCGCCGCGATGGAGTACAGCTTCATCGGCGGCAGCATGGGCGTGGTGGTCGGCGAGAAGATCACGCGGGCCATCGAGCGGGGCCTGGCGTCGCGAACGCCGGTCATCATCGTCTCGTGCTCGGGCGGCGCGCGGATGATGGAGGGCGCGCTGTCGCTGATGCAGATGGCCAAGGTCTCGGCGGCGCTCGCCCGCCTCGACCGGGCCGGCGTCCCGTACCTCTCCGTGCTCACCGACCCGACGACCGGCGGCGTCACCGCGAGCTTCGCGATGCTGGGCGACCTGAACATCGCCGAGCCGAAGGCGCTCATCGGGTTCGCCGGCCCGCGCGTCATCGAGCAGACGATCCGCCAGACGCTGCCCGAGGGGTTCCAGCGCAGCGAGTTCCTGCTCGCCCACGGCATGATCGACGTCATCGTCGACCGGCGCGAGCTGAAGGCGACGATCGCGCGGGCCCTGCGGTTCATGCATGCAGCCGCTTGAGTACCTCTTCGGCCTCGAGTTCCACGGGCACAAGCTGGGCCTCGACAACATCCGCGCGATCACCGACGCGCTGGGCCGGCCCCAGGACGCCTGCCCGTCGGTGGTCGTCGCGGGCACGAACGGCAAGGGGTCGGTGTGCGCGATGACGTCCGCGGCGCTCGTCGCCGCCGGGTACCGGACCGGCTGCTACACGTCGCCGCACCTGGTGCGCATCGAGGAGCGCTTCGCGATCGACGGGGTGCCGGTGGCGCCTGCCGACCTCGAGCGCGTCGTCGAGGATCTGCGCGCGCTCATCGACCGGCTGCTGGCCGACGGCCGCCTGCAGGCCACGCCGACGTTCTTCGAAGTGGCGACGGCCGCGGCGTTCGAGCTCTTCCGCCGGCGCGGCGTGGAGGTCGCCGTCCTCGAAGTCGGCCTCGGCGGACGCCTCGACGCCACGTCGGTCGCCTCGCCGCTCGCGGGCGCGATCACGAACATCGCGCTCGACCACCAGCAGTACCTCGGCGCGACACTCGCGGCGATCGCCTCCGAGAAGGCCGGCATCGTCAAGCCCGGCATGCGCCTGGTCTGCGGCGAGCGGGCGCCGGGCCGCGCGGGGTGATCGCCGCGGCATGCGCGGACCGCGGGGCCGTCCTGGTGCAGGCCGACGATGGCGTGACGCTCTCGGCCGGGATGGCCGGCGGCGTGACGGGGATGACGCTCGGCACGCCTGCGGGCGCCTACGGGCCGCTGACGCTCGGGCTGCGGGGCCGCCACCAGGTGCGCAACGCGCTCGTGGCGGTGCGCCTGCTCGAGGCGCTGTCGGAGGCCGGGGTCGCCGTGCCCGCGTCGGCGATCGAGCGGGGCCTGCGCGAGGCGAGCTGGCCCGGCCGGCTCGACTGGCGAGGTCTCGCCGACGGGCGGCGCGTGCTGCTCGACGCGGCGCACAACGAGGCGGGAGCCGCGGCGCTGGCCGCCTACCTGCGCGAGGCCGTTCCGGGCGGCCGCCAGCCGCTCGTCTTCGGCGCCGTCCGGGACAAGGATCACGCCGGCATGCTCCGCCACCTGCTGCCATTGGCGGCCCCGCTCGTCCTGACGACGCCGCCGACGCCGCGCGCGGCCGACCCCGCCGCGCTGCTGGCGGAGGTCCGCGCCATCGATCCCGGCGCCGACGTCCTGGTCGAGCGCGATCCCGCGGCCGCGATGGACGCGGCGTGGCTCGCCGCCCCCGACATCACCGTGGCGGGCTCGATCTTCCTGCTCGGCGCCGTCGTGCCCGTCCTCGAGGCGCGGGGCGCCAGCCCGGAGCGCGTCGGCGCGTAGGGACCCGCCGCCGCGGCGGCCATGCGGCGGTTGGACACCCCTGCGCGGCATGGTAATCTTCGAATCGCATGAGACTTCGCGCCCCAATCGCGCTCTGGCTGGCGCTGGCCGTCCTGCCCGGGGCTTCCGGGGCGTTCGCCCAGCAGGCCGGGGGCCAGGCCATTCCGGGCGTGGACTCGGCCCGGCAGTGGCACATCGAGCGGCTCGGCGAGACCCACTGGAAGCTCACCGGGGACGTGGAGATCGATATCGAGAAGGACGTCACGCGGCTCTTCGCCGACGAGGTGGAGATCTTCACCGACCGCGACCTGCTGCTCGCCCGGGGCAACGTCACCCTCACCACGCCGACGCAGCGCATCTCGGCCGACTCGCTCGAGTTCAACACGAAGACGAAGCTCGGCACCTTCAGGCACGCCTCCGGCAGCGCCCTGCTGCAGCAGGAGCACGAGCGGCCGGCCGAGAAGAGCGCCTTCGGCACGCAGGAGCCGGAGGTCCTGTTCTACGGCGAGACGCTCGAGAAGATCGGCGAGAAGAAGTACCGGATCACCAACGGCGGCTTCACGACGTGCGTGCAGCCGAAGCCGCGATGGGAGATCACGTCGGGCACGGCGGTGCTCGACATCGATCACTACGCGATGCTGCAGAACTCGCTGATGCGGGTGAAGGGCGTGCCGATCCTCTACCTGCCGGTCATCTACTACCCGATCAACAAGGAAGACCGGGCCAGCGGGTTCCTGCTGCCGATGTACGGCACGTCGACGCTGAAGGGGCACACGCTCAGCAACGCGTTCTTCTGGGCGATGAGCCGCAGCCAGGACGCGACGTTCAACTACGACTGGTTCTCGAAGACGGGCCACGGCTTCGGCAGCGAGTACCGCTACGTGCGCTCCCGGTCCTCGTCGGGGGACGCGCGCTTCTACATGCTGAACGAGCGGGCGACGAGCGTCGACGACGGCAGCGGCCAGATGCAGGATGTGCCGGCCGGCGCAGCTTCGAGCGCGCGGGCGAACCTGAACCAGGACCTGCCGTTCAGGCTCCGGGGCCGGCTGCGCCTCGACTACTTCTCGGACATCACCGTCCAGCAGACCTACAACACGAACATCTACGACGCGTCGCGGCGCCAGCGGAGCTTCTCGGGCAGCGTGAGCGGCAACTGGGGCCCGTACAGCGTGAGCGCCTGGCTCGATCGGAGCCAGTTCTTCTTCAACGCGGACGACTCGACGGTCACCGGGGCGCTGCCGCGAGTCACCGTCAGCCGGGGCGAGCAGCCGCTGGGAAAGTGGCCGGTCTACTTCGGCGTGGCGGGCGAGTACTCCTCGATGGTGCGGCAGACGATCACGGCGGATCCACCCAGGACTCGGGCCTGCAGCGCTTCGACGCCACCCCGACCGTGCGCTTCCCGTTCCGGAAGTTCCCGTTCTTCACGGTGAACTCCTCGCTCGGCTGGCGGTACACCTGGTGGAGCGAGAGCACCGACGCGCTCACGGGCCAGCAGGTCTCCCAGACCGATCAGCCGCCAGTACTTCGATCTGCAGACCCGCATCGTCGGGCCGGTCTTCAACCGGATCTTCAACACGCCGGACAGCGGGTACGCCGAGAAGATCAAGCACACCGTCGAGCCGTGGGTGAACCTCCAGCGGGTGACGTCGATCGACCTCGACAACCGGATCGTGCAGCTCGATTCGACCGACTACATCGTCGGCGGCACGACGCGGATCACGTACGGGCTGAACAACCGCGTGTTCGCGAAGCGGGCAGGCGGCGTCGACGGCGGCCGGTCGCGCGAGATTCTCAACGTCGGCCTGCGTCAGACCTACTACACGAATTCCCTGGCGTCGGTGGTGGACCCCAACTACTCGACCAGTTTCGGCACGGTCACGCCGCAGAGCCTGTCGCCAGTCTCGCTGGCGGCGCGCTTCTCGCCGGCCGACTCGCTGAACGCGACGTTCCGCACGGAGTTCAACACCTACGTGAACGCGTTCATGACGCTGGGCGCGGCGGGCACGTACTCGATGGGCGAGCACGCCATGGTGTCGGCGGGCTGGAGCCAGCGGCGGTTCATCAAGGACCTCGCCGGCTACGACGACCCGGACCGGACCAACCACTATCTGAACGCCGACGCCACTTTCCGCTTCAGCCAGAACCGGTACGGCGGCGGCGTGTCGTTCAACTACGACCTCAAGAACGCCTACTTCCTCCAGCGCCGGTTCCTGGGCTACTACAACGCCCAGTGCTGCGGCGTGACGGCCGAGTTCCAGACGTTCAACTTCGGCGGCTTCAACTACGGCGGCGTGTTACGGCCGACGGTCCAGCAGGACCGCCGCTTCAGCATCTCCATCTCGCTCGCGGGCATCGGGTCGTTCTCGCCGCCCTTCGGCGGCATGAGCACGACCGGCGTCTACCGGTAGGCGGCGGCGGGAGCAGAGGTCGCGATGGTCAAGGTCCTGGTCACCGGCGGCGCCGGGTTCATCGGCAGCAATTTCGTGCGGTACGCGCTGCGCACGCATCCCGACTGGCACGTCACCACGCTCGACAAGCTGACCTACTGCGGCCGGCTCGAGAACCTGCACGACGTCATCGACAACCCGCGGCACACGTTCGTGCTCGGCGACATCGCCGACGCGCGCCGTCAGCGCGCCGCTGGTCCGGGGCGCGCACATCGTGGTGCACTTCGCGGCCGAGACGCACGTCGATCGGTCGCTCCAGAGCGCGGGCGCGTTCATCCACACGGACGTGTTCGGCACCTTCGTCCTGCTCGAGGCCGCGCGGCAGGCGACCGGGCTCCGCCGGTTCGTCCAGATCTCGACCGACGAGGTCTACGGGTCGGTCCCGACCGGCGCCTCGAAAGAGACCGACGAACTCCGGCCGCGCAACCCGTACTCGGCGAGCAAGGCCGGCGCGGACCGCCTGGCGTACAGCTACTGGGCGACCTACCAGGTGCCCGTCGTGGTGACGCGCGCGTCGAACAACTACGGCCCGTACCAGTTCCCCGAGAAGGTCATCCCGCTCTTCATCACCAACGCCCTGGAGGACGGCGACCTGCCGCTCTACGGCGACGGGATGAACGTCCGCGACTGGCTCCACGTCGACGACCACTGCCGCGCGTCGATCTGGTCATCGAGAAGGGCGTCGACGGCGAGGTGTACAACATCGGCGGCGGGAACGAGGTGCCGAACGTCGAGCTGACGAGGCGCATCCTCCAGCTGACCGGCAAGCCGGACTCGCTCATCCGGCCGGTGGCCGACCGTCTCGGCCACGACCGCCGCTACGCGCTCGACACCTCGAAACTGCGGGCGCTCGGCTGGGCGCCGCGGCACGTGTTCGCGGACGGGCTCGCGGCCACGGTCGAGTGGTACAGCGCCAACCCCTGGTGGTGGCAGCCGATCAAGCACCAGGATCCGGCCTTCCAGGCCTACTACAAGGCCCAGTACTCCGCGCGCGCGGGAGCCTAGGGCGCCCGGCGATGCCGACCGCACCACACATGACTGACCGGACCACCGTGCTCGTCACCGGCGCCGCGGGGTTCGCAGGCTCCCACCTGCTGGACCTGCTCGGCGAGGAGGGCGTGCGCGTGGTGGCCCTCCGCAAGCCTGGCGTCGGGGCGGACGTCCAGGCCGCGTACCCGGCGGTCGCGTGGAGGGAAATCGACCTGCTCGACCGGGATGCCATGCGGAGCACGGTCGGCGAGTTCGCGCCGGCCGTCGTCTATCACCTCGCCGGCGCGCCGCACGTCGGGCAGTCCTGGAAGGCGGCCACCGAGACGCTCGCGGTCAACGTGCTGGGCACGCACGTGCTGCTCGACGCGCTGCGCCTCGAAGGCGTGCGGGCCGGGTCGTGGTGCCGAGCTCCTCCTACGTCTACCGCCCGGCGGACCGGGCGCTGACCGAGGCGGACCCGATCGAGGCGACCAACCCGTACGCGATCGAGCAAGGTGGCGACGGAGCTGGCCGTGGCGCGCGCCGCGCGATTCGACGGCGTCGAGGCCGTCGTCGCGCGGTCCTTCAACCACATCGGCCCGCGGCAGGATCCGTCGTTCTTCGCGTCCGGCGTCGCGCGGCAGGTGGCGCTCATCGAGGCGGGCCGGCTCGAGCCGGTCATCCGCGTCGGGAACCTCGAGAGCCGGCGCGACTTCACCGACGTGCGCGACACGGTGCGCGCGTACCGGGCGCTGGCCGCGCACGGCACGCCCGGCCGCGCCTACAACGTGTGCTCGGGCCGGGCCCATCGGATGCGCGACCTGCTCGACGCCATCGTCGCCCTCGCGCGCGTCAGCGTGACGATCGAGCCCGATCCCGCCCGCTTCCGCCCGAACGACACCCCCCTGATCCTCGGCGATCCGTCGCTCATCCGGAGCACGACGGGCTGGGAGCCGCGCATACCGATCGAACAGACGCTGCAGGATCTGCTCGACTACTGGCGGCGCGCCGCGTGACCCTGTCATGAAGGTCCTCGTCACCGGCGGCACCGGCTACCTCGGGAGGACGGTGGTCGGAGCGCTTGTCGCCTCCGGGCACGACGTGGTGCTCTACGGCCGGTCGGCCAGCGCCTCGGGGCTCTCCGCGCATCGCGATCGACGGCGACGTCCGCGATGCCGCGCGGCTTGCGGACGCGGCGACCGGCTGCCACGCCATTCTCCACAGCGCGGCCCTGGTGGCGACGTGGGCGCCGCGCAGCCGTGATTTCGACGATGTCAACGTCGGCGGCCTGCTGGCGGTCCTCGAGGCCGCGCGCCGCCACGGCATCCGGCGCGTGGTGTACACGTCGTCGTTTCTCGCGCTGCCGCCAGCCGGACTCGAGGCCGCGCCCGCGCTGGAACGACTACCAGCGCACGAAGGCGGCCGCCGACACGCTGGCGGAGGCTGCCGTGCAGCAGGGCGCGCCGCTCGTCCGCCTCTATCCCGGCGTCATCTACGGCCCTGGCGCGGCGACCGAGGGCAACCTGGTCGGGCGCATGGTGGCCGACCATCTGGCCGGCACGCTCCCCGGCGTCGTTGGCGGCGATCGCGTCTGGTCGTTCTGCGTTCGTCGACGATGTCGCCGCCGCGCACGTGGCGGCGCTGCAGGCAGGCACGCCGGGCGCCCGCTACCTGCTCGGCGGCGAAGACGCGCCGCAGATGCGCGTGTTCGACATCGTGCGCGCGCCTGACCGGCCGCCCCCAGCCGCGGCGCATCCCCGGCTGGCTGGCCTCGCCGGCGGCGCTCGCGGACGAGCTGATGGCGTCGTGGTTCGGGCGTCCGCCGCTGCTGACGACCGGCACGCTCGAGATCCTGTTGCGGGATTGGCCGCTGGGGCACGCGCGTGCCGCGGAGGAACTCGGCTACCGCGTCACGCCGCTCGAGGATGGCGTGACGCGCCTGGTGAACGGCATCCTCGCCGCCCCTGCGGCAGCCTGACGATGTTCTCCGAGACCGCGCGCCAGATCGTGCACATGTCGATGGGCGTCTTCGCGCTGCTGCTGCGCGCGCTCACGTGGTGGCAGGCGGCGCTCTGCGCCATCGCGGCGCTGCTGTTCAACGCGGTGGTCCTGCCGCGGGTCGGGAGGCCGCACCATCATCCGGCCCGCGGACGCGTCGCGGGGGTACCCGCTCGGGATCCTGCTCTATCCCCTCAGCGTGCTGCTGCTGATTCTCGCGTTCCCGGCCCGGCTGGACATCGCGGCCGCCGCCTGGGGCATCCTGGCGTTCGGCGACGGCGCCGCGACGCTGGCGGGACGCCGCTGGGGACGCCACCGCCTGGCCTGGAACCCGGACAAGAGCGTCGAGGGCCTGCTGGCGTTCTTCGCCGCCGGCGGCGCCGCGGCGGTGTTCCTCGCCTGGTGGACGGCGCCGGCCGTCGCGCCGCCGCCCGCGTTCGCGTTCATCATCGTGGCTCCACTCCTCGCCGCACTCGCCGCGGGGCTGGTCGAGACGGTGCCCATCGCCCTCGACGACAACATCACCGTGCCCGCCTCGGCGGCGGCCGTGCTCTGGCTCGGCAGCCTCGTGACCGCCGCCGCGTGGATGTCGAACCGGGACGCGGTCGCCGCCAACCTGCTGCCGGCCCTCATCGTGAACACGGCGGCGGCCACCGGCGGATGGCGCTCCGGACCGTGCGCGTGTCGGGGATGATCGCCGGGTGGGCCATCGGCGTGGCGGTCTACGCCTGCCTGGGCCTCGCAGGGCTGGATGCTCCTCTTCGCGACGTTTCTCGTCGCGGCGATCACGTCGCGCCTGGGGCTGAAGAGGAAGGCGCTGCTCGGGATCGCCGAGGAGCGCGGCGGACGGCGCGGCGCGGGCAACGCGTTCGCGAACACGGGCCTGGCGGCGGTCGCGGCCGTGGCCGCGGTGGCCACGCCGTTCCCCGACGCCGCGCTGCTGGCGTTCGTGGCCGTCCTGGCGACGGGCGGGGGCGACACCGTCGCCAGCGAGATCGGCAAGGCGTGGGGCGGCAAGACGTACCTGCCGACGACGCTCGCCGCGGTGCGGCCGGGCACGCCGGGCGCCGTGTCGTTCGAGGGATCGGCCGCCGGCATGCTCGGCGCGCTGTCGCTTGCCGCCTGCGGCGCGCTGCTGGGGCTTGTCCCGGCCTGGACGGTGTGGGCTGTCGTCGCCGGCGCCATCGCCGGGTCCATCGTCGAGAGCGCGCTGGCCGCGACGCTCGAGGCCGCGCGGCATCGTCAACAATGACGTGCTGAACTTCGTCAACACCGCGACGGGCGCGATCGTCGCCATCGTGATCGTGAGGATGTCGTGAGCGACTCGTCGCGCATCCGGGCCCTTGTCGACTTCGCCCGGCCGTTCACGCTGATTGCCCCCGCGCTGGGATTCGCCTCCGCGGCGGCCACCGCCATCGGCGCGCATCCGCGCGAGCCGTGGAGCTGGGCACTGGTCGTCCCGCCCGTGATCGGCGCCGTGATGGCGGCGGTCCTGAACGTCGCGTCGAACGGGCTGAACCAGATCTACGACTTCGAGATCGACCGCGTCAACAAGCCGAAGCGGCCGCTGCCGAGCGGGCGCCTGTCGATGCGCGAGGCCTGGGTCATCACCGCTGGCGAGCTTCGCCGTGGCGTTCGTGCTGGCGTGGTTCGTCGCGCCGGGCGGCCGGCACGAGTGCTTCTGGATGGTGGTCGCGGCCGCGGTCATCACGACGCTCTATTCGGTGCCGCCGTTCCGCACCAAGCGCCTGGGAATCTGGGCCAACGTCACGATCGCCATTCCGCGCGGCGTGCTGCTGAAGGTGGCCGGCTGGTCGTCGGTGAAGACGCGCGGCCGGGCTCGAGCCGTGGTTCCTCGGCGCCATCTTCGGGCTGTTCCTGCTCGGCGCCACCACGACGAAGGACTTCGCCGACATGGAGGGCGACCGGCGCGGCGGCTGCCGGACGCTGCCGATCCAGTTCGGCGTCACGAGGGCGGCGTGGATGATCTCGCCGTCGTTCGTGCTGCCGTTCCTGATGATCCCCGTCGGGGCGTGGACCGGCATCCTGACGGGCAACTTCTGGCTGCTGCAGGCGCTGGGCGCGTTCATGACGGCCTACGGCCTGTATGTGTGCTACCTGATGCTGCGCCGGCCCGACGACCTCGCGGTCGAGGAGAACCACGTGTCGTGGGCGCACATGTACCGCATGATGTTCGTCGCCCAGATCGGCTTCGCCCTCGCGTACCTGCTCTGACCCTACGCCTGCCCGAGCAGGGCGCGGACCCTGGACTCGGTGGGCGGATGGGTGCTGAACAGCGACATCATGCCGCGGACGGTGAACGGCTTGATGATCATCATGTGGGCCGTCGCGGGGTTCGCGTCCATGGGAATGCGCTTCGACGCGGACTCCAGCTTCTTGAGCGCGTCCACCAGGCCGTAGGGCGAGCCGGCGATCTCCGCGCCGCCCTTGTCGGCGCCGAACTCGCGCGAGCGCGAGATGGCCGCCTGGATCAGCATGGCCGCAAGCGGCGCCAGGATGATGGTGGCGAGCAGCGCAATCGGGTTCGATCCGCCCTCGCGGTTGTTGCCGCGCCCGCCGCCGCCGAACATCGCCGCGAACTGCGCCATCCGCGCCACCATCATGATCGCGGCCGCCATGGTCGCCGCCACCGAGCTGATGAGGATGTCGCGGTGCTTCACGTGCGCCAGTTCGTGGGCCATGACGCCCTCGAGCTCACGCTGGTCGAGCAGGCGGAGGATGCCCTCGGTGGCCGCGACGGCGGCGTGCGACGGGTTGCGCCCGGTCGCGAACGCGTTGGGGGACTGGTCGGGGATGACGTACACCTTCGGCATCGGGAGCCCCGCGCGCTGCGCCAGCCGCGCGACCGTCTGGTGGAGCGGGTGCTCCGGGCCCACGGGCTTCGCCTTGTACATCGCCAGGACGATCTTGTCGGAGAACCAGTACGACGCGAAGTTCATGATGACGGCGAAGACAAACGCCATCATCAGGCCGCTGGACCCGCCCAGCAACTCTCCGAGCACCAGCAGCACGCCGCTCATCAGTCCGAGCAACAAGGTGGTCTTGATCGTGTTTCCCATGGTTGATTCCTGAGTTGTGCCCCGTCGAACCAGTTTAGATCGCCAGAATGCGGCGCAGCAAGCCGGCCAGCAGGGCGGCGCGCCAGGGGAGATCCGCGATCATCACGTGCTCGTCGTCGGCGTGCGCGCCCCCGCCCACGGCGCCGAGCCCGTCGAGCGTTGGGACGCCGATCGCGGCGGTGAAGTTCCCGTCCGAGCCGCCGCCGGTGCCGCCCTCGCCGAGCGTCCGCCCCAGGTCCGCCGCCACGGCGCGCGCGATGCCGAACAGCGCCGCGCCGGCCGCGGATCGTTCCATCGGGGGGCGTTCGAACCCTCCCGTCACGGCGAGCGCGGCGCGCGCGTCCACCGGTTCCAGAGCCCGCAATGCGCCGGTGATCCTGGCGGCCTCCGAAGCGTTGGCCACGCGGACGTCGATGAGGGCCTCGGCCTCGGCGGCCACCACGTTTGGACGGGATCCGCCCCGGACCACGCCGACGTTGATGGTGGTCCCGGCGGCGGCGTCCGCGAGCGCTTCGATACGCGCGATCTGGCGGGCCAGTTCGCTGATGGCGCCGACGCCCCGTTCCGGCTCGATGCCGGCATGGGCGGCGCGGCCCGAGACGCGCAGCACGAAATCCCCGCAGCCCTTGCGGCTCGTCTTGAGGGCGCCGCCGGGCAGCGCGGGCTCGAGCACGAGCACGGCGCGGCTGGCCCTCGCCTCGGCTTCGATGACGGCGCGGGAGGACGCGCTCCCGGTTTCCTCGTCCGCGGTGACGAGCATCGCGATGCGGCCCGGCAGGCCGCCCGGTTCCCCCGCCAGCGCTCTCACGGCCATCGCGGCGAGCGCCAGCCCGGCCTTCATGTCGAGCACGCCCGGCCCGTGCAGCCTGCCGTCGTCGGCGCGGAACGGCCGGCGGTCGAGCGTGCCCGCCGGCCAGACCGTGTCCATGTGGCCGAGCAGGAGCACCTGCGGCCCTCCCGTCCCGAACCGGGCAAGGAGGTGATCGCCGGCGATACCGCCGGGCAGCAGCGTGATGTCGCCTCCGAGCGCACCCAGGCGGCGCCCGAGTTCGGCGCCGCAGCGATGCATCGCCGGCGCGTCGCCGCTGGGCGACTCGAGGCGGACCAGCGCCTCGATCGTCTCGACGAGCCACGGCAGCTCACGCTCGCAAAAGGCCAGCAGTGATGTCTCGCATCGGCCGACCGATCGTGCCCTACGGTCGCGCCAGAAGTCCCGCTCAGGGACAGCTCCCATGCCGCCGATCGCTCGCTGCGCGCGTGTCCGACACGCCGATCAGTCCGAGCCGCTTCCGCCGAGCCGGTCGCGGCTCTCGAGCGAATCCCGAGTCCCGAATCCCGAGTCCCGAATCCCGAGTCCCTATATAATGCTCCCATGCTTCGGTCGTGGAAGATCCTGTCGATGACGGCGGTGCTGGCCGCGGCGCTGGCGGTGCCTGCGGCGCAGGCCCAGCCGCCCGTCGCGCGCCCGCAGCCTCCGCCGGCGGCCCCGAATGCGAAGGCGCCGGCCGCGCCGGCGAAGCCCGGCACGACCACCCCTCCGCCCGTCTCGCCGCAGCCCGGCGCCCAGCCCCGGACTCCGCCGCCCGCCGCGCGCCGGCTGCCGCGCCGGCTGCCCGGCCTGCCGCCGCCGTCGAGGAGGCACCGCCGCTTTCGTGTCAGGCGGGCGCGCCCATCCTCGCGGGAGCGCGCTACCTCGACGTCGTACGATGCCGGGATGGGGCAGAGCTATTGTCTCTACGGCTCGACGCAGGCGTTCGCCGACGTGGTGAGCTACTACCGGACCGCGCTGAAAGACAGGGGCGAACTGGTGTTCGACGCGCCCGCCACGCACATGTTCGAGGTGGGCCGGTTCAGGGAGTCCGACGTCGCCTTCCCGCCGGGCGTGACGGTGAAGGACTACACCTGGGGCGGGTCGCCCGGTTACACGAACCCGACGCCAGGCGGCGCGCCGCCGTTTTTCCCCACCGTGATCCAGATCGTGCCGCCGCCGACCGCACCGAGAAAGTAATCGGTCCTATGCGAGCTTCCGCAGGATGAAGCACTTCAGATAGTACGTTTCGGGCACGCCCAGCACCACCGGGTGGTCGCGCGACTGCATGCGCTTCTCGGCGACCGCGAGGCGCACGCGCGCGTCGACGGCCGCCTCGTACACGATCTGGCCGAACGAGGCCTCGTCGACGTGGTAGGAGCACGTGCAGGTGACGAGGACGCCGCCTGGCCTCAGCAGCTTCATCGCCCGCAGGTTGATTTCCTTGTAGCCGGCGTGGGCCTTTTCGACCGCGTCCTTGCTCTTCGCGAAGGCGGGCGGGTCGAGCACGATCGTGTCGAACCGCTCGCCGGTCCCGCTCCATGTGGCGCAGCGCGTCGAACACGTTCGCGACGCGCGCCTCGACGTTGCCGATCCCGTTGCGCGCGGCGTTCCGCCCGATGTGCCCGACCGCGTCCTCCGACACGTCCAGGGCGACGACCGACTCGCACCGGTCGGCGAGCTGGAGGGCGAAGGCGCCGTGGTAGCTGAAGCAGTCGAGCATCCGGCCGTGGGCGTACGCGCGGGCGGCGGCGCGGTTCTCGCGCTGGTCGAGGAACAGGCCCGTCTTCTGGCCGCGCCACAGGTCGACCTCGTGGTCGATGCGGCCCTCGCGCACGTGCACGAGATCGGGCACCTCGCCGTGCAGCAGCGCCACCGACGAGTCGAGGCCCTCGAGCTGCCGCACGCGCACGTCGTTCCTGGCGAGGATCCCGGCCGGCTTCAGCTCGTCGACGAGCAGCCCGACGATCTCGGGCAGCAGCGCGTCGACGCCCTGCGACAGGGCCTGCACGACCAGGTACTCCGCGTACTGATCGACCACGAGCGACGGCAGCAGGTCGCCCTCGCCGTGCACCAGCCGGCAGGCGGTGGCGTCGATGTTCAGCGACCGCCGGAAGGCGACGGCCTCCGCCAGCCGCGATCGCCACAGGTCGAGGCCCGCCGGCGCCTCGCCGACGGTCAGCATGCGCAGGGCGATCTGGGACCGGTCGCTGAACAGCGCGCGGCCGACGATGCGGCCGCGCGGGTTGTGGACGACGACCGTGTCGCCGCCGGCGGCGAGGACGTCGGCGACGTCGGTCCGGTAGATCCACGGGTGGCCGCTGCGGACGCGGTCTTCGCCGCGGCCGCTGATGACGACCCTGGGTTCGTGTGTCGGTGTCACGTCGGGCCTGCCTTGTCGGGCGTGGATCTGCGGCGCGCGCGCGCCCCGCGCCCCTCCATCATGCGGAATCCCGCCCGGGAAATCGAGTAGAATTCCGTCGTGCGCGTCGCCATCGGTTCCGATCACGCCGGGTTCGACCTCAAGGAAACCATCAAGGCGCTGCTCGACCGGCTCCGGATCCCCTGCGAGGACGCCGGCACCGCGTCGACGGATTCGGCCGACTACCCGGACGTCGCGGAAGCGGTGGCCGGCGCCGTGCTCGGCGGGCGCGCCGACCGCGGCATCCTCATCTGCGGCACGGGCATCGGCATGTCCATCGCCGCGAACAAGATCCCCGGCATCCGCGCCGCGCTCGCCTGGGACGAGGCCAGCGCCGCGCTGGGCCGCGCGCACAACGACGCGAACATCATGGCCATCGGCGGGCGCACCACGCCGCCCGGCAGCGTCGAGGGCATCGTGCGCGCGTTCCTGACCACCGCGTTCGAGGGCGGCCGCCACGACGTCCGCCTCGCCAAGATCGCCCGACTCGAACGCAAGGACATCTGAGCATGGATCACACCGTCGCCGCCCACCGACGCAGCCTGCTGGAGACCGACCCGGAGATCGCCGGCGCCATCCGCGACGAAGTCGGGCGCCAGGCCAACGGGCTCGAGCTGATCGCCTCGGAGAACTTCGTCAGCAACGCCGTGCTCGAAGCCGCCGGGTCGGTCTTCACGAACAAGTACGCCGAGGGCTATCCCGGGCGCCGGTACTACGGCGGCTGCGAGTTCGTCGGACGTCGTCGAGCGCCTCGCCATCGATCGGGCCAAGGCGCTGTTCGGCGCGGATCACGCCAACGTGCAGCCGCACTCGGGCGCGCAGGCGAACATGGCCGTGTACTTCACGCTGCTCAAGCCGGGCGACACCGTCCTCGGCATGAACCTCTCGCACGGCGGCCACCTCACGCACGGCCACCCGCTGAACTTCTCCGGCAAGCTCTACACGATCGTGCCCTACGGCGTGCGCCAGGACGACGAGCGCCTCGACTACGACGAACTCGAGCGCCTGGCCGACGAGCACAAGCCGAAGATGATCATGGTGGGCGCGAGCGCCTACCCGCGCGTCATCGACTTCGCGCGGATCCGCGCCGCCGCCGATCGGTGCGGCGCCGCCATGGTCACCGACATGGCGCACATCGCCGGCCTCGTGGCCGCCGGCGTCCACCCGAGCCCCGTCCCGCACTCGGATTTCGTCACGACGACGACGCACAAGACGCTGCGCGGGCCGCGGGCGGGCCTGGTCCTGTGCAAGGAGCAAGTGCGCCAAGGACCTCGACCGGTCGGTGTTCCCGGGCGTGCAGGGCGGGCCGCTCATGCACATCATCGCGGCCAAGGCGGTCTGCTTCAAGGAGGCGCTCGAGCCGACGTTCGCCGCGTACCAGCAGCAGAGTCGTCGCCAACGCGGCGGCGCTGGCGGCGTCGATCGCCTCGCACGGCTTCCGGCTCGTCTCCGGCGGCACCGACAACCACCTCATGCTGGTCGACGTGTTCTCGAAGGGCCTCACCGGGCAAGGACGCCGAGGCGGCGCTCGGCAAGGCCGGCATCACCGTCAACAAGAACACGATTCCGTTCGACCAGAACCCGCCGCTCAAGGCCAGCGGCATCCGCATCGGCACGCCGGCCGTGACCACGCGCGGCATGGGCGAGGCGGAGATGGAGGTCATCGGCGAGTTCATCGCCCGCGTGCTGGCCTCGCCCGACGACGACGCGCGTGCACGCGATGGTGCGCGCCGAAGTGGAAGCCCTGTGCCGGACGTTCCCGCTGTACCCGGACAAGCTGATCTAGACCGACGCGCGCGTCGCGCGCGTCTTCGCCGACGACGGCCCGCTGGCCCGGGCCGTTCCGGAGTTCGAGCCCCGGCCGGGGCAGCGCGACATGGCCGCGGCCGTCGCCCGGGTCTTCGCCCGGGGCGGCATCCTGCTCGCCGAGGCGGGCACCGGCACGGGCAAGACGCTGGCGTACCTCGTCCCGGCCATCCTCAGCGGCCATCGCGTCCTCGTGTCGACCGGCACCAAGAACCTCCAGGAGCAGATCTACTTCAAGGACATCCCGCTGCTGCGGGAGGCCCTCGGCGTGCCGTTCACGGCCACCTACATGAAGGGCCGCGGCAACTACCTCTGCCTGCACCGGTTCGCGGCGATGCGCGACGACATCGAGGCCGGCTCGCCCGCCGACCGCGTCTACCTGGAGATGGTCGACGACTGGGCGGCGTCCACGACCACGGGCGACCGCGCGGAGCTGGCCGATCTGCCCGAGGACGTGCCCTTCTGGGCGGGCATCGCCGCGACCAGCGAGAACTGCGTCGGCATCGGACTGCCCGGAGTTCGACGACTGCTTCGTCACGCGCATGCGCCAGCGCGCGGCCGCCTCCGACATCGTCATCGTCAATCACCACCTGCTGTGCGCCGACGCCGCCGTGCGCCAGGGCGCGTACGGCGAGGTGATTCCCGAGTGCGCCTGCGCCGTCATCGACGAGGCGCACCAGCTCGAGGACGTGGCCACGCAGTACTTCGGGTTCTCGGTGAGCAACTACCGCGTCGACGAACTCGTGCGCGACTTCGACCGCGTGATGTCGGGCGGGCTGGCCGCCGACGACGACGGCGAGCTCGGCCGCGCGATGAACCGCGCCGAGCATCGAGCGCGGCCCCTCTTCGCCGCCCTCGCGCGCTCCAGGCCCGCCGCGCCGGCGGCCGGAGGCGGAGCCGCGGCGGGCGACGACCGCGCCCGCGTCACGGCGGCGGACCTCGAGCTCGCGCAGGAGCCGGGCGCCGCGGTCCTCGACGCGCTGGACCGGGTCGAGGCCCTGGTCGCGCTCGCGAAACAGGCGCCCGAGGATCTCCGGGCGATCGGGCGGCGCGCGGGCGAGATCCGCGACGACCTGCGCTTCCTGCTCCGGGCCAACGACCGCGACTACGTCTACTACCTCGAGCAGCGGGGCCACGGCGTGTTCCTGCGCGCCTCGCCCATCGACGTGTCGTCGCTCGTGCGCAACCTGCTGCTCGATCGCTTTTCGGCCGCCGTGCTGACCTCGGCCACGCTCGCCGTCGAGGGATCGTTCGCCTACGTGCGCGGCCGGCTCGGCGTCGAACGGTGCGAGGAGCTCCAGCTGGCCGTCCGAGTTCGACTTCGCCTCGCAGGCGCTCCTCTACCTGCCGACGCGGATGCCGTCGCCGAAGACCGCCGACTTCGCGCCGGCCGCCGGGCGCGAGATTCTCGACATCCTCCGGCGGACGAAGGGGCGGGCCTTCGTGCTCTTCACGAGCTACGCCGTGCTGCGGACGGTCCAGGGCGTCCTGGAGGGCGCGCTCGAGTATCCGCTGCTCGTCCAGGGCAGCGCGCCGCGGTCGACGCTCCTCGCCAGTTCCGGGCGACGCCGAATGCCGTCCTGCTCGGCGACCTCGAGTTTCTGGCAGGGCGTGGACGTGGTCGGCGACGCGCTCAGCTGCGTCATCATCGACCGGCTGCCGTTCGCCTCGCCGGGCGACCCGGTGGTCGCGGCGCGCGTCGAGGCCATCGCCTCGCGGGGCGGCGACGGCTTCGCCGACCTGCAGGTGCCGCTGGCCATCCTGACGCTGCTGCAGGGCCTCGGGCGGCTGCATCCGCCACCGCCGGGACCGCGGGGTGCTGGCCATCCTCGATCCGCGCATCAGGACCATGCCCTACGGGCGCCGGTTCCTCGCGTCGCTGCCGCCGGCGCCGGTTGGCGCCGACCCGGCCGAGATCGACCGGTTTTTCGCCAACGACGGCCCTGGCGTGGATCACAGCGGCGGGGGTTTGGGTGTAAACTAGCCACGATCGGCAGAGTGTCGGTCGAGGTCTTTTCATCATTATCCGCGCCGTCTCCCCTCAAGAGGAGTGCCAATGTTTCGCCTTAATTCCGGCCGCAACCTGCTCGCGCTGAGCCTGATGGCCTGCGCCGTCTTTCTGTTCGCATCCCCGGCCCAGGCCCAGACCGGCGCCGTGCAGGGCAAGGTGATCGACGCCGCCGGCAAGCCCCTCGAGAAGGCGGTGGTCACCATCGAGTTCACCGATGGCATCAACCGCAAGTACGAGGTCAAGACCAACAAGAAGGGCGAGTTCATCCAGATTGGGCTCGCCCCGGGCAATTACAAAGCCACCGCGTCGTTCGAGAAGCTGGGCGCGGAGACGATCGCGCTCCGCGTGCGCCTCGGCGACCCGATGAAGCTCGAGTTCAGGCTCGGGGCCGCCACCGGCGGCACCAAGGAGGATGCCGCCAAGGCCGTGGCGCTGAAGGCGGTGTTCGAGGAAGGCGTGGGCCTCAGCAAGGACGGCAAGTACGACGAGGCCATCGCGAAGTTCACCGAGGCGTCCGTCATGGTGCCGGGCTGCTACGACTGTCTCTACAACGTCGGCTTCAACCACGCGCAGAAGAAGGAGTACGACCAGGCCGAGGCGGCGTTCCTCAAGGCCATCGAAATGAAGGCGAACTACGTGGAAGCCTACAACGGGCTGGCGACGGTCTACAACGCGCAGAAGAAGTTCGACAAGGCGCTCGAAGCCAGCTCGAAGGCCGCCGAGTACGCCAGCGCGGCAGGCCCCGGAGGAGCGGGCGGCAGCGGCGGCGTGGACGCCGAGTACAACCAGGGCGTCATCGCCTGGAACGCCGGCCAGATCGCGTCGGCGGCCGCGCACTTCCAGAAGGTCATCTTCATGAAGCCGGACCATGCCGACGCCCACTACCAGATGGGCATGGCCCTGGTGAACCAGGGCAAGATGGCCGAGGCGGTGCCGATGTTCGAGAAGTACCTCGAACTGGCGCCCACCGGCCAGTTCGCGGCCACCGCGAAGGGCGTCCTGTCGAGCATCAAGAAGTAGAGCGGGCATGGCGATCCCGTCGCGGCGCGAAGAGATCGCCGCCGGTCTTTCAGCAGTACGACAACGGCTGGCCCGCGCACTCGAGCGGGCCGGCCGTTTGCCTTCTGGCGCGAAGCTGGTGGCCGTCTCGAAGACCCATCCGGCCGAGGACGTGCGGGCGGCGTTCGACGCCGGTCAGGCCGACTTCGGGGAGAACCGCGTCCAGGAGGCGCTGGAGAAAATCGCGGCGACGGCCGATATCCCGATCACGTGGCACCTGGTCGGGCACCTTCAGTCGAACAAGGCCAGGAGGGCGGCCGCCGCGTTTGCGTGGGTGCACTCGATTGACAGCGTCGACGTGCTGAAACGGGTGGATTCGGCCGCGGCCGAGGCGGGGCGCCGGCTCGACCTGCTGGTCCAGGTCGACCTGGCCGGCGAGGCCACCAAGCACGGCGCGCCGGCCGACAGGTGGCTGTCGCTCTTCGAGGCCGCGGCGGACTGCCGGGCGGCCAGGGTCACGGGACTGATGCTGCTGCCCCCGTTCACGCCCGACCCCGAGGACGCCAGGCCGTATTTCAGGCGGCTCAGGGAGCTTCGGGACGAGCTTGCCGGGCGCGGCGTGCCCCCGGAGATGCTCCGGGAGCTGTCGATGGGCATGAGCCACGATTTCGAGGTTGCCGTCGAAGAGGGTGCCACCATCGTCCGGGTGGGCACGGCCATCTTCGGCGAACGCTGAGGGCCGCGCGGCCGGCCGGCGCGGGATGCAGGAGCCAGACATGAACGTGACGCCACTCGATCTCCGCCAGCAGCAGTTCCGCAGTTCGATGCGGGGCTTCGACAAAGACGAGGTGACCGCGTTCCTGGCCGAAGCGGCCGACGATTACGCCGAGGCCATCCGCGAGGCCGATCGGCTGCGCCAGGAAGTCGCCCGGCTCGAAGGGCTCGTGAACGAGCACCGCGAGCACGAGCGCAATCTCCGCAACACGCTGATGACCGCCCAGCGCCTGGCCGACGAAATCAGCGACAACGCGCACAAGCAGGCGTCGACGATCATCAAGGACTCCGAGTCGCGCGCGAGCCTGATCCTGGAGAAGGCCCAGGCCCGGTACGAAGACGTCCAGCGCGAGATCGACGGCCTCCGCCTCAAGCGCCGCGAAGTCGAGAGCTCGGTCGAGTCGGTGATTGCCTCCCTCAAGAACACGCTCGACTTCGTCCGCGAGCAGGACGCGCGCGACCGCGACGAGAAGATCCTGCTGCACCGCCCCCGCATCACCGACTCGCGCGAAGTGATGCCCGGCTGGAGCCAGGACCGCAAAGACGACGGCCCGGTGGTCATCGAGCGACGCGGCTAGACCCGGCTCTGCCATGCCGGCCCGCACGATCATCCGCAACGCCAGGGTGGTGTTCACCTGCGCCGGAGGCGCGCCGAAGTGCGGCCCGGCGCAGGCTGACGCGCGCCCCGTTCGCCACGCCTCGGTTGTCGCCGCCGACGGGGTGATCGAGTTCGTCGGGCCGACCGACGATGCCGATCGCCTCTGCCCGCCCGACTCCGGCGCGACCGTCATCGACGCCTCCGGCTGCACGGTGGTGCCCGGCTTCGTGGATCCGCACACCCACGTCGTCTTCGCCGGGGATCGCCGCGAGGAACTCCGGCGCCGGCTCGCCGGCGCGACCTATGCCGAGATCGCCGCCGAAGGGGGCGGCATCCTCTCCACCGTCCGCGCCACACGCGAGGCCACCGAGGACGAACTGGTGTCGGCCACCCGGGCGCGCCTCGACCAGATGCTGCGCTGCGGCACGACGACGTGCGAGGCGAAGAGCGGGTACGGCCTCCAGGCCGATGCCGAGCTGAAGATGCTGCGCGCCATCCGCCGGCTGAACGCCGAGCACGAGATCGAGCTGGTCCCGACGTTCATGGGTGCCCACGAGATCCCGGTCGAGCACCGCGCGAACCGCCGCTTCTACATCGACCAGCTCGTGCGCCAGATGATCCCGGCCGCGGCGCGCGACGGCCTTGCCGAGTGGTGTGACGTCTTCTGCGAGACGGGCGTCTTCACGCCCGACGAATCGGAGGAGATTCTCGAGGCGGGCAAGCGCCACGGCCTGAAGCCCCGCATTCATGCCGACGAACTCGCCGAGAGCGGCGGCTCTCTCGTGGCCGCGAAGGTGGGCGCCAGGTCGGCCGACCACCTGCTCTACGTGGCGCCGCGCGGCATCCACGCGATGAAAGAGGCCGGCGTCGTCGCCACGCTGCTCCCCATCGCCGCGTTCTACCTGAAGCTCGGGCGGTTCGCGCCGGCGCGCGAACTCATCGAGGGCGGCGTGCCCGTCGCGCTCGCCACCGACCTGAATCCGGGCGGCGGGTATCTCCCCGTCGATGCCCTTCGCCATGGCGCTCGCCTGCTTCGGCATGCGGATGACGCTGGAGGAGGCGCTGGTGGCGTCGACGATCAACGCCGCTTACGCGATCGACCGTCACGACCGCGTCGGCAGCCTCGAGGCAGGCAAGCAACTCGACGCCGTCATCCTCGACGGCGAGGCGGTGGACCTGCTGAAGGTGGGAGTGCCCGCGATCCGGGCGGTGGTCAAGCGGGGGCGCGGTCTGCTGGGGCGGTCAGTAGCCAGTAGAAGTCAGGAGCCAGAATCCAGAAGCCAGAAGAAAGGCCAGTGACCATCGCATCGGCCCGTCTGGCTCGGCTTCTCGCTTCTGACTACTGTCTTCTGGCTTCTTCTGCTGCTTCTGTCTTCTTCTTCAGAACGGTGTCGTCGGCAGCGGCGGCGGCACGGGCGTCAGCTTGCCCCAGCCCGCGGCCTGCGCGGCCTTCATGTCGTCGACGAGCCGGTCGGGCAGCTTCGCGTTCAGCTTCGGGCGGTTGGGCGCATTGCCGATCACCCAGCCCACGCCGGCGACGTTCTTCGTGATCGCCTCCATCAGCGCGTAGTCAATCTTGTCGGGGCTGTCCGACACGCGGTGGTAGTCGGTGTGGATGCCCGTCGTGTAGAACGCCACCGGGATGCCCACCTTCGCGAAGTTGTAGTGGTCGCTGCGGTAGAAGATCCGCTGGCCGTTCGGCTGGGGCCCGATATTGTCGTGCGTCGCGTCGGGCGCCGTCGTGTCGTAGAAGTCGTTGATCTTCAGCTTGCCGAAATCGGCGGCCACGCGGGAGACAATCGCCCCCATGTCGTCGCTGCTGACCCGCGGCCCGACGACGAGCACTTCGCCCGGCTCGACCAGCTTGTAGGTCGGCGGGTCGGTGTAGCCCGGCGTCTTGCTGCGGCCGATCATGTCCAGGTTCAGGTTCGCGACCACCTTCGTGATGTCCACCGGCGGGAACTGCGCGAAGTACTGCGAGCCCCAGAGCCCCTTCTCCTCCCCGGTCACCCAGAGGAAGATCACCGACCGCTTCGGCCGGATGCCTCTGGCCGCCCCCTGCGCGAAGGCGCGCGCGATCGCCATCAGCGCGGCCGATCCCGACCCGTCGTCGTCCGCGCCGTTGTTGATGGTGTCGCCGCCGGCGGCGGCGGCCGCGAAGCCGACATGATCGAGGTGCGCGGACATGACGATGAACTCGTGCTTCAGGACCGGGTCGCGGCCCTCGACCATGCCGATGACGTTCTGTGTCGAGCCCGGGATCTTCGTGACCGCGGTCTGGATCGCGATCTTCTTCTCCGCGTTGAGCGCGAAGGAGTCGAGCTTCGCGCCTGCCGCCGCGCCCTCGAACACCTGCGCGCCGCTCAGCCGCTCGCCCTGGAAGAGCGCGTTGGTGAGCGCCACGCCGGCCGTGATGGTGGGCACCGACGCCGGGCGCCCCGCCTGGAAGGCCACGACCTGGAACGCGGGCCCGTTCGGCCCGGTGGCGCGGCCCGTGGCCGGCGCCGCCATGGCGCTCAGCTGCTGGAAGGTGGGGATCATGACGATGCCGAGCGCGCCGTGCTTCGCGGCGTAGCCCTGGGGCGTCACGAAGTCGGTGTTCTCGACGCCGAGGGGGTTCGGCGCCGCGCC
This sequence comes from uncultured Acidobacteriota bacterium, assembly GCA_963834645.1. Classification (GTDB taxonomy): domain Bacteria; phylum Acidobacteriota; class Vicinamibacteria; order Vicinamibacterales; family JAKQTR01; genus JAKQTR01. The sequence continues at coordinate 252,965 of CAWICP010000013.1, forward strand.
GCCGCGCCCGCCGCCTCGTCCGGCGGCCTGCAGCGCCGGCGAGCTCGGCCGGCAGTCCGGCGACGACCAGGACCTTGCCCTTCACGTCGAGGCCCTTGTAGGGGTCGGTGCTGGTCTTGTTGATGACGTAGCCGTGGCCCACGAACACGAGCTGGGCGCCGGCGATGTCGATCGGGTCGGCCGCGCCGCCGCCGCGCCCGCCGCCGAATCCGCCGAAGGCTCCCCCGCCGAGGGCCCACTCCGATCCGAACTCGAAGCTGCGCGGCCCGGCCGGCGCCGCAGCGCCGCCAAACCCGCCCCGGCCCGCCACGGCCGGCGCGCTGAGCGTGAGCTTCATGCCTGCCGGATTCAGCTGGGTGCTGACCAGTTCGATCGGCATGAAGAAGGCCTGGAGCGGCCCTTTCGTGCCGGTCGTGCTGCCGAGCGGCTTCACGCCCCACTGCCGGAGCTGGCTCGCGATGTAGAGCGATGCCGTGTCGTACCCGCGCGACGGCGTGTTGCGCCCTTCGAGCTGGTCCGACGCGAGGAAGTGCAGGTAGGTGCTGAGCTCGTCGGCCGTGATGCTCCCGGCGGGGCCGTAGGCCCCGCCGGACTGCTGCGGGGCCGCGTTGACGAGGGTCAGCGTGAACAACAGCGCGATCGGGAGCGCGGCGGCTCCGGTCACTCGGCGCATAGGAAACCTCTACTGAGTTGGTAGTGGATGGTCACGAACTCAGAAGCATACCACCGGTCGCGACCGCGCCGGCGTTCGGGGCTGGTCTACTTGAGCGGGGCGCGGCCGCCGGGGACGAACCAGCCGTGGGCGCTGGTCGTGAAGGTCCAGGGGTAGACGAACCGAGGCAGGATCTCGACCTGGGCCGTGTAGGTCGACGTCGATGTAGAGGCTGGCGGGCCGGTCTTCCTGGCGGATGCGGATGTCCTTCTCGGTGACGGGCAGATCGAGCCGTGAGGCGGCCGTCAGCACCGCGTCCCGGACGGACCCGGCGTCCTTGTCGGGGCCGAACTGGGCGATCTTGGTCGACCTCGTCGGAGAACTGGAACTGCTGCCAGGCGGCCATGCCGGCGTGCCAGGCGGCCCAGGCGATGGCCGCGATGACGAGGATGCGGATCAGGCGTCCCATGGTCAGTGGATCTGCTGCAAAAGACGATCCCAGCGGGTCTGGGTGAACAGGTTCAGCCCGCCCTCGCTGCTGTCGAACGACCAGTAGATCATCAGGGCTTTCCCCTTGATGTTCTCTTTCGGCAGGAACCCCCAGTACCTTGAGTCCTGCGAATTGTCCCGGTTGTCGCCCATGACGAACACCGAGCCGGCCGGCACCACCACCGGGCCGTACCGCTCCCGCACGTCGTCGGACGTGATTTCGTGGGCGCCGGCGCGCTCCGGGCGGGGCAGGTAGTGGGCGTACGGCTCGTCGATGGCCCTGCCGTCGATGAGAATCCGGCGGTCCCGGAGCTCGAGCGTCTCCCCGGGCAGCCCGATGACCCGCTTGATGAAGTCGCGCTCAGGGTCTTCCGGGTACTTGAACACGACGATGTCGCCGCGGCGGATCGCGCGCCATCGGCAGGATTGACCGTTCCGCGCTCGAAAGTGTCGGCGCGAACACGAACTTGTTGACCAGCAGGTGGTCGCCGATGAGCAGGTTCGGCTCCATCGACCCGGTGGGGATCTTGAACGCCTGCACGACGAACGTGCGCATGAAGAGCGCGAGGATGACGGCGATGACGATCGTCTCGAAGTACTCGCGGACGACGGATTTCCTGAACGGCACGGCTACTCCTCCGTTCCGAGCTTGAGGACCGCCAGGAACGCGTCCTGCGGGATCTCGACCTTGCCGACGCGCTTCATCCGCTTCTTGCCTTCCTTCTGCTTCTCGAGCAGCTTGCGCTTCCGCGAAATGTCGCCGCCGTAGCACTTGGCGAGCACGTTCTTGCGCAGGGCCTTGACCGACTCGCGGGCGATGATGCGGCTGCCGATGCTGGCCTGGATGGCCACCTCGAACATCTGCCGCGGAATCAGCTCGCGCATCTTCGACGCCAGCGCGCGGCCGCGCGTGTAGGCCGAGTCGCGGTGCACGATCACCGACAGCGCGTCGATGGGATCGCCGTTGACGAGGATCTCGAGCTTCTGCAGCGGCGACTCCCAGTACCCGCTGATGTGGTAGTCGAGCGACGCGTACCCGCGGGAGATCGTCTTCAGCCGATCATAGAAATCCAGCACGACTTCCGCGAACGGCAGATCGTAGGTGATGAGCACGCGGTTGCTCGCGAGGTACTCGAGCGACTTCTGGATGCCGCGCTTGTCCTGGCAGAGCTGCAGGATGCCGCCGACGTGCTCGGCGGGCGTGAGGATCATCGCCTTGATGACGGGCTCCTCGAACTTCGAGATGCGGCCGGTCTCGGGCAGCTTCGCCGGGCTGTCGATCTCGTGCACCTCGCCGTCGGTCGTCGTCACCCGGTACAGCACGCCCGGCGCCGTCGTGACCAGGTCCTGGTCGAACTCGCGCTCGAGGCGCTCCTGCACGATGTCCATGTGCAGCAGGCCGAGGAATCCGCACCGGAAGCCGAATCCCAGCGCCGTCGAGGACTCGGGCTCGTAGAAGAAGGAGGCGTCGTTCAGGCGCAGCTTCTCGAGGGCGTCCCGCAGCTCCGGGTACTCGTGGCCCTCCACGGGATACAGGCCGGCGAAGACCATCGGCTTGAGCTCGCGGAACCCGGGGAACGGCTCCACGGCCGGCCGGGCCGCCTCGGTGACGGTGTCGCCGAGCTTCGCGTCGCTCACCTTCTTGATGGTGGCCGTGAAGAACCCGACCTCGCCGACGCCCAGTTCGTCCACCTGGACCGGCTTCGGCGTGAACACGCCGACCTGTTCGACCTCGTACTCCTGGCCGAGCGCCATCAGCCGGATCTTCATGCGGCCGCGGAGCACGCCGTCGATCACGCGGACGACGATGACGACGCCGCGGTAGGCGTCGTACCAGGAGTCGAAGATCAGGGCCTTCAGCGGGGCCTGCGCGTCGCCGGCGGGAGGCGGCAGCCGCGCGATCACCGCCTCGAGCACGTCCTGGACGCCGGTCCCGGCCTTGGCGCTGGTCAGGATGGCGTGCGACGGGTCGAGGCCGATGATGTCGGCGAGCTGCCGGCGCGATTCTTCGGGCTGGGCGCTCGGCAGGTCGATCTTGTTGATGACCGGGATGATCTCGAGGTTGTAGTCGACGGCGAGGTAGGCGTTCGCCAGCGTCTGCGCCTCCACCCCCTGCGACGCGTCGACGAGCAGCACGGCGCCCTCGCAGGCCGCGAGCGACCGCGTCACCTCGTACGAGAAATCCACGTGCCCGGGCGTGTCGATGAGGTTGAGGACGTAGGTCTGGCCGTCGAGCGCCTGATAGGTGAGCCGGACCGGGTGCGCCTTGATGGTGATCCCGCGCTCGCGCTCGAGGTCCATCGAGTCGAGGACCTGCGCCTCGGTCATCTCGCGCGGCTGGAGCGCGCCGGTCAGCTCGAGGAAGCGGTCCGCCAGCGTGGACTTGCCGTGATCGATGTGGGCGATGATCGCGAAGTTGCGGACGTACTGCTGGTCCATCCTGGGCTACTTGCGGCCGCCGCGCGGCTTGTAAACGAGGCCGACGACGGCCCCGTAGATCGCCATCTCCACGATCACGTCGACGATCCACGCCGCGGCGAGCGCCCCCGACACCGGCAGGACCACGTAGTTCCACGCCACCGAGA
>CAWICP010000014.1:0-341518 GCA_963834645.1 uncultured Acidobacteriota bacterium
GCGCAAGACCGACATCGGCCCGCCGCACTACGAGCAGTTCCTGCCGCCCGTCATCAAGGCGAACTACGGCAAGTGGAAGTACCACGAGATCCCGCGCCCGGGCGTGCTCGTCCACGTGGGCGAGTCGGGCGACCGGCTCTACACCGTGCGGGCCGGGTCGCCGCGCCTGCTGAGCGTGCAGACGATCCGCGACATCTGCGACCTCGCCGACAGGTACTGCGACGGCTACCTGCGGTTCACGAGCCGCCACAACATCGAGTTCCTGCTGACGGACCCCGCGAAGATCGATCCGCTCATCGCCGACCTGGCGGCCGCCGGGTTCCCGGTGGGCGGCATCGGCAACGCCCTGTCGAACATCGTCCACACGCAGGGGTGGATCCACTGCCACTCGGCCGCCACCGACGCCTCGGGCATCGTCAAGGCGCTGATGGACGAACTCATCGGGCACTTCACGTCGACGGACCTGCCGGGCAAGCTGCGCATCGCGCTGGCGTGCTGCGTCAACATGTGCGGCGCCGTCCACTGCTCGGACATCGCCATCCTCGGCATCCACCGGCGCCCGCCGAAGGTCGAGCACGACAGGCTGCCGAAGGTCTGCGAGGTGCCGACCGTGATCGCCTCGTGCCCGACGGCGGCCATCAACCCGGTGCGCAAGGACGGGAAGGAGACGGTCGAAGTCGCCGAGGATCTGTGCATGTACTGCGGCAACTGCTACACCGTGTGCCCGGCCATGCCGCTCAACGATCCGCTCAACGACGGCGTGTCGATCTGGGTGGGCGGCAAGGTGAGCAATGCGCGAACCGAGCCGACGTTCTCGAAGCTGGCCATCCCGTTCCTGCCGAACAACCCGCCGCGCTGGCCCGAGGTGGTCGAGGCGGTGACGAAGCTGGTGGACGTGTGGGCGGCGAACGCCAGGCCGTACGAGCGGATGGGCGAGTGGATCGAGCGGATCGGGTGGCCGCGGTTCTTCCGCCTGACCGGCATCCCGTTCACCAAGCAGCACATCGACGACTACCGCCACGCCGAGACGACGTTCAGGCGGTCCGTGCACATCAAGGGATAGCGAGGGAGCCATGGCCGATCCGCTACCGGTGGATGAACTCGCCGAGGCGATGTTCCGGATGATCAGCGACGTGCAGGGCGTGCGGAAGCTGAAGCCCAACGACGTCAGCAAGGCGATGATCGAGCAGTTCGGGCCCGACCGGTGCAGCAGGGAGGCATGCAAGGAGGCCATCCGCACGCTGGTCGATTCGGGCCGCTGCATCTACACGTATTTCGGCGGGAGCTACATCGAGCTGCCGAGACCGGAAGACCAGCCGCAATAGCGCCCGCCGGGCGCGGCCCGCGCGGCATCACGCAGGAGGACTCGTGCCGACGATCGAACTCAATGGACACACGTACGCGGTCGACGAGGACGGCTTCCTCGAGGACCCGATGATCTGGAACGAGCAGGTCGCCGTCGACCTGGCCTCGACCGAAGGGGTGGCGGACCTGACGGAGAACCACTGGAAGCTGGTGAAGTACCTGCGCAACTACTACCTCGAGTTCGGCATCGCGCCGATGGTCCGGAAGCTCTGCAAGGAAAACGGGTTCAAGCTGAACGAGGTCTACGAGATGTTCCCGTCGGGGCCCGCGAAAGGGGCGTGCAAGGTCGCCGGGCTGCCGAAGCCCACCGGCTGCGTCTAGGCGCCCATGCCGCTCTCCCTCGCCCTCGCGACCGCGCTCTACGCCGCCGCGGCGACGTTCGCCGCCGGCATCGCGTGGAGGGTCTGGGTCTGGGCGAGGACGCCCGAGCCGTTCCGCATCCCGACGACGACGGGGCAGCAGCGATCGCTCGCCTGGATCGCGCCGAGTCGCGTCGAGAGCCCGTCGACGCGGCTCGGGGTCGCAGGACGGCTGGCTCTCGAAGGCCTGCTGTTCCGATCGCTCTTCAGGAACACCGTGCCCGGGCCGGCCGCGCGCGGCCCGGACGTCTGCCCGCCGCCGGTGTTCTTCGAGCGCAAGGCGCTCTGGCTGGGCGCGATGGCGCTGCACTGGTCGCTGCTGGTCATTGTCCTCCGGCATCTCCGCCTGTTCGTGGACCCCGTGCCCGGCCTCGCCGCGGGCCTCGCTGCGCTCGACGGGTTCTTCGAAGTCGGCACGCCGCGGTGGTACGCCACCGACGCCATCGTCGCCGTCGCGCTCGTGTACCTGCTGGTCCGGCGGCTGCGCGACCCGCTGCTGCGCTACGTGACGCTGCCGGCGGATTACGTGGCCCTGGCGGCCCTGATGACCGTGACGGGAACGGGCATCGCCCTTCGATACGGCGCGCGCGTCGATCTCGTGGACGTCCGGACCTTCACGCTGGGCCTGGCGGCGCTGGCGCCCGTGCCGCTGAAGGACACGAACCTGTGGCTCGCGGCGCACGTGGCCGCCGTGGCCGTGCCTGCTGGCGATGCTGCCGTTCACCAAGATGGTGCACGCCGCGGGGCTCTGGCTCAGTCCGACGCGCAACCAGGCCAACGACAGCCGCCGCCGCCGGCACGTGAACCCGTGGGACGCCCCGGTCGACGTCCACGGTTACGCGGCGTGGCGGGACGAGTTCCGGGACAAGCTGGTGGCGGCGGGGCTGCCGATCGACGAGACGCCGCCGCGCGGCGGGACCGGGGCGTAGGCGGATCGCATGGCGCTGCAGAAACCCGATCCGGCGCACCTGGCGGCGGTGGACTTCACGGTCCCCCGGCGCGCGTGGCGCGATCTGCCGGTCGAGTTCCGGAAGGGCACCTACAACTACGCCACGCCGCGCAAGCACGTCGAGGCCCTCGGGCTGCCGAACCCGCGCGAGTGGCAGCCGCACGATGCCGACTGGAAGCTGCCGCCCGACTGGAAGCGGATCATCCTCGACGGCATGAAGGACCGCCTCGATCGCTACCGGTCGTTCCGCCTGTTCATGGACATCTGCGTGCGGTGCGGGGCGTGCGCGGACAAGTGCCACTTCTACCTCGGCTCGGGCGATCCGAGGAACACGCCCGTGCTCAGGGCGGAGCTGCTGCGGTCGGTGTACCGCCGCTACTTCACCGCGGCCGGCCGGATGTTCGGCCCGCTCGCGGGGGCCAGGGACCTGACCGAGGACGTGCTCAAGGAGTGGTTCTACTACTTCTACCAGTGCACCGAGTGCCGGCGCTGCTCGGTGTTCTGCCCGTACGGGATCGACACCGCGGAGATCACGATGATCGGCCGCGAACTGCTGGGCCTGGTGGGGTGCACGATCCAGTGGGTCGTGGAGCCCGCGGCCAACTGCTACCGCACGGGCAACCACCTCGGCATCCAGCCCCACGGCTTCAAGGACAGCCTCGCCTTCGCCGCCGACGAACTCGAAGAGCTGACCGGCATCCGCATCGACATCCCCATCGACCGGAAGGGCGCCGAGGTGCTCCTCGTCGTGCCGTCGGCCGACTACTTCGGGACGCCCCACTACTACACGCTGCTCGGCTACCTGATGGTGCTGCACGAGGCGGGCGTCGACTACACGTTCAGCGCGTTCGCGTCGGAGGGCGGCAACTTCGGGCTCTTCGCGTCGCACGAGCTGATGAAGCGCCTGAACGCCAAGATCTACGCCGAGGCCCGCCGCCTGGGCGTGAAGTGGATCCTCGGCGGCGAGTGCGGCCACATGTGGCGTGTCGTGCACCAGTACATGGGCACGATGAACGCGCCCGCGGATTTCCTCGAGGTGCCGGTGTCGCCGGTCACCGGCACGCGGTTCGACCACGCGGCGTCCACGAAGATGGTGCACGTGTGCGAGTTCACCGCGGACCTCATCGCGCACGGCAGGCTGCGGCTCGATCGGTCGCGGAACGACCACTGGAACGTGACCTTCCACGATTCGTGCAACCCGGCGCGCGGGATGGGCCTCTACGAGGAGCCGCGCGCCATCCTCCGCGGCGTGCTCAATCACTTCCACGAGATGGCGGAGGACACGATCCGCGAGCGCACCCTGTGCTGCGGCAGCGGGGCGGGCCTCGGCACCGACGAGAACTTCGAGATGCGGATGCGCGGCGGGCGCCCGCGCGCGATGGCGGTGAACGACGTGCGCACGCGGCACGGCGTGAACTGCCTCGCCTGCATCTGCGCCATCGACAAGGCCACGCTCCCGCCCCTGCTGGAGTACTGGGTGCCGGGCGTCGAGGTGGCCGGCGTGCACGAACTGGTCGGCAACGCCCTCGTGATGACCGGAGAGCGCCCGCGGACGACCGACCTGCGCGGCGAGCCGCTCGGCGGGACCGGAGCGGCCCATGCGTGATCGCGCGGTGATCCTGGGCGGCCTGGCGCTCTTCCTCGCCGCCGTGACCTGGCCGGCGTGGCGGACACTGGCCTCGACGCCGTCGCCGCCGCCCGACCTGCCGCGCCCGGCGGGCGCCACGCGCTGCGTCGCGCCCACGGCGTACATGCGCGCGTCCCACATGACGCTGCTCGTCGAGTGGCGCGACCGCGTCGTGCGCGACGGCGTGCGCACGTACGTCGACGGCGACGGCCGGGAGGTGGCGATGAGCCTGTCGGAGACCTGCGTCGGGGCGTGCCACACGGACAAGGCGAAGTTCTGCGACCGCTGCCACGACTACGCGCGCGTCACGGTGACGTGCTGGAACTGCCACGTCGCGCCGCCGCCGCCGGCGGCTCCCGGGGGCGCCAGGTGAGCGCGGGCCGGCGGGTGTTCCTTCGCATGGCCGGCCGGGCCGCGGTCGCGACCGCGGCGGGAGCCGCCCTCGGCTGTTCCGCCGGCCTGCCCCGACGCCATCGGCTGGGCATCGCGATCGACGTGCGCCGCTGCATCGCCGCCGGGGGCTGCCGGGCCTGCATCGACGCGTGCCATCGCGCGCACAACGTCCCCGACATCAGCGACGCCCGCCACGAGGTGAAGTGGATCTGGAAGGAGCCGTTCGAGCGCGCCTTCGCGGCCGAGGACGCCGAGACCATCACGGCGGCCCTGCGCGGCCAGCCGGTGCCGGTCTTCTGCAACCACTGCGACAATCCGCCCTGCGTCAGGGTGTGCCCCGCGCGGGCGACGTGGGCCCGCGACGACGGGCTGGTGACGATTGACGCGCATCGCTGCATCGGCTGCCGCTACTGCGTGGCGGCGTGCCCGTACGGGTCCCGCAGCTTCAACTGGATCGACCCGCGGCCGTTCGTCGCGGAGCCGATGAGCCGGTACCCGACGCGGACGCGCGGCGTCGTCGAGAAGTGCAACCTGTGCGAGGAGCGGCTGGCGGCCGGGAAGCTGCCCGCGTGCGTGGAGGCCTGCCCGGAGCGCGCCATGGTCTTCGGCGATCTCGCCGACCCGGCGTCCGAGGTGCGGCGGGTGATCGACGAGCGCTATGCGATCCGGCGCAAGCCCGAACTGGGGACGCGCCCGCAGCTGTTCTACGTGATCTGACGGGGCGCGGGGCCGACTGATGTTCATGTTCGAGAAGGCGCTCGACGGCGGCCGGGGCTACTGGGCCTGGATGACGGCCCTGCTGGCCGTCGCGTGCGCCGGCGCGTGGGCGTACGGCGCGCAGCTGCAGACGGGGCTTGGCGTGACGGGCCTCAGCCGCGACATCACCTGGGGCCTGTACATCGCGCAGTTCACGTTCCTGGTGGGTGTCGCGGCATCGGCGGTGATGGTCGTGCTGCCGTACTACCTGCACGACTACGCGTTGTTCGGCCGCCTCACCATCCTCGGGGAGTTCCTGGCGATCACGGCCGTGGTGATGTGCGGCCTGTTCATCGTGATCGACATGGGGCAGCCGTCGCGCGTCCTGAACGTGCTGCTGCACCCGGCGCCCTCGTCGATGATGTTCTGGGACATGACCGCGCTTGGCGGCTACCTCGCCTTGAACATCGCCATCACGCGCGTGACGCTCGAAGCCGAGCGGAACGGCACCGCTCCGCCGCCGTGGATCAGGCCGGTCATCCTGCTGTCGATCCCCTGGGCGATCAGCATTCACACCGTGACGGCGTTCCTCTACAACGGCCTGCCCGGGCGGTCGTTCTGGCTCACGGCGATGCTCGTCCCGAGGTTCCTCGCGTCGGCGTTCGCGGCCGGTCCGGCGCTCCTGATCCTGCTGTGCCTGGTGCTCCGCCGATGGTGGCCGCTCCGCATCGCGCGCGAGGCGATCGCGAGCGTCGCGCTCATCGTCGCCTACGCGACGGCGGCGCACGTGTTCTTCATCCTGCTCGAGGTGTTCACCGCCTTCTACAGCCAGGTGCCGGAGCACGTGCGGCATTTCACGTACCTGTATGCCGGCCTCGACGGCCACACCGCGCTGGTGCCGTGGATGTGGGCCTCCGCGGCGCTCGCGCTGGCCGCGCTCGTGCTCCTCGTCGTGCCCGGCACGCGGCGGCGGGAATCGACGCTGGCGGCGGCCTGCGCGGCGATCTTCGTGTCGATCTGGATCGACAAGGGGCTGGGCCTGATTGTCGGCGGGCTGGTGCCGTCCCCGCTCGGCGCGGTGGCCGACTACGTCCCGACGGCGCGCGAGTCGCTGATCACGGCTGGCGTGTGGGCCGTCGGCGCCGCCATGGTGACGGGGTTCTTCAAGATCACCGCCGGCGTCAGGTCGGCAGACCGGTGACGGGCACTCCTGCTCCGCGCATCGTCGTGGCCGGCCTCGCCGGCGATGCGGGCAAGACGCTGGTGACGCTGGCGATCCTGCTCGCGGCGCGCGAACGCGGCCTCGAGGTGCGCGGCTTCAAGAAGGGCCCGGACTACATCGACGCCGCGTGGATCGCCTGGGCGTCGGGGGCGCCCGCGCGCAACCTCGACACGTTCCTCACGGATCCGGGAGAGGTCGTCCGCCGCTTCGCGCGGCATGCCGCGCGCGAGCGGCGGGGTGACGCCGGCGCGGTGAACGTCATCGAGGGCAACCGCGGCGTCTTCGACGGCATCGACGCCGCGGGCACGCACAGCACGGCGGTGCTGGCGACACTGCTCGACGCTCCCGTCGTGCTCGTGCTCAACGCGCGCAAGGTCACCGCCACGGCCGCGGCGCCCGTGCGCGGCTGCCAGGCGATAGACCCGGCGCTGCGCATCGCGGGCGTCGTGCTGAACCAGGTGGCCGGCAGACGGCACGCCGACGTGGCGCGCGAGGCGATCGAGCGCGTCGTGCGGCGTCCCGGTGCTCGGCGCCATCCCGAGGCTCGATGACTCCAGCCTGCTGCCGGGCCGGCACCTCGGCCTCGTCCCGCCGGCCGAACACCTCTCGACGGCGCGCGCGGCGGAGGCGCTTCTCGCCATCGCGCGGGAGCACCTCGATCTCGATCGGATGCTCGCGGCCGCCGCCTCGGCGCCTCCGATGGACACAGGCGGACGCGCCGGCGACCGCGGACGGCGGCGCCGAGGGCGCCAGCCCGGGGCCGGTGACGATCGGCTACGTGTCCGACGCGGCCTTCAGCTTCTACTATCCTGAGAACCTCGAGGCCCTCGAGTCGCGCGGTGCCGCGTTGGTGCCTGTGTCGTCCATCGCCGGCGGCGCCCTCCCGCCGGACCTGGACGCTCTCTACATCGGCGGCGGTTTCCCCGAGACGCATGGGGCCGCGATTGCGGCGAACGCGGCGTTCCTCGGGTCGCTTCGCGATCGGGCCAGTCAGGGCCTCCCGATCTTCGCCGAATGCGGAGGGCTCATGCTGCTGGCGGCGTCGATGGCGTGGCGAGGGACCCGGCACGCCATGGCGGGCGTGCTGCCCGTCGACATCGAGGTGCTCGACGCCCCGCAGGGCCACGGGTACGTCGTGCTGTCGGTCGATCGGCCCAACGCCTTCTTCCCGGTCGGCCTCGAGATCCGGGCGCACGAATTCCACTACTCCCGCATCGCCGGCGGGCTGCCCGCCACCGCGTGCGCCGTGCTGAGAGGCGCGGGATGCGGCGGCGGCCGCGACGCCATCGTGGCGAACCGGGTGTGGGCCGGCTACGCGCACGTGCACGCGGCTGGCGTACCCGCATGGGCCGATGGCATGATGCGAGCGGCCCGCGAGTATCGGGCGGAGGCAGGCAACCGACCATGAGCGCGGACGACCATCGCAGCTGGCCGCACCCGATCTTCCTCGACCTCGACGGCCAGCCGGTCGTCGTCATCGGCGGCGGCGCCGTGGCGGAACGCAAGATCGAGGCGCTCATCGCGGCGAGCGCGCGCATCACGGTGGTGAGCCCCGAGGTGACGCCTGCCATCGCCGCATGGGCCGCCGAGGGCAGACTGTCGATCGCGCTGCGCCCGTACCGGGCAGGGCGATCTTGCCGGCGTCAGACTGGCGTACGCGGCCACGTCGGACATGGCGGTGAACCAGGCCATCCGCGACGAGGCACGCGCCGGGGGCGTGTGGCTGAACGCCGTCGACAGGCCCGCCCTCTGCGACTTCATCTCGCCGGCGACGGTGCGGCGCGGCGACCTGACACTGGCCGTGTCGACCAACGGCCGGGCGCCGGCACTCGCCAAGCAGATCCGCCAGGATCTCGAGCACGCGTACGGTCCGGAGTACGCCGGGCTGGTCGACGCGATGGGTGAGGCTCGCGACCGCGCCAAGGCGGAATCCGACGCCCGGCGGGCCCGGGCCCGGCCATGCGGCCGGCATGGTGTACCTGGTCGGCGCGGGACCCGGCGACCTCGAGTTGATCACCGTCAAGGGCCGGCGGCTGCTCGAACGCGCGGACACGGTCGTCTACGACGCGCTGGTGGATCCCCGGCTGCTCGACGTGTGCCGGCCGTCGGCCGTGCGCACCTTCGTCGGCAAGCGGAGCGGGTGCCACTCGCGGGCCCAGCAGGACATCAACGCGCTCCTCGTCGAGGAAGCCAGGGCCGGACGCGTGGTGGTGCGGCTCAAGGGGGGCGACCCGTTCCTCTTCGGGCGGGGCGGCGAAGAAGCGGAGGCGCTCGCCGCGGCCGGCATCAGGTTCGAGGTCGTTCCCGGCGTCTCGGCCGGGATCGCGGTCCCGGCCTACGCCGGCATTCCGCTCACGCACCGGGGCGTCGCGGCCGAGGTGGTGTTTCTCACGGGCCACGACAGCGCGGCGAGCCCGTCGCCGGTGGACTGGGCCCGCTACGCGGCGTCGAAGGCGACGCTCGTCGTGTTCATGGGCCACGGCGGCCTGGCCGCGATTGCCCGACTGCTGGTCGAACACGGGCGCGATGCCCGCTGTCCCGTGGCGGTCATCGCGCACGGCACCACCGGTGCGCAGCGGACTGTCGTCGCTCCTCTTGGAGCCATCGCCGACGAGGTGACCGCCGCCGCGCTCGATCCGCCCGTGCTGGTCGTCGTCGGAGACGTGGTTGGACTGCGCGACACACTCCAGTGGTTCGAAGGCGGGCTCGCGTGAGCGGCCTGCGCCGGTGGGGCGACTGGCTGCCCGGGATCGTCCTGTCGGTCACACTGGCCCTGACGGGACGGTGGCTGGCGCGAGGGCTGAGCACCGGTGTCGCCAGCCTTTCCGGGCTCGACCCGTCCGCGCCGGACACGCAGAACCTCGTCAGCGGCATCGCCGTGGCCGTCCTGCTCGGGCTCGTCTTCCGGAACCTCGGCGGGCTGCCCGCCGTGTGCCGGCCGGGCGTCGCCTTCATGGTCACGACGGGGCTGCGGGCAGGCATCGTCCTGCTCGGCTTCAAGCTTGCCCTCGGCACGGCCGGGCACATCACGGGCACCGCGTTGCCCGTGGCGGCGGCCTCGATCCTGGCGGCGCTGCTGGTGGTGAGAGGACTGAGCCGCCTCGTGGGCGTCTCGGCCAAGCTCGGCGCGCTGATCGCGGCTGGCACGAGCATCTGCGGCGTGACCGCGATTGTCGCCCTCGGTCCGGCGATCGAGGCCAGCGAGGATGAGACCAGCTATGCGGTCGCCTGCATCACGATCTTCGGGTTGCTGGCGTTGTTCACCTATCCGTGGCTGGCTCACGCCCTCTTCGGGCCGTCACCTCTCCTTGCCGGGATCTTCCTGGGCACGAGCATCCACGATACATCGCAGGTCACCGGCGCGAGCCTGATCTACGCGGAGGCCTACGCGGCGCCAGCGGCCCTGCAGGCGGCGACGGTGACGAAGCTGATCCGCAACATGTCGATGGCGGTGCTCATTCCGTTCATCGCCACGAGGTTCCGAACCGGCGGACGCGCCCTGACGATTCGCGACCTGAAGGCCGCCGTGCCGGGGTTCGTGCTGGCGTTTCTCGTCGCGATCGCGCTGCGGACCGCCGGCGATGTCTTCCTGGCGGCACCGTCGGCCGACCCGGCGTCGGCCGCGGCGTGGCAGTCGTTCCTGAACGGTGCCGGGATCGTGTCGGCCTGGGCGCTCGCGTCGGCGCTGGTCGGCATCGGACTGACGACCGACCTGCGCAAGCTGCGTGCGCTCGGATGGAGGCCGCTGGCGGTAGGCCTCGTCGCGGCCTTGAGCGTGGGGCTCGTCAGCGCCGCCATCCTGTCTGCCCTGGCGGCCCGCACGCCGTAGTCAGGGGCGCGAGCCTCGAATCAGGCTGTCGCGTTGCGGCCGACGAGGCCGTGCACGATGCGGTCGAGCCCGGCGAATCTGCCGCTGCCCGTCACGAGGACGACGACCAGCGCGCACAACTCCACCAGGTTCTTGTTCACGATCAGGTAGCTGCCCTCGGTGGGGATCGAGTAGAAGTAGCCCACGAACGGCGGGTTGCACAGGTAGAACAGCACGATGAACCCGATGCCGCCGAGGCTCGCGAGCCTCGTGAACAGGCCCAGGATCAGCAGAATCCCGACCAGCGTGAGCCCCCACATCGTGATGAGGTCGGCGTTGGCCAGCAGGTTCGGCTCGTTTGCCAGCCACTTGAACAGTCCGGCGAACGGCCCCCGGGCCTGCTTCAGGTAGCCCGATGCCGACCACGACGCCGACGTCAGCTTCGCGATGCCCTCGTAGAGGAAGTGCCACCCGACGGCGATCCGCAGCACCGTAATGGCGATCATCGGCCAGCGGGAGAACCGTCCGTCTTCCATGTCCAGGCTCCTCTAGATCTTGAAGTCTTCGGGCTTGAAGGACAGCCGGGACTTCGCCTCGATGGCCTCGTTCACCTTGAGCACGGCGACCGCCGTGGCGTACGCCTCCTCCGACGGGCAATTGAGCGTCGCCTTCCCGCGCACCGCGTCGAAGAAGTTCTGCAGGTGCGGCTGGTGGAACGGGTCGCGTATCACGATCGGCACCTGGTGCTCGTCGGGCGAGACCGACTCGCGCACGTCGGTCACCGCCGTGTCGGCCTTCTCCTTCACCTCCTGGATCTTGGGCGCGGCGATGAAACCCTTCTGGACCCACGTGTCCCAGGCCGGGGCGTTCGTGTCGCGGTAGAGCCTGGCCCCGTGGACGTCGGACTCGGAGATGAGCAGCGTCCCCTGGTCGCCCATGAAGTTCTCGAAGTAGCCCTGGCTGCCGTTGGTCGTCTGCGTCTGGTAGTACCCCATGGCCGGGCCGAGGGGCGTGTCGTAGTCGTAGACGACCATGGCCGTGTCGTACCACTCGTGCGTGACCGGGTCGTGGTAGAGCGTGCCGCCTCGTGCCGTGACCGCGGAGGGGTTCACGCCGAGGAACCAGGAGTAGATATCGATCTGGTGCGAGCCGAGGTCCACGATGGGCCCGCCGCCGAGGCCCCTGTACCAGCGCCAGTTCCTGAACTGGCGCATGTCCCTGAAGCCGTACTGCTTGAGCCGCGCCTCCGGGATCGCGTAGCGGTCCGGGGCGCCGAGGTCCGGCGTCAGCGCCCGGTTCCACTGGCCGTTGATGGTCACGATCCGGCCGAGCAGCTTCGCCTCCCCGAGCAGCTTCTCGTAACAGTGGAGGTAGCGCGGGTTCGACCGGCGCTGGTGGCCGATCTGCAGGAGCTTGCCGGTCTCGCGGGCGGCCGCCACCATGGCGCGGGCGCCTTCGAGGGTGTTCGACATCTCCTTCTCGCAGTACACCTGCTTGCCGGCCTTGAGACAGTCCACCGCGTGCTTCTCGTGCCAGAAGTCAGGCGTGGCGATGACGACCGCGTCGAGCTCTTTCTCCTTGTCGAGCATCTCGCGGTAGTCCTCGTACGCGTTGACCTCGTGCTTGAACTTCCTGAGGCTGTTGACGACGCGCTTCTGGTTGTACTCCGTCCACACGTCGCACACCGCGCGGAAGCGCAGGCCGGGAATGCGAAGCATCGCGTCGGTCAGCACCTGGCCCTGGGCGCCCGCGCCGAGCAGCGCGACGTTGATCTCCTGCAGATCGCCCGCCGCCACGGGCTGCGCCGCGGCCTCCTGCAGCTTCGCCTGCTGGTACCGGCGCTGCCTGCTCCACGCGTAACCGAAGAGCCCGAGCGCCGGGACGGTGGAGAGCCCCATCAAGACGTCGCGCCGATCGAGCTTCCTCGGCCCTGCAGCCCGGTCCTCTGCCGTTGTCTTGCCCTTCTTGTCCTCACCAGCCATCGCTCGTCTCCTGATCTTCCGCCGCCAGTTTCGCGGGCGCCCCGCACCTCGATCTCGACGCAGGCGCTACGAAGTATACCCGGGGGCTTGTGCACCGCCAAGACAGGAAGGCGCCGTCATTCCGACAGCGCGTCGCCGAAGTGCCGCAGTCGCGAGCGGCCCTGCGGGCTCGCCGGCCGCAGCCGGCAGGATCCAGGCCTCGAGGCCGGGGTTCCGCTGGCACAGCGATGCGATGTCCTTGAGCCTCAGCAGCATGAACGCCGTCGTCAGGGCATCGGCCACGGCCGCGGGAGCGAGACGCGGGCGGTCGGCCGTCCGCGCCCCGGCGCCGGCCGGTTTCGGGCGGGGCACCGCGACCCAGGCCGCGCGGCGGCCGCGGACGGGCCGGCCGGTGCGCGGGTCCACGATGTGATCGCCCTTGCGAAGCCCGGAGGCTCCGAGCGCCGTCTGACGGACCGAGAGATGAGCGAGCACCGTGGAAGGGGAGGCGGGGTCGCTCAACGTGAGGGGCCACCCGTCCCGGTCCGCCGGCCCCTCGAGCGCCATCACGGAGCTGAATCCTCCGTGGACCAGCGCCCGCTCGATCCCCCACTCCTCGAGCAGTTCGGCCATCAGGTCGACCGCGTAGCCCTTGCCGATGCCCCCGAGGTCGATCCGCACATCGCCCGTCGTCGCACGGACCACGCCGTTGTCGGCGTCGAGTTCGAGCGACGGCAGGCCCGTGCCGATCGAGACGTCGAAGGCACCGCCGGTGAGGTCGAACACGTGCCGCGCGATGACGAGGCATTCCATCGTGGCGTCACTCACACGCGTGGTCTCGCCGGCCGCGAGCCGGTTGATTCGTGCGACGTCGCTGTTGGGAAGGAAGCGGCTCAGCTGACTCTCGAGGCGGTCCGCGAGATCGAACGCGGCCTGGGCCGCCTGCGCCGCGTACCGTGCGTCGGCGTGCACGCCGTGCACCTCGAAGACGGTGGCCATGGCCTCGTGCGAGAAGCGCCGCACGTCGCGCAACCCGCGGGGCGCCGCGATGTCGAAGCCGCCGTCAGCAGCGGCCGCGGGCGGCCCATCGTCCGGGCGAGATCGCCGCATCGGATCGTTCCGGTCAGCGGAGGAGCGGCTTGCGCTGCACGGCTTTCGCGCCGTCGGCCGGAGGGGTCCAGAAGTGCTCCGCCCGCAGGCCGTGCTCGCGGATCACCTCCGCGCAGTACTCGTTTCGGCCGAGGTCGGCGGCGCCGGCGTTGTTGGTGCCGCAGGCGAACTTCACCCCGGCCTGCTTCGCGAGCCTGATGAACGCCGCGCTGGGAATCCGGTAGCGGTTGTTGATCTCCATGGCGATGCCCTGCGCGGCAAGCGCGTCCACGATCCGTCTTCATCCGCGCGGGCGTCCAGAGGCGATCGTAGTCGGCCGCCAGCTGGTCCGGCAGGAACGTCGGGTTGACGTAGATGTCGATCGGCTCGTTGGCGAAGATGCCCGACGCGCGCGGTCCACCAGCGTGTCCATGAACTTCTGCGGATCGCCGATGGTTCCCACGTCTTCCGGGATCCAGAGTCGCATGCGCTTGCCGCTGTCGTCGGTCCACGTCATCGAATCCGTGAAGACGTAGTCGAACTTCTCGAGGGTCGCCTTCGAGAACATCCGGACCCACTCGCGGCCCTCGGCCTGCATCGCCTTGTAGACCGGCTTGCCGTCCAGTTCCCGCAGAAACGCCTCGAGCCCCGCGTCGTTCCCGGCCGGCTGGCCGAGCCCGCCGTTGATCGCGAGGCCGTAGAAGATGCCCGTCTCCCGCGACCGGCGCAGCGCGTCCTCGACGGTCAATCCGCCTTTCGGGTGGACGTGATAGTCCACCTCCGCCCCGGTGGGACGGCCGATGCGCTTCGGCGCGGCCTGGTCGACCGACGCTCCCGTCGGGCGCGCGGGCGGTGACGACTGGGCAAACGCGGGGGCGGTCAGCATGCGCGAGGCAGATGACGGCGCTGAAGGTGCTTCATGCACCCAAGTGTAGGACAGCGGGAGGCCAGAAGCCAGAAGTCAGAAGCCAGAAGCCAGAAGCAGAGCCGAAGCAGGCAAGGCACTCCCGGTGCAGCGTGTCGGCTTCTGGCATTCTGACAATCGTCGATGCCGCTTCTGGCTTCTGGCTTCTGACGTACGTCCGTGGATCCCGAGTCCCGAGTCCCGAGTCCCGAGTATGATCCGCCCCATGATTGTCCACACCGACTACCTCTGGTTCCAGACGAAGCAGCGGCGCGAGATCGTCCGCATCACCGACGAGGTCGCCGCGATCGTCAAGGCGAGCGGTGTCCGGGAGGGCATGGTGCTGGTGTCGGCCATGCACATCACCGCCGCCGTGTACGTCAACGATTGGGAGGGCGGCCTCATCCACGACATCCAGGCCTGGCTCGAGAAGCTGGCCCCGGCCGGCCTCGACTACCGCCACCACCAGACCGGCGAGGACAACGCCGATGCGCACCTGAAGCGGACCGTGATGGGGCACCAGGTGATGCTGCCGATCACGAACGGGGCGCTGGACCTCGGCCCATGGGAGCAGGTCTTCTACGCCGAGTTCGACGGCCAGCGCAAGAAGCGCGTGGTCGTGAAGGTGATGGGGCAGTGACGGCTCCGGACAGCGGCGCGGGCGGCGCAGCCGACGCCCGGTCAGGCCGGGAGTACCCGTCGAGGCCCATTGTCGGCGTGGGCGGCATCGTCTTCGTCGACGGGCGCGTGCTGCTCATCAAGCGCCGCTTCGAGCCGCTGGCCGGGCGGTGGAGCCTGCCGGGCGGGGCGCTCGAAGTGGGGGAGACGCTGGCCGAGGGGCTGGCCCGGGAGATGAAGGAGGAGACGGGCCTGGACGTCGAGGTCGGGCCCGTCGTGGACGTGTTCGACCGCATCACCCGCGACGAGCAGGGCCGGCCCCGCTTCCACTACGTGCTGGTGGACTTCCTCTGCACCGTCCGGGCGGCACGCCGGCGGCGGGGAGCGACGTCGCGGAGGTCGCCCTCGTGGAAACGGGCGATCTCGCCCGCTATGATCTCACGCCGAAGACCATCGAGGTCGTCGGCCGCGCGCGGGCGCTCGCCGGCGGCGCCTGACGCCGGCGCCGTCGCCGGCTGGCGCTACTCGGCGGCGACGGCGCCTGGCCGACGCCGGCGGCCGCCTTCTCCCTGGCGGCGGTCCTCAGCAGGGAGACGCCCGTGTAGAGGACGACGAACATCACGAGCCACCGGACGTTGTTCAGGTCCATCTCCTTGACCACGAGCAGCGCCAGTGCCGACCCGAAGATGCCGCCGATGGCCATGCCGACGGTGGACTTCAGGCTGTAGCGCTTGTTGCGGATGAAGTTCATGCTGGCGACGGGCATGAGGAACGCGCACGCGCCCATCATGATGGGAAACGCCGCACGCGGATTCATGCCGAGCGCGCTCACCAGGATCATGCACGGGCGCGTAGTAGCCGATGCCGAGCGGCATGATCGTGCCGAGGAGGAAGCTGCCGGCCAGGCCGAGCACGAGCCGCGTGCCCGTGAGAGTCGAGCGTGCCCTCGTCGCTCGACGGCATCCACTGGAGCAGCCGGGCGAGGAAGAAGAACGGCGGCGACCAGCAGCGCGATGCCCATGCCGACCTGGATGGTGCGGCGCGGCCAGTGGGCGACCCGGCCGGCCCCGAACCACGACCCCGCGACGGCGGTGGCGATCATCAGCACGAGCGTCATCGGGTCGACTTCGATCACGGCGATGCCGATGAAGGCCTGCGTCGCCGTCGGCAGCGCAGTAGCCCACGTTGAGCGACCCGGGAATCAGTTCGTCCCTCACCAGCTTCCGCAGCCGGAAGTAGGTGGTCGACGTGGCGAAGCTGCCGATGCCGAGGGCGTCGAAGAAGTTGGCGACGAAGCCGACCGCCGATGCGCTCGGCGTCCGGCGCGCCCGGGGTCCGGCGTGTCCGGGTTCTGGCGGACCTGCACGAACCAGAAGCCGATGTAGGAGAGCACCAGGATCCCCAGTGCGATGAACAGCGCTGTAATCACTCGCGTACCCCGCTGGAGTTTGCTGGCGGACGAATATATCATGCACGGAACTCCGTCAGCCGGATCCCTATGACCAGCCTCGTCTTCAAGCTCGACATGGTGCAGACGCTCGCCCTGGCGGCCGTCATCCTGTTCGTCGGGTACGGCGTGCGCCGGCGCGTGGGTGTGCTCGACCGCTACAACATCCCGGCGCCGGTCGTCGGCGGGTTCCTCTTCGCGGCGGTGGCGCTCGACGCTGCGCCTGCAGGGCGTGGTCGCGTTCGAGTTCGACACGACGCTCCAGACGCCCGCTGATGATCGCCTTCTTCACGACGATCGGCCTCGGCGCCAGCCTCGCGCTGCTGAAGGTCGGAGGGCCCCAGGTGCTGCTGTTCTGGGTGCTGGCGAGCGCGCTCGCCGCCGTCCAGGACGGCGTGGGCGTGCTGCTGGCCAAGGGGCTGGGCGTCCATCCGTTCCTCGGCCTCATCGCCGGGTCGATCACGATGACCGGCGGGCACGGCACGGGAGCCGCCTTCGGCAAGCTGATGGAGGAACAGTACGCGTTCAGCGGCGCCGTCACGCTCGCGATGGCGGCCGCCACCTTCGGGCTGGTCAGCGGCGGCCTCATCGGCGGTCCGGTCGCCACGGCGCTCATCTCGCGGCAACCGGCTGAAGACGCCCGGGCGCAGGCGCCGGCGCGGCGGCCGCGCCCGCGAGGTCGAGGCGATGGGCCTCGAGAGCGAGATCGACACGGAGCCGGCGGGCGAGGCGCCCGACGGCCTACACGCTGCTCAAGACGATGACCGTCATCCTCGTCGCGATGTGGGCCGGCTCGCTGCTCAGCCGCTGGCTGGGCCAGTACGTGACGCTGCCCGCGTACATCTGGGCGATGATCATCGCGGCGCGTCATCCGGAACGGCGACGAGGTCGTCGCGCCGCGCTCAGGCTGGACCAGCGCGTGGTCGACGATCTCGGGACCATCGCGCTGTCGCTGTTCCTGGCGATGGCGCTGATGTCGCTCAAGCTGTGGGAACTGCTCGACCTCGCCGTCCCGATGCTGGTCATCCTGACGGTGCAGGTGACGATGATGGCGGCCTTCGCGTACTTCGTCACCTTCCGCGTCATGGGCCGCGACTACGACGCGGCGGTCATGGCCGGCGGCCACTGCGGCTTCGGCCTCGGCGCCACGCCGAACGCCGTGGCCAACATGGAGGCGATCGTGGAGCGGTTCGGCAGCGCCCCGCGGGCGTTCCTCGTCGTGCCGATGGTCGGGCGCGTTCTTCATCGACTTCACGAACGCGCTGATCATCACGGCGTATATCAATCTGGTGCGCTAGACTGGGACTCGGGATTCGGGATTCGGCGATCCGGGACGAGGAGCACGATGGAACTGTCGCGCGACGCGGCGTGGGCGCTGCTGACGGAGTTCACGCAGAACGAGAGCCTGCAGAAGCACGCGCTGGCGGTCGAAGCCGCCGTGCGGGGCTATGCCCGGCTGTGGGGCGAGGACGAGGACGGCCTGGGGCGTGACGGCGCTCCTGCACGACTTCGACTACGAGCGCTACCCGGATCTCGCCGATCATCCGTTCAAGGGCGCCGAGATCCTGCGCGATCGCGGCTATCCGGAGTGGCTGGTGCGGGCGGTCCTGTCGCACGCCGACCATACCGGGGTCGCGCGCGAGTCGCGTCTCGAGCACACGCTCTTCGCCTGCGACGAAATGGCGGGGTTCGTCACGGCGGCCGCGCTCATCCGGCCGTCGAAGAGCCTGCTCGACCTCGAGGCGAAGTCGGTCGTGAAGCGGATGAAGGAGAAGGCCTTCGCCAGGGCCGTCAACCGCGACGACCTGCGCCGGGGAGCCGAGGAGATCGGCGTGCCCCTGGACGCCCACGTGGCGAATGTCATCGCCTTCATGCGCGAGCAGGCCGACGCGCTGGGGTTGCGGGGGGCGCTCTGACGATGGTCAGTAGCCAGAAGCCAGTAGTCACGTGAGCCAGTAGCAGAAGGCGGACACGTCACGCTGGCACGTGACCTTCTTGCTTTCTACTGGCTACTGGCTACTGGCTACTGCTACTGACTGCGCCCGATGAGTGAACAAGCGCCATCGTCCGTCCGTATCTAGCTGGTGAGCATGAGCGATTCTGCCGCCGATCCCGTCGTCTCCATCAGCAGCCTCACCGTCCTGTACGGGAAGCAGCGGGCCCTGAACGACGTGACCGCGTCGTTCCCGCGGGGCGCGGTCGGCCTGCTCGGCCCGAACGGCGCGGGCAAGAGCACGCTGCTCAAGACGCTGCTGGGTTTCATCAAGCCGGCCGCCGGCGCGATGAAGGTGCTCGGCCTCGACGTGGCGACCTCGCCCGCCGAGATCCGCGCGCGCCTCGGCTACATGCCCGAGATTGACGCCCACATCCCGGGCATGAACGCCGTCTCGTTCGTGGCGTACTGCGGCCAGCTGGCCGGCCTGCCCCCGGTGGACGCGATGCAGCGCTCCCACGAGGTGCTCTACTACGTGGGCCTGGGCGAGGCCCGGTACCGGAACGTCGAGACCTACTCGACGGGGATGAAGCAGCGCATCAAGCTGGCCCAGGCCCTGGTGCACGATCCGGACCTCCTGTTCCTCGACGAGCCCACCAACGGCATGGACCCGAAGGGCCGCGAGGAGATGCTCGAGCTCATCCGCGACCTGGCCCACAACAAGGGCATGAACCTGATCCTCTCGTCGCACCTGCTGCCGGACGTCGAGTTCACGTGCGACCACGTCGTCGTGCTGCACCAGGCGATCGTGGCGACCCAGGGGCCCATCGACGAGCTGAAAGGGCCCCGCGGCAGCGTGTTCGAGTTCCGCATCAAGGGCGACCGCGCCGCGTTCAGCCGGGTCCTGGCCGACGCCGGGCTGTCGGTCCACGCGGGCGAAGAAGACGTCATGCGGGTGTTCGTGCCCGACGAGCGCGGCGCGCACGCGCTGTTTTCCCTGGCGGCCCGGCACGGCGTGCAGGTCCGCCACCTGCGGCCCAGCCTGCCGACCCTCGAAGACGTGTTTGCCCAGGCCGTGGGCGAGGAGTAGGCCGTGCCCATCCACGACCAGAGCTACCGGCGGTACGGCGGCGACCGGGCGCCCGAGGGGCGGGCCTGGACCGTCATCGCCGCGGCGGGCATCAGGACGATGCTCGCGAAACGCAAGTTCCTGGGGCTGCTGCTCGTCGCGTGGCTGCCCTTCATCGTCCGCGCCGTGCAGATGTACATCGCGGCGAACTTCCCTCAGGCGTCCATGCTCGCGCCCACGCCCGAGACGTTCCGCCAGTTCCTCGAGCAGCAGGGCATCTTCACGTTCTTCATCACCATCTTCACCGGCGCGGGGCTCATCGCGAACGACCTGCGGGCGAACGCCCTGCAGATCTACCTGTCGAAGCCCCTCGGCCGCTTCGAGTACATCGCCGGCAAGTTCGGCGTCCTGGCGTTCTTCCTCCTGCTGGTCACGTGGGTGCCGGCGACGATGCTGCTCGTCATCCAGATCGTGTTCGCCGGCAACCTGGCGTTCCTGAAGGCGAACCTGTTCCTGCTGCCGGCGATCCTCGTGGCGACCGGCATCGAGACCGTCGTGCTGTGCATGGTGATGCTCGCGCTCTCGTCGCTCTCGAAGAGCGCGCGGTTTGTCGGGATCATGTATGCCGGCATGATGTTCTTCACCCACGCGCTCTACGGCGTCGTCTTCGTGGTGACGCGGAACACGACGTTCTCGTGGATGTCGCTCCAGGGCAATCTGCAGCACCTCGGCGACCTGGTGTTCCGGGTCGAGCCGCGCTACGACACCCCGGCGTGGGCGACGGTGCTGGCGCTCGCCGTCATCGTCGGGGCGTCCGCCTACGTGCTCGAGCGCCGCGTGCGCGGCGTGGAGGTGGTGACGTGACGCCCCTGGTCGTGGCGGATCACCTGTCGAAGTGGTACGGCCAGGTCATCGGCCTGAACGATGTCAGCGTGTCCATCCCGCCGGGCATCACGGGCCTGCTCGGGCCGAATGGCGCCGGCAAGTCGACGCTGCTGAAGCTGCTCACCGGCCAGCTCAAGCCGAGCAAGGGGTCCATCACCGTGCTCGGCGAGCCGGTCTGGGGCAACCCGCGGATCTTCTTCCGCATCGGGTTCTGCCCCGAGCAGGACGCCTTCTACGACCGGATGACGGGCCTCGAGTGGGTCGCGGGCCTCGCCCGGCTCAACGGCCTCGACGAGCAGGCGTCGCGCTCGGCGGCCCGGTACGCCCTGGAGCGCGTCGACCTGATGGACGCCGCCAACAAGAAGATCGGCGGCTACAGCAAGGGCATGCGGCAGCGCGTCAAGCTGGCCCAGGCCCTCGTGCACGACCCGGAGCTGCTCATCCTCGACGAGCCGCTCTCGGGCATGGACCCGATTGCCCGCCGCCGCACCATCCGCCTGATCAAGGAGTGGGCGCGCGAAGGCCGCAGCATCCTCGTGTCGAGCCACATCCTCCACGAGATCGAGGCGATGACCTCGTCGATCCTGCTCATCAACAACGGCCGGATCCTCGCCGAGGGCGACGTCCACCAGATCCGGGATCTCATCGACGAGCACCCGCACACGGTCCACGTGCGGGCCGAGCGCCCGCGGGACCTGGCGCGCGAGTTCCTGACGCGCGACGACGTGCTGAGCCTCAAGCTCGAACAGGGCGCGATCGTCGTCGAGACGTCGAAGCCGGACAGCTTCTACCGGTACCTGACCGAACTGGCCGCCGACGGGCGGGCCGGGGAGATCACCGAAGTCACCTCGCCTGACGACAACCTGCAGGCGGTCTTCAAGTTCCTGGTCAAATGAGCGACACCGCACCCGATCCGATCGTGCCGGCCTCGCCGGGACACGCGCCGTGGGCCGCCGGCCCCGCGCGCCAGGCTCCGCCGTTCCTGTCGGCGGCCATGCGGGTGTTCGACCTGTCGCTGGGGCAGATGCTCTGGTCCCGCCGCACGATCTTCCTGGCGCTCATCGTGGGGTCGCCGCTGGCGCTCGGCGTGCTGTTCCGCGTGCTCGAGGCGCTCGGGATTACGGGCGGCGTTCGCATCGAAGGCGCCCAGGTGAGCGGGCCGACGGTGTTCGGCGGCATGATCTGGCTCCTCTACCTCCGCTTCATCGTGCCGGTGCTCGGGGTGTTCTACGGGACGGCCCTGATCGCCGACGAGGTGGACGACAAGACCATCACGTACCTGTTCGTCCGCCCGATTCCCCATGGGGCCGTCCTGGCGGGGAAGTACCTGGCGTATCTCGTGACCACGGTGTTCGTGGTCCTGCCGTCGGTGGTCCTCCTCTACCTGCTCGTCGTCCCGCTCGGAAACGGGTCGCTCGCGGCCTCGTTTCCCGCGCTGCTGAAGGATCTGGCGCTGCTTGGCATCGGCCTGGCGGCCTACGGCGCGGTCTTCGCGTTCATCGGCGCCTAGTTCAAGTACCCGCTGGTCACCGGCCTGGTGTTCGCGTTCGGCTGGGAGCAACTGGCGCTGCTGCTGCCCGGCTACCTGCGGCGGCTGACCATCGCCTACTACCTCCAGGCGCTGGTGCCGCATTCGATGCCCCAGGAGGGCCTCGGGAGCGCCCTCCAGGCGCTGTTCCGGGAGGTGCCGCCGGTGTGGGTCAGCCTGGTCTGGCTGGCGGGCTACGTGGTCGTGTTCATCGCCCTCGCGGCCCGCACGGTCGAGCGCAAAGAGTACGTCCTCGAACAGTAGGACCGCCGCAACCGGAACACAATCATGGGGTTGATGGAACTTCCCGCCGGGCCTGCCGTCTATCTTGAGTGGAGGCGTTGAACGATGACCGCCAAGACACGCTACTTCCTTATCGGGTCGGTGATGGTCCTCATCCTGGGGCTGTCGATTGGCCTGGTCGCCTTCTACGGCGGGATGCCCGCGGGCCTGTTCTCCGGCCAGAACGGGCCGGAGGAGCTCAAGTACCTGCCGGGCGATTCGGCCGTCGTGGCCTATGCCAACGTCCGTGACGTCATGAACTCGGAGCTGCGGCAGCGGCTGCGCAAGTTCGAAGGCGTGACCGACGAAGGGCGCAGCGAGTTCAAGACCCAGACCGGCATCGACATCGAGCAGGACATCGACCACGTGGTGGCCTGCATGGGCACGCCGGGGCCCGATGCCGAGAGAACAGGGCTTGTCGTGGTCACCGGCCGGTTCGACACGTCGAAGATCGAGGCGATGGCGGTGGAGCACGGCGGCAAGACCGAGCAGTACAAGGGCACGCGGCTCCTGGTCATGGCGCACCACGCGAAGGGTGCAGAAGGCCGCGGGCGGTCCCGAGATGGCCATGGGCGTTCCTCGGCAAGGGCGTGGTGGCGCTCGGCACGGCCGACATGGTGCGACGGGCGGTGGACCGCGGCGCCGGCGGAGACAACGTCCCGGCCAACGCCGAGATGATGCGGCTGGTCGGCGGGATGAGCGGCGAGAGCATGTGGGCCGTGGGCCGGTTCGACGCCATCTCGGCGCAGGCATCGCTGCCGGCCGAGGTGAGCGAGAGGATTCCGCCCATCAGCTGGTTCTCGGCGAGCGGGCGGGTGAACGGCGGCCTGCAGGCGGTGGTGAAGGCCGAGGCGAAGGATGAACAGGCGGCCGAGAACCTGCGGGACATCGTGCGCGGCTTCGTCGCGCTGGCGAAGATGCAGGCCGGCGGCAAACCGGGCATGCAGAAGATGATGCCGGACGTGCAGCTGTCGGGCGACGGCAGGGAGGTGGCCATCTCCTTCGCGGTGACCAACGAGATGCTCGACGCGTTCGAGGCCGCGCGCGCGATGGGCGAGAAGTTCAAGAAGCTCGACGAGGGCGCGCCGAAGCAGTAGGCCGGCGCTGCGCACGGCGGCCAGATGCCGCCGACGGCCCGGGCCGCGGCCGAGTCGCCGAGCCCGGGCCTGGCGAGCGCGACCGGGCCGTCGCGCGTACGGTCGCGGCGTGCGCGCGCGCGCCTTGACTAAGCCCTGCGCGCCATCTACACTGCTGCCATACCCAAGGCTCCTGCGCTCCGTCGGCGACCACGCCGATACGTGTGGCGCGCACGGCTCCGTCGTTTGCCCCGCTGAGAGGCTGGTCCACCGGTGACCGACAAGATCTTCGTCTACGGGACGCTCATGGCGGGTTTCGATCGGCGCAAGCGGGCCGGCATCGACACGCGGATGCGCTTCCTGGGTCGCGGCTGGATCGCGGCGGCGCTCTACGACCTCGGCCTCTTCCCGGCCGCCGTTCCCGCGCCGGACCGCCGCGTGACCGGGGAACTCTACGAAGCCGTCGACGATCCCTCGGTGCTCGCCAAGCTCGACGAAATCGAAGGCTACCGCCCGAACGAACCTGATACCAGCCTCTACCAGCGGTCTCTGGTGACGGTCACGCTGGAGGGCGGGGCCGAGGAAACGGCCTGGGTGTACTTCTACAACGCACCGCTCGGGCAGGGACAGCTCGTCGAATCCGGCGACTACCTCGCCCACCTCCGCGTCAAGTAGGGTCAGCTCCGGGCTGAGGCTCGCGCTCCCGCCTGACACGGTCGAGGTAGGCGGCGATGGCGGCGTCGGCGTGGGGCGCAAGCTCGACGAACTCGACGCCCGCGACATACCGGACCAGGTCGCGGCCGATGTCCGCGATCTGGCAGCGCAGGACGCGGGCCCTCACGACGACCGAGTCGTCGCCGAGGTGGAGGCGGAGTTCGTGGGCGCTGCCCAGGATGAGGGGAAACGCGCATTCGATCTGCGCGCCGCCGCGGCTGATGTCGCGGATGAGCATGGGGGCCGGCACGCTGACCTCCCCGGCCAGCCGGCCCAGGATCTCGGTGCGCGGCGACTCCCGCTTGTCGGGGCCCATCGGCGGGCACTATACCATGCCCCGGCTTGGTATGATGGGAGGGTCCCCCCGGCAGGCATCATGACCATGAACGAGCGCAGCGTCCCGACCTATCAGAACCTCATCGACGGCGAGTGGGTGCCGGCCGCGTCCGGCGAGGTCTTCGAGAACCGGAACCCCGCCAACACCGACGATCTCGTCGGCACCTTCGCGAAGTCCTCCCGGATCGACGCCGATCGGGCCATCGACGCGGCCGCGCGGGCGTTCGAGCGCTGGCGCCTCGTGCCGGCGCCGAAGCGGGCCGACATCCTCTACCGCGCGGCCCAGTTGCTGGTCGAGCGCAAGGAGAGCCTCGCCCGCGACATGACGCGCGAGATGGGCAAGGTGCTCGAGGAGGCCCGCGGCGACGTCCAGGAGGCCATCGACATGGCCTACTTCATGGCGGGCGAGGGGCGCCGCCAGCACGGGCAGACGGCGCCATCGGAGCTGCGCGACAAGTTCGCGATGTCGATTCGCCAGCCCATCGGCGTGTGCGGCATCATCACGCCGTGGAACTTTCCCATGGCGATCCCGTCGTGGAAGATCCTGCCGGCGCTCATCTGCGGCGACACGGTCGTGCTGAAGCCGGCCACGCTCACCCCGCTCTCGGCGTGGAACTTCGTCAAGGTGCTCGAGGACGCGGGCATGCCGCCGGGCGTCGTCAACCTCGTCACGGGAGGCGGCGGCGACGTGGGCAACGCGCTGCTCGAGTCGCCGGCGGTCAGCGTCGTGTCGTTCACCGGCTCGACCGAGGTCGGGCGCACGGTGAGCACCAAGGCGGCCCCGAGCTTCAAGAAGGTCCATCTCGAGATGGGCGGCAAGAACATCATCGTGGTGATGGACGACGCGGACCTGGAACTCGCCGTTGACGGGTGCGTGTGGGGCGGTTTCGGGACGACCGGGCAGCGGTGCACGGCGGCGAGCCGCGTGGCGGTGCACCGGCGCATCTACCGGGCGTTCGTCGACCGCTACGTCGAGCGGGTGCGCGCGCTCGAGGTGGGCGACGGCCTCGACCCGACCGTGCAGATGGGGCCGTCGGTCAGCCGCGGGCAGCTCGACACGGTCGTGAAGTACGTCGGCATCGGCAGGTCCGAGGGCGCGACACTGGCCTGCGGCGGCCACGCCCTCGAGACGGGCGCGTACGCGAAGGGGTACTTCCACGAGCCGACGGTGTTCACCGACGTCGATCCGCACATGCGGATTGCGCAGGAGGAGATCTTCGGGCCGGTGGTCTCGGTGATGCCCTTCGAGTCGTTCGACGAGGCGGTGGCCATCGCCAACGGCGTCGAGTACGGGCTGTCGGCGTCGATCTACACACGCGACATCAACCTCGCGTTCCGCGCGATGCGCGACCTGCACACGGGCCTCTTCTACGTGAACGCGCCGACGATCGGCGCAGAGATCCACCTGCCGTTCGGCGGCACGAAGAACACCGGGAACGGGCACCGGGAGGCCGGCGAGGCCGCCCTGGACGTGTTCTCGGAGTGGAAGTCGATTTACGTCGACTTCAGCGGCCGGCTGCAGCGGGCGCAGATCGACACGGAGTAGGACGAGCCATGGAAGACCTGGTCAAGCAGTTGCTGGTCGAGCTGGGCGAGGATCCGTCGCGCGAGGGCCTGCGCGGACACGCCGCGGCGGGTGGCGAAGTCGCTGAAGTTCCTGACGAGCGGGTACGACGCCGACGTGGACGAGGTCATCAACAAGGCCCTGTTCACGGTGAGCTACAGCGAGATGGTGATCGTCAAGGACATCGACTTCTTCAGCCTGTGCGAGCACCACCTCCTGCCGTTCTTCGGCAAGTGCCACGTGGCGTACATCCCGCGGCACGAAGGTGATCGGGCTCAGCAAGATCCCCAGGCTCGTGGACATCTTCGCGCGGCGGCTGCAGGTGCAGGAGCGCCTGACGAGCCAGATCGCCGAGACGATCCGCGAGAAGATCGACCCGCTGGGCGTGGCCGTCGTCATGGAGGCCACGCACCTGTGCATGGCGATGCGGGGCGTCGAGAAGCAGCGCTCCTTCGCCGTGACCAGTTCGATGCTCGGCGCGTTCCGCGAACAGCGATCGGACCCGCATGGAGTTCCTCGAACTCATCCGTCGCCGGCAGGATTAGCCCGGGTGCTCGCACGATCGGGCTCGCGGCGATGCGCCGCTGGTATACTGCGTGCGATGCGCCGACGTCTCCTGGTTCTCCTGCTGCTGATGGCGTGCCTCGCTCCGGCCCATGCCGGCGCGCAGACCCGCACGACGACCCGCAAGCCCGCGCCGCCGCCCGCGAAGAAGATCGCGCCGGCGGAGGTGGACTGCCCGTCGCCGCTTGGCAGCGGCGTCGGCACGAGGCGGGTCTTCTGCGACGTGCCCATCGGCCGCACGCCTGCCGACGGCATCACCATCACGATACCGCCTCACCGGGGCACGACGGTGCTCACCTTCGACCTCCACAACCGGATCACGTACTCGGAGGACCTGGTGCGCGCGGGCAGGTCCTACGCCCGGCTCACCGCGACAGTCGGGGTGATGACGATGGACAACACGCTCATGACGCGGGCTGTCGTCCAGAGCGAGTTCCGGACGGCGGCCGACCTGTTCGATCGGATCGGCGGGGGTGCCGGGCCCGGCGGCCTGAAGGCGGTCGCCCCGACCGGCGCGGAACCGATCCGCGTCGAACTGCCCGCGGATCTGACCCAGGTCTGGGTGCTGGGAGAGAAGCTGGCGGCGAGGCGGCCGGATGCCGACGAGATGTTCACCGGCCCCGGCCGGCCCATCGCCCTCATCAGCAACGTGATGGTGGAATTCGTGCCCGCCCGGCGGCGAAGCCGCCGGTCAAGAAACCGCCGGCCAAGGCGCCTGATCAGGAAGACGCCGGCTGAAGAAGTAGCGGCTTCGGATTCGCGCTTCTTCTGCGACGCCTTCAGCATCCCGACCGACACGAGATTCGGGTCCTCCTTGAGGACGTGCTGGCGGTAGAGCCTGGCCATCTCCTCGTGGTGGCGGCGCTCGGCGGGCGTCATCTGCTTCAGCTTGCGCGCCTGCAGCTGCTCTTCGCGGGCGTTTTTCGCGATGCCCTGGTCATCGAGGTCTGTCTGCGCCCCGGCGGCCACCGCCTCGGGGTTGAGCACGAGAGAGTGATCGGTGGTGGCGAGCGGCACGGGCTTGTTGCCGGCGAAGATCTCGTGGCGGCCGTGCTCCTCGTACCACTTGGTGAGCGTCGCCGTCATGTGCATCTTCTCGACGATCTGACGCCAGCCGACGCCGGTGTTGTAGGCGCAGAAGGAGATCTCGCCCATCTGCGTCGCGTAGGGGATGATGCACATCTCCGTCCGGCGGAAGTCGTAGTTGAACAGATCCTGGAACCACATGCCGGCGATGAACAGGAACAGGAACTTGTCGGACCGGCGCTTCTGCACGTCCTCGATCGTCCGCCCGTCGCCCACCTTGCCGTAGTCGCGCTTGGTCGCGCCGAAGGCCTTGTCGAAGCGCTCCATGAGGCTGAGCACGGTCAGCCGCGACGGGGCCTTGAAGGCGTCGTAGTTCCTCGCCAGCGACAGGGCCATGCCGATCGACGACCACACGCGGCCGCGGGCCGTGTCGGTGACGAGGCGGACGTCTTTCGCCAGCTGCGGCCCGTTCACGAAGGAGGTGAAGGCCGCGCGCTCCTTGGTCTCCTTGTCGACGAGGATGGCCGTGCCGATCCCGCAGTTGGGGTGGCAGCCGCAGCTGACGTTGCCGAACTGCTGCTCGGGCCCCTTCACGAGGTCGGCCCAGTCGGTGAACGTCGAGATGAACGAGATGGGGAACCAGTCGCGAGCCGGCTCGCCGATGCCCGTCTGGTCCTTGACGTCGTGCGCCAGGTGCGACAGCGTGTAGCGCTGCGCCGCGCGCCGCTCGGGCGTGACTTCCTCGTCGCGCCCGGTGAAGGACACCGGCTGGAACGAGAGGAACGAGATCTTCTTCGGGTTGTCCAGGGCGAACTCGATCACCCGGCCGACCTGCTCGTTGTTGAGGCCGTTCACGATCGTGATGACCGGCACGATGTCGATGCCCGCGGCCCACATGTTCTCGATCGCGCGCAGCTTGACGTCGAACAGGTTGCCGACGCGCCGGTGGGAGTTCGCCGCGTTGCCGATGCCGTCAAACTGCAGGTACGCGAAGCGCAGGCCCGCTTCGGCCGCCTGCGCGGCAGAACTCCGGGCTCTTCGCGAACTCGATGCCGTTGGTCGCCGCCTGCACGCTGTTGTAGCCCACCTTCTTCGCGTAGCGGACCGCGTCGAGGAAGTACGGCGAGATCGTCGGCTCGCCGCCCGAGAACTGCACCGACATCTGGCGGCGCGGCTTGATCGAAATCGCGTTGTCGAGCGCCGTCCTGATGTCGTCCCAGGTCAGTTCGTGCACGAACCCCACCTGGTTGGCGTCCATGAAGCACGGGTCGCACATCATGTTGCAGCGGTTCGTCAGGTCGATCGTCAGCACCGAGCCGCGCCCGTACTTGATCGTGCTGCTGCCGTGGTTGTGCAGGTGCCCGTCGTTGTGCGCCGTGATGTCCCGGCCCGGGAACACCTCCTCGAGGTGCCGGAACATCGCGGGATCGATCGACATCACGTCCTCGAAGTGGCCGTGCACCGGGCAGTCCTTCACCATCAGGATCTTGCCGTCGCGCTCCAGGATCGTCGCCTTGATCTCGCCGACCTTCTCGTTGACGAGGACCGAGACGTCCTTCGTGCCGTCGAGAATGGCCTGGCGCGCCTCGCGGACGCAGGTCGGGCAGAGCGAGTCGGTCTCACGCGGGAAGCCGAGCACGGGCTTGGTCTTCTCCCACGACTTCTGCAGAGGCTTGTCGGACCACCTGGGCGTAAAGGAGTCTCTCTGCATCAGCCGGCTCGCGAACGCGTAGCCGTGCCACAGCCCGCCGGCGACATAGCTGAATCCCTTTTCGACGTACTTGACGGGGGCGTAAGCCATTCCAGTCTCCTTGAAGATGCGCCGCGAGGCACCATTCGGCCCGACCTGGTCCGGACGGGCAGGGCCCGTGACGCAGTTCGGCTGAGTGGATGCCATCGCAGCATACCGGCTAAGTGCCTGAGAGTGATGGGTTTTCCGGTGAGCGGGCCGATTCGGGACCTGAATTGGCAAATTACTACTTGTTTGGTCGGCGACAGCGCCCTGCTCCAGGCTGACTGCCCTGGGCTCGCAGGGCGTTATGATGGCTGGATGCCCGACTGCGATTGCGACGTTCTGATTGTGGGAGCCGGCTCGACGAGTGGGAGATGACTGACACCCGCGTCGTGAGGTCGGTCATCGACGAACGGCGGGCGGATGGCGTGCGGCAGGGCGAAGTCCCAGCTGCGCCGAGGCGCGCCGGCGATGATGAGCGAGCCCGGGGGAGCGGCGAGCGCTTCCCGTTCGAGGTCCAGCACGGCGGCGCGCGACACCGACGCGCGGACCCCCCACAGGCGGACGTCCCGGCTGAGCAGCACCGCGTAGGCGAGCAGGACCGCGCACGCGAGCCCGATGCCGACCCGCCGCACCGCCGGCTCCGGGCGCGCGCGCCAGAACACGTCGAGGCCGACGCCGAGCAGCACCGAGTAGCCGGCCGACGCCAGGTACATGTGTCTCGGGGACGCGTAGCCGGCCACGACGGTCGGCGCAACGGCGAGGCCGATCCAGACGGCGGAGAAGTAGGCGACCTTCCGCCACGTTCCGCGGCCGTCACGATTGCCGAAGACGCGGTGGACGGCGTAGACGAGGGCGCCCGCCGCCGCCACGCGGGCCGCGAAGACGGCCTCCGGCACCTTCAGGCCGGGCTCTCCGAAGACCATCCGCCGGACGTGCGTCGAGAGGTCGATGAGAAACAGCCGGACCCGCTCCGCGGTCGAGGGTGCTCTCGCGCGCCACCTCGCCGAAGAGCACATAGCGCAGGACGAGGAAACCGGCGGTCATCAGGGCGAACGGCACGTACGGCCGCAGCCACTCCCACGAGAGCCTGGGCCGGCGGCCGAGCAGCATCCAGTCGGCCAGCACGAGGGCCGGCAGGAGCGTGACGGTGTTCTGCTTGGTGAAGAGCGCGACGAAGAACCAGGCCGCTGACCACCAGTAGAGGGCCGCCCGGCGCCGGGACCGCCACTGCACGTACAGCAGGAACGACGCCATGTAGAAGCACGCCGGCATGGAGTCGACGCGGCCGGTCACCCAGGCCACCGACTCGGTCTGCATCGGCAGGACGCGCGAAGACGAGGGCCCCGAACGCGGCCGGGCCCGGCGGCAGCCCGGCCGCGGCCCGGGCGATGGCGAACACGAGGAGGGCGTTCGCCAGGTGGAACAGCACGTTGATCACGTGGTTGGCGACGGGCGAGGCCGCCCCGAACACTCCCGCGAACTGATACGTCAGCGCGGGGAACGGGCGGACCTCGTCCGGCACGTAGCCCCAGATGTCCTCCGTCCAGGGCATGATGAACCAGCGAGGGAAGTAGCCCGCGGGCTTCGACGAGAGGAGGCCGACCACCCCGAAGTCGTCCTGCGCGAAGTAGTCGTCGAGCGTCGGCAGGTACGGCACAACGGCCGCCAGGACGATGAGCAGCGACGGCCAGGCGCCTGGCGGTCATGACGTGAACCGGTGCTTGAGAATGAGCGCGATCATGCGGGTGCCGGTGCTGATCGCGCCTGCGAGCGTCCCCGTGATCTTCGATTCACCCACCCGCCCGCGGTAGTTCACGGGGATCTCGATCACGCGCAGCCGGGCCTTGAGGGCGAGAATCAGCATCTCCGGCAGGAAGTGCGAGCCGCCGACGGTGAGGCGGTCCTGGATCGCGCGGAGCGCCGTGCGGCGGATCAGGCGCAGCGTGCAGCCGCAGTCGGTCAGCGAAGGGCCGTCGTGCATCACCTGGAGCAGCTTGGCGACGGCGACGTTACCGACGCGCAGGAACCAGCCCATGTTGGCCTGCTCCCAGATCAGCTCGCGCGTGGTCCGCGTGCCGCACACCATGTCGAAATCGTCGGAGTAGGCCAGCAGCTTCAGCACGTCGCGGCCGACGAAGGTGCCGTCCGGCTCGGCGAGGATGACGAGGTCGCCGGACGCCTCGCGCAGGCCCCTCTGCAGCGCGTGTCCGTAGCCCTGACGGGCTTCGGTCACGACCCGCGCCGCGGTCAGTCCGGCTTCGCGGGCGGTCGCGTCCCTGGAGTTGTTGTCGACGACGACGACCTCGTCGACGACGCCGGAGGAGAGGAAGTCCTCGACCGCGCGGCGAATGTGGCCCTCCTCGTTGTAGGCGGGGAAGACGACGCTGACGCGCTTGTCACCGAACATGCGACAGGCCTTTCGACGCGACGACCAGCATCTGCCCGGCCCCCGGCCTGTACGGGCTCCGCAGGTACGCCGCCACGAGCCAGCCGGCGGTCGGGGAGGCGCCTGCCCTGCATCGAGTACGGCAGGATCCCCGGCTCGACGCGTTCGATGGCGAAGCCGTGGGCCCGCAACAGCGCCGGCAACGAGACGTCGGTGAACACGGCGCGGTGGGTGTAGTCGTCGAAGTATGACCGCCAGGCCAGCCGGAAGTTCGGCTGGATCAGGATGACGCGCCCTCCCGGTTTGAGCAGGCTCCGGACGCCCGCCACGACGTCCGCCGCGGCGTCGGGTGTGAAGTGCTCGAGCAGGTTGGAGGCCAGCACGACGTCGAACGCCTCGCCGCCGAGCGTCGCGAGCTCCCGGCCGACGTCGACCACCATCGCCTCGACGCCGGGTGCCGCGTGGCGCGGCAGGTCCGGCCAGATGTCGGCCGCGACGCGCCGCCTGGCCTCGACGTGGTTGATCCAGTGGCAGTAGCCGGCGCCCAGTTCCGCCACGTCGGCGTCGGCCGGCACGTAGGGCGCCAGGTAGCGCGCGATCGCCCTCCAGACGGCCGCGCGGGCCGGGTGTTCGGTGAAGTGCGCGCCGTGATAGCCCGTCATCCGCGGCGCCACGATTCCGGGAGGTTCCGTTCGATTTCGATGCCCTCGAACGGCGCGCCCGCGCGCGCGCCGCGCGCGCGCGCCCAGCGCGGCCATGGCGGCGAGTCCCTGCGCCAGGGGCGTCGCAGGCCGATCGCCGAACACCTCGTCGGAGCCTGTCGTGCGCCGCGTGGATGTGCGCGACCTCGCGGCGCGGCGCCAGGTGCACGACCGCGCCGTCGGCGCCCATCGCGGCGGCGACGTGCCCGGCGAGATCGTTGAGCGAGACCGGTTCGTCCGCCCCGACGTTGAAGACCTGGTTCCTCGCGCCGGGAGTGTCGATCGCCTCGGCGATGACGGGCGCGACATCGTCGACGTAGCTGAACGCCCGCGTCTGCGTGCCGTCGCCGAAGATCGTCATCGGGCGGCCCTGCAGCAGCTGGTTCATGAAGATCCCGACGACGTTGCGGTACCGGTCGGCGATGTTCTGGCGCGGGCCGTAGACGTTGTGAGGCCGGAACACGACGAAGTCGAGGCCGAACAGGTCGTGCGCCGACCGGAGGTCCAGCTCCACGGCGTACTTCGCGATCCCGTACGGATCCTCCGGCGCCGGCCGCACCTCCTCGGTGACCGGCAGCACCGGGCTCGCGCCGTAGACGGCGATCGACGAGGTGAACACGAAGGTGCGGACGCCGTGGTTGACCGACGCGTTCAGCAGGGTGACGCTGCCGAGGACGTTGTTCGTGTAGTTGAACCGGCGGATGAAGTGGCTCAGGCCCTCGGCCGCGTAGGCCGCCAGGTGAAAGACGTGATCGAACCTCGACGCGGCGAACAGGTCGTTCACCAGGGCGGCGTCGGCGACGTCGCCCGGCACGAACCGGGCGCCGCCCGGCACGTGCTCCCTGAACCCGCCGCTCAGGTCGTCGAGCACGGTGACGTCGTGCCCGCGGCGAATCAGCGCGTCGGCGACGTGGGACCCGACGAATCCGGCCCCGCCTGTGACTAGTACCCGACTCATCAGGAAGGCTAGATTATCACGGGCCCGGGCGCTCCCGGGCTCAGTGCCGCAGCCCGCGGCCGGGCTCGTGAAGGCCCGACATCTCCTTCATCTCGAGCAGGTCGATGAGCGCCCCGCAGCGGCGCGCCACGCCCTCCTGCTCGAGCAGCGCCTGCCGCTCGATGGGCTCGAGATCGAGGTACTGGGCCAGGGCGTTGATGACTTCCTCGTCGGAGAGGTTCGAGGGAAACGGCTGGTCCGGCGTGTCGGCGACCGTCGTGAGCAGGCGTTCGAGGTGGTGCCGCTGCCGCCGCACGCTGTCCCGGTCCGCCGCGGTCATGCGCTCCTCGACGTAGTCCACCGACGCGCGCCGGTAGGCCCGGGCCGGCTCCTCTTCCCTGACGACCCTGAACTTCTCCACGCCGTTCAGCACGAGGTTGTAGCGCCCGTCGCTCAACTCTTCGATGTGGGAGATGAGGCCGACGCAGCCGACGGGGTAGATGGCCGGCCTGCCCGCCGCGTCGTGATCCCACCCGGGCCGGAGCAGCGAGATGCCGATGAGCCGGTCCCCGGCGAGGCTGTCCTTCACCATCTGGCGGTAGCGGAGCTCGAAGATGTGCAGCGGCAGGAACACGCCGGGGAACAGGACGACGTCGGGCAGCGGGAAGACGGGGATGAGCGTGGTCAGCATCGGCGGCTCAGCCCTATTCTGGCGGATCGGGCGGCTCGTGAGAAGATGAATCCATGCGCCCCGTGGTCTACGCGCACCGCGGCGGAGCGGGCCTCGCTCCCGAGAATACGATGGCGGCCTTCGACACCGGACTGGCGGCCGGCGCCGACGGCATCGAACTCGACGTCCGCCTCGCCCTCGACGGCGTGGCCGTCGTCATCCACGATCCGACGGTGGATCGGACCACCGACGCGGTCGGTCCCGTGGACGCACGCACGGCGGGCGAACTGGCCGGACTCGACGCGGGCTGCCGCTTCGCTCTCGATGGCGCGTACCCGTTCCGGGGACGGGGTATCGGCGTGCCGTCGCTGCGGGCCGTGCTCGACCGCCACCGGGGCGTTGCCGTCATCATCGAGCTGAAGTCCCCGGACCCGCGCCTGGCGAAGGCGGTGGTCGACGACATCCACGCTGTCGGGGCGCTTGGCCGGGTGACGGTGGGCTCGTTTCAGAAGGGCGCGCTCGACGCGGTTCGGGCCCTGGACCCTGCGATCCGGACCGGGGCCGACATGGAGGACGTGCGCAGCGGGCTGGCGGCCGCGCCGGGCGGGGGCCGCCTGGTGAGGCCGGCGTTCGAGGCCTTTCAGGTGCCGGAGGTGTACGCCGGGACGCGCGTGGTCACGCCGGAGTTCATCGCGCGGGCGCACGAGGCGGGCGTCACCGTGATGGTCTGGACCGTGAATCAGGCAGACGACATGCGACGCCTGCTCGACTGGGGCGTAGACGGCCTCATCACCGACCGGCCGGACCTCGCGGTCCCGCTCGTGCGCGACTGGCACGTGCGGCGCGGCGGCCAGTGAGCGAGCCGGACCAGTGCCGTAGAAGCCGCGCATCTCGTATCGCCTGAGTCCCTAGCCCCTAGCCCCGAGCCCCGCCCTACGCCATCAGCAGCGGGTGCTCCAGGAACCTCCGCAGCGTCTGCAGGAACCGCGCGCCGGCCGCGCCGTCGGCCACGCGGTGATCCACGGAGAGCGTGACCTTCATCCGCCAGCCGACCGCGAGCGCGCCGTCGACGACGACCGGCACCTGTCTCACGGCCCCGACGGCCAGGATGGCCGCCTCCGGCGGGTTGATGATGGCCGAGAACTCCTCGATCCCCATCATGCCGAGGTTGGAGATCGAGAACGTCGCGCCGGTGTACTCGTTCGGCTGGAGCTTCTTCGCGCGGGCGCGCTCGGCCAGGCTCCGCGCCTCTTCGGAGATCTCCTCGAGCGGCTTCAGGTCGGCGTCGCGGAGGATCGGCGTGATGAGGCCGTCCTCGAGCGCCACGGCCATCCCGATGTGCACCCGGGAGAAGACCTTGATGTGATCGCCGGCGAACGACGCGTTGATCTCGGGATGCTGCCGCAACGCGAGCGCCGTCGCCTTGACGATGATGTCGTTGACGCTGATCGACGACTTCTGATCGCGGAGCGCCTTGTAGGCGTCCCACACGCGGTCCATCGCGACGTCGATCGTCAGATAGAAGTGCGGCACCGGGCCCTTGCTCTGGACCAGGCGTTTCGCGATGGTGCGGCGCACGGCCGAGAGTTCGACGTCCTGGCTCTCGGGGCCCGCTTCGCGCGCCGCCACCAGCGACAGCGACCGCGGCCGCTGCGGCACGCCCGCACGGGATGCCGCCGGTGCCGCGGGCATGGCGGGCGCCGCGCATCGCGGCTTCGATGTCCCGCTTGATGATGCGGCCCTGCGGCCCGGTGCCCTGCAGGCTGCCGAGGTCGACGCCGGCTTCGGCCGCCATGCGCAGCGCGAGCGGCGAGGCCTTCAGGCTGCGGCCGGTCGGCGCGGGCCCGCCAGCGGCGGCCGGTCGCGCGGCCGGCTGCGGCGGCTCGGCGCCGAGACGGTCGGGGGCGCGGGCGCCGGCGGAGCCGCCGGGGCGGCGGCGCCGGCCGCCGGCACGAGCGCCGAGACATCCTCGTCCGGCGGCGCCGATGATGGCGATCAGGTCGCCGACCTTCACGAACTGCCCCTCTGTCGCGATGAGCTTCCGGATCGTGCCGTTCGCGTAGGCCTCCATCTCGACGGTGGCCTTGTCGGTTTCCACCTCGGCGAGCGCCTGGCCGGTCTCGATCGCGTCGCCCACCTTCTTGAGCCACCGCAGGATGCGGCCCTCTTCCATCGTGTCGCTCAACTTCGGCATCACTACGCGAGAAGCCATGATCTGATCCTTGTCAGAAGACAGAAGACAGAAGACAGAAGCCAGTAGCCAGTAGCCAGTAGCCAGCAGCCAGTAGCCACGAGCCCAGCGTAGCCCCGAGCCCCTAGCCCCTAGCCCCTAGCCCCTAGCCCCTAGCCCCGAGTCCCGAGTCCCTAGTCCAGGTACAGCACCTCCCGCACCGCCGCGATCAGGCGCGCGGGCGAGGGCATCGCCATGTGCTCGAGGTTCTTCGCGTAGGGCATCGGTACGTCGGTGCCGGTGACGCGCGTCACCGGGGCGTCGAGGTCGCCGAACGCGGCCTGCTGGACCTGGTACGCGATCTGCGCGCCCACGCCGGCGTACGGCCAGCCCTCTTCGAGGATGACGCACCGGTTCGTCTTGCGCACCGACTCCAGAATCGGCGCGTCGTCGAGCGGGCGGAGCGTGCGCGGGTCGATCACCTCGCAGGAGATGCCGTCGGCGGCGAGCGTCTCGGCGGCCTTGAGCGCCACGGTCACCATCTTCGACCACGCGACGATCGGTGACGTCGGTGCCCTGTGCGCTTCACGTCGGAGACGCCGAGCGGGATCGTGTACTCCTCGTCGGGCACCTCGCCCTTCGAGCCGTACAGCGTCTCGCCCTCCATGAAGATGACCGGGTCGTCGTCGCGGATGGCGCTCTTCAGCAGGCCCTTCGCGTCGTACGGCGTCGATGGCGCCACCACCTTGAGCCCGGGCACGCTCGCATACCAGGCCTCCAGCGACTGCGAGTGCTGCGCCGCGAGCTGGTGGGCCGCGCCGCCGGGCCCCCGGAACACGATGGGGATGTTGAACTGGCCGCCCGACATGTAGAGCATCTTCGCGGCGCCGTTGACGATCTGATCGATGGCCACCAGCGAGAAGTTCCAGGTCATCATCTCGACGATGGGGCGGAGGCCGGCCATGGCCGCGCCGATGCCGACGCCCGAGAACCCCTCCTCGGTGATCGGCGTGTCGACGATGCGCTGGGGCCCGAACTCCTGGAGCAGGCCCTTGCTCACCTTGTAGGCGCCCTGATAGACGCCGACTTCCTCGCCCATCAGGAAGACGGCGCGGGTCGCGGCGCAATTCCTCGCGCAGGGCCTGATTGAGCGCGTCACGGTACGTGATGAGTGCCATGGCGTTACTGTTCGCTCCGGGTGAAAGGACCGTAGGGCATCGCGTAGACATCCTCGAAGAGCGCGTCGGGCGAGGGCTCGGGGCTCGCGTCGGCGAACTGGATGGCCTGCTCGGTCACCTCGCGGGCCTTGCGATCGAGTTCCTCGACCAGCGCCTGATCGACGAGGCCAGCGGCCGTCAGGATGTCGACGTACGACCGGATCGGGTCCTGTTGCTTCTGCTCCTGGACCTCCTCCTTCGTGCGGTAGTGGCCGTGCACCGGGTCAGACATCGAGTGGCCCATGAAGCGGTAGCAGCGCGCCTCGATCAGGGTCGGGGCGTGCTCGCGCCGCGCCAGGTCGACGGCGCGGCCGATGACCTCGCGCATGGCGAGGACGTCCATGCCGTCGACCGTCTCGCTGGCCATGTCGTAGGCGCAGGCGCGCTGGGCGACGTCGTAGATGGCCGACGACCGCTCGATGGCCGTCCCCATGCCGAACCGGTTGTTCTCGACGATGTAGATGACCGGCAGCTTCCAGAGCGCCGCCATGTTGAGCGATTCGTGGAAGGTGCCGATGTTGACCGCCGCCTCGCCGAAG
The DNA here is from genome assembly GCA_963834645.1 of uncultured Acidobacteriota bacterium. GTDB lineage: Bacteria > Acidobacteriota > Vicinamibacteria > Vicinamibacterales > JAKQTR01 > JAKQTR01. The sequence goes on from CAWICP010000014.1 coordinate 37,771, forward strand.
AAGCACAGCGTCACGTAGTCCTTCTGCTGGTACTTGGCGGCGAAGGCGGTGCCGGTGGCGAGCGGGATGTGGCCGCCGACGATGCCGTGGCCGCCGAGCATGCCCTTCTGCCTTGTCGAAGAGGTGCATCGAGCCGCCCTTGCCGCGCGAGACGCCGTCGCGCCGGCCGAACAGCTCGGCCATCACCCGGCCCGGGTCGCAGCCCTTGACGATGGCGTGCACGTGCTCCCGGTACGCCGTGATGATGAGGTCGTCCGGGCGGAGCGTGGACAGCGCGCCGATGGCCACCGCTTCCTGGCCGATGTACAGGTGGCAGAACCCGCCGATCTTCTGGAGGGCGTACATCTCCGCGCACCGCTCTTCGTAGCGCCTCCCGAGCAGCATCTGGTACAGCATGTCGACCAGCTGCGCCTTCGGCGTCGCGGCCAGCTGGCGGCTGACGTGATCAGGAATCGCGGGAGTGGGCATAGGCTTCTTCGTACGCGCTGGTTTGCTCGTGGGCATGGTAGGAGCTTCTCACCAGGGGGCCGCACTCCACGTGGCCGAACCCCATGTTGGCCGCCGTGACGCGCAGCATCTCGAACTCGTCCGGGTGGTAGTAACGCGCCACGGGGAGGTGCGACGCCGACGGGCTCAGGTACTGCCCGATGGTGACGATGCCGACGCCGGCGGCGTGGAGATCGGCGAGCGTCGCGATCACCTCGTGCCACTCTTCGCCGAGGCCGACCATGATCCCGGACTTCGTGGCGATTCCCGGGGCATGGGCGCGCGCGCGGGCGAGCAGTTCGAGCGCCCGGGGATACCGGCCGCCCGGCCGCGCCATCCTGTAGAGCCGCGGCACGGTCTCGGTGTTGTGGTTCAGCACGTCCGGGCCCGCGTCCAGCACGGTCCGCAGCGGCCGTTCGTGCCCCTGGAAGTCCGGGATGAGGACCTCGATGCGGCACGACGGCCTGGCCTCGCGGATGAGCCGGATGGTCTCGGCGAAGATGAACGCTCCGCCGTCCTCGAGGTCGTCCCGATCGACGGACGTGATGACCACGTAGCGCAAGTCCATGCTGCGCACCGCCTCGGCGACGCGGGCCGGCTCCTCGCGGTCGAGTGCGGCGGGCTTGCCGTGCTGCACCGCGCAGAACCCGCACGCGCGGGTGCAGACATCGCCGAGGATCATGAACGTGGCCGTGCCATGGTGCCAGCACTCGCCGATGTTCGGGCAGCGGGCCTCTTCGCAGACCGTGTGCAGGCCCTGCTCGCGCATCAGCTCCTTCAGCCGCAGGTAGCTGGGCGAACCGGGGGCGCGGACCTTGAGCCACTCGGGCTTCGGCGCGCGCTGGCGCAGGATCCGGACCGGAACCTCGGTGCTCATGTCCAATCGCTGATCATAGCATTACTGCCGGCCGCGCACCGCTTGCCCCGGGCGCACACCGCACCCCTGTGCGCGGTATACTCTGGCGCGGCCCGCGCCGCGGCGGCGGGCATTCTGCGAGGTGCCATCATGTCGTTGTCCGGACTGTCAATCACGTGGCTCGGTCACGGGACGTTCCTGCTCCGGTCGCCCGGCGGCCGGCGCATCGTCGTGGACCCATGGCTCGAGGGCAATCCGTCGTACCCGCCCGGCCTGGCGCCCATTCGCGAGGCGGACCTGATCCTGGTCACCCACGGCCATTTCGATCACGTGCACGATGCCGCCGCCGTGGCGGCGAACACGGGCGCCACCGTGGTGGGGATCTTCGAACTCTGCCAGTGGCTCTCCGCGAAGGGCGTCGAGCGAACGTCGGGGATGAACAAGGGCGGCACCCAGGAGCTCTGCGGCATCCGCATCACGATGGTGGACGCGAAGCACAGCTCGAGCTATACCGACGACGGCGTCATCACGTACCTGGGTGAGGCGGCCGGGTACGTGCTGAGATTCGAGAACGGCCTGACCGTGTACTTCGCCGGCGACACGGCGCTGTTCGGCGACATGCGCCTCATCCGCGAGCTGTACAAGCCGACGGTGGCGTTCCTGCCCATCGGCGACCTCTTCACGATGGACCCGGTGGCGGCCGCCAAGGCGTGCGAGCTGCTTGGCGTGGCGACCGTCGTCCCGATGCACTACGGCACGTTTCCCGTCCTGACCGGGCCGCCCCGAGCAGCTGCGCGAACTGGTGGCGCCCCTCGGCGTCGAGGTGCTGGAGATGAAGCCCGGCGACACGGTTTCTTGACAGAGGGCGCGGTCAGGCGGTAGTTTGAAGGAGTGAAACGCGCTTCCAGAATACGGAAGCCGAGTCGCTCATGATGCCTGCCGAAACCGCGAATCCGTCCGGCGCCGCGACCTCAATCGAGAAGGCGCTCGAGGTGTGCGAGGCCCTGAGCCTCGCGCCGTCCGGGTTGCCGCTCACCGACGTGTCGCGTGCGGTCGGGCTGCCCAGGCCGTCGGTGCATCGCCTGCTGGCGATTCTGAAGCGGCGCGGATACGTCCGCCAGGACGAGGATACGCAGCGGTACAGCCTGACGCTCAAGATGCTCGACCTGAGCTTCCGGCTGCTCGGGCGCTCGGAGCTGAGGCTGCACGCGTATCCGGTCCTGCGGGAGTACGTGCTCCGCGGGCGCCCGCGCGGCTTCGTGGCGGTTCCGGCGGCGGGCGAGGTCACCTACATCTGGGGGGCGGGGCCGGACGAGGCGGCCATGCGCACGGCGTACGGCAAGCAGATGCCGGCGCACTGCGCGGAGTATTTCGACGGCGCGACACAGGGAAGCCGGCGTCTGAGCTGCCTGCGTCTGGAGCGGGCCGGTGACGTGGGGGAGAGCGCGGCGCTCGTGGCCAGGCTGGGTTCGCCCGTCGGCCGATGGCGGGCAGCGGCTGTTCTGCACCTGCGCGCCGGTGCACGACTACACGGGCCGCGAGGTGGCGCGCGTTGGCGTGTTCGGGCACGGGCCGGACGACGTCCCGATCCTGACCGAGCACAACCGGGAGGCGTGGGAGCTGGGGCGGCGGGTGTCGACGAGGCTCGGGCACCTGCCGACGGCGGGATCGGAGCTACACTGACGCGGGCGCGGCCCCTGACCGTGCCGCCGCGTCGCAGAGGAGGACGAAGTTGGCCTACATCATTTGCGAACCGTGCGTCGGGACCAAGGACACCGCCTGCGTCGATGTGTGCCCGGTCGATTGCATCCACCCGCGGAAAGACGAGCCCGAGTTCGCGACGTCCGAGCTGCTCTACATCCACCCGGACGAGTGCATCGACTGCGGCGCCTGCGTGCCGGCGTGCCCGGTGGAGGCGATCTTCGTGCTCGACGAAGTGCCGGACAAGTGGAAGAGCTTCATCGCGACCAACGCGGAGTACTATCAGAAGTAGCAGGGCTTCGGCCCCCGGCAGCAAGGATGCGCCATGGGTGTGATTGACCACCGGTTCGCCGACAACATCATCACGACGAACCTCGACTCGGTGCTGGCGTGGGCCCGCAAGAACTCGCTCTGGCCGATGAGCTTCGGCCTTGCGTGCTGCGCCATCGAGATGATGGCGGCGGGCGGGTCCCGGTTCGACATCGCCCGGTTCGGGTCGGAGGTGTTCCGCGCCTCGCCGCGCCAGGCCGACCTGATGATCGTGGCCGGGACGGTGACGAAGAAGATGGCGCCGATCCTGCGCCGCCTGTACGACCAGATGCCGGAGCCGAAGTGGGTGATCTCGATGGGCAGCTGCTCGAACGCGGGCGGCCCGTTCCCGACCTACAGCGTGCTCCAGGGCGTGGACAAGGTGGTGCCGGTCGACGTGTACGTCTCCGGCTGCCCGCCGCGCCCGGAGGCGCTCTTCTACGGCCTCATGCGCCTGCAGGACAAGATCTCGCGGGAGAGCACGGTGTTCCGGAAGGAGCGCTGGATCCCGGTGGGCGGAACAGAACCGATTGTCGTCGAGGACCGCGGCTGATGCTGAAGGACTTCCTGCGCTCGTTCTTCCTGGTGGACCTGGCCAAGGGTCTCTGGGTCACGCTGAAGTACACGCCGCAGCCGGCCTTCACGTTCCAGTACCCGTCCGAGCGCCGGCCCGTGGCGCCGCGCTTCCGGGGCGTGCTGCGGCTGCAGGTCGAGCCCGACTCCGGCGCCCAGGTCTGCATCGTCTGCGACCAGTGCGCCAAGGCGTGCCCGGACGACCTCATCTCGCTCGGCGGGCATCGCGAGCCGGGCATGAAGCTGAAGGCGCTCGACTACTTCGACTTCAACCTGTCGCGGTGCAGCTTCTGCGGCCTGTGCTCGGAGGTCTGCCCGACCAAGCCGGTCAAGGCCCTCATCATGAGCGAGGACTACGAACTCGGCACCTACAGCCGCGACGCGCAGATCCTGCGCATCGACGACATGTACGACGGGCTGCCGATCACGCAGTACACGAGATAGAGAACAGGGGACAGGGACAGGCCCCCTGCCCCTCGCGTGCCGCCTCGCTCGAACCCTCCGCTGCGGTTTTCGCGTCCAAGACGAAAATCGGCTATTCTGACTCGACCCGACCATTCGTCAGTGTCTGTTTCAGCGGAGGTTGCATGCCTGCTGGTGCCCGCCCCCCTCTGGCGCTCGTCGCGCTGTTTGTGGCCGTCGGCCTCGTCATGGCCGTCGACGCCTTTTCGCCGCCGGACACGCCCGAGATCCAGCTTCAGCTCGGGGACCTGCTGTTCGCCGACGGGCGCTTCAGCGAAGCCCTGACGGCCTATCAGCACGCCGTCGGCTCTCCGGAGCCCCGGGTGCGCGTGCCTGCGCGCATCGGGCTGGTGCGGTCCGCGCTGCGCATCGGGAGCTTCCAGACGGCGAGAGCCGAGGCGGAGGTGCTGCGCGGCGAGCGGCCCTCGGACGCCTTCGCGCTGGCCGTGTACGGCGACGCCATGTGGTCGGCCGGGCTGTTCGATGAAGCCGGGCTGGGGTATGCGCAGGCGCTGGCCCTCCAGCCCGGGGAAGCGCGGGCGCACAACGGCATCGCGCGGGTCCTGTCGGCCAGAGGACGCTTCGACGAGGCGCTGGAGCACAGCCTGCAGGCGGTCCGGCTCGAACCGCGCGAGGCCGACTATCACCACACGCTCGGGAACGTCTACGAGCGGCTCGGTCGGTACGACCATGCGGCCACGGCGCTGGGGAGCTTCATCAACCTGCTGCCGAAGGGCCTCACCGACAGCCGGGTGGCGTGGGCGGCGGCCGAACTCAAGTTCCTCACGTCGTTCGGGAACAAGGCGCCGTACGAGTTCGCGTCCGACCCGGGCCAGGTCTACACGCTGCCGTTCCGTCTCGAGCACGAGAAGATCATCATCCAGGGCCGCGTCAACGGCGGCCGGCCGGTCGACTTCATCGTCGACACGGGCGCGGAGCTGTCGACGATTTCGCGCACGACGGGCGAGCGGCAGAACGTGGCGGCGATCACGTACACGATCAGCGCCGGCGTGGGCGAGGTCGGGCTGCGCGGGCTGCAGCTCGGGCGGATCGACAAGCTGGAGTTCGGCCCGCTGAAGGTGAAGCACGTGCCGTGCATCATCAAGAGCCCGGCGCTCCAGGATCTTCCGATGCCCGAGGGCGAGAGCTTCTCCCCGCTCGCGATGGGCCTGTCGGTGCGTGTCGACTACGCCCGCCGCGTGATGACGCTGGCGAGGCACCTGCCCGATGACGGGCCCGCGGACGTGACGATGGGGCTGTGGATGAACCGGCTCGCGACGGTGCGCGGGATGGTGGGCGACGCTCACCCGCGCAGCTTCGTGGTGGACACCGGCGGGCAGGTGATTTCGATCAGCACGGATACGGCCCGCGCGCTGCCGCCGATGGAACTCCGGAAGATCGCGCTGAAGGTGTACGGGGCGTCGGGGTGGGATCGGGACGCCTACCTGATGCCGGGCGTGAACCTCGCGTTCAACGACATCCGGTTCCAGAAGATGTCGGTGGTCGTGCTGAACCTGAGGGCGCCGAGCCTGCTGCTCGGATACGAACTCGGCGGCATCGTCGGCCACCGGTTCCTGAGCCGGTATCACGTGACGATCGACCTGAACCGCGCCGAGCTCCGACTCAAGAAGATCTGACGACGAGAAACGCCCCGGGGCGACCTGCACCCCGGGGCGTTCGTGTGTCCGGCCCGGCCGCGGTCCGGCCTAGAAGTTGAACCCAATCCAGAACTGGAAGCGCGGCTGTCCGCCACAACTCGGCGTTGGCCGCGCTCCCGAAGACACGCGTTCTCCCACGATTCGTTGAACAGGGTCCGCCACGACCAGTCGAAGTGGATCGGGAACCCGAGGGCCATGGTCTCGACGCCGAGGCCGTACGACGCCCGTCCATCGACGAGGCGGAACCCGGTGATCGGCCACCGGGTCGCCGTACGTGTAGATCGGGGCTGCCGGTCACCGGGTCGAGCTCGACGCCGGCGATCGGCGTGATGACCTGGCTGGCGTTCGTCGCGAACTTGTAGCCCGTATTGTCCCACCAGGCGCCGCCGATGCCGAAGTACGCCACGCCGCGAACGCCGCCGAGGATGCCGATCGGCGTCGCCATGGCGTTGATCAGCGGGAACGCGGAACTCCGCGTTGCCGTAGACGCCGTTCTGCCCGGCGAACTCGAGGTAGTCGTAGCCGCGCAGGTCGGAGTTGCCGCCGAAGTAGGTGAACGACGGCGTGTCGCCCCAGCTCCGGAACCCGCGGCCGCGCAGGGCGAGCAGGGCGGACGAGCCGATCTTGAAGTACTTGCGCACGTCGACGTCGACGGTCTGCCAGGAGAGCATCTGGTCGCCGATCGCCGGGGCGATCTCGTACGTCAGCCGCATCGTGCTGCCCGAGAGCGGCCCGAACTCGCGGAAGATGGTGGTCTCCTGGACGAAGCTCACCGAGAGCGGCACGTACCAGCCGTTGCGATACAGCGTGTTGCCGTACGCCTGCTGCTGGTACTCGTTCGCCAGCTCCTCGAGCAGCGGGTCGTTGTACTGCTCGCGGATGTAGCCGAACCCGCCGGAGAACTCGATCCGCGGTAGCGGTTCGAGCGGGTAGATGCCGAACGCCGACGCGCCGCGGTTGCTGCGCGTGGAGGTCGCGAGGTCGCGGTCGATGTAGGGCGCGTAGACCGGGTCGTAGTACACGCCGCTGGTCTGCCCGTAGTAGAACTGGTCCTGCCAGTAGCCCTGGATCGCGTAGTTCAGGCGGTGCTCCAGGTTGATGAGCGACGCGCCATAGACGCGGTACTGCGACATCGACCCGAAGTACGCGTCGATGCGGCGATCGCCGAGCACGTCGGCGAAGGACACCGCGGTGCTGCCGAAGAAGTTGCCGCCGCTGGTCACGCCGACGTTCACCGGCGGACGGCCCTCCAGGAACATCTTGTCCCAGGAGCCCTTCTTGGTCTTGTTCTCGGTGATGAGCGTGTGGTTCAGCGGCGCCTGGAAATCGATGATGGGGCCGGGCGCGCCGAAGTCGGCCGACGCGGCCGTGACGATGGCGTCCTTCTTCTCCACCGCGTGCAGCTGGTAGTCGCCCTTGTAGTAGGTGATGAACGCGATCTTCGTGGTCGATTCATCCTTCAGCACGACCGGCGAGAAGTTGCCGCCGACGGCGTCGGTGAACTGACGCAGTTCGCCGGTCTTCAGTCCGAGCGTCCAGATGTTGAAGATCGCGCCGTTGCGCGCCACTTCCGGCTCGATGGGCTTGTTGGGGTCGGCCGCCGTCGACGCGAAGATCAGCGTGTCGGCATCGAGGAACCGCGCCGCCGCATCGTCGTGCGTGCCGAAGGTCAGCTGCGTCTTCTTCCCGCTGGCGAGGTCGAGGCTGAACAGCTTCTCGTTCCCGCTGATCCGCGCGAGGTAGACGATCGACCGGCCGTCCGGCGCGAACGTCGGGGCGTAGTTGGCGATCTCGTCCTTGGTGAGGTTGGTCACCTCTTCGGTGGCCAGGTCCACGGTGAAGATGTCGGCCCAGCCGTTCTGCATGGCCGAGAACGCCAGCGACTTCCCGTCCGGCGAGAAGGACGGGAGACTCCGGCTCGTCGACCGTCTTCAGGTCGATCCGCTTCTCGATCTTCCTGTTCAGCACGTTCTGGACGACGAGCGACTTGCCCTTTTCCCGCCGCACGACGAAGGCCAGGCGGTCGCCGGCCGGCGACCAGGCCAGCCACGGGATCGTGATCCATCGTCCGCCGGGCGTCACGATGTAGTCGAAGCCCATGCCCTGGTCGAAGCCCGGGCGTCAGGTTGCGGATGACCTTGCCGTCCTTCGCCGAGATCAGGACGATGTCGATCTCGCGGTCCCTCCGGTTGACGGTGACGACGGCCAGCAGGTCGCCCGACGGCGACGGCTCGATCATGATGGCGCCGTCGTAGCGCGCCCTTCTTCGGGGTTCGGCGCGAGGTTGCGGCCGTAGTCGGACGGCGTTTCCTTGTCGCGGAACGGCTTGAAGCGGGCCTTGAGGTACCGATCGAACTGCTGGTCGAACTCCTCGCCCGAGAGCTGGAACGCTTCGAGGTACGCGCTCTCGGCGCCGCCGACGATGCCCTTGCGCAGCGAGAAGAGGAACTGCCGGAGGCCTTCCTTGCCCCACTTCGACTCGATGAACTCGAACGCCGCGTGGCCGAGGTTGTAGACAAGGCGCGGGTTCGACGTCTCCCCGTAGCCTTCCATCTGGCTCATCTGGGGAATGTTGTCGGTGATGGCGGCGTCACGGACCGTCATCAGGTCGACCGGCCTCCAGATGCCGGTCATGTAGTCGGACAGCCCCTCGGCCACCCACAGCGGCACGGTCTGCCGGAGGAGCGACTGCGGCACGATGTCGAACTCGAAGATGTGCGTGAGTTCGTGGACGATGAGCCGGTAGAGCAAATCCGGCGGCTCGTCGAGCGGGAGCAGCATCCGGTCGCGGTAGGGCTCGGCGAAGGCGCCGACGCCCTCCTGGGCCGCGCCCGGGATGACGTTCTGCTGCTGGAACTCGCTGGACGTCTTGAAGACGATGAGCGGCACCTTGAACGCGAGGTCGTGTTTCAACTCGGCGCTGATCTGCTGGTAGGCGCTCTCGGCGTAGCCAGCCAACCGCTCGAGGTGCTGCTCGACGGACGGGTAGTAGTAGATCTCGAAATGCTCGGTCTTGTAGATCTGCCAGTCGAACCGGTCGTAACGCACCAGGTTCTTGCCGTAGTACGGCATGTACGGCGTCTGAGCCATCGCGTCGGATGCCGCGGAGAACACGATCGCGGCGACGAGAACAGCCATCCGGAGCGCCATGCTCTTGCGCGTCGGGCGCTTGCGCATACCACTACCTCGCGGGGTTCGGCAGGAGCGAACTGACATCACTCACCATGTTAGCGTCTGTATGACGCCGCTGCAACGTCCCGGGTCCCGAGTCCCCGGCGCCAGGGCCGGGCGTTCCTGCCGGGCCGCCTGGCTGCCGCCTGACCTATACTGATGGGAATAATTCCGGGCGCCGCGGGGTTTGAACAGGTGGCGCCGAAAGATGCACGTTGCCCAGCCAACGACGATCGTCTGACGCCGCCAAGGATGCCGCCGCGTTCGAGCAGGAGGCGCTCGCGCTGGTGGATCGCCTGTATGCGACGGCGATCCGCCTGACGAGGAACGACGCCGACGCGCAGGACCTGGTTCAGGACACGTATCTGAGGGCGTTCCGGTCGGCCGCGCAGTTCGAGGCCGGAACGAACCTGCGGGGATGGATGTTCACCATCCTCCACAACACGTTCCTGAACCAGCGGCGGGATCGCGGGCGCAACCCGGTCGATGCCGACAGCGAAGCGGTGGAGCAGGCGCCGGACGACCGCCAGGCGGCTGGCAATCCGGAGGAACTGCTGCTGCGGGGGACCCTGGACGCCGACCTGCAGGCGGCGCTGGACAACCTGCCAGCCCGCCTACCGCGAGGCGGTCTGGCTGAGGGATGTCGAGCAGTTCAGCTACGAGGAAATCGCCGGCATTGTCGGCGTGCCCATCGGGACGGTGATGTCGAGGATCTCGCGGGGGCGCCGCGCGTTGTATGACGATCTCGTGGCCCGCTCCAGCGCGTACGCTCGGCGTGCGGGCGCCGGGGGCGAAACCCCGGCCAGACGCGTCTAAGGAGCAGAGGTTCGGTTCATGAATTCGTGCAGCGAGACAGGCCCGCTGGTGACGCGGGTCGCGGACAGCGAAGCGACAGCGGCCGAGCGCGGCGCCGTCGACGGTCACCTGCGCGAGTGCGTGCCCTGCCGCCATCAGCTTCACGCGGAACGCGAGGCCCGTCAGCTCGTTCACGACCGTGCCAACGCACTCGTCGGCCACGCGCCGCTCGGCCTGCGCGCCCGCTGCGTCGCGACCCGCGTGCAGGCGGCCCCCCGCGCGCGGCGCCGGCCGCCGCTCCTCAGCCGGGCCGGCTGGCCGATCGCGCTGGCGGCGACGCTGGTGCTGGCCGTCGCCGGGAGCGCCTTCTATGGCCTGGTGGTCAACCCGTCGAAGGCGGTCGCCGCCCAGCTCACCCTCGATCACCTGAAGTGCTTCAGCCTCTTCGAGGAGCCTGCAGGCCTCGTCGCCCGCCGAGGTGCAGGCCATCCTCAAGGCCCGCCACGGCATCGATCTCCGCCTGCCGGTGGGCAAAGCGGCTGAGGGCCTGACCCTTGTCGGGGGCCGGCGCTGCCTCTATCTGGATGGCACCGTGGCGCATCTCCTCTACAAGAAGGACGGCGTCCAGGTGTCGCTGTTTGTGCTTCCCATCGGTCGGAAGCTGGGGCAGACTGATCTGGATGTGCTCGGCCACTCCGCGGTCGCCTTCGCGAGGGACGGCCGGACGTGGGTGGTGCTGGCACGCGCGCCGCACGCGGCGGTCGAGGCCATCGCGTCGGCCCTCGGCGCGGACACCGAGTAGCTGGCCAGCCGCCCGGCGCGGCATCGGGACGGACGCAGGGACATCACCATGAACAAGCGCTGGATCGTGGCAGCGGTAGCGGCGGTCGGCCTGGCTGCGGCAACCATCAATGGCGTGGGCGGCGCGGCCTGGCCGCGTGGCGAGGCGGTCGGAGCCTGCGACCCGAATGCCAAACCCGCGAACTTGAACTTCACGCTGAAGGACCTCGGCGGCAAGGACGTGAAGCTCTCGTCGTTCAAGGGCAAGGTCATCCTGCTGAACTTCTGGGCCACCTGGTGCGGTCCCTGCAAGATCGAGATCCCCTGGTTCAACGAATTCCAGCAGAAATACAAGGACAGGGGCTTCGTCGTGCTCGGCATCTCGGCCGACGACACGGTCGAGCAGCTGAAGCCCTTCGTGGCCGAGAACAGGATGATCTACCCCGTGCTCGTCGGCAAGGGGCGCGACGACGTGCAGGAAGCGCTCGGGCCCGTGTGGGGGTTGCCGACCACGCTCATCATCGGCCGCGACGGCAAGGTGTGCCACACGCACATGGGACTGGCGAAGAAGGCGGACTTCGAGAAGGGGATCCTCGGGCTCCTGTAGTATGATCAGGTCCGTGGCTTTGAAAGGCTTTGTGCACGGGCGCCTGGCTTGCGGGTGCCGCGTGAGCTTCAGGGAAGGGGTGGAGGGCAGCCCGGTGACGGTGCTGCTCGACCTCAAGTCTCCGGGCTGTGCGGTGTCGTGGCACGTGAGCGGCCTGCCGCTCTACGACTACCGCGAGGCCATCAGGATGCCGACGCGGCTGCTGCCGCCGAAGGAAGAGGGTTTCGAGGAAGAGGGCTGAGGCCAGGCCGGCTTCGCCGGACTCCCGTCAGGATTCAGGGCCACCGGTTTCCCGGTGGCCCTTTTGCGTGTCGGCGGGGGACTTCACGCGCCCGGCAGCCTGCAGGGCGCGGCGCAGCAGAAACTCCACCTGCGCGTTCAGGCTGCGCAGGTCGTCGGCGGCCCAGCGCTGCAGCGCCTCGTGCAGCTCGGGATCCACCCGGAGCAGGAAGGGTTTCCGTTCGGCCACGTCCAACCTATTGATACAGCGAGCCGGTGTTGACGACGGGCTGGGCGGCCCGCTCGCCGCACAGCACGACCAGCAGGTTGCTCACCATCGCCGCCTTCCGTTCTTCGTCGAGGTGGACGATGCCCTTCTGGTTCAGCCGCTCGAGCGCCATTTCGACCATGCCGACCGCGCCTTCGACGATCCGCGTGCGCGCCGCGATGATGGCGGACGCCTGCTGGCGCTGGAGCATCACGGCGGCGATCTCGGGCGCGTACGCCAGGTGGCTGATGCGCGCCTCTATCGTCTCGACGCCGGCTTTCGCCAGGCGGTCCTGGATCTCGGCCTTCAGGTGCGCGGCGACCTCGGCGGTGTTGCCCCGCAACGACATCTGGTTCTCCACGTGCGCGTCGTAGGCGTAACTGGTCGCCAGGTTGCGCAGCGCGGCCTCGCTCTGGACGTGGACGTAGTTGTTGTAGTCATCGACCTCGAAGCAGGCCTCGGCGGTTTCCACCACCTTCCACACGACGACGGCCGCGATCTCGATCGGGTTGGCCTCGCGGTCGTTCACTTTCAACCGCGTGGTTTCGAAGTTCCTGATGCGCTGGGAGATGCGGCGCTTGCTGAAGAAGGGGTTGGCCCACCGCAGGCCGGGCGCCTTGACGGTGCCGACGTACTTGCCGAAGATCTGCAGCACCTTCGCCTCGTTCGGGTTCACGACGAAGAACCCGGCCCAGCCGAGGACGTCGAGGGCGAACACCACGACCCAGAAGATGATCATGGTCGCGTTCGGCGTCGGCCGGACCGCCGAGATGAAGCCGTAGACGGAGACTCCCAGCAGGATCAGGAGCGCGACCAGCACGCCCCAGCCGGACATCGCCTTCTTCTCGATTTCACGGATCATGAACGGCCCTCCTTCAATGCTTTCGAAATGATATCACTATGAAATCTCTGCGTCAACTCCCCGGAGAAATCGGGGCCAGGCCCGTTGTCCGCCGCGGGCGGAGCGCGCCTGCGGGTATGATGGGCGCGTGAAGAAGGCTGGCCCCGGGTGGAGTCTGGCGATCGGTGCGCTGGTGACGGTTGCGGCCGGCCTGGGAGCGTCAGGCTGCGGGGCGCCGCCTCCCGAGCCGATCGCGTTCGAGGCGCGGGGCATCGTCGTCACGAACCTGACCGCCGACGAGTGGCAGAACGTCGAGGTCTGGCTGAACGATCACTATCGCGTCACGAAGTCGCGCATGCCTCCTGGCGAACGGTTCAGCATTCCTTTCTCGGCCTTCGTCGCGGGGTTCGGCCAACGTTTCGACGTCGCCAGGCAGCCGATTCGCGGGGTCGAGGTGAGCGCGGCCGCGCCGGGCGGGCGCGCCGTCAAACTCGTCTGGGGCTCGGGGAGGCGGCGGTAGATCGGATCGTCCTGGCGACCCGCGCGGGTCGAGGAGTGTCATCGTGGCGAAGCTGAAATCCGAGATCGAACTCACGTGCCCCTGCTGCGGCGCCATCCTGGTCGTCGACAAGAACCTCAATCGCGTCATTTCACACCAGGAGCCGGCGCGCGAGGACCGCCCGGACCTCGACTACGCGGCGCAGCTTGTCGACCAGGAACGCGCACGGCGCGAGGCGGCCTTTCAGCAGTCCGTCGAATCGGAGAAGTCCCGGGGCGACGCCCTGTCGCGGCGATTCGACGAGGCGCTCCGGCAGGCCCGGCAGGAGCCGGTCACCAAGCCGACGCGCGACTTCGATCTCGACTAGGCGACGGGCCAGGGAAGCGCCACGGCGTATCCGGGACGCGTGTACTCGCGGGGGAGGGCGGTCCACCGTTCGCGCCCCGGGTAGCACACGGGCTTGCGGCCGGGATAGCGATCCCTGAACGCCCGGTACCACTTCCGCCATCGGGCGGCCCGCGCGCGGTCGTAGGGCAGCCGGTGATGCGGGTAGTCGATGAGCATCTGCTCGACTTTCCAGACGTTCTGCTCCGACAGCCGCCAGTCGTACCGGCCGAGTTCCGCGTCCAGATCGACGACGGCGTAGGCGGTGATACCGCCGGTCAGATCGATGTACGGCTCGAAGTAGCTCATGGCCAGGTCGCGTGCCGTCCTGAAGACCGGCTTCCGGCCATGCAGGCCGGGATCACGCGATCGGCCGACCGAGCCCCACCTTCCGCGCTGCCTGTAGACGAAGAGCACGTGCTCGAGCTTGTCGATGGACTCGAAGCTCAGCACGAGCGGCGGGTAGCCGTGCGCCTCGAGGATGACGGCCGCGGCGAGGGCCGCCTCGAGGCAATGCACGGTCCTGCGGCGCACGACCTGGCGGAAGCTCCGCAGGGTCTCTCCGACGGGCTTCGGTTCGTCGTTGTACGGCAGGCTGTTCAGGTACGCCTGGACACGGGCCGGCGTGTCGAGCCGGCGAATCAGGCGCCATTCGGTTGACGTGAACGGCGTCATCGATCAGGAGCGCGGCGGCGTCGCGCCGCCGTTCCGCGCAGTAGATGTTGAGCAGCCGCAACGCGCGGTCGGCGGTCCTGAAGACGGGAATTCCGGCGGCCGAGAGCGCCTGCGCCATCGGATCGTAGAGCGCGCCGGCGTCGACCACGACCACCCAGGGCTTGCCGCCATCACGTGTCAGCGCGGCCAGCCTCGGCACGACGCCATCGGGGCGCGCGAGGTCCTCGCCATGGCCGGCTCCCGGCGGCAGGGTGTTGAGCGCACCGGTCAGCGGCACGATTCCCACCACCACCGCATCGAAGGCATCGTCGTCGAGCAGCGCCTGCGCGGTGTCGGCATAGGCCTCGTCGCCGGTCATCGGCGTGAGGTCGATGGGGTTGTGGATGTCCACGACCTTGTCGATCCGGCTGCGCACGAAGATGGCCTCGAGCGCCCGGGTGGCATCGGCGCCGAACGCCGGCAGGGTGAAGCGGCCGAGGCTGTCGGCGATCGCCACGCATTCGAATCCGGCGTTGGACATGGCCGCGAGCCGCCAGCCCGGCACCGTCCGCCGGCCCAGGGTGGAGAAGAGCACCACCAGGTCCTCGAAGTCGTCGAGCGATTCGGCCACGAGCACGCCGGCATGTTCGCAGAGGGCCCGCATCACCGTGTAGTCGCCCGCGATCGACGCCGTGTGGCTCGCCGAGGCCTGCGCGCCCGCGGGCGTCCGCCCGGCCCTGTACAGGATCACGGTGCGGCCCAGGCTGGTGATCTCGCGCGCGGCCTGGAGAAATCGCAGCCCGTCGAGGGGCCTGAAGCCCTCGACGTACACCGCGAACAGGTCGATCCCGGCGTCGTCCTTCAGGTACGTCAGGTAGTCGCCGACGGTCAGGTCCATCTGGTTGCCCAGCGTGACCGAGTACTTCGGATTGACCGCGCTGAGCTTGCTGGCCTTCGACACCGCGAACGCGCCGCTCTGGGAGATGATGGCGAGGCGGGAGGGCTCCCCCTTCGGCACCGGGAAGCTTGTACTCCGGAATGAAGGTGGTGTCGTACCGGCCGGGCACCGATCGGATGCCGAGGCAGTTGCCGCCGTTGATCACGGGGCCGCCCCACGCGCTGTCTCGCGATCTCGCCAGGGCCGCGTGCATCCGGTCGACGATGGCCTGGCTTCCGGCCTTCTCCTCGAGCCCCCCGGGGATCAGCACGACGCTCTCGGCCTTCTCCCGCTCGATGATCTCGACCAGCGCCGCCGAGGCCTGCGCGGCGTCCACGCAGAGGACGAACAGGTCGACCCGGTCCGGGATGGCCGCGATGTCGGGGACGCAGCGGCACCCTTCGATCTCCGCGGTGCCGCTCTTCACGATGAGGATCGCGATCGCGCGCGAACCCCTCGCGCAACAGGTTGTTGACGATGATGTGCCCGGGATTCATGCGCTCGGACACGCCCATGATGGCGACCGAGCGCGGCTCGAGCAACCGGGACAGCTTGGCGATGGGCCGCACCTGCCGCCCCGGGGCGCCGGCCGGCTCGCGGCGCAGCTTCAGCAGGACGTCGAGGGCCACCACGCGTCCGTCGTTCGCGACGACGAACGGATTGACCTCGAACTCGCCGATGCGATGGCCGAGCGCGCGCCCGAGCTCCAGGAACGAGGCGGCGAGATCGGCGATCCGGCCGAGCGGCAGCAGCGGCGCCTGCCCGCGCATCGATCTCGTGGCCAGCTGCACGACCGCGACGTGCTGGAGCGCCGCGTCCACCAGGCCGGCGTCGGCCAGCGACGGCGAGAAGAGCGCCACGTCCTGGCCGGGACGGAACGCCTTCGCCAGGAACTCGGTGTAGATGCCGCCGGCGCCGACGGTCACCACCGGCCCGACGTCTTCGGTCCACCTGAGGCCGACGAGCAGCTCCCGCCCGAGCGCCGGCGAGTACGGGACGAACTCGTTGATCGTGTACCCGACGACGCCCCGTGTCCCCAGCGATGCGGCCATGCGCGAGATCGCCCCGGTCACGGCCTCGACGGTCTTGTCCACGATGGCGACGCCGCCCACGTCGCTCTTGTGCAGGATCTGCGGCGAGATGACCTTGACGACGGCCTTCTGGCCCGGCAGCCTCCCCAGCAGGTCGGCGCCGACGTCCGCCGCGCCCGTCGACGAACAGATGGGCCGGCGCGGGCAGGCCGAGCGCGTCCAGCAGTTGGAGCCCTTCCGTCTCGAGCAGGACGTCGCGCCCGTCGCGCTCGGCGCCGTCGAAGATCGCGTTGATGGCCTGGAGGTCCATGGAATGCCGCCCGTCAGCGGGACGCCGCGGCACGGCCCGCGTGGAGCGCCCTGAGGTTGATCTCGACGACGTTCGCGCCCTTGCCGGCGAAGAGCGTCTCGACGAAGTGCTCGATGGTGTCGAACGACACGGGCAGCATCGGCGAGGCCGCGCCGACCATGACCATGTTGGTGGCCCTGGCCGACCCGGCCTTCCTGGCCAGCGCTTCGGCGTCGATCGTCAGCGCGTGCGGCAGGCTCCGGACGTGCGCCAGCACGTCGTCGACGGGCGGATAGTCCGCGATGTTGGCCACCGGGTTCGTCGCGGTGATGACGGTGCCGCTCGCCGACAGGAACTCGAGGTACCGCAGGCTCTCGAGCGGCTCCATGCTCAGGATCAGGGCCGCCGATCCCCGCGGGATGAGATCGCTGGCGATGGGATGGTCGGACAGGCGCAGGTTCGCGAGCACCGCGCCTCCGCGCTGCGACATGCCGTGCACCTCGGACTGCTTGACCGCCAGCCCTTCCTTCATCGCGCTCGACGCGATGATCGCCGAGACCGACAGCACGCCCTGGCCCCCGACGCCGGCGAGGATGATGTCGAATGTCATGGTCGTCACTCCTGGGCCGCGGCCGCGATCACGGTCTTCTCCTGCTTGCTGCGCTTGGCGGTCTCGATGCACTCGCGCACGCCAATCACCACCGACAGGCCGCGGTGGTTGACCTCGCGGCGCAGAATCTCCGTGTTCTCGGCCATCCGCTTCGGGTGGGCCTCCACGACGTGCAGGTGACCGGGCGGCACGCCGAGGCCGCGCACCAGGGCTTCGAGCTCGGACGAGGTCCGGATGGTGGGCTGCCCGCCCGTCATCGCCACCGTCTTGTTGTCGAGGATGACGCAGCGTCATCGGCGTGTCGGCCGCCACGGCGTCCATCAGGGCCGTCACGCCGGAGTGCAGGAAGGTGCTGTCGCCGATGACCGCGACGACGGGGTGATAGCCGGCGTCGGCGGCGCCCTTCGCCATGCCGATCGACGCGCCCATGCAGACGCAGGTCTCGATGGCGTTGTAGGGCGGCAGCGCGCCGAGCGTCGAGCAGCCGATGTCGGCGGTGACGATGGCGTCGGGGAAGGCCGCCAGCACCGACGTGATGGAATGGAAACTGTCGCCGTGCGGGCAGCCGGCGCACAGTTGCGGCGGCCGCCCGGGAAGCGACAGCCCGGGGATCGACACGCCGGACCGCGCCGGAAGCCCGAGGGCGGCCCGCACGATGTCGGGATTGAGTTCGCCGTCCGGCGGCACCGCGCCGGACTCGCGTCCCTGGATCTCCAGGTGCGCCGGCGGCACGATGCCCCGAAGCGCGCGCTCGACGTAGGGGTAGCCCTCTTCGAGCAGGAGCACGCGCTGCAGCGGCGCCACGAACGCGCGGATCGTCTCGACCGGATACGGATACGCGCCAATGTGCAGGTGGGCCGGCCGCGCCGCCAGGTCGTCGAGGTTCTCGAGGAAGTAGTTGCGCGCGAGCCCGGTCGTGATGACCCCGAAGCCGTCCGCGCTGCCGCTCTCGACGGAATTGAACCGCGAGGCCGACACGTACGCGCGGATGTCGTCGAAGCGGTCGAGCAGGGCCCTCCACTGGCGGCGCGCGTTGCCGGGCAGCAGCACCCACGCCGACGACTGGAGGTTCTTGTGCGGCGGGTTCTCGCCGCGCGCCTCGCCGACCTCCACGATGCCGCGGCTGTGGGCCAGGCGCGTCACCAGGCGGATCATCACGGGGACGTGGAAGCGCTCGGAGATGTCGAACGCCTCTCGCGTCATCTCGTACGCCTCCTGGTGCGACGCCGGCTCGAGGCAGACCACGCGCGCGAAGTCGGCGAACACGCGGCTGTCCTGCTCGTTCTGAGAGCTGTGCATGCCCGGGTCGTCCGCCACCGCCACGACGAGGCCGCCGTTGACGGTGACCAGGGCCGAGTTCATGAACGGGTCCGCCGCCACGTTCAACCCGACATGCTTCATCGTCACCATCGTGCGCCGGCCGGCGAAGGAGACGCCGAGGGCCGCTTCGTACGCGGTCTTCTCGTTGGCGCACCATTCGGCCCTGGGACCGCCGTGCGTGCGGGCGTGCCGGATCAGGTACTCGAGAATCTCGGTGGACGGCGTGCCGGGATAGCCGTAAGCGGCCGTCAGCCCCGCGTGAACCGCCGCCAGGGCCACCGCTTCGTCGGCCAAGCAAGACCATCTCGCTCATGTCACACTCCTGAACACATCCTGCCGGGGGAGCGTCGGGTCAGGGATTGGGTCGATCGCGATCTCGGCAGGGGGCCGGGCGAGGCTACTTCACCAATGCCTGGAGGTCCCTGACGACGTCCTCGGGGGACCATTCCTTCCCATTGTATGTCCGGGCCAGCTTCCCGTCAGGATCGAGCAGGACGGTCCGGAGATTGTGGGTGATGTTCGACCCGTCGGCGCCTTCCCGCAGGACGCTCAGGCCGAGCGCCGCGCCGAACGCGTCGACCCGGTCCTGCGGCGCCGTGACGAAGTGCCAGAGGGCGGGATCGGCGCCCATCTCCTTCGCCTTCGCGGCCAGCCTGGCGGGCGTGTCGAACCCGGGATCGAACGACACCGAGAGCAGGCGGACGCTGCGCCCGAGCGCCGGGTCGGCCTTCAGGCTGCGCTGCACGGCCGCGAAGTGGGCGTTCATGCGCGGGCAGTAGTCGGGCAGCGGGCAGCGCGTGTAGATGAACGTCAGCAGCGTGTACGTCCCCCGGTACGACGAGAGGGCGCGCGGCCGGCCGGCGTCGTCGGTGAACGCGATGTCGGGAACGGGGGCGCCGATCGGCAGGATCTCGGCCTGGGCCGGCGGCGGGGCGGCCATTTCGCCGGGCGGCCGGATGCCCGTCTTCCTGATCCCGGTGAGGTAGTGGTCCTCTGCAGTCAGGACGAGCGTGGCGCTCAGCAGGTCTCCGGGCGCGATCCCTTCGAGAAGCGCCGGGTCCCTGACGGTGAACCACATGGTCATCGGCTCCATGAAGCCTTTGACCTCGTCGTGTTTCACCTGGACCTCTGATTTGTCCGGCTTGATGGCCAGCACCTCCCCGGTGAGGGGGAACTGGCGCACGCTGGCGGGCGGAGCGGGCGCGCCGCATCCGGCGGCGATCGCCAGCGACGGCAACCAGGACCAGGGCGAGACAGAGGGACCTCATGCGCTCACTGTAGCGCCGCCGCCTGACGGGAGCAACGCCGGCGGCACGTGCCGGGCGGCGAACTCGACAATCTCGCGCTCGGCCCGGTAGCCGTCGTACCCGTCTCGGGCGGCTTCGATGAAGCCGCAGTGGCCGCCGTAGCGGGTGATGGCCAGCGTGATGGCGTGGTTCCCGGTCACCTTGGGATCGCGGAACGGCGCCACCGCGATGAACGGGTCGTCCTCGGACGTCATCACGAGCGTCGGGACGCTGATGCGATCGACGACGCGCATGGATGCGGCCCGGTAGTAGTAGTCGTCCGCGCCGGCGAACCCGTGATGCGGAGCCGTGAAGCGGTCGTCGAACGCGCGCACGCTGCGGACGCGCCACAGGCCGCCGACGTCGTAGCTCCCGGGAAACAGGCGCGCCTTCCTGCGCAGGCGGCGCCGCAGGCTCCGCATGAAATTCCACTCGTACAACCGGTTCTCCGGACGTTCGAGCAGGTCCATGCACGCGCCCAGTTCGAGCGTCGGCGACACCGCGCACACGGCGTGGAGCCACGGCGGCGGCGAGCCCCCGTACTCCCCGGCCAGCTTCAGGGCCAGGTTGCCGCCGAGCGAGTAGCCGGAGACCACGAGGGAGGGAAGGCCGTCGGCCGCCAGTTGCTCGAGGACGGCCCGCACGTCGCTGGTCAGCCCCGAGTGATAGAGGCCGGGCGAGAGGTGTTCGGTGCCGCCGCAGTTGCGCTGATTGAGGCGGACGACGTTGAAGCCCCGGCGGAACGCTTTGTCGGCGATGCCCCGCATGTAGTGCGCGTCGCTCGAGCCCTCGAGCCCGTGCAGGGTCACGATCGTCGGGCGGGCCGCCGCGTCGGGTTGCCAGTGGCAGTGCGCGAGGACGCGCGTGTCGGGCCCCACGTCGAACAGCCGGGGAGTGGGCGGCGGAAGCCGCGGGAACACGCGGGGGCGGGCCCAGGCATAGACCGTCATGCGGTGTCCGCCCCGCAGCCAGGGCGGCGGATCGAAATCGCGCATCCCTGCCAGTCTATCGCACCGGCGGCGGGGGCCGGCCGGCGCCCGGCGGCATGCCCGGCTGGGGTAGACTAGCCGCGCCAGTTGTCACGGAGGAACGACCGATGCACGCACCGACGCGCCTCGCTACCCTGACGCTCCTGCTCGTCCTCGCCGCGTTCCCTTCGGCCGCGCCGCAGAGTCCTGCGCCCGCGCAGGGCGCCGACCCCGCCGACGCCAGGCTGCAGGCGCTGAAACAGCAGGCGATCGCGGAGATCGACGCCATGCAGCCGCTCACGCAGCAGATGATCGATCAGGTCTTCAGCTTCGGTGAGCTGGGCTTTCAGGAGATCGAGACGTCCCGCTACCTGACCGGCGTGCTGCGCAAGCACGGGTTTACCGTCACGGAAGGCGTCGCCGGCATCCCGACGGCGTGGTTCGCGACCTGGGGGTCGGGCAAGCCGGTCATCGCCCTGGGCTCGGACATCGACGGCCTGCCGCAGACGAACCAGAAGCCCGGGGTTCCGTGGCACGAACCTCTGGTCGAGGGCGCGCCCGGGCATGGCGAAGGGCACAACTCCGGCGTGCCGATGAACATCACGGCGGCGCTGGCGGTCAAGCGCGTCATGGAGCGGGAGAAACTCGGCGGCACCATCATCGTCTGGCCCGGGGTCGCGGAGGAGCTCGTGGCAGGGAAGGCCTTCTACGTGCGCGACGGCCTCTTCAAGGACGTGGACGTGGTGCTCTTCAGCCATGTCGCCAGCTCGATGGGCGTGTCGTGGGGCGCGGCGAGCGGCAACGGCCTCGTGTCGGTCGAGTACGCGTTCAAAGGGCAGAGCGCGCACAGTGCGGCGTCGCCGTGGAGCGGACGTTCCGCCCTCGACGCCGTCGAGCTGATGAACGCCGGCTGGAACTACCGCCGCGAGCACCTGCGGTTGCAGCAGCGGTCGCACTACGTGATCACCGATGGCGGCGATCAGCCCAACGTGGTCCCGTCGACGGCGTCGGTCTGGTACTACTTCCGCGAAACCGAGTACCCGCGCATCAAGGCGATGTGGGACATCGGCAACCGGATCGCCGACGCGGCCGCGATGATGACCGACACCACGGTGACCTCCCGTGTCCTCGGCGCCGCCTGGCCGCAGCACTTCAACAAGGTGGTGGCGGAAGTCGCGCAGGCCAACATCCAGACGGTCGGCATGCCGACATGGGACGACGCCGACCAGGCGCTGGCGCGGGCCGTGCAGCGGGAGTTGAAGGTGAACGAGCGAGGCCTCGGCTCGGAGGTGGGCCGCCTCGGCCAGCCGGTGCGCGACGAAGACAACCGCGGCGGCGGGTCCGACGACATCGGCGACGTGTCGTGGGTCGTGCCGACGATCACGCTGCGCTACCCGGCGAACATCCCGGGCGCGATCGGCCACCACTGGTCGAGCGGCATCGCCATGGCCACGCCGATCGCCCACAAAGGCTCCACGGCGGGCGCGAAGGTGCACGCGCTCACCATGCTGGATCTGCTGCTGAAGCCTGTGCTCGTGAAGCAGGCCTGGGAGTACTACACGAACGTCCAGACGAAGGACCAGAAGTACACGCCGCTTGTCCGGCCGCAGGACACGCCGGCGACGTTCCTCAACGCGAAGATCATGGCCACGTACCGCGAGAAGATGAAGCCGTTCTATTTCGACCCGTCGCGGTACAAGACCTACCTCGAGCAGCTGGGCGTGCCCTACCCGCCGCCCGTCAAGGCGACGGCGGAAGTACCCGGAGTCGCCGCGTGCCGGCGTCCGCCAGTCGCCGAGTCGCGGCGAGGCCCGACTCCGTCGAAGCCCGGGGGCTCCGAGCCCCCGGGTAACTCAGCGGCCGCAGCCGGTAGATCGAGAACCTGGCGTTGCGGTAGGCGAGCGGCAGATCGAGCGACACGGTCGGTGACGAGCAAATCGAGCTCGAACCGGTCGGCCAGCGCGCGCGCCGCACGCAGGCGTGAGCGCGCCGAAGTCGCCGACGGCCGCGATGCGCTCGGCCACCCTCATCGCGACGCGGCGGGAGTACATCGCCATCGCCGTGTCCTTCACTTCCTCGAGATACACGTCCCGCCCCGCCGCGACCCGCACGCTGGTCGCGTGGCGCCACGCGTGCGAGGGGTCCGCCAGCACGTGCGTGTCGGCGGGCTGGCGCCGCAGCCAGTCCATCGCATCCTGCCAGTCGCCCTGCGGCAGGCCCGCCTGCACGACTGGGCGCCCGGGATGCTCCACCCACATCACCCACGCGCCCCGGCCGACCGCCAGCGACAGGAGGACGCAGGCCACGGCGGCGGCCCTGCGGGACGGGCGCGCGGCGCCCGCGCGCCCGCGCCCGGCGTCGGCCAGCGCCCACACGACATAGAGCGTGGCGGTGATGTCGAGCATCCAGAAGATCCGCGACACCTGGAACTGGACCGCCAGGGCGACGCGCGCGGCCACGAGGGGGAGCGTGGCGGCGAAGAGCGCCGTGAGCGCTCCGAGCCCCAGGAGCACGGCGCCTTCACGCGGGTGCGCCACGCCGAGGCGGCGGCGGACGGCGAAGGCCGCGGCGGGTACGGCGGCATACAGCAGGGCCAGCGCCCACATGTCCGCCCGCCACGCGGTGGCGAACAGGTAGTCCTTGCCCGCCAGCACGCCCAGCCAGGCATCGTCCATGCGGACCCACTGCGCGCTGAGCGGGCCCCAGCCGATGGCCCAGGCGGCGACGACAGCCGCCAGGCCACCTGCCGCGATCAGCCATCGCCGCAAGCCGGGTTCCGCCGCGAGGAGCGCGACGCCCACCCAGACGCCGAACCACAGCGCCGTCGTGGGATGCACCACGAAGGCGACCCCGACGAGGACAAGGGCCAGGGCCGGCCTCGCACGCAGCACCGACACGACGGCCGCGAGGCCGATGGCGAATGCCAGCATCCTCGGGTGTCCGTATCCCTCGAGCGTGTTCGCGCCGGTCATGCCGACACGGTGCTTCAACGTCAGCGCGGCCATGACGCCGAGCTGGGCCCACGGGGAGAGCCCCAGGCGCTCGGCCAGCGCGCGCGCGGCCAGGCACAGCAGCAGCAGCGCCAGGATGTAGAGCCCGAGGAACAGGGCCGATGGCTGAAGCCCCGTTGTCCGGATCACCGCCGCCGCCACCCGCGGAAAGACGTTGAGCCGATCCTGATCGTCGATGACGACCCGGTCGCGCGGGAAGGAGTCGGGTTCGAGGTGACGCTGGATGGCCGGGAGGTAGAAGGCCTGGTCGCCGACGCCAAAGCGGTAGCCCGCGCTGTTGAGCGTGGCAACGGCGACGAAGACGAGCGCGGCCAGGCCCCAGACCGGCCGGGGCCACGGTCGCGCCGCGTCGTCGCGCGCCGCCATCAGCGCTAGCTCTCGTCGGCGCTCGGCCCGTAGATGCCGGGCACCTTCGAGCCGGTCTGGCGAAGGTAGACGCTCAACTGCCCGCGGTGGTGGATGAGGTGGTTCATGACCCACGACCGCCACGCCGCCGCGCGCGGCATGCCGAACAGTTCCTGACCGTTCTGCTTGAACGTCCAGGTGCTCATCAACTCGGCGTCCGTCCGGGCCGCGAGCAGCGCGCGAACCGTCTGGACCTGCCGGTCAAACAGGCCGAGCACCTCGGACGTGCTCGCCGCGGCGGTCGGCTTGTGCTCGCCGTCGACCATGTTGAACTCCGGCTCGGTGAGGATCGTGTGGGCCCACTGCGGAATCTCGGCGACGTGCGTCGCCAGGCGGCCGAGGCTCATCGACCTCTCGTGGGGTTTCCATCCGAACTGGGCGCTGTCCACCCGCTCGAGCACCTTTCGCGTGACGGCCATTTCGTGATCGAACTCCGGCAACAATGCGTCAACAATCGCCATCAGCCATACTCCTTGCTGTTGAGAGTCCTGCGCGAGCACCGTCTAGCCCCTAGCCCCGAGTCCCGAGCCCGTCTAGCCTACTACCTCCACCCAGCATCCCAGAAACCGCTGGTCGCGGTTGCCCGGTGTGAGTTCGGCCGGCCTGAAACCGCTCGCGGGGCTGATGGTCATCCGCAGCGTCCCGTCGAGGGGCGTCGGCTCGACGTCGATCTCGGCGGGGACGCCGGCTTCGAGCTCGGTCGTCCACGCTCGCCCCGGTGCTTCGAACCGGACGGTGTTCGCGACCGGACTTCGCAGGCGCAGGCGCACCTTGGTCGTGAGGCGCCCGGTCCGCGACACGACCGAGACGATGGCGCGGCTCGACCCACGGACCCAGAACCCGTCGGTCTCCGGGTAGGACGCGCCGTCATGGAACAGGAACACGAACCGGTCCAGCGTGAGCGACGCCAGCACTTCGTACGCCGCGACGCGATCGAGATTCGGCACCACGCGGACAGGCCGCACCCGCAGGCTGCCGATGCCGGCCTCGAGGTCAGCCGAGGCGCGAAACCCGACGAAGTTGACGTCCACGGGGAGGTCGAACGTGCCTTGCCAGCGGCTGCCAGCCGGCGCATCGACGTTCCATTCCGCCAGCGCGCCTCCGGACCGCCCGGCCTGGAGCTGGAGATTTCCCGAAAGGCCCGCTTCGGGCTCCGTGCCGGTGCGCGGTGCCAGCTCGACCACGTAGCGTCCGGAGGGGAGCGCAAACCGCGCGTTGAGCAGCACCGGCGTCGGCTGGCGCGCCGTCCGCGAACCCGGCCGGGCGGACACCGCGAAGGCCTGCGGCATCGAGGCGGCCTCGACCAGCGAGAACGGGTCGTACCGGATGCCGATCGGCCTGGCGTGCGGGTCGAACGACTCCAGCATCTCGATTCGGGACCGGTCCTCCGGCGACGGGCACGGCTTGAGGCTGGCGCCGACAACCGGCGGCATGACGAGCGTGACCAGCACGACCGCGAGGAGCGCGCCCGCGTCGGCCCGGAGGAACGCCAGCCCTCTGCCGGTCCTCGAACTGCCGCGCGCGGCCGTTCCGCGGGCCGCGAGCAGGCCGACGGCCCACGCGCTGGCCGCGATGGCGACCAGCCAGATGGCCGCCTGCGCGAGGGCGAGCCAGGTCGGCTGCATGATGAAGTCGGGCGCGAAGGCCCAGAGGTGCCAGTCCGGCGACAGCCACTCGAGGAACCGCGAGATGCCATTCCGGCCGAGTGCCAGCGTGGCGCCATTGCGCACCAGGACCGCGGCCAGCGATGTCGCCAGGCCGATGAGCAGCAGCAGCCGGTATGCCGCACGGCGTTCGGGGCGATCGGCCGCCTCCCTGAACTCCCAGGCGACCGGCAGGGCCAGCATCAGCAGCCCCGAGACGAGCATGCGCCCGGGCAGCGCGGTGCCGCCCCACCACATCTGGAACGCACCCACCGTGCCGACCAGCGCGGCGAGCGCCAGCGCGATCTCGAGAGCCAGGCCGCGGGCCCGGCCGCCAGCGCGCCACATGGACCACAATCCGACGATGCCCAGCGCGAGCGCGGGCGCGTAGGAGAGGACGCCGTACTCCTGATCGACGAGCAGGCCCGGCACACCGCGCACGAGCGTCCGCACGCTCATCTGCGTGCCCGCGGCCCCGCCGTACGGGGCCGAGGGCCACGGGGAGCCCCAGATGAGGAAATGGACGCCGAGCCACGCGAGGACGCTGCAGACGAAGGGCACGACGGCCATCGCGAGGAGGCGCCCTCGCGTCCACGGCGAAGCCGGGCGATCGCGCCAGATCCGCCAGACGCCGATGCCGAGCAGCACGGCGGCCATCGGGGCGTATTTCGCATGCAGCCACGGCAGCGCGGCGGTGGCGAGGCCGAGCAGCAGCGCACGCCAGGCCCGGGCCGGCTCCGCCGTGGCCTCGCCCGCGGCGCCATCGCCGAGCCCCACGTCCCGGATGCCCACCGTCGCCGCCGTCATCACCGCGAGCGCGGCTGGTATTTCGGGGTAGACCGTACCGCTGTTGGTCAGGAACGGCACCGAGAGGGCCGTCGCGGACCAGGAGAAGGTCGCCGCGGCGACCGAGCCGGTCACTCTCCGCACCCAGCGCCAGGCCAGCGCCGCGGCCGCGGCCGCGAGCAGGATCATGAGGAGGACAACGCCCCTGTATCCTCCCAGGGCGAACGCCGGAGCGGCCAGGAGCGGCAGCCCGATGGGGTGGACCGAGTACATGCCGCCGTCGCGTCCCGGCGCGATGGCGTGCGGCGCCAGTTCGGCGTCGTAGTACGCGGCGTAGTCCTGCCGCGCATGGTTGTTCTCGATGCGCAGGTCATGGTCGTCGAGCAGGCTCTGCGTGATCAGCAGGTAGTGCGGCTCGTCGCCGCCAGGGAAGAACCCCGACGGAGCCAGCGAGAGGGCCGCCATCCCGAAGAGGACCGCGCTGGCCGCGAAGATGACGAGGAAGCTCCGGAGCGGCGACCAGGCGCGCATGCGCACGACCACGCGGCGCCCTCGGCCCGTGCCGAGCACCGACCAGGCGACCTGGCTGACGACGATCAGCCACACCAGCGCGCGCCCGGGACCGGCGAAGACCCTCAAGACCGGCACCACGTCGGGCAGCCACGGAAGGTACGGCACGATCAGGATCGACAGCGCATAGAGCGGCATGAACGAGTCGCCGCGTGCCGTCCGCGTCGGCTGCCCGCCGGCCGCTCCGGGAACGGCCCGAGGCGCCTCGGACAGGCGCATGCTGATGACCGCGCCGATGACCACCGCGAGCACGACGCTGGCCGCGAGCTGGGCCAGGTTCGGCAGCATGGCCACCCGTACCGCCGCTTCGCCGCTCGCGGTGACGTCGAGCGAGCCCAGCGATACCCAGAACGCCGCGCCCGCGGTGATCCACGCGCCCACAGTCCGGAGGTTCACAGCATCTCCTCGATGATGGTCTACAATTCTACTCCGCCGGCCGGTCCGGGCTGCCGGCGCGCGGGACGCCGATGGCGCCATATCCTCTCCACTACATCGTCCGGTCGATCCTGGCCACAGGCGCCGCCATCGTCGTCCGGCCGATCCGCCCGGACGACGAGGCGATGATGGTGCGCTTCCACGAAGGTCTGTCGGACCGGAGCGTCTACCTGCGCTACTTCCACATGATGACGCTCGCCAGCCGCACGGCACACGCGCGCCTGTCGCGCGTCTGCGTGGTCGACTTCGAGCGCGAGTTCGTGCTCGTCGCGGAGGGGAAGGACCAGGAGAGCGGCGCGCCCGCCATTCTGGGGGTGGCCCGCCTGCAGCGGGCCGGTGAGGGCGGAGCGGCGGAGTTCGCGGTGGTCGTGGCCGACCGCTACCAGGGGATGGGCGTCGGCGGGGCGCTCATGCGTCAGCTTGTCGCGATCGCGCGGCAGGAGGGCGTGTCGCGCCTGCGAGCGGACATCCTGTCCGGGAACGGTCCCATGCGGAGGCTGTGTGCGCGGACGGGCATTCCGGTGCGGCCGACCTCCGATCCGGACATCGTGGCGGCCGACCTCGCCGTCTGATCAGTCCAGCCTGAACACCGCGAGGGAGCGGCTGCCCAGGTCGTAGGTCGGCGTCGTGACGCCGGCGCCCGGAAGCAGGCCTCCGCCGTTGGTGTCGAGCACGAGTTCCCACGCCTGGCCGGTCGGCACCGGCGGGAGCGTGAAGGCCGCGGCCGCCTCGCCGGCATTCATGAGGATGAGCAGCGTGTCGTCGTGGATCGGCTCGCCGCGCTCGTCGACTTCCGCGATGGCGTCGCCGACCAGCATCACGCCGAGGCAGCGCACGTGCGGCGCGTTCCAGTCCGCGTCGGTCATCTCCTGGCCGTCCGGGCCGAGCCAGAGGATGTCGGTGACGTCTTCGCCGCGGATGCCCCGGCCCTGGAAGAACGTCCGCCGCCGCAGCACGGGATGCGCGGCGCGGAGGTCGATCAGGCGCCGCGTGAAGGCGAGCAGGTCGCGCCGCTCGGGTGTCAGATCCCAGTCGATCCAGCTGATCTCGTTGTCCTGGCAGTAGGCGTTGTTGTTGCCGTGCTGCGTGCGGCCGAGCTCGTCGCCGGCGAGGAGCATCGGCACGCCCTGCGAGAGGAGCAGCGTGGCCAGGAAGTTGCGCTTCTGGCGCTCGCGCAGCGCGAGGATCGCCGGGTCGTCGGTCGTCGCCTTCGACGCCGCAGTTCCAGCTCAGGTTGTGCGCTCTCGCCGTCGCGGTTGTCCTCGCCGTTGGCCTCGTTGTGCTTGTCGTCGTAGCTCACGAGGTCGCGCAGCGTGAAGCCGTCGTGGCGGTGACGAAGTTGATGCTGGCGTACGGCCGCCGGCCGCTCGCGCTCGTAGAGGTCGCTGCTGCCGGCGAGGCGGCGTGGCGAGCTCGGAGACCTGCCCGCCGTCGCCGCGCCAGAAGCGGCGCACCGAGTCGCGGTACTTGCCGTTCCACTCGGTCCAGCCGCGCGGGGAAGTTGCCGACCTGGTAGCCGCCCTCGCCGAGGTCCCACGGCTCGGCGATCAGCTTCACCTGCGAGAGCACCGGGTCCTGCTGGATGATGTCGAAGAACGCGCCCAGCTTGTCGACCTCGTACAGCTCGCGCGCCAGCGCGCTGGCGAGGTCGAAGCGGAACCCGTCGACGTGCATCTCGAGGACCCAGTAGCGCAGGCTGTCCATGATGAGCTGCAGCACGCGCGGGTGGCGCATGTTGAGCGTGTTGCCGCAGCCGGTGAAGTCCATGTAGTAGCGCGGGTCGCCGGGCGCGAGCCGGTAGTAGGACGGCGTTGTCGATGCCGCGCAGCGACAGCGTGGGCCCGAGCTGGTTGCCCTCGGCCGTGTGGTTGTAGACGACGTCGAGGATCACCTCGAGGCCGGCGGCGTGCAGCGCGCGCACCATCGTCTTGAACTCGCGCACCGCGGCCATGCGGCCGCCTGGCGCTGGCGAAGCGCGCGTCGGGGGCGAAGTAGGCCGAGCGTGTTGTAGCCCCAGTAGTTCGCCAGGCCGCGCGCCGACCAGGTGCCGGTCGTCGGCGTGGTGGTGCACCGGCAGCAGCTCGACGGCCGTCACGCCGAGATCGCGTCAGGTGCTGGATGCGCCGCGTCCGACGCGAGGCCGACGTACGTGCCGCGCAGCGGCGCCGGGCACGCGGGGATGCAGCTTCGTGAAGCCCTTGACGTGCAGTTCGTAGATGACCGTCTCGTGCCAGGGCGTCCGCGGCCGGCGATCGTCGCCCCAGGTGAACGCCGCGTCGATGACCGCGGCGAGCGGCGCGCACGGCGGCGCTGTCCCGGTCGTCGCGGACGAGATCGTCGCCGTGCCGTCCGGGCGTGTAGCCGAACATCGCGTCGTCCCAGCGGAGCTGGCGGCCGATCGCCCTGGCGTACGGATCGAGCAGGACCTTCGTCGGGATTGAAGCGGTGGCCGGCGTCCGGCTCGTACGGGCCGTGGACGCGGTAGCCGTAGAGCTGGCCGGGCCGCACGTCGGGCAGGTAGCCGTGCCAGACCTGGTCGGTCCGCTCGGGCAGCGGGATCCGGTGCGCCTCCCGCTCGTCGGCCGGCGAGTCGAACAGGCAGAGCTCGACCGCCGTGGCGTGCTCGGAGAACAGCGGCGAAGTTGACGCCGAGGCCGTCCCAGGTCGCGCCGAGCGGGTAGGGCCGTCCAGGCCAGACGCGCATGGCGGCATTGTACGCGCAGCCGGGGTAGAATCCCCCCATGTACCTCCGCGTGATGAACGTCGGCTGTTTCGGCGGGGGCACGGGTCTGCCGAGCGTGCTCGGCGGCCTCAAGCAGAATCCCTGGCTCGACCTGCACGCCATCGTCACGATGTTCGACAGCGGCGGCAGCTCCGGTCAGCTGCGCGACGAGCTCGGCGTGCTGCCGCCTGGCGACGTGCTCAAGTGCGCGCTGGCGATGGCGCGCAACGAGCGCGAAGCGCGCCGGCTGCTGCTCGCCCGCCTGCCGACGCTCGAGGACTCGCGCCTGGCCGGGCACACCGCCGGCAACCTCCTGCTGTCGATGATGGAGCAGTACAGCGGGAGCTTCCTGGCGGGAGTCGAAGGCCTGCGGGCGCTGCTGGGCTGTCGCGGGCGCGTCTGGCCGGTCAGCATCGAGCAGGCCAGCCTGTGCGCGCGGTACGCGGACGGGACCACGGCCCGGGGCGAAGTGGACGTGGACACGCAGCTCGATCGCGGCCACGCGATCGAGGAGGTGTGGCTCGACCCGCCCGTGCAGATTCACCCCGTCGTGGCGGGCGCGATTGCCGAACTCGAGGCCGTGATCATCGGCCCGGGGAGTTTCTTCACGAGCCTCATGCCGATCCTCGCCGTGAAGGGCGTGCCCGAGGCCCTCGCCCAGGTGCGCGGGCCCGCTCATCCTGATCGCGAACCTGCTGACCGAGGGCCAGGGGATGAAGGGCTTCACGGCCGGTGACGCCGTCAGGCTGATCGAGCAGGCGGCGGGCCGACCCGTCGACGCCGTCGTGTTCAACGAGGCGCAGCCGGCCGCCGACGTGCTGGCGCGCTACGCCGACGAGCACAAGCATCCGCTGGAGCTCGGGACGCTGCCCGCCTCCTGCACGCTGGTGAGCGGCCGGTTCTGGTGGCGGGAGATCGCCAGGCACGATCGGCTGCGGCTCGCCCATGCCCTCTGGGCCGTGCTGGCGACGACGCTCGAGCGCCGCGCGCGTCCGCGGCTCTGACCTGACAGACAGCCGGTCCCCCGGGGACGCTCATGACCGACACCGAACTTCGCACGCTGGGCGTGATCATCGCGGCGCTGGGCGGTGCGGCCATCGGCGTCGAGCGCGAGCGATCCGGGCACGCGAAGGGGCCGGCCGCGCGGTTCGCCGGCGTTCGCACGTTCACGCTGCTCGGCGGGCTCGCGGGCCTCTCCGGATGGCTCTGGGCCCAGGGGATGCCGTGGCTCGCGGCCGTGCTGCTCGCCGGCGCGGTGGCGCTGGTGGTGGTGGCGTACCTCGCCGTCGCGGCCCGCGATCCCGACGGCACGACCGAGGTGGCCGCGCTGGTGACGCTGGCGGCAGGCGTGCTGGCGGGCCTCGGCCACCTGGCGTTCTCGAGCGCCGTCATCGCCGTGACGGCGCTGCTCCTCATCGAGAAGTCGCGCGTGCACGCGCTGGTCGATCGGATGGACGACACGGCGGTCCGCGCCGGCATCCGCTTCGCCGTGATGGCGGTCGTGCTCATGCCGCTCCTGCCGCCGGGTCCGTACGGCCCGCTCGGGGGCGTCAGGCCGCGCGAGTTGTGGGTCTTCGTCCTGTTCTTCTCGGGCATCAGTTTCGCCGGCTACATCGCGCGCCTCTTCGTCGGCGCCCGGCACGGCTACCTGGTGGCCGGACTGCTCGGCGGCATCGTCTCGTCGACGAGCGTGACGCTGTCGTTCTCCCGCGCGAGCCGGCGCGAAGACGAATCCGTCGGCCGGCCCCTCGCCTACGGCGTCCTCGCCGCCTGCACCACGCTGTTCGTGCGGGTCGGCGTGGCCACGGCCGTCCTGTCGCTCCCGCTGGCGCTGCGGCTCCTCCCGCTGATCGCGGCGCCGTTCGTCGTCGGCGTCGCGGCCGTCCTGATCGGGATGCGCCGTCCGCGGCAGGAGCGGCCCGAGGTCAGCACGCTCCAGAACCCGCTGCAGTTCGGTGCGGCGCTGCAGATGGCCGCGCTCTTCCAGGCGGTGCTCTTCGTGGTCGAGGCGGTGCGGACGACGTGGGGCGACGTGGGCCTGGTGGTCAGCGGCGCCATCCTCGGCCTCGCCGACGTCGACGCGCTGATGATCTCGATGGCCCACACGGCCGCCACCGGCGGCGACCCGGCGGCCCCGGCCACGGCCGTCGCCGTGGGCATCCTGTCGAACACGCTGTTCAAGCTGGCCCTGGTGACGTCGCTCTCCCGCCGGCCGTTCAGGCGTACCGCGGCGCTGGGCCTGGCCGCGATGGCCGCCGCGTCGCTGGGCGCGCTCCTGGTGTTCCGACTCGCGATGCCTTGACTTCGGACGGACTCGTCACTAGCCTGTGGCGCCATGGGCCCTGCACGCACGCCGGCACGCGTCGACATCAACTGCGACATGGGCGAAGGCTTCGGCGCCGTACACGATGGGCCTCGACGCGGGGATCATCCCCCACGTCACGTCGGCGAACATCGCGTGCGGGTTCCACGCGGGCGACCCCGGGTGGATGCGGGCGACGGTCTCGCTGGCCGAGCGTCACCGCGTCGGCGTCGGCGCGCACCCGGGCTTCCCGGACCTTCGCGGGTTCGGCCGCCGCGTCATGCACGCGACGCCGGCCGAGATCACCGACGACCTCGTCTATCAGATCGGCGCGCTGACGGCGTTCACCGGCGGGAAGCGCCTCCAGCACGTGAAACCGCACGGGGCCCTCTACAACATGGCCGTCGAGCGGGAGGACGTGGCGCGCGCCATCGGCGATGCCATCCTCGCCGTCGATCGCCGTCTCATCCTCGTGGTCCTTGCCGGGTCGCCGTGGGAAACGGTGGCGCGCCGGATGGGGCTGCGCGTCGCGCGCGAGGTGTTCGCCGACCGCGCGTTCGACGCCCGCGGCGCGCTGGTGCCGCGGTCCGTGCCCGGCGCCGTCATCCACGACGAGGCGGCCGTTGTCGAGCGGAGCCTCCGGCTGGTCGTGGAACGCAGGGTGACCGCCATCACCGGGGAGGACCTCGAACTCCACGCCGACACGATCTGCCTGCACAGCGATACGCCCGGCGCGGTGAGCCTGGCCGCGTCCCTGCGCCAGGCCTTCGCACGCGCGGGAGTCGAGGCGGTCCCGATGGCGGAGCTGGTGGCGCCCTGACCATGCCGCCGGTCCCGCGCCTCCTTCCGGCAGGCGACAGCGCGATCGTCGTCGAGTACGGCGACGGGATCGACCTGCGCATCAACGCGAGGGTCCGGCTCCTTCACCGCGCGCTCGGCGCCGATCGGCCCGCCGGGATCGTCGAAACCGTTCCCGCCTACCGCTCGCTGATGGTGCACTACGACCCGATCGTGCTGTCGCGAGAGGCGATTGAGCGATGGATCGCCGAGACGGCGGACCAGCTGCCGGCGGAGAGCCAGGCGGCGTGCCGGACCGTCGAGATCCCCGTGGTGTACGGCGGCGCGGCCGGGCCCGATCTGGCCGACGTGGCCGCGCATGCGGGCCTCGACGAGCACGAGGTCATCGCCCTCCACGCGTCGGGCGACGTACGTCGTGTTCATGCTGGGCTTCATGCCGGGGTTCCCGTACCTCGGGGGCCTCCCCGAGCGCATCGCCACGCCAAGGCTCGCGACGCCGCGCACCCTGGTCCCGGCCGGGTCGGTGGGCATCGCCGGAGCGCAGACCGGCATCTACCCCGCCGAGAGCCCGGGCGGCTGGCGGCTCATCGGGCGCACGCCGGTCGTGCTGTTCGACCCGCGCGAGTCGCCGCCCGCGCTGCTCGAGGCCGGAGACCGCGTCCGATTCGTTCCGGTGACCACGGCCGACTACGACGCGATCGCGCGCGACGTGGCCGCCGGCCGCTATCGTCCCGCGGTCCGGGCGGAGAGCGACGGCCGATGACGGCCATCGAGGTGCTCGACGGCGGCCTGCTGACCACGGTGCAGGACCTCGGGCGCTTCGGCGCCCAGCAGTACGGGGTGCCGGTGTCGGGGGCGATGGACGCGTGGGCGCTTCGCGCGGCGAACCGGCTGGTCGGCAACCACGAGGGCGCCGCGGCCCTCGAGATCACGCTGGCGGGGCCCGTCCTGCGGTTCGACGGGCCCGGCGTCATCGCCTTGACCGGCGGCGACCTCGGCGCGCGCCTCGACGGGCGGCCGCTGGATCCATGGCAGTCGGTCGGCGTCCCTCCCGGCGCCGAGTTGTCGTTTGCCGGCGCGCGGGACGGCCTGCGCGCCTACCTCGGCGTCGCCGGCGGCATCGACGTGCCCCTGGTGCTCGAGAGCCGCTCGACGCTGCTCAAGGCGCGGCTCGGCGGTTTCATGGGACGCGCCCTCGCGGCCGGCGATCGCGTGCCGGTCGGGCCGGGCGACATGGCGAGCGGCCGCACAGGCTGGCGCCTGCCCCGGACGCTCGTGCCCGCCTACGGCCATTCGCACACGGTTCGCGTCGTCATGGGGCCGCAGGACGATGCCTTCACGGAGGACGGCATCCGGACGTTCCTCTCGGGGAGCTACACGCTGGCTCCGCAATCCGATCGCGTCGGATGCCGGCTGACGGGGCCGCGGATCGCGCATCGCCGGGGGGCGGACATCGTGTCGGACGGCACCGCGTTCGGATCCGTGCAGGTGAGCGGCGACGGCCTGCCCATCGTGCTGATGGCCGACCGGGGCACGACGGGCGGCTACACGAAGATCGCCACGGTGGCGACGTGCCGATCTGTCGCGCCTGGCGCAGGCGGCGCCCGGCGACCGCGTCCGGTTCGTGCGGGTCGAACTCGACGAGGCGGTGGCCCTCCTGCGTGCCGCGCGAACCGGGCTCGACCGGATTGCCCGAGACGAGCCGTGGAGCGCTCCGGCGGCCGGCATCTTCGAGGAGGACAGCGGTGAGCCCCTCGCGGCGCCCGCCTACGCCGCGCTCGCCGACGCGCTCGCGCTTCGGCGCGGCTCCGCGGCGGTGCGCACCGATACCGTCCGCGCGGCCATGCCGGGCCTGGTCGTGTCGGTGGCCGTGCGCGCCGGCGACACGGTGGCCGCCGGCCAGCCGCTCATCGTCCTCGAGGCCATGAAGATGCAGAACCCCGTGCGCGCGACCGCGGGCCGGGCGTGTCAGCCGCGTGCTCGTCGCCGAGGGTGCGCTGGTGGAGAGCGGCGCCGCCCTGGTCGAATTCGACGACGCGGACGCGCGGCGGAGCTGAGCCGATGCCCACGCAGGATCGCGATCGCGGGCTGATGGGGTGGTGGCGGGCCGGCACCCCCGAAGGCCGCCGCGCGCTCGTGGCGGGCAGCCTCGGGTGGATGCTCGACAGCTTCGACGTGATGCTCTACGCGCTCGTGCTGGCGGCGCTCATGAAGGACCTCGGGATGGCCAAGTTCACGGCCGGCCTGCTGGGCTCGGTGACGCTCGTCGCCTCGGCCGTCGGCGGCCTCGTCTTCGGCGTCGTGGCGGACCGCTACGGGCGGACGCGCGCCCTCATCTGCGAGCATTCTCATCTACTCGGTGTTCACCGCCGCGTGCGGTCTCGCGCAGACCGTGGCGCAGCTCGCCGTGTTCCGGGTGTTCCTCGGGCTCGGCATGGGGGGCGAGTGGGCGAGCGGCGCGGCGCTGGTCTCCGAGACCTGGTCGGCCGAGCACCGCGGCAAGGCGCTCGGCTTCATGCAGAGCGCGTGGGCCGTCGGCTACGGCCTCGCGGCGCTCGTCGTGGCGGTGGTCATGCCCATCTGGGGCTGGCGCGCCGTGTTCTTCGTCGGCGTGCTGCCGGCGCTGCTGACGGTCTGGATCCAGCGGCGGGTCGAGGAACCAGCCCTGTGGCGCGCGAGGCAGGCGACGGGATCGGCCAGGCGGGGCCGGCTGACCGACGTGTTCCGCGGCGGCCGCGGGCGGCTGACCGTCGCGGTCACGCTCATGAACGCCTGCACGATGTTCGCGTGGTGGGGGTTCAACCAGTGGATCCCGGCCTACCTGTCGCTGCCGGCCGCCGAAGGGGGCATCGGCCTCGACCACGCGCTCGATGTCGGGCTTCATCATCGCGATGCAGGTGGGCATGTGGTTCGGCTACGTGACGTTCGGGTTCATCAGCGACCGGGCCGGACGAAAGCGCGCCTACGTCACCTACCTGCTGACCGCCGCCGTGCTGATGCTCGTCGTATGCCGTCACCCGGCACCCGCCGGCGCTGCTCCTGCTCGGGCCCGTCGTCGCGTTCTTCGCGACCGGGTACTTCACGGGCTTCGGCGCGGTGACGGCGGAGATCTACCCGACGGACATCCGCGCCACGGCGCAGGGCTTCACCTACAACATCGGGCGCATCGGGAGCGCCGTCGCGCCCTGGGCCGTCGGCCACCTGGCCGACACGCACGGCTTCGGCGCGGCGTTCTCGCTGTCGGCCGTCGCCTTCGTGCTGCGCCGCGGTCATGTGGCTCTGGATCCCTGAGACGAAGGGCCGCGACCTCGCCTGACGACCAGCGGGACCAGGCCCCTCGCGGCCGGAGCCAGGCCCCCTAGCTCCCGTCCTCAGAAGCGGAAGTAGATGAAATCGAGCGACGTCGTGCTGTGGAGGACGAGGATGGCGGCGAACAGGAGGCCGGCGAGCATCGCCTGAACGGCCACGGCCCATGCCACCGGGTCGTCCTCGGCGCGCGTCATCGCCGCGACGAAGTCGCGCCCGCCCAGTTCGGCCCACAGGCTCTGGACCCAGAGCGGAATCGAGTACAGCGCCGCGAGGAAGAACAGGTAGGCGCCGGTCCGCCGTCCGAGGACGGTTGACTGGAATGGCGACAGGCTGAGGTGGCGGACGAGCTGCGCCAGTTCCGTTTCGCGGAAGAACAGCCATCCGAGGTTGGTGAGCACGAACATCCCGGCGATCTGCAGGGGCGTGAGCCATCGGCGCGGCCGCCGCCGGCGTTTTCGCACGGCGCCCGCGATTCTCGCGAGGGCGAGCAGCACGCCGTGATACGCGCCCCAGATGACGAAGTTCCAGCTGGCGCCGTGCCACAGGCCGGCCGCCAGCATGGTGACGATCATCCCGCCGACGTAGGCCCACGTCGCCGCGTCGACCAGGATGCGCCGATCGGAGGGCATCCGGTCCGAGAGGCGATAGGCCACCGGCAGGAACACGTAGTCGCGGAACCATGTGGACAGCGAGATGTTCCACCGTCGCCAGAACTCGGTCGGGCCCTTCGCGAGATACGGGTGTTCGAAGTTCCTGATGAGGTCGATGCCGAGCCACTTCGCCACGCCGCGGGCGATGTCCGCGTAGGCGGAGAAGTCGGCGTAGATCTGGATGCAGAAGGCGAACACGCCGGCCCACAGCACGAAGAACTCGGGCGACCGGAGCGCGAACACCTTGTTGGCGATGACGCCCACGTTGTCGGCGATGACGAGCTTCTTGAAGAAGCCCCAGGCGAGCAGCAGCGTGGCGTCCCGCGCCGCCGGCGCCGAGAACCGGCGCTCGCGCTCGATCTGCGGCAGCAGGGTCGTGGCGCGCATGATCGGCCCGGCCAGCAGGCTGGGGAAGAACGCGATGAACGCGCTGATGTCGACGAGGCTCCTGCGGGCCGGCGTCCGCCGCCAGTAGACGTCGATGACGTAGCTCAGCGCCTGGAACGTGTAGAACGAGATGCCGACGGGCAGCGCGATGTCCAGGGCCGGCCGGGGCACCTGCCACCCGGCCGCGGCCAGCACCGCGGCCACGTTGTCGACGAAGAAGTTGAAGTACTTGAAGAACCCCAGCAGCCCGAGGTTGGCGGCGACCGCCAGCCACAGGAACGCCTTGCGCCGCGAGGGCCGGAGGTCCATGCCGAGGGCGGCCAGATAGTCGACGACCGTCGTCACGGCGACCAGGATCACGAACCACGGGTGCACCCACCCGTAGAACACGTAGCTGCCGGCGACGAGCAGCACGTTCTGGCCGCGGCGGGGCAGCGCCCAGTAGGCCGCCGCGAGGACCACGAAGAAGACCGCGAAGTCGAGGCTGTGGAAGATCACCGGAAGATCTCCGGGTTCTTCCGGAAGAAGAGCTCCGTGTAGACGCGCCGGAAGTCCTTCTTCACGTGGTCGCCGTCCTCGTAGACCGAGAGCGGCTGTTCAGGGTCGCCCCAGTCGTCGTGGAACGCGGCGCCGTTCGCCTCCAGGTACGCGCGGAGCTTCGCCACGTACGCCTGCAGCGCGGCCGACTGCGGCGGCGGCCCGTCCGCGGTCGGCCGCCGCTGGACCCGCACGAACGCCACCCGGATGCCCGACATCTGCGACAGGCGGAGGATCTCCGGCAGCACGGACGTGGGGAGGCTGCGGTCGAAGTCGAGCGCCTCGCGGGCGGGCCGCGGCCATGTCGGCGGCCGCCATCGGCCGCAGCGCCTCCAGCGTGAACACCTCGTTGTTGATCGTCTCGAGCAGCTTCTTTCTGGCGCGCCGGCCGGCCGACCAGGCCACGGGCGCGCGGATCGAGAGCGGCTCGAGCCAGGCTCGCGTCCGATCGTACTGATAGACGCGCCGGAGGGCGCCGTGCAGCCGGTAGTACGTGCCCTGCGCGCGGGCGGCGAGGATGTCGTCGAGCACGGGTTCCCGGCTCTTCGCCACCCGGTCCAGCGCCGACGGGTAGACGCGGAACAGCGTGTCGGTCAGGTTCTCGTCGCGGAAGAAGAACACCACGGCCCTTGGCTTCAGGCCGGCATTGACGACGAGGTTCTTGAACGTCAGGTACCAGTAGGCCGGCCCGGAGCCCGGGTGGAACAGCGCCGCAGCGCCGTGCCCGCCGATCAGCCTCGACAGGTGGCCGGGGTCGATCCGCGTGCCGGCCATCGAGTCGCCGATCAGGATGTAGTCGTTGGCGGCTTCGCGCAGCGCGGCGACGGCCTCGCCGTCGAAGGGCGCGCGCACGCGGGGCGATTCAATCGACGGGATGTAGCTGGGCGCCGCGTCCGGCGGCTGCACGGCTCGATTCACCGCGCGGAGGCCGAGCGGCACCACGAGCACGCCGAGGATCACGGCGATGAGCGAGAGGCCTCTCCGCCGCGCGTGAACCTGACGTGCGCATGCAGGCAGATCGCAGGCGGCGCTACCGCCCGGCGCCCGCGCTCTCCGGGAACAGCGTCGCGAGCGTCTCCGGCCGCGGCGGGGGCGTCATCAGGCTCACGACGACGAGCAGGCCGATCGAGATGAAGGCCGCCGGATAGAAGCTCGGGATGCCCCACGCGTCAGCGCCGATCATGACGGACGGGGCGAGAAACGGCAGGAGCACCTCGAAGAACACCGTCGCCAGCGCGCCGCCGACGATCGACGCGACGCCGCCCTGGCGCGTCGCCCGCTTCCAGGTCAGGGCCGCGAACAGCGCCGGCGTCACGGACACGCCGTACATCGTGTAGGCGAAGTAGGCGTACCGCAGCACCGAGATCTCCGACTTGAGGTAGGTCGGGATGAAGATCATCAGGAACGCGAACAGGCCCATGACGACGATGAACACCTTCTGGAGGCCGACCATCTTCGTCGGGTCCGCCTTCGGGTTGATCATCCCCTGGTAGATGTCACGGATGACGTTGGAGCTCGACGACAGCAGGTAGTTCATGCCCGTCGAGAGCACGACGGCGCACGCCGCCCCGAGCAGCAGCACGCCCACCGGCGTCGGCACCATGTAGCGGGCGGCGTTCAGCACGAGCGACCGGCCGCTCCAGTTCATGTGGTGCTCGACGTTGTAGGAGGACGCGTACACCGCGATGCCGATCACGATGGTCTCGACGACGATCGTGCCGACGATCCAGATGGCCGTCGCCTTCTTCGCCTCGGCCGGCGACTTGGCCGCGTAGAACTTCTGGTACATCGACTGGACGCCGAGCAGGAGGAACAGCGTGGAGAGGAAATAGCTCAGCGCCTTCAGCGCGGGGTACTTGCCGAAGTCCGGCGAGAACACCGCGAAGTGCCCTGCCGGCAGCACCTCGCGCGCGTGCGACCAGCCGCCGGCCGTCGAGATGACGAACGGAAACGCCAGCAGGCAGGCCGACACGATGATGATGCCGTTCGGCAGGTCCGTGTGCGCGACCGCCACCATGCCGCCGATCGTCACGAACATGATCACGAAGACGGCCGCGATGGTCTGGCCCACCTCGGGCGAAATCGCCCCGTCGGTGACGACATTGAGGATCTCGCCTCCCGCCCGGAACTGGTAGGACACGATGGTGGTGAAGGCGATGATGAGCGCGATCGCGCCGAACAACCGGGCGAACCTGCCGTACCGCACCTCCAGGATGTCGCCAATCGTGTACTGACCGAACGTGCGAATCTTCGCCGCGATGAAGTAGATGATCGCGATGCCCAGGAACGCCCCGGCCGGCTGCCACACGGCGCTCCATCCCGCATAGGAGGCGAACTCCGCGCCGGCGATGAAGGTGCCGGACCCGATCCAGGTGCACACCAGCGTGAAGACCATCTTGGTGAGCGACAGGCTCCGCCCCGCCACCATGAAGTCTTCCTGCGACTTGATCTGTCGTGAACGGTAGATGTTGTACCCGGTCAGCACCAGCAGGTACGCCAGGATCACGTACAGGTAGACGCTCACGGCCCCTCCTCGCAGGATCGGGTGAGAAAACCGGTGCAGGATAGCACAGGCGGCGCCGGAGCGGCAGCCCGGCGCGCGCCGCGGCCCAGCCGGCGCTGCACCGGCGCACGGCGCTCTGCGCAGGCCGCGCTCCGACCGCGGTCGGCGTCGGGCGCTGGCGCGTGTCGACGGTACTTCGTGCCGGGCGGCACGTAGTCGGCCGAGCCCGCTCCGAAGAAGAACTCGGTCATCTGACGCGCCATCAGCTCCTGCGCCTCCTTCTGGAAGGGGAGCAGCCGGTACTCGTTCAGGATCATCTTCATCCGCTCTTCCCAGAGCTTCCAGGCCTCGGCCGAGACGTTCTCGTAGACGCGCTCGCCGAGCTCTCCCGGCCAGGGCGGGGAGTCGAGCCCGGGCAGTTCCTTGCCGAACTTCACGCAATGGACCATGCGGCTCATGTCGGTTCTCCGGAATCAGACGTGGAATGCCTAGTGTATTCGGCTCCGCTGCCTGCGATGCGACAGGACGTGCCTCGGCCCCCGTCGCGGCCGGTTCGCGGTCCGCAGCGCCGGCGGCGCGTTCGACCTGCACGCGCGCGTCGTTGAAGCAGGCGCCCGCGCCGATGTCGGTCAGCGTGTCGGGCGTCAGGGCGTTGGCGGTGGAGCCGTTCAGCGTGTGGCGGCTCCACAGCCCCTTCGGCAGCGCCACCGTGCCCGGGCGCACCGCGGGCGACACCGCGGCGTGGCAGGTCACCGTCCCGAGGTCGTTGAACACCCGGACGGTGTCGCCCTCGCCGATCTCCCTGGCATGGGCGTCCTCCGGGTGGATGGTCAGCGCGGCCGGCTTGCGCACGAGCTCGTCGAGCGACGAGGAGATGGTCTTCTCGTTCGACGGCGAGATGAGCGCCAGCGGATACCGGTCGGTCGCCGGGTCCGGCTGGTAGGTGTAGAGGCCCAGCGGCGCCTCGCGATCGAGGTCCTCGGGGAAGAGGTGGACCCTGCCGTCGGGCGTGCGCGGGAACACGTCGACGAACTGGACCGGGGCCGTGCCGAACGGCGGCGCCGCCGGCGCATCCGCCCGGACCGCGTCGCCCACGCCGTCGGGCAGCCCGTCGATGACGCGGATCATCATCTCCAGCTCGTCGCGCGGTTCGCCGGGTCGGTCGAGCCCGAGCCGCGCTTCGAGCTCGGCGAACACGTCGACGTTGGGGCGGGCCTCGCCGACCGCGTCGACGACGGGCCGGACCATCTGCAGGCTGATCGGCCCGTACGCCCTCGCGAGATCGTAGTGCTCGAGGAACGTGGTGGCCGGCAGCACGATGTCGGCGTAGCGCGCCGTGTCGGTCATCACCTGGTCGAACACGATCGTCGTCAGGTCGTCCCGCTCGAGTCCCTGCCGCACGAGGTTCTGGTGGGGGGCCGTCGCGAGCGGGTTGCAGTTGTAGACGAACAGCACCTTCACGGGCGGGTCCGCCGATCCGGTCAGCATGCGGCCGAGGTGGTTCATGTTGACGAGGCGCGTCGGCGGCTCGTCGGCGCCGATCCACGACTTCGTGATGCCCCAGGAGCCGGAGTTGCTGAGCGTGTAGCCGCCGCCGCGCACGCCGAACTTGCCCGCGACGGCCGGCAGCGCCAGGATCGCGGCCGCGGCGTTGCCGCCGTTGCGGTTGCGCTCGAGCCCCCACCCGCAGCGGATCACGGCCGGCGAGGCCTCGGCGTACATGCCGGCCAGCCTGGCGATGTCCGCGCGCTCGACCCCGGCCACCTCGGCCGCGCGCTCGAAGGTCCATTCCCGGGCGCGCGCCCGCAGCGCGCTCGGCGCCCGTCGTGTGCGCCTCGAGGAACGCCTCGTCGGCCAGGCCGTTCTCGAACAGATGGCGGTGCAGCGCGAGCGCGACGGCGACGTCCGTGCCCGGCCTGAGGGCGAGATGGAGATCGGCGAGCCGGGCGAGCGGCGTCGCGCGCGGGTCGACGACGACGAGCGCGGCCCCGGCCCGCTGCGCTTCGCGGATGAACGGCACCAGATGGATGCCGGACGCCGACGGATTCGCGCCCCAGACGACGATGAGCTTCGCGTGCGCGTAGTCGGCGTACGTGACCGACGGCATCTTGCCGTACAGCGCCTGGTTCGCCGCGCCCGTCGTGGAGGCGCACAGCGTGCGGGCCAGCCTCGAGGCGCCGAAGCGCCTGAAGAGCCGGGCGTCGGTCGTGTCCTGCGTCAGCAGGCCGTTGGACCCGCCGTAGCAGTAGGGGAGCACCGACTCCGCACCCCAACGGTCGCGGGCCTCGCGCATCGCGTCGGCGACGCGAGTCAGCGCCTCGTCCCAGCTGACCCAGCGGAACGCGCCGCTCCCCGGAGGGCCGATGCGGAAGCCCGGCCGCAGCAGGCGATCGGACCCGTACACGCGCTCGCCGAAGCGGCGGACCTTCCCGCAGATGTACCCGCCGGTGACCGGGTTGGCGTGGCCGCCGTCGAGGGCGACCACGCGCCCGTCGGCGAGCGACACCGACAGGCTGCACGAGTCCGGGCAGTCGAGCGGGCAGGCCGTGTCGACCTGGTGTCCGCCGGGCGGCTTCGTCATGACGAGGCCCTGGCGCGCACCGCCTGGCCATCCTGCAACTCGCGAAGCGCCTGGAACGGGCCGACGACGACCGGCGTCCCTTCGTCCACGCCGGACACTTCGATGTCGAGGCCGCCGATGAGGCCCGGTCGTGACCGGCTGGAACCGGACCGCGCCCCCGTCGGCCACGAACACGCCGGTGCGCTCCTCGCCGTCGGCGCCGGGCCGGACCACCACCGCCTGCAGCGGGACGACGAGCACGTTCTGGCGCTCGGCGGTCAGCATCTCGGCGTCGCACGTCAGGCCGGGACGCAGGCGCGGGTCCGGGTTGTCGAGGCGGACCTTCACGCGGAATTCGCGCGCCGCCGCGCCGGTCCCGGCAATCGGCAGGGCGCTGGCGCCGATCTCCACGACGCGCCCCGTGAACGAGACGCCCGGGATGGCTTCGAGCGTCACGGTCGCCGTCTGGTCGAGCGCGATCCGCAGGACGTCCGCCTCGGCGACCTTGACCTCGGCGTCGATGGCGGCGAGGTCGGAAATCGTCATCAGCGTCGTGCCGGGCTGGCCCTGGATGCCCATCACGACCATCTCGCCTTCCTGGACCGGCAGGCGGGTGACGACGCCGGCGATGGGCGCGACGATGTCGGTCTTGGCCAGCATGTCGGCGACGCGTGCCGAATCGGCCCGGGTCTCGGCGACCCGGCGCTCCGCGGCCTCGCGCACCTGCTGCAGGCGCCGGATCCCGGCCTCGGCGCTCCGGACCTGGGCCGCCGCGGTGTCGGCGGCGGCCGTGGCGCCGTCGAGCTCGGCCACCGGCACGAGGCCGTCCTTGCGAAGGTCCCGCGTCCGCTGCAGCTTGAGCTGCGCCTCGTGCGCGCGGGCCTTCGCCGCGTCGAGATCGGACTGCGCCGACTGCAGGAGGTCGGCTGTCGCCCGCAGGTCGGCCTCGGCGCCCTTGACCCGCGAATTCGCGGCCGACGCGCTCGCCGCCGCCTGGACGGCGTCGATGCGCGCCACGATCTGGCCGGCCTTGACGGCGTCGCCCTCTTTCACGCGGAGCTCGACCAGCCGGCCCATGACACTGGACCCGATGTCCGCATACCGCTGGGCGACGATCTGCCCCGACGCGGTCACGAAGGAGCGGAACACCGCCTTGCGCGCCGCGGGCTGCGTGTCGACCGCCACGCCGCCGCCGTCGCGGCGCGTCACGAAGACCGCGCCGACGATGATGATGCCGGCCGTGGCGATCAGCCCCACGGTTCGTCGCTTCATAGGCCTCACTTTACCACGCGCATCCGCCGCACCCCCGTTTGGACGCCTGCAGCGCGGCGGCAGGATCCCGCGGCGCCGGGACGGCGTCTCTCTGAGAGCATCCGCTTCCGGATGTCTGCTAGAGTGGAAGGTCTCTGTATTCACGCGTCATGCTCACG
This sequence comes from uncultured Acidobacteriota bacterium, assembly GCA_963834645.1. GTDB lineage: Bacteria > Acidobacteriota > Vicinamibacteria > Vicinamibacterales > JAKQTR01 > JAKQTR01. The sequence goes on from CAWICP010000014.1 coordinate 82,523, forward strand.
TACCTGCGTTCGATCGGTGAAGCGGCGGCCCAGGGCCTGTCCTCGGTCCGCGGCAATCCGTTGCGGGCCGGCCTTGGCGCCCTCGCCGTGGCGGTCGCGGTGGCGACCATCGTGGTGGTGGTGACCGCGCTGGACGGCCTCGGCCGGTACGCGCGGACCACAGGCGCGCGCGCCTTCGGGAGCGACACGTTTCTCCTGGCGCAGATCGCCACCGCGGGCCAGAGCACGCGGCGGGAACTGGCCGAGAAACAGCAGCGCAACCCGGCGATGGGGCGGCCCGAGCTGCGGTTCCTCGAGCGCCACGCCGGTTCCGACGTGATCTACGCGTCCACCGTGCAGCGCGTGGGGGATGTCACCGCCGGGCCCAGGACGTTCGAGAACGCGGCGATCAGCGGCACGACGCCGACGCTCGCTGAACTCCGCGACATGGGCATCGGCCGCGGCCGCTTTCTGCAGAGCCACGAGGCCGAACGGGGCGCCCAGGTGGCGGTCGATCGGCGCCGACATCGCCGACGAGCTGTTCCCCGGGACCGACGCGCTGGGCCAGTCCATCCGCGTGGCGGGCCGCCGGTTCGAGGTGGTCGGCGTGCAGATGCGCCTCGGTTCGTCCGGCGGCGCCTCGCTCGACCGGTCCGTCTGGATGCCGCTGATCACCTTCGAACGCATCTACGGGCCGCCGCCGACGCTGAGCATCTTCGCGCGCGCGAAGGACGGCGTGGCGATCGACACGGCCGAGAACGTGGCCCGCGCCGCGCTGCGGGCGAAGCGCCAGCTCCGGCCGGGGGTGGCCGACAATTTCGACCTGCTGAGCCCTGAGGCGGCCCGCGACTTCGTGCGGCGGATTTCCGAGCGCGTGGGCGCCGCCGCCGTCCCCATTTCCGCGATGGCGCTGCTGGCCGCCATCGTGGTGATCACCAACACGACGCTCGTCTCGGTGACGCAGAAGACGCGCGAAATCGGCGTCCGGCGGGCGCTGGGCGCGTCGCGCGGCGACATCATGCGGGAAATCGTCGCCGAGTCCCTCATCGTCTCGCTGGCCGGCGGGCTGGCCGGAACGCTGCTGACGGCCGCCGCGGTGTCCTTTCTCGCCGGCGCCCTGCAGCTCGACATCGTCGTCGACGGGTCGACCGTGGCGTGGGCCATTCTTGCCGCGGGCCTGAGCGGCCTCGTGGCCGGGTACTACCCGGCGCGTCGCGCCACGCGGATCGACGTGATTTCGGCCGTGAGAGCGGAGTAGCCGGCGTGACCTGGATGCAGGGAAGCTCCGAGGCGGGCATGCTGGCGATGGACTCGCTCCGAAGCCAGAAGCTGCGCTCCGCCCTCGCCATCGCGGGCGTCGTGATCGGGATCATCACGGTCGTGCTCGTGGCCACCGTCCTGGTGGGCGTGCGAAACGGCATCGCCGGCCTGTTCAGGGAACTCGGCACCGAGAACGTCTTCGCCTTCCACCGCGCGGGCGATCCTGTACAGCCCGGCCTCCGACCGCGATGCCCAGCGCAAACCTCTCGATCCCGGCCTGGCGGCCGCGATTGCCGCATCCGCCACGTCGATCCGCGACGCGGCGGCGCAGATCATCGTGCCCCCGATCGTGGACGGGCGCGCCCTGGTGGCCCGCCGCGGCACCAACGAGAGCGACACCGTGCTCGTCGAGGGCGCGACGCCGGGCTTCTTCGACATCACCGGCACGGAGTTCCGCGCGGGAAGGCCCTTCACCGAGATCGAGAATCGGCGGGCGGCGAAGGTGGCCGTCCTCGGATCGAACGTCGCGCGGGCCCTGTTCGGGGCCGCTCCGTCGCTCGGCAAGTCGTTCACCCTGGCGGGCGACACGTACTTCGTCGTCGGGGAGGCGGCGCCGCGGCGCGGCGGCTTCTTCGGCGAGAACCGCCAGGACAACGTCATCTCGCTCCCGGCGGCGACCGTCGCGAGGCGCTTCCCCGACGCGAAGCAGACCGTGCTCTATGCCCGCGCGCACCCCGGACAGCTCGCGGCGGCGAAGACGGAGATGGAGTTCCTGCTGCGCCGCCTGCGCGGCCTGGCGCCCGGCGCGGAGAACGACTTCACGCTGTCGACCGCGGAGCAGATCATCGCCCAGTTCGACGAGATCGGCGCCCGGATCGGGCTGGCCACCTTCGCGCTCGCCGCGGTGAGCCTGATCATCGGCGGCATCGGCATCGCGAACGTGATGATCATCAGCGTGACCGAGCGCACGCGGGAGATCGGGACGCGGCTGGCCATCGGCGCCCGGCGCCGGGATGTGCTGGCGCAGTTCCTGATCGAGGCGGCGCTGCTCTCCGGCGTCGGCGGGCTGATCGGGGTGGCGATCTCGTGGGCGCTGGGCTTCGCTGCTGAGCGTGTTCGCGCCGGCGTTCCCGTCGGTGCCGCCGCTGTGGGCGGTCGTCGGGGGACTGGTCTCGGCGGTCTCGACGGGAGTCGTCGCCGGCTACTTGCCCGCGCGGCGGGCCGCCGGCCTCGATCCGGTCGAAGCCCTGCGCTACGAGTAGGGAATCCCGTGAGCGGGTGTCGAGCGCCGTAGCGGGACGGGCTCCCGTCTACAGTTCGCCTGCATCCGCCCGGCTTTGCGGTCCCAGAACTCGACGCGCGCGACCTCGATCCTGATGAGCGACAACTCGGGATCGGCCGCCCCGCCGGAGAACCACTGGTTGTAGGCAGGGGACCACATGCCGCCGGCTCGCTCGACGTCCCGGACAACCGACGCCGCACCAGACACGGAGACGAAGCGATCCTCCGGGGCCGACACGTAGGTGACGTTCACCATCCGGCTGCCGGCGATCTCCTGGGCGACCGCGGACGATGTGCGCGTGAAGAACCAGAGGGTTCCGTCGAACGCATTCTCAGTGGCCACCATCGGCCGGCTCCGCAGCGCGCCGCCTGCCGTGATGGTCGTAAACATCGCGAACGGGATGTCCTTCACCAGATCGCGGAATTGCTGTGCCGAGTAACGGCCCTGGCCCTGCTCCTCCATCCGAATCCTCCGTCTGACTAGCTTAGTCCTTCGATGCACAAATACGGCGAGGTATTTGTGCCCTCAGGACTGAGTGCTGAGCGAGCGCAGCCGGCGGTCCCGTGGCGCCGCCGGAGGCATGTCCGCGTGAACGCGCAACAGTATAATCCCTGCGGCTCCCCCAGCCGGAGGTGGCGATGAGGACCGCACTGTTCCTGCTCGCGCTCGTCGGGTTCGCCGCGGCCTGCCGGACGAGCGCTCCGGCCATGGTCGCCGATCTGCTCATCGTGAATGCCAGGGTGTGGACCGGCGTCCCCGCGCAGCCGGAGGCCGAAGCGGTGGCCGTTGTCGGCGGACGCGTGGCCGCCATCGGCACGACGGCGGCGCTCTCGGCCTGGCGTGGGCCGTCCACCAGGGTGATCGATGCCGGAGGCGCCAGGGTCCTGCCGGGATTCAACGACTCCCACGTCCACTTCATGGGAGGCGGCCTCCAGCTCGACCACGTCGACCTGCGGCAGGCTCCGTCGACGGCGGCGTTCGCCAGGCTCATTGGCGAGCGGGCGCAGCAGACGCCACCGGGAGCGTGGATCCTCGGCGGGGACTGGGACGACCAGCTGTGGGATCCGCCCGTCCTGCCGACCCGCCAGCTGATCGATGCGGTGGCGGCGTCCACCCCGGTGTTCGTCAACCGGTTCGACGGGCACATGGCCGTCGCCAATACGGCGGCATTGAGGCTGGCTGGCGTGACGGCCGCTACGCCCGATCCTCCGGGCGGCGTCATCGTCCGCGACGCGGCAGGCAACCCCACGGGCCTGCTCAAAGACGCGGCGATGGGGCTTGTCTCCAGGGTTGTTCCGCCGTTCACCCCGGCGCGGCGTGCGCAGGCGCTGGCGCGTGCGCTCGCCCACGCGGCGTCGCTCGGCGTGACCAGCGTGCGGGACATGGGGCCCGATGCGGGCGACCTCGCGACGTACGCCGATTTCGCGGAGGCAGGCCGGCTGACCGTGCGCATCTCGGCGGCGCCCTCCGAGCTGCAGTGGGCCGACCAGGCCAGGCTGGGCATCCGCCGCGGGTTCGGCACGCCGTTCTTCACGCTGGGGGCCGTGAAGGGATTCGCCGATGGTTCGCTCGGCTCGACCACCGCGTACTTCTTCGAGCCCTACACGGACGCGCCGGCGACGCGGGGCCTGCTGGCGGACGAGATGATCCCGATCGAGGGCATGCGGGAGAGGCTGACCTCGGCCGACGCCGCGGGCCTCCAGCTGTGCATCCATGCCATCGGCGACCAGGCGATCTCGGTCGTGCTCGACCTGTTCACCGGCGTGGCGCAGGCAAACGGGGCACGCGACAGGCGGTTCCGCATCGAGCATGCCCAGCATGTCGCCCCCGGAGACTTCGAGCGCTTCGCGTCGCTGGGCGTCATCGCCGCCGTCCAGCCCTACCACGCCGTCGACGACGGGCGGTGGGCGGAGCGCCGCATCGGGCCCGCGCGGATTCAGACCACCTACGCCTTCCGCACGTTCCTCGACAAGGGCGTGCGCCTGGCGTTCGGCTCCGACTGGCCGGTGGCGCCGCTCGATCCCATCCTCGGCATTCATGCCGCCGTGACGCGGGCCACCATCGACGGGAAGAACCCGGACGGCTGGGTCCCGGCCCAGAAGATCACCGTCGAGGAGGCCGTCCGCGCCTATACGGCCGGGTCGGCGTTCGCGGAGTTCACCGAGGCGGACAAGGGGACACTCGCGCCCGGCGCGCTGGCCGACATCGTCATCCTGTCGGAGGACGTCTTCACGATCGTCCCGGCGCGGATCCGCGACGTGAAGGTCAGGACGACGATTGTCGGCGGCCGGGTCGTGTTCGACGCGCCGCGCTGACCTCGCGCTCCCTGTCGAGCAGGGCCTGCTTCACGGTGAGCCCGCCGCCATAACCGACGAGCTTCCCGCCGGCGCCGATGACCCGGTGGCAGGGCACGACGATGGGGAGCGGGTTCCGCCCGTTGGCGAGGCCGACCGCCCGCACGGCGGTCGGGCGGCCGACGGCCTTCGCAATCTCGCCGTACGAGCGGGTCTGGCCGTACGGGATCTTCGTCAACGCCTTCCACACCGATTTCTGGAACGGCGTGCCCTTCGCGTGCAGCGGGAGATCGAAGTCCGTCCGCGTTCCCTGGAAGTACTCGCGGAGCTGGCGCTCGACGGCGCGAAACGGCGCGGCGGACTGTTTCCACTCGGGCTCCGGGGCGAGGGCGCCCTTGCCGCACTGGAACGCGATGTGCCGGAGGCCGTGGTCCGCGCACCCGGCGAGCATCAGCTTGCCGACGGGCGTATCGATGTAGGTGTAGAAGGTCGTGTGATCGGCGTGCGTCACCATGTCATCCATCCAGTCTGCGCCCGGCGAGGCGCCTCAGTGTCGAAGCGTATGCGGGAGCGTCACGCGCGCGCAAGACCCATCCCGCGTCTGGCCCGATCCAGCACGCGTCCCACGACGTGGAACGGGGCGATGAGGGATCCCAGGAAGCCGGCGATGGCGAGCGTCATCACCAGGTAGGATTCGCCCGGCACGTCCAGCCGCATCCAGGCCCAGCAGAATGGAAGGAGAGCGAAGGCGCCTCCCGCCGCGCCGCCCGCTGCGCAGGCGGCGACGCCGCGGGCGCCGATGCCGGTGACGCCGAGGGCCCTTGCCGACAGCACGCCGGTCAGCGCGAAGGCCAGGCAGAAGGCGGCGAGGGTGAAGGCCGCGACCGCGACCAGCGACTCGCGCCCGGTCAGGCCCTGGAGTGCACGGAAGGCCGGTGCCGTCGGCAGGGCCGCGGCGAGAAACGCGCCGGCGAGCGCCGCTCCGCGTCGCGGACCGGCGCCGAGTTGACGGCCGGCGAACCACCCGGCGCCCCCGAACCCCACGATCGCACCCAGCCAGAAGACCGGCTCCGCCGCGGCACGCAAGGGAACCCCGGCCGCCGACGCGACGCTCAGCAGGGCCGGAGGGACCAGCAGGCCGGCGAGCGCCAGACGCGCCGCGCGGGAGAACGCCACGCGGATCTCGTCCTTGCGGGGGGCAACATCCTCGAACAACGCGTGCATCCGGGGTCCGACTATACTTCACCGCAGCCCATGAACCGTCCGAACGTCGTCGTGATCGCCAATCCAACCGCGGGGCCGTCGTGGCGGCGGCGGAGCCCGAGGGCGCTCGCCGCCCGGATCGAGGCGCTGCTCGGCCGGCACCATGCCGAGGGTCAGGTGAGACTGACCGATGGCCCCGGGCACGCGCATGCGCTCGCGCAAGAGGCGCTGCAGGCGGGAGCCGACATCGTCGTGGCGTGGGGCGGCGACGGGACGATCAACGAGGTGGCGTCGGCGCTGATGCGCGGCCCGGCGTCGCTCGGCATCGTGCCCGTCGGTTCCGGCAACGGCCTCGGCCGGGAGATCGGGGTTCCCTCGGGCCACGAGGCGGCACTCGAGACGGCGCTCGCCGGACGTGACCGCATGATCGACGCCGGCGAGCTGAACGGCCGCGCGTTCTTCAATACCGCCGGTATCGGCTTCGACGGCCACGTCATCGGCGTGTTCGCGTCGGCGACCTGGCACGTGCGCGGGCTGCCGTCGTACGCGGCGGTGGCCATCCGCGAGTTCTTCCGGTACCGGCCGAGCGCCTACGTCATCCGCGAAGAAGGCCGGCCCGACGAGGCTCGCGGCGCGCTGCTGATCTCGGTGGCCAACACGCGGCAGTGGGGCAATGGCGCGCTCATCGCTCCCGCCGCCCTCATGGACGATGAGCGGCTGGACCTGGTCATCGTGCCGCCGCTTCCGCCCGCGGTCGTGCTGGCGAACATGTGGCGGCTGTTCTCCGGGTCGCTCGCAGGGTGGCCCGCCGTCGAGACACGGCAGGTGCGCGCGGCGACGATTCTCGCGTCGCCGCCCGCCCCCGTGCAGGTGGACGGGGAGCCGGTGGGCGACCTCGACGCGATCGAGATTCGCGTCATCCCCGCGGCGCTTCGCGTCCGCGCGCCGCGCTCACGCTGACGCGGGCGCGAGCCTCCCGAGTCTGATACCGTAGTCGATATAGGCATGGCTGGTAAACGCCGGTTCACGTTCTCCGAGGTCTGGGAAGAAGCGCGCGTGCTTGTCTGGGCCCATCGAGGCCGGCTGGCGCTCGGCCTGGGCCTGATGCTCATCAACCGGTCGGTCGGCCTCGTGCTGCCGGCGACGTCGAAGTTCCTCGTCGACGATGTGATCGGCAAGGGCAGGGCCGACCTGCTGCCCGTGCTGGCCCTTGCGGCGGCGGGCGCCACGCTCGTGCAGGCCGTCACGTCGTTCTCGCTGTCGCAGATTCTGAGCGTGGCCGCGCAGCGCGCCATCGCCGAGATGCGCAAGAGCGTCAACGACCACGTGATGCGTCTGCCGGTGCGCTACTTCGACACGACGCAGACGGGCCAGCTCATCTCGCGCATCATGAACGACGCGGAGGGCATCCGGAACCTCATCGGCACGGGCCTGGTGCAGTTGACCGGCGGGTTCGTCGAAGGCGGCCTCGCGCTCGGGGTGCTCTTCTGGCTCAACTGGCGCCTGACCACGGTCACGCTGGTGGTGCTCGTGCTGTTCGGCGGCGGAATGGCCTACGCGTTCAAGCGCCTGCGGCCGATCTTCCGGGAGCGCGGCGAGATCCAGGCCCAGGTGACCGGCCGCCTCGCGCAGGCCCTGGGCGGCGTGCGCGTCGTGAAGGCCTACGTCGCGGAAGACCGCGAGCAGGCGGTCTTCGCGAGCGGCGTCTACCGCCTGTTCGACAACGTCCGCAAGACGATCACCGGCATCTCGGCGACCACCGCCGGGGCCACGGTCATCGTGGGCATCGTCGGCGTGGTCATGATCCTGGTCGGCGGCCAGTCGATCCTGTCGGGCGAGATGACGCTCGGCGACTTCATCATGTACCTGTTCTTCACCGCCATGACGGTGGCGCCGGTGGTGTCGATCGCGTCGATCGGCACGCAGATCAGCGAGGCCTTCGCCGGCCTCGACCGGATTCGCGAGCTGAAGCAGATGGCCACCGAGGATCAGGAGGACGCGTCGCGCGCCGCCCTGCCGTACCTCGAGGGCGACGTGAGGTTCGAGGACGTGGGCTTCGAGTACAACCCCGGCGTGCCGGTCCTCGAGGGGGTGTCGTTCCACGCCCCGGCCGGGACGACGACGGCGCTGGTGGGGTCGAGCGGATCGGGCAAGAGCACGCTCATCTCGCTCATCATGACGTTCAACCGGCCGAAGGACGGGCGCGTCGTGGTCGACGGCCGCGACCTTCGCGACGTTCGGCTCCGGGACTACCGCAGCCATCTCGGGATCGTGCTGCAGGACAACTTCCTGTTCGACGGGACCGTGGCCGAGAACATCGCGTATGCGAAGCCGGACGCGACCCGGGAGGACATCCAGGCGGTCAGCCGCATCGCCCATTGCGACGAGTTCGTCCAGGGGTTTCCGCAGCAGTACGACACCGTGGTGGGCGAGCGCGGCGTGCGGCTCTCGGGAGGGCAGCGGCAGCGGGTGGCCATCGCCCGCGCCCTGCTCGCGGACCCGCGCATCCTCATCCTCGACGAGGCGACATCGAGCCTCGACAGCGAAAGCGAGGCCTTCATCCAGGACGGCCTGAAGGCCCTCAGGCGGGGCCGCACCACGTTCGTGATCGCGCACCGGCTCTCGACGATCCAGAGCGCGGACCAGATCCTCGTTCTCGAGGGCGGCGAGATCGTCGAGCGCGGCACGCACGCCGAACTGCTGGCGCTGGGCGGCCGGTACCGGCAGCTCTACGACAAGCAGCACCGCTTCGAACTGGACCAGTTCGTCAATCCCGGCGAAGACTTCACGCCGGAGCCGCCGAAGCCCGACCTGCCGGCGCCATCACGCCGCTCGTCGCCGCGGTCGCTCTGACCATTACGCCCTGAGCACCGCTCCCAGCTCGTCGGTCAGCGCCTTCGCGATGCGCTCGCGGATCTTCCGCGCGTCGGCGTCGGTCAGCGTGCGATCGGGCGCCTGGTAGGTCAGGCTGAACGCCAGGCTGCGCTTGCCGGCGCCGACCTGCTCTCCGGCGTACTCGTCGAACAGCGTCGCGCCGGCCAGCATCGGCCCGCCGGCCTTCTCGATCACCTCGCGCACCCGCGCGACGGGCACCGAGCGGTCGAGCACGAACGCGAGGTCCTCCTTGATCGGCGGATAGACCGGCACCGGCCGCGTGGGATGCCGATCGACCGCGCGCGCGAGAATCGGATCCAGATCGAGTTCGGCGACGATCACGCGATGGCCCCTTGAGGCCGAAGCGCTCGGCGACGGCCGGGTGCAGCTCGCCGACCCAGCCGACCGGCGCGCCCTCGATGCGCACGCGCGGCCGTGCGCCCGGGGCGCAGCGTCGTCGTGCTCACCGGGTTCGAAGGCCAGGCCCGGCACGGCGAGCGCCTCGATCAGTTCCTCGACGACGCCCTTCACGTCGAAGAAGTCCATCGGCTCGCGGTCCGCCGGCTGCCAGCCCTGGCGGCGATCGCGGCGCCGGACAGCAGCACGGCCAGCCGCCGCGGTTCGTCGGGCAGCGCCTCGCCTGGCCTGCGGCAGGAACACGTTGCCGACTTCGAAGAACGCCAGGCGGTCGGTGTTGCGGCTGTTGGCGGCCGCCGCTTCGATGAGGCCCGGCGAGCAGCGTGCGCCGCATCACGACGCGATCGACCACGATCGGGTTGGCGAGCCGGATGTAGGGCACGTCGGCGCCGTCGCCGGCCGCCGTCGCGCAGCCGCGCCTCGCGTTCCGGCGACGTCAGGCTGTAGGTGACGACCTCCTGGAGGCCCGAGGCTCACCAGCACGTCGCGCACCCGTTCTTCGAGCTCGAGATCGCGGTTCGGGTGCGGCGGCGGGAGCACCTCGGCCAGCATGCGTCTCGGGAATGCGCTCGTAGCCGTAGACGCGGGCGATTTCCTCGACGACGTCCGCCCGGCCGACCACGCCGGTGCCGATGTCGAGGCGGTGGTCGGGCGCGGTGGCGCGGATGACGGCGTGCGGGTCGGCGTGATCGCCGGACACCTCGCACTCGAACTTCAGCGCCTGCAGGATGCGGACGATCTCGTCGAGCGGGATGCGCACGCCGAGCTGCCGCTCGACCTCCGCCGGCGTGATGTCGACCACGACGGGCTCCGGCCGGCCGGGGTAGCTGTCCACCAGGCCGCGGGCCACGGTGCCGCCGGTCCACTGGCGCATCAGCTCGAGCGCCCGCGCCGACGCCCTTCTCGGCGAGGGCCGGGTGCACGCCGCGCGAGAAGCGGTAGGACGCCTCCGACGGCAGGTTCTGCGCCTTCACCGTCCGGCGGACGTTGATGAAGTCCCACGCCGCGCCTTCGAGCAGCACGTTCGCGGTGCCGGTCGGCGACCTCGGACTCCGCGCCGCCCATCACGCCGGCCATCGACAGCGGGCCCTGTTCGTCGCAGACCAGGACCGTGAACGCATCGAGCTTGCGCTCGACGCCGTCGAGCGTCGTCAGCGTCTCGCCCGGCTCCGGCGCGCCGCGTGATGATCGTCGGCCGCTTCGCCGCCGGCGCGGCGCAGCGAGCACGTCCCAGTCGAAGGCGTGCAGCGGCTCGCCGAGCTCGAACATCACGTAGTTGGTGGCGTCGACGATGTTGCTGATCGGCCGCGTGCCGACCAGGCGCAGCCGGCGCTGCACCCAGTACGGGCTCGGCGCGATGCGTGACGCCCTCGATGAGGCCCGAGCACGAAGCGCGGGTTCAGCTCGGGCTCGCGGATCTCGATGCCGACGCGGCCGGCGATCGGCGCGCCCGTCAGCGTGACGCTCAGGGCCGGCGGCCGCAGCGGCGCGCCGGTCAGCGCGGCGATCTCGCGCGCGATGCCCAGCACGCAGGCGTTGCGCGCCATGTTCGGGTTGATCTTCACCTCGAACACGACGTCGCCCATGTAGTCCGCCGCGGCCGCGCCCACCGGCGCGTCGTCGTCCAGGATGATGATGCCGTCGTGCTCGTCCGAGATGCCGAGCTCCTTCTCGGAGCACACCATCGACGTCGACTCGACGCCGCGGATCTTCGCCCGCTTGAGCGTCATCACCTCGCGGCCGGGCTTGTGACCGTCGATAGAGGACGGCGCCTTCGCGCGCGTAGACGATCTTCAGCGGCTTCGGCAGCGGGCCCGTGCCCTTGAGGTGGAAGAGGTTCGGCGCGCCGGTCAGCACGATCTGCTCGGCGCCGGAGCCGTCGTCCACGCGCAGCAGCGTGAGGCGGTCGGCGTTCGGATGCGGCATCACCTCGAGGATCCGCGCGATGACGATCGTCGCCGGGTCCCACGCGAGGCCCCTGGCCGGCGGGCCGCTGCGGCCCGGCGGCGGGCAGCCCGGCGATGGGCTGCGTCGGCGGGCGCGAGGCCGACGTACTCGATGTCCTCGACTTCGAGGCCCGGCGAACGTCAGGCGGGAGGCCAGTGCCTCGGGCGTGTCGGTGATCGCGACGTAGTCGCGCAGCCAGGCTCAGGGGAACGCGCATGCGGTCCTAGAACTGCTCCAGGAACCGGACGTCGTTGGCGAAGAAGTACCGGATGTCTTCGATCTTGTGCATCAGCATCGTGATGCGCTGCGGGCCCATGCCGAAGGCGAAGCCCGAGAACTCGCGCGGGTCGTAGCCGCCGTTCTGCAGCACGACCGGGTGCACCATGCCGCAGCCCAGGATCTCGAGCCAGCCGCTCTGCTTGCACACCGGGCAGCCCCGGCCGTCGCAGACGAAGCACTCGACGTCCATCTCGGCCGACGGCTCGGTGAACGGGAAGTGATCCGCGCGGAAGCGCGTGCGGACCTTCGGCCCGAACAGCGCGTGGGCGAACGCCGTCAGCGTGCCCTTCAGGTCGGCCATCGTGATGTGGCGGCCGATGGCCAGGCCCTCCACCTGGTAGAACTGGATCTCGCTCGCGCGCGGTGATCTGCTCGTAGCGGTAGCACATGCCCGGGAGGATGACGCGGATCGGCTCCGGGCACCGCTCGCGCATGACGTGAATCTGCCCCGGCGACGTGTGCGTGCGCAGGATCACGTTCGGCGTCGTCGTGTAGAAGGTGTCCCACATGTCGCGCGCCGGGTGGTGCGGCGGCATGTTGAGCAAGCCGAAGTTGAACTCGTCGGTCTCGACGTCGCGGGAGCGGTAGATCTGGAATCCCATCTCCGCGAAGATCGCGTAGATCCGGCGCAGCGTCTGCGTGGCCGGGTGCAGGCGGCCGCGGCCGCGGCGGCCGGCCCGGCGCCGTGACGTCGATGGCGCCCGCCTCGCAGCGCGCTGGCCAGTTCCGCCCGGCGTGATCCGCTCGGCCGCCTCCTCGAAGGCGCGCTCGAGGGCCTGCTTCGCCTGGTTGCCGCGCTGGCCGAAGGCCTTGCGCTCGTCCTTCGGCAGCGTGCCCAGCGTGCCGAGCGCCGTCATCACGGGCGCGCTGCGGCCGAGGCAGGCCATGCGCCACTTCTCGAGCGCCGCCGAGCCGGCCGCGGCCGCCAGCGCGTCGAGGGCCTCTCTCTCGATCTGATCGAAGTTGGTCGACATAGTCACGTCCGATGAAACCCAGTCCTGGCGTATAACGCCCGCGCGCTATTCTATCAGGCGATTGATTGCGGGCCCCGCCTGCACTAACGTAAGAGCCGTGCTGCGGCCCGCCGTGTTCGCCGTCGTGACGCTGGCCCTCGTCGCCGCCGGGTGCGGCCAGAGTGTGCCCGGGCCCCACGCGGTGGACCTCGGCCGCTCGACCTGCGCGACGTGCGGCCACGTCATCTCGACCCTCGACGCCGCGGCGCAGGTGGCCTACCCCGACGGCACCGCCCGGCTGTACGACGACCTCGGCTGCATGGCGACCGACCCGGTGGCCCTGCGCGGGGGCGGCGAACTGTACGTCCAGATGGCCGGCGGCAAGGGCTGGGCCCGCGTCGAAGACGTGACGTTCGCCTCGCCGCCGGGCGCGACGTCCCCGCGAGGCTACAACTACTTCGCGTTCCCCGAAGAGGAATCGCGCCGCCTCGCGCCCGATCACTGGGCGCGCGGCTGGAACGATCTGGTCACGCGAGCTGGCGCGGAAGCGCTGAGCCACGCGCCGGTCACCTCGAGCAGCCGCGCCACATCGTCCTCCGCGTTGAAGAAGTGGCAGGAGACGCGCACGCCTCCGACGCCGGAGGTGTAGCGGTGCGACACCATGACGCGCGCATCGAGCAGGTGTTCGATGAGGGCGGCTTCCCGCGCCACGTTTCCCAGGCCGAACGTGACGATGCCCGACCGGCAGGCCGGGGCGCGGGGCGTGACGACGCGGACCGGGAGCCTCGACAGGCCCTCAATCAGCAGGTCGGTGAGGCCGAGGATGTGGTCCGCGATCGCCGCCGGCCCGAGGCTGTTGATGAGATCGAGCGACGCCGCGAGGCCGGCCGTGCCGGGGTAGTTGCCCGTGCCGCCCGTCTCGTAGCGCCTGGCGTCGGCGGTGAACGTCACCGGCTGGAGGGGCGTGATGGACGGCGTGCGGAAGTACTCGGCCCATCCGCCCTCGGGGGGATTGACCGACAGGTAGCCCGCGACAGAGGGGCGCAGCCTGTCGCGCACGGCGGGGTTGATGTACATGAAGCCCGCGCCGAACGGGGCGTTCAGCCACTTGTGGCCGCCCGTGACGAGGATGTCGACGGGCGTGCGCCCGACGTCGATGGGAAACGCCCCGAGCTGCTGGATGCCGTCCACGACGAACCAGATCCGCCGCTCGCGGCAGAAGGCGCCGATGGCGTCGAGATCGGCGCGGAAGCCGTTCGACCACTGGACCGAGCTCATCACGACGGCGCGGGTCCGGCCGTCGGCGGCGGCGGCGAACCGGTCGACAGGCAGCGTGCCGTCGGCGTGCGGCACGAGCCGGATCTCCGGCGCGGACGGCGCGGGCTGCTGCCGCCACGGGAGCGGCACCTGCAGGTACTCCAGATCGGGCACCAGGATGTTGTCGCCGGCCTCGAGCGGGATCGCGGCGGCCGCGATGGCGAGTCCGTGCGAGGTGTTCTCGACGAGCGCGATGTCTTCGGGGCGCGCGCCGATCAGGCGGGCGGCCGCGGGCCGTGCGGCATCTCGCGCGGCGTCGAGGCGGATGTGGAAGGCGGTCGCCGAGCGCTCGGGATACGTCTGCACGTCACGCAGCAGCGCGGCGATGGCGTCGGCGGCGGCCTGCGGCGCGAGGCTGGCGCAGGCGGCGTCGAGAAACGTCTTGTCGGCCAGCGCGGGAAACTGCTCGCGCCGGACCGCGTCGAGCGATGGGCATGCGGCCTCAGGCGCGCTGGTAGTCGGCGCGCCACTCGCGGACCATCTTCTTGATGGCCTTCTGATCGTGATCTCCCGTCGAGCACCTGCCGCGCGAGGTCGGGCAGTTCGGCGTCGGAGGCGAACCGCAGCGCGACGAGCTGCTTCACGGTGAACTCGCCGATCCGCGGCTGCAGGTCCGCCGGCAGCAGCGCGCGCATGCGCAGCGTCTCCTCGAGGCGGATGACGCGGTCCTGCACCGTGAGCGCCATGACGCGGGCAGGAAGAACAGCAGGATGAGCCGACCGCCAGGCCGAAGGCCACCAGGTTCCCCAGCTGAAGGCCGTCACGGCCTGGTAGAGGGTGAAGAAGAGTTGATGGCGAGCAGCGGGAACGCGACGTAGTGGTACGCGGGAGGATGCGCGCGTGGTTCTCGAAGGTCTGGGGGGACTCTGGGCCATCGGGATCTCCTGGTTCAGGCCGGCCGTGCGCCGGCGGGCGTGCAGCGCGAGCGACAGCCGACGTAGTAGACGGAAACGATCAGCGACGCGAGGACGGCGGCGCGCGAGCACGTCGGGCAGCCTCCAGGCGATGACGGCCATCAGCCCGGCCCAGATCGATCCGAGCACGACGGTCGGCACCCGCCAGGCCACGGTCCGCGACGGGTAGACGTACCGATCGGGACGAACACGAGCGCCGCGAGCAGGAGCGAGCACCGCGGCGTTCGCCGCCGGAGCTCAATCCGAGCACGTAGAGGTACAGCGCGACGATGTTCCAGTAGGACGGAAACCCGGTGAAGAAGTGGTCCGGGGTCTTGGCGTCGGTGCGGCTGAACCCGTACGCGCTCGACAGCAGCATCGCGGCGGCGGCCGGCCAGCGCGAGTGGCGCCGGCAGCAGGCCCGATCGCGCCAGGAGGAACGCCGGCGCCACGACGTAGGTCAGGTAGTCGACGATGTCGTCGAGGCGCCCGCCGTCGACACCCGGCGCCAGTTCGCCGACACGCGCCAGGCGGGCGAGCCAGCCGTCCACGCCGTCGACGGCGGTTGCCGCGATCATCCACAGGAAGGCGGCCCGGTAGTCGCCCGCCGCGGTCGCCTGCAGCGCGGCGAGTCCCATGACGGCGCCGCTGGCGGTGAAGGCATGGACGGCCCACGCCGCGGCGCGCGATGGTATGCTGCTCATCCGCTGTCACAGTACCACGAGACGACGCGATGCAGGAGTGGGCCACCGACGCCGAACGCCGCCGGGATGCGGCTCGACCTCTGGCTGGCGCGCCATGGCGGCGCCGGGTCGCGCAGCCGGGCCGCGGCATGGCTCGAGCGCGGCAAGGTGTTCGTCGACGGAGAGGCGGCAGGCCCGGACGAGGCGGGCCGCCGCCTGGAGGCCGGCATGCGCGTCGGCGTCTGGATCGACCGCCCGGGTTCTGCCCGCTCCGCCGACCGCGCCGCTCACGATCACCGCCATCTGCTTCGCGTCGCGGCCGAGGACGCCGCCTTCATCGTCGCCGACAAGCCCGCGGGCGTGATTGTCGAGCCCCTGCCCGGACGGAGCGGGGAAGAGGTGACGCTCCTCGATCTGGTCCGGCACCATCTCCGGCACGATGCGCGCGGGCGGCTGTACGTGGTGCACCGGATCGATCGCGATACGAGCGGGCTGGTGCTCTTCGCGCGGACCGCCGAGGCCCGCGACGCGCTGAAGGACCAGTTCGAGCGCCGCACGCCGGTGCGCGTCTATCAGGCTGTCGTCGAAGGGGTCGTCACGCCGGCGCGAGGCACGATGGATCGACCAACTGGCCTGGGACGCGACGACGCTGCGCCAGCGGAAGGCCCACGCCACCGACGCGCGAGGCAAGGAGGCGGTGGCCGAGTACCGGGTGATCGAGCAGTTCGCGCTGGCGGCGCTGGTGGAGGTCTCGCTGGTCACCGGCAAGCGCAACCAGATCCGGGTCCAGGCCGGGCTGCGCGGCCATCCGCTCCTGGGCGAACGCCAGTACCGCTTCGGCTCGCCCGCGCCGGCGCCCGGCCTGCCGCACCTGGGCCGGCAGGCGCTCCACGCCTGGCGCCTCGGGTTTCGCCATCCGTCGACCGGCCGGCCGGTCGCGCTGACGGCGGACCTCCCGGAGGACTTCACGCGCCTGCTCGCGGCGTTGCGATCTCGACGGTGATCTGCCGCCACTTGCCCTGGCGGAACCGCAGCACGCCCAGCGTGCACCGCAGCACGTGGCCAATCACGATGGCCGTCCAGATGTCCGACGCGCGCAGGCCGTGCAGCGCCTCCATCACGGCGCAGAAACCCAGCGGCACCACGATCTGACTGACCAGCGAGATGTAGAACGGGCTCGTCGTGTCGCCGGTGCCCTGGAGCGCGCCGTTGTAGACCAGGGCGACGGTGACGAAGAAGCCCGAGACGGCGAGGTATTGCAGGAGTCCGGTGCCGATCTCGAGCACGTGCGCGTCGCGCATGCCGAAGACGCCGAGCAGCGCCGACGGCACCGTGACGAAGGCGAGGCCGACCACCGCGGCCACGCCGAGCCCGATGCGGGCGGCCACCCAGGCGCCCGCGATGCTGCGCTCGGGCTTGCCGGCGCCGAGGTTCTGGCCGGCGATCGTCGCCGTCGCGCTCATCAGGCCCACCGACGTCCAGGTGATCAGCGAGAACAGTTCCGTGTAGCCGACCGCGTAGGCGGCCTGCGCGGCGGCGCTGTACTCGAGCGATCCGATGAACCGCAGCAGCAGCACGCCCGCCACGTTCATCGCGATGCCCTGCAGGCCGGTCGGGAGCCCGAACCTGAAGATCGCGCGGATGATGGCCCAGTCCGGGGCGAGCGACAGCGGCCGCGGCACCCTGACCGCGTACCTCCCCGAGAGCACCATGGCGTTGCCGACGGCGGCGACGATCAGGTTCGCCGTCACCGTCCCGAGCGCGGCGCCGAACGCTCCGTACCGCGGAATGAGCACCACGTTGAACGCCGCGTTGAGCACGGTGGCCGCGATGCCCAGGCGCAGCGGCGTCCGCGCATCGCCGGCGGCGCGGAACGCGCCGCCGAGCATGAAGAAGACCAGGAGGCCGACGTTGCCGACGAACATGGTCCGCAGGAAGGGCAGCGCGGCCGCCTTCACCTCGGGCGTGGCCCGGACGACGTCGAGCAGGTAGGGCGAGAGCACGTATCCGGCGATGGCCAGCACGACAGACAGCAGGACCGACGTGATGAAGGCCTGCTGGACGACGCGGTTGACCTTCTCCGGTTCGCCGGCGCCCGCGAACCGGGCGACGAGCACGCCCATCCCCGAGTACAGCGACGCGATGAAGACGATGACGACGAGGAAGATCTGCCAGCTGACGCCGATGGCCGCGTTCGAGGTGTACCCGACGTAGTGGCCGACCATCGCGTGGTCGATGATGCCCTGCAGCCCCGCGATGACGTTCTGCAGCATCGTCGGCCACGCCAGCTTCCAGACGGCGGCGGCCAGCGGCCCGTCGACAATCGAGCGATCGAATTTCTGCAAGGTCTGTTCATCTTACCCGACGTCGGCGATCGCTGTGCTACGATGCCCGCGGGAGTCCCGCATGCCCGATTTCGTGCACACTGCCGTGGTCCGAGCCAGCGACGTCGTGTGGGGCCCGTGGGACACGGCGGTCGGCCCGGTACCGGGGCCGCTGATGGTCCTGCTGATCCTCACCGGGCTCTACCTGACGATTCGCACGGGCGTGGTGCAGGTGCGGCGCTTCCCGGAGGCGGCCCGCACCATCGTGCCGGAGCAGGCCACAGGTGCGGCCGGGGCCCTGTCGCCGTTCCAGGCGTTCATGACGGCGCTGGCCGCGTCAATCGGCACGGGCAACATCGCGGGCGTCGCGACGGCCATCGTCTCCGGCGGGCCCGGGGCGCTGTTCTGGATCTGGGCGTACGGCTTCATCGCGATGGCGATCAAGTTCGCGGAGGCCGTCCTCGGGATGCGCTTCCGCGTGGCCCGGCCAGGCGGCAGTTCGTCGGGCCCGATGTACTACCTGCGGGACGGTCTGCGCGCGCCGAAGCTCGCCGCCGTGTTCGCCGCGGTGGCCGGCCTCGCGGCGCTGTTCACGACGCCGTTCACGCAGCCCAATTCCATGGCCGTCGTGCTCAAGAGCGAGTTCAACGTACCCACCTGGGCCGCGGGCATCGCCATCGCCGTGCTGACGTGGCTCGTGATCATCGGCGGCGTGTCCTCCATCGGGCGCGCGGCCGAGAAGCTGTCCCCGCTCAAGGTCGGCCTGTATTTCGCGGGCGGGCTCTTCGTCATCCTCAGCCACGCGTCCGAGATCCCCGGCGTCATCGCGCTGGTCTTCCGCGAGGCGTTCTCGTTTCGCGCCGCCGTCGGCACCAGCGCCGGCCTGGGCGTCGTGATGGCGATGCGCTACGGGCTGGCCCGCGGCATCTACGCCAACGAAGCCGGCTACGGCACGGCCGCCGTCGCCTACGGCACGGCGAAGAGCGCCTCGCCCACGCAGCAGGGGCTGAACGCGATCATCGAAGTCTTCGTCGTGTCGTTCGTCACCTCGTCCATCAGCGCCCTGACGATCCTCGTCAGCGGCGTCTGGCAGTCGGGCCAGACCAGCACGGCGGTCGTCGCGCAGGCGTTCAACACGGCCATCCCGGTGGCCGGCGGATGGGTCGTCGCGTTCTGCGCGTTCCTCTTCGGCTACACGACGCTCATCGGGTGGGCGTATTACGGCGAGCAGTTCTTCGAATACCTCTTCGGCAAGCGCGTCGCGGTGCCGTACCGCTGGGTCTACTGCCTGCTGATCCCGATCGGGGCTGTCGCGAGCGTCGAGACCGTCTGGGCGTGGGGCGACCTCATGAACGGCCTGCAGGTGTTCCCGAACCTGATTGGGCTGGTGGGGCTGAGCGGCGTCGTCGCCGTCGCGGCTCGCGCGAAGGTCAAGACGAACGGGAGCTGAGGCCGCCCAGCAACGCCTTGAACGCCGCCGGGCTCGGTTCCGCCAGATCGACCGACAGCAGCGGGCGCGACCGCCAGCCGCGCTCCGCCTCGGGCAGCTCCGGCTCGATGCCGAGCTCCTCCCGGATGACGTCGGCGAACTTCGCGGGATGGGCCGTCGCCAGCACGACGATGGGCGTCCCGGCTCCCGTGGCCTGCTGGAACCGCTCCGCCGCCGAGTACGCGACGGCCGCGTGAGGATCGAGGATCGTCCCCGACCGCCGGTAGGCGCCGCGGATGGCCGCGCGCGTCGCCGCCTCCGAGACGCGCACGCCGGCGATGTCCGCGCCCATCCGCCCGGCCGACGAGCCGTACATCGCGGCGAGCCGCGCGAAATTGCTCGGGTCGCCGACGTCCATCGCGTTCGACAGGGTCGGAATCGAAGGCCGCGGCCGGAACGCGCCTGAGTCGAGGTATTCGGGCAGCACGTCGTTGACGTTCGTCGCGGCGACGAAGCGGGCGACAGGCACGCCCATCCGCGCCGCCATGACGCCGGCGGTCAGGTTGCCGAGATTGCCGGACGGCACCGAGAACACCACGGGGCCGCCCGCGCGCGCCGTCACATCGAGGTAGCCGGATACGTAATAGAACGTCTGAGGCAGCAACCGGCCGATGTTGATCGAGTTGGCCGAGGTGAGCCGCATCGGCGCCAGCTCCGGGTCCATCAACGCCGACTTGACGAGCCGCTGGCAGTCGTCGAAAACGCCCGCCACGCGGACGGCGGTCACGTTGCCGCCGATGGTCGCCATCTGGGCTTCCTGGAACGGCGACACCTTCCCGGAGGGGTAGAGCACCACGACGCGCGTGCCCGCCACGCCGGCGAACCCTCTGGCGACCGCGCTTCCCGTGTCGCCCGACGTGGCGACGAGCACCGTGGCGTGGTCGCCCTCCTCGCGCAGCACTTCGCTGAAGAGCCGCGCGAGGAACCGGGCGCCGAAGTCCTTGAACGCCAGCGTCGGCCCGTGGAAGAGCTCGAGCAGGAAGAGGCCCCCGCCCAGCGGCCGGACCGGCACCGGGAAGTTCAAGGCGCCGGCGACGACGCTGTCAATCACCTCCGTGGCGAACTCGCCCTCGAGCAGGCGCCGGGCGACGTGGCGGGCCACGGCATCAAACGGCAGGCCGCGCCACGCGTCGAGTTCGTCCGGTCCGATCGCCGGCAGGGAGGTCGGCTGGTACAGGCCGCCATCAGGCGCCAGCCCCTGTCGGAGGGCCTGGCGAAAGCTCACCAGCGGCGCCCGATGATGCGTGCTCGTCAGTTGCATGTCAGGGCAGCACGTGCGCGCCTTCGCGGTTGACCGGGCACGACCCACGCCTCGCTGCCGAGCGAGGCGCCGTCCCTGAACGCCCGGCGCATCGCGAGCGCCGCGCGCGAGGCGGCGTCGGCGTCGTCGCACAGGGCGAAGACCGACGGCCCGGAACCCGAGATGCCGCATCCGAGGGCGCCGGCGTCACGCGCCGCGGACCGGACCTCCGGGTAGGACGGGATCATGCCGGCGCGCAAAGGTTCGACGATGCGGTCCTCGATTGCCCGGCCGACCAGCGCCAGATCGCCCTGGTGGAGCGCCGCCACCAGCGCGCCCAGGTTGCCGGCGTTGGCGACGATGTCGGGAAGCGCGAAGGTGCGGCCGGCGAGCCGCGCGCGGGCCTCGGCCGTCGAGACCTCGCAGTGCGGGTGGACCACGACGACGAAGAGGCCGTCGGGCACCGGCAGCCGCACGAGGTCGAGCGGGTCGTAGCTCCGGATGAGGACGATGCCGCCCAGCACCGACGGGGCGACGTTGTCCGCGTGGGCCGATCCGCAGGCGGCGCGCTCGCCTTCCATCGCGCAGCGGACGAGCGCGTCCTCGCCGAGCGGCCGGCCGAGGGCCTCGTTGGCCGCCACGGCGCCCGCCGCGGCGGACGCCCCTGAGCTGCCCAGCCCGCTCGAGAGCGGCATGCCCTTCTCCAGCCACAGACGGAGCCCGGCCGGCCCGCCGCCTCGTGACGCGCGGCGCAGCACCTCGCCCGCGGCCACGCTCGCGGCATTGCGCCCGGCCTCCCGCGGCAGCGCGCCGCCCTCGCCGGCGACGCCCGCCAGTTCGATGCCCGGCCTGTCGGCGACCTCGACCTCGACGACGTCGCCGGGCCTGTGCAGGGCGAGGCCCAGCACGTCGAATCCGGGGCCGAGGTTCGACACCGTCGCCGGCGCGAAGACGCGGACACGGGGTGTGGCGCTGGACGGCTTCATCGCGGGGGCATGTTAGCCCGGGCGCTTCCCCGAGATCCAGAAGCCGCACGGCTGGCGGTAACATAGACGGCGCACCGGACAGTCGGGAAGGGCTCAACACCATGATCGAATGGCTGACGAATCCGCAGACCTGGATCGCGCTGGTCACGCTCACGTCGCTCGAAATCGTCCTGGGCGTCGACAACGTGATCTTCATCTCGATTCTCGCGAGCAAGCTGCCGCTGGCGCAGCAGCCCCGCGCGCGCAGGCTCGGGCTGTTCCTGGCGATGTTCATGCGCATCGCCCTCCTGTTCTCGATTTCGTGGCTCATCCGGCTGACGGCGCCGCTCTTCGGGCTGTTCGGCCACGAGTTCTCCGGGCGGGACCTCATTCTGATCGGCGGCGGCCTCTTCCTGATCGCGAAGGCGACGTACGAGATTCACGACAAGCTCGAGGGCGACGAGGGGCACGAGTCGGTCCGCGTCGCCGCCTCCTTCGCGGCCGTCATCATCCAGGTGATGCTGCTCGACATCGTGTTCTCGCTCGACTCGGTCATCACGGCCGTCGGCATGGCGAACGACCTCGCCGTGATGGTGACGGCCGTCGTCCTGGCCGTGGTGGTGATGATGGTGTCGGCGACCGCGGTCGCCGGCTTCGTCGACCGCCATCCGACCGTGAAGATCCTCGCGCTGAGTTTCCTGCTGCTGATCGGCGTGTCCCTGATGGCCGACGGCCTCGGGCAGCACATCTCCAAGGGCTACATCTATTTCGCGATGGCGTTCTCGGTCTTCGTCGAGGTCATCAACCTGCGAGTCCGAAGCAAGACGAAGCCTGTGGAACTGCGGCAGCCGTATACGGATTAGGAGAGGCTCGGGCGAGCACGCCGGACGCGTTGGCGACGACTAACCCGCGCCGCTCGCGCCGCCGCCGGCCGCGCCCGAGGCGCCGCCGGCGTGCCCGCCGGCGTGCGCCCCCGCGCTCGATCCCGCCGACAGGATCGCGACGGTGGCGCCGATGCTGGCGGGACCGTGCGCGCCGTCCCGGGTGACGGCCGCGAGCCAGGACGGGCCGGCCGTGACTCCCTGCTTCTGCAGACGTTTCATCCACGCGAGGGCCGTGCCGAAGGCCACCGCGTACGGCAGCCACCGTCCACCCGATTGATGCCCGGCGCGCCGCCTGCCGGCCCTCCGACGCGCTCCCGAGCGTGCGCTTGAACGCCCGCCACCGCTCGGCGCGGCGATGGCCGTCCTCGGAAAGCGGCGACAGCGACGCGCCCGTGATCATGCCGACGACGCCCACGATGAGGAGCGCGATCGGCACGGCCAGCACCGGTTGCTCCAACGCGATCGAACAGCGCCACGCTTCCGATGAACCCGGCGATCGACGACGAGCAGGATGATCAGGCCGATGACCGTCACGCGGCCGCGCGTGCGTTCGCGATCGCCGTCGAGCAGCCGCTCGGACGCGGAGCTCGGCCGCGATCGCTTCCTTCAGCCGCTTCCATCGCCGCGATGACGCGAACGTCCTGGCGAGCTCCGAGAAGGTGACGCTCGTCCTGGGCCCGTGCTTGTCGGTGAAGAGCAGGTCCAGCAGGACGCGCTCGTGAGGAGCGGCATGGACAGGGACGGTCCGCGCGAGATGCGCACTTCCTTCGACGAGAAGAGGCCGGACTTCTCCACGCTCTCGATGCTCAATGCGCCGACGCCGCGCGAGGTCCATCACCGCGCCCAGCACGGGAGCCCATCCCGCCGACGCGCCCGTGCTCGATCAGGCTGGCCGCCAGCGCGGGGCGCAGGTCGTCCGGAGGGGAGGTGACGTCGCCCGGGAGTGTCGGCGCGGGCGTGGCGGTGGCGCAGCGCGAACATGACGAACCCGGCGATCGCCCGCAAGACAGGACGAGCCCGCCCAGCCCGAGAAACAGCGGCGTGTTCTCGCGGTTCCGGATCGACCGCTGCTGCCACCTGGGCGCCACCGCCGCCACGGATCGGGGCGCGAAGCGGAGGCTCACGACCCAGGTCGCGTCCCGCTCGACAGGGCACCGCTCGAACCGGATCGTTCGGCCGTCCTGGCTGACACGGGAACGCGGGCGGGTCGAGCACGGCCTCAGCCGTGAGCGCCGCGCCTTCGGGGTAGACAATCTCGCCGGACGCGCAGTCGATCGCATACTCGTGGCGCGTCGGGAGCATCGTCCACGCCAGCACGTCGCTGTCCGCGTCCTGCCACACCACGCCGGCGGCACGATACGTCACCGTGAACGTGCGCGCGGCATTCGCCGTGGCGGGGAAGTGCCACACGATTCGCCGCCGGTTGTCGTCGCGCTTCAGTTCGTACTGCCCGGCGCCCTTTCCTCGCTCCATGCGGACACCGTCCATCGAGGCCTCGATCACGGTCAGCCCGTCGGTCCTCCTGGTGGGCAGTTCGCGGAAGACGTAGGTGAACGCCTCCGGCCCGAAGGCGAACCGGATGGTCTCGGTGACGACGATGGCCCCGCCGGGTTCGACGTCGATCCGCACGTCGAAGCGCTCGGCGCGGTAGGGTTTCGCCGCGGCAGCGGGCAGAACCGCGGCGGCCAGCAACGTCGCCACCAGGCCGATGAGGATGGTGAAACGCCGGACGGACATGGCTGCCTCCAGTGCTTTCAGTATGATATCATTTCGAAATCTACCTGTCCAGCGCCTGGAGCTGGCAGTATGGATGGGGCGGCCTCCGCGACGCACCGGTGCACCCTGAACCGGCAGCCGGGCCGCGATCGTGGGCGCGGGCCGCGTGGCGAATTCGCATGGAATTTCAATATCAGCCGGAAATCCTGGCGCAACTCCTGACGCACGGGATCCGGCCGCTGCCGCACACCCGCCCGGCGCACGTCTTCCGCTTTCTGGGCGACCTGTACCGGTATGAACTCCGCCGGCTGAAGCGGTTTCGCGAGGCGGGCGTCATCGCGCCTGCGCGAGTACGGCGGCCGCGTCGTCGACCTCCGCCGCCGGTACCCGCTCGTCTCGGTGCCGGTCCGGCGCTGGACGCTGCCAGGCACGCCAGCCGACCCGGAGAACGTGCCGCTGTGCTGACGACGCGTGGTGCGGTAACATGACACGTTCAACCCGATGAGCGACTCGAAACCCTCGCTGAGCGACCTGCGCATCGACGATCACGCGCGCTACGGCGGCTCCGGGCGCATGGGGCTCGCGCTGCTGGTCCTCGCCGTCGCCGCCGTGGCGGGCGCGGCGCTGTGGTACTGGCTTCGCGCGCCCCGCGCCGTCCCGGTCCGCGTGGCTGCCGTTGTCGAGATCGGCGCCGAGTCCGGCCGCGGCGCCCCGGCGGTCCTCAACGCCTCCGGCTACGTGACGGCCCGACGGCGCGCGACGGTGTCCTCGAAGATGACCGGCAAGGTCGTCGAGGTGCTGGTCGAAGAAGGGATGGCGGTGAGGGCGGGCCAGGTGCTGGCGCGCCTCGACGACACGACGCTGCAGGCGCTACCTCGAACTCGCCGAGGCCGAGCTGGCCGCATCGCGGCTCGCGGCGGCCGAGACCGAGGTGCGGCTGAAGGAGGCGAGCCAGACGCTCGATCGCGCCCGGGCGCTCGTGCGCGACGGCATCTCCGGGCAGGCCGATCTGGACCGCGCCGAGGCGGAGGTGGATGCGCTCAAGGCCCGTCTCGAGCTGACGCGCGAGCAGGTGACGGTGGCCGAGCGGCAGGTGGCGCTGCGCCAGGCCGATCTCGACGACACGGTGATTCGCGCGCCGTTCTCCGGCGTGGCGATCTCGAAGGACGCGCAGCCCGGCGAGATGATGTCGCCGGTGTCGGCCGGCGGCGGGTTCACGCGCACCGGCATCTCGACGATTGTCGACATGTCGTCGCTCGAGATCGAAGTGGACGTGAACGAGAGCTTCATCAACCGGGTCACGCCCGGGCAGACGCGTCGAGGCGACGCTCGACGCGTATCCGGACTGGCGCATTCCCGGCGCACGTCATCACGATGGTGCCCACGGCGGACCGCCAGAAGGCGACGGTGCTGGTCCGCATCGGGTTCGAGCAGCTCGATCCGCGGATCCTGCCGGACATGGGCGTGAAGGTGGCCTTCCTGGGCGCGCCCGCGCCGGCCGGCGCGTCACCGGCGCCGGCCGCGCCTCATCGCGCCCCGGGCCGCGATCCGGACGGACCAGGGCCAGTCGGTCGTGTTCGTCGTCGTCGAGGATCGGGTGGAGCGCCGCGCCGTCCGGGTCGGCGAGGCCCGCGGGGACCAGATCGAGATCGTGAGCGGCCTCGCCGCGGGCGAACGCGTCGTCGTCGAGGGGCCGCCTGAACTGGCGGACGGCAGCAGGGTCATTGTCCGCTGAGCCATGGGAGCCAGTATGAGCGGTGCCGCGCCGTCCGACGGCGTTCTGGTGAGGGTTCGGCAGCTGCACAAGGTGTTCCGCCGAGGCGGCGAGCGGATCGACGTGCTGCAGGGACTCAGCCTCGACATCCCGCGCGGCGACTTCCTCGCGCTGATGGGGCCGTCCGGGCTCGGGCAAGTCGACGCTGCTGAACCTGCTCGGCGGCCTCGACCGGCCGACGCGCGGCGAGGTCGAGATCGGCGGGCAGCGCATCGACCAGATGTCGGGCGGACAGCTGGCCGCCTGGCGCGCCCGGCACATCGGGTTCGTGTTCCAGCTGTACAACCTGCTGCCGGTGCTGACGGCCGAGCGCAACGTCGAACTGCCGCTGCTGCTGACCAGCCTCGGCGCGGCGAAGCGCCGGCAGCACGTCGCCACGGCGCTGGGCGTGGTCGGCCTCACCGACCGCGCGAAGCACTACCCGCGGCAGCTGTCGGGCGGGCAGGAGCAGCGCGTCGGCATCGCGCGCGCCATCGTCACCGACCCGACGCTGCTGCTGTGCGACGAGCCGACCGGCGATCTCGACCGCAAGGCCGGCGACGAGATCCTCGACCTGCTGCAGGCCTCAACCGGGAGCACGGCAAGACCATCGTGATGGTCACGCACGACCCGCACGCGGCCGCGCGCGCGACGCGCGTGCTCTACCTCGACAAGGGCGTGCTCGTGCAGGAGCCGGTCGCATGAAGTACCTGCCGCTGGTCTGGCGCAACCTCATGCGGCGCAAGACCCGCACGATCTTCACGGTGCTGTCGATCGTGGTGGCCTTCCTGCTGTTCGGCATCCTCGCGGCGCTCAACATGGCGTTCGGCATGGGCGTCGAACTGGCCGGCAACGACCGGCTGATCATCACCCACAAGGTGTCGATCATCCAGTTGCTGCCCGAGAGCTACGAGGCGCGGCTCGAGACGACGCCGGGCGTGGTGGACGTGCTGCACCAGACGTAGTTCGGCGGCATCTACCAGGAGCCCGAGCAACTTCTTCATGCAGTGCCCGGTCCACCCGGAGCAGCTGCTGAAGCTGTACCCGGAGTACCTCCTGCCCGAGGACCAGAAGAAGGCCTGGCTGACCGATCGCACCTGCGCGATCGTGGGCCGCCAGACGGCAGACCGGTTCGGCTTCAAGGTCGGGGATCGGGTGCCCATCCAGGCGACGATCTGGCGCAAGAAGGACGGCAGCGCGTCCTGGGAGTTCAACCTCTGCGGCATCTACGACGGCGACAAGAAGGGCGTCGACACGACGCCGTTCTTCTTCAACTACGAGTACTTCGACGAGGCGCGCCAGTTCGGGCAGGGCCAGGTCGGGTGGTACGTCATCCGCATCGACGATCCCGCCGCCGCGCCCGCCGATCGCGGAGCGCATCGACGCGCAGTTCGCCAACTCCTTCGCCGAGACGAAGACCACGACGGAGAAGGCGTTCGTGCAGGCGTTCGCGAAGCAGGTCGGCGACATCGGCGCGATCATCCGCGGCATCGTCACGGCCGTCTTCTTCACGATCCTGCTGGTGGCCGCCAACACGATGGCCCAGTCGGTGCGCGAGCGGACGAGCGAGCTCGCGGTCCTCAAGACGCTGGGCTTCTCGCGACGCGCCTCGTCCTCGCGCTCGTGCTCGTCGAGTCGTGCGCGATTGCCGTTGCTCGGAGGCGCCGTCGGCCTGGGCCTGGCGTGGCTCGTCACCCAGGGCGGCGACCCGACGGGCGGCATGCTCCCGGCGTTCTTCCTGCCCACCGCCGACCTCGTGAGGGGCGCGCTCTTCGCCCTCGCGCTCGGTGTGGTGGCGGGCATCCTGCCGGCGGTCCAGGCGATGCGGCTGCGCATCGTCGATGCGTTGAGGAGGACCTAGCCATGCGCGGCCTCATCGGCTGGCTTTCGCAGGTCGTCGTGGTGACGCTGCTCAACCTGCGCACGATCGGCCAGCGCGCTCACCTCGTCGCTGGTGGCCGTCGTCGGCATCGCGGGCGTCGTGGCCGTCTTCGTCGCCGTGCTGTCGATGGCGGAGGGGTTCCGGACGACGATGGCGAACGACCGGGTCGCCCGACACGGCCATCGTCATGCGGTCGGGCGCCGACAGCGAGATGGTCAGCATCCTGTCGCGCGAGGACGTGCGCGTCATCGGCGACGCGGCGGGCGTGCCGGCGGAGCGACAGCGGGCCGGTGGCGTCGGCGCGAGCTGTTCGTCATCGTCGACCTGCCGAAGCGCAGCACGAACACGACGGCCAACGTGCCGCTGCGCGGCGTCGGGCCGAACGCCTTCGCGGTGCGCGCCGAACGTGCGCATCGTCGAGGGCCGGCGGTTCGAGACCGGGCGGAACGAGCTCATCGTCGGGCGGGGCGCCGCGGCGCAGTTCGCCGGGCTCGAGGTCGGGCGGACGCTCAAGTTCGGGCAGAGCGAGTGGACCGTCGTCGGCATCTTCGACGCGGGCGGCACGGTGCTCGGACTCCGAGCTGTGGTGCGACGCCGGCGTGCTGCAGCCGGCCTACCGCCGCGGGCACGACGTTCCAGACGGTCTACGCGAAGCTCGAGTCCGCCGAGGCGTTCACGACGCTTCAAGGACGCGCTGACGACCGACCCGCGGCTCAACCTGAAGGTGCTGCGCGAGACCGACTACTACGCCGAGCAGTCGCAGATGGTCGTCGACGCTCATCACGACGCTCGGCACGGTCATCGCGCTGCCTGATGGGCATCGGCGCCGTCTTCGGGGCCGTCAACACGATGTACTCGGCCGTGGCCGCCCGCACGCGCGAGATCGCCACGCTGCGCGCGCTCGGCTTCGGCGGCGGGCCGGTGGTGGTGTCGGTGCTGGTGGAGTCGCTGCTGCTGGCGCTCGTCGGCGGCGTGATCGGCGGCGCCCTCGCCTACCTGGGCTTCAACGGGTTTCAGACGTCCACGATCAACTGGCAGACGTTCAGCCAGGTGGCCTTCGCCTTCGCGGTGACGCCGGGGCTGATCGTCGCCGGCATCGTGTACGCGCTGGTGATGGGGCTGCTCGGCGGGCTGCTGCCGGCCGTGCGCGCGGCGCGGCTGCCGATTGTCGCGGCGCTGCGGGAGCTGTGAGCGGGCGTCGGTGCAGGTGACGGGGAGGCGCGAGTGGGACGAGTGAAGAACGGCGTGGCCGACTGGCTCGACGCCGATCGACTGGCGGGCAGGTTCGCGACCGGAGATACCACCATCGACTGGGTGCGGACGGTGCCGTACATCGGCGTGCACCTGGCGTGCCTCGCCGTGATCTGGGTGGGCTGGAGCTGGGCCGCGGTGGCCGTGGCGGCGGCGCTCTACGTGGCGCGGATGTTCGCGATCACCGGCTTCTACCATCGCTACTTCTCGCACAGGTCGTTCAAGACGTCGCGCGCCTTCCAGTTCGTGATGGCGGTGTGGGGCGCGTCGTCCGTGCAGCGGGGGCCGCTCTGGTGGGCCGCGCACCACCGGCACCACCACCAGCATTCCGACGACGAGGCCGACTGGCACTCGCCGACACGGCGCGGCTTCTGGTTCGCCCACATGGGATGGTTCCTCACCAAGGGCGCTTTCGCCACCCAGACGAAGTACATCCGCGACCTGTGGCGGTTCCCGGAACTGCGCCTCGTCGACCGGTTCGACTGGGTGGTGCCGGTGCTGCTGGCCGCCGGCACCTATCGGGCTGGGAGTGGTCCTCGAACGCGAGTTCCCGGGCCTGGGCACGAACGGCCCGCAGATGCTCGTGTGGGGGTTCTTCATCTCGACCGTCGTGAACTACCACGCGACCTACACCATCAACTCGCTCTCGCACGTGTTCGGCCGCCGCCGCTTCGCGACCCGCGATACCAGCCGCAACAACTGGCTGCTGGCGATCATCACGCTCGGCGAGGGGTGGCACAACAATCACCACCACTTCTCGGCCTCCGCGCGCCAGGGGTTCTACTGGTGGGAGATCGACGTCACGTACTACGTCCTCAAGATGATGTCGTGGGTGCGCCTGGTGTGGGACCTGAAGCCGGTGCCGCCGCAGGCCCTCACGAGGGGCCGCATCGACGGGCCGGCGGCTCGGCGTGACCGATGCGGGCAGGCCTCGCGCGGTGAAACGGGCATGCCCCGTTTCACGCGCGAAGCCTACTGGAGGGGAAGCGTGACCTTCGGCACCGACACGAGCGCCAGCAGCAGGGCAGTCATGACGGCGACTACCAGCGGCTGATATCTTCCCAGCCTGCCGTCGCCGGTTCCCTCGCCTCCCGCGCACGCACCAACCGAACGGGCGCCAACCATGCCCTCATTGGGAGCAATGGTGATGCCAGGTCGCGGCGCGCACGCCGATCGAGAATTCCGGCACCTGCGCGCGCGAACGTCTCACGCCCGGCTCGTGCCGTGTCTCGAATCGGGGCACGGTGTCTCGAAAATCGTGGCACCCGCGTCTGTCAGGCCGGTCGCGCCGCAACCAGGGTCCTGAGGCATTCCGCCAGACGGGCCACGCCTTCTCTGATCCGCTCCGGCGTCGCGTTCGAGAAGTTCAGCCGGGCGGTGTTGCGGCCCGTGCCGTCGGTGAAGAACGACTCGCCGGGGACGAACGCCACCTTCTTGGCGACGGCTGCCTTCAGGACCTCGGCGGCGTCCATCCACTCCGGGAACGTCAGCCACAGGAACAGCCCGCCCTGCGGCCGGGTCCACGTGACGCCGGGCGGGAAGTCGCGCTCGAGCGCGGCGAGCATCGTGTCGCGGCGCTCGCGGTAGATGCTCCTGATCACCTTGACGTGCTCGTTCAGGAAGCCGCCCGACGCCACCTCGTACGCCGCCATCTGGCTCAGCGTGCTCGTGTGCAGGTCCGTGCCCTGCTTCGCCTGGACGAGCTTCTGGATGACCTCGGCCGGCGCGATGATCCAGCCGAGGCGGATGCCCGGCGCCAGGATCTTCGAGAACGTGCTCAGGTAGATCACGTTTCCGCTGTAGCGGACGCCGTTCGTCGCGCGGAACTCCGAGTCGAGGTGCACGATGGGCGGCACGTGGTCGCCCTCGTAGCGCAGCTGCCCGTACGGGTCGTCCTCGAGGATGGGCACCCCGTAGTGATCCGCCAGCGCGATCAGGCTCTTCCGCCGCGCCAGCGACATCGTGATCCCGCTCGGGTTCTGGAAGTTCGGCAGCGCGTAGATGAACTTCGGGCCCGACCGGATCCTGGCCTCGAGCGAGGCGGTCACGTAGCCGTCATCGTCGATGTCGGCCGCGACATACTCGGCCTGGTACGCGTTCCACGCCTGGATGGCCCCGAGGTACGTCGGGCGCTCCACCAGGACGTGGTCGCCCGGGTTGATGAAGACCTTCCCGATGAGGTCCAGGGCCTGCTGCGACCCGCTCGTGAGGAGCACGTTCTCGGGCTCGACGTTGATGCCATAGCGCGTCGCATGGCGGGCGATCATCTCGCGCAGGGGCGTGTAGCCGTCGGTCGTGGCGTACTGCAGCGCCCGCGCCCCGTGCGACGCCATGACGCGGTCGATCGCCGCGGTGAACTCCGCCACCGGAAACGTCTCGGGCGCCGGAAGCCCGCCCGCGAAGGAAATGACGTCGGGCTGCTCGGTCAGCTTCAGGAGTTCGCGGACGGCGGAACTCCGCATCCGCTGGGTCCGCTGCGCGTACCGCTCTGCCCACGGGGTCTGCACGTGTCATCCTCACGATCGTCGCCCGGGTAGTACACCCGTTCGAGAAACAGCCCTGAAGCCGGGGCGGCCAGGGCCGCCGATTCGCTGGAGGCTTCGACAAGCATACGGGGCACATCCGCCGGTTTCAACTCGCGGCGCCCGACGGCCACGAGGACGCCGACCATCCGCCTGACCATCCGCCACAGGAAGTGCGAGCCGACGACGCGGATGAGCAGCAGCGGCGGCTCCTCGATGATCTCGACGCGATCGACCTGCACTTTCGACGACGTCTCCTCGGGGTCGTTCGCCGAGAATCCCCTGAAGTCCTGCAGGCCGACAAACGCCGCGGCCGCGTCGCGCATCGCCTTCACGTGCAGATCTTCGCGGACCCACCAGACGTACGGCTTCGCGAACGCGGTGCGCCGCCGGGCGACCTGGTAGAGATAGCTGCGCGCCACCGCATCGTGGCGGGCGTGGAAGCGCTGGGGCGCGCGCTCCAGATCGAGGATGTTGATGTCGGCGGGCAATTCGTCGTTGACGCGCCACGCCAGCGTCGCCGCGTCGATGCGCGTGTCGATCTGGAGGTGCGCCACCTGCGCGAGGGCGTGCACGCCCGCGTCGGTGCGCCCGGCGCCGTACAGTTCGAAGCTCCGCACGCCGGTCACGGCCGCGATCGCGCGCTCCAGCTCGCCGGCCACGGTCCGGGCGTTCTTCTGGATCTGCCACCCGCTGTAGCGGGTGCCGGCGTACTCGATCGTGAGCTTGAAGCGCGGCATCGTTGGTTCAGTTATGCTACAGGAACCCGGGCGCCGCGTGCAGGAGCCCGGATGGCCCCCGCCTGACCAGGAGCCGCCGACTGCCATGTTCGCCGGATATCGCCGCCTCGCCGTCGCTGTTGCCCTGATACTCTCCGCTGCCGCGGCCCAGGCCGCCCCGGCCTCGCCTCCGACGCTGGTCGTCGTGCTTGTCGTCGATCAGATGCGCGCGGACTACATCTCCCGGTACAGTCACCAGTGGACCGGGGGGCTGCGCAGGCTGGTGGATGGCGGCGCGTGGTTCAGCCGCGCCGCCTACCCCTACCTGGCGACGGTGACCTGCGTGGGGCACGCCACGATGTCGACCGGCGCGCTTCCCGCGCACCCACGGCATCGTCGGCAACTCCTGGTTCGATCGGGACCTTGGACGCAGCATCGGCTGCACGGCCAATCCCGCCGCCACGACGGTCAGCTATGCGGCGCCGGTCAGCGGCGGCCACGGACCGTCCCGCATCGCGTCGGCGACACTGGCGGACGAGCTGCGGTCCCAGCTGCCCGTGCCAGCCCGCGTCGTGACGCTGTCGATCAAGGAACGGACGGCGATCACGCTGGCCGGGCGTCGAGCCGACGCGGTCACGTGGTTCAACAGCAGCGCGGGCGGCTTCGTCACGTCTTCGGCGTACACGGCGACCCCGGTGCCGTTTGTCGAGGCATTCACGAAGGCCAATCCGGTGACGGCTGACCTCGGCAAGGTGTGGGCGCGGACCCTGCCGGCCGGGCGCTATCTGTTCGCCGACGCCGGGCAGGGCGAGAAGCCGGCGGCCTTCTGGACGGCCGAGTTTCCCCACGCCCTGAACGGCAAGGGCGGGGTCCCCGACGCGCAGTTTTTCGAGGCCTGGGCAGGGAGCCCGTACTCGGACGATTATCTCGGGCGCCTGGCGATCGCGTCGGTGGACGCCCTGAAGCTGGGGCAGGGCAGCGGCACCGACTTCCTCGGCGTCAGCTTCTCGGCCCTGGACCTGGTCGGTCACGACTTCGGGCCGACCAGCCACGAGGCGCAGGACACGCTGGTCCGCCTCGACCGCACGATCGGGGCGCTGCTCGATCACCTCGACCGGACGGTCGGGGCAGGCAACTTCGTCGTGGCGTTGACCGGGGACCACGGCGCCGCGCCGATTCCGGAGCAGGCGGCGGCCCTCGGCATCGACGCGGGGCGGCTGGATGTCACGCTCGTGCGCCAGGCGGCGCAGCGCGCGCTCGAAGCGGCGCTGGGGCCCGGCACGCACACCGTGCGCGTCCAGGGCTCGGACCTGATCCTCGAACCGCAGGCCGTCGAGCGGTTGCGGCGCGACCCTCAGGCGCTCGACGGGGTGCTGCGCGCGTTGAGGGCCGTTCCCGGCGTGGCGGCCGCGTTCTTCGCCGAGGAGCTGGACTCGCATGCCGCGGCAGGCGACGGCGACGCCCGCGCGGCGCTGTTGAGTTACTACCCCGGCCGCAGTGGCGATGTCGTCGTCCTGCCGAAGCCCTACTGGTTCTTCGTGACGGCCGATGGGTCGCCGCAGCCCGGCAGCGCCACGTCTCACGGGACCATGTACGGCTACGATCAGCGGGTGCCCATCGTCCTCTATGGAAGGGGCATCAAGCCGGGTGAGTTCACGCGTGCCGTCACGCCGGCGGATATCGCGCCGACGCTGGCCCACCTGTGCGGCGTGACACTGGCTGATGCCGACGGCGACGTCCTGACCGAGGCGCTGGCCCCGCCGGCCCCGGCCGCCAGGCGAGGCAGGTGAATCGTGCAGACCTTCGCTGACATCTTCGGCACCGCGCCGGTCGTGACCGCCGAGGCGCCCGGGCGTGTGAACCTCATCGGCGAGCACACCGACTACAACGGCGGGTTCGTCCTGCCGACCGTGATTCCGCAGCGGACACGCGTGGAGCTGCTGCCGCGCCCGGACGCCAACGTGCGGGTGTGGAGCGCCAACGTCGACGAGGCGCATCGCCTGGAACAGTTCACCCTGGGGCGCGAGGCCGCCGTGCGCACGTGGGTCGACTACGTCCAGGGCGTGACCGTCGCGCTCAGGCAGCGCGGACTCCACCTCCGCGGTGTCGACATGCGCATCGAGTCGACGGTGCCGATCGGAAGCGGCCTGTCCTCGAGCGCGGCGCTGGAGGTGAGCGTCGCCCGGGCCTTGCGCGCCGCGTTCGACCTGCGCCTCGATGATGTCGAGCTGGCGATGGCGGGGAAGTGGGCCGAGAACGAGTTCGTCGGCGCGCCGACCGGCATCATGGACCAGATGGTCGTGAGCCTGGGCACCGCCGGCGCCGCGCTGTTCCTCGACACCCGGTCGCTGCACTTCGACCGGGTGCCTCTGCCGCCCTCTGTCGAACTCGTCGTCATCGACTCCGGCGTCAGGCACCGCATCGTGAGCGGGGAGTACGCCACGCGGCGCAGCCAGTGCGAGGAAGCCAGCCGGCGGCTTGGCGTCCATGAGTTGCGGGACGTGCCGCTGACGGGTCTCGCGGCGGTCGAGGCGCTCGACGAGCCCTACCGGCGGCGAGCCCGCCACGTCGTGACCGAGGACGCCCGCGTGCTGCAGGCCGTGGCGGCGCTGCGGGCCAACGACCCTGCCCAGGTTGGCGAGCTCTTCTACGCCTCGCACGCGTCCATGCGCGACGATTACGAGGTGTCGGTGCCGCAGGTGGATGCGCTGGTCGAGATCGCCAGCACCGAGCACGACGTGTACGGCGCCAGGCTGACCGGCGGCGGTTTCGGCGGGTCTGTCGTGATCCTGGCGAAGCGCGGATGCGGCCGCGCCGTCGCCGACCGGGTGGCGGAGCGCTACCGTAGCGAGTGCGCCGAATCCCCGACTGTCCTCCTGCCGGCCTGAAGAGGCGACCCTGATCCCGTCGAGTCGCCGGCGGGTCGGGCCCGCCGGCTCCCGAGCCTCCCGCTCAGGCCTGGGACTCGGCGCGGTCTGGGAGGACGCGGCGGACGGCGAAGAAGTAGGGGATGGCGAGGGCCGAGAGCGCGGCCGCCGCGCCGAAGCCCGCCCGGTAACCGGCGATGCCGACGATCCAGCCGGTGGCGAGCGATCCCGTCCCGATGCCGGTGTCGAAGGCGGCCAGCAGGGCGCCGAAGGCCGCGCCGCGGCGGGCGGCGGACACCCTCTGCAGGAGGTAGGCGACATACACCGGGTACGCCGTGCCATAGCCGGTGCCGAAGATCACGGCCGACAGGATCTGCCAGGGCCGGCCGCCTCCGGCGACGAGCACGAGCAATCCGGCTGAGATCATCAGGAGGCAGGGCACGAGCAGGCGGACGTAGCCGGCGCGATCGGCGATCCGGCCGAGAAACGGCCGCGTGGCGATGATCGCGAGGCCGACCACCGTCAGGTAGATGCCTTTCGGCGACGAGCCGCTGGCCTCGGCGTACATGGCGGCGAAGCTCGTGATGGCGCCGTAGGCGTAGGAATAGAGCAGCAGCGTGCCCGAAAGCACGAGGACGCGCCACTCGATGAGCGGGCCCCGCCGCCCGCCCTCCTCCCGGGCCGGGTGCGGGCGTTCCGCCGGCAGCCGCCAGGCGATGATCGCGACGGCGAGATTCAGCAGCGTCATGACCACGCACAAGACCATCCAGCCGGACTGGTAGATCCAGAACCCGACCGACGGTCCGACGGCGAGCGCGAGCACCGAGGCGAGTCCCCAGTAGGCGATCCCCTCGGCCCGGCGTCCGGCCGGCAGCATGCCGGTCATGTAGGCGGCCGACGCCGTGAGCACGGCCGACCAGAACAGGCCGTGCAAGACCGCCAGGCCGAGCATGAGCCGGTAGTCCGCCAGCACGGCGTAGCCCGCCGAGAGGATGGTCAGGGCCACGCCTCCCACGCGCAACGTCCGGCGCAGGCCGAACCGGTCCGCCATGGCCCCGGTAAACGGCGCGGAGACCGCCGACGCCAGCGTGAGGCACGCCAGAAAGAGGCCGGCCGCGAACGTGTCGCCCCCGAGTTCACGGATGCGGAAAGGCGCGGTCGGGAACAGCTGGAACGCGGAAAGGAACACGGCGAACGAGAAGCCGCACATCAGGAAGAAGCGCGGAGTGAAGAGCCGTTCGCGCGTGGCATCCATGAACACGCCAGTCTATCACCCGCCTGCCCGGCGGACCGTTCGAGGGCGGAGGTGAAACGCCAGCGGGCGGGCGGTCGTATTGTCAACGACGCCCGTGGTGTCGAGACCCGGGCGGGTCGCTCCGGCGGCCCTTGTTGCTCAACACGACAGGAAAGGACCGACCCGCGATGACAAGACCCTTGCGCGCCTTCGTTCTGTCCGGCCTGGCCTTCGGCCTCGCCGCGCTGTTTGCCGGCGGCCTCGAGGCCCAGGCGCCCCAGGCGCCCGCTCAGCCGGCGGCCGCGCAGGCGGCTCCGCAGCCGCAGGCCCCGCCGCCGCCTCCGCCGATCAACGAGTCCGCCGACCCGGCGCTCAAGACGTTCCGGTGGCGGTCGATCGGGCCGGCGAACATGGGCGGCCGCATCGACAACTTCGCGGTCGTCGCGTCGAACCCGTCGACCTACTACGTCGGGTACGCGACGGGCGGGATCTTCAAGACCGTGAACAACGGCACGACGTTCGAGCCGATCTTCGAGGTTTACACGACCGCCTCGATCGGCGACATCGCGGTTGCGCCCTCGGACCCGAACATCCTTTACGTCGGCACGGGCGAGCCCAACAACCGGCAGAGTTCGTCGTTCGGCGACGGGATGTACAAGTCCACAGACGCCGGAAAGACGTTCGTCAACATCGGCCTGAAAGACACCCAGTCGATCGCGCGCGTGGTCGTGCACCCGACGAACCCGAACATCGTGTACGTGGCGGCCGTCGGTCACCTGTTCGGGCCGAACAAGGAACGCGGCCTCTTCAAGACGATCGACGGCGGGAAGACGTGGACGAACACGAAGTTCATCGATGAGGACACCGGGTTCATCGACGTGGTGATGGATCCGGGGAAGCCCGACACGCTGTACGCGGCCTCCTACCAGCGCCGCCGGACGCCGCACGGGTTCAACGGCGGCGGTCCGGGCAGCGGGCTCTGGAAGACCACCGACGGCGGCAGGACGTGGCAGCGGATGACGGGCGGCGGTTTCCCGGACGGGCTGCTCGGTCGCATCGGCATCGATCTCTGCCGGACCCGGCCGAACGTCGTCTATGCCCAGATTGAAGTCGGCGCGAGCGGCGGCACCGGCGCGGGCGTGGGCGCGGACGGCAAGCCCACCACGCCGGGCGCCGGGCGGGCCGGCCAGGCCGGCGCGGCGGGTGGCGCCCAGGCGGGCGGCCGCGCGGCGCAGGCCGGCGCGCCGCCTCCTCCGCCCGACCCCAAGCGCAGCGGAGTCTGGCGCTCGGACGATGCCGGCAAGACGTGGAGGGTCGTGAGCAACACCAACGACCGGCCGATGTACTACAGCAAGATTCGCGTCGATCCCAGCAATCCGGACGTCGTCTTCCTCGGCGGCGCGCCGGCGTTCCGGTCGCTCGACGGCGGCAAGACGTTCCGCACACTGCAGAACCTCGCCCACAGCGATCACCACGCGATCTGGATCAACCCGAAGAACTCCAAG
Source organism: uncultured Acidobacteriota bacterium (assembly GCA_963834645.1). GTDB lineage: Bacteria > Acidobacteriota > Vicinamibacteria > Vicinamibacterales > JAKQTR01 > JAKQTR01. Next base: position 120,255 of record CAWICP010000014.1, read on the forward strand.
CACGTCATGTACGGGAACGACGGCGGCCTCAACGTGAGCTACGACCAGGGCGAGACGTGGGACTTCATCAACACGAAGGCCACGGGGCAGTTCTACGCGATCAGCGCCGACATGCGGAAGCCGTACTTCGTGTGCGGCGGCCTGCAGGACAACGGCTCGTGGTGCGGGCCGAGCGCCAAGCGCAACTCGGTCGGCATCCTCAACTCGGACTGGTTCCGGGTGGGCGGCGGCGACGGCTTCTACACGCAGCAGGATCCGACCGACTGGGCCGTCGTGTACGCCGAGTCCCAGGACGGCGCGGTGAACCGCCTCGACCTGCGCCGGGGCACGACGACGAGCATTCGGCCCGCGCCCGGCGCGCGCGGCGGGACAGGGCGGAGCCTCGCCGGCGCAGCTGGCGCAGATGGCGGCGCAGTTCGGCATGCAGGCGCCGAGCACCGCGTCCAACGTGGTGCCCGAGCCGCCGGCCGGCGAGACGTTCCGCTTCTTCTGGAACACGCCGACGGTGCTCTCGCCGCACAACCCGAACATCGTGTGGGTGGGCGGCAACCGGCTGTTCAAGTCGCTGAACCGCGGCGACACCTACACGATGTCGCCGGATCTCACCCGCAACCTGAGCCGGTTCACCCGGCCCATCATGGGCGTGGCCGGGCGACGCGCCGATGGCGTCGAAACACGACGGCGTGGCGACGACCAGCGTGCTCACCACCGTGGCCGAGTCGCCCGTCGTGCCGGGCATCGTCTGGGTGGGCAGCAACGACGGCAACCTGCAGGTCAGCCGCGACGGCGGCACGACCTGGAAGAACGTGGTCGCGAACGTGAAGGGCGTGCCGGACGAGACGTTCGTGTCGCGGGTCGAGCCTTCGCACTTCGACGCGGGCACGTGCTACGTGGCGTTCGACGGTCATCGCACCAACGACCACAGGCCGTACGTGTACGTCACGAAGGACTTCGGGGAGACGTGGACGTCGATCGCGAGCAACCTCCCGACAGGGCAACGTGAACGTCGTGCGCGAGGATCCGAAGAACCGCAACCTCCTCTACGTCGGCACCGAGTACGGGATGTTCGTCTCGCTGGACGGCGGCAAGGAGTGGCAGCGCTTCTCGACGGGCCTGCCGACGGTGCGCATCGACGACATCCTCGTGCACCCGCGCGACAACGATCTGATCATCGGCACGCACGGCCGGAGCATCTGGATTCTCGACGACATCAGCGCGCTCCAGCAGATGACCAGCGAGGCCGCGGCGGCCGACGTCACGCTGTTCGCCCCGCGGCCGGCGGTGGCGTGGCGCAACGACATCACGCAGAGCATCACCACGGGCGGCAGCAAGTACTTCCGCGGCGACAACCCGGCGCCGGGCACGGCCATCAGCTACCACCTGAAGAGCGCGCCGGCCGGCGACGTGAAGATCACCATCACCGACGTCACGGGCCGCGTCGTCCGGGAAATCGCGGGCACGAAGGAGGCCGGCCTGAACCGGGTCCAGTGGAACCTTCGCGGGAACCCGATCCAGGCCGCGGCCGGCGGGCGCGGCGCGGCCGGCGGCGGCGGGCAGGCGGGCGGCGGACGCGGCGGGTTCGGCGGCGGGCCGGCGGTCGAGCCCGGCACCTACCTGCTCAAGCTGACCGTCGGCGGCAAGGACTACACGCAGAAGATTGTCGTGGAGGCGGACAACTACTAGACGCGGGTCAGGAGGCAAGAGAGCAAGAAGTCAGAAGACAGAAGTACAGAAGCACGAGTGAGGCCAGGTGCGGGCGACTGCCGCCCGCTGGCCTACTTGCTCCCGAGCCCCGTCCCGAGTCCCGAGTCCCGAGCCCCGAGTCGCCGAGCCCCTAGTCCCTACTACTTCCCGCGGAGCGCGACGATGCGCGCGATGAGCGCCGGGTCGTCGGGCAGCTGGCCAGCGGCCGGCAGGCGCGGAACCAGGTCGGCCCACCAGGGCTCCTTGGCGAACACCCGCCGGAAGATCGGCGCGGCTTCTGCTTCTCTCCCCACCACCACCAGCGTCACCGCCTGCCAGAACGGCAGCTCGAGGATCTCCGGCGCCAGTTCGCCCGCCGCGGTGTACTCCTTCAGCGCCTCGTCGATCTTCTTTTCCGACACCAGTTCGTCGCCGCGGTTCGCGTGCGCGTACGCGCGCTGCAGTCTGATGAGCCGCCTGAGTTCGACAATCGGTTCGGGGTGATCGTCGACGCGCAGGTCGAAGACGCGATCGGCGCCGACCCACGGCCGCCCGGACGATGTCGCCTTGACGACGAGGATGGCCGCGGACTGCTTGCCGCGGATGTCGCCGCCCGCCGCCTGCGCGGCTTCGAGCGCCGCGAGCATGCGATCGGCGAGGTCGCCGCGGGCCTTCTCGAAGGCGGCGGCCATGGCCGGCCAGACCTTCGCGTTGGCCATCATGTTGGCCTGGACGGAGTACTGGGCCCCGACGTGATGGCCGGCGGCCGCGATGTCGAGCTTGCCGGTGAAGGCGTCGACGCGGCCCTGCGCGTCGATCATGGCCACCTGCCGCACTTCGCGCTGCGCGTCGGCGGCGAGCAGGCGCTTGAGCGCCTCGGGCGCCGGCACGCCCGAGCGCATCAGCTCGAGGCCCTTGTAGCCGTAGGCCGGGTCGACGAACGACTGTGTCGCCACCGCGCCGACACCGGCTTCGGCCCAGGCGACGATCGAGCCGACCGAGAACCAGTGCGACTGGACGGCCACGCCCATCTCGCCGGTCGCGGGGTCACGCGCGACGATCGAGAAGGTGTGCGCCAGCGGGCCGGGCTTGCCGACGACGTCGGCGGTCTGTCCGAATGCCAGCGGCGCGGCCGCCAAGAGGCCCAGCGCAGTCAGCCGCGACTGCGCGCACCGCTGCGCGCGTTGCGCGAAGCTGCCCGACCTCGCCCCGCGTCCCGCTTGCCCCGCCGAAGCCGGCCGGCAGGCCGTGTGGCGAAGGCGGGAGTCCCGAATCCCGATGTCCGTGTGTGCTGTGTCCATGCGCATAATATGTCCTGTCTCGGGAGGCGCGTCCATGCTGTCGATCGACACCGGCTACATCACCCGCGTGCTGCAGGACCTGGTCCGCATCAACTCCGTCAACCCGCGTGCTCGACCCGTCGGCGCCGGGCGAAGCGGAGATCGCGGCGTACGTCGGCGAGGCGATGCGAGACGCTCGGGCTCGAGGTGGCCGTCCACGAGCCGCAAGCCCGGCCGGGTGAGCGTCGTCGGCCCGGCTGCGCGGATCGCGTGCGGGCCGGTCGCTCATGCTCAATGCGCACGCGGACACGGTCGACGTCGGCGGGATGGACGCGCCCTTCTCGGGCGAGATCCGCGACGGCCGGCTCTACGGCCGCGGCGCGTTCGACATGAAGGGCGGGCCTCGCGGCGATGATGGGGGCGGTCAAGGCGCTCGCCGACGCCGGCCGCCCGCACGGCGGCGAGATCCTGCTGGCGGCCGTCGCCGACGAGGAGTACGCGAGCCTGGGCACCGAGGATCTCGTGACGCGCTACCGGCCCGACGCGGCCATCGTCACCGAGCCGACCGCGCTCGACATCTGCCTCGCGCACAAGGGCTTCGCGTGGTTCGAGGTCACGACGAAGGGGCGCGCCGCGCACGGCAGCCGGTTCGACCTCGGCATCGACGCGAACATGCGCATGGGGCGCGTGCTGGCCGACCTCGACGCGCTCGAGCAGGACCTGCGCGCGCGCACGCCGCACCGGCTGGTCGGCCCGCCGTCGCTGCACGCGGCGACGCTCGCGGGCGGCTCCGGCCTGAGCACCTACGCCGCCTCCTGCCGCCTGCAGATCGAGCGGCGCACGATTCCCGGCGAGCGCCGCGACGCCGTGGCCGACGAGATTCGCAGCGATCCTCGAGCGGCAGGCCGAGCGCGACCCGTCGTTCGAGGCGGAGTTCGAAGTGCTGCTGGTGCGCGAGCCGTTCGAGGTGGCCGAGGACGCCGCGATCGTGCGGGCCCTGACCGACGCGTCAACGGCGGTGCTGGGCCGCCGGCCCGCGTATCGTCGGGCAGACGCCGTGGATGGACGCGGCGCTTCTGGCCGCGGCCGGTGCCGAGACCGTGGTGATGGGCGCGACCGGCGCCGGCGCACACGCGAAGGAGGAGTGGGTGGACCTCGCCTCGGTGCATCAGCTGGCGCGGTGCCTGGCGGAGGCCGCCGTCCGGTACTGTTAGGGCAACGCTCCGGCGGGCCAGCCGAGACGGCGCCGGCAGGCGTGGAGCGCGATGCCCGCGGCCGTCGCGACATTCAGCGAGTCGACGCCGGGCGACAGGGCGATGCGCACCCGCTCGCCGGCCGCGAGCATCGCGGCGTCCGACAGTCCGTCGCCTTCGTGTCCCACCAGCAGCGCCAGCGCCGCTCCCGGCTCGATGGCCGAGAGGGCCTCGTCGAGATCGAGCGCCGGCGGCTGCGGCGTCAGCGCGAGCACGCGGGCGCCCGCTTCCCGGAGCCGCCGGAGGCTGTCGGGCCACTGGCCGTCGACCGTGAAGGGAAGCCGGAGCGCCGCGCCCGTCGACACCCGGATCGACTTTCGATACAGGGGATCGCAGCACCCCGGGCTGAGCAGAAGGCCGCCGGCGCCGAACGCCAGCGCGTTGCGGAACAGCGCGCCGAGGTTGTCGGCGTTCCCGATGCGCTCCGCGGCCACCACCAGCCTGGAGCCCGCCGCCTCCTGCCACCATGATTCGAAGGGCGTGGCGGGCGGCCGCACGCCGAGGGCCAGGCATCCCCGGTGCACGTCGAACCCGACAAGCGCCATCATGCGATCGACGGGCATGACGAAGACGGGCAGCGCAGGCCGCGCGTCGAGCACGTCGCGCAGGCTCTCGAAGGCCGCCGGCGACACGAGGACGCTGCGCGTCTCGAAGCGGCCCGAGGCCAGGAGCTGCCGCACGACCTGCCGCCCTTCCGCGATGAAGACGCCGTGCGCGCGGAGCAATTCCGGGTCGGGGATGTTGCGGTATTCGGCGACGCGGGGGTCGTCGGGATCGTCGATGGTGAGCATCATGACCGCCCGGGGCTCACGTTACCATACCGCTCACGCGGCCGCGCCTGCCTGTTCCCTGGTGTCGAGTCTCCGGGTATGATGACAGGTTGATCGGGCTTCGACATCCGAGTCCCGAATCCCGAATCCCGAGTCCCGAGTCCCGGGCCTCGGACGTCCGTTGGAGGTCCGCCCGTGCATCGTCCCGAGAAAGTCGCCATCCTCGTGAGCGGAGGTCCCGCTCCCGGCATCAACAGCGTCATCAGCGCCGCCGCCATCCGCTGCGCCCTCGAGGGCGTCAAGGTGATCGGCATCCTCGACGGCTTCGAGTGGCTCATGCAGGGCGACATCGAGCATACCGTGCCGCTCACCATCGACGAGGTCAGCCGCATCCACTTCCGGGGCGGATCGCACATCGGCACCTCGCGCGCCAACCCGACCAGAGACCCGGCGCACCTCGAGAACACGGTGCTGTCGCTCCTGCGCCTGGACGTGTCGATGCTCATCACGATCGGCGGCGACGACACGGCGTTCTCCGCGATGCGGCTCGAGGAGAAGGCCGCCGGGCGCATCCGCGTGGTCCACGTGCCGAAGACCATCGACAACGACCTCGGGCTGCCGCCGTTCGTCGACACCTTCGGCTACCAGACGGCCCGGCACCACGGCGTCGAGATCGTCAAGAACCTGATGGTCGACGCGACGACGACGTCGCGGTGGTACTTCGTGATCGCCATGGGCCGCAAGGCCGGGCACCTCGCGCTCGGCATCGGCAAGTCCGCCGGCGCCACGCTCACGCTCATCCCCGAGGAGTTCGGCGGCGGGTCCATCCGGCTGAAGACCGTGGTCGACACGCTCGCCGGGGCGATCATCAAGCGCCTGAGCTACGGCCGCCGGCAGGGCGTGGCGGTGATCGCCGAGGGCCTCGTGCTCGACCTGGACCCGGCGGATCTGAACGCGATCGAGGAGGTCGAGCGCGACGCCCACGGCAACCTGCGGATCGCCGAGGTCAACATCGGCGAGATCCTGAAGCAGCAGGTCAACAAGCGCCTCAGGGAGTTCGACCTCAAGACCACGATCGTCGAGAAGAACATCGGGTACGAGCTGCGGTGCGCCGATCCCGATTCCCCTCGACATGGAGTACACGCGCGACCTCGGCTACGCGGCCGCGAAGTTCATCCTGTCGGGCGGCAACGCGGCCATGGTGTCGATGCAGGCCGGCGAGTTCGTGCCGATCCCGTTCTCGCAGCTGCTCGATCCGGAGACCGGGCGCGCCATGATCCGCCTGGTGAACATCCACTCCGAGCGGTACGCGATCGCGCGGAGCTACATGATCCGGCTGAAGCGCGAGGACTTCCACGACCCGCACGAGACGGCCAAGCTCGCGGCCACCTGCGGGATCTCGATCGAGCGGTTCCGCGAGGAGTTCGAGTACCTGATGGCGCAGGAGCCGCCGCGCCTCAAGCTGGACGCCAGCAAGGGCGGCTTCATCGAAGACGAGGCGATGGGCGAGAGCGCCGTCAGGATGTAGATCAGGCGTTGATGGTCGCCGCGACCCGCGCCAGCACCGCCTCGCAGCGGCGCCTGGCATCGGCCTCGATCGCGGCGACCTCCTCCGCACGCCCGTGCCTTGAAGCCCGCGTCCGCGATGCCGGCCAGGTTGATGCGCACGTTCAGCGCGGCCCCTTCGACGCCGGCGCGCGCGGCGAGCGCCGCGACGCCGGCGTCCGACGCCGAGTTGCGGTTGCCGCGTTCGGCGGCCTTGTCCGCGAGCGCGATCGCCTCGAGGCACAGCCGGGCGGTCTGAAGCGGCACCTCCGCCGCCGCCCTGTTCGCCGCTTCGATGGCCCGGGCGCGTTCCGCCTGCTGCTCCGGCGTGCCCTTCGGCAGGCGCATGGCCTCCATCACGCGGTTGAACGCCTCGGTGTCCTCGTCGACGGCGCGGCGACAGCTGGTCCTTCAGCGCCTGCCCGCGCTCGGCCATCGCGCCCAGTTCCTCCCACGCCTCCTCGTAGCCCTTCTTGCCGACGGTCAGGTTCGCCACCATCGTCGCCAGCGCCGCGCCGAGGCTGCCCATCAGCGCGGCCACCGAGCCGCCGCCGGGCGCCGGCGACTCGGTCGAGACCTCGTCGACGAACCGCTGCACCGTCATCGACATCAGCGGGGCCGGCGGAGCGAAGTGGTACTCGATGATCTTCTTCGCCGGGTCGAACGGCGCCACCTGGTCCAGGCCCATCGACCGGACGGCGATCTCGACGAGTTCGCGCTCCGGCACGCCGGCCGACTTGCCCTGCTTGCGAAGGAAGTACCGGCCCGCGTCGAGCATCGGCGCCGAGCGGCGTCAAGCCCGACCAGTTCGGAGCCGGTGACGATGAGGCCGAGCTTCTCGGCTTCTTCGCGGGCGGTCTCGAAGACCACGTGCAGGGGAGTGGCCGTGTAGTCGAGCAGGTTGATGGAGACCTGCGCCTGCCGGTACTGCTCGATGTACCAGCCGATGGCGCGGACGGCCTTCAGGCGGCCCGGCACCTTGATGGACGCGCCCTCGGCGTCGCGCAGGATCTCGCCCTTCGCATCGCGCTTCGCCCGTCCGCCCTCGCGGATGTTCAAGGCGATCTCGTTCGCCAGGCGCCGGTCGAGCGTGTTCAGGTTGACGTTGTAGGCGAGCAGGAACTCGCGCGCGCCCACCACCGTGCCGCCCGATCGCGCGTTGAACCGGGCGGGACCGGCATCGGGCGCCCACGCCGGGCTGGCGAGCTTGTCGGCGAGGCCCTCGTATTCGCCCGCGCGGATGTTGGCGAGGCTGCGGCGCTCCTCGGACGCCGCCGCGTGCTCGTAGAAGTAGACGGGAATCTGCAGCTCGTCGCCGATGCGCCGTCCGACCGCCCTGGCGAGGTCGGCGCACTCGGCCATCGTGACGTCCGCGACGGGGATGAACGGGCAGACATCGAGCGCGCCCATGCGGGGATGCGCGCCCTTGTGGGCCGTCATGTCGATGAGCTCGGCCGCCTTCTTCGCGCCGCGGAACGCGGCCTCGGCCACCCCGTCAGGCGGGCCGACGAGCGTGTAGACCGTCCGGTTCGTGTCCGCGCCCGGGATCGACGTCCAGCAGTTTCACCCCGGAGACGCTCGCGAGGGCCTGGGCGATGGCGTCGATGATGCCGCGGTCGCGCCCTTCGGAGAAATTCGGAACACACTCAACCAGTCGAGCCATGCGGACACCTTTCGGATGCGCCGCCGGACGGCGCTGCCCGCCCAGCGTACGTCTGCCGCGGCCGTACGGGCAAGGGCTTGCCGCGCCGAAGCCGACGGAGGAGGGCACTGGCCGGACCGCGGCGAAGGTCGGGTATCATGGATCGCATGGCCGACCGCCTCCCGACCTGCCCGGCGAAATCCGGGATGAGTGCTCTGCGCCGCTGGCTGCTCGCCGCGGCGGGAGTGCTGGCGGTCGCGCTGGGCGCCATCGGCGCCTTCGTGCCCGGGCTGCCGACGACCATCTTCCTGATCATCGCCTCGTACTGCTTCGCCCGAAGCTGCCCCTGGCTCGAAGAGCGCCTGCTGCGCGTGCCGCTGTTCGCGCCCTACATGCGGTTCATCGACGAAGGCCACCCGATGTCCACCCGGGCGCGCGTCATCTCCATGACCGCGATGTGGGCCTCGGTGCTGTTCAGCCTGGCCGTCCTGCGCGCGTCCGGCCGCCTGTCGACGGCGCTGGCGGTCACGATCGTCGGCGTGGCCGGCATCGGCACGGTCGCCGTGCTCCGCTTCCGGCGCGCGCCGCGCCCGGCTCCTGTCGTCGGCGAGTCCTGTTCGTCCTGACGCCGGCCGGGGCTACAATGCCCGGTCATGAAGAGACTCCTCCTCCCGCTGCTGCTGGTCCTGTCGCTCACGCTCGCGCCCTCGGCGCAGACGAAGAAGCCTGCCGCGGCCGCGCCGCCGCCGCCGTTCACCATCGTCGAAGCCAGCATCGCGGACATGCGGACGGCGATGGAGGAGCGCCGCGTGACGTCGCGCGAGCTCGTGCAGCAGTCGCTGCTCAGGATCGCGACGCTACGAAGAGCGGCTGAACGCCGTCATCGCGGTGAATCCGAGGGCGATCGAGGAGGCCGAGGCGCTCGACCGCGAGCGCGCGCAGGGCAAGGTGCGCGGGCCGCTCCACGGCATCCCGATCGCGCTCAAGGACAACATCCACACCACGAACATGCCGACGACGGGCGGCGCGCTGGCGTTCGAGGGGCTGGTGCCGCCGTACGAGGCGACGCTGACGAAGAACCTCCGCGACGCCGGCGCCGTCATCATCGCGAAGACCGTGATGACGGAACTCGCGAACTGGGTGGCGAGCGGCATGCCGGGCAACTACAGCGCGCTCGGCGGCTACGGGATGAACCCGTACGACCCGCGGCGGGACCCGCGCGAGGCCACCGGCGACGGCCGGCCGGTGATGGGGACCGGCGGGATCGAGTTCGGGCATCGGCACGGCGGCGAGCTTCTGGGCCGCCAACGTCGGCACCGAGACGTCGGGGTCCATCCTCAGCCCGTCGAGCGCGAACATGCTGGTCGGCATCAAGCCGACGGTCGGCCGCGTGAGCCGCTACGGCGTCATTCCGATCACGGCCGACCAGGACACGCCGGGGCCGATGGCGCGCAGCGTGGCGGATGCCGCCGATCCTGCTCGGCGCGCTCGAGAGTCCCGCGCCCGACCCGAACGACGCGGCGACCAAGACCTGCGCGCCTCCGCCGGGGCGCGACTACACGAAGTTCCTGAACCCGGCCGGCCTCAAGGGCGCGCGCATCGGGATTCCGCGGGCGTTCTTCTACGACCGGACGACGCCGCCGGGGGCCGCGCAGCCGCGCGGCGGCCTCAATCCCGCGCAGGCGACGATGATGGCCGAGGTGATCGAGATCCTCAGGCAGCAGGGCGCCGTCATCGTCGATCCCGCTGACATTCCGAGCGTCGTGGCGCCCGAGGCCTCGAACAACTTCCTGCTCTGGTCCACGTGCGGCGGCCTCGACAACGCCAAGGGCAAGGACGCCGACTGCTCGGTCGTCTTCAAGTACGGCATGAAGCGCGACTTCAACGCGTGGCTCGCGTCGCTCGGGGCGGCGGCGCCGGTGAAGACGCTCACCGAGCTGCGGCTGTGGAACGTCGCGCACCAGCGCGCCGGGCGCCATCAAGTACGGCCAGGCGCTGCTCGACATCTCGGACGAGATGAACGTCGGCGCCGACCGCGCGCGGTATCAGGCCGATCGCGAGAAGGACATCCGGCTGAGCGCCGACCGAGGGCATCGACGCCGTGATGAAGGCGCACCAGCTCGACGCGCTGCTCTTCCCCGGGACCTCGAGCGCGTCGATTGGCGCCAAGCCCGGCTATCCGACCGTCTTCGTCCCGTTCGGGTTCACGCAGCCCGGCGCCGGGCCGGGCGGACGAGGAGCCGGAGCGGGGCCTGGCGCCGCTGGCGCGGGCGCGCCGCCCGCGGGCGGGGCAGGCGGGCGCGGCGAGTCCGCCTATCCGCCGGGGTTCGACCCGAAGCCGACGCCGTTCGGCGTGAGCTTCACCGGGACGGCCTGCGCGGAACCGAGGCTCATCGAGATTGCCTACGCCTTCGAGCAGGCGACGAAGAAGCGCGTGCCGCCGCTCAGGGCTATAGGCCCATCTCGCGCTTGACGGCGGCGAAGGCGTCGAGCGCCATCTCGAGTTCGGCCCGCGTGTGGGCCGCCGAGATCTGCGTCCGGATGCGCGCCTCGCCCTTCGGCACGACGGGGTACGAGAACCCGATCACGTAGACGCCCTTCTGCAGCATCGCGTCGGCGGCCTTCACCGCGAGCGCGGCGTCGCCGATCATCACCGGGCAGATCGGGTGCGTGCCCGGCAGCACCCGCATGCCGATGTGGGCGAGGCCTTCCCGGAAGAAGCGCGTGTTGGCCTCGAGCGTGTCGCGCAGTTCGGTGGACTGGCTCAGCATGTCGAGCACCTTGAGGGTGGCGCCGGCGATGCTGGGGCAGAGCGTGTTCGAGAACAGGTACGGCCGCGATCGCTGGCGGAGCAGTTCGATGATCTCCCTGCGGCCGCTCGTGTAGCCGCCGCTGGCCCCGCCGAGGGCCTTGCCGAGGGTGCCCGTCAGCACGTCCACGCGGTCCGTCACTCCGTGGTACTCGTGCGTGCCTCGCCCGCGCGGCCCGACGAACCCGACGGCGTGCGAGTCGTCGACCATCACGAGGGCATCGTAGCGCTCGGCGAGATCGCAGACGCCCGGCAGGTTCGCGAGCGAGCCGTCCATCGAGAACACGCCGTCGGTGGCGACCATCCGGAACCGTGGCGCCGGCCGCCGCCTGCAGCTTCGCCTCGAGGTCGTGCAGGTTGCCGTTCAGGTAGCGCTGGCGGTGCGCCCGGCAGAGCCGGATGCCGTCGATGATGCTCGCGTGGTTCAGGGCGTCGCTGATGATGGCGTCCTGTTCGTGCAGCAGCGTCTCGAACAGGCCGCCGTTGGCGTCGAAACAGGACGAGTACAGGATCGTGTCCTCGGTGCCGAGGAACTCGCTGAGCTTCTCCTCGAGCTGCTTGTGCACCGACTGCGTGCCGCAGATGAACCGCACGCTCGCCATCCCGTAGCCCCACCGGTCCAGCGCGGCCCGCGCGGCTTCCCGCACCTCCGGGTGCTGGGCCAGGCCCAGGTAGTTGTTGGCGCACAGGTTCAGGACCGGCTTGCCGTCGGTCACCCGGATGGTGCTGCCCTGGGGCGTGACGATGACCCGCTCGCTCTTGTAGGTGCCGGCGTGGCGGATGTCCTGAAGCTGCTGGCTGGCGAACTGCTGATACGACCCGTACATGGATGGCCTCGATGGATGGCGCGGCGCCCGCGGAGCAGGCACCCCGGTCAGGAGGGGCGACCCTCATATTGTCCACCGGACGCGCCGCGAAAGGGAAGGGCCGCGGCGCGGTCATCGCGCCGGACGGCGGTCGAACAGCATCACCCCGGACGTGCCGTCTTCCCTCGTGTCAGGAGAGGGCCAGCTGAGCGGCGACGAAGCGCAGTCGCGTCACGCCGTTCAACTGGCGCAGGAATCTCGTCTCGACGGCCATCTCCGGCTCGGGGCACATCCTGCGCGTGGAACCGGCGGCACCGGCCTTGATGTCGCCCGGGACGTCGCCTGACGTCACCGGTGCGAAGTAGTCGTTGCATCCGGCGCTGCCGACCAGGCGGGCCCCGTCGAGCTTCAGCGTCACCTCGGGACTGAACGGCGCAGGTTCGTCCCAGGACCACGCGCGAAGCGCCCACTCGCTCCCGGCCAGCGCGTCGATCGTGAGGCGGCCTGTCTTCACCGGCGCGCCCTCTTTCAGCGCACCGGCGCGGAGTTCCCAGTCTCGCGTGACGAGATCTCCAGGGCAACAGGCCGCGTCCTGCTCCCCGGCCTGGACCACATCGAGGACGATGCGCCGTCCGTCATGGCCGCCGCTCGCACCTGGACGCGATCACCAACAGGTGCCGTGGCGAGATTGGTGAGCGTGCCCTCGGGGCGGCCGACGACTGCGACGTAGGACATCTCCCCGGAACCGCCGGCATTGGCGGCCAGCAGGACGACCGCCTCCTCCGCGCCGTCGCCGTCGAGGTCACCCACCAGCCGGAAATCGCGGACGAAGGTCACGCTGGGGCGTGAAGCGGCGCCAGGCGCGAACGGCTGGCCCTCCCACCTCCCGCCGGCGAGCGTGAACGACGCGCCTGCTTCCGTCACGCCGCTGTAGGTCGCGTTCTTCAGCTCCTGAAGCGACGGTGCCGACCGATCGCCAGCCGGTGCCTGTTCCGCCAGCTGCGCGGTCGCCGGAGCGGCTGGTTCCGGGCGCGAATGACACGCGGGTGCGAGCATGGCAACCAGCGCGAACGGACGCCGCCCGCAGGATGGTGATCTGCAGCTTCATGGTGTGACCGCCTGTCGCGTCGCACGCCGGCTGGAATCGGTGGGCAATCGGAGGCCGAGGTTCGGCCACGTTGGACTGTTGGTCGGGGCGACCCTTCGACAGGCTCAGGGTCCCCCGCGAGAAGTTGGTCGGGGCGACTGGATTCGAACCAGCGACCCCCTGCGCCCAAGGCAGGTGCGCTACCGGGCTGCGCTACGCCCCGACCCGAACCCTCATTATGACATCTTCCCGTTCAGGAACGCCTCGTAGGCGGCCATGTCGAAGATGCCGTGCCCGGAGAGGTTGAAGAGGATCGACCTTCTTCTCGCCCGCTTCCCGCGCGATGAGCGCCTGCCGCATCGCCGCGTGGACCGCGTGGGCCGACTCGGGCGCCGGGATGGTGCCCTCGCACCGCGCGAACTGCACCGCGCTCTCGAACACGGTGCGCTGGTCGTAGGCCTCCGCCTCGATGACGCCGGCAGCCAGCAGGTGGCTGACGAGCGGCGCCGACCCGTGGTACCGAAGGCCGCCCGCTGTGCACCGGCGGCGGCACGAAATTGTGCCCGAGCGTGTGCATCATGAGCAGCGGCGTCATCCCGGCCGTGTCGCCGAAGTCGTACTCGCGCGGGCCCTGGGTCAGCGTCGGGCACGACGAGGGCTCGACGGCAATCGCCCGCAGCGCCGGCCGGTCGCCCTTCAGCTTGTCCTTCAGGAACGGGAAGGTGAGGCCGGCGAAGTTGCTGCCGCCGCCGTGGCAGGCGATGAGGATGTCGGGGTAGTCGCCCGCCAGCTCCATCTGCTTCTTCGCTTCGAGGCCGATGATCGTCTGGTGCAGCATCACGTGGTTCAGCACGCTGCCGAGGGCGTACTTCGTGTCGTCGCGTCCCGCGGCGTCCTCGATGGCCTCCGAGATGGCGATGCCCAGACTGCCGGGCGAATCCGGGTGCTGCGCCAGGATGTTGCGGCCGGCCTGCGTCAGGTTCGAGGGGCTGGCGACGATGTCGGCGCCGTAGGTGTTCATCATGATGCGGCGGTACGGCTTGAAGTCGTAGCTCACCCGCACCATGTAGACCATGCACTCGAGGCCCATCAGCCGGCACGCGCACGCGAGCGCCGAGCCCCACTGTCCCGCGCCCGTCTCGGTGGCCAGCCGCTTCACGCCCTCCTGCTTGTTCGCCCACGCCTGCACGAGCGCCGTGTTCAGCTTGTGGCTGCCGACCGGGCTGACGTGCTCCGACTTGTAGTAGATGCGCGCCGGCGTGTCGAGGAACTCCTCGAGGGCGCGCGCCCGGAAGATCGGGCTGGGCCGGTAGAGGCGGTAGATGTCGCGCACCTCGTCGGGGATCTCGATCAGCCGGCTCGAGCGACATCTCCTGCTTGATGAGCGCCATCGGGAAGATCGGCGCGAGCGCCTCGGGGCCGATGGGCTCCTTCGTGCCGGGATGCAGCGGCGGCGGCAGCGGCGTCGGCAGGTCCGGCGCGATGTTGTAGAAGTGGGTCGGGATGTCGGACTCGGGCAGCGTGATCTTCGTGTCGGTCATGCGAGCCTCATGCGGTCACTGCTTCACGGTTACGGTCGCCTTCACCCGGACGCTCTTCGCCGGCAGGCAGATGCTGCCGTCGCACGCTTGAAACGAGACGTCGATCTCGAGCGCGTGCGGGCCGGCGGCCGCGCTGGCGGCGACGGCCACCGGCAGCCGGAATGCCACCTCGTCGGTGTACGACGACGTGATCTGTCCGAAGGCTTCGTCCATCTCGCGTTCGGGCTCGGGCGCCTCGAACTTGCCCGCGGCGGAGAAGACCGGGTTCTTGACGATGGTGAGCTCCACCGGCCGCGGCCCGGCATTGGCCTCATCGGGCGCGTACACGTGCCAGCCCTCGTCTATCGCCGCCGTCACGACGGCGGTCAGCGTGCCTCCGGCCGTCGCGTGGCCGGGGGCGGGTTCCAGCGCGAGCGACCATTTGACCGGCTGCGGCGGGCCCTGCTGAGCCGCGGCGTCGTGAGGCGCGCAGACGGCGGCCGAGGCCAGCAGCATCGCGGCGAGATCGGAGGCGGGAACGGCCTGGGGGAACGCCAGCTTCATGGATATATGCTACATGACACCGTGGCGTTCCGGCTCGTGCTTCCAGGCACGGCGGGCGCCTCGCATCGGAGTGAGCCCATGAAGAAGCTGCTTGCGGCCGGCGTGCCGGCCGCCGTCGCGTTCGCCGTGACCGTCTTCGCGCAGGCCCCGACGCCTCCCTCGATGGCCGCCACGCCCGTCGGGATGCCTCGCGTCCGCGCGGGAGTACCGCCAGGCGCTGATGAAAGACCTCCAGGCCCGGCTGAAGGAGAGCGGGAAGCCGACCTCGCAGGCCGACGTGAACGCGGTCGGCGCCAGCACCGCGGCGTACGCGTCGGCGTGCGCGGCGCAATTCACGAAGGGCGGCGTGGCGCCCTCGGACGTGCCCGCCCTCGCGGAGCTCCTGGTCGAGGCGCAGCAGATCGACGCCGCCAGGGCAGACCATCGCGCGCGCGGTGTCCGCCCCGGGCGCCGACGCGGCGGCGAAGGCCGCGGCGCTCACGACGGGCGTGCGCGTCCTCGCGCGCCAGTTCCGGCAGCCGGGCGTCCTGGACCAGGCCGAGGCCTGGGTGGCGGAGCTCGAGAAACTGCCCGCGTCCTTCGTGCGCGAGCGCATCGAGGCGCACGGCGTCCTGAACGGCTACTACCGCGCCGACGACATCGACGCGGGCATCATCAAGCACTCGACGCGCCTCATCGAGCTGAATGCCGGCGCTTCCGCCCGACCAGCGGACGCCGCCGCTCTCGAACACGATCGTCGCGGCGTACTCGAATCTGGCCGAGGCGTGGGCCGGCCAGGAGCAGACGGCGCAGGCGCTGGACCTGCTGCGCCGCGCGCCTGCGGACCTGAAGGGCGTGGCAGGCGTGGCCGAGCGCCTCGCGCCCACGATCGCGCGGTATGAACTGGTGGGCAGACCCGCGGCCGCGATCGAGGCCCCGGTGTGGCTGCACGCGCCCGAGGGCACCACCAGGCTCGACATGGCGGGCGGCGTCACCTGGCTGCAGTTCACGGCCCACTGGTGCGGGCCGTGCCGCGAGGCGTACCCGGCCGCCGTGCGCCTGCAGCAGCAGTTCGGCGCGAAGGGCTTCCGCGTGGTCATGGCCACGCAGCTGTACGGCTATTTCGAGAACCGCCGCAACCTCTCGCCGGCCGACGAAGTCGCCGCGCTCCGCGGCTACTTCCCGAAGCACGGGATCATCTGGCCGGTGGCTGTCGCGGACGCCAGCCCCACGGTGATGGAGAACGGCAGGCCGGTGCGCGCCGTGAACGTCAACGACGCCAACTACAAGGTCGCCGGCATTCCCCAGATCCACATCATCGATCGCAAGGGGGTCATCCGCCTGATCATGATCGGCTTCGACGCGGCGAACGAACCGCGGCTCGCCGCGATGATCGCGCGGCTGCTCGGGGAGTGAATGAGGGCAGGGGGCACGGGGCAAGGGGCTGGACAGTCAGCGCTGGGTCGGGCACGCAGTCGCCACGCTGCGCGTCATAGATCGCCATGATGATTCGCGCACTCATGCTCGCCCTGCTCCTGGCGACGACGATTGGCACCGCCTCGACCCGCGCGGCGGAGCAGTCGAAGCCCACCGCGCCGCTCGCCGTCGGCGACATGTTTCCCCGCCTCGAGGCCGAGTTCCTGACGGGCCGCAAGGCCGTGCTGCCCGACGCGGCGGCGGGCAAGTTCGCGCTCGTGATGATGGGCTTCACCTACGATTCCCGGTTCGCCGTCGAGAAGTGGGCCGAGCACGTCAGCCGCGAGTTCGGCACCAATGACAAGGTGACCTTCTTCGAGGTGCCGGTCATCGGGGGCATGGGCCGGATGGCGAAGTGGTTCATCGACTCGGGCATGCGGAAAGGCACGCCGAAGGAACTGCACGAGAACGTCATCACCGTCTACGGCGGCGCCGACCGCTGGAAGAAGACGATGGGTTTCACGAAAGCCGAGGAGCACGCCGCCTACCTCGCACTCCTCGGCCCCGACGGGCGCGTGCGGTGGTTGCACCGCGGCGGATTCACCGACGAGGCGATGGAGGCGCTCAAAGCGGCGATCGCGGGCGGAACCGGCCCGGCGCCGAAGGCCGCTAGCCGGAGCCGCGGCGGACGGCGCGGCCGACTCGCCTCGACGAATGAAACCTCCCGGCCGGAAGTTGAATCTCTCATATACCCGTATGAGGATTCACACGCGCTCACACTACGTCCTTGCCGTTCTTGCGGCCGCCGGTCTCGCTGCGGGGCAGGCTGCCGCCCAATCTCCACTGACCCTCGATGAGGCCATCGCCCGGGCGCTCAAACAGAACCCGGCCACGCGGGGCGCCGATGCGGCCCAGCGCGAGGCGTCCGAGCGGGCCAGGCAGGCGAGGGCCGGCTGGATGCCGCGCCTCGACGTGACGGAAACCTGGCAGCGGGGGAACCAGCCCGTCTTCGTGTTCGGGTCCATCCTGGCCCAGCGCAGCTTCACCGAGGCCAACTTCGCCATCGCCGCGCTGAATCACCCCGACCCGGTCTCGAATTTCCGCACGGGCATCTCCGTCGAGCAGCCGGTGTTC
Organism: uncultured Acidobacteriota bacterium; assembly: GCA_963834645.1. Classification (GTDB taxonomy): domain Bacteria; phylum Acidobacteriota; class Vicinamibacteria; order Vicinamibacterales; family JAKQTR01; genus JAKQTR01. The sequence continues at coordinate 137,743 of CAWICP010000014.1, forward strand.
GACGGGCTCCGCACCCGGTCGGCCAACCGCTCGGCGGCCATCGGGCAGGAACTCGCCGACGCGGGCAGCCGGGACGCCGACGTCGTCGCTGCGCCTGGGGGCCACCCGGGCGTTCGGCGAGGTGCTGATGGCGCAGGCCAATCGCGCCGCCGCCGCCGCCGCGCTCGACTCGGCCGAAGAGGATGTCCGCCGTGCCGAGCGCCGCCGCGACGCCGGGCTCGCCACCGAGGCCGACGTGCTCGCCGTGAAGGTCCATCTCGCCCAGATCCGCGAGCGCCAGATCAGCGCGGCCAGCCGCGAAACGGTGGCGAGGCTTCAACTCAACGAGGTGATGGGGGAGCCGCTCGACAGCCGTTTCGAGCTGCAGGCGCCAGCGGCGGCCGGAGCGGCGGCGACGCCCGCCCTCGCCGACCTCGATGCGGAGGCGCTGGCGAACCGGCCGGATGTCATCCGGGCGGCCGCCCAGGAGCGCCTCGCCCAGGAGTCGATTACGGCGGCAAAGTCGGCGTTCTACCCGCAAGCCGCTGTCCAGGGCGTCTACGAGTTCAACGGCGGGACCTTCGCCGACCGGGCCTCGTCCTGGACCGTCGGCGCGGTGATTCGCTGGAACCTGTTCGGCGGCTTCGCCGACTCGGCGAAACTCGGCGAAGCGAAGGCGGCCGCCGCGCGCGCGCACGCCGATCGCCAGCGCCAGGAGTCCGCCGCGCGCGTGGACGTCCGCGCAGCCCTCGCGCGGCTCGAGGAAGCCCGCGCCCGCGTCGAGGTGGGGCGCCTCGCGGTGGCTCAGGCCAGGGAAAGTCACCGCATCGTCCGCGACCGCTTTGATGCCGGGCTCGCTCCGGTCAACGACCTGCTTCGTTCTTCGACCGCCGTGCTCGACGCCGAGTCCCAACCAGACCGGTGCCGCGATCGATGCTCTTATCAGCGCCGCGATGCTCGAGCGGGCGCTTGGAAGGTAACGCCATCATGAAAGCCACGTTCGTCATCTCGGCCGTGCTCATCGGCGCGGCCGCCGCCGGGTGCTCGCACGAAGAGGCCCCGAAAGCTCCTGCCGGGTCTCCCGTGTCCGTCTCGGTGGCGCCCGCCGTCGAACAGGAGCTCGTGACGCCGTTCGAGGTCGGCGGCGTCGTCCGCGCGCAGCGCGTGGCGGTGATTGTCAGCCGGATCATGGCCGACGTGCGGGCCGTGCCCGTCAAGGCCGGCGACCGTGTCAGGGCCGGACAGGCGCTCGTGCTGCTCGACGCGCGCGAACTGCAGGCGCATCGGGACCGGGCGACGGCCGGGCAAGGCGGCGGTGACGCAGGCGACCGCGCTCGCGGAGGCCGATCGTCAGGCCTCGGAGGCCGGCCTCGCGCTCGCCCGCCTCACGCACCAGCGGATCGCCGACCTCAAGGCGAAGAACTCGGCCACACAGGGCGAGCTCGACGAGGCGGTGGCCAACCTGCGCGCGGCCGAGGCGAGGATGAAGGTGGCCGAGGCGCGGGTCCTCGAGGCGAGGGCGGCCATCGATTCGGCCGTGGCCGGCGCGTCGGCCGCCGACGTGACGGCGTCTTACGCCACGCTGACGGCCCCGTTCGACGGCCTGGTCACCGAGAAGAACGTCGATCCCGGCAACATGGCGAGCCCCGGCCAGCCGCTCGTCACGGTCGAGGACGACAGGACTTTCCGTCTCGAAGTGCGCCTCGACGAGTCGCGCGCCGCCCTGGTGCACGTGGGAGACGAGGTGGGCGCGCGCTTCGACGGACGGCGCGCCGTCACTGACCGGGCGCGTCGCGGAGGTCGAGCGGATGCTTGATTCCGGCTCGCACGACTTCCTCGTGAAGATCGACCTGCCGCCCGGGACGCCGCTCCGATCGGGCATGTACGGCCGCGCCATCCTCCGGGGCGCGGCGCGGACAGGGACTCGCCGTGCCCGCGTCGGCCGTCGTTCGCCGGGGCCAGCTCGCGAGCGTCTTCGTCGTCGATGCCGACAACCGGGCCCGCCTCAGGCTCGTGAACGCCTCGGAACCGGCCGACGACATGGTCGAGGTGCGCGCCGGGGTGCGAAGCGGTGAGCGCGTCGTCGTGTCGCCGCCGGCTGCGCTCCTGGACGGCTCGCCGGTCACCATCGCGCCCGGCGGCGGGGAGCGTCCGATGACAGCGCCCGCACGGCATTGCCGGCCGCCTCGCGGCCGCGTTCATCGACTCGAAGCTGACGCCGCTCTTCCTCGCTCGCGTCGCTCGCCCTGGGCGCGATGGCCGTCGTGGCGCTGCCGCGCGAGGAGGAGCCCCAGATCATCGTGCCGATGATCGACGTCATCGTGCAGATGCCCGGCGCATCGCCCGCCGAAGTCGAGCAGCGCGTCACGAGGCCCATGGAGAAGCTGCTCTGGGAGATCCCCGGCGTCGAGTACGTCTACTCGACCTCGAGCCCGGGCATGTCCATGGTGATCGTCCGCTTCTACGTCGGCCAGGACGAAGAGCAGGCCATCGTCCGGCTCAACCAGAAGCTCTTCGCCAACATGGACATGATCCCGCCCGGCGTGTCGCCTCCGATGGTGAAGCCGCGGTCGATCGACGACGTGCCGGTGATGGCGCTCACGCTCTGGGGCGCGCGGTACTCCGACGTCGAGCTGCGGCAGGGTCGCGGAACAGCTGCACGACGTCATCAAGGAGGTCCCGGACGTCTCGGAAGTCACGATCGCGGGCGGGCGCCGGCGCCAGGTGACCGTCGAGATCGACCGCGCCCGCCTCTCGTCGTACGGCGTCGACCCGCTCGGCGTGCAGCGCGCCATCCAGTCCGCCAACATGCGCCAGCGCGCGGGCGAGGTCGTCAGCGGCGGCCGCAGCGAGATCGTCGAAGCCGGGGCCTGGATCGACAGCGTCGCGCAGGCTCGAGGGCGTGGTCGTCGACGCGCGCGCGGGCCGCTCGGTGTGGCTGCGTGATGTCGCCGACATCCGCGACGAGGACGGGGAGCCGACGTCGTACGTCTCCCACTACGCGCCGGACGGACGCGCGTACCCGGCGGTGACGATCTCGATCGCCAAGCGCAAGGGCATCAACGCCATCGACCTCACGCGCCGGATCTCGGCCAAGCTCGACACCGTCCGCGGCGTGCTGGTGCCCGTCCGACCTCGAGATGACCGTCACCCGCAACTACGGGGAGACCGCCGCCCACAAGTCGAACGAGCTGCTCTGGCACATGTTCCTGTCGATCGTGTCGGTCGGCATCCTGATCTGGCTCACGCTCGGCCGCCGCGAGGCGGCCGTCGTGCTGGTCGCCATCCCGGTGACGCTGGCCCTCACGCTGCTCGTCTTCTTCCTCTACGGCTACACGCTGAACCGCATCACGCTGTTCGCGCTCATCTTCTCGATCGGCATCCTGGTCGACGACGCGATCGTCGTCGTCGAGAACATCGTGCGCCACGCCCGGCTGTCGACGGGGGAGGAGGGGACGTTCAGCGCCCTGATCGTGAAGGCCGTCGACGAGGTCGGCAACCCGACGATCCTGGCGACGCTGACGGTGATCGCCGCCATCCTGCCGATGGCGTTCGTCGGCGGCCTGATGGGGCCCTACATGCGGCCCATTCCCGGTCGGCGCGACGGCGGCGATGCTGTTCTCGCTGGTGGTGGCGTTCATCGTGACGCCCTGGGCGGCGAAGCGGCTGCTGCAGAAGCCGGGCCACCACGACCACGGCGGAGACGACCGGTTGACGCGCGCTCTACCGCCGGTTCATGAGCCGCCTGATCGGCGAGCCGCGCGTCCGCGACGACGTTCCTCGCGGCGATCGTGCTGCTGCTCCTGGCCGCCGTCGCCCTCGTTCCCGCTCGGGCCTCGTCACGGTCAAGATGCTGCCGTTCGACAACAAGAGCGAGTTCCAGGTCATCGTCAACATGCCCGAAGGCACGCCGCTCGAGGAGACCGCGCGCGTCACCGCGCTGCTGGCCCAGGAGGCCATGAAGCAGCCGTCGGTGACGCACCGTCCAGAGCTACGTCGGGCACGGCGTCGCCGTACAACTTCAACGGCCTGGTCCGCCACTACTTCCTGCGCCGGGCGCCGCACCAGGCCGACCTGCAGGTCAACCTCGTCCCGAAGGAGGAGCGGTCGGAGCAGAGCCACGCGATCGCCAAGCGCATGCGCGACGTGCTGGCGCCGCTGGCCGCGAAGGCCGGCGCCCGGATCCAGGTGGCCGAGGTCCCGCCGGGGCCGCCCGTCCTGCAGACGCTCGTCGCCGAGGTGTACGGCCCCGACCCCGCGCGCCGGCTCGAGGTCGCCAAGACCGTGAAGGACATCTTCAGCCGCACGCCCGGCGTGGTCGACGTCGACTGGTACGTCGAGGGCGCCCCAGCCCAAGATCACCATCGACGTCGACGCGCAGAAGGCCGCGGCGGCCGGCGTGAACGCGGCGGCGCTCGCCTCGCTGGCGCGGATGGCCGGCGCCGGCGAGATCGCCGGGATCCTGCACGACGACCAGGCCCGCAGCGACGTGCCGATCGTGCTGCAGCTCCCGCGCGCCGACCGCGGATCGCCTGACGCGCTCAGGAGCGTCCGGATCATGGGCGCGGTGCCGGTGTCACTCGGCGAGCTGGCGGTGGTCGGCCGGACGGTCGAGCCGCCGAGCCTCTACCACAAGAACCTCCAGCCGGTGACCTACGTGCTCGGCGACGTCGCGGGCGTCGTCGAGAGCCCGGTCTACGCCATCCTCCAGATGAACCAGGCGCTGGCGAAGGTCCAGCTGCCCGAGGGGTACGCGCTTCGAGGTCTTCAACGCCGCGCAGCCCTTCGACAGCACGAAGTACGCGATGAAGTGGGACGGCGAGTGGCACATCACCTACGAGGTCTTCCGCGACCTCGGCATCGCCTTCGCCGCGGTCCTGCTGCTCATCTACATCCTGGTCGTCGGCTGGTTCCAGTCCTTCACCACGCCGATCGATCATCATGGCGTCGATCCCGTTCTCGCTGGTCGGCATCCTGCCGGCGCACGCGGCGATGGGCGCGTTCTTCACCGCCACCTCGATGATCGGCTTCATCGCGGGCGCCGGCATCGTCGTGCGGAACTCGATCATCCTCGTCGACTTCGTCGAGCTGCGCGTGCGGGAGGGCATGCCGCTCGAAGCGGCCGTGGTCGACGCGGGCGCCGTCCGGTTCCGGCCCGATCGCGCTGACCGCGGCAGCCGTCGTCGTCGGCGCGGGCGTCATCCTGTTCGACCCGATCTTCCAGGGCCTCGCCATCTCGCTCATGGCGGGGTCCGTCGCGTCGGTGGTGCTCGCGCCGCTGACGGTGCCCGTGCTGACCTACCTGAAGGAGCGTCGCCGGATGACGGCGGCCGGCCAGGCCGCCGCTCCGGCCGGAGCCGTCGAGGAGGCTGCCGCCGCCACGTGGGCGTATCCGCCACGAAAGGTGCTCGTGGCCGTCGACTTCGGAGACGCATCCGCGCGGGCGCTCGCGGGTGGCCGAGGTCTTCGCGGCCCGGCACGGCGCGGCCATCACCGCGCTGCACGCGGAGACGCTCGAGGTCCCGCCCTACTTCACGCACGACCAGTTGCAGGAGGTCGAGCGCCACCACGCGCAGGACCGCCGCGATGCGCAGGCGTACCTCGAGCGGTTCGTCCGCCCGCTCGCGCCGTCGGCCGTGGCGGCGATGGCGGACGGCCCGGCGGTGGAAGCCATACTCGCAGCCGCGTCGAGCCACGATCTCGTCATCCTGGGCACCCACGGCCGACGGGGCGCGAGCCGCTGGTGGATTGGCTCGGTCGCCGAGCGCGTCATCCGGGACGGCCGGGTGCCGACTCTCGTCGTGCGGTCCGAGACCGCACCGACTCCCGGCCAGCAGCCGTTTGTCCGGCCGGTGGCCGTCGCCGGCACCGAGTCCCGCGGCGAGGTGCTCAGCTATGCACAGGCGCTCGCCGCGAGCTTCGGCGGCGAGGTCGCCGAGAAGGCCGTGTCGTCGCTCAACGACCTGGAATGCGACCCCAATGCCACGATGCTGGTCGTGGCAACCGGGTGGCGCCAGGGCGCGGGCTGGTTCGGCGACACGGCGGAGCAGCTGGTGCGGAACTGCGCGCTGCCCATGCTCTTCGTGCCGAAGCGCGAGCGTGAATCAGTCTGTAACGTCCTGTGTGAAGGAGGTGGTTATGAGTGTTGATCGCGCCCTGCGCCTGATTGCCGGCGCCTTCGTCTTCGCGAGCGTGATGCTCGGGATGTTCGTGCACCCGAACTTCTACTGGTTCACCGCGTTTGTCGGGCTGAACCTGCTCCAGTCGGCCTTCACCAACTGGTGCCCGATGATGGCGATTCTCCGGAAAGCCGGACTGAAGGGGTGAATCCGGCGGCGGTCGGGGTGTATACTTTACAGGATCGCCCGGAGGCAAGGGGCCTCCGTGTGGGCCATCATCATAGAGGAGACGTTCCGATGCGCAATCTGAAGTTCGTGGTGCTCACCCTTGGCCTTGCCCTGACCGTCGCCGCGTGCGGCGCGCCGCCGCAGGCCGATCTCGATGCCGCGAAGGCGGCGATGGATTCCGCCGTGACCGCCGGCGCCGGCGACTACGCGGCCGCGTCGATGAAGGCCGTCGAGGACGCGCAGGCCGCCCTGGACGCCGAACTGAAGGCCCAGGAAGGCAACTGGCTGAAGTCCTACACCAAGGCCAAGGAACTCGCCACCGCCGCCAAGGCCGCAGGCGAGAAGGCCGCGGCCGACGCCGCCGCCGGCAAGGAAACCGCGAAGAACGAAGCCACCGCGGCGATCGGCGAAGTGAAGACCGTGCTGGCCGACGCCCAGGCGCTGCTCGACAAGGCCCCGAAGGGCAAGGGCACCGCGGCCGACATCGAAGCGATGAAGACGGATCTGACTACCGCCGCCACGGCGATCACCGAGGCTGAAGCGGCGCTTGCCGAGGGCAAGTTCCTCGACGCCAAGGCCAAGGCCCAGTCCGCCCTGACGACCGCCAACACCGTGAAGACGGCCGTCGAGGCCGCCATGGCCGCGAAGAAGCGGTAACGACGGTCGCTTGTCGAAACCGACCCCCGACCTGACGCGCCGCCGCGCGTGGCGCAGGGTTGCCTTCGGGGTCGCCGCGTTCGTACCGGTCGCGGCGATGGCGTGGGGGATCCACACCATCGCCGCGGGCCGCGAGTCGCTCATGGCCGCGGCCGCGGAATCGTCGCGCGCGGCGGTGGCCGATGCCCGCGCGGCCGGAGCGTCCACCTGGGCGCCCCAGGAACTCCAGCACGCCGAGCAACTGGCGCGCGCCGCGCTGACGGCGCAGCGCGTCGAGCAGACCCGCCTGTGGCCTGTCCCGTCGGCGGCGCGCGTGGTCGACGCCTACGGCGCGGCGGAGCGGGCCGCGACACTCGCCAGGAGCGTCGCTGAAGACCTCCAGTCGAAGGCCTCCACAGCCGCCGCGGCCCAGATCCAGACCGCGCACCGTCTCGTGTCGGCCAGCGAGTCCCTGGCGGCGACGCTGCGCGTCGGCAAGGAGCGCCGCAGTCTGCTGGCGGCCGCGAGACTGGCCGTCGAGGCGGCGCGCGTCTACCAGCGCGCCGGCGATTACCGGAACGCCACGCTCAACGCCATCCGGGCCGAGGGGCTGAATGCCATGGTGCGGGACCACGCGGCCGCCGTCGTCGCGCGGTACGCCGACCCCGAGACCATCGCGCGGTGGCGCCGCTGGATCGCCGACACGATCGCGTGGTCGAGGAGCACGGGCCGCGTCGCGATCGTCGTGTTCAAGGAGTCGCACCGGCTGACCGTGTTCCACCGCGGCGCGGCCGTCGCCACGTACGACATCGATCTCGGGTTCAACTGGACCGCCGACAAGCTGCACGAGGGAGACGGCGCGACTCCCGGAGGGCCGCTACCGCGTCGTGGCCCGGCTCGGCAAGTCGGCGTCGATCTATTACAAGGCGCTGCTGCTGGACTATCCGAACGCCGGCGATCGCGCCGAGTTCGCTCGAGCCCGGAAGACCGGCGACCTGCCGGTTGGTGCGAGAATAGGCGGGTTGATCGAGATTCACGGCGGGGGCGGCCGCGACCAGGACTGGACAAACGGGTGCGTGGCCCTGGCCAACGACGACATGGACCGGGTGTTCGACCGCGCGGGGGTGGGCACGCCCGTCACAATCGTGGGGAGCGACGAATATGGAGCCATCGCCGAGTTCGCCGACCGGCAACGGGCAGGCGCCAACGGCCGGCGGCCCTGACCAATCGGCGGGGCCGGTTTCGGCGGGTCCGCCGGCGCCCGCTGGCGGGGCGCCCAGGGGCGGACGCGCGCGCTCCGGCCGTCGCATCGGCATCATCGCCGCGGCGGTGGCCGGTGTCGCGCTGCTGACCGCCTTGCTGGCCGGCACCGGCTATTACTACGAGCCGTATGCCGAACAGCCGCTCACCGTGTCGAGCGAGGTGCCCTCCGACGCCCGTCCCCTCCAGCAGTACGTCGCTCGCCTGCGCGGCCGCCAGCGGCAGCTGTCGGCGCGGCTCGACGCGCTCGTGCCGAAGGGCGTCTACATCGTCATCGACCAGACGCAGAACCGGCTCTATCTGAAGCGGGCGAACGAGACGCTGCTGCAGGCGGTGTGCTCCGCGGGCTCGGGGATGGTGCTGCGGGAGAGCACGGGCAAGAAGCGCGAGTGGGTCTTCGACTCGCCCCGCGGCCGGTTCGAGGTGCGGACGATGCTCCGCGACCCTGTCTGGCGCAAGCCGGACTGGGCCTTCGTGGAGGAATCGCAGCCGATTCCCAAGAACCCGGCCGACAGGCTCGACTACGGCACGCTTGGCGAGTATGCGCTCTATTTCGGCGACGGGTTCATGATCCATGGCACGCTGTACGAACGTCTGCTCGGCCGCGCGGTGTCCCATGGGTGCATCCGCGTCGGCCGTGATGACTTGCGCAAGGTCTGGGCGAACTCGCGCGTCGGCACGCAGATTTACATCTACTAGCCCCGGAGCTCACTGTGACGACAAGTGGTTTCAAAACCCGTTCTCGCGGCGTCCATAGGCCGCCGTACGCAGGTTTGAAACCGCCCCTGGAACGTCGCTCCGGCTCACGCAGGCTGCCTTCGACTTCGCTCAGGCCAGGGACGCCTGCGGGCTCCATCCCGGCGCTGGTCGCCGGCGCCGCCGTGGTGGCCCTGGCGATGGCGTGCCAGCGGGCTCCGGCGCCGGCGGAGACCTCCGATCCGCGCTCCCAGGCCGCGCGGCTGCAGCGCACCAACGCACAACTCCAGAAACAAATCGAACTCGCGGCCGGCAAGGAGTTCTATCTCGTGCTCGACCCGGCGAACGCCGGGCTCACGCTGATGCTGAGGGGCGCCCCTCTGCAGCGCTTCACGGTGCTCGGGCTGCAGGTCGGACACCCGCGCGTGGCCTGGAGCAGCGCCCGCGACCCGCGCCACGTGCAGAGCGTCATCTGGTCGGCAGGCGAACTGGACCCGCCGAGGCAAATCGACCGGCTGGTCATCCAGGCGGGCGAACCCGGAAAGGAGACCGCGGAATCGGCTCCGGCGGCCATCCCGCCGACGCCTGAAGAGATGTATCCCGTGCCGTCGCGTTACCACGTCAGATTCGCCGACGGGCTCTCTGTGGAGATCCTCCCGCGGGAAGCGGACCAGTCGGTCGGCCGGTGGGCCCGCGCGAGAGCCGCGATGGCCGAGTGGGCGCGCGACGTCTTCTCCGCGATGCGGAGCGCCAATCGCGATGCCATCCGGCTCCGCATCACGCTGGATCCGAAGGAAGCACAGTCGTTCTATCGCTCGTTGCCGCCGGCGGTCCGCCTCATCGTGCTCGACGGAGAGGTCGAGCCGCCTCAGGCCGCCGCGCCGCCCGCGGAACCCGCGGCGCGGTAGGGCCGCGGCGGGGCTGCGGGCAGGTCGGCGTGGAGGGACTCATGCGAGCAGGGCCGCGCGTCAGCCGCGTCAGCATCCTGAACGACGTCCTCGGCCCCGTCATGCGGGGGCCGTCGAGTTCCCACACCGCCGGTTCCTACCATCTCGCGACGATCGTGAAGGGGTTGCTCGGCGCCCCCATCGTCGAGGCCGAGTTCGCGTTCGACCCAGCCGGCTCGTACGCGCAGGTCTACCGGCAGCAGGGCGTGGACCGCGCGTTCGCGACGGCCCTGATGGGCTGGGAACTGACCGACGACAGGTTCGCCGACTCGCTCGAACTCGCGGCGGAAGCCGGCCTCGCCATCCGCTTCGACGTCCGTCCTCTCGCGAAGCCCGATCACCCGAACACCGTCGAGATCACGCTGCGCGCGGCGGACGGGCGGACGCTCGAGGCCACGGGCCGTTCCATCGGCGGCGGCGCGGTCGAGGTGATCGAGGTGGCCGGCTGGCCGGTCCGCCTGACGGGCGACACCTGGGAGGTCCTGGTGGAGACCTCCGCCGCAGGCGCCGGCCTGGTCGCGTCCGCGCTGTCGGCGGACGGCCAGCTCGCCGGCGATCCCGATCGCATCGAGCGGGGCGGGCGAGTGATGGTCGACGCCAGGCGGCTGGTCCCGCTCGACGCCGCCGCGAAGGCGGCGCTCGCGGCGCTCGGCGCCGACGTGACGCTGCGCGAGGCGCCCGCCATCGCGTTCGTGAAACGCGGGCGGCAGCTGTTCCAGAGCGCCGCGGAGATGCTGGCCCTGGCCGACGCGCGCGGATGGACGCTCGGGCGCGCCGCCCTGGCCTACGAAGCGGAACTGCTCGGCCTGTCGGAGCAGGCGGTGCTCGCCGAGGTGACCCGCCGGTTCGACATCATGACGGCCGCCGTGCACCTCGGCCTCGACCGGGGCGCACCGTCGATGCAGCTGCTGGCGCCAAGCGCCCACGCCATCTTCGAGGCCGATCGCGCCGGGCGCCTGCCTCTCGGAGGACTGCACACCCGCGCGGCCGCCAGGGCGATGGCGGTCATGCACGTCAACGGCGCGATGGGCGTGGTGTGCGCGGCCCCGACGGGAGGGTCGGCCGGCGCGGTCCCCGGGGTGGTCGTCACGCTGGTGGAGGAGCGGGGCCTGTCGACGGAGGCCGCCGCCATGGCCCTCCTGGCGGCGTCCGCCATCGGGGTCATCCTCGCGGCGCGGGCCACGTTCGCCGCCGAGGTCGCGGGCTGCCAGGTCGAAATCGGGGCGGCCGGCGCGATGGGCGCCGCGGCGGTGGTCGAGGCTGCCGGCGGCAGCGCGGCGCACGCCGCCGACGCGGCCGCGATCGCCTTTCAGAACTCGATGGGCTCGGTCTGCGACCTGGTGGGCGGCCTGGTCGAGATCCCGTGCCACACGCGCAACGCCGTCGCGGCCTCCAGCGCGTTCGTCTGCGCGGACCTGGTCGTGGGGGGCTATGTGAACCCGATCCCCCTCGACGACACGATCGACGCCGTCTATGCCGTCGGCCGCATGATGCCCAGCGAACTCCGCTGTACCTCCAAGGGCGGGCTCGCCACGACCCCGAGCGCCCTGCGCCTGGTGGCCAGGCCGCGCTGACCCTCCAGTCCGCGCCCTTCCGAGCCGATAGAGAAACGAACGGGACCCGGAACCCCGGCTGCCTCCGCACGCCCGGGAACAGGTCCCACAGGTCACTCCGGAGGCAGGGCCTGCCGATGCCAGTCGCGGCCAGCGTCACACGGTCACCGAACGAAGCGCGCGTCCTGGACTTCGCCCGGGCTTTCCGCTCGGCCGCCCGCGCCGTCGGCTTCTATCCGCCGACGCACCAGACACGTCGTGGCGGCGCTCGACCAGGTGGCCGCGGCCGCGCGAGCGGCGACCGCAGACGGCCCGGTCTGCCTGACGATCCTGCCGCAGGCGTTCCTGGCCGGCGGGGTGCCCATCGACACGTCCGAGACCGTGGTCGCCGACTTCGCCGCGCTGTGCCATCGGCACGGTGTCGGCGCCGTGAACCTGGACGGCAGGGCCACGCCCGCGGCGTGGCAGGCCTTCCTCGCGCTGCTGGCGCGCAAGCCGGAAGAGGTGCGCAACGCGGGCGGCATCCAGCGCCAGTGGCGGGCGCTCCGGCACACGAGCCCCGCGATTCTCGAGATCGACTTCGGCGCGCTCCTGCGCGGCAAAGTCGGCGGCGACTATCTCGAACTCGCCGCCGTGATCAGCCACTATCTCGAAACGGCGGGTGTGGGCGGCTCGATTCTGGACGACCCGTGCGCCGCGCTGCGCCGGGCCATCGACACGGCGGCCGACCAGGAGCAGGCCATCGCGGCGGTGCTCCGGGAGCTGCGCGCGGCCGCGCAGCTGACCTGGATCCAGCCGGATCAGTTCGACGACGTCTTCCGGCGGGCGGCGGCGATCGGCGAGTTCCTGACCGAAGCGCTGATGGCCGGCCTGCTCGAGCGGCGCGGCACGCCGGAGGCCACCGTCGGCACCATGGATGTCGTCCGCGCGCTCGTCGAGCGCATGCCCGACGCGACCGTCTCGAAGTTCCTCAGCCGGGTCATGGGCGATGCCGGCGCCGCCACGACCCGGCTCGCGGACATGTTCCGGTCGCTGGTGCCGAACCCCGATCGGCGGCGGCTCATCGTCAGTGAGGCCCAGGACGTGACGCTCGGGGGCGACGTGGTCGCGCAATGGTCCGAGCTCGAGCGCAATCTCGAGGCCCACGTCGACCGGCGGTTCATCTCGGACCAGTACGGCGACGAACTGCACGCGGTTCAGGACAGGCGTGAGGACGCCGCGCTGGCGTCGAACGACCCGCCGGAGAGGCTCGCCGAGTGGACCGGCAGCATCAGCGATGACGCGGTGAGGGAGCTCGATCTCAAGCTGCTCGCCGATCTCGTGCGCGCCGAGAGCGACGCCGGCAGGCTCCGGAAGGTCCTGGACGTCCTGCACGCGCACGCGCTGGAGGCGGCCGAGGCCGGCGACTGGGAAGCCGTGGCGCGCACGGTGGAGGCCATCCAGGCCGTCGTGTCAGGCTCCCCCGACCGCACACTGCGCGTGCTGGCCGCGGAGACGCTGGAGAAGCTGGGCGCATCCGCCGGCGGCCGAACATGCCCTGGCCGCGCTGCCGGGTGCGACGCCGGCCGGCGCGGGCCTGCTCGTCGCCGTGCTGGCGGCCATCGGCGCGCCGCTGATGCCCGCCATCGCCCGGCGATGGGCGGCCGAGCACCAGCTGCCCGTCCGGGCGCGCTTCGAGCAGGCCGTGGCCGCCGCCGGAAAGGCCGGGAGAGACGGCCTCAGGCGCCTGCTCGCGTCGGAGGCCGAGGCGGGGAACGTGCGCGTCGCCGCGATCCGCCTGCTGGATCTCACGCCGGGCACGGAACATCTGCCGGCACTCGAAGCCGCCTTGTCGGACGCCGACGAATCGGTGCGCGCCGAAGCGTTCAGGGCCCTGTCCGCGTCGGGCAGTTCCCGGGCCGCCGAGGTCCTGGCCCGGGGCATCGCCAGGGCCGGCCCGGCGACGCAGTTGACGCTGCTCGACCAGCTGAGCCGTCACGAAGGCGGCCGCATCCTGCCGATGCTCCAGCGGCTGGTCCCGCAGATTGATCCGCAGGCGGCCCCCGTGCCCGTGTCCCTGGCTCTCATCAGCGTGCTCGTGCGCGCCGGCGGCGGGGACGCCGAACGGCTGCTCGCCGACCACGTGTCGCGCACGCGCTGGCGCACGCCGCTGCGGACCTGGCGCCTCCGATCGGCGGGGCGCTCGGCGCTCTCGCACATCCGGCAGGGCGGCGGTGCCGAGGCCCGCCGCGGACCGGCGCGGTCCCCCGCGGATCGCACGGGGAGCGAACGATGATCGACCGCGCACGGCGGATGCCGCTCTATGCCGACATCGTGCAGCGCATGAGCGGAGCGCTGCGTGCCGCCAGCCTGTACTCCATCAGCCATCCGAGCGTGGGCGAGCACGTGCGCGCGCTGCTCGAGGCCGTGCGGCGGCTCCACAAAGCCGAGCCGTCCGTGCTCATCGGTTTCATCGGCGGCGAGGTGATTGCCGACGACACGCCGCTGCTGGCGGTGACCGCGTACCGCACCGAACTCATCCGGTACATGCAGGCGCTCGGCATCAACCGGGTCCTCTTCGACCGGGGCGTGGCGCTCGAGGAGCTCACCGAGTTTGTCCGCGCCGTCTCGCAGCCGTCGCCCGCGGCCCTGCGGGCGGCCGAAACCGCCGGGACCGCCGAGGCGGACCTCGACTTCCTCCGGCTGCCTCACGTCCGCGCGGGCCGCATCCCGGTGGACACCTCCGAGGGGAACTGGGGCTCGAGCGCCGTCACGCTGAAGCAGGTCTACAGCGGATCGGTGGAAGCCGCCCGCATGGTCTGGGAGAGCACCAGGACCGAAGGCAGGCCGGATGCGCCGGCCGCGCACGAGGCCGTCGATCACCTCGCGGACGCGGTCGACACGTCCCGCGCGACGATGATCGGCCTCACCGGCATGAAGGCGCACGACGAGTACACCTTCACCCACATGGTCAACGTCTCGATTCTCGCGATGGCGCAGGCCCGGACGCTGGGCATCGAGGGGCGCGCCCTCCGGACGCTGGGGCTCGCCGCCATGCTGCACGACATCGGGAAAGTGCGCACGCCGCTCGAGGTGCTCAACAAGCCCGGTGCCCTGACGCCCGCGGAACGCACCATCATGCGCCGCCACCCGGTCGACGGCGCCGCGATCCTCCGCGGGTCGCCGGACATGCCCAGGCTCGCCGCGATCGTCGCCTTCGAGCACCACCTGCGCGTGGACGGCACCGGGTACCCCGCCGGCGTCCAGCGCACGCCGATCAACCTCGCCACCGAGCTCTGCGCCATCGCCGACTCGTACGACGCGATGCGCTCGACGCGCGTCTACCAGCCCGCCAACCCGGCCGCCCGGATCATGGACATCATGGTCAGGAACACCGGCGAGCAGTTCGACGAGCACCTCGTCCGGCGGTTCATCCAGCTGATGGGGGTCTACCCGCCGGCGACGCTCGTCCGCCTGTCGAACGGCTCGGTCGGGTTCGTCGTGGACACGGGAGGCGACGCCGCCCCCGTCGTGAAAGTCCTGATCGACCCGGATGGCGTGCGCCTGCCGGCGCCGGTTCTCCAGCGCCTCGCGTCGGATCACGAGGTCGCCTACGGCCGCGACGCGCTGACCATCGAGGCGGCGCTCGATCCGTCGCTCTACGACCTGGACCCGGCCAGCTACGTCTAGCCCGGCCGGGCTACCGCTTCAGCGGCGCCGGCGGCGGCGTCGGCGCGGCCGGCATCGCGCCAAGCGCCGACAGGACGGCGCCGAGCTGCCGGATTTCTTCCCCGTACTGCGCCCAGTCGCCGTTGCGCTGGGCCTCGATGGCGCGATCGTAGTGCTGGCGGGCGCGCGTCGCGAGGGCCTCGATGCTCTCGCCGCCCGTCGAAGATGCGATCGGACTTCCTGACCCGCCGGCGGAGGGCGCCTCGGCTCCGGCCGGGCGAGGGGCCGCGCCCCTGCCGAAGATCTTCCCGATCGCCGCGTCGAGCGTCTCTTCCATGACGATCTGGTTGTGATAGGCGACAATGACGCGCTTCAGTTCCGGGATCTTGCCGCCCGCCGCGCGCAGGTAGAGCGGCCGCACGTAGAGCAGCGACTCCTCGATGGGAATCACGAGGAGCGTGCCCTGGATCACTTCCGATCCCTGCTGGTTCCACAGCGTGATCTGCGGCGAGATGACCTGGTCCTGGTTGATGCGCGCCACGATCTGCCGGGGGCCGAAGACCACCTTCTGCTTCGGGAACTGGAAGACGAGCAGCTTCCCGTAGTGTTCGCCGTCGCTGCGCGCCACCAGCCAGGCCGCGAGGTTGTCCTTGCGCCGCGGCGTGAACGGCAGCATCTGGACGAACTCCGCGTCGCGCTCCTTCGGCAGGCGCATGATGGTGTAGTACGGGTCCATCGGCGCCGACGCCCCGCCGCTCTCGATCGACGGCACCTCCCACTGGTCCTCCTTGTTGTAGAAGACCGCGGGATTGGTCATGTGGTACGTCGCGTACATCGCGCTCTGGACCCGGAAGACGCCCTCCGGGTAGCGGATGTGCTTGCGCAGCGGCGCCGGCATCTCCTCGAGCGGCTTCAACAGCCCTGGGAAGGCCTTGCCGATGGTCGACGCGATCGGGTCCGACGGCTCCGCCAGATAGAACGTCGTCGTGCCGTGGTAGGCGTCGATGACCACCTTCACGGAGTTCCGGATGTAGTTGAAGCCGCCTTCCGTGCGCGTCGAATACGGGTACTGCCCGGTGAGCGTGTAGGCGTCCTGGATCCAGAAGAGCCGGCCGTCCGCGATGACGAGGTACGGGTCGCGGTCGTAGGACAGGAACGGCGCGATCGTGGTCACCCGCGCGGCGATCCGGCGGTTGAAGATCACCCGGCTCTCGGCGCTCAGGTCCTCGCTCAGCAGCACCTTGAACGAGCGGAACCGGCTGGCGAACATCAGCCTGCGCAGGATCGACCCGAGCGGGACGCCGCCGCGCCCGTCGTAGCTCTTGAACACGTTGTCGTCGCCGCGCGGGTAGTGGAACTCGCGCGCCTTGGTGCCCACGAACACGTGACTGTTCGACAGTTCGCCGAAATAGAGCGACGGCTCCCGCACGTCCAGGTCGACGGACGACTCCGGAGGCAGGTTCTTGATGAAGAGGACCGGCAGGCCCTCCTGCGTCACCTCGTTCACCGGGCCGAGCGTGAGGCCGTAGCCGTGCGTGAACGTGAGGTGCTCGTTGATCCACGACTTCGACGGCAGGCTCTCCGAGTTCAGCTCGCGGGCCGAGAGCATCACCTGGCGGTACTGGCCGTCGATGACGTAGCGGTCGACGTCCACCGACGAGAAGTCGTAGTACGTGCGGATTTCCTGGATCTGTCCGAACGTGTCCAGCAGCGGCTGCTGGTCCCAGAGCCGGACGTTGCCGATGGTCGCGGCGTTCGCGTCGATGTCGGCCTTCGTCAGCAGCGCCTCGCCGGACAGTTCCCGCTCCTCGACGTTGTTCAGCGCGAACGCCTTCCGGGTGGCGGCGATGTTGTACGCGATGTACGGCGTCTCCTTCACCTGCTCGTTGGGCGTGACGACCAGGCGCTGGAACGCCGTGACGAAGATCAGCCCCCCGGCCCAGGTCGCGCCGTAGAGGACGAACCCGCCGATCGCCAGCCACGCGCGCTGCGTGAAGGCCTGCGCGAGGGCCATCACCGCGCCCACCGCCGCGGCCACGCCGAGCAGCCGGAGCGCGGGGAGCTGCGCCGTGACGTCGGCGTAGGTGGCCCCCTGGATGATGCCGGCGGGGGAGTTCAGCAGGCTGAAGCCCTCGATCCAGGTCCCGGCGCCGAGCAGCAGCAGGATGGCCGCGGCCAGCAGCGACAGGTGGCGGCGGGCCCCGCGCAGGGCCGCCAGGGGCCCGGCGGCGCCGGCGCCGGCCGTGCGCCCGGGCAGGAGGTAGATCAACGTCGAGCCCGCGATGGCAAAGACCAGGATGCCCAGCAGCACGTCGCGGACGAAGCTGTACCACGGCAGCTGGAAGACGTAGAACGCCACGTCCCGGCCGAAGATCGGATCGCGATCGCCGAAGCTGGTCGCGTGGCGGAACTGCAGCCAGTCCATCCAGCGGCTCGACGCCAGCATGCCGGCCACCGCGGCCCCGAGCGCCGACGCCAGGCTCACCAGGTACGACACCCCGCGGCGCTGCAGCACGATGGGCGTGCCGTCGGCCGGCGAGAGCCCCAGGACGATGTACGGGTCCTCGAAGCGGCGCAGCGCCAGCCGGAAGTTGCCGAAGAGCAGCGAGGAACGCCGCGAGCGCGACCGCCGCCCCGAGCCCGAGCCGCGTCAGGATGCTCGTCGCGAAGACCTGCTGGTAGCCCGTTTCCTCGAACCACAGCCAGTCGGTGTAGTAGCCGGCGACCGACGGCCAGACGAGGCCGATCGCGACCACCAGGCCGACGATGGCGAGCTGAATCCGGCTCTCACGCCTCACGGCTTGTGCCTCCAGTCGACAGTGACAACGTCAGTATCGTACCGCAGAATTACGGGCCGCGCACGCCGCCGGCCTGAGGTAACATGCGCCGCACGCCCGCCGCGCGCTGCCTGCGCGGTGGCCAGGAGAGGCCCAGATGGACGCTACCGCCCACGACAAGTTCCCGAACGTCTTCTGGAGCGCCAACGTCACGGAGCTGTTCGAGCGCGCCGCCTACTACTCGATGGCGAGCTTCGTCGTCATCTACCTCGGCCAGCTCGGCTTCGGCGCGTATTGGCCGTCGAGCCTGAACGGCATCCTGTGGACGCTGGTCTACTTCCTGCCGATTCTCTCGGGGACCATCGCCGACCAGGTCGGCTTCCGCCGGTCGCTCCTCGCCGCCTTCGTCCTGCTCGCGGCGGGCTACCTGCTCATGGGCTACCCGGTCTGGTTCGGCGGGGCCGCCCTCGCCCCCGTCGTCGGCGAGTCGTTCACGGCGCCGGGTCCCGTGGTGGCGGCCGTGGTCGTCGGGATCCTCCTCATCGGCGCGGGCGGATCGGTCATCAAGCCGTGCGTCTCGGGGACCGTGCAGAAGACGGCTGGCGCGCGCGCCACCCTGGGCTTCGCGATCTTCTACATGGTGATCAACATCGGGTCGCTCTTCGGCCGCGGCACCGGCTACGTCGTCAGGCGGGGCTACGGCACGGTCACCATTCTCGAGGTGGTCGCGGTCTGCGCCATCGCGGCGGCCGCGCTCGTGTATCTGGTGAACAAGGCGACGGAGGCGAAGGAACAGGGGAGGGGCGCCCGCATGACGCTCCCGTTCCTGGCGGTGATCGTCACGGCGGTGGCGATTATCGGGGGCATCGTCGGCGGGGCGGAGCGCGTGGAAACCGGCGACAGCCTGTCCTACATTTTCGCCGTGGCGGCGTGCGCGTCGGTCGCGGCGTTCTTCGTGGTCCTGTTCTTCTACAAGGAGCCGCCGGTGGCGGCGACGACGCCCGCGAAGCCGCGCCGATCGATCGGCCGCATCCTGATCGACATGGTGCTCGTGCTGCGCAACGGGCGCTTCACGCTGTTCCTCGTCCTGATGAGCGGGTTCTTCTTCGTCTACAACCAGGTCTACAACGTGCTGCCGCTGTACGCGAAGCGGGTCATCGAGCCGAGCCCGGCGATGGACCTGTACACGGCGGCCAACCCGTTCGTCATCGTCTGTCTCCAGCTGGCGATCACGCAGTACTTCGGGAAGATGAAGGCGATCCGTTCGATTGTCGTCGGCACGGTGATCATCGGCGTGTCGATGATCATCAACGTCTACCCCATCTACGCGGCAGGCGGCATGCGGGCGATCACCGCCAACTGGCTGCCCCTCGGGTCCGTCTTCCTGATCCTGACGGTGGCGCTCATCGCGTTCGGCGAACTGTTCACCTCGGCGCGGATGTACGAGTACATCGGATCGCTGGCGCCGAAGGGGCAGGAGGGCCTGTTCCTCGGCTACGCCAACCTGCCGCTGGCCCTCGGTTCGCTGGCGGGCGGGCCGGCCGGCGCGTTCATCTTCAACGACATCATGGCGAGCGGCGCGACCACGCGCGCCGACGGGCTGCTCGAACTCGTGCCGGCGCAGGCCGCGCTCGGCTGGAGCGTGCTGATGGGGATCGGCTTCCTGTCGGCGCTCGCGATGTGGCTGTTCAACCGGTGGCTCGAGCGTCAGCCGGCGGCGCGCTGACGGCGCCGGGGAAGGGCGTCCAGCGGAGGGGTGGGATGGACAAGCGCGTCGGGTTCGGCCTCAGGTTCGCGGCCGCGCTCGATCGACTTCGGTATCGTTGCCGTGGTCGGCTTCATCGCCGGGGCGGCCGTCGGCGGCATGCTTGGCGGCGGGATTGGCGGTGTGCTCGGCGGGTCGGCCGGAGGCGACGGGGCCGCCGCCGGAGCGGCGCTTGGCGCGGCCGTTGGCGCGCTTCTCGGCGCCGTCGCCGCCTTCGGCGGGTTCGTCTTCCTCTACAGCCTGATCGAGGCCTTCACCGGGGCGTCGCCCGGCAAGATGTGCCTCGGGCTGAGAGTGGGGACCGCCGACGGGCGCCGGGGTTCGGCCGCCCTCTACGTGAAGCGCTGGGCCATCAAGTACTCGGGCACGCTGCTGGGCCTGCTCGGCGCGATCCCGGGCCTGCACATCCTCGGTCTGGTCGCCCCGGCGGCCGGCCTCATCGTCTTTGTCGGCTGCTTCCTCGCGCTGGGCGACAGGCGCCAGGCCCTGCACGACCTGGGAGCGGCGACCGCGGTCTTCCGGAAGGCCGACCTCGTGTCCTGAGACCAGATGAGCCGATTTTCCGACTGACGGCGCATTACCGGGTATGGACTGGAAGACGTGCGTCCTCGCGACGTCGGTGGCGCTGTTGATGGCCGTGCCGGCCGCGCAGGAGCTGCGACCGGCGGCCGCAGCCGGGTGGCAGGCCTACGTCGCGGCGACGGAGGCGCGCATCGCCGCGGAGCGCGGCCGGGCCATCCCGCGCCGCCCGGCCGTCGAGCGCGGCGATATCCCCATCGAGCAGCTGAGCACGCCCGGACCGAACGGCGACATGGAGGTCCCGGGCGCGAGCGTGCATCACTGGCGCGGAACGGTGCTCGTGCCCGGCGCCAGGCTCGAGGACGTCGTGTCGCGCCTCGAGCGGGAGCCGCCCGACACGCGGCAGGAAGATGTCGTCTCGTCATCCATTCTCGAGCAGCGGCCGGGCTGGCTCAAGGTGGCGATCCGGGTTCGCCGGTCGCTCATCATCTCCGCCGTCTTCGACACCGAGCACGAGGTGCGCTTCGAACGCCACGGCCCGTCACGGGCGTCGAGCTGGAGCACGGCCACGAAGATCGTCGAGGTGGCCGACGCGGGCACGCCGCGCGAAAGGCCGAAGCGGCCGGACGAGGACCGCGGGCTGCTCTGGCGCTGGAACGCCTACTGGCGGTACGAGCAGCTCGACGAGGGTGTCCTCGTGGAGTGCGAGTCGGTGACGCTCAGCCGGACGACACCCCTTGTGCTGAGGCCGATCGCCGGCCCGATTATCTCCCACGTGGCACGGGAATCGATGGACCGCACGCTCGCCGTTTTCCGGGAGCGGTTCCGCACACACAGCAGCCAGTAGCCGTAAGCCAGTCGTCGGCAGCGGCCAACGTCTGAATCCTAGCGTTTGGCGCCGGCTTCCGCTGAGGTCGCCGCACCGGGAGGCCCGGCCGCCTGTTGCTCGCCAATGGCAACCGACACCTGGGACCCGAGCCAGATCACGTGTTTGGTGATGGCGAGATCGGTGACCTTGATGCCCAGTGCGACCGGCTGGCCGCGCACCTCCATCGTCGGGTGAATGCCGACGGGCACCGCCAGCGGCTTGATCCTCTCGGTGGGGAGGCGGACGTTGAATCCCTTGTCGATCAGCCGCTGTACGTGCCCGAGGACGTTCACCCTATCGAGGACGAAGCCGCAGGCGCCGGTCTTGTCGTCGAGGATCTTCCGCGCCGCGGCCCAGGATTCCGCCGACGGGTCGATCTTCAGGTTGACCTTGATGAGCGGGAAGACCGGCTCGGCCAGGATCTGCTTGGCGCTCGCGGAGAACACGAGGGCGCCGGACAATTCATACCTGTCGGGCTTCACGCCGCCGTGGACCTCCTGGACGATGTCCTGATCGCCGCAGACCACGCCGCTGATGTTCTTGCCGTCCCACGTGAAGTGGATCGTCGCGTTGCCGGTCCCCGAGGCAATGGCCACCGGCAGCTCGACGGTGACTCTGTTGCCGCCGAAGACGACGATGGGCTTGCCCGTCCGGAGCTTCCCGATGACCCTGTGAATGTCGATGCGCAGATCGTACTCGCCGAGCGTGACGATCTTCCTGATGGTCCCGTGTTTCCTGACCTTGAGGTTCTTCAGGTCCAGCGTGACGGAGTCGACGAACCCCGCCGCCAGCCGCTGGATGAGATCGGTGGCCAGCGCGGTCGGCACGCCAATCCGGACCGACGCGTTGGGCATGCCTTCCCGGCGGGGGTCTTTCCCGGCGAGATCGTTCAGCCTCGCTCTGAGGGCGTCGCGCTCCTGCTCGAGGGCGGCGATCTCCTCGCGCTGCTCGCGCACGGTCTGGCGGCCTTCACGCCGGAGGCTCCTGACGTACAGGACGCCGGCAAGGGCCGCGATGAGGACGAGGAGAAGGGCGGCGATGGCGATCCGGCGCACCATGGTCACCTCTTCTTCCCGGGCGCCTTGGCGGGGGGCCTGGCCGGCAGGTCCTCGGCCAGGCTGACGCCGGCCTCCTCGGCCGTCGACTCGCCAGCCGCGGGCGCGTCTGCCGTCTTCACGATGGCTCCCGGCTCGACGCTGACCGCGATCCACAGGGTGCCCCGCGCCGCGACGACCTGCGAGACCGAAACCTTGAGCGGCAGCCTCGCTCCGTCGATCCGAACCGGTCCCCTGGTGACGGCCGGCAGGTCGATCGTCTGCTGGACGTTGACCGGGATCTGGACCAGAGGCAACTGGTCTTTGAGCTGCAACCGGATGATCCGGCCCACGTCATCGAGCGCCGAGCGGCTCACGTAGGCCTCGAGGCCTGCGGCCTTCTCGATACCCAGGTGATCGATCGCGATCCGGGCCCTCAGCGTCGAAGTCGCGGGGTTCACTTCGATGTTCTCGAGCGCCCCGATCACGTAGACCTGCGCCTGGATCGAGGGGTAGGCGAGGAGGTTCAGCGTGCCGCGCAGGCGGACGACCGGGCTGCCGGTGAACTGGACCTCGGCTTCCTTCAGGCTGAGGTGGTACTTGTCCACGTCGGCGTCGAAGGGCAGCTGCGCGGAGAGGATGTCCTTGACGAGCGAGTCGTCGATGGCGACGGCGACATCGCCTTCGGGCAGCATCGTCTGCCCGCCTTCGAGGCGCGCAGCGACGGCGCGCAGGCCCTGGACCTCGCGCCGCAGCACCACCTGCTTCGCGTGGAGTTCCCCGGCTCCTTCGTACTCGTTGCCGCAGGCGGCGGCGGCGAGGGCCAGCGCGGCGGCGGCCGCACGCAATCGTCTGTCGAGCGTCATCTCCGTGCTCCTAGTATACGCGGTGCGGGCGGCCGTCCGCGGATGTAGGATGGTGCGGGGGCCGAGCCCCGGCCACACGATGCCAAGCCGCCGAGCGTTCCTGCGTACTGTCGCCTGCGCCGCCCCCGCGCCGATCTGGCGCTGGTGGCCCCAACCCGCGGCCGGGTCAGGCTCCGCCGCGCGGTCCGGCGTCAGGCCGGCGGCGTTTGCGGGGCAGTTCTATCCCGATGACGCGGGCAGGCTTCGCGCCGCGCTCGACGCGTTCATGCGGGACGCGCTGCCTGCACGCGTCGACCAGCCGGTGGCGATTGTCGTGCCGCACGCCGGCTACGTCTATTCCGGCCAGATCGCGGCCGATGCCTATCGGCAGGCCGCGGCCGGCCCCGTGGACGTGGTCGTCATCCTCGGGACGAATCATACGAACGGCGCGTTTCGCCGGGTGTCGGTGTACGACGGGGAGGGCTACCGCACGCCGCTCGGCGTGGCCCGCGTGGACCGCCAGGCCGCGGAGGCGCTTGTCGGGGACGGCGGCGGAGTCTTCGACTCGCGCCTCCATGAACGCGAGCATTCCGTCGAAGTGCAGGTGCCGTTTGTCCAGCACCTGTTTCCCGGCGCCGCTATCGTCCCGGTGGTCGTCGGCGCGCCCGATCCGGAGGCGTGCCGCCGGTTCGGCCTCGCCCTCGCGGCGTTCGCCGCCGGCCGCCGCACGCTCATGGTTGCGAGTTCTGATCTCTCGCACTATCCGGACCGGCGGGTGGCCGCCGACCTGGATCGCCGTTCACTCGAGGCGATCGCGGGCCTGAACGCCGACGCGCTCGGCGAGGCGCAGACCCGGCTGGAGGGCCGGGACGGCCCGGGCGTCGAGACGCGCGCGTGCGGCGAAGGCCCGATCCGGGTGGCCATCGAGGCGGCCCGCGCGCTCGGCGCCCTGCGGGGCACCGTGGTCAGCTATGCGAATTCGGGCGACACGCTCCTGGGCGATCCCGCGCGCGTCGTGGGCTACGGTTCGGTGGCCTTCAGCCGGGGAACGCCCGGCGCCGATCTGAGCGCGATTCAGCCCGTGCGTGCGGATGCGGCGGGCGCACTCGATGCCGACGACAGGAAAGTGCTGCTGCACCTCGCGCGGGAGACCATCACGCGCTATCCTCCGGACCGACACCGTGCCGTTGCCGCGCAGCGGGTCCGCGCGCCTCCTGCGCGAGTCGGGGGCGTTTGTCACCCTCAAATCCCGCGGCCAGTTGCGGGGCTGCATCGGGGAGATCCAGCCCGCCGGCCCGCTCATTCAGCTGGTCGGCCGCCTCGCGCTGGCTTCGGCCTTCAGGGACAGCCGCTTCAGACCCGTCAGCGCCGCGGAACTCAGCAGCCTCGACGTCGAAGTCTCGGTGCTCACGCCCCTCGCGCTCGTGACCGCTCCGGAGACGATTCAGCCTGGTCTCGACGGCGTCGTGCTGATCGTCGGCGATCGCTCGGCGGTGTTCCTTCCCCAGGTGGCCGAAGAGCAAGGCTGGAGCCGGACAGCACTCCTCGACCATCTCGCGGAGAAAGCCGGCTTGCCTTCGGGCGCCTGGCGCGAGAAGCGGGCGAGGCTCCTGACGTTCCGGGCCGACGTCTTCGACGAGTCGCTCCTGAAGTAATGCCGCGCGTCGCCGCCGGCGCGCGACGCGGTCATCCCCCGCTCCGGTTCCGGCGGCCGATGACGACACGCCGCCCGTCGTAGGCCGGCGTCACCGTGCCTTTCTCCCGCAGGTAGTTCGTGACGACGTCCGCCCTGAGGCGGCCCGTGTCCTCCTGGGCGACCTCCTTCAGGGCGAATCCCGCGAAGTAGGAGTTCGTGGCGGCGGTATACGTCCGGCCGTCCTCGATTGGCGCGCCTCCAATGGTCGCTTCCTCGAGGTGTGCCGTCAACGAGACGGTAGCGAAGGCCGGCGACGTATGGCGCGTGGCGCGCGAGCAATGCCTTGATCTGCGCACCGGTGGCCTTGAACAGGACGACCGTGTTGCCGAACGGGTCCATCGCGACGATGTCGGCGCGGGTGATGTCGCCAGCGACCAGCGGCGACCGCACGCCTCCGCTGTTCTCGAATTCGACGTCAACCTTGAACGTCTCGCGCACGGCGTCGGCGACGAGATTGTACGGCGCGGCGTCGTCGCCGCGGCCGCTGAAGTCGGCGGTCGCGCGGGCGACCACCTCGCCGAACCGGGCCGCGATGGGCTTCCAGTACTTGTCGACGACCGCCGCCACCATCGGCTCCGCGGGAAGGTCGGGCGTGATCGGGATGAGCCGCGCCCGATAGCGGCTGACGCGCCACGCGCCGGCGTCATTCTTCTCGAACAGCAGGTCCAGCCGCCCGAGTTCGCCTCCCCACTGGTGCGCCTGGACGATCACGGTCCCGTTCACGTCGTTCGGCTTCAGGTCGTCGCCGCGCCAGACGAGTTGTCCAATCGGCAGGCGGGAATGGGAATGCCCGCCGATGATGACGTCGATGCCGGGCACCTGGTCGGCGATCTTCACGTCAGTTCCCTCGCCGGCATGGGAGAGGAGGATGACGATGTCGGCCTTCGTGCGCAGCGTCTCGACGATGCGCTTCGCGGTGTCAATCTCGTCGAGGATGTCGACGCCTTCCCTGGCGGCAGGATAACTGCCGGCTTCGCGCGTGATGAGCCCGAAGAGCCCCACGCGCAGGCTGCCGACTTTCTCGACGCGCCACGGTTCGCCGATCGGCTGCCTCGTCGCGCGATCGACGGCGTTGGCGAGGAGGACCGGGTGCCTGGTCGTCCGCAGGAGCTTCTGCGTGTGGGCCAGCGGGTAGTTGAACTCGTGGTTCCCGAACGTCGAGAAGTCGTAGCCCGCCGCGTTCATCGCCGCCACGTCCGCTTCGCCCTTGTACTCGGTCGAGAAGGGCGTGCCGTCCGAGAAGTCGCCGAGGTCCACGAGCCACACCGGGATGCCCCGCCCCTTCTGTTCGGTCCGGATCTTCTGCGCGAGCGCGGCGCGGCGGGCGATGCCGCCGATATCGCGCCGCTGTTCCAGTGCTTCGAGATCCGAGCCGGCCGGCACGACCGCCGGATAGCTGAACGGGAGCAGGTGGCCGTGCGTGTCGTTGGTGTGGAGAATCGTCAGCCGGGCGCTGGCGGACTGCGCCGGCGCAGCCACCGGCAGCAGCAGGGTCAGCAGGCAGGCGGCAATGAACAGGCGTCTCGTCACGTGAGCTCCTGCGGTTGTCAGAAAGAAGGTCTGATCACGATACAGCGGGGGGAGGTCGCTTGCCGAGGCGCAGGGCCAGCATCGTCGCGTCGTCGGCCGGGTCGGCCTGGCCGCGGAACGCCCGGACGGCGCGCTCGACGCTCACAAGGACCTCGTCGATGCCGTCCGCCGACGCGGCGACGAGCGCCTGCTGGAGCCGGTCGGCGTCGAAGAAGTCGCCATCCTCGTTCGGCGCTTCGACGGCGCCATCCGTGTAGAGGAAGAGCAGGTCGCCGGGCTCGACGGCGACGGTCCGGGCTTCGAACCCGTGGCCCGGCAGCAGGCCGATGGGCAGGCCCGTCGAGCCGAGCCGCTCGATGCCGCCGCCGGCCCGCAGCAGGAACTGCGGATTGTGCCCCGCGTTCACGTACTGCAGCTCGCGCCTCGGCGGGTCGAGCAGTCCGAGAAACAGGGTGATGTAGACCTCGGGAGGCGTGTTGGCCGCGATGTCGCGGTCGACGCTGTCGGCCAGGTGCGCGAGGTCGGTTTCGAGCTGCAGCCTGGCGCGCAGCGTGGCTTGGATGTTCGCCATCAGCAGCGCGGCGCCAACGCCCTTGCCCGACACGTCTCCGACGAGCACCGCGATGCGGCCGTCCGCCAGCGGGAAGTAGTTGAAGAAGTCTCCGCCGACCTCGCGGGCCGGGATCGAGACGCCGGCAATCTCCGCGAGGCCGATCTTCAGCGGTCCATGGGGGAGCATCTCGTTCTGAATCTGCCGGCACAGTTCGAGCTCCCGCGCCAGCCGCTCCTGCTTCACGAGCAACCGGTCGTGGGCCTCGAGCTCGGAGGCCATGCGGTTGAACGACCGGGCGAGTTCGCCGACCTCGTCGCCCGTCTCGAGGTGCACCCGCGCGGCCCGGTCGCCCGCCGCCAGCCGCTGGACGCCCGCGTTGAGCGCGCTCAAGTGCCGCGTCAGCCGGGAGGCCAGCGGCAGGATGATGGCGAAGGCCCCGGCGATGAGCAGCAGGCCCATCGCGAGGTTCCGGAGCGACGCCTGCCGCATCTCGCGCAGCGACTCGCCGATGGGGCGCGCCAGGCCGAAGGCGATGCCCGACGGGTCGCGCCTGGTGACGACGACCCAGTCGCCCGCCAGCTGGGTCGACGAGGAGGCGAGGGCCGCGCGGGCCGTCTCGTCGAGGCCGAGGGCGCTGACGGTCCGGGCCGCGTCGGGGTCCACCGTGTGCAGTTCACCGCCGGCATCGAGGACGAACGGGATCTCGCCGCGATCGCGCCGCCCGAGCGACAGCACGGTTTCAATCATGCGGTTGCGGTCGACGGTGGCGCTGATCGCCCCGACGGTCTGCCCGTTCCGCTTGACCGGAAACTGGAGCGCCTCGCCGCGCGCGAGGGCGACCATGCGCTCGGCTCGCTCCACACGGCGACGTTCGCGGTCCGCCTGCAGGGCCGCCTCCGCGGCGGGCGGAGGCGGCGCCGCGCCGGGAGGGCGCATGGCGGACTCCCGATCGACCTGCCTCTGGATCGCGCGCCGCCACGCGTTGATGGCTTCGGGGGACAGACTCTCGAGGGCGCCCTGTGCCTGGCTCGCGTCGGCGTTCACCCGCGCGTCCGGCATGTCGATCACGACGCGCGGCATGCCGGGAGCGACCACCGGCACGCCGACCGTGCCGGGACCGGGCGGTCTGCCCGGGGGGCCGCCCTCGGCGCCGATCCACGTCTGGCCCAACGGCGGTCCGCCGCCCGGGCCGCCCGCCCGCGCCCTGCCGCCACCGCCCCGGCGCCCGCCGCCGCCCCTGGGGCCGAAGCCCGGCTCGCCGACCGGCGGCAGCCCGGGCGCCGGCGGAGCCGGCTCAGCGACGGATCCTGCGGGCGAGGACTCGAACTCCAGGCGGCGCACCAGGGGAGCCGCCTCGGCCAGCATGGCCGTGGCGACCGTGCGCAACTCGGCAACGGCGCTGTCGGCGGATTCCCCGGTTGCGGGTCTGGCCGCGTCCGCCGTGGGGGAGTCCACCCTCATTCGCCACAGGCGCTCCACGCGGTCGCCCAGGTCGGTCATGACCCACGACATGCGGTCGCCCATCTCGGCGGCCATCCGGTCGGCCTGACTCTCGACGGCGCGGCGCAACGCGGCCGCCGACGAGTAGTAGGAGTACGCCGTGACCAGGCCGAGCGGGACGACGGAGATCAGGAAGAACGCGAGCGACAGCCGTGTCCGGATACGCATGGTGTCTCTTCACCTCTACGACGGTCCCCCGGCGGCCGTTTCCCCCTCACCGCCCGACCCCATCTTCTGCCGGTCCTGTAGAATAAGGCACTTCGCATGGACCTGCTGCTGACGATTCTCGCCGACGACCTGCTCCCGATCTTCGTGGTGGCGTCGATTGGCTTCGTGCTGGCCAGGCGGCTCCACGTGGACGTGAGGTCGCTTTCACGCATCACCTTCAACGCGCTCGCCCCGTGCCTCGTGTTCAATCTGCTGGTCACAAGCCGCGTGGGCGCGGCCGAGTTCGGCCTCATCGTGGCCTACACGCTGCTCTTCGTGGCGGCGGTCGGGGTGATCGCACGCGTCGCCGCCATACCGCTGCGTCTCGATCAGCCGCACATGGCCGCGTTTCTCATCGTCGTGATGTTCTCGAACGCGGGGAACTACGGCCTGTCGGTCGTGCTGTTCGCCTTCGGCGGCGAGGCGCTCGCGCGGGCGGCCATCTTCTTCGTGACCAGCGCCCTGGTGATGTACACCTTCGGGACGTTTCTCGCCTCGCGCGGGCGGCACGGCGGCCGGGCGGCGCTTCGCGGGCTGGCGCGGGTTCCGGCCGTCTGGGGCCTCGTGGCCGCGGTGCTGGTGATCTGGACCGGCGCCGACCTCCCGAAGGCGGTGTCCCGCCCGGTCGATCTGCTTGCGGCGGCGGCCATTCCCAGCATGCTGCTCGTGCTCGGCATGCAGTTCGAGAAGGGCGGCAAGCCGGAGCGCCCGGGCCTGGTCGCCCTCGCGGCGGCCCTCGTGCTGGTGGGGGCGCCGCTCGTCGGCTTCGTGCTTGCCTCGGCGCTCGGCCTGACCGGCGTCACGAGGCAGGCCGTCCTGGTTCAATCGGCGATGCCGAGCGCGGTCATCACCACCATCGTGGCGCTCGAATTCGACATCGCCCCGTCGTTTGTCGCGTCGGTCGTGGTCGCCACCACGCTCGCCAGCCCCGTCACGGTTTCCATGCTCATCGCGCTGCTTCAGTCGGGATTCTGACCGATCGGCGTGTCGGCCGGCGGACGGTCATCTGGAGCCCCGAACGATCCGTTTCGGGGGTTCGGCTGACATCAGCCCATGCTTCCGCTATACTGCCAGGATGCTGTCGTCAGGGTAGACGCCAGCTTCCGGCCATATCCGTGCTCGAGGACCTCGCCGCCCGCTCAGCGGCACGAGGACGGCGCCCCCGGCGCCAGCCAGACCTGTGTTGCGACAGGAGGAGGAACGAATGGCGTCCCGTACTCTCGCCGTGCTGCTCGGCATTCTGCTCGTGGCGGCGTCGTCGTCCGCGGCGTTGCCCAGGCGGCGCAGGCCAATCCACCCGGCCAGGCTGCGGCCCAGGCCCCTGCGGACCAGGCCAAGCCGCCCGCCGCCGAGAAGAAAGAAACCAAGCCGGCCGAGGAGCAGGCGCCCCGCTACGAAGAGCAGGTCGTCGTCACCGCCTCCAAGGTCGAGCAGCAACTGGTGAATGCGCCGGCAACCGTCAGCGTGATCGGCGCAGCGGACGCTGGCGAGCAAGGCGTCGCAGGACTACGCGGGCCTGTTCCGCGCCGTGCCGGGCGTCAACGTGACCCAGACCTCCGCCCGCGACCTGAACATCACGAGCCGCGGCGCCACCGGCACCCTGTCGACGACGCAGCTTGCGCTCATCGACGGGCGCAGTGTCTACCTGGACTTCTTCGGGTTCGTGGGGTGGGACTTCCTTCCCGTCAACTTCGCTGAAATCAAGCAGGTCGAGGTCATTCGCGGCCCGGCGTCGGCGATCTGGGGCGCGAACGCGATGACCGGCGTCGTGAACATCATCACGAAGTCGCCGCGCGAGATGCAGGGCACGTCCGTCACCATGGGCTTCGGGACGTTCAACCGCTCGGTGGAGGGGCAGACGGTGGACCCGGGCAACGGCGGCCTGTTCTACACGAGCGTGAGCCACGCCACCGTCGTCAACGACCGGTGGGCGTTCAAGCTGAACGCGGGCTTCTACGGCGCGGATCCGTTCGCGCGCCCGGTCGGCAACATCGACAACGCCTTCCAGACGCCGTACCCGACGTTCTCGAACACCGGCACGGAGCAGCCGAAGCTGAACGCGCGGGTCGACTACGATTTCGCCGACGGCCGGTCGAAACTGACCTTCGACGGCGGCTACGCGGGCACCAGCGGCATCATCCACACCGGGATCGGGCCGTTCCAGATCGAGCAGGGGACCAACACCAGCTACGGCAAGGCGGCCTACACCCGCAACGCCTTCCGGGCGCAGTTCTTCACGAACCTCCTGGACGGCACCGCGCCGGCGCTGCTGGCGATTGGCACCGATGGCAAGCCGATCCAGTTCGCGTTCAACACCAAGACGTTCGACGTCGACGTCTCGAACATCTCGACCATCGGCGCGCGCCACGTCCTGAGCTACGGCGGCAACCTCCGCTACAACACCTTCGACCTGTCGATCGCGCCCCTCGGCAGTTCGCGCAGCGAGCAGGGTGTCTACGTCCAGGACGAGATGTTCCTCAGCGAGAAGTTCCGCTGGCAGGTGGGCGTCCGGATGGACCACTTCGACGTGCTCGACGACGTGGTGTTCTCGCCCCGCACGACGCTGATGTTCAAGCCGGTTGAGCAACAGACGATTCGCGCGTCGTACAACAAGGCGTATCGGGCGCCGTCGTTGACGAACAACTTCCTCGACGTGACCATCCTGAACCAGCTCGACCTCGGCGCGCTGAACCCCGCGCTCGCCGGCCGCCAGTACGCGTTCCCGGTCAAGGCGCAGGGCAACGAGGACCTCGGCCAGCATTCGCTCGACGCCTTCGAGATCGGCTACTCCGGCGTCATCGGCAACCGCGCGTCGGTGTCGGCGGCGTGGTACTACAACATCATGGACGACGAGATCTACTTCTCTCAGGTCGGCTCGTACTCGTCGAAAAACGTGCCGCCCGGCTGGCCGCTCCCGCCCGTCGTGCTCGACCAGTTGATCGCGGCGAACGCGTTCGGGCCCGGGCTTGGCCTGCCGTCCGACTTCTCTTACCTGAACTCCAGCAGCCTGCCCGGATGCACGGGCGGGGCCGACTGCGGCAAGATCCGGACGCAGGGAATCGAGCTCGGCCTGGACATGGCCCTCAGCAGCCACGTCAACGCCTTCGCCAACTACTCGTGGCAGAGCAACCCGTCGCTGGCGACGGGCGATATTCCCGACCCTCGCGAGACAGGCCAGTCGTCCGAGTACAACTTCCCTCCGAACAACCGCTTCAACGTCGGGCTGAACGCGTCGTACGGGCGGTTTCTCGGGGACGTCGCCGTCAGCTACCAGGGCGAGGCCTACTGGCAGGACGTGCTCGACGCGCGGTACGCCGGGACGACCGACCCGTTCACGCTGCTGAACGGGAGTTTCGGCGTCAGGTGGATGGGCGGCAAGCTCGTCACCTCCATCAAGGGCACGAACCTCGCGAACCAGGAGGTCATGCAGCACGTCTTCGGCGACGTGATCAAGCGCTCGGTGGTCGGCGAGGTCAAGATCAACTTCTAGTTCGCGACTGGCGTTGGAGATCCGGAGGGCCGCGAGCGGGTGACCGCGCGCGGCCCGTTTGCTTTTGCTGACAGTTTGCCATCGGGTTCACTCTTACCTGATCGCTATCGCCGAATCCCGAATCCCGAGTGTGGCGCCGCCGCTTGCACCCCGCCACCCCGTTACCGTCATTTTCGCGGATTCCCGTCACTGGCACGCACCGGCATGCTCTGGCACGCGGCGCCCAGCCGCGGCCGAGCCAGCCGGCACCTCTCCGGGGCGGCGCAATCGGGGGCTTCATGGCGCGACGCACGACTACGCATGTTCACCTGCTGCGGATGGCCGGCCTGTTCGTGATGGGGATCACGGCCTTCGTGGTGCTGCGCTGGGTGATGGTGCCCGCCGACTTCGGCGAACTCGGCCACTATCGGAGCGGCGCGGTGCTCGACAACATGAACAGGCCCCGCGTGTTCGCCGGCCAGGCCGCCTGCGTCGAGTGCCACGCAGACGTGGCCGAGCTGCGGGCGAAGGGCCGGCACGCCCGCGTGGCGTGCGAGTCGTGTCACGGCGCACTCGCTGCCCACGCAGCCAGCCCGGCCGAGGTGAAGCCGGTCCGGCCCGATGCCCGTACCACCTGCATCGTCTGCCACACCGCCAGCATCGTCGAAGCCGACGTCTTTCCCGCAGGTCCTGCCCGCCGAGCACGCGCCCGAGGGCTCGTGCGCCGCGTGCCACGCCGTCCACAACCCGAAGATTTCCTGACGAGGCCCCGACATGGACCAGGATCGACGGACATTTCTCGGGCAGACGGGCCGGCTGCTCGTCCTGACGGCGTCGGCCGCCGTCGCGTGGGAGCACGTGCTGGCGGGCCGGCCGGAAGAGGCCCCGAACTACCGCGCCACGGACCACTGGTGGGCGATGTCGATCGACATCGAGACGTGCATCGGCTGCGGCAACTGCGTGCGCGCGTGCAAGACGGAGAACGACGTCCCGCGCGAGCCGCACACGTTCCGCACCTGGGTCGAGCGCTACATCGTCGATCCGGCCGATCTCGAGCACCCGAAGGTCGAGTCCCCGGACGGCGGCTACGGCGGCTTCCACGAGCTCGAGGTGCGGGATCGCGGACCTCAAGATGTTCTTCGTGCCGAAACTCTGCAACCACTGCGCCCACTCGCCGTGCGTCCAGGTGTGCCCCGTCGGCGCCACGTTCGAGAGCCAGGACGGCGTCGTGCTCGTCGACCGCGAGTACTGCCTCGGGTGCAGCTACTGCATTCAGGCCTGCCCGTACGGCTGCCGGTTCATCGACCCGCGCACGCACACGGTGGACAAGTGCAACTTCTGCTACCACCGGATCACGAGGGGCCTGACGACGGCGTGCTGCGAGACGTGCCCGACGGGCACCCGCGTCCTGGCGGACCTCAAGGACCCGAAGGACCCGATTCACGCGTTCCTGCGCGACCACAAGGTGCAGGTGCTCAAGCCGCAGATGGCGACCGGATCGAAGGTGTTCTACAACGGCCTCGACGGATCGGTGAGATAGGAAGGATCGCGTATGCCAGGCGTTGAAGGGTTCATCTACCCGAACGAGCTCGAGCTCCAGTGGAGCGTGCTCATCGTCCTGTACCCGTTCATCACGGGCCTGGTGGCCGGGGCATTCATCCTCGCCTCGCTCGAGCGCGTGTTCAACGTCGAGGCCGTCAAGCCGACGTACCGGCTGGCGCTGCTGACGGCCCTGGCGTTCCTCCTGGTGGCGCCGCTGCCGCTGCAGCTGCACCTCGGGCATCCGGAGCGGTCGCTCGAGATGTACCTCACGCCGCACACACAGTCGGCGATGGCGATGTTCGGCTTCGTGTACCTCTGGTATCTCATGGTCGTCCTGGTGCTGGAGATCTGGCTCGACTACCGCCGCGACATCGTCCTGCGCTGGCGCGCGAGCTCGGGGCTGGTGAAGCACCTCTACGGGGCGATGGCCCTCTGGTCCGACGACATCAGCGACGCCGCGCTCAGCCTCGACGATCGGATCGGCCGCGCGCTCACCGTCATCGGCATCCCGTCGGCGTTTCTCCTGCACGGGTACGTGGGCTTCATCTTCGGATCGATCAAGGCGAATCCGTGGTGGTCGACGCCGCTCATGCCCATCGTCTTCCTGTTCTCCGCGATCGTGTCGGGCATCGCGTGCATCCTCCTCCTGTACTTCGTGACCTGCTGGTTCCGGCGGGTCGCCGTGGACATGGCGTGCGTGGACACGATCGCGAAGTACCTCTACTACGCGTTCATCGTCGATTTCTCCCTGGAGATGCTCGACCTGATCCACCGCCTGTACGAGTCGGACGAGTCGTTCCGCGCGCTCGACTTCATGGTGAAGACGAGGCTGTTCACCTCGCAGATCGTCCTGCAGATCGTTGTCGGTACGCTCGTCCCGCTCGGCCTGCTGGCCGCGACCCAGCTCGTCGCCCTCAAGGAGCGGACGCGCCGCGTGATCTACGTGATCGCGGGCAGCCTGACGCTCATCGGGATCTTCGCGATGCGCTGGAACGTCGTGATCGGCGGGCAGCTGTTCTCGAAGAGTTTTCTCGGATACACGACCTACAAGATGCAGTTCGCGACGCGTGAGGGGCTGCTGCCGGCCATCGTGCTGATGATCCTGCCGTTCGTGATCCTGTGGGGACTCATCCGCCTGCTGCCGCCATGGGGGCACGACGATCGCGCCTCGCGCACGCGCCCCCGGCTCTGAGCGTTCGGTGCGCTTTGCTGGACTGTCGCGTCCTGGCCCGCCGCCGGGCGCGGCTGGAGGAGGTGCCGTGACCGACAGGCTGGCGTCGACCGACTCCGCGCTCGATGACCTCCGGAACGCCGTCCAGCGCCTCGAGGCCCGTGTGGCCAGGCTCGAAGGCCTTGCCCCCGCCGTCCAGGAGGCGGCGGCTGGCGCCGCCGATTCGGCGGACGGCCCGGCGTCGCCTGCGGTGGGGACCGCCGCCAGAGGGTGGCGCGATCCGATCGCCATGCTTTCGCTCCTTGGCCGACTGTTCATCGTCCTTGGCGGGGCGTACCTGCTTCGCGCGATGACCGATGCCGGCGCCATCCCGCCGCCTGCCGGCGTGGGGCTCGGCCTCGCCTACGGCCTGGCGTGGCTCGTGCTCGCCGACCGCGCGGGCGCCCGTCAGCAGGTGCCGTCCGCGGTGTTTCACGGCATCGGCGCGGCGATGGTCGCGTTTCCGGTCGTGCTCGAAGCGACCACCCGTTTCAACGTGCTCCCCGGACCGGCCGGCGCGGTGGCGCTCGGCGCGCTCACAGCAGGCATCCTGGCGGTGGCATGGCGGCGACGGATCCAGGCGCTGGCGTGGATCGCCGTGGCGGTGGCCGTGCCCGTCTCGATTGCGATGCTCGCCAGGACCGGCATCGTCGTGCCGCACGCCCTGTTCCTCATCAGCTTCGGTGTGGCCACGCTCTGGATGGGGTATCCCTGGACTGGCTGTTCGTGCGCTGGCCGGTTGCCGCCGTGGCGAATGCCGTGGCCGTCGGCGTGACGCTGCGGGCGCTGGCGCCGCAGCCGCAGGAAACGCCCGGCGCCGCGCTGGTGGTGCAGGTGGCGCTGCTCGGGGCCTACCTGGCCAGCATCGCCGTCCGGACGCTGGTGCGGGGACGCAACGTGGTCCCGTTCGAGGTCGTGCAGACGGTGGCCGCACTGGGCGTCGGCCTCGGCGGCGCCCTGTCGGTGACGCGGGCCACCGGTTCCGGGGCGTTGGCCCTCGGTGTCGCGAGCGCGCTGTTCGGCGCGGCCTGTTACGGCGTGGCGTTCGCCTTCGTCGAGCGGACGCAGAGCCGCGGGCGCAACGTGTACTTCTACACGTCGCTCGCCGTCGTGCTCGTGCTCGTCGGCGTGACGACCCTGCTCACGGGAGCGGCCGTCACGGGAGTGCTCGCGGCCCTGGCCGTGGTCTGCAGCGGGGCGTGGTCGCGGATTGGCCGTCTCTTCCTGTTGCTGCACGCGGCGGTCTACCTGCTCGCGGCGGCATTCGCATGCGGGGCCATCGGCTACGATCTACGCGAGGTGGTCGCCGGCGCCGGGCCGCCGTGGCCGCGCCGACCCCGGCCATGCTCGTCGTCCTGATCGCGTCGGCGCTGTCGGCCTGGTTCGCCTCCCGGG
Source organism: uncultured Acidobacteriota bacterium (assembly GCA_963834645.1). GTDB lineage: Bacteria > Acidobacteriota > Vicinamibacteria > Vicinamibacterales > JAKQTR01 > JAKQTR01. Next base: position 173,719 of record CAWICP010000014.1, read on the forward strand.
AGCCGGAAGGGGACGGCAGCAGCTACGCCAGCCTGCCGAGGTTCGTGATCGTGCTGATCCTGGTGCTCTCGGCGGGCGGCACGCTCATCGGTGCCGTCGCGCCGGTCGTTGGGCGCCAGGCCGACGGTTCGATGGATGCCGGCATCATCGCCACGCTCCGCACGGGCGTGCTGGCGATCGCGGCGCTCGTGGTGGCCTGGATCGGGCGGCACGCCAGGTTCCGCGAGTGGGGATGGCTGGTGTATCCGCTGCTGGTCGGCATCGGCCTCAAGATGGCCGCTCAGGACTTCCTGCACTCGCGGCCCGCCACGCTGTTCGTGGCGCTGGCCCTCTATGGCGCGGCCCTCATCATGGCGCCGCGGATGCGCCGCCGTCAGGCCTGATCGAGCGCCGACGCCGCTGCCCGCGTCCACCCGGGATCGTCGAGCATCGCCCGCCCGATGCCGACGATGTCGGCGCGCCGTGAGCGGATGATGAGGTCAGCCATCCGCGGATCGGCGATGCCGCCGGCGACCAGCACCGGCAGGTCTATCACCGCCTTCAGGGCTTCCGCGTAACCCACGAAGTAGTCCGGGCCCGCGTCCCGGATCCTCCGACCCGGCGAGGCCGCCCGAGACGTCGATGAGCGAGGCGCCTGCCGCCGCGAGTTGCGCCGCCGTCCAGCACGCCGGCGCCAGCGTCAGCCCGCCCGGGCGCTCGTCGTGCATCCCCAGCCGGATGAAGACGGGGAAGTCCTCGCCGGCGCGGTGACGGACGGCCGCGAGCACCTCCAGGTGAATGCGGCCCCTCCGCTCGTGATCGCCGCCGTAGTCGTCGGTGCGGTGGTTCGTGAGGGGCGAGAGGAACTGCGACAGCAGGAAGCCGTGCGCGGCGTGAATCTCGACGGCGTCGAATCCCGCCGCCCGAGCGCGCCCGGCCGCCCCGGCGAAGGCGTCGATGACCTCGTCAATCCCCGCGCGGGTCAGCGCCATCGGCGCGTCCGGACCCGCCTCGCGCGCGGTGGCGACGGGGGAGGGCGCGACGACCGGGAGACCCGTGACGCGCGACGCGGCACGCGCGCCGGCGTGGGAGATCTGCAGGCACGCCACCGCCCCTTCGGCGCGAATCGCGGCGGCGAGCCCGGTCAGCCCTTCGGTGCAGGCATCGTCGTGGGCGCCAACCTGTGTGCTCGAATGCCGGCCCTGCGGGTGGACGAACGCGTGCTCGACGATGATGAGCGCCGTGCCAGCCGCCGCGCGCACGCGGTGGTAGTCGACGATGGCGGGCGTGACGAACCCCTCCGCCGTGGCCTTGCCCGACCACATCGGCGGCATCGCGACGCGGTTGCGCAGCGTCAGGCCGGCGAATGCGAGCGGCGAAAAGAGCGTCGGCATGGCAATTCCTGCAAAGGGGACAGGCCCCTTGGCGTCACCTGATCTCGGGCCCGTCGATGCGGTCGTAGCCCTTGCCGTTCCAGCGGAGCACAGGGTAGAGGTCGGCGTCGCCCCGCGGCCGGGTCGCCGCCGAGACCAGGTGCTCGGCCTCGTACTTCCGCTGGATCGACCCGACATCGGGGTTCAACTCGCCGTCGGACGATTCTGAACGCGGAATCCAGGGTGTAGTACGCCGACCCGGCTGATCCCACCAGCATGGGGTCGCCGGCCTGCACGACCCTGACCCGGATCATCCCGCCCGGACGCGGCCAGGATTTCGAACGACTTGAGCGTTCTGTCCCAGTTCCGCCTGGAGGCGAGAGCGGGGAAAGACGAGGTAGTGCAGCGGGGCCCCGGCGGGGCAGCCCGCGCACCGATAGGCGGGGTCAGCTGCCGGCGACGACCCGCGCGCCGCGCCGTCGAACACGGCCAGCGCGGCGCCTCCGGTCTCGTTGGCCGCGCTGCCGACGACGAATCAGGCGGCGGCCGTCTCACCGGACAACGGCCATCGCGCCGATGAAACCCGCGCTCCAGTACTCGCTGTCGCACCTCGCCCGATGGGTCGAGGGCCTGCAGCACCGCCGGGAAGATTGCCCGCCAGTATCGTGGCCGGCGATCCAGAATCGCGCGGGGATCGGCGGCGTCGACATGCGTGAACAGTCGGGAGAAGCGGATGCTCGTGCAGCGGTGGCGCCGAACGTGACACGCGGGTCGACCCGGTGCGTCCGAACCAGGTTGCCCGCATGATCGAACCAGTACAGCTGCGGATCTCGATCGGTGTTGCGGGCCAGCATCACGTCGTTGTGGCCCGTCCCGCGGAAGTCGCCAATCGACGTCAGCCGTCTCAGGTTGGCCTGGCCGCCTTCCGTCGACGGATCGAAGTCGTCGAGCGGCACGTCGAACGGCGTGAGACCAGATCAGACCGTGGTTCGAGTCGCGGACATTCAGGCGTGTTGCCCACGATCTCGAGTGCTGCGGGCTCCCGGTTGGCATCCGACCGGGGCCGACTCCGGCGCGCGCTGCGGAGACTCGAGCAGGAACCACGCGCCCACCAGCGCCGAGAGCGAGGACGAGGCCCGCCGGCGCCAGCCAGGACCTGCGCGAGCGCGGCGCTGGCGGGGCCTCAGCCGCCGCGGCGCCTCATCCGCCGGCTGCGTCGATGGCGACCGCTCCAGGCAGGCTCGCGATTGCCGGAGGACCCAGGCGTCCAGCTCCGCCCGGAATGCATAGACGACTTCCGCGCCGCCCGTGCCCAGGCGGCGGACGGGCAACCCCAGATCGCGCTCCCATCGCTGCGCGGTCCGCACGCCGCGATTGAGGTACGCAGCAATCTCCTTCCAGCCGTCGAGGCGGCCGTTCAGCGAGCCGTTCTGCGGGCCGTCAGCGTGTGCGCCGTGCGGATCCTGGGTCATGGGCGGAAGAAGGCCAGCCGTTGCAGTGGGAGAGTATAGCGCGGGCGGGGTTCGCACCCGCTCCGCCGGGCTATTCCTCGATCGGCCGGCCCGCTTGCCAGCGCGCGAGTTCCGCTTCGAACTGCGGAACCAGGTCGCTCTGGCCGAGCGCCTGTTCCAGCATGTGCAGGACATCGCGGATACGCGCGAGATCCAGCCGCTCGCCGCGCTCGGCGAGCACGCCCCGGATGTCTTCGACGTCCTTGGGACGCCCGGCGAGCACCTTCGTGACGATCAAGTCCTCGGCGGTCAGGACTGGCACCATCACGCCTCCGACATCCACCCGGACCGCCCGCGCCAGGAAGTCGTCTTCCAGCCCCGGCCCTCCCAGCACGATGTCGGCGGCGAGGCCCGATGGCCCGTGTACGAGCGGGAGCACCCTCGTCTGCCGCACGAAGTCCGGTGAGGCGTCGATGCGAATCGCGAAGCCGTGTGATTCCAGCGCCGAGAGCAGCGCGGGCGTGCCCCCGGCACAGTGCCGACGGTGACATCCACGTCCGTCGTCAGGCGGGGCCGGCCCCAGATGAGGGCCGCCTGCGCGCCGAAGACGTACCACGGCGCCTGGAGCCGCGCGAGGGCGTCAGCGAGATCGGCGAGAAGGTCAGCGAGGCCTGGCGGGGACGGCACGAAGGGCCTCGGTTACGCGCTCGTGGGTCGCGAGATCCGCCGCGCGTTCGGCGTCGGTCGGCCAGTCGGGACGAACTGCCAGCGCGTGCCGGCGGAGCTCGATCTCCAACGGCCAGCAACTCGGCCGCCGACAGCGTCCGTTTCCGCTCCAGCCAGTAGCGGGTCTTCGACTCGGCAACCATCGCCCAGTCGCGGCGGGCGAACGCGAGGATGTCGTCGCGATCCACGCCGCGATCATAGCACCCTGAGGACCGCGGATCCGACGAGACTGCTGCGCCCGCGGCCGCGGAGCGTGCGCTCAGGGGCGCGCGCGGTTCACGGCGGTGTCCGCCGTGAAGGCCGAGAGCCCCGCCGCCAGCGCGCTCCCGTCCGACGCCTCGTCTTTGGCCAGCGCGGACCAGGCGAGGGCGCCGGCGTAGCCGGCCTGGCGGGCCGTCTCGAGGATGTCGGCGGGCGAGCGCCGCGAACCGCGGGTCGGGAACTCGCCGAGGATGAGCGGGCGGTCGAGGCCGAGTTCGGCGACCGGCCGGTCGAGCGGGGCGCGCTTCGCGAGGCGGTCGTACCAGTGCGCCTGGTAGACATCCAGGCCGAGGCCTTCGACGAGCGACAGCGTCCGCGTCGACGCGCTCCCCACCGTGGCGGCGTGCGACGTGCGGTCGTGGATGAGCGAGACGGTCTCGCGGATGAACGCCCGCATCGCCTCGCGCGGCACGCCTGATCGGCGCAAGGGCGGACGCGCGCTCCGCGTGACCCACTCCGGCTCGTTGATGACATCCCAGGCCAGGATGGACGGATGCCGGCCGTAGCGCTCGAGCAGCGGCGTGATCACCTGCTGCAGCAGCCGGCGGCGAAGGACCGGATCTGCCGCGAACGAACCGCGGCCGCCCGCGGCGACGCCGTCGATGATGCGGATCGGCTTGAAAAAGTGGAAGTCGAAGAGCACGAAGATCGCGCGCAGCCCGGCGCGATCCAGTTCCTCGATCGCGGCGTCGGCGTCGCGGAGCACGAAGTCGTCGAGGCCGACCAGTTCGCCGGACGGGGACTCCCGCAGGCCGGCCCGGCCGTCGGCGAGCATGAACCAGCGGATGAGGGTGACGCCCTGTCCGGCCAGCCTGCCCAGCGCCTCGCGCAACGCAGCGCGGCGGTCAGGCTGACCGACGCCGCCGCCGGGGCGCCAACGATTGGCGCCGAAATCGCCGCCGTAGCTCAGCCACGGCAGGTTCACGCCGAGCCAGAAGGCTTCCTCAGCGGGCCAGCGCATGCCTGTGCCCATCGTGAGGGCGCGCTGAACGGCCCAGCGCTCGAGTGGCGGCCACGCTACCGGCGCGTGTCGTCCATCAGCCGGAGGGCGATCGCAAAGACCGCGAACCCGACAGCCCCGCGCCAGTAGCCCTGGGGCGCGAGGATGTAGCCCTGGCCGGTGAACGCCGTGTAGGTCCCGACCACGAAGGCCAGCGCCCCGAGCCCGATCAACGCCCAGCAGACATTCTTCATCGTCTCCCCCATCCGAATCCCGAATCCCGAGTCCCGCTTGTCACGCCGAAGCCGGCCGCAGGCCGCGTGGCGCGGCGGGAGCCCCCAGCCCCTACTCCCACTCGATCGTCCCCGGCGGCTTGGTGGTGACGTCGAGCGCGAGGCCGCTCACACCCGGCAGCGCGCAGGATCTGCTCGCGCAGTTCGGCGACGAGCGCCTCGGGCAGCTGCGCCGGCGTCGCCGTCATCGCGCGCTCGGAGTGAATCGGCCGGACGATGACGAACTCGCGGCCGCGGCCGTCGACTTCGAGCGGCACCAGCACCGTCGGGCACTGCCAGATCGCGTCGTAGATGCCGTGGCGGCGCAGGCCTTCCATCACGAGGTGGTCGGCCTCGCGCAGCAGGTCGAGCCGCTCGCGCGTCACCGTGGCGGCGAGCGGGACGACAGCGCGACGGCGCGCCCGGCGCCAGGTTCCAGATGCAGCGGTTGATGCCCGGGACCTCGCTGGAAGAGGCTCGCCGCCATCTCGAGCCGCCGTCTCCCACGGCGCGTCGCCGCTCGCGAGCACCGGGTGCTCGTACGACCGCAGGTCGGCCTTCACCCCGACCGACTTGATCGGCAGGCCAGCGCCGCCACGCCGTAGCGCGCGGCGACCTCGGCCACCTTCGGCTCGATCCCGGCCAGGCCCTCGCCGGGCGCGTCGCCGGTCGAGCAGAGCAGCCGCACGCCGAGGCCAGGGCCCGGGAACGGGTGGCGCCAGACGAGGTCGTGCGGGATGCCCGAGCTTCTCGCCCAGCTCCCGCACCTCGACCTTGTACAGGTCCGCGAGCGGCTCGACGACGCGCCCCTGCTCGATCAGGCGCTCGATCACCGGCACGCGGTTGTGATGCGTCTTGATGGTGTCGGCGCGCCTGGTGCCGCCGGTCTCGATCGTGTCCGGGTAGATCGTGCCCTGGCCGAGCAGGTGGCCCTCGATGCCGAGCCGCCTGGCCTCGCGCTTCGAAGACCTCGATGAACGTGTTGCCGATGATCGTCCGCTTCTGCTCCGGCTCGATCACGCCGGCGAGCGCCGAGAGGAACGCCTCGCTGGCGTCGACGAAGTGCAGGTTGCGGTCGAGGCCGAACGCGCGGAACACGTCGAGCACGTCGCGGCTCTCGTCCTTCCGCATCAGGCCGTTGTCGACGTGCAGCAGGTGCAGGCGGTCCGCGCCGATGGCCATGCCGAGCAGGCGCGCGGCCACCGTCGAGTCGACGCCGCCCGAGGCGAGCAGGAAGACCGACTGATCGCCGACCTGCCGCCGCACCTGCTCGATCCGCTCCTCGACGTACCGCTCCATCGTCCACGACGGCGTGCAGCCGCAGATGCCCAGCACGAAGTTGGCGATCATCTCGTCGCCGTGCACCGTGTCGTCCACCTCCGGGTGGAACTGCACGCCCGTAGCGGCGGAGCGCGTTCGAGCCGATGGCGGCGTAGCGGTGCGGCGCGCCGGACGGCGCCGAGCGTCGTGTAGCCGAGCTCCTCGAAGCCCGGCCCGACGCTGGTGACCGAGTCGAAGTGGCTCATCCAGACGCGCTCGGTGCGGCCGAGCCCCTTGAAGATCGGGCTGTCGGCCACCACCTGCAGGTCGGCCGGCCCCCACTCGCGCCCGCCGTGCACGACGGTGCCGCCGTAGTGCTTGGCGATCTCCTGGTGGCCGAAGCAGAAGCCGAGGATCGGGACGTCGAGGTCGTAGATGGCCTTGTTGTAGGCCGAGTCTTCGCCGAACGACGCCAGGGCTCGGGCTGCCCGAGAGGATGATGCCCTTGTAGCGGCGGAAGGCCTCGGTCGGATCCTCGGGCTGCCGGATTTCGGCGAGCACGTGGAGCCGGCGGATCTTGGTGGCGATGAGGTGGGCATACTGCCCGCCGAAGTCGATGACGGCGATGGCGTCGTGGGTCATGTCAGTGGGGTATCTTACCCCGTGGAACCGGTGATTGGAGGTACGCGCCGGCAAAGGCGGTACAGGTACTGCCCGAAGGGCCGGGAACTCCCGCCCGCCACGAACCATGACCGGCCGCATCGAGCGCATCGTCGCCATCGGCGCCAGCAACCTCACGCGCGGTCTTCACGCGATCGTGGCCACGGCCAGGAGCGTCTGGGGGCCCGATGTCGAGGTGCTCGCCGCCCTCGGCCATGGCCGGTCGTACGGCGCCCCGAGCACGTTCCTGGTGCGGGGCCTCCCCGGCATCCTGCAGTCCGGGCTCTGGCGCGAACTCGAGTCCCATCCGCCCGCGCCGACGCGCGCCCTGGTCACCGACGTCGGCAACGACATCATGTACGGCGTTCCGCCGGCGCAGATCCTCGAGTGGGTCGACGAGTGCGTCGCGCGGCTGCAGCGGTTCACGCCGGACGTCGTCGTCACCGGCCTGCCTCATGCGGCGGTCGGCGGGCCTGCCGGCAGGCCGCTACCTGCTGTTCCGGTCGGTGTTCTTCCCGCGCTGCCGGCTGACGCTCGAGCAGACGATGCGCGCCGGCGCCGAGAGTCGATGCCGGCCTCCAGGCGATCGCCGCCGACCGGGGCGCTTCGCTTCCTGAGGCTGAAGCCGGAATGGTACGGCCTCGACCCGATCCACATCCGGCCCGGCATGTGGAACGCGGCCTGGCAGGAGATCCTGTGCGGCGACGCCCCGTCGATCCCGGGCGGCCGGGCGACGCGGCGGGGAAGCCGTACGCCTCTACTGCCGGCAGCCCGAGCGGGCGTCCTTTCTGGGCCGCGAGCGCCGGACACCCCAGCGCGGCGTGGCGCTGCGCCGGGGCGGCCGGGTGTGGCTCTACTGAAGAAGCAGACAGAAGCCAGAAGGGCCGACTGACGATTGTCAGAAGCCAGAGCGTAGCCAGCTGCACAGGCCGCTTCGTCTGACTTCTGCAGCTTCTGCTTACTGGCTTCTACGACTCTGTTTGCTGTCCAGCCCCCCGTCCAGATCCGCCATCAGATCCTCGACGTCCTCGAGGCCGACCGACAGCCGGACCAGGCCGTCGGTGACGCCCTGCGCCAGCCTCGCCTCGCGCGACACGACGCTGTGCGTGGTGGACGCCGGGTGGGTGATGAGCGAACGCGCGTCGCCGAGGCTCACGGCCAGCGAGCAGACCCGCACGGCGTTCATCAGGCGCGCGCCGGCCTCGACGCCGCCCTTCAGATCGAAGCACACCATGCCCGCCGAAGCCGCCGGGCATCTGCCGCTTCGCGAGTGCGTGCTGCGGATGGGAGGGGAGCCCGGGGTAGCTCACGCGGGCGACGGCGGGGTGCCGCTCGAGCCAGGCGGCCAGCGCAGCGCGTTGGCGTTGTGCCGCTCGACGCGCAGCGGCAGCGTGACCGTGCCGCGCAGCATGAGGTACGCCGTGAAGGGCGCCATGATGCCGCCGTAGTATCGCAGCGGCTCGGTGACGCAGCGCTCGATGAACGCCGGCGCGCCCTGCCACCAGGCCGCCCACCGCGTCGCCGTGGCCGCAGAAGTACTTGGTGGCGCTGTGCACGACGGTGTCGATGCCGAGATCGAGCGGCCGCTGGTTCACCGGCGACGCGAACGTGTTGTCGCAGATCGTGGCCACGCCGGCCCGCCGCGCGATCGCGCCGATGGCCTCGAGGTCGCACAGCGTCAGCAGGGGATTGCCGGGCGTCTCGAGGTAGACGAGCTTCGTCGCGGGCCGGATCGCCCGCTCGACGTTGGCCGGGATCGGTCGCGTCGACGAACGTCGTCTCGATCCCGAGCGACCCCAGCTGGGTCACCATCAGGTGATACGTGCTCGGGTAGATGGCGCTCGCCGAGACGATGTGATCGCCGGCCTTCACGATCGTGAGGATGGCGGCGGCGATGGCGGCCATGCCGCTGGCCGTGGCCACGGCCGCCTTCGGCGTGCTCGAGGGCCGCGGCCTTCCGCTCGAAGGCCGCGACGGTGGGGTTGCCCCAGCGCGTGTAGACGTACGCCGCCTTCTCGCCGGAGAAGATCGCGGCGCCGTTCTCCGCGGTGCCCAGGTGATACGTCGTCGCCAGGTGCAGCGGCGGCACCAGCGCCCCCGTCGCCGGGTCGGGCGACTCGCCGGCGTGGATGGCGGTGGTGTGGATGCCGAGGCGGCGATCGTGGTCGGCCATGCAGGAGCCCTCCCGTTCCGCGGATCGTCCTTCATGGCGTACGAATCGTCAACTCTTGCGGGTATGCTGATGCCCGATGGCCCTGACCGCAGTCGCCGCGATGTACGCCGTCTTCCTGGCTCTCGGCTGGTTCGCCGCGCGCAAGGTGAAGGACGGGTCGGCCGACGATCTCATCGTCGCCGGCCGCGCGATGCCCCTGTGGCTCGCCACGCTCACGATGACGGCCACGTGGGTGGACGGCGGCTACCTGCTCGGCACCGCCGAGGGCGTCTACAAGTCGAGCCTCGCGCTCGGCCTGCAGGGCGGCCTCTGCGTTCGGCATCAGCCTGATCCTGGGCGGCCTGTTCTTCGCCAGGCGCATGCGGTCGTTCGGATTCACCACGCTCGTCGATCCGTTCGAGGCGAGATTCGGGCGCAGGTGGGCGGCCGTGCTCTCGGTGCCCGCCATGGCGGCCGAGGTCTTCTGGAGCGCCGAGCTGCTGGTCGCACTCGGCACCACGCTCGGCGTGCTCGCCGGCATCGACCTCGACGACCGCGATCCTCGTCTCGGCCGTCGTCGTGACCGCCTACACGATGGTGGGCGGCATGTGGTCGGTGGCCTATACCGACGCGCTGCAGCTGGCGATGGTGGTCGTCGGACTGGCCGTCGCGCTGCCGTACGCGCTCGGCGCCGTGGGCGGGCTGGACGCCGCGTGGCTCCACTACGGGGCCGTGCGGGCGGACCGCGGGGGCCTCCTGCCGCCGGCCTCCGCGAGCGGCGGCTTCTGGACCCGGGAGGCGCTCGTCGGCTGGTGGGACGTCAGCCTGATGCTGATCTTCGGCGGCATCCCGTGGAACTGCTACTTCCAGCGGGTGCTGTCGTGCCGGACGCCCGCCCGCGCCCAGTGGCACTCCATCCTGTCCGGCCTGCTGACGATCGCGCTCACGGCGCCGCCCCTGCTCTTCGGCGTGGCGGCCTTCGCCTACGCGTGGCCGCCCGACCTGGCCGCGCAGCTGCAGCGCGCAGCCGGCCGACACGCTCCCGCTCCTGCTGAGGCAGGTCGCGCCCCCGCTGGTCGCGCTCCTCGGCATGGGGGCCATCATCGGCGCCGTGACCTCCAGCTTCAGTTCGTCGATCCTCTCGGCCGGCTCGATGTTCAGCTGGAACACGTGCAAGCGGCTGCTGTGGCCGTCCTTGTCGGTGACGGGCATGAAGCGCACGATCAGGCTGACGATTGCCGTCCTCGGCGGCGCGGCGGCGGTGATGGCGCTCAGCGTCCAAAGCGTGCAGGCCCTCTGGTTCTTCACGAGCGACCTGGTGTTCGTCCTGCTGTTCCCGCAGCTGGTGTACGCGTTGTTCGACCGGAAGGTCAACCTGGCGGGTTCCATGACGGCGTTCGCCGTGTCCTTCGTCCTCCGGCTGGGCGGGGGAGAGCCGCTCTTCGGCCTGGCTCCGATCATCCGCTATCCGGAGATCGCGGCCGCGGTGCTGCCGATCGATCCGGCGCGCTGGTACGACGCGGGCGGGGCGCTGCTGTTTCCCTACAAGAGCCTCGCCGCGCTGGCGGGTCTGGTGCTCATGCCTGTCGTGTCGAGGGCGACCGCGCGGTGGATCCCGCCGCGGCCCCTGCGGAACGCGGCGGAACGGGGGCTGCGCCGTAGCTGAGGCCCGGTCCCGCGCTACTTCCGCGGCTCCAGCACCAGCGTCGCCTTCGCGGCATCGTCCACGGCCAGCCGCGAGAACCGCATCGGGAGGTACTCCACGCGGTTCCACGTGTCGAGCAGATTCGCGTAGCGGTCGCTCCACACGTGCCCGGACTGGCCCATCGGGATCACGAAGCGCGACGAATCGCTGCCGGCCAGATCGATGATCTGCCGGTACGACGACACGAAGACGTCGTCATCGAGCGGCATCACCGGCGTGACGGTGAAGGCGTCGCCGCCGCGCGGCACGACCCGGCTGAAGAAGCGCCTCAGCAGGGGCACGCGCGTCGAGCGGACGGTGCGGGAATCGCGCGGCGTTCACCCGGTCCCACCGCCACTTCGAGAGGTTGGACGTCCCTTGCCTGCCGCCCATGTCGGCCAGCGCGCGCTGCAGCGTCCGGCCGAGGAGCGTCTCGCAGGTTTCCGCCTCCGGCGTGCGCACGTCGTCGCACCACGCACTGTCGCCAGACTGAATGAGGTTGTCGACGGCTTTCGCCGCCAGGCTGCGCCGCGCCGTGTAGCCGGCCGCGAGATCCTCGCCGAGTTCGTCCGCGAAGAGGCCCGCGCACCGTCGCGTCGTACCAGGCCTCGTAGAGCGCCGCCTGCGGGCTCTCCCCGTCGAGTGTGCCGTCCCATTCGCGCAGGAAGTCCATCGCGTCGCGGCCGGACGCGTCGAGAGGCCGCGCCTTCAGCAGGAAGGGCAGCACGACCTTGACCTGCGCCGACTGCACGTCGCGCTGCATGCGGCCCATGTCGTCGACCGTCAGCGCCGGCGTCTTCTCGATCATCTCGATGATGCGGGCGGCGCGGTAGGGGGCCTCCCAGCTCGACCCGAGCATGAAGGGGAAGGAATCCGGCGCCACCCTGTTGTTGGCCGACGCGAGGTAGCCCCGCGCCGGGTTGTACGCCGACGGCCACTCGCTCTCGTGCAGGTACCCGCGCCACTCGAACTCGCCCGTCCAGCCCGGCACCGGGCGCGTGCCGTCCCCTGCGGCGCGGACCGGGAACGCTCCCGGCCCGATGTAGCCGATGTTGCCGTCCACGTCCGCGTAGACGAAGTTGAGCAGCGGCACCTGAATCCGGCGGAGCGCCTCGGTGAACTCCGGCCACGATCCGGCGAGGTTCACGCGCATGAAACACTCGGCCGTCGCGTCTTCGGCGTCGAGGCCGGTCCATCGCAGCGCCAGCGTGGACTGCGGGTGCTCGAGGACGTCCGAGATGACGGGCCCGTGCCGCGTGATCCGGACGCGCAGCGGCACGTCGGCCCCGCCCCGCACCTTGATGGTCTCGCGCGCGATGCGAATCGGCTCCAGCGCGCCGCCGAACTCGGCCTGGTCCCGGGTGTTCAGCCTCTCGACGTAGAGGTCCTGCACGTCGCCGAGCAGCGCGGTGATGCCCCACGCGATGCGCTGGTTGCGGCCGATCATCACGCCGGGGACGCCGGGCAGCGTGGCGCCGATCGCGTCGAGGGCCCCGCCGCTCACGTGCGCGAGGTACCACACCGCCGGGGCCTGGCCGGCCAGGTGCGGATCGTTCGCCAGCAGAGGCTTCCCGGTGATGGACCGCGCGCCGGACACCACCCAGTTGTTGCTGCCGCCTTCAAACGGCGGCGCCACGGCCAGGGTGTCGACGATGGCGGAGAGCGCGGCGAGATCGGCCGCCACGCCGGCGCCGGTTCCCGGCGGCTGTGGTGCGGCGGCGGGGAGGCCGGGTCCGATCGGCTCACTTCGCAGCCGGGCGTCCGGGGGGAGGATGACCGGCCCTCCCGGCGTGTAGGACGGCATCAGCCGGGCGGCGCCTTCGTCGCCCACCCGCGCCGCGAGCTGCACGCGCAGCAGTTCGTCCCGCCAGTTCGCGCTGAGCTGCCACGCCATCGTCTTCTGCCACGCCACCACGTCCTCGCCGGTCCAGGGCTCCGGGGAGGTGCGCATCAGCGCGAACTCGACCGGAAGCCCGCCGCCATGGTGGTCCGCGAGGAACGCGTTGATGCCCGCCACGTAGGCCTCGATGAGCGCCCGCGACCGGCCGTCGATCTTCGGCCAGGCTTCCCGCGCCGCGCGCATCAGCCCGATGGTGCGCAGCAGGCGGTCCGCCGGCAGCCCCTCGGGGCCGACCACTTCCGACAGCCGGCCCTGGGCCACGCGCCGCTGGAACTCCATCTGCCAGAGGCGATCCTGCGCGTGGACGTACCCCAGCCCGAACAGCGCGTCGGCCTCGTCGCCGGCCCTGATGTGGGGGATGTCGTCGAGGTCCCGGATGATCTCCACGCGGCCGCGCAGGCCGTCCACGGCCACGGTGCCGCTTGTCACCGGCAGGGGCGCGCGCACGCGCCAGAAAAACAGCGCGGTCAGCACGGCGGCAATCACGACGACAGTGAGGATGCCGCGCCACAGCCAGCGGCGCGAGGGTCGGGATGGGGTCTTGGTTGGTTCAGGCATACGTGGTCGGGTCGGCCTATGTTACCCGCCTTCTTCCCTGACGGCGTCGACAAAGGCCACGATGTTCTCGAAGGGCACCTCCGGCTCGATGACGTGCGTCGGCGCGAGGAAGAGCCCGCCGCCGGCGCCCACCGTCTCGATGCGCAGGCGGACTTCGCGCCGCACGTCGTCCGGGCTGCCGAAGGGAAGCGTCGACTGGGTCCCGATCGTGCCCCAGAACGAGAGTCGATCGCCGTAGTCGCGCTTGAGCGCCGCGGGGTCCATGCACTCGGGCTGGATCGGGTTGAGGATGTCGACGCCGATCTCGATGAGGTCCGGGATGATGGCCGAGACGTCGCCGTCGCTGTGGTAGAAGACAAGGACGTCGGGCCTGACGTCGCGGGCAGCCGCGATCGTGCGCGCGAGCCTCGGCCGAAGCCACGTGCGCCACATCCGCACGCTCATCAGCATGCCCCGCTGCGTGCCCACGTCGTCGCCGTAGGCGATCACGTCGGCGCCGCACCGCGCGTAGTGCTGAGCCTGGGCGACGCGCCGGTCGGTGATGCGGTCGAGCAGGGTCGTGGCGAACGCGCTCCCGTCGGTGAAGTCGAGGAGCAGGCGCTCCATGCTGCGCAGATACCAGGCGCGCTCGAACACCGTGCACTCCAGCATCGCCATGGCCGCGAGATCCCGTCGATGGATGCGCTCGATTTCCTCCCGCACGGGCTCGTAGCGGTAGGCCGCGTCGATGTCGGGCAGGGGGTACTCGTCGGCCTCGGCGGCCGACTCGAGGTGCAGCATCGGGTGGCGGAACCCCTCGAGATGGGCGTGATCGCCCTCCGCGCTCGACGTCGGGACGTGCGCGAGCCCCCATTCGTCGACGGTGGTGCCGGGCGGCAGCGGCCCGAGATAGGCGGAGAAGTCGGTCGTCAGGCGCGTCGGGCCGGGCCACACCATGCGCGTGTCGGCCCCGAAGTAGTCGCAGGGGTCGTCGGCCCCCGTGCGCGCCCGGAACGTCTCGAGCTGCGCGGTCGAGAAGCCGAACGACAGGTCGAAGGGCGGCCGGTCGGGTTGCCGCCGCCGCATCGCGGTCAGGACGCGTTCGCGGCTCGTCATGCGGGACGGCCCATCAGGCGCCGCGCCAGCGCCACGGCGGCCGCCGCGTTGTCGGCGAAGCCGTCGGCGCCGATCTCGTCGGCGAAGCGCTGCGTCACGGGGGCGCCGCCCACGATCACCTTCACCGCGCCGCGCACGCCCGCCTGCTCGAGCGCCTGCACGGTCGATTTCATCTGCAGCATCGTGGTGGTCAGCAGCGCCGACAGCCCGACGATGTCGGCGCCGGCGTCGGTGACCGCGGCCACGAACCGCTCGGGCGGCACGTCGGCGCCGAGATCGATCACCTCGAAGCCTCCGCCCTGGAGCAGCGCGACGACGAGGTTCTTCCCGATGTCGTGCATGTCGCCCTTGACCGTGCCGATGGCGATCCGTCCCGCCGACGCGCGTCTCGGAGCCGGCCAGGAGCGGCGTGAGCAGCGCCTGCGACGCCTTGAGGGCGCGCGCGGCGACGAGCAGTTCGGGCACGAAGAACTCTCCGCACTCGAAGAGGCGGCCGGCTTCGTCCATCGCCGGGATGAGCGCCTCGTCGACCAGCCTGCGGGGCGGCAGGCCCGCGTCGAGCGCCTGCCGGGTCGCGGCGGCGGCGGCGCCGGCCTGCCCGTCGATCACGGCCTGCCGGAGAACGGCGATGTGCGAGGCGGTCGATTCAGCGTTCATGGCGCTCCTGCGTCGATGTTCGCTTCCACAGATAGTAGACCGGGACGCCGAGCCCGAGGAACCCGAGCCCCGCCCAGGCCTGCGCCGGCTTCGAGACCAGCGTCATCGCGACGAACCACACGGACGTGCGCGACGAAGAACAGCGGCACCCAGGGGTAGCCCGGGCACGCGGTACGGGCGGGCGCGTCGGGCATCGTCCGCCGCAGCACGATGACGCTCGCGCCGGCCAGGGCGAAGAAGATCCAGTCGGTGAACACCACGTACGAGATCAGGTTCTCGAAGGTGCCCCAGAAGAGGATGAGCACCGCCGCCCACAGCGACTGGAACACGATCGCGAACGCCGGCGTGTGGAACCGCGGGTGAATCTCGGCGACCTTCCTGAAGAACACGCCGTCGGCGGCCATCGCGTAGTAGATCCGCGGCGCCGTGAGCGTGTAGATGCCGATGACGCCGAACGTCGAGATGACGATGGCCAGCGAGATCAGGCTGCCGCCGACGGGCCGAGCACGGTGCCGACCGCGTCGGCGGCCACGCGCGGCGACGCCGCCATCTCGGCCGGGCGTCAGCAGGAACATGTACGCCAGGTTCGCGAGCAGGTAGGCGGCCGTCACCGCCACGGCGCCGATCGTCATCGCCAGGGGCAGCGTGCGCTGGGGATTCTTGACCTCCGCGCTGGCGTACGTGGCGTGCTGCCAGCCGCCGTACGACCAGAGCACGCCGACCATGCCGAGGGCCAGCGCGCTCCACGAGGCCGTCGGGCGCGCCGGCCAGCGAGAGCGAGAAGTCGGTCGTGCGCGGCGAGCCCAGCGGCCAGGCCGACCGCCACGAGCCCGGCGATGCCGACGAGCTTCAGCACGGTGAAGACGTTCGAGAACATCGCGCCGGCCTTGACGCCGGCGACGTTGACGCCGTCAGCAGCAGCAGGCCGGCGATGGCGACGGCCTTCGGGCTGCCGGGGCCAGCGGGACGAAGTAGCCGAGGTAGGTGGCAAAGGCGACGCTCAGCGCGCCGAGGCCGCCGGCGTTGACCACCACGAAGTAGGCCCAGCCGAACAGGAAGCCGACGAGGCCGCCGTACGCGCGCGTCAGGTAGACGTACTGGCCGCCCGCCTCCGGCAGCAGGGCCGCGGCCTCCGAGAACGTCAGCGCGCCGGCCAGCGTGATCAGGCCGCCCAGCACCCAGACGGCCACCATGAGCCACGGCGATGCCGACGTCGCGCGCGATCGTGGCGGGCGTCAGGAAGATGCCCGACCCGATGCTGCCGCCGATGGCGATCATCGTCATGTCGAACAGCGTCAGGCTGCGCTTGAACCCGGCCATGGCCGCTCCCACCGGCATATGCGCGCCGTCATGCGGACGCGGCGCCCGCGTAGCGTACCATGGCAGGATGGCCCTGAGGAACATCATCCGGATCGACGAAGCCCTGTGCGACGGTTGCGGCGAGTGCGTGCCGTCCTGCGCGGAGGGCGCCCTGCAGATCATCGACGGCAAGGCGCGGCTCGTGTCGGACGTGCTCTGCGACGGCCTGGGGGCCTGCCTTGGCGAGTGCCCGACCGGGGCCCTGACCGTGATTCAGCGCGAGGCACCTGAGTTCGACGAGGCGGCCGTGACCGCGCACGGAGCGGTGACCCCGGCTGACGCTCCCTCCGGCTGCCCGCTCGTCAGCCGGTGCGCGGTGATGCCCGCTGGTCGAGACAGGGCAGCCGCTGGTGGACGGCCCGCCGTCGATCGCCGGAGCCGGGGGAACGCCCGGGATTGAGGCAGTGGCCGGTGCAGTTGCACCTGGTTCCACCGTCCGCGCCGTTCTTCCGCGGGCGGCACGTCCTGCTCGCGGCCGACTGCGTGCCGGTGGCGGTCGTCGACTTCCACGCCGCATTCCTCGACGGGCGGGGCCTCGCGATCGCGTGTCCGAAGCTCGATCAACATCTCGACCTCTACGTGCAGAAGCTCGCCGCGATGATCGACGACGCGGGCATCCTGTCGCTGACGGTCGCGATCATGGAAGTGCCGTGCTGCGGCGGCCTCGTCCGGCTGGCCGAGCAGGCGCTGGCCGCCGCGAGCCGACGGATTCCGCTCCGCCTGGTCAAGGTCGGCATCCGGGGAGACATCCTGGCTTCGACCGAAGTCTGATCGCGGATTTGCCGCGTTCCGCCCGCCTCTGCGACAATCAGGCCATGCCGGATCAGATCTCCCTGTTCGAGGGCGACGGGGCGGCGCCCGAAGCGCCAGCGGCGCGCCGCGGGCTGGCCCGCGCCGGGTTCGGCCCTCGAGCAGCGCTACGAGCGGTACCGCGTGCTCGCGGCCAGCCTGCCGCCCGGGTTCCGGATGGGCACGAGTTCGTGGAGCTTTCCCGGCTGGCTGGGCATCGTGTACGCCCGCAAGCGCGCCACGTCCATGCTGGCGCGGGAAGGCCTCCACGAATACGTGCAGCACCCGCTGCTGCGGACCGTGGGCATCGACCGCAGCTTCTACGCGCCGATCCCGGACGACGACCTGCTCCGCTACGCGGATCAGCTGGGCGACGGGTTCCCGTGCTGCGCCAAGGCGCCGGCGGCCGTCACGTCGGAGAGCATTCCCGGCCTCAACCGGCACCATCCGAACCCGGACTACCTGTCGGCGCCGAGGTTCGTCGCCGAGATGATCGAGCCGTTCGCCCGCGCCTTCGCGCGGCACACCGGGCCGTTCATCCTGCAGTTCTCGCCGCCCGTCGACCGGAAGGCGGCCAACGCCGACGCGTTCATCGAGCGGCTGGACGCGTTCCTCGGGCAGCTGCCGCGCGAGTTCCGGTACGCGGTCGAGATCCGCGACAAGTGGGCGTTGTACGGACGCGTACCGGGACGTGCTGGCGCGGCACGGCGCGGCGCACGTCTACAACTACTGGTCGGCGATGCCGATGCCGGGCGCGCAGGCCCGGACGATTCCCCCGGAGGAGCAGCCGTTCGTCATGGTGCGGCTGCTGCTGCGGCCGGGGAAGTGGTACGAGAACCAGAAGCAGGTGTTCGCGCCGTTCGACAAGCTGGTCGAGCCCGACGACGAGATGCGCCGGGACGTCGTCGACATCGTCCACCGCGCGTCGGTCGCGGGCCGCGAGTCGTACCTGCTCGTGAACAACAAGGCCGAAGGGTCGGCCCCGCTCACCATCGAGGCGCTCGCCGAGCGCTACGTCGCCGAGCACCGATAGGTCAGCGAAACACGAAGGGCGGCGCGCCGGATGGCTCCGGCGCGCCGCCCTTCGGTGTCAGGCGTTGCGATCAGCCGCGGCTAGCGGATGACGTAGCGGATGCCGCCCCAGAACTGGTAGTTGTTCGACAGGCCCGCGCCGAACGTGCGGGTGAACATCCGGCCCTCGGCGACGAGGTACATCTTGTCTTCCTTCGCGTTGGTCCACACCTGCGAGCCGACCTGGACGCCGATCGACGGCGTCACGTAGTCGCCGTGGGTGAAGTCCCAGATGCCGACGCTGGCGCCGATGTAGTTCTTGAGGTTGGTCGAGTAGTAGTTGAACTCGACCTCGGCGAACAGGCTCGTGTAGCCGCTGTCCTCGAAGTTGAGCGCGAGCCCGACGGCCGGGTTGATCTTGAAGTTCGGCCTTCACCTTGATCTCGGGACCGAACTTCACGCCGAGCAGCGGCGAGCACAGGCTCTCGTTGGTCTCGATGGCGGACGTGCCCGTCGTGATCTCCACCGGCGCGTGCGGCGCTCCTTGCCGAAGAGCCCGGACACGAACCAGTCGATCTTCGCGTCGTCGTCGGCAGCCACGCGCTCGGCCTCGACCTTGTCCGCGGCGGCCTTCTCGGCGGCGGCGCGCTCGGCGGCGGCCTTTTCGGCGGCGGCCTTCTCCCGCGCCAGGCGCTCGGCCTCGGCACGCTCGCGCTCGCGGCGCTCGGCTTCGAGGCGCGCGCGCTCGGCGGCGGCCTTCTCGGCGGCAGCCTTCTCGGCGGCGGCCTTGTCGGCGGCGGCCTTCTCGGCGTCCAGGCGCGCCTTCTCGCGGCTCGGCTCGCTCGACACCAGCGCGAGGTTCGAGCACGGCTTCGGCAGGATGAACGTGTAGGTCTGGTTCAGGTCGTCGATGACGAACGTGAAGCCGGGGAAGGGCTTCTTGCCGCCCCACTTCACGTTGCGGACGATGTCGGGCTTGCCGCCGCCGCGGCGGAACGCCATCCAGACCATCGTGTGCCCGGCTGGAACTCGGTCTCCTTCAACTGATCCGGCGACGCCTTGGTCAGGATGTCGATGACCGTCGGCGTTCAGCGACGACAGCCCGGCCTTGTCGAGGACGTCGGCGATCGCCGTCTGCGTCCGCTTCTTCGCCGCCCACTTCTGGACCGCCGCCACGTCCTTCAGCGGCGGATCGAATCGGTTGCCGCCGCCGAGGCGGGTGATCGTCTTGTAGTTGTCCTGGGCCTGCCGGCCGTCGAGGCCGCCAGGAGGTCCATGGCGCCCGCGAGCGCCACGATGAGCGCCAGCACGGCGACGATACGGGGAACGGCGAGTCTGAGTCTCATGAGAACAATCTCCATACGGGAGCAAGATGAGCCACCGGCCCGGCGGCCTGGTGGCTGAACCACACGCCAATCGAGCGAATCGGCACTATTCTATACCGGAATCGCGGAAGTCGTGCAAGTCGTGAGCATTACGGGCGGCAGCGACGGGACTGTCCCGTTCCGCCATGCCGGGATCGAGCCATGTCACCTGAAGAAGCCGCGGTCTGCGAGAGCCTCGAGGCGCTCGGCATCCCGTTCGAACGCCACGAGCACCCGCCGGTCTTCACCGTCGAGGAGGCCCTGGAGCACTGGGCCGGCATCGACGCGGTGCACTGCAAGAACCTCTTCCTCCGGAACAAGAAGGGGGACCGTCACTTCCTGGTGGTCGCGGCCCATACGACGGCCATCGACATCGCCGCGCTCGCCGGCCGCATCGGGGAGGGCCGTCTCAGTTTCGCGTCGGCCGAGCGGCTCGCGGCGCACCTGGGACTGACGCCGGGGGCGGTGTCGCCGTTCGGGCTGATCAACGACCGGGCGGGAAGCGTGCACGTCCTGCTCGACGGCACGCTGCGGAACGCCGCCCGGGTCGGGTTCCATCCGAACGTCAACACGGCGACCGTCGTCCTGTCGTTCGCGGACTTCGAGCGATTCCTCGCGGCGCGCGGGAATCCGATCACGCTCATCTAGCCCGGGACCGGCCGTCAGCCGTGCACGCCGGGCGCCTCGTGGCCGGTGCGCTGCACGTACTCCACGTAGGACCCGGGGTACAGGTGCGGGTGCGTGTCGTGCCCGCTCTCGCCGCCCAGTTCGAGCACGCGGTTGCTGAGGCCGCGCAGGAACGCGCGGTCGTGCGACACGAAGAGCATCGTGCCCTCGAAGCCGCTGAGCGCGCCGACCAGCATGTCCTTGGTCGCCAGATCCAGGTGGTTCGTCGGCTCGTCGAGCACCAGGAAGTTCGGCGGATCGAGCAGCATCCGGGCCATGACCAGCCGCGTCTTTTCGCCGCCGGAGAGCGACCGGATCTTCTTCTCCACGTCGTCGCCCGGAGAACTGGAACGCGCCGGCGAGGTTGCGCAGGGTGCCGATGGACTCCCGGGGGAAGTCCCGCTCGAGCTGCTCGGCGATGGTCAGCTCGGGGTCCAGCAGGTCCAGCGCCTGCTGCGCGAAGTAGCCCATCTTGAGGCTGGCGCCGAGGCGGATCTCCCCCGAGTCGGGCGCCAGGGCGCCGGCCACCATCCGCAGCAGCGTGGTCTTGCCGGCGCCGTTCCGGCCCATCACGCACCACCGCTCGCCGCGCCGGATCGTCATCGACAGGCCGTTGTACACGACGCGGCTGCCGTAGGCCTTCGACACGCGCTCGAGCGTCACGACCTGCTCGCCCGATCGCGCCGGCTCGCGGAAATCGAACGCCACGACGCGGCGCCGCTTCGGCAGCTCGATCTTCTCGATCTTGTCGAGGGCCTTCACGCGGCTCTGCACCTGCGCGGCCTTCGCCGCGTGCGCCGAGAACCGTTCGATGAAGCGCCGCTCCTTGGCCAGCATCGCCTGCTGCCGCGCGTACGCCGCCTCCCGGTTGGCCTCGCGGATGGCTCGCTCCCGCTCGTAGAAATCGTAGTTCCCGGTGTACACCGTGATCTCGCCGTCGTCGATCTCCGCGATCTTCGACACCACGCGGTTCATGAACTCGCGGTCGTGGGAGGTCATGAGCAGGGCGCCGGACTGGGACTTCAGGAACTGCTCGAGCCAGATGATCGACTCGATGTCGAGGTGGTTCGTCGGCTCGTCCATGAGCAGGACGTCGGGTTTGCCGAGCAGCACGCGGGCCATCGCCACGCGCATCTTCCACCCGCCGGAGAGCGTGCCCACGTCGCCGTCGATGCGCTCGTCGTCGAACCCGAGCCCGTGCAGCACCTCGCGGGCCTGCGCCTCGAGCGCATAGCCGCCGAGGTGGTCGTACTCCTCCTGCACTTCGCCGAAGCGGGCGAGGATGCCGTCCATGTCGCCCGCGCGCGCCGGGTCGGCCATCGCGTGCTGCAGGGCTTCCAGTTCGTGATGCAGCGCGCCCACGCGCCCGCTGCCGGCGATCGCTTCGTCGACGACCGAGCGCCCGGCCATCTCCTCGACGTCCTGGCGGAAGTAGCCGATCGTGAGCTTCTTCGGCACGCTGATGTCGCCCTCGTCGGGTGTCTCCTCGCCGGTGATCATCCGGAAGAGCGTCGTCTTGCCGGACCCGTTGGGACCGACGAGGCCGACTTTTTCGCCGGGATTCAGCTGGAACGACGCCTCGACGAAGAGCAGCTGCCGGCCGTATTGCTTGGAGACGGAACTGAAGGCAATCATGCGGGTCGCGTCAAGCGTATCACGAAGGATACAAGGCACTTCCGTTCTTGACCGGGCCCGGAGCGGGGCGTAGGCTGGACCCATCGCACCGGATCCTGGAGGGCCCTGCCGATGCCTGCCGTTGTGGGGGCGCGTTTCGGGCACTACGAGCTCCTGTCCCGCGTCGGCGCCGGTGGGATGGGCGAGGTCTTCCGCGCCCGCGACCTCGATCTCCAGCGCGATGTCGCCATCAAGTTCCTCCCCGCGCGATACGCCGCCGACGCCGACCGCCTGGCCCGGTTCGCGCAGGAGGCCCGCGCGGCGTCCGCGCTGAACCATCCCAACATCGTCACCATCCACGAGATCGGCCAGGCGTTTTCGCAGCCGTACATCGTGATGGAGCTTGTCGACGGCCTCACGCTGCACGACGAGATCGGCCTGGCGCGCCTCGCGCCGAAGCGGGCGATCGATCTGGCCGCGCAGATGGCCGAGGGCCTCGCCAAGGCGCACGCCGCGGGCATCGTCCACCGCGACCTCAAGCCCGAGAACGTGATGGTGACCCGCGACGGGTTCGCGAAGATCCTCGACTTCGGGCTCGCGAAACTCCGGGTGGACCGGGACGTGCAGCCGGAGCCGCAGCGGGACTCGGATGATGACGACACGCGCGTCGGGCCGGGCACCGCGCTCGGCGTCATCCTCGGCACCGTCGGCTACATGTCGCCCGAGCAGGCGGCCGGGCGGCCGGCCGTGGCGCAGTCCGATCAGTTCTCGCTCGGCGCCATCGTGTACGAGCTGGCCACGGGGCAGCGGGCCTTCGCGCGCGCGACGTCCATCCAGACGCTCTCGGCCATCCTCGAGAGCGAGCCGACGCCGCTGCAGGAGCTGAGCCCGGCGTTCCCGGAGCCCGCGCGGTGGATCGTGGAGCGCTGCCTGGCCAAGCGCCCGGAGGACCGGTACGCGTCGACGGCGGACCTGGCGCGTGACCTGCGCGACGTGCGGGACCACTTCGACGGGGCGGCATCGGGAATCAGGACGAGCAGCATCAGGAAGTGGGTGGCCAGCCCGCGGGTACGGCGCCGGGGCCTGGTCGGCGCCACGGTGCTGCTGACGCTGTTCGGGCTGTTCGCGGTGCCCGCGATCAACGACGTCGTGATGTCCACGCTCGGGTTCTACCGGCTTCCGGATGAGAAGCGCCTGGCGGTGCTGCCCATCGACTGCCGGGGCGGAACCGAGCAGGACAAGCGGACGTGCACGGGCATGCTCGAGTACATCGTCGGCAAGCTGGGTGAGCAGGATCGGTTCCAGAGCAGGGGCGGAATCGCGGTGGTGCCCGCCGTTGACATCCGCCAGGCCGGCCAGCTGACCGTCGACGCCGTCCGGAGCGGGTTCGGCGCGGAACTGGCGATCGCCGTGACCGCCAGCCGTGACGGCGATCGCGTCGACTACGTCGTGAGCGTCATCGATACGTCGGCGCACAGGCAACTGCGGTCGGCCGAGGGGAGCCTCGTCAGGGGCGAGGGCGACCTGCTCGACCGGCTCATCCGGGAGATCGTCGGCCTGCTCGACCTCGCGATGACCGACGAAGCGCAGGCGGCGCTGAAGTCGGGCGGCACGACGTCGGCCGAGGCGGCGTCGCTCTACGCGCAGGGTCTGCAGGCGGTGCCCATCATGGCCGGGCGCTCCGCACTCGAGCGGCACGACCAGGAGCGCAGCCTGGAAGAGGCGATCGAGCTGTTCACCCGGGCGATCGAGATCGATCCCGGCTACGCGTACGCGCACGCCAGCCTCGGTGAGGCGTATCTCCGGCTGTACCGGCTGAACCGGTCTCTCGAGCACTTCAGGCTCGCCGAGGCGCACTGCCGGCGTGCGCTGACGCTCGACGATTTCGTGGGGCAGGCGTGGCAGACGCTCGGCAACATCCACACCGAGGTCGGGCGGGCGGAGGAGGCGCTCGACGATTTCGAGAAGGCCCGGGCCCGGCTGCCGCGCAGCCCGGAGGTCCACCGGGACATCGCGGGGGCGTACACGCGGATGGGGCGGCAGGACGAGGCCGAGGCGCAGTTCCGGAAGGCGATCGCCCTGCGCCCGGACTCGTGGTCGATTTACTGGTACTACGGCGGCTTTCTGTACCGTGCGAACCGCTACGAGGAGGCCGAGAACGCCTTCAGACAGGCGCTGACGCGGGTGCCGGACAACGCCCGCATCCACTCCAGCCTCGGCGGGGCGCTCCTGGCCCGGGGCCGCATCGAGGAAGCGCAGAAGACGCTCGAGCGGTCGCTCGAGCTCCAGCCGACCGCGTCGGCGGCATCCAATCTCGGCACGCTGCTCTACCGGCGGGGCGACTACCCCGCGGCGGTGTCGGCCTACGAGACCGCGACCACCCTCAGTCCGCGCGACTACCGGCTGTGGCGCAATCTCGCCGCCGGCTACGACAAGGCGCCTGGCCGGCAGGACCGCGCCGCCGAGGCCTACCGGAAAGCCCTCGACCTGGCCGAGCAGGAGCGCGCGCTCGACCCGACCGACGGGCGCGTGGTCATCGAGGTGGCCGACTGCGCCGCCATGCTCGGCGACAAGGCGCGGGCGCTGGCGCTCACCGCCGAGGCGCTGAAGCTCGCGCCGAAGAACAGCGAAGTGCAGTACATGGCCGCCGACATCTACGAGACGCTCGGCGACCGCGCGTCGGCGCTGCGCTGGCTCGAGGTCGCGCTGCGCGCCGGCTACCAGCGGACGCTCCTCGAGACGTCGCCCAGCTTCGCGAACCTCAGGACCGATCCGCGCTACACGAAGATGATCGCGTCATTGCCGGCGACGCCGGCGAAGACGAGATAGCCCTCAGAGCGGGCCTACGTCCCTTCGCCGAGGATGCTCTCGAGCCGCTGCTCGACGGTGTCCTCGAGCGTGAAGCCCATCACCTGCAGGTAGTGGAGCGCCGAGTCCAGCAGCGCGCTCTGCGGCACCAGTCCGACCATCTCGACGCGGCTGACGCCCGAGCCGAAGCGCCGGAGTTCTGTCTTGACGCCTTCCAGGATCCGGTAGAGCGGCGTTTCCTGGTAGTTGCCCACCGTGATGTTGAGCAGCGCCACGTTGCGGTTGCGGTCGAGGGCCGGATAGAAGTGCACGCCCGGCATGCCGGTGGCCGGGTTCGACAGGACGTCCGCCACCCAGCGCGCCGCCTCTTCGTCCGGCGTGGTGAAGTACGCCTTGAAGTTCACGATCGGCATGCGCGCGCCGATGATCGTCGCGCCCTTGTCGGGCGGGAACACGTCCGGCCCGAAGTCGGGCTTCCACACCGGGTCGGCGATCTTCGCCGCGAACCCTTCGTACTCGCCTTCGCGGATGTTCTCGATGTCGCGGCGCATCGGCTTGCGCGCCGATTCGGCGAACAGGTACACGGGCAGCTGGAAGCGCGCCGCCACCTGTTCGGCGAACTCGACCGACCACCCGACGACGCCGGCGATGGGCGCGTTGCGCAGCGCCACGAAGGGGAACACGTCGACCGCCCCGATGCGCGGGTACTCGCCCTGGTGCTGCCGCATGTCGATGTGCTCGAGGGCTTCCTCGTAGAGCAGGTACCCGCCTTCGAAGATCGCGTCCTTCCGGCCGGTGAACGAGAAGACCGTCCTGTTGCGCACCTGGTCCATCGAGACGTCGAGCACGACGACGCCGGGGACGGCCTCGAGCTTCTCCCGCAGCGACTGGATGAACGCCTCGTCACGGCCTTCGCACACATTCGGGACGACGGAAATGATCTGCGACATGATGTGCTCCTAGAACAACCCGAGGAAGACGCCCGCCGCGATGGCGGAGCCGATGACGCCGGCCACGTTCGGGCCCATCGCGTGCTGCAGGAGGTAGTTGGTCGGGTCCTCGGCCTGGCCGACCATGTGGGCCACCCGCGCCGAGTCGGGCACGGCCGACACGCCGGCGGCGCCGATGAGCGGGTTCACCTTTTCCTTGCTGAACACGTTCATGATCTTGGCGAAGATCACGCCGCCGGCGGTCGCCGTGCCGAAGGCGACGCACCCGAGCGCGAAGATCATCACCGACCGCGTGTTGAGGAAGGCCTGCGCCGAGGTCGAGGCCCCGACGGCGAGGCCCAGGAGAATCGTGCAGATGTCGAGCATGGCGTTGGCCGCGGTCTTGGCGAGGCGGCCCGTCACGCCGGATTCCTTCAGCAGGTTGCCGAAGAACAGCGGGCCGAGCAGCGGCAGTCCGCCCGGGGCGACAATGCACGTCACGAGCATGCCGCCGATGGGGAACGCCACCCGCTCGAACCGCGAGACCTTGCGCCCCGGCTTCATGCGGATCAGGCGCTCCTCGCGCGTGGTGAGCAGCTTCATGATGGGCGGCTGGATGATGGGCACCATCGCCATGTAGCTGTAGGCCGCGATGGCGATCGGGCCGATGAGCGCGGGCGCGAGGCGGCTGGCCGTGAAGATCGCCGTCGGGCCGTCGGCGCCGCCGATGATCCCGATCGCCGCGGCGCTCTGGGGCGAGAAGCCGAGCGCCAGGGCGCCGAGGAACGTGATGAAGATGCCGATCTGGGCCGCGGCGCCGAGCAGCAGGCTCTTGGGGTTCGAGAGCAGGGCGGCAAAATCCGTCATCGCCCCGATGCCCAGGAAGATGAGCGGCGGGAAGATGCCGGAGCGGACGCCGAAGTAGATCATCCCCATGACGCTGTTGCTGCCGGTGTTGAACACGAACTCGTGCGACACCGGGTCGATCATGTAGACCGACACGCTGTTGAAGATCGACAGCGGCAGCGGGACGTTTCCGACGAGGATGCCGAAGCCGATCGGCACCAGGAGCAGCGGTTCGTAGTCCTTCGAAATCGCCAGCCACAGGAACAGGAGCCCGATGATCATCATCACCAGGTTCCCGAACGTGAAGTTCGCGAACCCGCTGCCCTGCACGATCTGATCGATGAGCCCGGTGATGTCTCCCGTGCGGACGTCGTGGGCGTAGGCCCCCCGCTCGAACTGCGTCACGAAGCCGAGGCTCTCCGACGTCCCGACGGCGACGACGCTGAAGATCCCGGCGACGTGACCCTGCGCGTCGTACAGCCGGCCCTTCGCCGCGCGCTTCAGTACGTGGGGATCGATCTGGCTGCGGCCCTTGTCGATCCGGAAGTACGCGCCGGAGTTCTCGCGCAGCAGCGTGATGTAGCCGAGGCCGAGGGCGGGAATCGCCGCGTGGTCGATGTCGGCGGAGGTCCGGCCCTCGGCGTAGCCGACCACGCGCACGATCGTCTCGAAATCGTCGGCGTAGGCCGTCACGAACGTCGCCACCTCGCGGTCCTGCGCGTCGAGCAGCACGCCGGTCGTCGCGCCGGGGCCGCCGTAGTCGTTCTTGAGGCCGTGATCCGTGCCCCTGGCGATGCGCAGGTACTCGGCCGAGCCGTCGAACGTCGCGCCGAACGTCGGGCGCCCGGAGGCGGCAGCGGCGGGAACGAGGCCGGGCAGCAGGAAGAGGGCGAGCAGTGAGCAGGCGAGTCGTGTCACGTCTGCCTCCTCAGAGTGCCGTCATCTTCGGGCGCGCCACCTCCACCAGGAGGTCCCCCTCGCTGATGCTGTCGCCCTCGCGCACGTAGATGCCGGGAGACCGTGCCGTTGTAGGACGCCGTGATGGCGTTCTCCATCTTCATGGCCTCCATGACGAGCAGCGCCTGGCCGGCCTGCACCGTGTCGCCCTCCTTCACCTTGATGGTCGAGCACGAGACCGGGCATGGGCGCGGTGATGCCGCCTTCGCCGCGCGCCGACGGGGCCTGGCGTGCCGGCGCGAGGGGTGGCGGCGGGCGCGGCGCGGCAGGCGGAGCCGGCGCGGCGGCCGGCGGGCCCGCGGGCGCGACGCTGCCGGTGATGGCCTTGACCGCATCGGCCGTCACCGTCCGGCGTCCGAGCCGCACGAGGTCGACGGCGTATTCCTTGCCGTCGACCACCACGACGGCCCGCTCCGGCGTCAGTTCCCGCACCTCGGCCTTGTACTCGCGGCCGGCAATGCGCAGCACGTGCTGGTTCATAGGGTGTCTCTCACTCGGGATCAGGATTGCAGCGCCGGCCGGCGCGGCGTCTGGCGCGCGTCGGGCCGGCTCAGGTACAGCTTGCGCTCCACCTCGACGACCGCCGCGATGACGGCGAGGATGTCGGCGGGCACGGGTTCGGACGGCATGGCGGCGGGCTCGCGTTGCGGCCGGCGACGGCGCCGCGGGGGCGGCCTCCCCGTGGCCGCCCTCGGCCCAGGTGACCCGCTTCGCGATGCGGCTGAACAGCTGGATGAACGCGACGCACAGCAGCAGGCCGATGAAGACCACCGTCATGCCGAGCGCGGTGACAATCCAGGCTTCACTCTGCGACATGGCCGGGCCTCACAGCGGGATGTTGGAGTGGCGCTTCGCCGGGTTGCTGTCGCGCTTGCCGGCCAGCATCTCGAGGGCCTTGATGATCCGGAACCGCGTGCCCGCCGGCTTGATGACGTCGTCGATGTAGCCCTTCTGCGCCGCGGCAAACGGCGTGGCGAAGCGGCTCGCGTAGCGTTCCTTCAGCTCGGCGGCCTTCGCCGCGGTGTCTTCCGCGGCGTCGAGTTCCTTCTTGTAGATGATCTCGACGGCGCCGTCCGGGCCCATCACCGCGATCTCCGCCGTCGGCCACGCGTAGTTGACGTCGCCGCGCAGGTGCTTGGAACTCATGACGCAGTAGGCGCCGCCGTAGGCCTTCCGCAGGATGACCGTCACCTTGGGCACGGTGGCCTCCGCGAAGGCGAAGAGCAGCTTGGCCCCGTTGCGGATGATGCCGCCGTACTCCTGGACCGTGCCCGGCATGAAGCCCGGCACGTCTTCCAGCGTGACCAGCGGGATGTTGAACGCGTCGCAGAAGCGCACGAACCGCGCGCCCTTGATCGACGCCGCGTTGTCGAGCACGCCCGCGAGCACCTTCGGCTGGTTCGCCACGATGCCCGACCGGGTGCCCGTTGAACCGGGAGAACCCCACCACCAGGTTCGGGGCGTACGCCTCGTGCACCTCGAGGAAGTCGCCGTTGTCGACGATCGAGTGGATCACGTCCTTCACGTCGTAGGGCTGGTTGGAGCTGTCGGGCAGCACGGCGTTCAGCTCCGGATTGGCCCGGTCGACGGGGTCCTGACACGCGATGGACGGCGGGCGCTCCTGGTAGTTCTGCGGGATGAATCCGAGCAGCTGGCGGACCAGCGCCAGGGCCTCGTCCTCGTTGGCGCTGACAAAGTGCGCGACGCCGCTTCGGGTGGCATGGATGTCGGCGCCGCCGAGCTGTTCGGTCGTGACCGATTCGCGCGTCACCTGCTTCACGACCTTCGGGCCGGTCAGAAACATGTAGCTCGTGCCCCGCGTCATGCCGACGAAGTCGGTGATGGCCGGGCTGTAGACCGCGCCGCCCGCGCACGGCCCGAGGATGAGGCTGATCTGCGGCACCACGCCCGAGTAGAGCACGTTCTTCAGGAAGATGTCGGAGTAGCCGGCCAGCGCGTCGACGCCCTCCTGAATGCGCGCGCCGCCCGAGTCGTTGAGGCCGACGACCGGCGCGCCCACCTTGGCCGCAAGGTCCATGATCTTGCAGATCTTCTCCGCGTAGGCCTTCGACAGGCTGCCGCCGTAGATCGTGAAGTCCTGGCTGAACACGAAGACCAGGCGCCCGTTGATCGTGCCGTGGCCCGTCACGACGCCGTCGCCGAACGGCTGTTCCTTCTCCATCCCGAAGTCGGTGCAGCGGTGCGTCACGAAGGTGTCGAACTCCTCGAAGCTCCCCTCGTCGAGCAGGCGCTCGATGCGCTCGCGCGCGGTGTACTTGCCCTGGTCGTGCTGTTTCTTGATGCGCGCCTCGCCGCCGGCCCGATGGGCCTGCTCGCGCATGTGGGCGAGTTCGAGGATCTTCCGCTCGATGGACATGAAGCGCTCCACGCTTGGAGGAGGGGAATCGGAGCGGGCCGAGAGAACCTGGGGGGCGGGGCGTTCGGTCGGCCCGGGGGCCAGAACGCCCGATGGTAGCACGAATTCGGCGGGCAAACCCCGATGGTTCCGGTAATGTTCAGCGCCGGCGCCGCGAGCCGTCGCGGCGAGGGGCTGTCGGCGTTGGCGAGGTGAGCCGGGTGGGGAAGTGGTCTGGGCTGAAGCAGTTGCAGCGTGGCGTGGCGGGCCGGTGTACCTCTCGGTTCCCCGTGACGGGTGTGTCTGGCCGGTAAATCTGCCAGCTTCGGATCGAGCACCCCTGCGCCCGCCGCGCCACTTGTCAACTGGTGTATCGGCCTCTCTCGCGGCGACTTCAGATCCCGCGGCGATGTAGACTTTGTTTGACGCGTCCTGCGGGGCCGGACCACCTGATGCGGATGACTCGAACGTTGCCGGTTGCTGTGGCGATGGCCCTCGCGGTCTTCATGGCTGCGCCGTTGCCGTCCGCCGGCGCGACGCAGGCACCGCCTCCTGCGCGGCCGTCGTCGCAGGCAGACAGGCTGGCCGATCTTCGCGCGCGCGCCGAGGAGGGCGATGCCGCCGCACAGTTGAGCCTCGGGCTCGCCTACGCCGTTGGCCAGGGTGTGCCGCGCGACTATGAGCAGGCCGCCGCGTGGTACCGGAAGGCCGCCGACCAGGGAAAGGCGCTCGCCCAGCTCAATCTCGGCTGGTGTTACGCCGCCGGGCTGGGCGTGCCGCAGGATTTCGGCCAGGCCGCCTCGTGGTATCGCAAGGCGGCGGAGCAGGGCGATCCCACGGCACAGACGAAGCTGGGCGGGCTGTACGCCTCCGGCGACGGCGTGGCGCTCGACGAGGCCGAGGCGGCGGCGTGGTATCAGCGAGCCGCGGATCAGGGCGACGCCCTCGCGCAGTTCAAGCTGGGCATGGCTCTCGCCAATGGCCGCGGCGTCGAACGCGATGAGGCTCGCGCCGTCGCGCTGTTCCGGCAGGCGGCCGACCAGGGCAAGGCGCAGGCGCAGTTCATGCTCGGCGTGATGCTGGAGCACGGCCGCGGCGTGGCGCAGGACCTGGCCGATGCCGCCCGCTGGTACCGCCGGGCCGCCGAACAGGACGATGCCACCGCGCAGTTGAACCTGGGGGCCTGCTACGAACTGGGCCGGGGCGTGCCTCAGAGCCAGGCCCAGGCCGTCGCGTGGTACCGCCGCGCCGCCGACCAGGGCGAAGCCCGCGCCCAGGCCAATCTCGGCCATGCGTACGCGCGCGGCCTCGGCGTGGCGCAGGACCATGCCCAGGCCGCCGCCTGGTACCGCCGGGCGGCCGACCAGGGGCACGCCTCGTCGCAGATCGAGCTGGCCGACCTGTATGCGCGCGCGCTCGGCGTGCAGCGCAGCGACGTGGAAGCGTTCCGCTGGATCCTGATCGCCGAGTCGCGCGCGGCATCGCCCGAGGACCGCGCGGCGTACGCCGCCGCCCGCGAGCGACTCGCCCGCCGGATGACCGCGGCGCAGCTGACCGAGGCCCGACGCCTCGCCCGCGAGTGGATAGAGGCCTTCGACAGCCGCCGGAAATGAGGAGAGGCGGTTTCTCGCGAACGCAGGTCTGAAACCGGTCGTGAAGGCGGTTTCAGGACCCGTTCCCGCGAAGTACGCAGGTCGTGAAACCGGTCC
Source organism: uncultured Acidobacteriota bacterium (assembly GCA_963834645.1). GTDB lineage: Bacteria > Acidobacteriota > Vicinamibacteria > Vicinamibacterales > JAKQTR01 > JAKQTR01. The sequence continues at coordinate 205,095 of CAWICP010000014.1, forward strand.
ATGTCGAAACGCCCGGCCACCACTATATGGGTGGACGGGCGTTTCATGTCGCGACGTGAGGACGCGACCAGCGCGGATTGGACCCGACGTTTGGCGGATGTCGCTGCGCCGGATGCCAGGCCGGTCCCGAGGAGGATCAACGGGACTGGCGAACGGCGCTGGGCGCGTCCGCTACCAGCCTCTTCTCACGCAATTCCGATGCCCGGACACGCTGTCCGGCCGAGCCCCGAAAATGGCCCGGACTCCACCGCGCCGGCCTTCCGCGGCGCGACGGAAGTCTGCCCCGAGGCCGACCGAGTTCTGCCATGTCCGCCGTCCCTGGGGTCAGACCCGGGTCTGACCCCGCTACGGCAGCTGGCGCGGGTCGAGCACCACGTGCTTGATCCGCCGGCGGTTCCACGTGTACGTGATGTGCACGAGCCCGTCGGAGGTCTGGATGACCGCCGGGTAGGCGTACCCGTCCGGCAGCGGTTCGTCCTCGATGACGGCGGCCTTGGTCCACGTCACCCCGTCTGGCGACAGCGCGACCACCAGCGGGTACCGCCGGCCGTTCCGCGATCCGGGGAGCGGGGCCGCGTCGTTGTAGACGATCAGGTGGCGGCCGTCCTGCGAGCGTGACCGCGTCGGTGCCCGAGTTGGGATTGGGCAGCCCGAGCGGCTCGAGCGGGCTCCACGTGCGGCCCGCCGTCGGCGGACCAGGTGCGTCGACACCACGCCGTTGCGCGTGCGCGCCACCGTCTGCAGCGGCCGTCGGGATGGAAGAGGACGCTGCCCTGAATGGCCTCGAGATTCGAGCGGTCCCTTGTCGATCGGGCCGATGAACTGCCCAGGTCCGGCCGGCGTCCGCGACTCGTCTCGACGTGCGCGCGCCAGCCCGTCGGCGTGTCTTCGGTGCTCGACGCGCTCAGCCAGCGCCATCCGTCAGGAGCACGACCGGCTTGTTCTTGATCGGGCCCGAGCAGCGGAGCCGGCAGGCGCGCGGCGTCGCTCCAGGTCCGGCCGCCGTCCGCCGAGGTCTTCACCATGCCCCACCACGCGCGCGGCGACGGCCCGACCTTGTAGAAGAGCATGCAGCGGCTGGCCCGGCGGCGCGAACAGCACGGGGTTCCACGTCGGGTGCCGCGTGCCATCGGGCTGCACGCCGTTCGCCACTTCGACGGCGTCCGACCAGCGCCCCGACTCGAACCGCGTCACCCAGATGCCGACGTCGGGCGCGCTCTCGCGCGTGCCGCCGAACCACGCGGCGACCAGACGGCCCGGCGCCACCTCGGCGATCGTCGACGCATGGCACTGCGGGTACGGGCGCGTTGTCGTTCAGGAACTCGGCCAGCTTGGACGGCCGGATGCCGGGCGCCGGCGCCGCCTGCGATGGCGCGGCCAGCGCGAGCGGCGCACAGCAGGGCGGCGCCGGTCCGCGTCCGAGCGAGGCGCGCTGGTGGAGCGATGTCGTCATGGCTGGTGACTCCTGCGCGACGTCGGCCGACAGCGCCCAGCCGGCGGCGAGGCCGACCACCAGCACGGCGGCGGTGCCGAAGACGATGATGAGGAAGTCGTGGAACGGGCTGCGCCAGGCGGCCGGGCAGGCCGGCCAGCGCGGCGAGAGCGTCATCCACAGGATCACCACGATGCCGGTCGCCACGCCGGCCTGTGCCGCGCGGTTGCCGGCGCGCCGCGAGAAGAAGCCGAGCAGGAAGAGCCCGAGCGTGCCGCCGCCGAAGATGCCGGCGAGCGTCCACCAGGCGTCGAGCGCGCTTCGCACCGTCGTCATCGCCAGCGGCGGCCGCCGTGCCCGCCGCGCCCCACACGACGGTCGTGCCGGCGCAGCACCCGCATGGACTGGCGCTCGGCTCGCGCCGCGGGTTGACGTAGCGCCGGTAGTAGTCGCCCAGGATGATCGTGGCCGACGAGTTGAGACTCGTCGAGACGGTGCTCATCGCGGCGGCGAAGATCGCGGCGATGAGCAGGCCGGTGACGCCGGAGGGCAGCGCCGACACGATGAACCACGGAAAGACCGAGTCGGCCTGCGCCGCGTCCGCGGTACATGGCCGGCAGCAGCGCGTCGGGGTGCGCGTCGAAGTAGGCGAACAGCGCCGTGCCGATGAACAGGAACACGGCCGAGAGGGGCACGTAGGTGAGTCCGCCCAGCCACACGCTCTTGCGCGCCTCGGCGTCGGACTTCGACGCGATGTAGCGCTGGACGTAGTTCTGGTCGATGCCGAAGTTCTGGAGGTTGATGGTCAGCCCGTAGAGCAGCACCACCCAGAGCGTCGGCTCGCCCAGCCCGGGTCCGAGGCTGCCGAGGCTGAACTTGCCGTGATCGCCGCGCGATCGCGAAGCAGCTGCGCCGGCACCGCCCGGCAGGCTGCCGACCATCAGCGCCGCGCAGACCACCGCGCCGGCGACGAGCACGATCGTCTGGAACGCGTCGGTGTAGATCACCGCCACGAGACCGCCGACCAGCGCGTAGATGGTGACCGAGACGCCCGTGACGAGGATGACCGCCCGGATGTCCCAGCCCAGCAGCACGCTCATCGGCAGCGCCATCAGGTACATCACCGTGCCCATGCGCGCGAGCTGCGTCAGCAGGTAGCAGAGGCTCGCGTAGACGCGGGCCCACGGGCCGAAGCGGGCCTCGAGGTGCTCGTAGGCCGACACGTGCGCGCTGCCGGCGGTAGAAGGGCAGGAACCAGCGCACGGCGATCCAGGTGGCCAGCGGCAGCGCGAGGCTGAAGACGAACGGGTTCCAGTTCGACGCGTAGGCCTTCGCCGGCAGCGCCAGGAAGGTGATGCTGCTGACGTAGGTGCCGAGGATCGACAGCCCGGTCAGCCAGCCCGGCAGGCTGCGGCCCGCGGCCGTGAAGCCGTCGACCGATCGGCTCCGCCGCGAGACCGCGAAGCCCACGGCCATCGTGGCCGACGAAGTAGCGCGGCGAGCGACGACGAGGTCGAGCGTCGTCATGTGGGCGGAGGGTGCGGCCGTCGCCGATCATCCCGGGAGAGTCTATGTCAGAGCGCGGACGCGGGCGAATCCCGAATCCCGAATCCCGACCCGAGTCCCGAGCCCCGAGATCCCGAGTCCGAACCGCTAGCCCCGAACCCCCAGCCCCGAGTAGATCCGCCCGACGGGAGGCTTCAATCATGTCCGTGCTCCGACGCCCGACGCTGGTCGCTATCGTGTCTCTCCTTGCCGGTGCCGCGTGGGTGAACCTGGCCGCGGCGCCCGCGCCGGCGCGGCCAGTCGGCCGCCGCCGCCGTGCCGCTCAACATCATCGCCTTCGGGGCGCACCCCGACGACTGCGACATCCGCGCGGGCGGGACGGCCGCGAAGTGGGCGGCCGCCGGTCATCGCGTCCGCTTCGTGTCGGTGACCAACGGCGACGCCGGCCACCAGAGCCAGGGCGGCGGCGCGCTCGCCGCGCGGCGCCGGGCCGAGGCGCAGGAAGCGGGCCGACGGCTCGGTGTCGACTACATCACGCTCGACAACCATGACGGCGAGCTGATGCCGACGCTCCAGAATCGCGAGCAGATCATCAGGCTCATCCGCCAGTGGAAGGCGGACCTCGTGCTCGGGCCGCGGCCGCTCGACTACCATCCGGACCACCGGTACACCGGCATCCTGCTGCAGGACGCCGCCTTCATGGTGACGGTGCCCAACATCGCGCCCGACACGCCGGCGCTGCGCCAGAACCCCGTGTTCATGTACTTCGAGGACGGCTTCCAGAAGCCGAACCCGTTCACGCCCGACGTGGCGGTCGTCGATCGACGACACGTTCCCGAAGAAGATCGACGCGATCGACGCGCACGAGTCGCAGATGTACGAGTGGCTGCCGTGGCTGAACGGCCGGCTCGACAGCGTGCCGAAGGACCCGGCGGCACGGAAGGCGCTGACGGCGAAGCAGCGCTTCGGGCGCATCAACGACGCCATGCGGGCGACGCTGGTGAAGTACTACGGCGCGGAGGCCGCCGCGAAGGTGGAGCACGCCGAGGCCTTCGAGATCTGCGAGTACGGCCGCAGGCCGGATGCGGCCGAGATCGCGCGGCTGTTCCCGTTCCTGCCGCGCTAGCGGCCGGCTGCGGCCGACGCGCGGACCACCGGCGATGACGACGCCATGAGCGACCAGGCGACAGCCCCGGCCCTCGAGCGGCGCTTCGGCCTGCTGCAGGCCACGGCGCTGAACATGTCGAACATGATCGGGATCGGCCCGTTCATCACGATCCCGCTGCTCATGTCGGCGCTCGGCGGGCCGCAGGCGCTGCTCGGCTGGCTGGTCGCCCTCGTCATCGTGATGGCCGACGGCCTGGTCTGGAGCGAGTTGAGCGCGGCCATGCCCGGATCGGGCGGGTCCTACCGCTACCTGCGCGAGGGGTTCGGCCGCGAGCGCTGGGGGCGCCTGGTGGCGTTCCTGTTCATCTGGCAGTTCATCCTGAGCGGGCCGCTCGAGATCGCGTCCGGGTACATCGGCTTCGCGCGCTACCTGCGCTACGTGTGGCCGGGGCTCTCCCAGGGCGGCACCGTCGTGGTGGCGATCGCGGTCGGCGTGCTGAACATCGCGCTGCTGTACCGCCAGATCGGGTCGATTGGCACACTCACGGTGAGCCTGTGGGTGGGCACGCTGCTCACGACGGCGGCGGTCATCGTCACCGGCGCGATGCACTTCGACCCGGCGCTGGCCTTCGACGTGCCGCCGGGGTCCTTCTCGTTCTCGGTGGGGTTCCTGTTCGGCCTCGGCGCGGCGTCGCGCGTCGGCATCTACGACTACCTCGGCTACTACAGCGTGGCGTACATCGGCGACGAGGTGAGAAGCCCCGGCCGCGTCATCCCGCGCTCGATTCTCATCAGCGTCGTGGCCGTCGCGCTGATCTACATCGGCATCAACCTGTCGATCCTGGGCGTGGTCCCGTGGCGCGAGTTCGTGCCCGCCGCCGCGCATCCGGAGTCGGACTTCATCGTCTCGACCTTCATGGAGCGGGTGTACGGGTCGAGGGTGGCCACGCTCTTCACCGCCCTGGTGCTGTGGACGGCGTTCGGCTCGGTCTTCGCGCTGCTGCTCGGCTACTCGAGGATTCCTTACGCGGCCGCCGTGGACGGGACCTTCTTCAAGGCCTTCGCGCGCGTGCATCCGACCAAGCACTTTCCGCACGTGTCGCTGGTCGTCATCGGGGTCGTGGCCATTGTCGCGAGCACGCTGTCGCTCGGCATGGTGATCGACGCGCTCATCACGACGCGCATCCTCGTGCAGTTCATCGGACAGGTCGTGGCGCTCACGCTGCTGCGCCGGCACTCGCCCGACATGCCCAGGCCGTTCCGGGTGTGGCTCTACCCGGTGCCCAATCTCGTGGCGCTCTTCGGCTGGATCTTCCTCTTCGCCACGTCGGGCACCGAGGTCATGGCGTTCGGCCTCGGCACCCTGGCGCTCGGCGCCGGCGCGTTCTTCGCGTGGTCGCGGTGGACGCACCGGTGGCCGTTCGCGAGCCAGTCTCCCGCGCCTCCGGCTAGCGGGACGACTCCGGTCTGAGCGCGACCGGGCGGCCTGCGTCGATGGACTCGACGGCCGCCAGCGTCACCTCGACCGCCGCCCGCCCGTCGGCGAGCGTGCAGGCGGGAGCCGCGCGGCCGGCGGCGCATTCGGCGAAGTGCCGCCACATCGCCGCGTACGTGCGGGTAAACTCTCCGCCGCGCGCAGCCGTGACGACCATCCGCGGGACGCCGGCGAGCGTGTGCGCCACGGTGCGGGCGCGCCAGCCGAGGCTGCCGTCGTAAGTCGAGTGGGGCATGAACCGCAGCCCGTCGAAGCGGTACATCGACACGCTCAAGCGGCCCGCTTCGCCGAACACGTCGATCGTGCTGGCCGGCGCGCGTCGTGAAACTGAGCACCAGCGACGCCAGCGCCCCGTTGGTCAACCGCGCGTCGACTACCGACGTATCGTCGTCGTACGTCGCGGTGCTCCGCGTGCGCGCGTACACCTCGGCGACCTCCGCGCCCAGGAGGTGGCGCCACAGGTCGAAGTGATGGACGCTGTCGTTGAACAGCACGCCGCCGCCCTCGTGCGCGATGGCGGTGCCAGGGCTGGCTGGACGGGTCCGGATGCCAGTGCGTGTAGACGCTCAGGACAGCCTTGATCGCTCCCAGTCTCCCCTCGCGGATGATCGTCCGCGCCTCGTCGATGAGACGGTGCCAGCGGGCATTGTGCCCGACCAGGGCGCACCCTGCTGGAGGCGGCTCTCGCGGCCTCGAGGCGCTCGCACGCGGCCACGTCCAGGGCCAGCGGTTTCTCGATGAACAGGTGCCGGCCCGACGCCAGGACGTCAACCCCCAGATCCGCGTGGGTCTCGGTGGGCGTCACGACCGCGACGGCGTCGAGGTCGCTGCGCGCCAGCAGCGCGTCTGCCGACGCGTGCCGCTCCGCGATGCCGAGAAGGCCGGCGGCCCGGTCGCGCCGGGCTCCCGTCCCGATCCGCCACCGCGACGACGCGGATCCGGGGAAGCCTGAGGATGGCGGGAACGTGATGGACAGATCGTCGCCCGGCCGCACCCGATGATGCCGAGACGGACGGGTTGAACTCCATGGCCCATGGCTAGCCCCCGATGGCGAGCGGGCGCGCCGTCGCGCCGCTGAGGTCCACGTACCCGGCGCTCGTGTCCGTCGTGCGGCGGGCGGCGAACGGGCAGCGCGCGCAGAAGGAGATGCTCCGGCGGTTGTCCGCGCGGATCGCCCGGCGCTGGCGGGCGGCGGCGGTCGAATACCAGACGTCCCGGAAGCCGGCGGTTCCGGCGACGGTCCCGAGGGGCCGCTCAGCGTTGAAGTCCTGCTCGCACGCCACGACGGTGCCATCGGCGAAGAGCGACGGGAAACCAGTACGGCTGCAGGCATCGGAATCCAGGCCTCGACACGGTGCGGGCCTCGGTGCGCTCGTATGCCCGATACTCGCCGCGCCGCGGCTCCATCTCGGCATGCCTGGCGATGCCCGTGTCCGACGTGACGATGAGCAGCGTGCGAATCGTGACGCCATCGAAGCCCGCGGCCCGGGCGAACGCCTCGACGCGCGCGATGTCCGCCTCGTTGTGCTGCATCACCATGTAGCGGAGGTGCAGGAGCGGCAGCGCCTGGCCCGTCGCGCGCTTCGCCTCGGCGAGGCGCGAGACGCCCTCGAGCATGGGAGCGAGCCTGGCGCCTTTCCGAAAGCGCTGGTTGGTCTGGTCGGTCAGTCCGTCGAGGGCGACGATCAGGTGCGTCGGCGGATGGGCGAGTATCGCCTCGATCACCTGCGGTTCGGCGAGCTGCTGTCCGTTGGTGGACAGCAGCGTCACGATCGGGTGGCGTTCGGCGGCGGCGAGGATGCGGGAAGGGACGGGTGCAGCAGGGGCTCGCCCCAGCACCCAGAGCGACGCCGTCAGCAGGAAGGGCCCCACTTCGTCGATCACGCGTTCGAACAACGCCGGGTCCATGAAGGCCGGCGGGCGCGCCAGCTCGCCCAGGCCGGTCGGGCAGACCGGGCAGCGGAGCGAACACACGTTGGTCAGTTCGAACTGCATGTGCAGCGGCATGCTCCACGGAGCCGCCCGCCGGAACAAGAGGTTGAGGCCGGCCCGGGCGAGATTCGCGCGCCGGGCGGGCGACAGGTGCCGGAACCGGAAGGGCATCCCGTCGTACGTGAAGATCGTACCGTCCGAGGGCCGCCAGGCGCCACGCCACCAGCGGCGATCGAGCCAGCGACAGCGAGCGTTCCCGGGCGGTCACGATGCCCCGCTCCGCAGCGGGGCGCGGGCATCCGCCCATGCCTGGAGATAGCCGGCCGTGTTGGCCAGTTGCCAGACGACCAGCAACGCGCCTAGGCGCCGCCGGATGACGACGTCCCCGGCATGAGCCGGACGATGCTGGGCAGCAGCCCCGCGTAGAACCCCAGCTCCACGGTGGACGTGCCGGGGCTCCGCGACGCGCGCGATGTTCGATGTTGAGCCGGGCGCGCCACGCGTCGAGGCGCGGCGCGACCGGCACCGGCTGCCGTCATCGACGACGATGACCTCGAAGCGATCCCGCGGGAGCGACTGCGCGGCGAGGGCGCCAAGGCAGGTGTCGAGCGGCCCAGGCCGGTCGCGCGTCGGGATGACGACCGAGCACTCCATCGCGCGCTCATCCCGCGGCGCCGTCGAGGCGCGCGCGGTCGCTTCCGGCTCAGGAACGCCTCGCGGTGAAAGTCAATCGCCGAGATGTTCTCCGCAGCCCGGCCGGGCCCGAACAGGTAACCGAGGCATTCGCCGGCCGCGTCGATACACGAGCAGGCCGAAGGCCAACGGATAGCTGCGCCACGGCACGAGCGCGGCGCGGCCCGGCTGGCGGACGCGCCCGATGATGCGCGAGAAGCGGAGCGGCGGGATAAGCACGGACCCGCCCGCGTAGAGCGAGGGACCGCCACCGCGGCCACGGGATGCGGCGCATGCCCGCGAACAGGCGGCCGCTGTTGATCCGGACGCCGAGCGACGGCCACGAGCTGCGAGAAGTTGAGGTGGCGCGTGACGGCATCGGGGGCGACCGACAGCCGTGGCGCCCGCCGCGTGCAGGCGCCAATGCAGCAGGCTTTCGGCCTCGAGCTGGGGAGCGAGGTCCGGCCCGAGTGCCATCAGGACGTCGCGCGTGTACGAACTGTTGTGCCCGGGCAGGTGCGCGATCGTCGTCGTGCTGCACGGGAACATCCACTCCGAGGTACTCGACGAGGAAGTTGGCCCAGGAGAGCACGGAATGCGGGTTCGCGTTCTACCACCGCCGGCCCGACGACCGTGTCAGCCGCTCGCGATGTGCGCGCAGAGAGGGCCTCGGCCCACCCCGGCTCGGGCCAGCTGTGATCCTCGGTCAGCACGACGACCGGCGACGTCGCCGCGCGAATGCCGGCGGCGCGGGCCTCGCTGGTCAGCGCGAGCGTCGCCGACGCCCACGGATCGGAAGCCGCCGAACGCGCGCGCCACGCCGGCCGCCTCGGCCTCGCGCACCGCGGCCTCGCGGCCCGACGAGGACGACCTCGAGTTCATCGCGCACGGTTTGCGCGCGCAGGCACTCCAGCGTGCGTGCGACGGTCCCGAGAGCGTCCGGCGTGATGACGATGGCGGAAATCGATGTCATGTGCGGCTCGGGGAGCGCGGGTCCGGAGGCCTGGCGGCTCCTGCTTTGTACCACACCGCGGTGCGCGCCTCAACGGCGGCGCGTCCCTCCGGCGCGGTGCCAGGCCGATGTGACGCGCGCGCTCGACCGGCGATAGAATGCGCCGGATGCCGTTCGCGCCTCGATCGCCGCTCGTGCGTCGTCGCCGCCTTCGTCTGCGCGGCCCTCTGTGCGTCGGCCGCGCTCGCCCAGCCGCAACCTGTTCGCGTGGTGACCGCTGTGCGCGCCGTGCCGCCACCGGTCATCGACGGGCGGCTCGACGATCCCGTATGGGCCGCGGCCGTGCCGGTCGGCGGGTTTCTCCAGCGCGATCCCGACGAAGGGACAGCCCGCGACCGAGGAGACGCTGGTCCGCGTCGCGTTCGACGACCACGCCGTCTACGTGGCTGCCGAGATGCGGGATCGCGACCCGGCCGGGCATCGTGCGCCAGCTCTCGCGCCGCGACGCTGCCGGTGGACGCCGACGCGTTGCTCGTCTACCTCGATCCGCACAACGACCGGCCTGACCGGCGCGCAGTTCGGCGTGTCGGCGGCCGGCGTCCAGCGCGACGCGCTCATCTACAACGACAACTTCCTCGACTCGACCTGGGACGCCGTGTGGGCGTCGGCGGTGGAGATCGGCGCCGGCGGATGGTCCGTCGAGATGCGCATCCCGCTCTCGCAGTTGCGCTTCCCGGACGCCGACCGCTACACCTGGGGCATCAACGTCCAGCGCGTCATCCAGCGCCGCAACGAATCGGCGTGGCTGCGGCTCGTCCGCAAGAACGAGTCCGGCCTGGCGTCGAAGATGGCCCGCCTCGAGGGCATCGCCGGCATCGACCCGCCCACGACGCTGGAGCTGCTGCCGTACGTGACGGCGCGCGAGGAGTTCATCGCGCCGGTGCTGGAGGGATCGCCGTTCAACGACGGGTCGCGTTTCTTCGCCGGCGCCGGCCTCGATCTCAAGTACGGCCTGTCGAGCAGCCTCACCCTCGACGCCACGTTCAACCCGGACTTCGGCCAGGTCGAGGTGGACCCGGCCGTCGTCAACCTCTCGCAGTTCGAGACGTTCTTCGAGGAGCGGCGCCCGTTCTTCACGGAGGGCGCCAAGGTGTTCGGCGATTTCGGCCGCAGCGGCGCCAGCCAGTACCTGGGGGTTCTTCCGGCCCGAGCCGACGCTCTACTACAGCCGCCGCATCGGGCGATACCCGCAGGTGAAGGTGAACGACCGGTACGTGGACATCCCGAGCTGGACCACCATCCTCGGCGCCGCCAAGGTCGTCGGGCGCACGCGCGGCGGCTGGACGCTCGGCGCGCTCCAGGCCGTCACCGGGCGCGAGTTCGCGCAGCTGTCGGACGGCAACCGGACGGTCAAGGCAGAGGTCGAGCCGCTGTCGAGCTACACCGTGTTCCGCGCCCAGCGGGAGCTCGGCCGCCGCGGCGCCATCGGCCTGCTGGGCACGTCGGTCTTTCGCGACCTCGACGACCCCGCGCTCGAGTCGTACCTCGCCGATCGCGCGGTGATGCTCGGCGTCGACGGCCATGTCTTCCTCGACAGCGCACGCAACTGGGTGTTCCACGGAGGCCTCGCGGGCAGTTCCGTGCACGGCTCGACCGACGCGATCACGCGCCTCCAGAAGGCCGAACAGCGGTACTTCCAGCGGCCCGACGTGACGTTCGTGAAGCTGGACCCGACCGCGACGAGCATGTCGGGCTGGAACGGCCAGGCCAACGTCAACCGCAACAGCGGCAACGTCACGGTGAACCTCGGCATCTGGGGCATGAGCCCGGGCCTCGAGGTGAACGACGCCGGCTACTCGACGCAGACGGACCGGGCCGGGGCGCACGCCATGCTCCAGTACCGCAAGCTGACACCGGACCGCTGGTCCAGCGAGCGGACGTTCTGGGTGTCGAAGTGGTGGACGTGGAACTGGGGATGGCAGTCCCAGGGCGACGGCTGGCAGGCGAACGCGACGGTTCGCCTCAAGAACATGTGGCGGACATCGGCGCTGGTGACGTATGCCAAGCGCGTGTGGGACGACAAGCTCACGCGCGGCGGGCCCACCGTGATTCGGCCGGGCAACCGCGGGGTCCAGCTCGGCGTCGCCACCGATTCGCGGAAGAAGGCCGTGCTGAGCTTCGGCGGGAGCTACACCGACCGGGACTATGGCGCCTCGGCGCTCGCGCTCGACGCCCAGGTCGCGTGGCGGCCGTTCCCCGCGCTCACGCTCACCGCCGGGCCGACGTTCCGCAAGAACGTCGTCTCGGCGCAGTACCTGTCGACGGTGGCCGACCCGTACGCGACCAGGACGTACGACCACCGGTATGTCTTCGGGGACCTCAGGCAGACGGAGGTGTCGGCGACGACGCGCATCAGCCTGGCCACCTCGCCGCGCACGTCCCTCCAGGTGTATCTGCAGCCGCTCATTTCGGCCGGCGACTTCGGCGCGATCAAGGAGGTGTACGCGCCGAACACGTACGACTTCGTGCGCTACGGGATCGACGCCGGCACGATCACCGCCTCGGGATCCCTGTTCGTCATCGACCCCGACGCCGACGGCCCGGCCCAGGCGTTCACGATCGCGCAGCCCGATTTCAACGTGACGTCGCTGCGCGCCAACGCCATCTTCAGGTGGGAGTTCCGGCCGGGGTCGTCACTCTACGTCGTCTGGACGCAGCAGCGGCGGGACCGGCTGCCGACGGGCGACTTCGACTTCGGCTCGGACCTTTCCCGCGTCTTCACGTCGCCTGCCGACGACGTGCTGCTCGTGAAGGTGAGCTACTGGTTCGGCGGTCGGCGGTAGCCGAGCGTCAGCCCTGAGGCTGAAGCCTCGAGCCTCCAGCCCGAGTCCCGAGCCCCGAGCCCCGAGCCCTAGCCCAGCTCGGGTACTTGAACAGGGGCGCCGTCGCCAGCCCCTTCTCCTTGATGGCGCGAGCCTCGCCCTCGGCAAGGGGCGTGAAGCGCAGCGCCAGGCCGAGGGCCAGCGTGAACAGCGTTTCGTCGCCCGGCGGGATCGCCGCCGTCACCGGGTGCGACAGCGTGAATCGCAGCCCCATCATCGCGTCGTCCGGAGCCGCGAGCGGCTCGTACCAGCACTTCGGGTACGTGTCCCGCTTCGCGTCCTTCGGCCACGGCCCGCGAGCCATGGCCTTCAGCGCCAGGATGCCCATCTGCTTCGCCTGCGCCGCGGCCAGCACCTGCGGCCCGAAGTTGCCGGCGTGCCAGGTGGCGAAGTTGGTGGGGAAGAGGATCGTGTCGAAGTCGTAGCGGCCGATGAGCGCGAGGGCCGCCTCGACCGAGTGCGCGGAGAATCCCAGGAAGCGGACCTTGCCCGCCTTCCTGCGCGGCGACGAAGGTCTCGAGGGCGCCGCCCGGCGCGAAGATCTTCTCGACGTCGTCGCGCGTGTTGACGGCGTGCAACTGGTAGAGGTCGAAGTGATCCGTCCGCATGGTGCGCAGGGAGTTGTCCAGCTCCCGCTGCGCGCCCTCCCGGCTGCGTTCGGTCGTCTTGCACGCCAGGAAGACGTTCTTGCGGTAGGGCTCGAGCGCCGGGCCGAGCATCTCTTCGGCGTTGCCGTAGCTCGGCGCCACGTCGAAGTAGTTGACGCCGTGGTCGATGGCCTCGGCGACGCGCCTCGACGCCTCCTGCGCCGTGGCGTTCATGACGACGATGCCGCCGAAGCCGATGATGGAGAGGCGCTCGCCCGTGCGGCCGAGCGCGCGGCGCTCCAGCTTGCCGGCTTCGAGCGTGCGCTCGACGCCCGCGAGCGACGCCGGGAAGCAGGCGAGCAGGGACGCGGCCGAGCTCTTCACGATGAAGTCGCGCCGATCCATGTCGCCGCCTAGTTGAGGGCCTTGATGGAGATGTTGCGGAACTGGACGAGCGACGGCGGGCCCGTCCAGACGCCGTCCTTCTTCTGGCCGTGGTGCTGCAGCGCGAGCGGCCCGCGCGCCGGCACGCCGGGCAGCTGGGCGTTGTCGAGCACCGTGATGCCGTTCAGGACCACCGTCAGCCGGTCGCCCTTCATGGTGATTTCGAACTCGTTCCACTGGCCGATGTCGCGGTCGGCGTTGGCCTTCGGCGTGACGCCGGCGCGCACCTCGGGCGGCATCTTCGCGTCCATGCGGTAGCCGTACACCTCGCCGGACCCGATGGGCCAGGCCCAGATGTTGATCTGGGCCCTCGACGAGCCGCGCACGTAGACGCCGGAGTCCGAGTCGGGAACCGCGAGCCGGATCTCCTTGCCGTCCGCGCCCTTCTTGTGGGTGCCGTCGACGCGGATGATCGGGACGTTCGGGTTGACGTAGGGCGTCTCCTTGATCCGCCACTCGAGCCGCAGCACGAAGTCGCCGTACTCCGCCGCGCTCCACAGGTTCTTGTCGCCCGGCGCCTCGCTCTGCGCGTCGTAGTCGATGACGCCGTCACGATCTTCCAGTGGCCGTTGTCGCCGTCCGGCACCTTCCAGCCGGTGAAGTCCTTGCCGTTGAAGAGCGACACGAATCCCGGCGGCGGCGCCGTCTGGGCCAGGGCCGGAGCAGCCAGCGCAAGCGCGAGCAGCAGAGCGCTGGCAGGGACAGGACAGGGCGGATTGCACGCATCGGTCACCTCCACAGGACCGGCTTCGGAACCTGCGCTCGGCGGCTACCATGGCCGCGTGCACGGGTTCCGATACCGCCTCACGGGCAGAGTATAGCGCCGCTGGGGTATCATCCGCCGCATGAGTTCTCCCGTCGCCCCGCCCCGCCTCGCCTCGCTCGACGCCTACCGCGGCTTCGTGATGTTCCTCATGATGGCCGAGGTGCTGCGCCTGGCCGAGGTCGCCTCGCGCGTGCCGGAGAGCGCGTTCTGGGCCTTCCTGGCCTTCCACCAGACGCACGCGCCCTGGGCCGGCTGCTCGCTGCACGACCTCATTCAGCCGTCGTTCTCGTTCATGGTCGGCGTGGCCGTGCCGTTCTCGATGGCCAGCCGCCTGGCGAAGGGCCAGGCGAAGGGGTGGATGACGCTGCACGCGTTCTGGCGGGCCTTCATGCTGGTGGCGCTGGGGATCTTCCTCCGCTCGATCGGCCGGGACGTCACGCGGTTCACGTTCGAAGACACGCTGACGCAGATCGGGCTGGGATACGGCGTTCCTGTTCCTGCTGGGGTTCCGCCAGCTCGCGCGACGCGTGGATCGCGCTGGGCGCTGATGCTCGCGGGCTACTGGGCGGCGTTCGCCCTGTATCCGCTGCCCGGGCCCGGACTTCGACTGGGCCGCCGCCGGCGTGACGCCGGACTGGGTCCACAACTTCCAGGGCTTCGCGGCCCACTGGAACAAGAACACGAACCTCGCGTGGGCCTTCGACACGTGGTTCCTGAACCTGTTCCCGCCCGACGGCTGGTTCACGTTCAACGGCGGCGGCTACGCGACGCTCAGCTTCATCCCCACGCTCGGGACGATGATCCTCGGGCTGATCGCCGGGCGGGTGATGAAAGCGAGCCGGATCGCCGCGGGCGAAGATGACGTGGCTGCTCACGGCCGGCGCCATCGGCATCGCGGCGGGCCTGGCTGCTCGACGCGACGGGCCTCTGCCCGTCCGTGAAGCGCATCTGGACGCCGAGCTGGACCTTGTTCAGCGGCGGCTGGTGCTTCCTGCTCCTCGCCGCCTTCTACGCGCGTCGTCGATCTCGCGGGCTGGCGCAAGCCGGCCTTCTCGCTCGTCGTCATCGGGATGAACTCGATCGCGGCGTACATGATCGCGCACCTCTTCGAGGACTTCATCCGCGGTTCGCTGCGCACCCACCTCGGCGCCGGGACGTTCGCGGCCTTCGGCGCCGCGTACGAGCCGTTCGTCATGGGGAGCGCGATCCTGTTCTTCTACTGGCTGATCCTGTACTGGATGTACCGACGGAAGCTGTATCTGAGGATCTGACAGGCCGGAGGCCGGCGTCGCGATCAGCGGTGCTGAAACCGGTCCTGGGAGGTTGTGATGCGCGCCGTTGCTGCGATTCTGACGATGTTCGTCCTGGCGTTGCCGTGCGGGTCTGCCGCCCAGACGGCGGTGCGGCCCGACCGGGTGATTCAGTTGTTCGACGGCAAGAGCATGGACGGCGTTCTCCACGTGGCTGGTGGACTCCCACAGGGAGGACCCGCTGCGCGTGTTCACCGTCGTGGACCAGGTGGACGGGGCGCCCGCCATCCGCATCAGCGGCGAGCGGTGGGGCGGCATCGTCACGCGCGAGTCGTACCGCGACTACCGGCTCATCGTGGAGTTCCGGTGGGGGCTGCTGACGTGGGGGCAGCGCCGGAACGCCGCGCGCGACAGCGGCGTGCTCGTGCACGCGCAGGGCGCCGACGGCAACACGGGACGCGACTTCAACGGGCCGTGGATGCGTTCGATCGAGGCGCAGATCATCGAGGGCGGCGTCGGCGACATCATCCTCGTCGCCGGCTACGAGGCGGACGGGACGCGCCTGACGCCCCGCCTCACCGCGCGCGCGGGCAAGGACCGCGACGGCGAAGCCGTGTTCGACCCGGCGGGCGAGGCGCGCGAGTTCGAGAGCGGCCGCATCAACTGGTACGGGCGGGACGTCGACTGGCAGGACAAGCTCGGCTTCCGCGGCAGGGACGATGTCGAGAGCCCCGCCGGCAAGTGGACGCGCCTCGAGGTCGTCGCGGAGGGCGACCGCCTCACGTACATCGTGAACGGCAAGGTCGTGAACGAGGGCGTCCGGTCGAGCCTGACCGAGGGGAAGATCATCATCCAGTCGGAGGGCGCGGAGATCTTCTTCCGCCGCATCGATCTGAGCCGGTGGCTAGCGGGCAGGTCGGAAGCGCAGAAGAGACCAGGTGCAGGCTCTCCGACTCTGACGACGTCAGCCTCTGGCTCTGCCTGACAGCAGCGGGGTCAGACGCGCACGCACGGCGCGTCTGACCCCGTTCCGGTCTCTACGCGAACTGCGCGAAGTTGATCTTCGGGTCGTAGACCTCCGTCGACTTCAGCATCTCTTCCCACGTGACTTCGCGGCCCGTCTCGGCCGCCATCCGGCCGAGGATCGCCGACGAGCGACCGACTCGGCTCCTGACACGGCCTCGTTCAGCAGGTTGCCGCTGACGACGCTGCCGATGAACGCGGCCTGCTTGTTCGCGTCCGCGTCGTCGAGCGCGCCGCGGAACCGGCCCGTGACCGCCGCCTGCTGATCGACCGCCTGCGGCCGGCCGAGGCCCGGGTACTCCCAGTTGGTTTCGCCGGAGATGCGCACCGGCGCGTCGTAGCGGGCTTCGGCGATGCCGCGCGTGCCGTAGTACTGCATGCCGACGCCCCACGCGGCCTTGCCGAACTGGGTCGAGGCGAAGCTGACGTGCACGTCCTTCGGGTACGTGAACACGCAGTTGTAGTGGCTGGAGCAGTCGCCGGTGTCGGTGCGCCCCGCCCGCCCGTTCCTGCCGTAGGCCTTCAGCGGCCGGCCGTTGAGCAGCCAGTTCGTGGTGTCGATGATGTGGATGTTCTGCTCGACGATGATGTCGCCGGAAATCGTCTTCTCGTAGATCCAGTTCCGGAGGCGCCGCTCGTCGGCCGACTTGTCGGCGAACGGCGGGCGGTCGATGTTCGAGGCGAAGTAGTGGATCTGGCCCGACACCGGCGAGCCGATCTGGCCTTCGCGGATCCGCTTCTCGAGCAGGACGTACGGCGACGCGTAGCGGATCTGGAACCCGACGGCCAGGCTCAGCTTGCCCTTCATCTTCTCGCCGAGGGCCATGATCCGCTTGGCGCCCGGCACGTCGACGGCGACCGGCTTCTCCAGGTAGACGTGCTTGCCGGCGGCGATGGCGGCTTCGAGATGATCCGGATGGAAGTAGGGCGGCGTCGCGATGTAGACGGCGTCGACGTCCTTGCTCGCGAACAGCTGCTCGTAGGCCTTGAAGCCCTTGAACATGTGCGGCGGCGTCGGCGAAGGGCTTGTTGAGCTTCCGCGAGACGTCGTCCAGTTCCTGGGCGCTCTTCTCCAGGTTGTCCTGGAAGATGTCGCCCATGGCCGTCACGATCGCGCCCGTGTTCTGCAGGAACGACTCGGTGACGGCGGTGCCCCGCCCGCCGCAGCCGAGCACGCCGAGGCGGACGGCCGAGTTGGCCTGCGTGCCGAAGACCGTGCTGGGTTTCAGGATGGTGAAGCCGGCCGTGGCCGCGGCGGCCACGCCGACGAACTCGCGTCGGCCGACCTTGGTGTCTCTTCGAATCGTCCATGTCCTCTCTCCTTGCGTGGCGCGGAATCAGTCCGGGAGATTCTATACCTCCGCCTTCGCCGTCCGGCGCCCGGGCTCCACGGGCTCCGGCTAGATTCTACAGCCCGCGCGCGAGCGCGGCGGGCTTGAGTCCGGCGCCGCATCGGAGTACTCTGCGCCAGCGAGGGAGGGCGGGATGACGAAGATCGATCGACGGGCGTTTCTGGAGATGACGGCGGCCGCGTCCACGCTGGCGGCGATCCGCGGCGCGACGCTGTCGGCTGCGCCGCAGGCCGGGGCTGGCGGCGGCCTGAAGAAGGCGGTCTACGTGTCGATGCTCCCGAAGGAGCTGGGCTACCTGGACAAGTTCAAGCTGGCTCTCGACGTGGGGTTCCAGGGCATCGAGATCGGGACGATTTCGGCCGCCGGCCGTCGCCGACGAGATCAAGGAGGCCTCGGCCAAGACCGGCCTCACGATCCACGGCGTCATGAACGCGGACCATTGGCGCTACCCGCTGTCGAGCGCCGACCCGGAGGTCGTCAACAAGAGCGTCGCCGGCATGGAGACGTCGCTGCGCAACGCGAAGCTCTGGGGCGCCGACGTGGTCCTGCTCGTGCCGGGCGTCGTCAACCCCGAGACCGGCTACAAGGACGCCTGGACGCGTTCGCAGAAGGTCATCAAGGAGCGCATCCTGCCGCTGGCCCAGGAGCTGAAGGTCATCGTCGGCATGGAGGAGGTCTGGAACAAGTTCCTCATCAGCCCGCTCGAGATGGCGCGCTACGCGACGAGTTCAACTCGCCCTGGGTGAAGGCGTACTTCGACGTCGGCAACATGCTGTTCTACGGCTACCCGCAGGACTGGATCCGCACGCTCGGCCCGCGCATCGCCCGGGTGCACGTCAAGGACTTCAAGCTCGATCGCAAGGAGAGCAAGTACGCCTGGACGAACCTCGGCGAAGGCGACGTGGACTGGCCGGAGGTGAGGAAGGCCCTCGCCGAGGTCAAGTACGAAGGGTGGGTGACGACCGAGATCAGCGGCGGCGACGCGGCCTACCTGAAGGACGTCGTCGCGCGCCTCGACCGGATCTTCGCGGGCCAGAAGCCGTTCACGCCGCCGGCGTAGGGGCTAGGGACTAGGCGCTGGGCGCAGTCGGACTCGGGCTTCGCCGCATGGACGCAGCGTCGAACCGCTGACTGACGAGCCCCGAGCCCCGAGCCCCGAGCCCCTGAGTCCTAGAGCGCCGCGAGCACTTCCTTCATCAGCCACTTCGTGCCCTCGATGCCGTCCATCGGGCCGTTCTCCCACTCGAGGGCGATCGTGCCCTTGTAGCGGTGCGCGTTCAGGATGCGCACGCTGCGCTGCACGTCGTTCCAGTCCTTCTCCGGCGTCTTCCAGCGGTCCCAGTACTTCGCGTGCACGTGCGTGTGCGTGTAGGGCATCACCGCCTCGAGGCCGTGGAAGAGGTGGTATTCGTTCTCCCAGTTGCAGAAGTCCGGCGTGCACTCGCAGTAGGGGTGGTTCACCTCGTCCATGATGATGCGGATGTTCATCGGGTTGGCGCACAGGCCCCAGTGGTTCTCGATGGTGATCTTGACCCCGACCCTGGCGCCGTACTCGGCCAGTTCCTTGAACGACTCGATGCACTTCTTCAGGTAGACCACGATCTTCTCGTTCTTCGGGTAGCCGGTGGCGTGGTCCTCCGCCTCCGGCATGATCCGCCCGCTCGACGTGCCGGTGTTCGCCCGCATCGTCTTGGCCCCGAGCACCGCGGCCGTGTCCATCCAGAGCTTGGCGACCCGGATGCCTTCCTTCCGCTTCGCGTCGTCGGGGTCGGCCAGGAACTGCGGCGCGTTGTTGGAGATGTGCTGGCACACGAACTTCTCGTTCGCGATGATCGACGCCAGCTTCTCCACCCACTTCTTCGACGCCGGCGCGCTCGGATCCCAGCGGCGCATCGTGAACGGCTTGCCGTTGCGCTCGACGGTCGTCTCCGTGTACTGCGCCGTGTCGGCCGGGTCGCCGAAGACGTCGGACCAGAGGTCGAGGTGGTAGACGCCCGGGGAAGTTGTCCTTCGTCCACTTCGGCAGGTCGTGCATCGTGATCTCGCCGTACTTCTTCCGCAGCCCGACCGTCTCCTCGTTGGGCGTGCCCCGGCCGTACGACTTGAACAGGTGGCGCTGCGGCCAGCACGTCATGGCGAGGCGCGACAGCTTCTCGGTGTCGCGTCAACTGGCGCGCGACGGACGCCTGCGCGGACAGCGAATCCGACAAGCAGGGTTCCGGCGGCAGCGACGCCCAGGCCCGCCTTGAGCAGGAAATCCCGGCGATCGGCGGTGAATGTGTGACGCGTATCCATGATTCCTCCCGGCACGAAACAGGTGCCGCGGCCATGCTACACCAACGGGCAGGGTGCGCAGCGAGCGCGTGCGGACGACGCAGGGGCGCGAGGCGGGCGGCGGCGCGATGTGACGCGAGTGTGGCGTTGTGTGAATTAAGGATGGCGCACCATTCGCGCGCGGACTCGTCTGGTGTAATGAGCGTGCCTGCGCCTGGGAAATGCGGAGTCTCCATGTTTCGGGAGGTTTGGGCGGCACGAGCAGTCTTCATCATCGGCATCGGCGCGGCGTTCGGCGCTCTGGCGTGCGGCGGCGGCAATCCCGCGTCGCCTACTGATTCGACGTCGAGTTCGACGACCGCGACGACCACGACGCTCTACACGCCGAAGGTCACCGCGATCGCGCCAGCGAGCGGGGCCGACGCCGGCGGCACGGTGGTGACGATCACCGGCGAGCACTTCACGTCCGGCGCAACCGTGAAGATCGGCGGCGTCTCCGCGACGAGCGTCACCGTCAGCAGCGAGACCACGATCACGGCCATCACCCCCGCCGGCACCGCCGGCGCGGCCGACATCGTCGTCACCGTCGGGTACCTGTCAGGCACGCTGGCGGAGGGATTCACGTATCTTCCGCCCGTCGACGCGGCGCTGACCTTCACCGTCTACAACCATACGGCAGGCCGGCTCGGATCGTGGACCGCCACGCGTTCGAGCGGCACGACGGTCACGCTCTCGATCGACGCGCTCGGAGAAGTCGTCGACGACGACGGAAACGTGGTGCAGGCGGCGATCCCGGTCGATTCCGCGGATTCCCAGCGGCTGGTCGTTCGCGAGGGCGCCGCCGACGGCCGCGTCGGCGACTTCGTCGCGTCTTCCACGGCGGGTTCGGTCAGCTTTCAGGTCCCGATCGCGGAGCGGGCGTCGTACGACGTGTTCGTCATGAACGCGGCGAACGGCACCGACTACAGCCTGGTCGATGGCGGCGTCCTGGGGTTCGACCGGAACCTGACCATCTCGCGCGGAGCGGACACCGGCGGCGCGACGGGCCCGGATGAGCGCGATTGACAGCATGGTGCGGGCGCTCGCGGAGGCGGTCACGCTTCCATGGATGAGCTACGGCCGCGTCACCAGGGTCGCCGCGGACGGGCAGATCTTCGTCGTCTACACGCAGCCGAACGCCGGGGCGTGCGTCACCTACACCCGGTCGACCGGCATGCTCTACGTGAATCCCGAGCGATGCGAGGCGCAATCGCTGAACCTGCACGGCGTCATGCTGGAGAACGCCATCGAGGTGGTCGCGGGCGTCCGCGACATCGGAGGCCCCGATTCGGCGGGGCTGCTCGATTGGGACGCCGTCCGCCTGACTCCGACCGGCCGCGACCTGCTGGCCTACGTCTTTCTCAAGGCCAGCCGGGGCTGGTAGCCCCTCCGGCTCGCCGCGGCGGGCGGATGAACACTCCCCGCCGGCTCCGCACTATACTGACGTGTTGTTGATCGGCCGGTCCCGCTGCCGGCCTCCCGGCCTCAGAAGGAGACGGCATGAGCGAGACGACATCGACGATCATCTGGACCGAGATTGACGAAGCACCCGCGCTGGCGACGTACTCGTTCCTGCCCATCGTGCAGGCCTTCACCAAGGGCACCGGGCGTGTCGGTGGAGACCAGGGACATCTCGCTCGCGGGCCGGATCATCGCGAACTTCCCCGAGCGCCTGACCGAGGCGCAGCGCATCCCGGACTACCTGGCCGAGCTCGGCGAGCTGACGCCACAAGCCGGAGGCCAACATCATCAAGCTGCCCAACGTCTCGGCGTCGATTCCGCAGCTCAAGGAAGCCATCAAGGAGCTGCAGGCGAAGGGCTACGACGTCCCGGACTACCCGGAGGCGCCGAAAGACGACGCCGAGAAGGCCGTCCAGGCCCGCTACGCGAAGGTGCTGGGCAGCGCCGTCAACCCGGTGCTGCGCGAAGGGCAACGCCGACCGCCGCTCGCCGCTCTCGGTCAAGGCGTTCTCGAAGAAGCACCCGCACAAGCTCGGTCCGTGGTCGGCCGACTCGAAGTCTCACGTCGCGCACATGACGGGCGGCGACTTCTACGGCAGCGAGAACTCGCTGACCGTCTCGAAGGCCACCGACGTGCGCTACGAGTTCGTCGCGGCCGATGGCGCGACGACGGTGCTCAAGAAGCAGATGCCGGTCATCGAGGGCGAGATCCTCGACACCTCGGTGATGCACGTCGGCGCGCTCCGCACGTTCTACGAGGAGCAGATGGAGCAGGCCAAGGCCGAGGGGCTGCTGCTGTCGCTGCACCTCAAGGCCACCATGATGAAGGTGTCCGACCCGGTCATGTTCGGCCACGCCGTCAGCGTGTTCTTCAAGGACGTCTTCGCGAAGCACGCGGCGACGTTCGCGCAGCTCGGCGTGAACCCCAACTTCGGCCTCGGCGACCTGCTACGCGAAGATCCAGGGCCTGCCGGCGGAGAAGCGGGCGGAGATCGAGGCCGACATCAGGGCCGCCTACGCGACGCGGCCGGCGCTCGCGATGGTGGACTCCGACAAGGGCATCACCAACCTCCACGTGCCGAGCGACATCATCGTCGACGCCTCGATGCCGGTCGTCGTGCGCGAGTCGGGGAAGATGTGGGGGCCCGACGGCAAGCTGCACGACACGAAGGCCCTCATTCCGGACCGCTGCTACGCCACCACGTACAAGACGATCATCGAGGACTGCAAGCGGCACGGCGCCCTCGACCCGGCGACGATGGGCTCGGTCCCGAACGTCGGCCTGATGGCGCAGAAGGCCGAGGAGTACGGCTCGCACGACAAGACCTTCATCGCCCCCGCGGCCGGCACGATCCGCGTCGTCGTCGAGTCCACCGGCGAGACGCTGCTCGAGCAGGCCGTCGAGGCGGGCGACATCTTCCGGTCCTGCCAGACCAAGGACATCGCCGTCCGCGACTGGGTGAAGCTGGCCGTGCGGCGCGCGAGGGCCACCGGCGCGCCGGCCGTGTTCTGGCTCGACCGCAACCGCGCCCACGACGCGCAGGTCATCGCGAAGGTCGACGCGTATCTCAAGGAGCACGACACCGCCGGCCTCGACATCCGCATCCTGGACCCGGTTGACGCGATGACGCTCTCGCTCGAGCGGATCCGCAAGGGCCACGACACGATCTCGGTCACGGGCAACGTCCTGCGCGACTACCTGACCGACCTGTTCCCGATCCTCGAGATCGGCACGTCGGCCAAGATGCTCTCGATCGTGCCGCTGCTCGCGGGCGGCGGCCTCTTCGAGACCGGCGCCGGCGGATCGGCCCCGAAGCACGTGCAGCAGTTCCAGAAGGAGGGCTACCTGCGCTGGGACTCGCTCGGCGAGTTCTCGGCGCTGACCGCGTCGCTCGAGCACATCGGCGCGACGTTCGGCAACCAGCGGGCCGCGCTGCTGGCCGAGACCCTCGACCAGGCGATCGGCAAGTTCCTCGACAGCAACAAGTCGCCGGCCCGCAAGGTCGGCCAGATCGACAACCGCGGCAGCCACTTCTACCTGGCGATGTACTGGGCCGAGGCGCTGGCGGCGCAGTCGAAGGACGCGGAGCTGAAGGCGCGCTTCGCGCGCGTGGCGCAGCAGCTCGCCGCGAACGAGGCGAAGATCAACGAGGAGCTGATCGGCGCGCAGGGCAAGCCGGTGGACATGGGCGGCTACTACCAGCCCGGATCCCGGTGAAGACCGCCGCGGCGATGCGGCCGAGCCCGACGCTGAACGCCATCATCGACGCGCTGGCCTGAGGATCCCTCGCGGCCAGGCGGCCAGGTACGGTAAGATGCCGTCCCTGCTCAACGGCGCCGTTGGATTCGCGCTTCCCAGCCGCGAACCCAACGCGCCTCAGTCGACGATGAGCCTGCTCGCGCTCGTGTGGCAGCGATTGCAGGCGCCGCTGGTGATGGACCCGTTCATCGCGCGTGTCACGCCGGTGGTGCCGGCTGCGCTCACGTAGACGCCGGATCCCGAAGGCGACCGGCGTCGAGGCGTAGAAGTTCCCGCTGGCATCAGAAGTGAGCGTGGCGAGGACGGTGCCGCCAGCGTTGCCGCTCGAGGTGACCTTGATCGTCGCCCCGGGGTAGACGGTCGCGCCGTCGGCCTTGTAGGCCGTGCCGGCCAGCGTGAAGCTATGGCAGGTCGTGCAGTCGCGTCCCGCGTTGTGACTCGTGCGGCCGGCGGTGCTGCCGCTCGACGCTGACGTGGAGGCCGTGCTCGGAGCCGATGGCGAGCCGTCGCCGCCACACGCTGCGGTGACGACAACCGTGAGCAGGAGCAAGGCGAACAGGGGACTGCGCATGCAGCGCCACTGCAAGAACCGGTCCCGCTTGTCGGTGCCGGTCTCTCGGCGCCAATCGCGGACGGTGTCCTCCCGGGCGTACGGCTCTTCGGGCGGACCGTCCACCTGCGTGAACAGTCGCTCTTGCCGCGAGTGCGCACTTCGCGCATGATCACCCGAGTGACTGCTCGAGCGCCTTCACGGCTCGTCTACTCGTCCGGAGCCGGCCGGGTGTGCCCCGGCTGCGGCTGGCCGGAACGCGAGTGCCGGTGCAGCACGAGGGGCGCTGATGCGCTCGTCCCGGCTCGCGTCGTCGCGAAACTCCGGGTCGAGAAGGCGGGGCGCGGAGGGAAGTCCGTCACGGTCGTCTACGACCTGCCCCGGAACGCCGCGTTCCTCAAAGAGCTTGCGCGGGATCTGAAGCAGGCATGCGGCGCGGGCGGGACGGTCCAGGACGACGCCATCGAAGTCCAGGGCGACCTGCGCGATCGGATCCGCGACCTGCTGGTGAAGAAGGGCTTCGGCGTCAAAGGCTGACCCGCGAGGTCCGGCCGAACTACGCGCCGCGGCTGCCGCGCAGTTGCTCGAGCGCGATCATCTGCTCGATCGCGCGCAGCGTCAGCGCGTCCTTGTCGAGTTCGCGAAGCGGCGCCCACGCGCGTCGCAGTTCGCGCGAGAGCGTGTCGGGCAGCGCGCGCAGCCAGCCCTCGATCCGGAGGTCGACGAATTCGCGCTTCTCCTCGATCGTCAGCTCGCGCGCCAGCAGCAGGCGGGCGCGCCTCGTCGGCGTCCACCAGCGTCTGCAGGACCGTCCAGCGGTCGCCGGGCCGCTCGGCGCAGATCGCCGAGAACGACCCGTTGCTGGTGTCGCGGATGAGTTCGCTCTCGCGCGTCGCCAGGCTCTCGTGCTCCTTGGTCTCGTCCCAGCTGTCGGCATCCTCGGCGACGTAGCGCAGGTAGAGCATCGCGAACAGGCACGTCGGCAGCACCAGGTCCTCGCGCACGCGGACGTCCGCCCAGATTGCGGCGGCGGCCCGCAGGCAGCGCCTGGCCATCGCCTCGGCGAAGCGCCTGCCGAAGACGAGCGCGACCGACTCGCGGACGAAGCAACGGCAGTTCGCTCGCGAGGATCTCGCGGTAGCCGGGCACGTGCCGGTCGAGCAGCACGGCCGCGCGCTTGTCGAGCGCGGCGAGGTCGCTCACCACGGCCGGGAGGCCGAGCGTCGTGCAGCCCAGGTTGAAGACGATGGCGCGCGGCAGCGTGACGCCTTCCGGCCAGGCGTCGCGAAGGTCGCGGTTGTCCGGGAGGCCGGCGCCCGCCGCCCCATTCCTCGGGATACTCGGGGATCGACCGCCCGTAGTTGACCGATCCCGTGGCGCGGATGCGGACGCGCGTCTGCGGCACGAGGCCGCCGAAGGGCGCGACGAGCGGCGCGATGGCGAGCAGCGTCGCCGTGTGCGCCTTGACGCCCGCATTCGAGCAGCCGGCCCAGCGAGTCGCGGTCGGCCGCATTGACGAGCGGGGCCTGCCGCGGCGTGCTGCAGCGCCTCGCGGTACTTCGCCGCCAGGCGCACCGCCTCGGCCGGCGCGTCGGCCCGGATGCCCTGCAGCGTGACGCCGTCCGCGCGCGCGAACTGCGCGATGACGCCGTCGTGCGCCGGGTCGAAGCCCTCCGCGGAACCCGGCACGGCCCGCGCCGACCAGGAACGTCACCTTCGGGGCCGGCTCGCCGGCGCGCCGCGCGTGATCCGCCAGACGCCGCTCGGCGTCGTCGCGCCCGGCGACCATGAGCGCATAGGCGGCATCGGTGGCGATCTTGCCGCTCTGCTCGGCCGTGTCGGACATGGCCACGAACACGCGCACGATCGCGGCCGGCTCGCCGGCGCGGGTGACGAAGCTCGACGCCGACGGCAGGCCCGGCACGCCGCGGTTGCGTTCCAGCATCGCGTAGAACGACTCGAGCAGGTCCGGCAGGTGCGACAGCGCGCCGACGTTCTCGACGAGCGGCACGAGACGCACGCGGGCGACGCGGGCGATCAGGTCCGCCCGATCGGCCTCCGGGATGCGCGCCGCGAGGAACGCGTCGACACGATCGGGCGAGCCGTGGAACAGGTGATCGATCGCCTGGCGGTAGAGCGTGCCGATCTTCATCAGCGCGCCGAGGTCGGCCCGGGCGTTGACCTGCGGGACCGTCAGCTCGTAGATCGCGTTCTGCGCCGGCTCGAGACCGAGCCGCCGCGCGGCCAGCAGGAACAGGACGTTCGCCCGCGCCACGACGGCCAGGATCTTCTCGATCTTCTCCTCGTCCTGCTCGAGCCACGGGTTGGGCACGCGGAACAGGAGATGGCAGTCCTCGCCGGGGACGAGGCCGTGGCGCAGCAGCGCGAGGACGACCTTCTCCGGGACGTCGAGCCACTCGGGGCTGATCTGCCGGCCCTCGAAGTCGAGCAGCACTTCGTTGCACGGGCCGAGCAGGTCCGTGATGGTCTCTTCGAATTCCTGCCGCGCCTCGACGAGCGGGTGCCACTCCAGGTGGCCGAGGACACGACTGGCGTGGTCGCGATCGGCGTCGGCGTCGGAGTCGATCGCGCGAGCCAGTTGTTCGGCGCGATGGATGGTGGAATCGGGGTGCTTCGTCCCGGTGAGGCGGGGCGGATCCGGCCAGGCCGGCCGCTGCCGTCCGCGGCGGGCCGCCTCGAACGTCGCGGCGTCGAGGCCGTCGAGGGCCTCGTACCCGTCCTCCGTGCACACGCTGCTCCAGACCGCGTCCTCGATCGGACGCGGGCGCGGCCGCCGACTCGCCGCCGGCCGCGCGGCGCCGGGCGCCGGCGCGCTCGATCCCAGCCGCCCCTGTCGCTCGATCCGGCGCCGCACGCGGTCGATGAACACCGCGAGCTCGCCGACGTCCTTCGAGCCGTACGACAGCCGCTGCCACGTGCCGTAGCGCGCGGGGTCGCGGCCCGCGAACGCCGTGAACGGGATGCCGCCGACGCCCGCCGTCAGCAGGAAGTCGAACGCATCGTCGGCCGTCCGCACCGTCGCGCGCTCGCGCAGGCCGTTGCGCAGGCGCTCGAAGCGCTCGCCGACCAGGCCGGGAAACGCCAGCGGCGCGTAGAAGGTGCCGCCGAAGTCCGTGCGCTCGACGCCGAGGCCGGCGATCTCGTCGGCGGCCTTCACCATGAAGTCGCGGCGCTCGCGCATGTACGGCGACGGGCGCCGCAGCGCGGCCAGCGGGCTCTGAAGCGCGGCCAGGGCCCAGTCCTGCGCCAGCGTCGATGGCGTCGCCACGAGCCACGCCGACAGGTTCGCGATCACCTCGCGGGCCCGCACGCCGTTCACCTGGATCTGATCGGACAGCACCAGCCAGCACGCGCGGGCGCCCGTCGATGCGCCGAACATGTCCATCTTCGACAGGCCCGACAGCGTCACGACCCAGTCGCGCCACTCGGGGCGGGCGAAGGCGGGGTTCACGAAGGCGCCGACGTAGTCGAGGCGCTGGTAGACCGAGTCGTACAGGACGTAGGCGCCGTGGCGCACGGCGACGTCCACCAGCGCCTCGACGAGCTCGCGCGGGTAGACGCGCCCCGTCGGATTGTGCGGGTTGTTGATGATGACCGACGAGATCCCGCCCGCCGCGAGCAGGCGGTCGAGCTCCTCCGGGTCGGGCAGGAACTCCGGCGGCGCCGTCGGGAGTTCGACGAGGTGCTTGCCGGCGCGCTCGACGAACCAGTCGTACTCCCAGCTCGGCCGGGGCACGACGACGCCCGTGCCGTCGGCGCCGAGCACCTCGAGCACCATCGCGAGGCCCGACCGGGTGCCCGACGTGAAGAGGACCTCGTCGGGCAGGAACCGGACGTCGGAGGACGGGTAGTCGATGCGGCCGTCGCGGTTGAAGAACTCGGCGATCTCGCTGCGCACGTCCATGCGCCCGACCGCCGGCCCGTAGCTGTGGACCGTGTTGCGCGTGATGCGCTGCGCGGCCCGGACCACCTCGGGGTGCGGCGCGAAGTCGGCGTTCTTGTAGTCGCCCTGCGTCAGGTCGAGGGCGCCTTCCTGCTGCACGCGGCGCGCGAACGCGCGCACGAGCGGCTCGGGCGTCGAGAGGGCATGGGCGGACAGCTGCGGCGCATACGGACGATCCATGTGACACTCCTCGAGACCGCGAGCGGAGGCGCGCTTGGCTGTGGAAGATAGAGCATTCTACCGGAACTGCGGACTGTCGCCACGCCATCCTCGGCCGCAGGGGTGAAAGAGGTCCGTCCGCCGGGCTCAGCGGTATTCGCGCGCGACGACCTCGCTGTCCAGGTAGCCGAGCCGGCAGGCCTTGACGCGAACGGTCGCGGGCAGCGGCAGATCGATCTCGCCCGTCGACAGCGTCCAGCGCGCCGTATCCCCGGCCTCCGTCGTGTAGACGAACGACGCGCCGGGCGTCGCCGAGGTCACTCGTCAGCCGGATCATGCCGGCTCGCGGCCGGGCCTCGCCGACGGCCGGCGCCGCCACCTTGACCCAGGCGCCGCCGGGGCGCATGCGCTCGCGCAAGTGCCGCTTCGGGCACCAGGCCAAGGTCGCCCGTCTCGCTTCTGCCACGCTTCGAGCGCCTGCCTCATGCGGGCGAGCACGGCCTGGTGCAGCGGGGAGCCGGCCAGGTTCCGGACCTCGTGCGGATCGGTCGTCGAGGTCGTAGAGCTCCTCGGCGGGCTTCTCGGGCGCCATGAACAACAGCTGGACCGGGTTCAGCGCCTGGCCGTACTCGGGGCCGAGCGCGTTCATGTGGTCCTTGTACCGCCGCCGCCACTCGCGCATCGTCGGCATCTCTTCCATGTACTCGATGTGCTGCGCGTACGGCCGGCCGGGGTAGAAGTTCCGGATGTACCGGAACCGCGCGTCACGCACGGTCCGCATCATGTCGTACGCCTCGTCCATCCGGTCGCGATGGCCGAACACGTAGCGAGCGGGCGGGCGGCTTGGCCGGCCCGAGGAACGGCTGCCCCTGCATGTGCGCGGTACGGCACGCCGGCGAGCGCCAGCGCCGTGGGGCCGAGATCCATCAAGCTGACGAGATCGCCGACGACGAGCCCGGGGCGATGGCGCCGGGCCATCGCACGATGAGCGGGACCCTGAGGCCCGAATCGTAGGCGAAGCGTTTCGCGCGCGGCAGTCCGCGGCCGTGATCGCCCCAGAAGAAGACGATGGTGCGGTCCGCCAGCCCGTCGTCTTCGAGTTGCTGGAGGATCGCCTTCACCTGGCCGTCCATGACCGAGATGAGATCGAAGTACCTGCGCCCAGTCCTTCCGGACGAGCGGCGTGTCGGGATAGTAGGGAGGCAGGTGGGCCTGCGCCGGGTCATGACGCGCGCCTGGCGCCAGCGCAGCCGTGACCTTCGCGAACTGCGCGTCGTCAACCCGAATCTGGCTCTCGTGGGTGGTGGTGATGTTGAACACCGCGAAGAACGGCTGCTGCGGATCGGGCCGGTTCCGCCAGTGCGCCTGGCTCGCTCGAGTCGTCCCAGACCGTGTCGGGCGGGCGGTTCGACGGGGGCGCCTCGACGTTGTAGTCGGTCTTCGAGCGGTTGGTGCAGTAGTACCCCGCGGCCCGGAGGTACTCGGTGAACGCTTTGACGCCGGCCGGCGGCACGGCCTTGGACCGCATGTGCATGGACCCGATGGTGGTCGGATACATCGCCGTGATGATGGCCGAGCGGCTCGGCGCGCAGACCGGTGCCGACGAGAACGCGTGCGTGAACCGGGCGCCCTCGCGGGCCAGCTGATCCAGCGTGGGCGTGACGGCATACGCGCTCGCCGTAGGCGCCCAGGTCCGGGCTGAGATCCTCTGCGGAGATCCACAGGATGTTGGGGCGGGCGGACGAGGCAGCCCGCCGGCTGGCCGCTCGCTGCCCATGGAGCGAGACACATCGCGATGAACGCGATGGCGGCAGACGTTCGTGACAGCACCCGGGAACTCGGCCAGGTCATGGCGCAGCCTCCGTGATCACTTCACGCCGGCGTCAACAATGAACGCGTTCGCACCCGGCGCGAGCGGACGCTGGATCCCCTTCCAGGAGAACTCGCCGCTGACGCCGGCAGGCAGGGTGATGTCCGCGCGCAGGCCGCTGCCCGCGCGCACGAGCGTCACCGAGACCTCGCCCTTCGGATGGGGAATGGAGCCGGAGACGCGCTCCAGCTTCCCGAGGAACGGCCGGATGCGCACGCGCGCGAATCCGGGCGCCGCCGTGTCGATGCCGAGCACCGTGCGGAAGATCTCGAAGTTCGGGCTCGAGCTCCACGCATGGCAATCGGAGCGCGACGGGTTGCCCGGCTCCTCGTAACGCTCGGCGAACGTGGTCAGCCCGCGCGAGAGCATCGACTCCCACTCACCGAGCAGCCCGAGGTAGCGGTCGCCCTCGCCGACCATGTTCACCGCCGAGTGCACGTAGTGGCGGAAGTAGTACGAGCACTGGACGATCGACCTGTCCTCCAGGACGCGCGTCACGAGGTCGCGCGCCTCGTCGCCCGTGACGACACCCGCCAGCACCGCGAGCACGTTGGCGTGCTGCGAGAACTGCTTCCTCGCGGGCGTGTCGGCGAAGAGCCGCCGGCCCTCGTCCCAGAAGCGGGGCCGGATCGCCTGCCGCAGCCGGCCCGCCGCGGCTGCGTATTCCGCGGCCATCGCCTTCGAGCCCAGGTCGGTCTCGAGCCGCGCGGCCCAGTCGTAGGCGAGCAGGAGCTGCAGGTCGAGCGGCGCGCTCGAGCCGTCCGCGTCGCGCGGCGGCACGCCGCTGCGCCACTCGGCGGTCCAGTCCACGTAGTTCCACCAGGGCAGCGGACCGAGCGACCCGTTCGCCTGCTGATGCCGGGCGAAGAACTGCAGGACCGCCCGCACCCCCGGCAGCATCTCGCGGACGAACGCCGGCGTCGTCCACGTACATGTAGTAGTCGTGCACCATCCCGATCCACCAGAGCGAGAACGGCGGGATGTACTGCTGCTGCCGCGTCGGCGCGCGGCTCATCGTGGCGCCCTCGGCGGTCCGCGAATCGTTCAGCTGCGCGATGGCGTTCTTCATCAGGCGCGCGTCGCCGGCGGTGTAGAGCGACACGAGGGCCTGGATGCGCGTGTCGCCCGCGTACTGGAGCTGCTCGTAGTACGGGCAGTCCATGTAACTTTCATGTGCGCACAGGCGCGCCGTGCGCCAGCCCACGTCGAGAATCTGCGGCACGAGGGCCGAGCCGGTGTCGATCTGCGACTTCCGCTCGAACGGGTAGCCGGTGTAGATGCCGTGCAGGTCGTCGATGACGAGCGGCTCGGCCTGCGTCTCGACCGTCAGCTCGAGGTACCGGTAGGTGCGCCACCACAGCGGGCTGTAGCGGCGGTTGCGCCCGCCGTCGGCGACCACGAGATCGTAGTTGCCGACGAACTCCTTGCCGTCGACGTCGTTGCGGTTGCCCTTGTCCGGGCGCGAGCCGGCCGGCGGCCGGGTGTAGAGCGCCTCGGCATAGCCCATCCTGATCGTCGCGCCCGCGCCGCCGCTGTACTCCAGCACCGGATACGCCGTCGTCAGGTACGCCTGGTCGACGAGCAGTCTGGCGCGGGTCCCGGCTGGAATCGTGAACGGCGTTCGAGCCTTGGGGAACCCCGCCGGCACGCTCACGCCGGCCGACTGCCGGACGGCCGCCATCCGCTCGGGGCGCTCTTCCATGAGCGGGATCGTCCGCGGCACGAGCAGCCACCGGTTCGGCGCGTCCTGTGAGGACCTCGGCGAGCCGCTGGCGCGTCCGTCCGGCACCGCCGGAACGGCCGCCGCCCACGCCGCGTCGTCGTAGCCGGCGGTCTCCCACCCCCACAGGTGCTTCGCGCCGTCCACCCGCTCGCCCGGGCCGACGACGTAGTAGCCGCGCAATCTGGCCGGAGGTGAAGGGAATCGGCGCGTAGGCCGGGTTGCGTACCGCCTTCCACGTGTCGTTGGTGTTGACCGCGTGCTCGGCCTTCGTGTCGCCCTGCAGCAGGAACCCCGTCCGCCAGGTGACCTGCGCCTCCGGCGCCAGCTCGCCGTAGTTCCACACGACCGCGGCCAGCACGTTCCTGCCGGCGCGCAGGTGCGGCGCGAGGTCGATCGTCTCGAAACGCCAGTGGTTCAGGTCGCCGCGCGCCGGCCCCCACACCACGCGCTCGCCGTTCACCCAGAGCTGGTAGCGGTTGTCGGCGGTGACGTGGACGACGAAGCGCTGCGGGCGCTCGGCGAGGTCGACGACCTTGCGGAAGTGATAGACGCCGAAGCCGAACGGATCCGTGCCCGGGCGCCACCACCCACCGCGCGTCCCACCGGCGGGCGAGCAGGTCCGGGTTGATCGCGGGCGCGCGGCCGTGGCGCGCGCGTGAGGCGCGTCGATGCGCGGCGGGGCCTGCGATGCGGCGCCCAGGACCTGGGCGGGCCAGCAGGACGGCCGGGAAGAGGACCTTCAGGCCATGCGCGCGGGTGTCATGATCATCGCGCCAACGGTTCGACGGAAGCGATCGAACACCGGGCTGTGCGCCGGTCGGGCGCGTCACCACACGCCGGGCACGATCCGGAACCGCACCCGTCGGGCGTAGTCAGCGTAGCCGTCGAGTTCCTCGTGCAGCGTGCGATCTTCGAGCGCCGTGCGCACGGCCAGCACCACGACAGAGCACGGCGGCGGCGCCGAGCGCGACGCGCGAGCCCAGCGCGAACGGTCATGCCGATCATGTAGATCATCGACCCGGCGTATCCCGGGTGCCTGACGATACCGATAGGGGCCCGTGTCGACGACCCGGTGGCCGCGGTCGCGCTGGACGCGGACGAGCGCCGGAGAAGAAGCGGTTGGCGGCGACCGCCCAGATGCGACAACGCGCCGCCGGCCGCCAACGGCGAGGAGGCCGGCGACCTCGGCCCATCCCGGTGCGGGGCCGCTCCATGCCAGGCGGTGATCGAGCCCGCACAGGAGCAGCAGCACGATCGGTCCGACAACGGCGACGATGGCGGCGAAGGGCTTGTCCCACTGCTTGGCGTCGGCAGGCGGGTGCAGCCGTTCTTCGATGAGGTCGGGATGCAGCCGCGCGACGATGACGGCGTAGGCGACCATGACGGCGGTGATGATGGCGAGATAGGCCCACGCGGCGGGCCACCGGACGGTGCCCGCGGAGAGGAACAGGAGGGCGGAGAACGCGACGGTCCCGGCGGCGAGACGAATCGCGCCCGCGACCGGGCTGACGGGTGCCGGCATGCGGCGGTTCCTCGTGCGGCGCGCACGGACGCGCCGCGGGAGAGTCTACTACGGCGGCCCCCGCCGCGGCCGAACGCGAGGCGGCCGCCGTTCGTATTACTCTGTACGTCCGCGTCCGCCTTGAAACCCTTGAGAGTCGTCGCCGTGACCCGGCCTGGAGGTCTGAAGCCATGCGATTGTCGCGTCTTGTCCTGATCCTCCTGCTCGCGGCGCTCGTCGCGCCCGCCACCGTCTCGACCGAGCCCAGCACGCGCGACACGCGCCTGCTGGCCCAGCCCGCCACCAACGGCACGCACGTGGCGTTCGTGTACGCCGACGACCTCTGGGTGGCGAGGCTCGACGGCACCGACGTCCGCCGGCTCACGACCGACGATGGCGCGGAGAGCCGCCCGGCGTTCTCGCCGGACGGGAAGCTCATCGCGTTCTCGGCGCAGTACGAGGGCAATCCCGACGTGTACGTCGTGCCGGTCGAGGGCGGCGTGCCGAAGCGCCTGACCTGGCACCCCGGCCCCGACCTCGTGCAGGGCTTCACGGCGGACGGCAAGCGCGTCCTGTTCACGTCCGGGCGGGCGGCCTTCACCGGCGCGTACCAGCATCTCTACACCGTGCCGGTCGAGGGCGGCGTCGAGGAGCAGTTGCCGATTCCGAACGCGTTCCAGGCCACGTACTCGCCCGACGGCAGGCGCATCGCGTACAACCCGCTGCCGCCGGCATTCGACCAGTGGAAGCAGTATCGCGGCGGCCGCGTGTCGCGGCTGTGGCTCTACAGCACCGCGGACCACGCCGTCGAGAAGGTGCCGCAGCCGGCCGACCGCGCGAACGACGTCGACCCGATGTGGATCGGCGGCACCGTCTACTTCCGGTCGGACCGCGACGGCGAGTTCAACCTCTACGCGTTCGACACCTCGTCGAAGCAGGTGCGGCGGATCACGAAGCACGACGACTTCCCGGTGCTGAAGGCCTCGGCGGGCGGCGGGAAGATCGTGTACGAGCAGGCCGGCTGGCTGCACCTGCTCGACCCGGCCAGCGGCTCGGCGAAGCGTCTCGCGATTCCCGTGCCCGCGGACCTGCGCGAGACCCGGGCCCGGTTCGTCAAGGGCCCCGAGTACATCCGCAGCGTCGGCATCTCGCCGTCGGGCGCGCGGGCCGTCTTCGAGTTCCGCGGCGAGATCGTGACCGTGCCCGCCGAGAAGGGCGACGCGCGCAATCTCACCGCCAGCCCGGGCGCCCACGAACGGTCGCCGGAGTGGTCGCCGGACGGCACGCGCATCGCGTACTTCTCGGACGCGACGGGCGAATACGCACTGCATGTCGCCCCGCAGGACGGCAAGGGCGACGTGAAGAAGTACACGCTCGCCGGCGCCGGGTTCTACTCGGACCTGCGCTGGTCGCCCGACAGCCAGAAGATCGCGTTCGTGGACAACTCGCAGTCGGCGTTCTGGTTCGACCTCGGCACCGGGACGATGAAGCGGATCGGCGGCAACCGGGTCTACACGCCGATCAGTCCGCTCACGCGTCGACTGGTCGCCCGATTCGAAGTGGCTCGCCTACGTCGTCAACACCCAGCCGCTCGTGAACACGGTGTTCGCCTACTCGCTCGACCAGGACAAGTCGTTCCCGATCACCGACGGCCTGAGCGAGGTGACCGAGCCCGACGTTCGACAAGGGCGGCAAGTACCTGTACCTGTTCGGCTCGACCGACGCCGGGCCGGTGCAGGACTGGTTCGCGCAGTCGAACGCGGACATGCGGCGCGCGCGCAACGTGTACATGGTCGTGCTTCGCAAGGACATCGTCGTCGCCGCTCGCGAAGGAGAGCGACGAGGAGAAGCCGAAGAAGGCCGATGCGCCGGCGGAGAAAGCCGGCGACAAGCCCGCCCCGGCGGCGGAGAAGAAGGCCGAGGCGGAGAAGAAGGAGCCGTTCTCGATCGACTTCGACGGCATCGAGAACCGCATCCTCGCGCTGCCCATCCCCTCCGGCGATCTCTTCGCCCTCCAGGTCGGCGACGCCGGGCACTTCTACTACCAGCGCCGCGAGGGCCGGGACGCGTCGCTCCATCACTACGACCTGACCAAGCGCAAGGACGAGACGCCGCTCGCGTCGGCTCGACGGCTACACGCTCTCGGCGGACGCGAAGAAGGTCCTCTACGCGAAGGACCGCGCGTTCTTCATCACCGCGATGGGCCCGAAGATCGCGCCCGGCGAGGGACGCATCGCCGCGGCCGACATCGAGGTCCGCATCGATCCGCGCGCCGAGTGGACGCAGATCTTCAACGAGGCCTGGCGCATCAACCGCGACTACTTCTACGCGCCCAACATGCACGGCGTCGACTGGCCGGCCATGAAGGCGAAGTACGCCGCGTTCCTGCCCGACCTCGCCACGCGCGGCGACCTGAACCGCGTCATCATGTGGATGTGCAGCGAGCTGGCCGTCGGCCATCACCGCACCGGCGGCGGCGACCGGCTCGAGCAGGCGAAGACCGTGCCCGGCGGCCTGCTCGGCGCCGACTACGAGGTGGCGAACGGCCGCTACCGCTTCAAGAAGGTGCTCGGCGGCCTGAACTGGACGCCGGAGCTGCGCGCGCCGCTCACCGAGCCCGGCGTGGACGTGAAGGCCGGCGAGTACCTGCTCGCCGTGAACGGCAGGGACGTGCGCCCGCCGGCCAACCTCTACAGCTTCTTCGAGAACACGTCGGGCAAGATCGTCGAGCTGACCGTCGGGCCGAACGCCGACGGCACCGGCTCGCGCACCGTGCAGGCCGTGCCCATCGCGTCCGAGTCGGCGCTCCGCAACCGCGACTGGGTCGAGGGCAACCTCAAGAAGGTCGACAAGGCCACCGGCGGCCGCGTGGCGTACGTCTACGTGCCGAACACCGCGGCGGCCGGCCACACCTACTTCAAGCGCTACTTCTTCCCACAGTCCCACAAGGACGCCGTCATCGTCGACGAGCGGTTCAACGGCGGCGGCTCGGTGGCCGACTACTACATCGACATCCTGCGGCGGCCGTTCATCAGCAACTGGGCCATGCGCTACGGCGACGACCTGAAGACGCCGACCGCGTCGATCCAGGGCCCGAAGGTGATGATCATCGACGAGATGGCCGGCTCCGGCGGCGACCTGCTGCCGTGGATGTTCCGCAAGTTCAAGCTCGGGCCGCTCGTCGGCCAGCGCACGTGGGGCGGCCTCGTCGGGACGCTCGGGTTCCCGGTGCTGATGGACGGCGGCGCGATCACGGCGCCGAACCTGGCCATCTGGGCGCCCGAGGAAGGCTGGGTGGTGGAGAACGAGGGCGTGCCGCCGGACATCGAGGTGGAGCAGACGCCGGCCGACGTGATCGCCGGGCGCGACCCGCAACTCGAGAAGGCCATCGAGGTGGCGATGGCCGAGCTGAAGAAGGCGCCGCCGTCGTCCGACAAGCGGCCGGCCTACCCGGTCCGCGGGAAGACGCTGCGCGGCACGGTCAAGAAGTAGCCGCAGACGGCGGGGCTGGCGCGCAGGCGTGCGCGCCAGCCCGGTCGCGTCGCTCGGCAGCCCGCCTCAGTGCCTTCGGCCCGCTGATCTCGCATCGGGATCGACAATGCGTCTGCCCGTCGAACATGATGTCGTACTTGTAGAAGCCCAGGTCGGCCAGCTTCGTCTCGATCGCGGTGCGGTGCTTCGTGTTCGGGGCCGTCCGCTTGGCGACCTGGCTACGAAGGCCCTTCGGCTTGAACGGCTGCAGTCCCTTCTTGCCGGAGACAACCCGCGCGGACGGTTCCAATCAGATAGAAGTTGCTGAAGGAGACTCTGTCGGCGAGCCCTGCCGGCAGGCCCTGGACGTCCCAGACGATCGTGTCGCCGTACCGGAGGACAACCTGTTCGGGGGTGACCCGGACCTCGTACTCCTCTTGCGGCGCGGATCCTTGAGGAACTCCACCGTGACGATTCGCTGGACCGGTCATGTACGGCATCTTGACCTCCTCCTTCGAGTTCCGAACGACCAACGGTGCATCCGCCGGGCGCGGCGGGCGCGTCCTACTCCTGCCGCAACAGCGCCGCGACCTGCGGCAGCTTCCTGATCGACTCCAGATCCGGATCGCCGCTCGCCCTGCGCGCGGCTGTATCCGTTCTCGAGCGCCTTCAGCAGCCACTCGACCGCTTCGTCGCGCTGTTTCAGCAGCGCGTGAACGACCGCGCGCTTGTACAGCACGGTGTTGTCGTCCGGCGTCAGTTCGACGGCCCGTCGGATATGCTGCAGCGCCTGGGCTGCGTTGCCGAGCTTTGCATCGAACACCGCGTGGCGGGCGAGAGCCGCGGCGTCCCTATCGTCCACCTTCAAGCCGTTCCTCGGTCAGATCGGCCGCTTTCCGGTACTCCTCCGCGGCGTCCTTCGTGCGCCCCAGCTGCCGGTACGTGTCGCCGAGGTTGCCATGCTTGATCGCGGACCGGGGCTCGAGCACCAGCGCCCGCTCCAGCAGAGTCCGCGGCCTCCTGGTAGCGCTCCTCGTCGAAGTAGAGCGTGCTGAGGTTCGACAGCATCGTGGCGTCGAGGTCGGCGACGCTCTCGTAGACCGCGATGGCCTTCCGCGGTTCGCCGTTGTAGGAGTACGCCGCCGCCAGGTTGGACTTCAACCACACGTTGTCGGGCTGAATCTCCAGGCCCTGGATGTAGGACTGGATGGCGTCTCCGTAGCGTCCGGCGTAGAAGTGCGAGTTCCCGAGCGACAGGTAGTTCGCCACGTTCGCCGGCCGCAGTTCGATCGCCCGGCGCAACTCGTTCCTCGCCTCCTCGGTGCGGCCCTGCCGGCCGAGGATCTCCGCCCGCATCCGGTGCGGCTCGTCGTCGAACGGCCGGCGCTCGATGACGTCGAGGATGACCCTGTCGGCCTGTTCCGGCTTGCCGGTTCCGAGATAGATGACGGCGTAGGCGCGCTTGATCGACGGGCTGTCCGGGTCGAGCGCCACGGCGGCGTCGAGCGCCTGGCGCGCGCGATCGACGAGCGCCTGGTCCGGCCCCTGGTCATTGAACGCCGCCCAGAGCGCGTCCGCCAGTCGCGATGAGCGCCGGGACGCAGCGGGGGTCCTTCGCGATCGCCCTGCTGAAGGCCTGCTCGGCCTTGGCCAGGTTGCCTGGGATGTCCTTCCTGTCGAGCAGGGCGCGGCCCTCCACGTGGTCCGCGTACGCCTCGTCGCCGCATGCCGGGACGCGCCGCAGCCGCTCGCGGTCGGCGGCCGTGAGACTGCACATTGAGGGCCGCGACGATGTCGCCGACGGCCTGCCGCTCCAGCGACGACACGTCCGCGGTCGCGCCCCCATAGGTCCGTTTCAGCAGCACTCTGCCGTCAGGCTGCTGGACACGGACGGCGAACTCGCGGCGCGACGGTGTCACCGTGACCTCGCCGGCGATCACCGCGGCCACGCCGAGTTCGCCGGCGCGCTCTTCACGCGGTCCGCGTGCGTCGGCCAGGTAGTCCGAGAAGTCCGGCCTCGACAGCACGGTGACGGACTGACAGCCCCTCCAGCGCGGTGACGAGCGACTCCGAGAATCCCAGTCCCGCCTTGATCGCGTCCGGATGGTCCTGGCTGCTCGTGAACGGCAGCACCGCGACCGACACCGAGCCGGAGAGCGGCGGCGCCGCCTGACGGCGCGCGGCGGTGTAGGCCCAGACCACCACGGCCCCGACCGCCGCGCATGCCGCCGCCGCGGCCAGCATGCGCCGGCGGCGGCGTCTTGCCAGCCGCTGTTCCGCATCGAGGAAGCTCCCGGCGGTCGTCCGCGTGCCGCTCGTCGTGCCACGCTCGACCCGGCGCAGATCGGCGGCCATCTCGGCGGCCGAGCGGAAGCGCTGCTCCGGCTCGCGCGCCATCGCCTTCGCCACGATGGCATCGAGCACGGGCGGCACGGCGCCGTTGAGCGCCGAGGGCAGCGGCGCCGGAGACGACAGCATCTGGTAGACCAGATCGGGTGTCGTCTTGCCGCCGAAGGGCCGGTGCGACGTCAGCAGTTCGAACAGCGTCACGCCAAGGCTGTAGATGTCGGTGAGCGGGGTGGCGGTGCGCCCGGCCAGTTGTTCGGGGGCCATGTAGGCCGGGGTGCCTGCGAACCGCCCGGGCTGCGACAGGAGCGCTTCCCGCGTGGGCTCGTCGGCGGCCGCGAGTTCCTCGTCGATGTCGAGGACACGGGCCACGCCGAAGTCCAGGATCTTGACGGCGCCCTCGGCCGTCAGCACGACGTTCGCCGGCTTGAGATCGCGGTGGACCACGCCGGCGGCGTGCGCGTGCGCCAGCGCGTCGGCCAGTTGCGCCCCGATCGCCGCCACCCGGTCGGCGGGCAACGGCCCGCGCCCGGCGACCTGCGCCAGCGTGTCGCCGGCGACGTACTCCATGACGATGCAGGGGTGGGTGCCCGTGTCGAGGATGTCGTAGATCGCGGCGATGTTGGGATGGCTGATCTGTGCCGCCGCGCGGGCTTCGCGCAGCAGGCGTTCGCGCGCGCGGGGCAGATCGAGAGACGGGTCCGAGAGGTACTTGAGGGCGACCTTGCGGTTCAGGCGGGTGTCGGTCGCCAGGAAGACCTCACCCATCCCGCCTGCGCCGAGGCGGTCGATCACGCGATACGGCCCGACCGACGCCTGGTCCACCGGTTCTCCCGCGCTGTGAGACGGGATCCTGTAAGCGTTCGACCGAAGAATAGCCCCTCCGTGGGCCGGGTCAACGCGCTGGACCCCGGAGCTCACGTCTGTTGCTGCAGTCGAAGGAACGGTTGCGGACTCCGTCCCGGCTCACTCCGCCCAGCTGGGGTCGTGCTCCGGCTTCGCGGCCGGCAGCAGCGGC
Source organism: uncultured Acidobacteriota bacterium (assembly GCA_963834645.1). GTDB lineage: Bacteria > Acidobacteriota > Vicinamibacteria > Vicinamibacterales > JAKQTR01 > JAKQTR01. The sequence continues at coordinate 245,131 of CAWICP010000014.1, forward strand.
AGGCCGTCGTGGGGTTTCGTGCCCATCAGGCCGACGCGGTGGTAGACGCGGATCTTGTCGCGCGTATCGAGGATGTCCAGGTTCCTCATCGTCAACTGCCCGATGCGGTCCTGCGGCGTGAAGAACACCTGGGTGCCTTTTTCCATGGTCAGCCGCTCGGGGTGATAGGTGAGGTTGGGGCTCGTGGTGTCGACGATCGAGTAGTCGTTGCCGCGGCGCAGTTCGAGCGTCACCTCGCCGGTCACCGCGCGCGCCACCCAGCGCTGCGCCGTCTCACGCAGCATCAGCGCCTGCGGGTCGAACCACCGGCCCTGGTACAGGAGGCGGCCGAGGCGCCGCCCGTTCGCGCGGTACTGATCGATGGTGTCCTCGTTGTGGATGCCGGTGATCAGCCGCTCGTAGACGATGTAGAGGAGGGCGAGGCCGGGAGCTTCGTAGATGCCCCGGCTCTTGGCCTCGATGATGCGGTTCTCGATTTGATCGGAGACGCCCAGGCCGTGGCGCCCGCCGATCGCGTTGGCTTCCATGAAGAGGGCGAGCGGTGTCGGAAACGTCGCGCCGTTGATGGCAACCGGCTGCCCCTCTTCGAAGCGGACGCTGACCAGTTCGGGCGTGACCGGCACGTCGTCGCGCCACGAGGCCACGCCCATGATCGGGTTGACGATCGAGACGCCCTTGTCGAGGAATTCCAGGTCCTTGGCCTCGTGCGTGGCGCCGAGGATGTTCGAGTCGGTGGAGTAGGCCTTGTCGGCGCTCATCTTGTACTCGAGGCCGGCGCCCTCGAGATAGGCGGACATCTCGGCGCGGCCGCCGAGTTCCGAGATGAAGTCCTCGTCGAGCCAGGGCTTGTAGATGCGCAGTCGCGGGTTCACCAGCAGGCCGTAGCGGTAGAACCGCTCGATGTCGTTGCCCTTGTAGGTGCTGCCGTCGCCCCAGACGAAGACCTCGTCTTCCTGCATGGCCGAGACGAGCATCGTGCCCGTCACCGCGCGGCCGAGCGGCGTGGTGTTGAAGTACATCTGTCCGGCCGTGGAGATGTGGAACGCGCCGCTCTGGAGCGCGGCGATGCCTTCGGCCACCAGCTGGGCGCGGCATTCGATGAGGCGCGCCCGCTCGGCGCCGTAGGTCATCGCCTTGCGCGGGATCGCGTCGTAGTCGGCCTCGTCGGGCTGACCGAGGTGGGCGGTATAGGCATAGGGGATGCTCCCGCGCTGGCGCATCCAGTGGAGGGCCGCGCAGGTGTCCAAGCCTCCCGAGAATGCGATCCCGACACGCTCGCCGACAGGAAGACGCTGCAGGATGTTCGACATCACATAAGTATACATAACACTGAATAAGTATGCGTACGATTCCTCGACACCGTCCGGTCGCGCTTGTCGGTGCCGCGCTTTCGCCGTAACATCGCGCCCGTGGGCATCCGATCCAGTCCCTCGCGCCGGAGCACCGGCGAACGATGACCTCGGTCTCCGCGATCGCGCGGCGGGCGCAGGCCGTGCTCCACGCGCACGGGGAGCGGATCGCGCAGCGGCCGGGCCCCATCCTGATCGCGGCCACGGCGGTGACGGCGGTGCTGATCGGCGTCCTCGTCGCATCGCCGAGGACGCTCCGGTCGTCGTACGCTCTACGCGGAGGGCGACTTCGCGACCGCGACGGTCCGCGCGCCGTTCGACCTGTCGATCCGCGACGAGGAGGGCACGGCCCGGCTGCGCGAGGAGACCGCCCGCCACGTCATCCCGGTGGCCGCCTTCGACCCGGCACCGGCCGCCGCGGTGCCCGCGCGCATCGCTGACGTCTTCAACCAGGCACGCACGCGGATTGCGGAAGCCGACGCCGGGCGGGCGGTGCCGGACGCCGAGCTGGCGAAACTCGGGACCGCCGCCAGGCGGCGCCTGGTGCAGGCCAGGGCTCGCGACGCCGACCAGGCGGTGCAGGCGGCGATCGAGGACCTGCTGCCCGAAGTCGAGCGGCAGCTTGCCGTCATCCTGACGCCGGACGAGCGGAGCCTGCTCGCCTCGGGGCGGTTCGAGCACAAGCTCGAAGAGGGTCTCGTCCTGCTCGTCAGGGAAGCCTATTCGAGGCGGATCGCGCGCGACCTCCGGCAGCTGCGCGAGGCAGCCGAGCTCGGCCGGCAGCCCGGCGAACCCGCGCGCGTGGTACTGAGGGCCGGTCCGGGGGCGCCCGACCGGCGTGTTGCCCGAACGCTCGCCATGTTCGACGACGTGCCTGGCGCGGCGAGGCGGATGCGCGCGAGAGCGCCGGCGCTGCTGCCTCAACTGTCGTCCTCGGAGAGGGCCGTGCTGGTCGGGCTTGCGGCCCGCCTCGTCGTGCCCGACACCGTGTACGACGAGGCCGCGACGGCCCAGCGGCGCAAGCAGGCGTCGGCCGACGTGCTCCCGATCATTCTGCAGTTCCGGCGCAACCAGCTGATCGTCGACGAAGGGCGCGAGGTGACGCGCGAGGCCCTGCTCGCGCTCCAGTACCTGCGGCAGCAGGCCCTGCCGCAGGCATTTCTGCTCCGCGCCGCGGGGACCGCCATCGTCGCGTGGGGGATGCTGGCGGCCTTGTTGTGGCTGCCGGCCAGGGTGGGGATCGGCGGCGTGCCGCTTCGCGACGCGGCATTCGCGCTGTCGGCCCTCGCCGGCGCGGCCGCGGCGTGCTGGGGTTGGCTGAGCGTGGTCGATGGCCTCGCGTCAGCGGTGCCGGGCGTGTCGAGGGCCGCCCTGACGCTGCTGTTTCCCGTCACCGCCGTGCCCATGCTGGCCGGGCTGGTACTGCCGCGGCGGGTGTTCGTCGGTCTCTGCGCCGCGATCGCGATGTGCGCCGGCTCTCTCGCGGACCTCGGCATCGTCTTCACGGTCCACACCTTCGTCGTCGGGCTGGTGGCCGGGCAGTTGGTGGTGCCGTGCCGCCAGCGCTCCTGCATCATTCGGGCGGGCGGCACGAGCGCACTCGTGGCGTTCGTCACCGGCCTCAGCGCCGTCCTGCTCGCGGGCTCGGCGGTCGGCGCCACGGAAGCCCTCGTGTCCGCCTCCGCCGCGGGCGTGGGCGCCGCCGCCGGAGGGTTCTTCGCGCTCGCGCTCAGCCGACCCGTCGAGTGGCTGTTCGGCTACTCGACGAAGCTGCGCCTGACGGAACTGCTGAGCTACGACCATCCCCTGCTGCGCCGGTTCATGGAACGCGCCCCGGGCACCTTCCAGCACTCGGTGTCGGTGGCGTTGCTGGCGCAGGCCGCCGCCGAAGCGGTAGGGGCGGACGCGTTGCTCGTCCGCGTGGGCGCGCTGTATCACGACGTGGGCAAGCTGGACTCACCGCAGTTCTTCAGCGAGAACCAGCGGCAGGCGAGTCCTCACGACGCCATCGAGCCGCGGGACAGCGCGCGGGTCATCCTGGCGCACACGGAGCGCGGCGCCGAGTTGATGGCGCGGTATCGCGTGGGGGGCCGGGTCGCCGACTTCGCGCGGGAGCATCACGGCACGGGCGCCGTCGCGTCGTTCCTGCAGAAGGCCGCGGCGGTCGGCGCCGATGCCGGATCCCGCGGACTATCGGTATCCGGGGCCTCGGCCCCGGTCTCGGGAGACGGCGGTCGTGATGATGGCGGACCGGATCGAAGCGATCGTCCGCTCGCGCGGCGCCGCCACGGAAGAGGAGTTCCGCGATGTCGTTGGCCGCACCATCGACGAACTGCTCGCCGACGGGGAACTCGACGACGCGCCCCTGACGCTGCGGGATGTCGCGCGTATTCGGGAGGTGTTCGTCACCGCGCTCATGACCCTCCACCACACCCGCGAGGCCTATCCCGCGTTGCCGCGCCGTTCGTGACGGCTGGCCAGAGGGTGCGGCCGGAATCCTAACGTCGTCCGAGTGCCTGCGCGGACGGTGTGACGCAGGATCCCGAGCCGGAGTCGCGGAACGTCTGCCCGTCAATCGGCACGAATTCCCAGTCGTATCGCCCGCTCTTCAACGTGAGCTTCAGGACGCCGTACGTCTTGTTCTCGAACACCTCGCTGTTGGCTTGCGTCCTGCCCCGATCGTAGAGGGCGTACCCGCCGGTTCCGGCGACGAACTGGCGGATCCCGCGGGCATTGGCCCGGCCGTTCGCATCCTGGGGAGCGAACCTCTCGTAGATGTGGTCGTCGCCGTTGACGACGATGTCGACCCCGTACTGGAACATGAGGTTGAACACGTCGCGCATGAAGACGTTGTTGCCGTTCTGGCCGGAGCTGAACAGCGGGTGGTGCCAGACGGCGACGGTGCAGGCGGCACTCGACTCCAGGAGCCTGGCCCTCAACCACTCGTACTGCGGCGTGCCGGCCTGGGCAGGCAGGTTGCTGTTCAGCATGATCACGTGCCAGGAGCCCAGCGTGTGGGTGTAGTAGCCGAGCCCGGCCGGGCCGGCCGCGGACCCGAAGTACGCGTAGAACGCCGCTCCGCCGTCCGACTGGTAGTCGTGGTTGCCGGGCACCGCGAAGGTCCGCCACAGGTGCCGTCCCCACGTCGGCCCGTAGCAGTTCGTGTAGTTCTCCATCGTGCCCGAAGGATACGTGGCGTCGCCCGCCACGAAGACCGTGCCCGGGATCCGGTCCAGCAGTCTGGCTGTGGCCTCGGGCTCGAGGCGGCCGCAGCCATCCACGTCGCCGGCGCCGACGAAGACCGCATCGGCGGCGGGCCGGGGGGGGACCGTCAGCGGCACCTGAATCGGCGCCACCCTGACGTCGAGGCTGTCGGCGTCCACCGCGGTCACGACCAGCTCCCACCGGGCTGCCGGGTCGGCGGCCCCCGCCGCGAACGTCGTCGGCAGCGTGTAGGCGGCGGAGCCCCTGGCGCCGACGGAAATCGACACCTCGGTTCGCACCGTCGAAATCCACCCGGGCGTCGCCGTCGATGAGACCGTCACCTGGAGGGCCGTGATCCTGGCGGCTTTGCCTCCGGTCTCCTGGAAAGAGAGGTTCGCGGTCACCCGGTACATCTCGCCCGCCCCGCCGGGGTCGGGTACGGCCACGAGGGGAACGGGAGTCGCCACGACGCTGACCGTCGCGGCGGACACCGGAGGCGTCGGTGTGGGCGAAGCGGGCGTGCTGTCGTCGCCGCAGGCGGCCGCGAGACACGCCGCAGACACGAGTGCCAGCATCGAGGCGCGCGCCGTCATGGCGGTTACTTCGCTTCCTGGGTCAGGCGTTCGAGCTCCCGCCGAGCCAGGTCCGCCACGACCGCGCTGCGGTTGCGCACGAATTCCAGCATTTCCTGGTGCGCCTCGTCGACGCGCTCGCTGGTGTAGGGCCTGCAGCCCTCGGCGTGCGCGTGGGCGGTGAGGCAGGTCATAGCGGCCGTCTCCTCTTCCCGGGGACGAGCGGTACGCGGTGCACGGCAGACGCCGACGGCGCTGTTGGGGATTTGACGGTGATTCTACACCTGTCCGGCCCGGTCGGCTACCTTGCTTCGAGGACGCCGTGCTCGAGCGCCCGCTGCACCTGCCACGCCACACGGGCGGCGCGCTTCCGGACGAAGTCCAGGAGCTCTTCGTGCGCTTCGTCCACGCGTTCGTTGGTGTAGGGCTTCATCCGGTCCGCCCTCGCGGCGTCCAGGATCTGGGCGCGCTCGCGCAGCAGTTCCGCCTCGAACCACGAGCGCGGCGGCTCGAGTTGGTCCGGCTGAGGCGGCTGGTCGGGTTGGTCGACGCTGGCCGCACAGGCCAGCAGGCGTATCGAGATAGAGGCGCCGGAGGGCGGGCACCGCCATCACGCGGCGGCCGAGGACCGTCCGTTCGAGGCCCTCGAGGATGTCGTCGTTCAGCTCGTAGAAGGCGAGGTCCCTGTCCCACGGGATGATGACCGATTCGGTCCCGCCCTCGAAGCGGTACAGGTAGAAGTTGTTCGGGCCCCACTTGCCGAGGAACCCGTCGATGTCGGCGGTGAAGCGCTCGACCGCGAGGAACTGGACGAACTGCCGGAGGTCGAGGTATTCCCCGGCCGCCGATTCGAAGTCGCTGTCGCGCGCCTCGTTGATGGCCTGGAACATGTCCTCGATCGGGCCGTAGAGCAGCGACGGCGCGTCCTCGTCACGGGTCTTGGGGTCGAACAGCGCCGCGTAGAAGGCGAGGTCGTCCCCGGGGTAGGTCCAGTTGAAGTTCTCGTCCCAGTTGTATTCGAAGAGGTAGCCGCCGTCGCGTTTCTTGCCGTTGCTGTCACGCCCGAACACGCGGCCCATCATCGGCTTCTCGATTTCCTCGACCAGTTCGTACAGCCCGACGTACTCGTCGTTCACGAACACCCGTGCGTGGACGACCCGCGGCGCCGGCAGTCCCATTCTCGCGAAGACCAGGTTCGCGAGGCGCCGGTTGAGCATGCCCGGGTCCTGGACGGCGTTGGCGAGGATGAGCGCCTTCTGCTTGAGGAACTTCTGATCGGCGACGAACTCGTTGAAGTCGATCTTGAGGCCGGGTTTGTGCGGGTTCCGGCTCCCCGAGCCGCGGGACCGGACCCCGACCCTCGCCACCGTCATGTCGCGCCACTGGAAGTCCGCGATGTAGTAGGTGTCCCAGAGGCAACGGGCTTTCAGCGTGTCCCAGTCCTCGGGCTTCATGGTGAGACGCAGGTCGTGCACCACCGAGGGGTCGAACAACGCCTCGGCAGCGTCGGGCTCCGGCGTCGGGCGGAGTCTGCGCTGCAGCGGCGCCGGCCAGAAGCACGATGCCCAGCACGGCCAGCAGCACCGCCGACCGCATGTTCCGTCGTTGGCGTGGTGCGAATGTTGAATCAGTCACGACTCAGCCCTCCAGGGAACCCGGATTCGCGTGCTCCGTCACCGCGGGGGCTGAACAGGGGGCCCGCAACCGCCCGGCCGACCCGGTTCGTATGCTACATGGCTGGGACGGGCGAAACGTGTCTCAGCCGGGTCGTCCCGTCCGGTGGACCTGAGGAGCGCTGCAAGACGAACGCCAGTGACCTGACTGATACAGCGGGACAGATTGGGCAGGATTCGGGCCGAAAGCTCGAGGACGAGGGCGAGCGCCCGCCTGCAGGGCCGGACACGTGAGGCGGTTCGATGACACGATTGTCCTCGCCAGCGTCAAGGTGACGTCGGCGGCGCAGGGAGGCGGTTGGGGGCCGATCCGGAACGGCCCCCGGGGCTACCGCGGGCAGGGTGCGGAGGCCCGGGCGAAGGCGTTTCCGCTGGCGGTGATGAGGGGCGTCGCGAACGAGTTGCCGCACGCGGGACCTGGCGGCTGTGCGCTCCTGAACATGATGTGGGGGCCGCCCGCGTCGAGAAAGCGGTTCCGCAGGATCGCATTCCCGCCCTTGTCGTACCTCGGTTCGTCGGAGGCGATCTTCAAGTTGACGCCGCGGCTCCCGGCAAGCACCGAATCCTCGATCCTGTTGTGATCACCCCGCAGTTCCACGTTGCTGCCGCCAAACGCCAGCGGTTCGTCGTTCGCGCGGCACTCCACCCGCTGCATCAGGTTGTCGTGCGCGTTCTCTTTCACCTGGAAGCACTCGGAGCCGAACGTCGAGATCACGCTGTCGCGCACCACGTTGTCGTGGCTCGTGTCGCTGGCGAACATCGGCTGCGTCGTGGATTTCGGGCTGGTCCCGATGTACACGCCTTCGCCGTTGTGGTACCTGTACCTCGCCACATCGTCACCGCTTTCCGCGACGCCGCACCATTCGATGACCGAGTTCGAGACGACGTTGCCGAACGCGTTGTTCCGCATGCGCACGCACTCGCCTCCGGCGCCATGCAGGAACAGGTTGTCGAGCACCACGCCGGTGATGTCGCGGGAGCCGGGCGCGTAGCCGATGTAGATCAGTTTGCTGTTGGCCGCCACGGCGCGGACGCTGTCCTTGAACGCCCGCGCGGCTTCCAGGTTCGCCGGGAAGCGGCTGCGCGGGCAAGCCAGGCTGGCCGTCGACCGTCAGGCCCTCGACGCGGTAGTGGCTGTGATTGATCTGGAGGACGATGCGCGAGCCGCGGATGACCGTGCGGAATCGGGCGGCCGCGTCGCGGCCCGACTCACCGCCGCGGATGACGATGGGCGCACCGGCCGCGCCCGCGCGTCGTGTTTCGGCCGGATCGTACATGCCCGCGTGCGAGCGCGATGACAGATCCCGGCTGGGCGATGTCGAGGGCCCTCTGGAGCGTGCGCAGCGGGCGCGCGGCAGTGCCCGGGTTGTCGTCGGCGCCGGCGGGTGAGACAGCGATGTCGCGGGCAGGGTCAGGGCCCTGCACCTGTGTGCCGAGCAGCACGCAAGAGCCGAGCAGCAGCAACGACGCGCGAATGAGATGACGACCTGTGCGCATGCCGGGCATCGCGACGCGTCCTCCAAAGGGCGGAGTCAGATCCGAGTCTGACTCCGGACCGTGAACGCGGCGGCGGGATTGGACACCAGCAACTGGCTGACCTCGTCGGACGTCCAGCCGGCCTGGCGCAGCGCGGGGACGAAGGTGGTGTAGGCCGTGTCGAATCCCCGGAAGGCGCCGCCCTTCGGCTCGCCAGGCCTGTACCAGCCGGCGTCGTGCGAGACCAGGAGGCGGTTCAGGACGCCGCGCTGCTTCAGCGCGGTCACCCGCTCCGCGCATTGCCGAACCGTCGCGTCATCGATATTGTCGATCTCGACCCACGCGCCCGTCCTGGCCGCTCTCACGCGCGACTCCAACTCCCAGTCGCTCTGGGCGTGGACCCAGATGAAGGCGTCCGGCCGGACATGCTCTTGCGCGAGGATCTCGAACTGCTCCAGCGCGGCCTTCGTGTTGCCGGTGTGCGACGCGATGGTCGAGTCCTGTGCGCGCGTGCGTGCGCGCCGCCGCACGGACCAGCTTGCGGTCGATCTCGGAGAGCGGCCCGGCATCGACGCCCGTCTTGATGAAGCCCGGACGGACGCCGGTGCCCTCGATCCCGTCCACCCACTCCCTGGTCCACCGGTCCGCCAGCTGATCCGCGCTCTCCTCGTGCGCGTGTCGGGGGACGTACTTGTCGTTGGCGGCGCCGTAGTAGCCGGTGTTCGTGAGGATGTGCAGGCCCGCGGCGCTCGCGAGGCGTGCGAGGAGCCGCGGGTCGCGCCCGAGGTACGCCGGCGTGCACTCCACGAACCCGCGGCATCCCAGCTCTCTGGCCCGTCGGAGATAGGGGAGGGCCACGTCGAACGCCTCGGCAGGGTCGTACCGTTCGCGGCTGACCTTGTCCGCGCCGATGAAGTCCACCAGCACGTGTTCGTGAGACAGCGCGCTGCCGAATTCGGCGGGCCGAGATGGGGCCGGCGACCGTCATGATCGTGCCGCCGGCAGACGGCTGTGCCCGTGCGAATACCGGCTTCGCGCCGAGCAGGGCGAGGCAGCCCGCGCCCGATGCGCGCAGGAAGTCGCGCCGGTTCATCGGGCCGTTCCTACAGTTCCCGTATCTTGATGTTCCGGAACCAGATGGCATACCCGTGATCCTGGAGGCCGATGTAGCCCTCTTTCGCGATGCCTTCGAGGAAGCCGGGAAACGTCTTGAACTTGCTGTTCTGGACCATGGCGTCCCACTCGGGGGTCCACAGCGTGTACTCGACCACCTTCATGCCGTTCTGCGTGTGGGTGACCTTCCCGTCCTTGACCCTGATGACGATCGTGTTCCACTCGCCGACGGGCTTCACGCTCTTCGGGTCGGCCGCCAGCATGTCGTAGAGCGAACCGGCGAGATGGCTGGGGATCTTGTTGTCGGTGGCATCCACGTTGTCGAGCACCTGCACCTCGGGCGCGCCGTAGTAGATGGCCTTCCCCGGCACTTCCCGCACGTTGAAGAAGATGCCTGAGTTCCCGGCTTTTTCGGTCTTCCAGTCGATCGACAGCTCGAAGTTGCTGAACTTCTTCACGCCGTACAGGACGTCGCCGTTCGAGCCCTGGCCCGGCTTCTTGCCTTCACCCGTGAAGACCTTCATCGCCTGGTCTTCGACCACCCAGTTGGCCGGCATCGACGGTGCCGTTGCACTGCCGCCAGCCGTCGAAGTTCTTGCCGTTGAACAGCAGCACCCATCCCTGTTTCTTTTCGGTGTCCGTGAGCGTGTTGACCGACTGCGCCAGCGCAACCGAGCTGATGGCCAGGCTCAGCGCCGCGGCGGCGGCGATCGACGACAACGTGCTTCCTCATAAGTCTCTTCCCCTGTTCAAGAATGCCGATGCGGTAAGCATACCGAGAAATGGGACCTGTCGCGGTTTCTCATTTGAGGAGCGCTGCCGGTTCAGGCCTCATGCGCGCGCACTATATCGCGGATTGAGGGTGTAGCTTGACGTGAGGCCGCTGCACGCCGACCTCGTCATCTCGTCCGCGCTGGCGTTCAGCCTCGCGTTCGTGCTGTGGCCGCGCCTGATGACGACATATGGCGGCTTCTAGCGCAACTTCTGATGATCTCGGCTCCGGGAGGCCCGCACCATGTCACCCGAAATGAACCGTCGTGAGTTTCTCTCCGGCGCGGCGGCGGCCGCCGCCACGCTTCACCATCGTGCCGCGGCGCGTGCTCGGCGGCGCCGGGTTCGTGGCGCCGAGCGACAAGATCACGCTCGCGTGCGTCGGCTTCGGCACGCAGGCGATCCGCGAGATCGGCGGCATCCTCGCCAGCCCGGACGTCGAAGTGGTGGCCGTGTGCGATGTCGACAGAGACGGCGCCGGCTACCTGGAGTGGGGCAAGAACCAGATCAGGGACGGCATCAGGAGAATGCTCGACAACCCCGCGTGGCGCGAAGGCGTCAGCGGCGTGCCTGGCGGACTGAGCGTCGGCAAGGAGATCGTCGACGCGTTCTACGCGAAGTGGCGCGTCGGCGAGCCGAGGAGAGGATGCGCCGCGTACGTGGACTTCCGCGAGCTGCTGGAGAAGGAGAAGGACGTCACGGCGGTGAAGGTCATGACGCCGGATCACACGCATGCGGCCATCTCCATCGCGGCCCTGAAGAAGGGCATGAACGTGATCGTGCACAAGCCGCTGGCCAACCGCGTGATGGAAGCCAGGGCCGTCATCGAGGCCGCGCGCGCGGCGAAGCGGGCCACGCACTTCCTCCCGGCGAGCGAGGGCGCCGGCCAGACGCAGGCGCTCGAGATGATCACGGAACGGCGCGATCGGGACGCCTGCGGGAAATCCACAACTGGTCCGTGCGCCCGATGTGGCCGCAGTTCGCCAGGATCCCCGCCGACACGCCGCCGGTGCCGCCCGGCTTCGACTGGACGTTGTGGCTGGGCCCGTCGCTCGACAGACCCTATCACCCGGCCTACACCCACACGAACTTCCGCAGCTGGTACGAGTTCGGCGGCGGCTCGATCGCCGACATGGGCCACTACAGCCTGTGGCCGATCTTCCAGGCGCTCGGACTCGACGCGCCGGTGAGCGTGGAGTCGACGCCCACACACGTGTCCGAGGTGAAGGACGACATCTGCGTGCGGATCAGGAACGACTACTCCTTCCCGACGGCCTGCACGATCCGGATGAGGTTCGCCTCGAACGGCGAACCGGCCCGCTCTGGACATCTTCTGGTACGACGGCGGCATCAAGCCCGCGGTGCCCGAGGAGTTGATGGCCGAGAACCAGGAACTCGCGGAAGAGGGCATGCTGTTTGTCGGCGACACGGGGAAGATCCTCGGCGGCTTCCGTTCCGAGAACCCGCAGATCATTCCCGACGCGAAGATGCGCGCCTACCGGGCCGCGCACAACATCCCGGAGCCCGCGCCGCCGCAGCCCCGCGCTCCGCGATCGGAACAGGACAACCGCCCGCGCGTGTCGCCGCGCGACCAGGTCTGGATCGACGCGTTCAAGGGCGGGCCGCGCACCTATGGCGACTTCCTGCTGGCGGGACCGATCTGCGACGCGGTGAACCTGGCCGCCATCTCGCTGCGCCTCGGCGGCCGGCGCCTGCTCTGGGATGCCGCCGCGGCGACGATCACGAACGTGCCGGAAGCGAACGCGTTCCTGACGCGCGAGTCCCGGGAGGGGTGGCGGGCATAGACAGGCGAGAGGGGATAGACCCGGATTACTCCGTTTCGAGCACCACTTTGCCGACGCTGCCGCCGCCCTGCAGGTAGCGCATCGCCGCCGGGGCCTCGGCGAACGGGAACCGCCGTCCGATGTGCGGCGGGCGCGTGATGCAGGGCGCCAGCGCGGCGTAGGCGTCGGCCAGCCGGTCCGCCTGGTCCCACAGCCAGATCAGGTTGAAGCCCATGACGCTCCTGTTGGCCGACACCATGTTGATGGGGTCGATGCGGGGCCGCGTCACGTAGCGGGCCGCCAGCTTCAGCCAGTTCGTCCGCGTGCCGGCAGGCATCATGTCGGCTGCGCCGTAAACCACGAGGCGTCCCGCCGGCAGCAGCCGCCGGTACGCCGGTTCGAAAAACGGCCCGGCCACGGCATCGAGCACGAGGTGGAATCCGTCCATGCCGTTGGCGCGCAGCGCGTCGTCGAGCTGCGAGGAGAACGCGCGGCGGTCGCGCACGATGATCTGCCGCCGCTCGAGGCCGGCGCGTTCGATGAGAAACGCCACCTTGGATTCCTGGCCGACCGTGGCCACCACACGCGCGCCCATCGCCTGGAGGATGACGAGCGCATTCAGCCCGACGCCGCCGGCAGCGGATTGCACGAGGACGGCGTCGCCGGGTTTGCACGCGCCCAGTTCGCTGATGGCGTACCACGCCGTGATCGCCTGCACCGGCAGCGCGGCGCCATCCGCAACGCTCCAGCCCGCAGGCAGGGGATGGAGGTATCGCGCGTCGGCGTTGATCAGCGTGGCGTAGCCGCCGAATCGAGTCAGTCCGATGACCCGATCGCCGGGTGCCGATCGTGCTGACGCCATCCCCAACCGCCTCGACCGTGCCCGCGAACTCCAGGCCGGGCACGAAGGCACCCTTCGGCGTGGCGGAGTAGAGCCCCAGGCAGGCGGCCAGATCGGCGAAGTTGAGCCCGACAGCCCCCACGGCCACGCGGGCGTGCCCGGGCGGCGGGGCCTCGAGCTGCTTCCGTTTCCCGCCTCAGCCGGCCCAAGGACCCGGCTTGGTGAATTCGCCACACGTCTCTGGTCGGCATCGATCTCTCCGGAAGCGGCCCGCGTCGGCGCCGGCGGGCAGCGCCATGATCGCATATCGCCGGAAGCCCTCGCTCGCCCTCTCGCTCGCCCTCTGATTGACCCTCGCCGACAGTGCGGACAGAATGGTCGGCCAGAGCAGGTGGCCGCGTGTCCGACATCTTCCAGCAGGTCTACGATCCCGTCTCCGGCAGCGTGTTCGCCTCGGCGATGGTGGCGGCCCTGCCGCTCCTCGTCATCGCGATCCTGCTCGCGGTGCTGCGCCGGCCGCCGTGGCAGGCGGCCGTGGCGGCGGCGGGGACCGCCGCGGCGCTCGCGTGGGCCGTGTGGGGCATGCCGGCGCGGTTGACCCTGGCCGCGTTCACGCAGGGCATGGCGTTCGGCCTGTGGCCGATCAGCTGGGTCGTCTTCAGCGCCGTCTTCTTCTACAACCTGTCGGTGGCCGGCGGGGACTTCGACGTCATCCGGCGGTCGCTGTCGCGCCTGACGACGGACCGGCGCCTGCTGGCGCTGCTCGTGGCGTTCGGGTTCGGCGCGCTGGTGGAGGGGATCGCCGGCTTCGGCGCGCCGGTGGCCATCACCGCCTCGATGCTCGTCGGGCTCGGGTTCGAGCCCATCAGCGCGGCGGTGCTGGCACTGGTCGCCAACACGGCGCCGGTGGCGTTCGGGTCGCTCGGCATTCCCGTCACGACGCTGGGCGGGCTGCTCGCGCCGATCCTGGGGCGGGACGTCGAGTCGACCACGATGGCGCTGTCGGCCATGGTCGGGCGCCAGTTGCCGTTCTTCTCCGTCATCATCCCGGCCTACCTCGTCGTGCTCCTCGCCGGCTGGCGGGCGATGCTGGGCGTGTGGCCGGCGGTGCTGGTGGCCGGCGCCAGCTTCGCGGCGGCGCAATTCGTCGTCTCCAATACGCTCGGGCCCGAACTCACCGACACGATCGCGGCGCTCTGTTCGATCGGCGCGCTCGCCCTGCTGCTTCGCGTGTGGCGTCCGCGCGATGTCACGGCCCCGCCTGCATCGAGCTGCGCGGCGACCACGGTGCCGCGGCCGAACGCTGCGGATCCGCCCGGCCGCGTCGCCCGTGCGTTCGCGACCTACGGCATCCTCGTCGTCGTCGTGCTCGTCGGCCAGGTCGGGAACTTCGGCAGCGTCCGCAAGCTGCCGCCGCCGGTGAACGTCACGGCGCTCCTGCGCTGCGGTCAGCCGGGCAACACCCAGTGCCCCGACCCATGGGTGGGGGAGTCCGCGGCGGCCGCGCCGCAGGGCTTCCGATTCCCGGTCTGGGACTTCCAGTGGCCCGGGTCCTACGCGTGGTCCGAGGGCAAGCCGGTGCCGCTCATCCGCCGCGCGCCGCCGGTGGCGGCCGCCGTCACGCCGTACCCGCTCACGTACCGGCTCGACTTTCTCGCGTCGGCCGGCACACTGGTGTTCATCGCGGGCGTGATCGCGTTCGTCGTGATGCTGTTTCGCGGCGTGCCGCGATCGGCCTTCGGGTCGGCGTTCCGCGCCACCGTCCTGCAGCTTCGTCTGCCCGTCGTGACGATCGCATTCATCCTGTCGATTTCGACCGTCATGAACTACTCCGGCATGACGTCGTCGATGGCGCTGGCGCTGGCGTCAACGGGGTGGCTGTTCCCGTTCTTCTCGGCGTTTCTCGGCATGCTCGGCGTCTTCCTGACCGGCAGCGACACGTCGTCGAACACCCTGTTCGGGCCGCTGCAGGCGACGACGGCGAAGGTGTCGGGCCTGGATCCGATCCTGATGGGCGCCACGAACAGTTCCGGCGGCGTGATGGGGAAGATGATCAGCCCGCAGAACCTCTCGGTGGGCGCGGCCGGCGTCGGGGCCGTCGGGCGTGAAGGCGAGATCTTCCGCCGCGTGATCGGGCACAGCCTGCTCCTGACGGCGCTGATGGGCCTGCTCGCCATGCTGCAGGCCTACGTGCTGAGGTGGATGGTCCCCTCGTAAAGACCTCTGCGCGCCAGCGCAGAGTAGTGTAAAATCATTCGCACACCAATTCGCTGGGAGTTTCCACGCACGCCGGGATCCGTGGGACGTGGAGTGTGGCACGTTGTTCGCCCACACAGGCTGGAGCCCCTCTATGTTCCGACCCGCCGTCTCGCTGGTCCTTCGTGCTGCTGGCGTTGGCCGCGTCGGCGCACACGCAGGACGCTCCCCGTGTGACACCCGCTGCGCCCCAGGCGGCGGCGCTCCTGTCCGCGCCGCGCGCCGCGGAGGCCGGCCGGCCCTTCGTCCGCAAGTACCTGCCGAACGAGTACGGCGCGCCCGAACAGAACTGGGCGATCGTCCAGGACGACCGCGGGGTCATCTACGTCGGCAACAACGTCGGCGTCCTCGAGTACGACGGCGCATCCTGGCGCCTGATCAGGATGCCCAACAAGACGACGGTGCGATCGCTGGCGAAAGACGGCGAGGGCCGGATCTACGTGGGTGCCGTCGGAGAGTTCGGCTACCTCGCGCCGGACGCCACGGGGAACACGACGTTTGTCTCGCTGCTCGAACACGTGCCTGCGGAGCATCGCGAGTTCGCCGACGTGTGGCGGACCCTGCTCACCCCGGAGGGCATCTACTTCCAGTCGCCGCAGTACCTGTTCCGGTGGTCGGATGGCCGGATTCGCGCGTGGCAGCCGCAGACGCGCTTCTACCGGGCCGCGGTCGCGAATGGCGCGCTCTACATCGGGCAGCCCGAGACCGGACTGATGAAGATGACCGGCGACTCCCTGGAGGAGGTCCCGGGCGGGCGGCAGTTCGTCGACGAGGGGCGTCCCGTCATCCTGCCGTACGACAATCGCCGCATCCTCATCGGCACCCGCGCCGACGGCCTGTTTCTCGCCGACGGCACGTCGGTGACCCGCTTTCCCACGGAGGTGGACGGGTGGCTCCGGACGATGGATCTCTACCGCGGCGCGGAGCTTCCGGACGACACGATCGCACTGGCCACGACCGGTGGCGGCATGGCGATCATCGATCGGCAGGGGCGCCTGCTCCAGCACCTCGACGCCGAGTCCGGGGTCGGGGATTCGCTCTACTATGTGTTCCCCGACAGGCAGGGCGCCGTCTGGCTGGGCATGGACGGAGGCATCGCGAGGGTCGAGACGCCCTCGCCGGTGTCCATCTTCGATCGCACGTCCGGGCTCGCTGGCGGCTCGGTGTCGTATGTCCACCGGCACGCCGGCATCCTGTATGCGGCGACCTCGCGGGGCGCGTACTACCTCGACGCGTCGAGCACGCGGACTCGCCCCGGCATGCCGCGTCAGGACACGGCGTCGTTCACCCCGGTGAAGGGGATCAGCACGACGGTCCAGTGCTGGTGGTTTCTGAGCGTGGACGATCCGTCCGGGCGGGGCCCGTCTCAGTTGCTCGCGGCCACCGGAGACGGGCTCTTCCGCATCGATCGTGACAGGGCGGTCCCCATCCTCGAATCGGTGGCAGGGTCTTTTCAGCCCGCCGTCCTCTATCGCTCGAAGCGGAACCCCGGCCGCGTGTTCGTGGGCTTGTTCGATGGCCTGGCGTCGCTGAGGCTCGATGCGGGGAAGTGGGTGTTCGAGGGAAGGGTCGGCGGCGTCAGCGACGAGGTTCGCTCGATCGTCGAAGACACCGATGGACTGCTGTGGCTGGGGACGGCGGCCGGCGGGATCCTCCGCGTGGACTTCCTGTCGTCTCCACGGGCTGGTGCGGGCGCCAGCCTGCCGCTCGATCCACGGGTCGAGCGCTTCGGTGCGGCGCACGGCCTGCCGCCGACCGGCGTCAGCGTGTCGTGGGCTGGCGGCAAGCCGTACTTCCTCTCGACGGAGGACATCTTCCTCTTCGACAGGGAGACGTCGCGATTCGTGCCTGACTCCACGTTCAAGATCGCGTCGATTGACGCCATCATCTCGGGCACCGACGGCGTCCTGCGGGAGGACGCCGCCGGAAACGTCTGGGTGAACTTCGGCCGGGAATCGGCGGTCGCGCGGAAGCAGCCGGATGGGTCCTACAAGGTCGAGACCCAGCCCTTCCTGCGGTTCTCCGGGTTCCAGACGGCCGTCATCTACCCCGAAGCCGATGGCGTGGTCTGGTTTGGCGGCCGCGACGGCCTGATTCGCTACGATCCCGGCCTCCACAAGGCGTACGCGGCCGACTACTCCGCGCTCATCCGCCGCGTCGTCGTCAATGACGGCACGCCGATCTTCAACGGCGGCACCGTGGCGGCCGGGTCGCCGCCCGAGTTGCCGTACGAGAACAACGCGCTGCGGTTCGAGTTCGCCGCACCGAGCTTCGACGACGAGTCCGCCAACCGGTTCCAGCACAAGCTCGACGGACTCGACGCGGGCTGGTCCGCCTGGTCGAAGGAGAGCAACAGGGACGTCACCAACCTGGGGTTCGGCAGCTATACGTTCCGCGTGCGGGCCAGGAATCTCTACGGTCAGGTCAGCCGCGAGGCGGTGTACGAGTTCACGGTGCTTCCGCCCTGGTACATGACGTGGTGGGCGGTCGGGCTCTATGCCGCCCTGCTGGCGGCGGGCGTCTTCGTGGTCGACCGCGTCCAGCGCCGGCGGGTGATTGGGAAGGAGCGGGAGACGTCGCGCCTCCGGGAAGCGCAGCTCCGCGCGGAGTCGGCCGAGACGCTGGCGCGCGCCGAGCGCGAGCGCATGACGAACGTCGAGCTGCTCAGCGACATCGGCAAGGAGATCACCGCCTCGCTCGACTTCGACACCATCTTCTTCCGGCTCTACGAGCGTGTGAACCAGCTCGCGGACGCCACCGTGTTCGGCGTGGGCCTCTACAGCGCCGAGAAGCAGCAGATCGAGTACCGCCTCGCCGTCGAGGAAGGCAAGCGCTACGCGCCCTACACGAGGGACACCACCGACAAGAACCAGTTCCCCGTCTGGTGCGTGGAACATCGCAAGCCCGTGTTCATCAACGACGTCGCCGCGGAATACTCGCGCTACCTGGCCAGCTACGAGCCCGGCCGCCGGCTGCTCGAGGACGGCTCGGTCTCCCGGGCTCCTCAGTCGCTCATCTACCTGCCGCTCGCCACCAAGGACCGCGTGCTGGGCGTGATCACCGTCCAGAGTTTCAAGACGCACGCCTACACCGAGTACCACCTCAATCTGCTGCAGAACCTGGCGGCCTACACGAGCATCGCCCTCGACAACGCCAACGCGTACCGCCAGCTCAACGACCAGGAGCGGGAGATCCGCCAGCGTGCGGCCGAGCTGGCGACGATCGACAACATCAGCCGGGCCCTCGCGTCCGAGCTGGAGCTGGGCACGCTCATCCCGCAGGTGGGCGAGCAGGTGCGGAAGGTCTTCAACGCCCAGATCGCCTACCTGGCGCTGCTCGACAAGGCGACCAACACGATTCACTTCCGCTACGGCTACGGCGACGCGTTCCCCTCGCGGCCCTTCGGCGCGGGCATGACCTCCCGCATCATCCAGACGGGCGAGCCGCTGCTCATCAACGAGGACATCGGGGGCCGGACCGCCCAGCTCAACATCACGCGATCGGGCGCGGCGGCCAAGTCGTACCTCGGCGTGCCGATCCCGGTCGGCAACGAGGTGATCGGCGTGCTCAGCGTGCAGAGCACCGAGGAGGAGGGGCGTTTCACCGACGCCGACCTGCGCCTGCTGACCACGATCGCCGCCAACGTCGGCGTGGCGATCCACAACGCGCGGCTGTTCGAGGAGACCAGGCAGGCGCGGGCGGCCGCCGAGGAGGCCGACGCCGCGAAGAGCGCCTTCCTGTCGACGGTGAGCCACGAGTTGCGCACGCCGCTGACCTCCGTGCTCGGCTTCGCCAAGATCATCAGGAAGCGCCTCGAGGACCGCATCTTCCCGCTGCTGACGACCGACGACCGCAAGGTCCGCCAGACCATCGAGCAGGTGGGCGAGAACCTGAACGTCGTGGTGAGCGAGGGCGAGCGCCTCACGAAGCTCATCGACGACGTGCTGGACCTGGCAAAGATCGAGGCGGGCAAGCTCGAATGGCACATGGCCACGGTGTCGATGGCCGACGTCATCGACCGCGCCACGGCCGCCACCTCGTCGCTGTTCCAGCAGAAGGGCCTGGCGCTGGTCCGGGACGTCAGTCCTGACCTGCCCCCGGTGGTCGGCGACGCCGACCGGCTGCTGCAGGTCGTCATCAACCTCATCTCGAACGCGGTGAAGTTCACCGCCGCCGGGTCGGTCACCTGCCGGGCCCGCCTGCAGGACGACGGCATCGCCGTCAGCGTGATCGACACCGGGCATGGGCATCTCCGCGGCGGACCAGCCGAAGGTGTTCGAGAAGTTCAAGCAGGTCGGCGACACGCTCACCGACAAGCCCAAGGGCACCGGCCTGGGTCTGCCCATCTGCCGCGAAATCGTCGAGCACCACGGCGGCCGCATCTGGGTCGAGAGCGACCTGGGCAAGGGCAGCACGTTCTCGTTCGTGGTCCCGGTGAAGCTCGCCTCGACGGCCCGCACCGCGCCCGTCAGCCTCGAGGCCCTCGTCCGCGAGCTCCGGCAACAGGTCGGCGTCAGCGACTCGCGCACGGCCGGCCATCAGCCGAGCATCCTCGCCGTCGACGACGACCCCCACATCCGCGCCCTGCTCGCGCAGGAGTTCGCGGAGGCGGGCTACCGGCTCCGGCTGGCCGCCGACGGCCGCGAGGCGCTGGCGGAGGTGCGGCGCGAGCGGCCCGACCTGGTCATCCTCGACGTGATGATGCCCGAGATCAACGGGTTCGACGTGGCGGCGGTGCTCAAGAACGATCCGCAGACGATGGACATTCCGATCATCATCCTGTCGATCGTCGAGGATCGGACGCGCGGATTCAAGCTGGGCATCGACCGCTATCTGAGCAAGCCGATCGACACGGCGGCGCTGTTCAGGGAAGTGAGCGCGCTGCTCGAGCAGGGCCGGTCGATCAAACGGGTGCTCGTCATCGACGAGGACGCCTCGGCCGTGAAGATGCTCTCCGATGTCCTGCAGGCCAGGGGCTACAGCGTGACCGAGGCCAGCGGCAGCGAGCTGGCCGCCAAGCTCGCCGCCATCCAGCCCGACATCATCCTGCTGAGCGCGGTGCTCTCGGAGAAGCCGGACATCGTCAAGATGCTGCGTTTCGAGAAGGGTCTCGAGAACGTGCTGTTTCTCGTCTACGAGTAAGCGAAGGAGTCTCGCGTGCCGCAGAAGATCCTGATTGTCGACGACGAGGCGCATCTCCGGATGCTCATCCAGCAGACGCTGGAGGAGCTGGAGGACGAAGGCGTGGAGCTGCTGACGGCGGCCGATGGCGAAGCGGCGCTCGAGGCCATCAAGGCCGAAACGCCGCAGCTCGTGTTCCTCGACGTGATGATGCCGAAGCTGAGCGGGTTCGACGTCTGCAGCCGCGTGAAGCACACGCTCGGCCTGAAGGACGTCTACATCGTCCTGCTCACGGCGAAGGGCCAGGAGTTCGACAAGCAGAAGGGGCAGGAGGCGGGGGCCGATCTCTACATGACCAAGCCCTTCGATCCCGACGCCCTGCTCGAGAAGGCCAGGGCCGTTCTCGGATTGTGAGCACGCCATGTCGAATCCTGCCCTCCACAACCTGATCAGGAAGCGCCGCGAGAGCGCGTCGGCGGTCGCGGCGCTGGTCGGCGCGTTCGGGACGGGCCTCGCCGTCGAGGGCCCGGACGGCGAGTTGCTGCTCGGCGAGCGCGGCGGCGGTGCCGGTCCGCGTTGCCCCGTGACGCACGACGGCGAGCACCTGGGATGGGTGTCCGGAAACGACCATGCGGCCGCGGTGGCCTCCTTGCTCGGTCATCTCGCGGCGCGAGAGGCCGAGCGCAAGACGCTGGCCAGCGAAGTGCTGCACCTGTACCGGGAGGTCAACCTCATCTACAGCTTCTCGGAGAAGCTCGCGTCGACGCTGGACCTCGACACGGTGGCCGCGCTGACCCTCGACCAGGCCCGTCACCTGATCACCGCCACCGACGGCGCCGTCATGCTCCTCGACGAGGCGACCGGCCGGCCCCAGCCCGTGGCGACGTTCGGAGAGGTGTACTCGTCGGCAGGGGGCGGGGCGTGGGCCGACGGCGTCTTCGCGGCGATCCTGGCGAGCGGGCAGGGCGAGATCGTCAACGACGCGGAGGCCGATCCGCGGCACGTCCGCAACGGCCACGCGATTGCCTCGCTCATCTGCACGCCGCTCAAGGTCGGCGAGCGGGTGACGGGACTCATCGCCCTCTCCAACTCGACCCCCGTCACCTACGCGGCCGCCGATTTGAAGCTCGTGAACACCCTGGCGCTCCAGACCGCGTCGGCGCTCGAGAACGCCAGGCTGTTCGAGCGGACGGTGCAGGCCGCCCTGGACCGCGAGCGGCTGGCGGCGCTCCACAAGGAACTCGAGGTCGCCAGCCAGATCCAGCGCGCGATCGTGCCGAGCCGGTTCCCGCCGTTCCCCGACCGGACCGAGTTCGCCGTCCACGCGAGCATGACCCCGGCCAAGGCCGTCGGGGGCGACTTCTTCGACTTCTTCCTGATCGATGCCGACCGGCTGGGCGTCGTGATCGCCGACGTGTCCGGCAAGGGCGTGCCGTCGGCGCTCTTCATGGCCGTCTGCCGCACGCTGATCAAATCGACCGCCCACGCCGGTGGAGTCGCCGGACGCCTGCCTCGCTCAGGTGAACCGCGTGCTGGCGTCGGACGGCGTCGCCAGCATGTACGTCACCGTGTTCTACGGGGTGCTGGACACGCGGGACGGCAGCCTCACCTACTGCAACGCGGGGCACAACCCGCCCTACGTGCTGCGGGCGGACGGGTCGGTCGAGCCGCTCGCGCAGGTTGGAGGGATGGTGGTCGGCTTGTTCGAACACGCCTCGTTCGAGTCCGGATCCATCCGGCTCGGCCCCGGCGACGGGCTGTTCATGTATACGGACGGCGTGACCGAGGCCACTGACGCGGCGGGCGAGGAGTTCACCACCAGCCGCCTCGCGCCATGCCTGGCGGAGTGCCGCGGGCTGGGCCTCGACGAGGTGATTCGGAGGGTCGGCGCTGCCGTGACGGCGTTCGCGGGCGAGGCCCCTCAAGCCGACGACATCACGATGCTCGCCCTGCGTTACCTCGCGTAGAATCGCGGACATGAGGCGTGAGGCCGACGGCCCAGGGACCCTCCCGGCGCCCCGGATCGCTCGGGGCGGCAGGCGATTCTGGCGCTGGTCTGCCTCGCCGCCTACTGGAACAGCTTCCGCGCCGAGCTCCTGCTCGACAATCAGACGATCATCCTGCAGGACCCGCGCCTCCGGACCGCGGCCTGGCAGAACGTCGCAGACATCTTCACGCACCACTACTGGTGGCCGTCGCTCGAGAGCCACCTCTACCGTCCCCTCACGACGCTCAGTTACTGGGTCGACTACGCCGTGCTGGGGCACCGGGAGAGCCCGGCCGGCTATCATGCCGTGAACCTGCTGCTGCACTGGGTCAACGCGCTCCTCGCGTTCTCCCTGGTGCGATCGACGACGAATCGCTCGATGGCGGCGCTGGTCGCCGCCGCCGTCTTCGCCAGCCATCCGCTCACCGTGGAGTCGGTCACGAACATCGTCGGCAGGGCCGACCTGCTGGCGGGGATGTCGGTGCTGGGCGGCCTCCTGCTCTACCGGCGATTCCAGCGGTCCTCGGGCTGGCGTCGCGCGGCCTGTCTCGCGGGCCTGGGCGCCGCCTACCTCGCCGGCGTGTTCTTCAAGGAGAGCGCGGTCGTGCTGCCCGGCATCATGCTGGTGCACGACGCCGCGTTCCCGCGCGGGAGCGCTCCGACGAGACCGGCGGCCGTCAGGCGGTGGTGGGCGAGTGCCTGGCCGGCCTACCTCGGCATGCTGCCGGGCCTGGCCGCGCTGCTGTGGGCCCGCTGGATCATGTTCCGCGACTCGCCGCTCTTCGGCCAGTTCGCCTCCGACAACCCCATCGCCATCGCCCCCTTCTGGACCGGTGTGATGACGGCCGTGAAGGTGGCCGGCTACTACCTGGCGCTCATGGTCTGGCCCGCGAGGCTCTCCTGCGACTACTCCTACAACGAGATCACGCTGTTCGGCTGGACACTGACGTCGGGCCAGGATCCGCATGCCTGGGCCGCGCTTGCCGTCGTGGTCGGCCTGGCCGCGGTGGCGGCCGTCGCCTGGCGCCGCGACCGTGCCGTCGTGTTCTTCCTGGGCTTCGCGGCGGCGGCGTTCCTCCCGACGTCGAACCTCCTGTTTCCCATCGGCACGATCATGGCCGAGCGGCTGATGTACCTGCCGCTGGTTGGCATGACGGCCGCGGCGGTGCTGGTTGCCGCCTCCGCCGGCCGGCGCGTGTCCGATGCGCTGCCGGAGGGCCGCCGCCGCGCCGCGGGCATCGCCGCAGGGGTGGCCGTCGCGCTGGTGATCGGCGCGCTCATCGCGCGGACCGTGGTGCGCAACGAGGACTGGACAAGCGGCCGTCGGCTCTGGTCAGCATCGGCGGGAGCCGCGCCCGGCAGCATCAAGGTCCATCGGGCACTGGCCGCGCTCGCGATGGAATCCGATCCGACCGGTGGGCGGGCCGACGAGGCGCTGGCCATCGCCACGCGCGGGCTGCGCATCCTCGAAGCGGATCCGCTGCCCCTGCACCACATGCCGGCCGCGCTCTACGGGGAGATCGCCGCCTACCAGTCGGCCAGGGCCCGGCGATTCGCGGAGCGCGGGGAGCACGCTCAGGCGAGGGCCGCGCTCGGCGAGGCGGTGTCCATGCTGGAGCGCGCCGTGGAGATCGATCGCGAGATCAACCGGCAGGGGAGGGAACGGCTGGTGCGCGGCGGGCTCGAGCCCGGGAACATCCCCGATGTCGGCACTCCTGTGTTCTACAGGAACCTCGGAGAGGCGTACCTGCGGATTGGCGACCCGATGCGCGCCGTGGAGACGCTCGCCTACCTCCGGCACATCCAGCCCTCCAGCGTCGATGCGCACTACGTGCTGGGCGTGGCCGAGGCGGCGGCGGCCGAGTTCGAGCGGTCACGGGACAGGGACTGGCAGGCCCGCGAACACCTTGAACGCGCCGCCGTCTCTCTGATCGAAGCCGTCCTGCTGGACTCCGGCCACCAGTTGTCATGGCAGACGCTGGAGCGCGTGTACGGCCTCCTGACGCCCGCCTCGCCGGGGGTGCTGGCCGTCGGCGGCAGGCCGACGCTGAACATGGACCATCCCCTGGTCCCGCAGCACTTCAGGCAGGCGGGTGCGCAACTGGTGCGTCAGCTCGCGGCCGCCGGGATGCGCGACGAAGCCGACCGGTGGCGCACGCGCATGATCGACGAGTTCGGCCTCCCCTCCGATGCTGTTTCCTCCGGTTCGGCCAGGCCAGCCTGCCGTGCGGTAACCGCTTGCGCGCATTCGCGATCGGCTACGCTATGATCTGGAGTTGGTACGCCTGCCCCCGCCTGGATGCCATCATGACGATTCGACTCGAAGATGTCGGCCGCGCCGTTCGCGACACCCAGTACGCCGTCCGGGGGCCCATCGTCGCCAGAGCGAAGGAGCTGGAGCGGGCCGGCCGGGAGATCATCTACTGCAACATCGGCAATCCCCACGCGCTCGGACAGAAGCCGCTCACGTTCGTTCGCCAGGTGCTCGCGCTCTGCCAGTATCCCGACCTGCTGGAGCGGGCGGAGCAGGTGTTTCCGGAGGACGTGCGTGCGGCCGCGAGGAAACTCCTCGACGGGATGAGCCACGGGATGGGCGCGTACTCGGAAAGCAAGGGCGTGCGGTTCATTCGCGAAGCGGTCGCCGCGTTCATCGAGGAGCGCGACGGGATCCCGGCCGACCCGGAATCGATCTACCTGACGGACGGCGCCTCGAAGGGCGTGCAGACGGCGCTCCGGATTCTCGTCGGCGGGCCGCGGGACGGCATCATGATTCCGATCCCGCAGTACCCGCTCTACAGCGCGACGCTGACGCTGCTCGACTGCCAGCAGGTCGGGTACTTCCTTGATGAGAGCCAGGACTGGAAGCTCAGCCGCCGGATGCTCGAGGAGAGTTGCGATGCCGCCGCCGCCCGCGGAGTCAGTGTGAGGGGCGTCTGCGTGATCAATCCCGGCAACCCGACCGGCGCGGTGCTCGACGCGGCCAACATCGGGATGATCATCGACTTCGCACGCGAGCGCGGCCTGACCATCCTGGCCGACGAGGTCTACCAGGAGAACATCTACCTGCGGGGCGACCGGTTCCTCTCGTTCGCGAAGGTGCTTGTCCGAGAAGGGCGAGCGCGACGTCAGCCTCTTCAGCTTCCACTCGTGCTCCAAGGGCTTTCTTGGCGAGTGCGGCCAGCGCGGCGGATACATGGAGCTGCGCAACATCCCCGCCGACGTCGTCGCCGAGGTGACCAAGCTGCAGTCGGTGGCGCTCTGCGCCAACCTGACCGGGCAGGTGGCGACCTACTGCATGGTCCGGCCGCCCAGGGCGGGGGAACCTTCGCACGCGCTTTATGCGCACGAACGCGACGGCGTGCTCGGCGAGTTGCGGGCGCGCGCGGTGCTGCTCGCCGAGGGGCTCAACCGGATCGACGGCATCGAGTGCAACGTCGTGGCGGGCGCGATGTACGCCTTCCCGCGCGTGACGCTCCCGCCGGGACGCACCGACGAGGAGTACTGCATGGCGCTGCTGGAGGAGACCGGCATCTGCGTCGTGCCCGGCACGGGTTTCGGCCAGGTTCCCGGCACGGCGCACTTCCGCACGACGATCCTGCCTTCCACCGATCGCATTCGGATGGTCGTCGAGAAGCTGCGCCTCGTTTCACGCGTCGTTCTGCGCCACGCGGTAGGCTGGCGAAGGCGCGCCGCCGCCGGATCGTTCACCGGGGGACTGGGGCGGTCCCGATTCGCAGCTGGTCCGCGCGGTGGCGGCGAAGTGACGGGACGCGGCAGGTCGGCGTGAGCGCGCGGCCGTCCGCGCCGACGGGGTACAGCGCCCCGTGGCGCTCGAGCGCGCCTTTCAGCGCCGCCATCATCTCGCCGAGCCGCGCCGGCTCGGCGGCGGCGACGTCCGTCGACTCGAACGGATCCCTGGCCAGGTTGAACAACTGGTAGTGGGATCCGCCGGACACGTCGGACGGGATGTAGTGGTAGATGACCTTCCAGTCGCCGCGGCGGAACGTCGTGAAGTAGTTGGTCCGGTGTTCGTGGGGGAAGTGCATCAGGAACTCGTCCGGCCTGGCGGCGTCGTGCCGCCCGGCCAGCAGCACGTCGAGCCTCGCGCCGTCCACCACGTGCCCGCCCGGCGCGGCGACGCCGGCGGCCGCGAGGATCGTCGGGAAGAGATCGCAGACCGACGCGAGTTGTCCCTGCACGGCGCCGACGGCAATCGGAAGCCGGCGCTGATGCGGGTTGGCCGGGTCCGGCCGCGCCCACGCGGCGATGAACGGCACCCGCATGCCGCCTTCGTAGTGCGAGCCCTTCTTCCCGCGCAGCGGGGCCGCGCTCGCCACGGCGTGCTGGTGGCCGAGCGGCGCGTCCGAGCCGTTGTCGCCCAGGAAGAACACCAGCGTGTTCCCGGCCACGCCCAGCCTGTCGAGGTGATCGAGCAGGCGGCCCAGCGAGGCGTCCATGCCTTCGATCAGGGTCGCGAAGGCCTGGGCGGGCGCGGGCTTGCCGGAGGCCGCGTAGTGCGCCGCGTAGCGCGGATCGCTCTGGAACGGCGCGTGGACCGCGTAGTGGGCCATGTTGAGGAAGAACGGCCGCCGCTCGGCGACCGCGACGGCCACGCGCGCTTCGGCCTCGTTCGTGAGCGCATCGGTCAGAAACGTCTCCGTGCCGTGGTAGCGCTCGAGGTGCGGCACGGCGTGGGTGCCGCCCTTGCCGTACGCCTCCCGGCCGAAGTAGCTCCCGGGATGGCCGATCGCCCGTCCGCCGACGTTCACGTCGAATCCGAGATTCAGCGGGTCGGCGCCCTCCGAGTCGTTCGGGCCGAAATGCGCCTTCCCGACGTGGATGGTGCGGTAGCCGGCGGCGCGCAGCAGCGACGGCAGGGTGACGGCGGTCTTCGTGAGTCCCCGCCAGTTCCAGTCCGGCGGCCCCTGGGCATCGCGGTTGTTGGCGGCCGGATCGATCCAGTTCGTCGTCCGGTGCCGCGCCGCGTTCTGACCCGTCATGATCGAGATGCGGGTCGGCGAGCAGACGCTCATCGCCATGAAGTTGCTGAACCGGATCCCGCGCGCCGCCAGGCGCTCCATGTTCGGCGTCCGGTAGTAGTCGTTGAGCGGATACCGCACCGGGCGGCCGTCCGCGCCGGTCAGGAAGGGCACCGAGGTGTCCATCACGCCCATGTCGTCGACCAGGAAGACGACGATGTTGGGCGGAGGCGGCGCGGATGGCGGGGCAGCGGTCTGGGCGGCAGCCGGCAGAGTGCCGGCCGCCACGATCGCGGCCAGCACGAGTCGGAGCACCAGCGGCCGGGCGACGGCGCGCACAGCGGCAACTGCAGGCAGGGCGGCGACATTCGGGACGCGCGTCATGGCGTCACATGATACCGAAGGGGACGCAAGGACGCCGTCCGGCGTTCGCCTGGCCGGCCGGGCTCGACGAGGCTCGGTCAGCGCTGCAGGATCAGGCGTACGCCGCACGCACCACAGCCGCACCGAGATGAGCGCGATCGTGGCGACGATCGCCGGCCACTGCGCACGGGAGCGCGATGAGCAGCACCGTGACCAGGCCCGTGTTGAGCGCCTTTGCCGGCGTGGACCAGAGCCAGCGCCAGGTCTGCCGATCGACCAGGTAGAAGTAGTTCGGGGAGAGGATCGGCCAGCGAATGAACTGGTTCGAGAGGAAGTGATCGAGCACGGCGAATTCGAAGAGAAAGAGCAGCACCGCCGGCGCGCGGTCCGGGTGCACCGTCAGGTAGCCGAGATAGAACAGACAGATGAGCATCCGATCCGCAAGGATGTCGAACTGGGCGCCGAGCAGGGTTTCCTGCTTCAATCGGCGCGCGAGCCATCCGTCGAGGATGTCTCCCGCCCAGTAGATCGCCAGTCCGATGAAGAGCCAGCGTTCCCAGGACCCAACGTAGAACGCCCCGAAGGCCGCGAGGCCCACGGCAAGCCTGGCCGCCGTCACGAGATTCGCCCACGTGAGCAGTTCCGATGAGAGGCGCGCCTAGCGACGACTCGCGTTCCGGTGCGACGCCGAGTGGAATCGTCGAGTGCGAGCATGAGCCGGGAGCCGGGATGCAAGGCGGCCGCTGGCGTGTTCATGACGCCCTCCTGCGATTCGAGCGGCACGAGCTGCAGGCGGGCTGACGATCGTCGGCATGAGCCGTTTCCGGCCGGCCTGCTACCTACTGATGCGCAGCCGGGCCGGTAAACGGCTCAAGGTCGCGGGAGGACTGCAGGGAGGCGGAGGCGCGATGCCGTGGTGCGCCCGCATGTGAATGGCGGTCGGACCTGCTGATTACCCGCCTGCGGTTCCTGCCGGCTCACGGCTGGCCTGCAGGACGGTTGCTCGCGCCAGTGCGAACGGGATCAACACCCAGGTGAGGTCGTACTCGCTACTTGCCGCTGAGCGTGCGCCCGAACTCGACGCCGAACTTCGGGTCGTCCTTCGTACCCTCGACCTTGATCGCCACGCGCGTGCCCGCCCCCCGCTTGCGGAAGAGCGAATCGAACGGCTTCAGCAGCCACGATTTGACGCCGGTCACCATGGTCGAGGCCGGAGCGTCCAGCCGGACGTCTCCGCGGAAGTTGAGTGTGCCGCCGCGCAGGCCGTAGACGCCCGCCATCTGCACCTTCGCGCCCGTCACCCTGAAGGTGACGACGGGAATCGTCATCATCCCGTCCTTCAGCGCGAACTTCCCCCTCATGTCCGACACGACGTCGTCGACTGACTCGTCCTCGGGCGTACCCCGGCCGCGGCGGCTGAGCTCGTCGACCTTGTCCTGCACGACGCGGCTGCCGAAGCGCGCGTCCTCCAGGGAGAAGCCACCTGTGAGCCAGAGCCTGTCCACGATGTCCACGTCGCCGGGCCGGATGTCGAGCCGCGCCTGGAAGCGCATCGCCCCGAAGAGCGGCGGCCGCTCGGTGTCGACCGTGAGGCGCATGAAGTCCTCGATGCGCGCGCCGTCGCCCTCGACGTCCAGCGTGACCCGCTTGCCCCTCACGCCCTCGACGCCTGCGATGGCCCCCGAGGTCGTGAAGGCCGAGGCGCCGAGCCTGGCGTCAACTCTGGTCAGGAAGACGTCACCGCTCGTACCGTCGATGACCGCGTCGAACCGGGTCTCGAGCGGCAGAGCACCCGCGTGCAGCGACGGGAGCGAGAAGTTGGGGGTCGTCGTCGAGCCCCTGGCTTCGATGCGCTCGAGGACGCCGGCGAACGATCCGACGGAGTCGAGCGTGCCGGCGACGCCCTTGATCGTGCCGAGGTCCGCCTTGAACGCGTACTCGCCGTCGAGCGGCGTCAGGCTGGGGGCGTCGCGGCGCCAGGGGCCGAAGTGGCCCGTCGTGTCCACCTTCCCGAACGGAATCGGGTTGGTCAGTGACGCCGTGAACGCCGCGGGCGCCGCCAGGCCGACGTCGCGCATCTCGAGCGTGAAGATGTCGAATACCTTCGGATGCTTCTCCGGGTCTTTCGAGAGGATCGACAGGCGGGCGTTCTCGCTCACGAGCCGGTCGATGAACGTGCGCCCCTTGCCGCTGTCGCTGGCAGCAGCGGTCTTCACGTTCGGCAGGTCGTCCCCGCGCCGCGGCGGCACGGAGATCTCGAGGCCCTCGAGCCGCACCTCGCGGGCGCGGCGCTGCAGCACGCCCGTCAGATCGGTCGTGCCGGAGAACGTCGCGGATGGCGATGAAGGGCGGGATGTCGGTGCGGCCCTGATAGCGGATGACGAGTCCGCGCCCGACAAACGCCGGCCGGGGCAGGAAGGACACCTCGAAGGATTCGAGCGTCACCTCGCTGTCGAGGCGCGCGGCAAGGGCCTCGACGACCCGGTCTTGGACCCAGGGCGACACGCGCCAGGCGGCGATCACGGCACCGCCGATCAGGAGGAGCGCGCCCCCTAGAACGCCCGCCAGAAGCCAGCGCCTGAGCATTGTCTCAGTGTAACGCCGTTCCGTTTGGCAGAACGCGTGCGGCTCAGGCTGCAGGCGTGCGAGTGCGCCGTCACCTGCGGGTGCGGCCGATGCCGCACCCGAACGCCACACCCGACGTCGCGTCGGCTGCCGGCGGACCGATGCTACTTGTGCAATACCGACGGGCTCATGGCTGGTCGGCAGCCGACGATAGCGCTCCAGACGAAGGGACCTGCCCGGTCAGGATCCTCAGCAGGTCCAGGTCGGGCGCGTCGATCAGCGAGTTCCTTGTCGGTCGATCCACGACCGACGCCCGGGTCGCTTTTCCGGATTCGCTGCTCGCGAAATAGGCAGTCCCAGCGAACGGCGATCGTGATTCGTCATGTTGTTGCAGTCGTCGCCGAAGTGAACGATCCATGCGGCGTAATCAGGTCGGGCTCTGGACGGGTGAGCCGTGTGGTCCAGGAACTCGGACGTTCTGTGATGAGCGCGCAACGAGGCTGCCTTCGTAACGCCAGTCGCCTTCTCCCCCACGCGCCTGCCGAAGTACGTCGTCGTTCATGACGGAGGCTTGTGTACATCCCCTGAACGTACACGGTGTAGTCGCCCGGCCGGGACAGCGGGCACGACGGTCAACTGTAGGCGACGACGCTGCCTCCGTACCACACGCCCGCCGGCGTGCACGTCGTTCCCCTGCACCCTGTTGTGCGAACCCGGGGGCCGCGACGACCCAACGAACAAGCGAACTTCCCGCCAGTGCCGATGTGATGCGCATGGTTGTCTCTCCCCTCCGAATTGGAAGTCTCCGAGTAGCGCGGAACGGGTGATTCCGTTGGGAAGACGAGAACGGGCGGCTCCGGCCGAACCCGCACCTGCGATGTGGCAGCGCACGAGGTTCCTCCTTTGGGGCTCTGGGGCCGCCTCTCCGAGGCCACCGAGAGCGTGGTCGCGAGGACTGAAAAGATACGGGGTCCGGCGTCCGGGAGGCAATGACGACAGGATGACGAAGTGCTGACCAAGTTCTGGCCGGCCCCGCGAGGCGCAGCGCCGGCGAAACCGAGGAAGGGAGTGTCGAGTTTTGCAACGTACCGGACCGCATCGGCCGGGGGTAAGATGCACGAACATCGGTTTCCCTGCGACCATGACTGTTGCCGGCACACCCCAGTCGATGCGTATCGGCGAGTTCGACTTCCACCCGGGCACCGGAGAACTGCGCCGCGGTGACGTCGCCTGTCGCCTGCAGCCTCAGACCGTCGCCCTGCTCCTGCAGCTGGTGGAGCACGCCGGCGAAGTTCTCACGCGGGAGGATCTGCACAAGTCGCTGTGGAAGGTGGACACGTTCGTCGGGTTCGACGATGGCTTGAACCACGCGGTCGCCCGCCTGCGCGAGGCGTTCGGCGACGACGCCCGGCGCCCCAGCTACATCGAGACCGTTCCCCGGCGCGGCTATCGCCTCATCGCACCGGTTGCTCCAATTCCGGCGGTACTGCCGGAGGTTCCGCCTGTCGGCCTCCCCGATCCTCCCGAACCGCCCCGCGCTCACCCGCGAATGCTTGGACTCGCGGCCGTTGGCCTCGCGGTGCTGGCATCGGTCGTCTGGCTCCTCACGTCGCGAGGAGCGGGCGCCCGGACGGCCGGAGGAGTGGACGCCGCGGCATACGAGGAGTACCTCAAGGGCAACATCGAGATCGAGCGGTACGGAGACCTGCGGGCCGTCGAACGGGCGCTGCAGCACTACCGGGCCGCGACCGGACGTGACGCGCGGTTCGCGCCAGCGCAGGCTGGAATCGCGATCGCCTACATGCAGAAGATGATGTACGAGTCGGAGCCCGCCCGGTACCTGCGCGAGGCGTCGGAGGCGGCGCACCGGGCGGTGGGGCTCGACCCCGGCCTGGCCGACGGCCACCTGGCGGTGGGCCGCCTCGAGTCGTTCTACAAGTGGAACTGGGTGGCCGCCGACCAGGCGTTCGCGCGGGCGCTGCCGCTCCATCCCACCCAACCGTTCGCGCGCAACTACTACTCCGCCTACCTCACCGCCCTCGGCCGGCACGAGGAAGCCGTCGCCTTCACGCGGGCCACACTCGCACTCGCTCCCCACTCCCTGTCGGCGCACACGATGCTCGCGCAGGCCTATCTCGCCGCCGGCAAGGCCCCGGACGCCGCCGATGTCGCTCGCCGCGCCTTGTCCATCGACCCCACCTTCTCGCCGATGCACAGGTTCCTGGCGCTGGCGTACCTGGAGACCGAGCCGGCCAGGGCGATCGAGGAGTCGAAGGCAATCCTGGTGCCGGACGAGGCCAACGTCCTTGCCATCCGGGCGGCGATTGCGGCCTGTGCCGGCGCGCGCGCAGACGCCATCGCCCTGAGAGACAAGCTGAACCAGCTGAGCGTGGTGCGCTACGTCCGGCCGACGCGCATGGCGCAGCTCGAAACGTGTCTCGGCGATTCCGACGCAGCGTTTCGGTGGCTGGAGAAAGGGGTCCGGGAGCACGAGCTCGACATGGCGATGGTCGCGTCATCCCCGCTGTTGAGGCCGCTCAAGGCCGACCCCCGGTTCGCGAAGATCCTGGCGAGCATGAACTTCCCGGCTGCCAGGTGACCTTCCCCCGCGCGTGCGTGAATCGGTACAGGCCAATAATCGCCGCTGGCCGTTAGCCCTGTGTAAGCCCGAGGCCAACGGCCAATTCGCAAGATCCTCGTAACGGATTGATGTGTATGGAGCCGGCGGTCGGACTCGAACCGACGACCTGCTGATTACGAATCAGCTGCTCTACCAACTGAGCTACGCCGGCCGGCTGGTGGGTGTCCTGTCGCGGCCGAGCCGCTCAGGACGATTTCCTACTCTATCACACGCGAGGCTCCCGCTAGTCACGCTTCTCTGCGGCCCTGGCCCGAAGCGCGTCCTCGAGGGCGGGGAGGATCGACAGGTCCTTCGGCCGCCCAGTGGCTCGCTTGCTGGCAATGATGCGCTCGAGCGGCAGCACGGGAACGGCGACTGCCGCCGACCTGCACGAGCGTGGCCCGGCGAACCTCCTGATCGAAGGACTCGAGCCCGTGCATGTGCACGACGATGTCGAACAGATCCGTGCCGGCTCCGGCGAGAAGCGGGGGGGTCGAGTGGGTCGGAGGAATGTAAGAGGCTCCGATTCGCTGAAGCGCTCCGGTCAGCCGCGGATCCGCGAGATCGCGGAACCAGAGATCGACATCCTGCGTCACGGCCGGGGCGCCTTGGAGGGCCGCGGCCGCCAGCCCCACGACGAGGAACGACACCTCTCCTTCGACCAGCGCGGCGAGGAACGCCAGTTCCTTATCGCTGAAGAGGGACGGCGCGTCCACGTTGGAGACTCCTGTTCAGCCGTTCGAGCGGGGGCAGATCGAGCAGGATCAGCGTGTGCCAGACGTTTTCGAAGGCCGCCTCAGGCTCGGCGGCGCAGATGGCCAGGGCCTTGCGACGCCGATCGAGCGCTCGCTCGCGGGCCTCAGCAGCCGTCATCTCGGAAGTGCTCGCGGCCTTGGGCATGGCGTGTCCCAGCGGATTATGGCACAGACCCACCGCGCCCGCGTCGTCCCGCCTGCAGTCCGCCTGCCGCAGACGAACCCGGCACGGCGATGGCGACGCCCTACGCGCGCCGCATGGGCCCGAGCGGCATCACGGTGCGTCCGTAGACCTCGTTCAGAACCTGCGCGATCGCGGCGTAGAACGCCGAGAGGCCGCACACGATGCCGACGTAGCCGGCGACGATCGTGATGGCCCCGTTCCGGGTGAAGTCGCCGAGCGCGAGCAGCCAGAACAGCAGCACGAGCGTGCCGAAGACAACCTGCAGCGCACGGTTCAGGCGGAACGTGCCGATGAACATGCCGAACGTGAACAGGCCCCAGACGCTCAGGTAGCAGCCCATCGCGGTCTCGTCGGCCTTCTCGGCCAGGCCGAGGCGGGGCAACACCCAGATGGCGACCAGCGACAGCCAGAACGCGCCGTACGCGGTGAAGGCCGTGGTGCCGAACGTGTTGTTCTTCTTCGACTCGAGCACCCCGGCGATGAGCTGGGCGAGCCCACCCACGAACAGACCCATGCCGAGAATCATCGAGTTGTTCGGATAGAAGCCGGCGTTGTGGATGTTGAGCAGGATGGTGGTCAGGCCGAACCCGGTCAGGCCAAGCGGCGCGGGGTTGGCGGACGTGTCCCTGATCACGGTCTCGTTCATGGTTGCGTCCTGTCGTCGACGGCTGGATGAAAGGCGATGACGTGAATCGATGCACAGGCGGCCGTGCGCCTCGAATCGCACGTCTGGGGGACGGCTCTCACGCGCAGGGATTATTGCCGCGGCACCGGCCGGGAGGCAAGGGGATCCAGAGAGGCGGCACTTCGTGCCGCTGATCGCGGCTGCTGACGGCGAGGAGTTCGCGGAGGATACGCTGGTCGTCGAGGCTGAAGCCCGAGGCTCCATCCGATGCGCCCTCACGCTCACTACGCGGTCAGGCCAGCTTCCACCCCGGTCTGTGCGCGCGGGTGAGGAACGGCTCGGCCTCGGGCGCGTTGGTGGCGCGCATGTTCTCGGCGTCCCACTCGAGCTTCCTGCCGACGCGGTACGCGACGTTGCCGAGGTGGTTCGCCTCGGTCAGCCACCCGGAGTACGAGAACGGGCACGTCGTCGGCGAGCCGGTCTTGCACGCGTTGATCCACTCCTGGTAGTGCCCGACCGACTTCGGAATCGACTGGGGCGGACGGGTGATGTCGCCGAACTTGTCCCCGGGCACGAGCAGCATGTGCTTGCCGTAGTCGGTAATCAGCAGCCCACGGTCGCCGACGAACAGCACGCCGCTCGGCCATCGAGGGATGTCGCCCCGGGTCCAGATGTCGGGCTTGTTGGTGCCCTGATACCAGGTGAGGGACAGTTCGGGCTGATCGCCCACCGCCTTGTACTCGTACCTGGCCTGCATCGATGCGGGAGCGATCTCGGGATGCGGCGGCGGGTCCGCTGGCCTCGATCGTGGCAGGCGCGTGCAGCTTCAGCGCCCAGAAGGGCAGGTCAATCCAGTGACTGCCGAGGTCGCTCATCGTCCCGTTGCCGAAATCCCACCAGCGATACCACTTGGGCCCGGGCAGGTAGACGTTGCTGTACGGCCGCGCAGGCGCCGGACCGAGCCAGAGGTCCCACTCGACGCCGGCGGGAACCGGGTCCACGGACTCGGGGCGGTTCTGGACGAAGACGATGTCCTTCGCCGCTGTGGCATCGGCCTCGCTCGGCTGCCAGCCCCAGGCGCGCGCCACCCAGACGTGGCATTCGCTGATCTTGCCGAGGAGGCCGGACTGCACGATCTCCACGACGCGGCGATAGTTGTCGCTGGCATGGACCTGCGTGCCCATCTGCGTGACGACGCCGGCCTTCGCGGCGGCCTCGCGAATGATGCGCGTCTGCTGCACGTTGTAGGCGAGCGGCTTCTCGCAGTAGACGTGCTTCTTCAACTGGAGCGCGGGCAGCGTGGCGAAGGCGTGCGTGTGCTCGGTGGTGCTGACGAGCACGGCGTCGAACTCACCGGGATGGTCGAAGATGCGGCGGAAGTCGACCTCCTTCCGCGCCTGCGGATACAGGGCCGCGGCCTGATCGAGGGCGTTGCGATCGACGTCGCAGACGGCCGCGATGTGCTCGGAGGCGACGCCTTTCAGGTTCGCGCGGCCACGGCCGCCGACGCCGATCATGGCGATGCGGAGCTTGTCTCCGGACTGCGCGCGGAGGATGGCGGGGCCAGTGGCCCAGGTCGCGGCGGCGGCGGCGCCGGCGGTCCGGATGAACGAGCGTCGGGTGGGTCGATTGTTGCGTGCCATACGGCGTAAGATACGGCTGGCCGGCGCCTGACGCAAGCCGGGATTCGGGAAGGTAATGTGGACTTTGGAAATGTGGGAGCAGGTACGCAGTTACAGTTAGGTGAAACAGGCGCTGCAGGCGGCAGGGCTAGTGCACGAAGCACCGGGCGCGCGTGCGCATCGGCAGCGGCGGAGCCGGTGTGTGTCGGGAGTTGCTACTGACGGCAGGCATGCGTGGCTGGCCTTGGTGAGCAGCGAGCACCTCATGCGGTGGTGGATGATGAACGCGCTTGCTCTATGCCAGTTGGTGGCGAAAGCACGCACGGTATGAGCCTTGCGGAGGTTTTCACGACCTACGGGTTGCCGATGGAGCCTATATACGGACCGGGCGGGCTGGGCCTTCCACACGCCGAAAGCCAAGGGCCGGTGGACAAGACGCGGGTCACGCAGGTGGGCCGAGCGCTGGCACGCCTCGGCATCGAGCATATCCAGCGTACTCGCCCAAGGCGCGCGGGCGCAGTGAGCGGCTGAATCGCACCGATGCAGGATAGGCTCGTCAACGAATTGCGGTAGCCGGCATCACGACCCTCGCCGAGCGAATGCGTACTTGCGCGACGTGTTTGTCCCCGCTTCAACGAGACGTTCAGTCGTCCGCCGCGAGACCGAGCCTGCGTGGGTCGCGGTGGGCGACGCCAATCTCGAGCAGATCCTGTGTCATGAGGAGGCGCGGGTGGTCGGCCAGGACAACACCGTGACGATCGATACGGTGGCGCTGCAGATCGCGAAGCAACCCGGGCGCCGCACCTGCGCCGGGCTCGCCGTGATCGTTCGGCGGATTGAACGGAGTATGCGATCTGGCGGGCGCAGCGGCTAGGCACTTCGAGGCCACAGGGCAGCCGTGGACGCTGCCGCGCCTGTGCACGCTCGCACGAAGCCGGGCGCGCACGAAGGCTTGAACCGGCGGCTGAAGACGCTCGCCGGCCACAGCGCCCACAGGCGTCACTAGGAGCGCGGACTTCCGAACGCTGATCACGCAACGATCCAGGGAGACTCACATGAGACGCATTGCCGTCGCTGGCTTCGTCGCGTTGCTGATCTCCGCGCCGCTCATCGCGCAGGCTCCGCCGCAGTTCCAGAACCTGTTCAACGGGAAGGACCTGTCGGGCTGGACGAACATCAACGGCGACCCGGACACCTGGGCCTGGCGCGACGGCAAGGTGGTGACGACCGGGCAGCCGATCGGCGTGATGTGCTCCGACAAGATGTACGAGAACTTCGTGCTGCACGTCGAGTGGATGCACCTGGTGGCGGGCGGCAACTCGGGCGTGTTCATCTGGAGCAACGCCGACCCGAATCCGAAGAGCCGGCTGCCCGACGGCGTCGAGGTCCAGATGCTCGACCTGGAGTGGGTGAAGCTCAACACCCGCGACGGCAAGGAGCCGCCCATCGCTTACGTCCACGGCGAACTGTTCGGCGTGAACGGCGTGAAGATCGTGCCCGACAACCCGCGGGGCGAGCGGAGCATGTCGTTCGAGAACCGCGTGCTGGGCAAGGGCCAGTGGAACACCTACGACGTGGTGGCGGTCGACGGCGTCGTCAAGCTCGCCGTCAACGGCAAGTTCGTGAACGGCATCAGCCAGTCGTCGAGGCGGAAAGGGTACCTGTGCCTCGAGGCGGAAGGATCGGAGATCCACTTCCGCAACGTGCGCCTGCTGGAGCTGCCGCCGGGGATGGCGACGCCGGAGCAGACGGCGCCGGCGAGGCGCTGACCCTTCGACTCACCGCGATCGCGGATCGCGCAGGGCGGATCCCGATTGACCACGCGGGTTCGGGGGCAGGCAGGAGCAGGAGAAGTAGCCATGGCACAGACACGGCGGGCGTTCCTGCAAACGGCGGCGATGGCGGTCGGGGCGGTGGGAGCGGCCGGTGACGCTGGAAATGGGGACAGGTCCCATTTTCCTGACGCTCCGCCGAAAACGGGACCTGTCCCCGGACTCGTCTCCGATCCAGGTGCCGACGATGCGCTTCGGCAAGGCGGAGATCAGCCGGCTGATCGTCGGCTGCAACCCCTTCTACGGCTTCTCGCACTTCAACAATACGCTCAACCAGGTGATGCGCGAGTACTACACGGCCGAGCGCGTGTGCGACGTGCTGCACCAGTGCCGGCGCTTCGGCATCAACGCCTACAACTACGTGGACCTGGGGCGGGCTGGGCAGGACCTCGACCGATTCGAGGCCGAAGGCGGCTCGATGCACCTCATCGTGCAGGGCATCGGCGACCCGGCGGCCTTCTACGCCGCGCGCAAGCCGCTCGCGATGTATCACCACGGCGGGCGCACGGACCGGGCCTACATGGACGGCAAGATCGCGACGGTCCGCGACTGGTGCAAGCAGGTGCGAGACCTGGGCTGCCTCGTGGGCGTGGGCAGCCACAAACCCGAAGTGCTGGCCCTGGTGGAAGAGCAGGGCTGGGACGTGGACTTCTACGCGGGCTGCGTCTACAACATCACGCGCACCGAGGCGGAGTGGCGGAAGGCGCTGGGCGGCGAGTTGCTCGAGATGCCGTCCGAGATTTACCTGCAGAGCGATCCGCCGCGCATGTACGCGTTCATGCGCCAGACGAAGAAGCCGTGCTTCGCCTACAAAATCATGGCCGCGGGGCGCATCGGAGAGCGCGCGGCCGATGAGGCGTTCACAACGGCCTACGCCAGCATCAAGCCGACCGACGGCGTGTTTGTGGGAATGTTCCCGCGGGTGAAGGACGAAGTGCGCGAGAACGCCGAGCGCGTGTGCCGCATCCTGCGGAAGGCGTAGTGCCTCAGCGCGATCGGCGCCAGGCGTATACGTAGACGGCGGCGTTGACGGCCAGCGCGACGAGGCCAAGGACGACCTGGACATCGCGGCGGAGGCCGGGCGGGTAGAGGACCGGGATCAGATAGCGCTCGACGAAGTCGCCGAGTAAACGGCGTCGCCGGCAATCGCCCGCAGGTGATTCTCGAGCGGCGTGAGCGGGCAGACGCGTCCGCTGAACTCGATGTAGACGCCCCACGCCGGCGGCCGGCAGATGGATGAACGCTATCCACCGGCGCCACACCACGAGCAGCCCGCCGCACACCACGAACACCACGAACGCGAGGTGCAGGAGGACGACGGCGTCGGCGAGCAGGCGGTAGGGCATGGCGAACCGGGCCTATGGCAGTGCCAGCAGGAGTCCGAGCCCCGGATCGCCGGTGCGGCTCAGAGGTGTACACTCGACCGTGGCGCCCGACGGGCATACTCGCCGCTGGAGTGCGGCCGTGCCAGAGGCAGGAACGCGCCCGGCGCCAACCGATCACCCTCCCGACACCGGAGCCGCGACAGCAGCCGCGGTTGCGGACATCGAATCGCAGTTCTCCAGCTATCTCCCTCACCCTGAGCGCGTCGCCGCGGCCTGCGACGTCCTGCGGCGCGAGACCGGCCGTGCCGCGGCCGCCGGCGACCTCACATGGCTCCCGCGGCTGCTCGCCCTCCTGGCCGGACGGAGCGGCCCCGTCGTCATGCCCCTGTTCGAGTGGGTGGAAGAGCTGGCCGCGCGGGCGCCCGATGCGTGGCCGCTGCTCGACGCGATGCTCTGCGCGCAGGACGGCACGCTCCAGCTTCGCGCCGTGCACGCACTCGCGCGGGCCGTCGCGGAGAGGCGCGCGGCCGTCACCCCCGAGGTGATCGAGGCGCTCGCCGAGTCGACGGAGCGGGAGGGGAGCGGGCTCGCGGCCGAGGAGGGGTTGCGGGTGATCGCCCGGGTCGTGCCGAAGCGGCGCCCCGGGGAGCGAGATCCCGCCCTCGCGCTGCTCACGAGGCCGCCGACGCCGAACGTGCAGCGCCTCGCGGCGCGCCTGCTGGACCTCGACGGTGCCCTGCCGCCGGACCAGGTGGCCCGTCGGGTGCTCGGCGACGAGGCGGCCGGACTCCTCGCGCCGTACCTGATGTTCACGCGCGCGACCCACGGGGATCTGGTCGCGCTGGTTCCGGCGGCGCGAAGCCCGGCGGTCCTGGAGTCATTCCGCCGGGCGGCCGAGGTGCTCGGCGAGCGCGTGATGTGCGAGGTCGTCGCGGCCCTGGGATGGCCCCGAGTGAACCTCGGCATCGAGGCCCGGCGCGTGGTTGCCGTGAGCCTCTCGGACGGATTCCCGCTGCTGCTCTCGGACGATGAGGCGTCGCTCATCGCCGACCTGCCCGGCGCCCGGCGCGTGTTCGAGCGCGTGCTGGTCGTCGCCGCCGGCGGGAGCGCCGGCGGCGAGAAGCCGGGCCATGGCGAAGCCGCGGCGTCCGCGCAGCAGCCCGACACCCTCGCCCGCTTCCGCGCCTACAACGTCGTCCACGCGGACCTGCTCAACGACATTCTCGACGTGGCTCCGCTCACCCGCGGGCGGCTCGACGGCATTCTCGACAAGACCGCGCGGCTCGTGGCCGATTTCGAGGCGCTCTTCGGCGGCTCGACCGACCGCGCGACACGCGCCGACACGGAGGCCCTGGTGCGGGTGCATGCGGATCTGCGCGCGCGCACGCTCGAGGCGCTCGCCGGCGCCACGGGCGACCCGCTGCCGATGAGTGTGTGCCGGCTGGTGCAACCCTTCGAAGACCCGCCGTCTCCGGGCGACATCCGGACCCTGCACGGCCTGAAGCGCTACCTGCACCAGCGTGGCCTGAAACTGGCCTTCGCGCTGATCCACACGGGCCCGAAGACGACGAAGACGATCGACCTGGCGGTGGTCGCCCCCGACCGCACGATCGAGGTCGGGCGGCACATCGAGTTCGTCGATCTCGAAGGCGCCGCCATCGCGGGCGACGCACCCGAGATCCCGCATGCCGTCCGGCTGGTGGTCGAGGCCTTCGCCCGCCAGATGCTGCACGCGCAGCCGATCCCGTCGCACGTCCGCGTGTTCTGCTACGGCACCGAGGTCCACTACTTCGCGAGGTTCCGCAATCACCCCGCGTTCATCCGCATCGACTACTCGCCGCCTCTCCGCGGCGGCATGATCGACCTTCAGTACCTGGGCGTCAGCAACTACGAACTCGATGTCCACCCCCGGCTGTCGCTCGACGCGATCCGGCGCTTCTTCCAGCACCTGGATTTCATCGTGGACGATCGACGCCACGAGCATCCACGCGCGGTACGACAAGGAGCGCGCGGTCACCCTCGGCGACCTGCATCGCCGGGCCGCGCAGCTGTTCCACCTGGTGCCCTACCTGATGGACGTGGACTGGGCGATCGGCTCCCTCCAGATGAGCGACGAGGCGCGCGACGTGGTGGCGGAGGCGTGGGCGTCGTTCTTCGGGCGTTGGGGCGTGCTGCCGTACCGGCAGTTCGTGACGAAGGACCGGTCGGGCATCCTCGCGGGCCTCGAGATGGGGCCCGAAGGGGTGCGGGAAACGCGCTGGCCCGCAGAGGGACCGTATCGCGACCGGTTCACGGTCGACCTTCCGGCGGACGCGCCGGCGGCGCTCCAGGCGCGCGTGGCAGCGCTGGGCATCGAGCCGGCGTCGCCCGTCGGCCGCGCCGACCTCGATGGCCAGCTCGCCCTCGACGAGAAGGTGCTCGCCCTCGTGCGCGCGGCCATCGGCCGGGGCGAAGTCGTGCGGGAGCCTTCCGGGCTCCGGCGCCGCCCGTCCTGCTGCTTCGCTCGCGTGCACGAGGTGGAGCGGTTCGCGGCACTCCTCGAGTCGGACGCGGAGGCGATCGCGGCCGCGGCGCACCTGGGGCAGGTCGTGCCCCTCATCGAACGCCACGTGCGCTTCCGGTCGAGCGGCAGTCTCAACGGATTCCCCGTCGAGCATGCCCGCGTGCCGCTGGGCGAGTCGGCCGTCACGCTCTGCGCGCTGCGCGACGGGATGGGGATGGCGCGCCTGGCGTGCGCCACGCGCGACGACTTCTGGTGGAAGCGGCGTTCGCGCGAGGCGGACGAGTGGGAGGAGAACCGCGGCCTGGACGCGGAGGCGGTGATGGCCCTGCTCAGGCGGCACAACGTGCTGGGCGCCGCGCCCGAGCCGCTGGCGATGGACGCGGCGTCGCTGGCCGCAGAACTGCGCCAGGCGTTCCGCGTACCGCGGCCGGCCGCCCTGCTCGCGCGCGCCGACGCCGATCGGACGGCCATGGGGGTCGGGGCGTCCCCGGGGCGGGCGGCGGGACTCGCGCGGCTCGGCGCGGCGCGGCGTGATCCGCGAGACCTCCAGGGCGCCGTGCTCGTCACGGCCGGCCTCGACCCGAAGGACGCGCCGTGCCTGCTCAGCGTGGCGGCGGTGGTCGCCACGGGCGGCGGCATCCTCAGCCACCTGGGCCTGCTCGCCGTCGAGTCAGGCAAGCCCGCCATCATCGTCGGCGGCCGCTGGGACACGACGGCGCGCCGCGAGACGGTGCTGGCGCTCACCACGGAGGTGTTCGACGGCCGGGAACGCCAGCATCGGCCCCTACCGGCTCGTCGAGCGGCACCGCCTCCGCGAGCTCGACCACGAGATTCACGACGGCGACCTCCTCGTCGTGGACGCCGACCAGGGCACGCTGACGCTGCTCGGCCGCGAGGCGACCACGCTCGCACTGCACGAGGCGCTGCGGCAGCACGTGGCGGCCAGCGAGCGGCTGGAGCTGGCCGGCGACGACGAGGTGCTGGTCGCCCGGGGGCATCACCTGCGCACGCGGCACCAGCTGGAAAAGGTGATCGCGCGGGTGACGGACCCGGCGGTCGTGCGCATGGCGGTCGAGGAGGTCCTGCTCGCCCCGGCGTGGTCCGCGACCGACCTCGGGCTGCGCGATGGCGTGGCCCTGCTGCGTCAGCTGGCCGAGCGGCAGGAGACCGCGGACGCGTCGCGCGACGCCATGCGGCACGTCACGGCGAGGCTGGCGGGGAAGGTGAAGGAGGCGAGGGCGCAGGCCGTCCGGTGCATCCCGGCGGCCGCGACGGCGCACGACGCGCTGGCGCTGCGCCTCGCGGCGCTGCGGCCCCACGACACGCTGACGCGCATCGCCGCGGCGCTCGACGCGGGCGGGCTCGACGCGGGCATCATCTCGGCGAGCGGGCAGCGGGACCTCGACATCGCCACGTACACGCGGTTGTTGGAGCTCCGGGTGGAGCTGGCCCGCAGCGCGGGCGACGAGTCGCGCCGGGGAGGGCGGAGGTCGAGGCTGGCGCAGCTGGATCGAATCGAGCAGGTGCTGGGGATTGAAGGGCCCGGACGGCGGTCGGAACGCGAACGGGACAAGGCGACAGCCGACCGGGGAGCGGCGCGAGTGCCGTCCGGGACGCCGTACGTCGTGACGGCACGCGATGGCGGCATCGAACTCGAGGCGGTCGCGGGCGCCAAAGCGGCGAACCTGGCCGAAGTGGCGCGGGTGCTGGGCGACGAGGCGGTGCCGGGGTGGTTCGCGGTGACCGACCGGGCGTTCCAGGAGGTGCTCGACGCGCCGGTGTGCCAGGCGGCCGGCGCGCCGGCCTTGCGCACGGCCATCGGGACCATCCTGCGCGATGCACGGGCGACGCATGCCGGGCGCGCCGCCGCCATCCGATCGCTGTTCGAGCGGCTGACCCTGCCCGAGGCGATCGCGGACGCCGTGGCGGCCGCGTACCGGGGGCTCGGCCCGGA
Source organism: uncultured Acidobacteriota bacterium (assembly GCA_963834645.1). Lineage (GTDB taxonomy): Bacteria > Acidobacteriota > Vicinamibacteria > Vicinamibacterales > JAKQTR01 > JAKQTR01. The sequence goes on from CAWICP010000014.1 coordinate 288,605, forward strand.
GTGCGACGTGGCGGTCCGCTCCTCGGCCGCCGACGAAGACACCGAGCGCGCCTCGCGGGCCGGCCAGTTCGACACCTTTCTGTTCGTGCGGGGCGAGGCGTCGGTCGTCGACCACCTGAAGCTGGCGTGGAGCGGGCTGTGGACGGAGCGTGCGCTCGCGAACGCGGCGCTCCCGGCCGGCGGCGTCGTCGCGCCTCACGGCGGCACGATCGTCCAGCGCATGGTGCGGTCGCGCGTGTCGGGCGTCGTGCAGACGGTGAACGCGGCGCAGTCGCGTCCGCTCGAGATCGTGATCAACGCCGGCCTGGGGCTCGGCGAGGGCATCGTCTCGGGCGCGGTCGCGGCCGACCTCGTCACCGTGGCCAAGGGCGAGCCGGGCGAGCCCGCGCTGCGCTTCCACTACCTGACGGCCGACAAGCGCCAGCGTGTGGTCTTCGACGAACGCCTCGGCCGGGGAACGATCCGCGCCGACACCCTGGCGCACCAGCGGCTGCGCCCCGCGCTCGAGTACCCGGAACTGCGCGAACTGGTCGACGTGGCGCTGCGCATCGAGCGGGCGTACGGCCATCCGGTCGACATCGAATTCGCGTTCGACGCGTCCCACCTGCGCGTGCTGCAGGTCCGGCCGGTGCCGGCGAGCGTGGCCGTGTGGCACGAGACGCTGGAACGTCTGCAGGGCCTGCGTCCGGCGGCCGGCTCGCTCGCGCGGACACGGCCCCTGACACGGCAGGCAACGGGGTGATCGGGAGAGGAGGATCGCATGATCCGGCGCGAGGAAGCGCTCGCCTACCACGAGGCCGGCCGGCCGGGGAAGATCGAGGTGCGGCCAATCAAACGCTGCCTGACCGCCCGCGACATGCGGCTGGCGGCGCTGCCGGGCGCGGGGTTCCCGTGCGCCGCCATCCAGGCCGACCCGGAGGCGGTGTTCCGCTACACCGCGAAGGCGAACCTCGTGGGCATCATCACCAACGGCTCGGCCGTGCCGGGCCTGGGCGACGTGGGGCCCGTCGTGGCGAAGCCGATGCTGGAAGGCGCCGCGGTGCTCTTCAAGCGGCTGGCGGATCTCGACGGGTTCGATCTCGAACTCGACACGCGCGATCCGGACCGGTTCGTCGAGACGGTGCGCATGCTCGAGCCGACCTTCGGCGGCATCAACCTGAAGGACATCCGTGCGCCCGAGGGTCTCGACATCTACCGGCGCCTGCGCGACGAGCTGCGCATCCCGGTGATCAACGAGAACTTCCAGGGACCGGCCGTCGTGGCCGCGGCCGCGCTGCTCAATGCGCTCGACCTGGCCGACAAGGCCATCGGCGAGGCGCGCGTGGTCATCTGCGGCGCCGGAACGGTGGGCCTGGGGTGCGCGGAGATGTTCCTGCTGATGGGCGTCGCGCCCGGCAATCTGTTCGTCTACGACGTGCGCGGCCTGCTGCACCCGGAACGGAGCGACCTCAATCCCCACCAGCGCCGGCTCGCGCAGGCGGGCGCGCCCGCGGCGCTCGACGAGGGCCTGCGCGGCGCGGACGTGTTCGTCGGCGCATCGGCGCCGGGCGTCATCACGCAGGGCATGATCCGATCGATGGCGCGCTATCCCGTCGTCTTCGCCCTCGCGACGCCGGAGCCGGAGATCGGCTACGAAGAGGCGCGCGCGAGCCGCCGGGACGTCATCGTGGCCACCGCGCTCACGCAGTTCCCCAACGCCATCGCGGACCACCTGAGCTACCCCTACATCTTCCGGGGCGCCCTCGACGCGCACGCCGAGCGCATCACGGACGGCATGCTCGTGGCCGCGGCCCGGGCCCTGGCCGGACTGGCGCGGGAGGACGTGGTCGACGAGGTCAGCCGGGCCTACAACTACGAACGGATGAGCTTCGGCCCCGAGTACCTGCTGCCGAAGCCCATCGACCCGCGCATCCTCATCCGCGAGTCGGCGGCGGTGGCGCGGCAGGCGGCGGCCGACGGCGTGGCGCGCAGGCCGCTCGACGAGGCGGCCTATCAGGAGAGCCTCGCAATCCGGCTCGGGCCGGGCCGCGAGACCCTGCGGACGCTGATGGTGAAGGCGCGCCAGGAGCCGATCCGCATCGTGTTCTCGGACGGCGCGAGCGACACGATCCAGCGCGCCGCGGCCATCCTGGCGGAAGAGGGCATCGCGCAGCCGGTGCTGCTCGGGGACGAAGGCGAGGTGCGCGACGGCATCGCGCGGCTGGGCCTCGATCCGACCGGGATGACGATCATCGACCCGGCCAGGAGCCCCCGCCGCGACGCGTACGCCGCCGAGTACCTGAAGCTGCGCCGGCGGCGGGGCGTGATGCCGCCGACAGCCGAGCAGCGGCTGCGCCACGCCGAGTACTTCGGGGCCATGATGGTGCACGGGGGCGACGCCGGCATGCTGATGTCGGGCATCGGGCAGCACTACGCCGACTCGCTGCGCGTGATGCTCGAGACCATCGGCACGGCCGAGGGCGTGCGCCGCGTGTCGAGCTACTACCTGGTGCTGCTGCCGCGCGAGGTGTACGCGCTGGCCGACTGCGCGGTGAACATCGACCCGGCGGCCGAAGACCTCGCCGAGACCGCGCTGCTCACGGCGCGCACCGTCAGGCTGCTCGGCATCGAGCCGCGCGTGGCGATGCTCTCGTTCTCGAACTTCGGCTCGGTGGACCACCCGTTCGCACGCAAGGTGCGGCGGGCCACTGAACTGGTGAAGGCCGCGGCGCCGGCCCTGATCGTGGACGGGGAGATGCAGCTGGCCACGGCCGTCGACGGCGACATCCGGCGGCAGTTCTTCCGCTTCTCGGAACTCGAGAAAGACGCGACGGTGCTGGTCTTTCCGGACCTGCAGTCGGGCAACCTCGCGCTGCACCTCCTGCAGCACCTCGGCGAGGCCGTCGTGGTCGGGCCGGTGCTCACGGGGACGCGGCTGCCCGGTGCAGTTGCTGCAGTACGGCAGCTCGGTGCAGGAGGTGGTCAACCTCGCCGCCGTCGGCGTCGTCCAGGCTGTCGGGTTGCGGTCAATCTGACGTACACTGGGGAGCCCCGCGTGCGCGTTGGTCGCGCAGTCGCCAATCCCCAATGTCATCGCGATGATTGCACTCGTCCTCTGTCTCGGACTCCTTCAGGCGCCGGCCGTCCGGCCGGATCGACACGCCCGCCGTCCAGTCGTCTCCTCCCCAGGCCCCCGCGGCATCGTCCCGGCCGCCGGCGGAGACCGCGCCGCCTGTCGAGGGCAAGGGCTCACCGTCGTTCAGCGTCCCGCGCTTCGACGAGCTGGCGGTCATCGACGGCCGCCTCGACGAGCCGGCGTGGTCGCAGGCCGCGCGCCTGGGAGGATTCTCGGAATACCAGCCGGTCGACAGCCAGCCGGCCAGCGAGCGCACCGAGGTGCTGGTCTGGTACTCGCCGAAGGCGCTCCATGTCGGCGTCATCGCCCACGACTCGGTGCCGGGTTCGGTGCGCGCCACCGTGGCCGACCGCGACAACATCGCCAACGATGACTGGGTCCGCGTCTACCTCGACACCTTCAACGACCGGCGCCGCGCGTTCATCTTCGGCGTGAACCCGCTCGGCGTGCAGGAAGACGGCGTGCAGACGGAGGGCGGCTTCAGCGCGGGCATGACGCGGGGCGCGATCGGGCGGCGGCATGTACGGCGGCAACTTCATGTCCGGGCAGGTGGACCTCAGCCCCGACTACCAGTTCGACTCGAAGGGCAGGATCACCGACGACGGCTATGTCGTCGAGATCCGGATCCCGTTCAAGAGCCTGCGGTACCCGTCCGGCGGGCCGATGCGCTGGGGCATCAACGTCCATCGGAAGACGCAGCGGACCGGGCGCCAGGACACGTGGACCGACGCGAAGCGCGTGGCGAGCTTCCTCGCCCAGGCCGGCACGATGGAAGGGCTCCACGACCTGCAGCGCGGCGTCGTCACCGAGCTTCAGCCGTTTGTGACGGGTTCGGTCGACGGCGCGAAGCAGACCGACGGGCGCTTCGCGTACGCGCCGACCGACGTCGAGGCGGGCGCGAACCTCCGCTTCGGGTTCACGAACCTGTCGCTCGACGCCACGGTGAATCCCGACTTCAGCCAGGTGGAGACCGACGCCACGCAGGTGACGGTGAACGAGCGCTTCGCGCTGTTCTACCCCGAGAAACGGCCGTTCTTCCTCGAGGGCATCGAGCTGTTCGCCACGCCCAACCAGCTCGTCTACACCCGGCAGATCGCCGATCCGATTGCCGGCGGCAAGCTCACCGGCAAGGTGGGGAAGACCGGCGTGGCGTTCCTCTCGGCGCCCGATGACACCGGCGACTCGAGCGCGTGGTTCAACATCGCGCGCCTGCGCCAGGACGTGGGGAAGGACTCGCTCGCCGGCCTCACGTACACCGACCGCACGACGTCCGGCGGGTTCAACCGCGTGGTGGCCGCCGACGCGCGCATCGTGTTCAAGAAGCTCTACTACGTGCTCGCCCAGGCGGGCGGCTCGTGGACCGAGCGCGACGGCGAGACGGTCAGTGCGCCGATGTGGCAGGCCGAGTTCGATCGCACGGCACGGCGTTTCGGCTTCAACTACAAGCTCACGGGCTTCGGCGAGCGTTTCGAGACGCAGTCTGGCTACGTGCCGCGCAATAACATCGTGGAAGGGCGGGCGAGCAACCGCCTCACCTACTACGGCGCGCGGGGGGCGGCGGTGGAGTCGTTCAGCGGGTTCCTCAGCGTCAACGGCATCTGGGACTATGCCGGATTCGGGCAGGACGGCGCCGTCGAGGGCGGCGCGTCGCTGAACCTGAACGGCGTGCTGCGAGGCGGCTGGAGCACGAGCCTGAGCACGAGCCGGAATTTCGTCCGGTTCGACCCGGACATGTACGCAGGCTTCGAGGTGCTGCAGCCCGACGGCGGCCTCGCCCCGTTCGCCGTGCCCGAGAGCGAGGCGAACTGGAGCGGCACGTACTCGCTGACGACGCCGGTCTTTCAGCGGTTCAACGCCGGCATCAGCGTGAGCTACGGCGGCACCCCGATCTACGCGGAGGCGTCCGACGGCCGCCAGTCGAGGACGACGGCCTCGCTCACGCTCCGCCCGGCGCAGTCGATGCGCATCGAGGGCAGCCTGGCGGCCACGCGCATCACACGGGAGCGTGACGGATCGCGAATACGCGCAGTCGACGATCCCGCGCGTGAAGCTCGAGTACCAGCCCAGGCGATCGTTCTTCCTCCGCCTGGTGACGGAGTACCGCTTCGAGCAGCGCGACGCGCTGTACGACCCGGTCACGGGCTGGCCGCTCTTCAGCGGCGGGGCCCCGATCTCCGGCCAGGAGTCGAACGGGCTGCGCGCCGACATCCTGATCTCGTTCGAGCCGACGCCGGGCACGGTGGCGTTCTTCGGCTACGGCGCGAGCCTCGCCAAGGATCCGCTCCTGTACATGACGCCGGGTACACCCGCACGACCGACGGCTTCTTCGTCAAACTGGCGTATGTGTTCAGAGGTAGCAGTAGTCAGTAGCAGGCAGTAGACAGCGCTCGCCTCCGGATCCCCAATAGCTCTGGCTCTGCAACCCCGGTTCCGCGCGCCGCCCTCGTGATATTCTCTGCGCGCTGACCTGCCCCTCCCGAGGTAGATGTCCCATGTCCAGCTGGCTTCCTCTGCGCACCCGCATGTTCGCCATGCTCGTCCTCGCTGCGGCCCTGCTCTGGCTTCAGCCGGGGCTCGCGCTGCAGCAGCAACCGCCTGCCGCACAACCGGCCGCGACGCAGGCTGCCCGGCCCGCCGGCGCCGAGCCGGCCGAGGGCGAGATCTGCGAGTGCGAAGGCTGCACGAGCATCCTGGTGGGGAAGGCCGCCTCGGTCGACGGCGCGACGATGACGTCGCATTCGTGCGACAGCACGACGGACCGGACGTGGATGGACATGGTGCCCGGCCAGACCCACAAGCCCGGCGCGATGGCCACGCTCTGGATGGATCCGAAGGAGAGCAAGGGGCCGAACGACCCCGATCGCGTGCCGGCCGGCGAGATCCCGCAGGTGCCGCGGACCTACAAGTTCCTGAACGCGGCGTACCCCATCATGAACGAGCATCAGCTCGCCATCGGGGAGACGACCTTCGGCGGCAGACGCGAACTCAAGAGCGACAACGGCCTCATCGATTGCCCCGAACTCTACCGCCTGGTGCTGGAGCGCGCGCGGACGGCGCGCGAAGCCATCAGGATCGCCGACGAGCTGACGAAGCTGCACGGCTACAACGACTACGGCGAGGCCTTCACCTTCGCCGACAAAGACGAGGTCTGGTTCTTCGAGATCATGGGGCCGGGCCGCGGCAGGAAGGGCGCCGTCTGGGCGGCGGTGCGGATCCCGGACGACGAGGTGGCGGTATCGGCGAACGCGCCGAGGATCCGGACGCTCGACCTGAAGAATCCCGACACCTACATGGCCTCCGCCAACATTCACTCGCTGGCCGAGGAGCTGGGGTGGTGGAGCGCGAAGAGCGGCGAGCCGTTCGAGTTCTGCACGGTCTACGGCACGCGCACTGCGCTGGGCAGCCGCCGCCGCGAGTGGCGCGCGCTCAGCCGCCTGGCGCCGTCGCTGCGCCTCGATCCGAACGCCGAGCACTACCCGCTGTCGGTGAAGCCCGAGAAGAAGCTGTCGGTGCGCGACGTGTTCGACCTCTTCCGCGACACCTATGAGGGCACGCCCTTCGACATGACGCGGACGCTGCTGAAGGTGGATCGCGACTGGAAGGTCGTGAAGAACCCCGTGGCCAACCCGTTCATGAACAACGACTACCTCGACCTGCTGAAGGTCCCCTCCGAGCGCACCATCGCCTGCAAGCGGGCCACCTACCTGTCGGTGACCCAGTCGCGCGCGTGGCTGCCCGACGCGATTGGCGGCGTGGTCTGGCTGGGCTACGACAACCCCATGACCACCCCGCACACGCCGTTCTACATCGGCATCGACCAGATGCCGGCGAGCTACATGGTGGACGGCCGGGCGAAGTTCCGCCGCGACAGCGCGTGGTGGGCGTTCCGGCAGGTGAGCCAGCTCGCGTTCCTGCGCTGGCAGGAGATGGTGAAGGACATCGAAAAGGTGTGGCGGCCCATCGAGGAGAAGGCCTGGGCCGACCAGGCGAAGGTCGAGGCCGAGGCGGCGGCGCTGTACGCGCAGGATCCGGCCAAGGCCCGCGCGTACTTGACGAAGTACTCCCACGACGTGGCGAACGGGGCGGTGGACGCGTACTGGAAACTGGCCGAGGATCTCTGGAGCAAGTACACGAACTTGTTCTAGGGACTCGGGACTCGGGACTCGGGATTCGGGATTCGCGCCGTCACACTGAGGGGAGCGCCAGCGTCCCGGTGTAGACCGCCATCCCCACGACGGCGTCGACGCCCATCGCGTCGAGGGCGCGGATCTCGTCCCACGTGGTGATGCCGCCGGCGGCCGAGACGCGCCGCGACGTGGCGTCGCGCACGCGCCGGATGGCCTCCATGTCCGTCCCGCGCATCAACCCTTCCGTATCGATGTGGGTGTAGAGCACGCCTCCGCACCACGGCTCGAGTTGCCGCGCCGCATCCTCGGGCCGGATGTCCAGGGTCTGCCGCCACCCCTTCACCGCCACGCGCCCCCCGAGCGCATCGACGGCGGCAATCACGCGCGCCGCGCCGCACGCCTCAGCCACCGATTCGGCCAGCGCCGCGTTCACGCGGTCGGCGGTGAAGAGCGCCGACCCGAGAATGACTTCCCGCGCGCCGTCGGCAACCGCCCTGGCCGCCGCCTCGGGAGTGCGCAGCCCGCCGCCGACCCGGCACGGCAGCGCCCGGCAGATCCGCGCGATGAGCGCCTGGTTGTCGCCGGTGCCCATGGCCGCGTCGAGGTCGATCACCTGCACGCGCGGAAACGCGGCGAACCGCTCCACCCACTCGAACACGTCGTCGTAGGCGAGCGCCTGCCGGCGCCCCTGGACGAGCTGGACGACCCGGCCACCGCGCAGATCAATCGAGGGAATCAGCATGGCGCCTCACAGCCGGACGGGCAGCCCGCCGTCGCGGAGCCGCGCCTTGACGGCCCGCACGCTGCACGTGCGGTCGTGGAAGATGGACGCGGCCAGGGCGGCGTCGGCGCGCCCGGCCGTGAAGACCTCGACGAAATGATCCGGACCGCCCGCTCCCCCCGACGCGATCACGGGGATGCCCACCGCATCCGACACCGCGCTGGTCAGCGGGCAGTCGAACCCGCGAAGCGTGCCGTCGGCGTCGATGGAGGTGAGCAGGATCTCGCCGGCGCCCCGCGCCTCGGCCTCGCGGGCCCAGTCGACGGCCTCCCACGCGGTGGGCGTCCGCCCGGCGTGGCTCCGGACGGCGAAGCGCCCGCCCTCGCGCTTCGCGTCGATGGCCACGACGACCGCCTGGCTCCCGAAGCGGCCGGCAATCCGCGTGATGAGCGCGGGATCGCCCAGCGCGGCGGTGTTGATGGCGACTTTGTCGGCCCCTGCGTCAATCACGCCCGCCGCGTCCTCGACGGACCGGATGCCTCCGCCCACGGCGAGGGGAATGAACACGCGGGCGGCGACATCCGACACCGTGCGCGCGAGGGCGAGCCGATCCTCGGCCGTGGCCGTGACATCGAGGAGGACCAGTTCGTCGATGCCCTCGGCATCGTAGCGCGCGGCCAGCGCCGACGGATCGCCGGCATCGCGGAGCCCCTCGAAGTTCACGCCCTTGACGACGCGGCCGGCCCGCACGTCGAGGCAGCCGATGAGCCGCCTGGCGAACGTGTCCTGCGCGGGCGCGCTCACCACGCGCCCCCGATGAATGCGCGCAGCACGCGCAGGCCCTCGTCGCCCGACTTCTCGGGATGGAACTGCACGCCGCAGACGCGGCCGCACCGCACGGCCGACGCGAAGTCCGCGCCGTAGCCGGTGACGGCGGCGGTCGCGGCGGTCACCGGCGCGGCGTAGGCGTGCGTGAAATAGAAATACGCCCCGTCGCGCAGACCCGGCACCGGGCATTCGCGCGCCGTCACGCGCGCGGCGTTCCACCCGGCGTGCGGCACCTTCAGCCGGCGCCCGTCCGGCGCGCGGTCGGGCAGGCGTGAGATCCGGCCGGGCAGCCATCCGAGGCCGGGGACCGACGGCGCTTCGTCGCTGCCCTCGAAGAGCCACTGCATGCCGAGGCAGATGCCGAGACACGACGCGCCGGCGTCCAGGCGCTCGCGGATGGCTTCCCGCCAGCCGCCATCGAGCGTCGCCGTCGCCGCGAAATGGCCGACGCCCGGCAGGACGATGGCCGATGCCCGATCGAGATCGGCGGGCCCGGCCGGCTCGACCACCTCCGCGCCGCAGGCGCGCAGGGCCTTGCGCACCGACGCGAGGTTGCCGGCGCCGTAGTCGATGAGCGCGATCACAGCAGCTCCTTCGTGCTCGGCAGCACCCGCAGCAGGCGGCGGTCGCGGGCGCAGGCCACGCGCAGCGCCCGGGCGAAGGCCTTGAAGGACGCCTCGATCCGGTGATGGCTCGAGCGCCCGTAGAGCACCTTCACATGGACGTTGGCGCGGGCGCCCAGCGCGAAGCCCTCGAAGAAGTCGGCGACCAGCTCCGTCTGCAGGTCGCCGACCATCCGGGCGCGAACGCCGAGGCCAATCACGGCGTGAGGCCGCCCGCCGAGATCCACCGCCGCCACCGCCAGCACGTCGTCCATGGGCATGACGAAGTATCCCGCGCGGTTGATGCCGCGCCGCGTCCCGAGCGCGGCGGACACGGCCTCGCCGAGCGCCAGGCCGGTGTCCTCCACGGTGTGGTGCTGGTCGACGTCGAGGTCGCCGTCGGCCGACAGGCGGAGATCGAACCCGCCGTGGCGGGCCACCAGTTCCAGCATGTGGTCGAGAAACCGGATGCCGGTCCTGACGTCGTAGCGGCCGCGCCCATCGAGCGCGAGGCGGACGCCGATGCGCGTTTCGCGCGTGTCGCGTGTCACCGTCGCCCTGCGCATAGCACCTCCTCGAGGGCCGCCACGCAGGCCTCCGTGTCCGCCACCCATCCCGCCGTGATGCGCACGCACCCTTCGCACCCGGGTGCCGACGACCGGTCGCGCACGTGGATGCCGCGCGCGGCGAGGGCCGCGCGGACCTCCGGGGCGTTGCCCACCCTGACCAGCACGAAGTTGGCGGCGCTCCGCCAGAAGGGGAGGCCCAGGCGGGTGCAGGCGTCATACAGCAACTCGCGCGACGCCCGTACCTGACTCACGTACCATTCGACGTGCCCGCGGTCCGCGAGGGCCGCCTCGAGGGCGGCGGCCGCGAACACGTTCACGCTGAAGGGCGCGATCGCGCCGCGCAGGCGCCGGATGCCGGCGGCCTGCGCCACGACGCACCCGATGCGCATCCCCGCGAGGCCGTACGCCTTCGCGAAGGTCCGCCCGACATAGAGGTTCGGCGTCCGAGCGACGTCGCCGATCACGGAGTGCCCCTCGAAGTCCGCGTACGCCTCGTCGACGAACACCGCGCCGCCCGGCGGCAGCGCCTCGGCGAGCGCCCGGATGTCGCGCCTGCGGCACGGCCGCCCCCGTCGGGTTATTCGGGTTCGCCAGCAGCACCAGGCGGGTGGCCGGCGTGATGGCCGCGCGCACCGCGTCGAGGTCGAAGCGCAAGTCCGCCGGCGGAGCGACCGCGACGATGCGCGCCCCGGCAAGCCGCGCTGACGGGCCGAACATGCCGTAGGCGGGCTCGACGACCACCGCCTCAGCGCCTCCGTCGCGTGGCAGCTGCGCGAGGGCCACGGTGAGAATGCCCTCGTCAAGGCCGTTGGTCAGCAGCACCTGGCCGGCGTCGACGCCAAGCGCGGCGGCGCACGCCTCGGTGGCCCGCTCGTAGGCGGGATACGTCGAGATGTCCTCGCGGGTCAGCCGCCTGATCGCGCGGATCACGGCGGGCGAGCAGCCGCCGGTATTCTCGTTCAGGTGCAGCCGGCGGCCGGCGTCGATGTCGGGCAGCGGTTCGTACAGGTATCCCGTGCTCATCTCAGCCTCGCCTCGATGGATGCGGCGTGGGCCGTGAGCCCCTCGACGCGGGACATGACCATGGCCGTCTCGGCGATCCCGCGCAACCCGGCACGCGTGACGCGCTGCACGGCCACCACCCTGACGAAATCGGCCGCGGTGAGGCCGCCGCGGAACCGCGCCGCGCCCGCCGTGGGCAGCACGTGATTGGACCCGGTGGCATAGTCGCCGGCGGCGGGCGCCGCGTACGCGCCCACGAAGACGGTGCCGGCGGCAGGCCTCTGCGCGACCAGCCACGCGTCGTCGGTCGCCAGGTGCTCGGGGGCGAGGCGATTCACGATCTCGAGGACGTCGCGGCGGGAACCGGCGACCAGCGCCGCGCCGTTGAGCGCCAGCGCCGTCGCGGCCACGCCGCGTGCGGGGGCGAGCCGGGTCACCGCTTCGCGCACGGCCTCGGCCTCGGCGAGGGAGGTCGTGACGAGAAACGCGCGCGCGTCGGTGTCGTGCTCGGCCTGCGCCAGAATGTCCAGGGCGACCCACTCGGGCCGGGCCCGGTCCGTGGCCCAGACGAGTTCGGTCGGGCCGGCTTCGAAGTCAATCGGACAGTCGGACGCCACCATCGCCTTCGCCGCCGCCACGTAGCGGTTGCCGGGCCCCACGATCTTGTCGACCCGCGGCACGCGTGCGGTACCGTACGCCAGGGCGGCGACGGCGTGGGCGCCCCCGACGCGGAACAGACGCGTCACGCCGGCCTCGATGGCGGCGGCCGCGACAACGGCGTCCGACGCGCGGGCACACCACGACGATGTCGCGGACGCCGGCGGTCTGGGCCGTCACGGCGGTCATCAGCAGCGACGACGGCAGCGGAAACCGCCCGCCGGGCACGTAGCAGCCCACGCGTGCGAGCGGCATCACGGTCTGGTCGATGATCACCCCCGGCGCCACGACGATCCGCACCGGACGGGGCAGCTGCGCGCGGGCCGCGCGCCGGAGGCTCCGGGCGCACGCGGCGACGGCGCGGCGGACCTCGGGGGGCGCCGTCGCCGCGAGGCGGCGCATCTCCGGCGCCGCGATCTCGATGTCGCCCTCCAGATGGTCGAACCGCCGCGCGTAGCGGCTGAGCGCGGCATCGCCCTCCCGGCGGACGGCGTCGACAATGGTCCGGACCTGGCGGCGCAGGCGCCGGATCCCGCGTCACGCGGCGGTCGACGAGCGCGAGCGCGTCGGCCGACGAAGCAGGCAGCACTCGAAGCATGGGGCCCTCCTACAGCACGATCTTGTTGAGGGGATACTCGACGATGCCCTGGCCGCCGGCGGCGCTGAGGCGTGGAATCAGGTCGCGCGCCGTCTTTTCCTCGAGGATGGTGTTCACCGCGACCCACCCCTCCGCCGCGAGCGGCGAAACCGTGGGACGGCGGAGCGCCGGCAGCAGCGCGAGAATCGTGTCGAGCCGGTCGCGCTCGACGTTGAGCATCAGCCCCACCCGGCCGTGCGCCTCGATGGCCGCGCGCAGCAGCAGGGCCAGGTTCTCCAGCCGCGTGCGCTTCCACGCGTCCCCGAGCGCCGTCGGGTTGGCGATGAGCTGCGTGTTCGACTCGATCACGGTGTCGACAATCCGCAGCCGGTTGGCCCGCAGGGTCGATCCTGTCTCCGTGGCCTCGACGATGGCGTCGGCGAGCATCGGGGGCTTCACCTCGGTGGCGCCCCAGGAGAACTCGACGTTGACGCGCACACCCTGCCGGGCGAACCAGGACTGGGTGACTCTGACGAGTTCGGTCGCGACCGTCGCACCCTCGAGGTCGCGCACCGTCCGGACGGGGGAGTCCTGCGGCACGGCCAGGACCCACCGGACCTTGCCGTAGCTCTGCTTGGCGTAGACCAGGTCCGCCACGGGCACGACCGGACCGCGGCCGTTCGCCTCCTGCTGCTCGGCGACCCAGTCGAGCCCGGTCAGGCCGGCGTCGAGCACGCCGTCGGCGACGTACCGGGCCATCTCCTGGGCCCGGATGAGCATGCACTCGATTTCCGGGTCGTCGATGGCGGGGAAGTACGATCGGGGATTGACGTAGATGTTGTACCCCGCGCGGGCGAAGAGCTGGACCGTCGCGTCCTGGAGCGAGCCCTTGGGTATGCCGAGTTTGAGCGTCACCGTGCACCCCCGGTCATGTCCAGCACGGTGTTGAAACAGCTCCTCGCGCCCGTGTGGCAGGTGTTGCCGTCTCCGAGCCGCGCGACCCGCACCACGACCGAGTCCTCGTCGCAGTCGGCGAGAATGCGCTTCACCGCGAGGCGGTTGCCCGACGTCTCGCCCTTCAGCCAGAGCGTTTGCCGGCTGCGGCTGAAGAAGGTCATGTAGCCGGTCCGCCGCGTCAGCTCGAGCGCTTCCGCGTTCATGAAGCCCACCATCAGCACTTCGCCGCTCTCATCGTCCTGGGCGACGGCGGGGATGAGGCCGTTCAGTTTCGAGAAGTCCATCGTTCTGCTCCTGAGTCGTGATCACCGCCAGCGTGGTCCCGGATGCGCGGGGTCGGCCGCGCGGGGGCGTCGTGCGACAGGCAGAGCGGTCCTGGGCCCGCCAGATCCGGCGTGCTGCAGAAGGCGCTTGAGGAGAGGAGTTAGTTCGTCGTCAGCGCGCGCAGCATCGCCGGACCGCCAGGATGGCGGTGATGGTGGTGGCGATGCGCGAGAGGCGTGGTGAACGACATCGAAGTCTTCAGCATATGTGCTGCGCGTCGAACCTGTCAATGCGCGCCCCGAGTCACGAGCCCCGAGCCCCGAGCCCCGTCACCCCGTGTGCTACCATTGCTGATTTAGGGAACCCCCGAACGACGCCGGAGTGGGGCGGACGTGTCGATGAACGAGCAAGGCGAGGCCGGGACGACCGGGATTGTCGTCCGCGGGGCCCGCACCCACAACCTGAAGAACGTCAGTCTCGAGCTGCCCTACGGGCGCCTGGCCATCATCACGGGCGTCAGCGGGTCGGGAAAGTCGTCGCTCGCCTTCGACACCATCTACGCCGAGGGCCAGCGGCGGTACGTGGAGTCGCTCTCGGCCTACGCCCGCCAGTTCCTGGAGCGGATGGAGAAGCCCGACGTCGACGCGATCGACGGCGTGTCGCCGGCGATCGCCATCCGCCAGAAGAACAGCATCCGGAACCCGCGATCGACCGTCGCCACGACCACCGAAATCCACGACTACCTGCGGCTGCTGTACGCGCGCGCGGGCCGGACCGAGTGCCGGCAGTGCGGCCAGGAGGTGATGCGGGAGACGGCCGAGGTGGTGGCGGCCCGCCTGGCGGCGCTGCCGGCCGGCACCCGCATCCTGATCGGGTTCGACGTGGCGGTGATGCCGGCATCGCCCGCGTCGGCCGACCCGGCCGATGCCGAAGAGGAGATCGCCGATCGTGGCGCCCTCCGATGCCGCCGAGCAGCACCGGGTCCGCGAACGCGGCGAACGGCACACGGGACATGGCAGGATGCGGCGGTTGTCGCCACGCTCGACGCGCTTCGCAGGAAGGGCTTCGGGCGGATCCTCGTCGACGGCCGGGCCGCGTCGTTCGACGACGTGGATGCGGCTCTGCTTGCGGGACGGCCCGAGCTGCACGTGATCGTGGACCGGCTCGTGGTCGAGCCGGGCATCGAGCGCCGCCTCACCGACTCGATTGAAACCGCCTACACGGAGGGCGGCGGCGCGGCGTTCGCGGTGGAGCTCCCCGACCGGCTGCACGCGTTCTCGGAGCGGTTCGAGTGCCGGGCGTGCGGCATCGCCTACGAGGACCCGCAGCCGCGGCTGTTCTCCTTCAACAACCCCTACGGCGCCTGCGCGGTGTGCCACGGCTTCGGCAACATCATCGAGATCGACATGGATCTCGTCGTGCCCGACCCGGCCAAGAGCCTCAACCAGCATGCGATCGAGCCGTGGAGCAAGCCGCACTACCGCACCTACCTCGCCGAGCTGAAGCGGGCCGCGAAGCCGGCCGGCATCCGCCTCGACGTGCCCTGGCGCGACCTGACGGCCGACGAGCAGCGGTTCGTCCTCGACGGCGACGGCGGCGCGTTCGAGGGCATCCGCGGGTTCTTCCGGTGGCTGGAGCGCAAGAAGTACAAGGTGCACGTCCGCGTGTTCCTGAGCCGCTACCGCGGATACCTGACGTGCCCCGAGTGCCAGGGCACGCGCCTGCGCCGCGAGGCGAGGGACGTGCGCGTCGGCGGCCGCACGATCGACGAGGTGTGCCGGCTCACCGTGAAGGAGGCGCAGCGCTTCTTCGCCGGGCTGGCGCTTTGCCCGAAGGACGCGGCGGTCGCCGACACGCTGCTCGGGGAGGTCCGGCGCAGGCTGTCGTTCCTGAGCGACGTCGGCCTCGACTACCTCACGCTCGACCGGCTCTCGTCAACGCTCTCCGGCGGCGAGTCGCAGCGCATCAACCTGGCATCGGCGCTCGGATCGGCGCTGGTCGGCACGCTCTACGTCCTCGACGAGCCGTCGATCGGCCTGCATCCCCGCGACAACCAGCGCCTGATCGACATCCTCCGGCAGCTGCGCGACCAGGGCAACACGGTGCTCGTCGTCGAGCACGACGCCGACATGATCCGCGTCGCCGATCACATCGTCGACCTCGGGCTGGGCGCCGGCGAGCAGGGCGGGCGGGTGATCTACAACGGCGATCTCGACGGCCTGATGCGCGAGCCGCGGTCGCTCACCGCCAAGTACCTGCGCGGCGAGCTGTCGATCGCCGTGCCGTCGGTCCGGTTCCGCGGCGCCGGCCAGCGCATCCGGGTGTATCGGCGCGGCCGAGCACAACCTGCGCGACATCGACGTGGAGATCCCGCTCAACACGCTGACCGTCATCACCGGGGTGAGCGGGTCGGGCAAGTCGACCCTCGTGCACGACATCGTCTATCCGGCCATCAAGCGGCTGAAGGGGAGCACGGAGCGGCGCGTGGGCGCGCACCGGCGGATCGAGGGCGCGGAGTACGTGAGCGACGCCGTGCTGGTCGACCAGACGCCCATCGGCCGGTCGCCGCGATCGAACCCGGTGACCTACCTGAAGGCGTTCGACCCGATCCGGGAGCTCTTCGCGTCGACCAAGGACGCGCGGGCGGCTGGCCTGACGGCGAGCCACTTCTCGTTCAACGTGCCCGGCGGGCGGTGCGAGGCCTGCGAGGGCGAGGGCCAGGTGCGCGTCGAGATGCAGTTCCTGGCCGACGTCTTCGTGCCCTGCGACGTGTGCGAGGGCCGGCGCTTCAAGCCCAAGGTGCTCGAGGTGACGCTGAAGGGCAAGAACGTGCACCAGGTGCTCGACCTCTCGGTGCGCGAGGCGCTCGGGTTCTTCAGCGCGTCCCCGAAAGTGCTGCGCCGGCTGCACGTGCTCGACGAAATCGGCCTCGGCTACCTGCGCCTCGGCCAGCCGGCCACGACGCTCTCGGGCGGCGAGGCGCAGCGGGTCAAGATCGCGGCGCACCTGGCCGCGACCGGCAGCGAACGCCTGCTCTACATTCTCGACGAGCCCACGACCGGGTTACACTTTGACGACATCGCCAGGTTGCTCGCCGCGTTCCGCCGCCTCCTGCAGGCGGGGCACTCGCTGCTCGTCATCGAGCACAACCTGGACGTCATCAAGACCGCCGACTACATCATCGACCTCGGGCCGGAAGGCGGAGACGAGGGCGGGCGCGTGGTGGCCACCGGGACGCCGGAGGAGATCGCGACGGTGACGGGTTCGCACACCGGCCGGTATCTGCGCGCAGGTGCTGACGTCGGGCCGCCGGGTCGAGGAACGGGGGGCATTGGCATGACAGACACGATGGCCGCGAGGCCCTTCCTGCTGGCCGCGATGGTCGTGGCCGCGTCGCTCATGGCCGCGCCGGCGCTCGCGCAGGACGTGGCGTTTGAAACCGTGATCGCGGGGCTGAAGAGCCCCGACCCGAGCGCGCGTATCCGCTCGCTCGTGCTGCTCCGGCAGGCGGGGTACCTCGAAGCGGCGCCGGCGCTCGCGCCGCTGCTCGCCGACCCGGACCCGACCGTGCAGGGAGCCGCGGTGGAGACGGTGCTGGGCCTCTACCTGGTGGATGCGAACTACACCTGGGCCTTCGGCCGGTCGATCATCAAGGAGAAGGGCGCCACGCTGGCGCTGTTCGCCTTCGTCCAGGGGCCCGGCGCGACGATTGCCAATCCCGCCCCCCCCGAGATCATCCGCGGGCTCGTGCTCGCGACCGGGTCCATCACGCCGGCCGTGCGGTTCGACGCCGCCTACAGCCTGGCCGTGCTCGGCAGGCCCCTCGCCCTGCGGGGCCGGCTCCCGGACACGAACGCCGTGCTGGACGGCCTGATCGCGATCCTGCGCGAGTCCAGCCCGGTGATGAAGCAGGCGGCCACGAACGCGCTCGGCCGGCTGCTCGGCGCCGCGAACGAGAGCGGGTCGCCCGGCGCCGACCTCGCGTCCATCCGCGTCGAGGCCGGCGACCTGATCGTGGGAGGCTTGAACGAGGCCGACCTCGACCTCCGGCTGGCGTCGATGGGGGCGCTGGGCGAGATGCGATACGAGCGCGCCGTGCAGTCGCTGACGGATCTGTTCAACTACCACAAGAAGGGGCCCGAGGCGATGGCGGCCCTGGACGCCGTCGCGAAGATCGGTCATCCGGGGAGCCTGCCGGTGTTCCTGGCGCAGCTCGACCACCGCGACGCCCAGGTGCGGCGGCTGGCCATCGAGGGCATCGCGCGCACGGGGGACGCGGCATCGATGGCGCAGATGAAGGCGAAGATGGACGGTGACCAGTCGCCGTACGTCGGGCACGCGCTGGCGTTCGCGAAGGCGCGCACCGGCGACTTCAGCGAGATGACCAAGCTGGTGCAGGGCTTCAGGTACTCCTCGCTGGAGGCGGACACCTTCTCCTACCTGGTGGAGCTGGGCGCGCCGGCCGCCGGCGAACTCGGGGCGTTCGCGACGCACGGGGACCCGAAGGTGCGCACGGGTGTGGCCGAGGTGCTCGGCATCGTCGGCGACCAGACGTCGCTCGGCCTGATCGACGTCCTCATGCGCGACCGGAACAAGCAGGTGGCGGCCGCGGCGGCGCGATCGCACAAGCGCCTCGTGCCGCGGACGGGCGCCGCCGGCCGCGTGCCGTGAGCGCGAACCGCCGCGGCGGCCGCCCGCTGCCGCGCGCCTTCTACGACCGCGCCACGCTCGCGGTCGCCCGCGACCTGCTCGGCACACTGCTGGTCCGCCGCTCCGCCGATGGCGTGGCGGCGGGCGTGATCGTCGAGACCGAGGCCTACATCGGCGAGTCCGACCCGGCGTGCCATGCGGCGTCAGGGCTGACGCCGCGCAACGCGCCGCTGTACGGCGACCCCGGCCTTGCGTACGTCTACTTCACCTACGGCATGCACTGCCTGTTCAACGCCGTCGCCGAGCGGCGCGGGTTTCCGGCCGCGGTGCTCGTGCGCGCGCTCGAACCCGTCGACGGCGAGGCGCTGATGCGGCGGCGGCGGGGCCGCCCGTCGCTGCCCGCCCACGAACTGTGCCGGGGCCCCGGAAACCTCGCGCGCGCCCTCGGCATCACGCTGGCCGACAATCGCACCGACCTCACGCGCGCGCCCGCGCGCGGCGCGGGTCTCTGGATCGAGGACCGCGGGATCGAGATCGCCGAGGTGGCGTGGTCGCCGCGCATCGGCATCAGGGTGGGATTGGACCGCGCCTGGAGGTGCTTCGTGAGAGGGAGCGGGGCGGTATCGGGAAGGCGACGGGTCAGTAGGCAGAAGTCAGAAGCCAGAAGGGCAACTGTCGAGTCAGAAGTCAGCAGGACACGCCTGTTCAGCTGAGCAGCTCTTCTGGCTTCTGACTATCTGGCCCTTCTGGCTTCTTGCTTCTGACTACTGTCTCGCTGTCCGCTGCCGCATCGCGACCACCGTCGCCTTGAATTCCACCTTGCGGCCGTCGCGGTAGGCGCCGACGGTGACGGTGCTGCCGATGGGCGCGTCGGCGACGAGGCGGAGCAGCTGGCCCATGTCTTCGATCGGCTTCCGGTCGAGCGACACGATCACATCGCCCGGGCGGATGCCGGCGTCGTAGGCCGACGAGTCCCGGGTCATCCGCTGCACGAGCACGCCCCTGGTCACCGGGACCTCGAGTCGCTGGGCGAGGGCCTCGTTGATCTCGCGGACTTCCAGGTAGCCGAGCGTGCCGCGCCGCACCTGCCCGTACTTGATCAGGTCGTTCATCACCTTGCGCGCGAGGTTGCTGGGCACCGCGAAGCCCACGCCCTGGTAGCCGCCGCTCTGCGAATAGATGGCGGTGTTGATGCCGACCAGCTCGCCGCGGGCGTTGATCAGCGCGCCGCCGGAGTTGCCCGGGTTGATGGCGGCGTCGGTCTGGATGAAGTCCTCGTAGGCCGCCACGCCCACGTTGGTCGCGCCCGATCGCCGAGACGATGCCGAGCGTCACCGTCTGGTTCAGCTGGAACGGGTTGCCGATGGCGAGCACCCACTCGGCCACCCGCAGCTTCGCGGAATCGCCCCACGGGATCACCGGCAGGCCCGTCGCGTTCACCTTGAGCAGCGCGATGTCGGTCCAGGGGTCGGTGCCCACCACCCGCGCGCGGAGCTCGCGCTTGTCGGCCAGGCCGATCGGTGATCTCGGCGCCGTTGTCGCCGACGACGTGGTTGTTGGTCAGCACGTACCCGTCGCTCGTCACCACCACGCCGGACCCGAGCGGCACGTCGCGGATCTCCCCGCCGCCGAACGTCTCGGTCTCGTCGCCGAAGAAGTAGCGGAAGAACGGGTCGTTGAAGAACGGGCTGTTCGCCGTCCGGACCGCCTGCGTCGACGAGATCTTCGTCACCGCGCTGACCGCCTGGCCCGCGACGCCGGTGAAATCGGGGAGCCCGGCGATGGCCCTGCCGGCGGGCCCGGGCTGCTGAGCCGCCTGGCCTGCCTGGCCGGCGGCGTCTGCGGGCGCGACCACGGCGGCGTCGCCCGCTTGCGACGAGTGCAGGCGCCCGGTGAGGACCAATCCCGCGCCGAGTCCGATGGCAACAGCCAGCGTTGAGAAGAAGATCCGGTTCATGTCACTCCACGGGGACGCGGCGGGAGGGGGGCGCCAGCTTCGGAATGACGACCGTCAGGACGCCGTCACGAAACTCGGCCTGCACGCGCTCGCCGTCGACGGGCTGCGGAAGCGGGAACGATCGCGCGAACGGACCATGGCCGCGCTCGACCCGGTGAAACTGCGCGCCGGCTTCGTGTTGAACGCCCCGCTCGCCGCGGACGGTGAGGATGTCGTGCTGCAGCTCGATTTTGATCTGGTCGCGCTTCAGGCCGGGCAGTTCGATGCCGAGGACGAAGCGATCGGGGGTCTCGTAGAGGTCGACGGCCGGCGTCCAGCCGGGCGGGTCGTCCGATCCGAGGCGGTTCATCCGTTCGTGCAGCGCGAGCAGGTCGTGCAGCGGATCCCAGCGTGAAAAGGCCACGAAAAACATCGTAGCACGATTGGCGACACCTGGCCACATGTGCTACGATCATAAGGATTTACGGTCGCCAACCGCCCTCGGATGGGCGCCTGTGCCCCTGTCGGGGCGAGCGTGGAAAGACGATGAGCTCGATTCAAGCGACGCGCCTCAAGAAGGGAAACCTGATCGTGCTGGACGGGGAGCTCTACCGCATCCTCGAACTGCAGCACGTGACGCCCGGCAACCTCCGCGGGTTTGTCCGCGTCAAGCTCCGCAACATCCGGAATGCCACGCTGAACGACCAGCGCCTGCGCTCGGAAGACGTGATCCAGCGGGCGAGCCTCGACGAAGTCTCGATGCAGTACATGTACAGCGACTCCGCCGGGCATCACTTCATGGACACCAGCAGCTACGAACAGATCACCCTGTCGGACGAGGTGCTGGGCGATGCGGTGGGCTACCTGGTGCCCGAATCCGTCATCAAGGTCGAGTTCTACGGCACCGCGCCGGTCGGCATCGAGCTGCCGCAGACCATCGACCTGGCGGTGACCGACACGGCCCCGGCCATCAAGGGCGCCACGGCGAGCGCGCAGCTCAAGCCCGCCACGCTCGAGACCGGGCTGGTCGTCTCGGTGCCGCCCTTCATCAACATCGGCGACAAGGTGCGCGTGAACACCGAGTCGGGCGAGTACCAGGGCAGGGCGTAGGATAGGGGCTCGGGACTCGGGGCTACGGACGCGTGGATTCGGAATGGAGGCCGGGGCTTCAGCCCCGGCGGAATGCGCATGGATACCGAACGCACGCGGCACACGGGGTGGATCGAGGTCGTCTGCGGCAGCATGTTCAGCGGCAAGAGCGAGGAGCTCATCCGCCGGCTGCGCCGCGCCCAGATCGCCCGCCAGAAGGTGCAGATTTTCAAGCCCCAGTTCGACTCGCGCTATGCGCACGACGAGATCGTGTCCCACAGCGAGATGCGCATCCCCTCGCGCAACGTCGGCTCGTCGGCCGAGTTGCTCCAGGTGGTTGACGACGACACCGAGGTCGTGGGGATCGACGAGGGGCAGTTCTTCGACGCCGAGCTGCCGGCCGTCTGCAACACCCTCGCGAACCGCGGCAAGCGCGTGATTGTCGCAGGGCTCGACCAGGACTACCTGGGCAAGCCGTTCGAGCCGATGCCGCAGCTGCTGGCCATCGCCGAGTACATCACCAAGACGCTCGCGATCTGCATGGTGTGCGGCAATCCGGCCAATCACACGCAGCGCCTCGTCGTGAGCAGCGACCGCCTGCTGCTGGGTGCGCAAGGCACCTACGAGGCCCGGTGCCGCCGGTGCTTCGACCCGGAGCTGGCGTCGGGCGGCGAGGGGCATCCGTAGCCCGCATCAGGAGCCGCCGTGGACGACCCGCTCGGCACCCTCATGTTCCTCTTCGGCGTGGGGTTCCTGGCCGCGAACCTCTTCGCGGCCCGCGTGTGCGTCCAGGACTGGCGGCGGCGCCGCGACGCCATCCTCGCCTGGCGCATGCCGCCCCCGCGGTATGCGGCGGTGCCCGTCCTCATTTCCGTCGGCCTGGGCCTCCTCATCGTCTACAAGCTGGTGGTCCTCGAGTGGCACGTGCGGCGGCTCTTCGGCGAGGCGATGATGCTGACCTACTACGGCTACCTCTACCCGCTGAGCCTGCGGCTCCCGACGGGGGTTCTACGAGCAGGGCGTCCGCCTCGACCGCGGGTTCGCGACATGGCAGGCGATCACGGGCCTGACCTGGCGCCACGAGGAGCCGCCCGTGCTGATTGTCGCGCATACGCACCAGCGGGCCGGCCGGCTGACCGTGCCCCTCGAACACCTCGGCGCCGCCCGCCGGGTGCTGCGCGATCGCATCGCCGCTCACCAGATCCACTTCACGCCCGGGCCCCTCGACCTCGGGGGGCACGACGAGCGGCAGGATGTATAGGGGAAGAAGTCAGAGTAGCAAGTAGTCAGAAGTCAGAAGAACACGCCACGCTGCGGCTCGTCTGCTTCTGGCTTCTGACGAGCGTCAGTGGGCTCACTGGCTACTGACTCTGTCTTCTGGCTTCTATCTGAAGAGCGACTGAATGAGCCCCCCGCTCTGCATGGCCATGGGGTCGCCGAGCCAGGCGGGCGAGGTCAGCCAGATGAACGCGAGGATGAGGATCACCATCACGTCGTACTGCCAGGACCCGCGGTCGTAGGTCCAGAACAGGCCGCGCCAGACGATGGTGACGGGCAGGGCCAGCGCGCGCTGGACCACGCCCGGCTGCGTCGGCGGGATGGGCGGCGGCGCGAGGCCGGCCTGGACGGCGGTGAGGCTGCGGCCGGCCTTGAGTTCGCGCCAGGTCATGTAGATCCGGTCGAGCACGGTCACGATCGACAGGACGAGGACGACCCACATCACGGCCGCCATGCGGTTCGTGAAGGCGCCAACCATGAACAGGACGATGCGCTCGGGGCGCTCGAGGAAGCCGACCTTGCACTTCTCGATCAGCGACTCGGCCCGGGCGCGGGTGTAGCTGGTCATCACCGCGAACATCATGGCCAGCGACGTCGTCAGGACGTAGTCCATCCGGCCGGTGCCGATGCGGTTGTAGAGCGCGATGAGGCCGATGAAGAGGGTGATGTCCGAGATGCGGTCCATCACCGAGTCGAAGAAGGCGCCGAACTTCGTCGCCATGTTCAGCTCGGACGCCACCTTGCCGTCGATGTAGTCGAAGACGTTGGCGGCGACCATCCAGAACCCGGCCGACACGAACCGGGCGTGGGCGAGCTCCCAGGCGGCGATGACGTTGATGACCACCCCGGTGAAGGTCAGGATGTTCGGGGAGATCTGCAGCTTGACGCACACCCAGATGATGGCGCGCAGGGGGAAATTGAAGAGGAAGCCGATCAGTCCTGTGAAGGTCATCGGAACCGTATAATCGAAGGTGGCCAGCGTCACGGCTGGAACGTGACAGTGTAGCCCATGCCAATTCAGGACCTCAAGCAGGAGATCGCGCACGCGCCCGAGCAGCCCGGGGTCTACCTGTTCCTGGGGCGGGCGGGCGAGACGCTCTACGTCGGCAAGGCGGCGGTCCTGCGCGACCGCCTGCGCAGCTACCTCGGGGCGTGGGGGGCGTCGCCCCGCATCGACGCCCTGCTCGGCGACGCCGAGGCCCTGGAGTACGTGGTCACGGACTCGGCGGTGGACGCGCTGGTGCTCGAGAACAACCTCATCAAGCAGCGCCTGCCGCGCTACAACATCCGGCTGCGCGACGACAAGAACTACCCGTTCCTGACGCTCACCACGAGCGAGGCGTTTCCGCGCGTCCTGGTGGCGCGGCGGGTCGAGCGCGACGGCAACCTCTACGCCGGCCCGTTCCTGCCCGCGAGCCTGGCGCGCCGGTCGATCAGCCTGGCGCACCGCCTGTTCGGGCTGCGCTCCTGCAACGAGGAGATCACGGGAAAGCGCGGCCGGCCGTGCCTCGAATACGAGATCGGCCGCTGCGTGGCCCCGTGCGTCGACACGATCTGCTCCGCGGGGCAGTACGGGGAGTCGGTCGAGCGCACGCGGCTGCTGCTCGAGGGGCGGACCACCGAGCTCATCGCCCGGCTCGAGGAGGACATGCGCGAGGCCGCCGCCGCGGAGCGCTTCGAGCACGCGGCCCACCTGCGCGATGCGGTGCGCACGCTCGGCCAGCTCCGCGACCGCCAGCAGAAGATGTCGACCACGCGCGCCGGCGACCGCGACGCGATCGGCGTGAAGACGGGCCCGACCGGCAGCATCATCCAGGTCTTCCAGATGCGGGGCGGGCGGGTGATCGAGCGCGTCGAACTGGTCGCCGAATCGGAGACCGGGCAGACCGAGTCGGAGGCGGACGTCCTGGAGGCCGCGATCCCGCAGTTCTACGCCGATCGCGAGGTGCCGCCCGAGATTCACGTGGCATGGCCCCTCCCGGCCGCCGCGGTGCTCGAGGCCTGGCTCACCGACCGGGCGGGCCGCCGGGTGGACCTCCTGGTGCCGCGCACGGCGGAGCGCCGGGGGCTGCTCGACCTGGCCACGCGCAACGCGGCCATCGCGTACCAGTCGCGCTTCGGCGGCGGCGAGATCGCGAACTACGAGGCCCTCGACAAGCTGCGCGAGGTGCTGGGGCTGCCGTCGTTCCCGCGTCGCATCGAGTGCGTCGACATCTCGACGCTGCAGGGCACCGACACGGTGGCCTCGCTCGTGGTGTGCGAGGACGGCCGCATGCGGAAGGGCCAGTACCGGAAGTTCCGCGTCCGCGAGGCGTCGCTCGACGACGTCGCCTCGATGCGCGAGGTGGTCCGCCGGCGCTACGCGCGCCTGCTGGAGTCGGGAGGCCCGCACCCGGACCTCATCCTCGTCGACGGGGGAGCGGGGCAGCTCTCGGCGGCCTACGACGCGCTGAAGGCGCTCGGCCTCGCGAACCTCGTCGCCGTCGGCCTCGCGAAGAAGGAAGAGCTCATCGTGACGCGCGACCGGACCGGCGCCGATTGCGCTCGCCTCCCACCACCCGTCGCTGCTGCTGCTCCAGCGCATCCGGGACGAGGCCCACCGCTTCGCGGTCACCTTTCAGCGGCGGTCGCGGCGCCGGCGCGACCTGCGCTCGGACCTCGACGGGATCGCCGGCATCGGTGCGCGGCGGCGGCGCGCGCTGCTCGAGCGGTTCGGCAGCGTCGCGGGCGTCCGCCGCGCGGGCCGCGAGGCGCTGTGCGCGATGGTGGGCCCGAAGGCCGCGGACGCGGTCCTTGCGCACTTCGCCCGGGAATGCTAGCGTTGATCGATTGTCCAGGATCGCATGGTGACTGCTGTGAAATCGCGCGTCGTTTCCGGCATGCGGCCGACCGGCCGCCTGCACCTCGGTCATCTCGTCGGCGCCCTGCGCAACTGGGTGCCGATGCAGGATCAGTACGACTGCTCGTACTTCGTGGCCGACTGGCACGCGCTCACGAGCGAGTACGCGCGCCACCGACGACATCGCCGGCTACGCGCTACTCGAACGTCGCGGACTGGATCGCGGCCGGCCTCGACCCGGCGAAGTGCACGATCTTCGTGCAGTCGCTGGTCCCCGAGCACGCCGAGCTGCACCTGCTGCTGTCGATGATCATCCCGGTGCCCTGGCTCGAGCGGGTGCCGACCTACAAGGAGCAGCGCGACCAGCTCGCCGAGAAGGACCTCTCGACCTACGGCTTCCTCGGCTACCCGCTGCTGCAGACGGCCGACATCATCATGTACAACGCCCACTTCGTGCCGGTGGGCGAGGACCAGGTGCCGCACCTCGAGCTGTCGCGCGAGGTCGTGCGCCGGTTCCACGCCTTCTACGGCGAGGTCTTCGTCGAGCCGCAGCCGCTGCTCACGCGCTTTCCGCGCCTGCCCGGGCTCGACAACCGCAAGATGAGCAAGAGCTACGGCAACGCCATCGACCTGGCCGACGACGCGGCCGACGGTGCGGACGAAGGTGATGTCGATGTACACCGACCCCGCGCGCATCCGCGCCGACATCCCGGGCAACGTCGAGGGCAACCCGGTCTTCACGTACCACGACGCGTTCAACCCGGACACGGCCGAGGTGGACGACCTGAAGGCGCGCTACCGCGCGGGCAAGGTCGGCGACGTCGAGGTGAAGCGCAAGCTCATCGCGGCCCTCGAACTGACGCTCGAGCCGATGCGCCAGCGGCGCGCGGAGCTGCTCGCGACGCCCGACACGCATCCGCGACATCATCGAGGACGGCTCGCGCCGGGCCCGGCTCGTGGCGCAGGAGACGATGGCGCGCGTCCGCGAGGCGATGAAGATCTCGTACCGCTGATGCAGCCCCAGCCTGTCGACCCCGACTTCGAGTCGTCGCCCGACGCCTACACCGTCAGGCTGGAGCGTTTCACGGGCCCGCTCGATCTGCTGATTCACCTCATCAAGAAGAACGAGGTGAACATCTACGACATCCCGATCGCGCTCATCACGGCCCAGTACCTCGAGTACCTCGAGCTCATCGAGGAGCTGAACCTCGACGTCGCCGGCGAGTTCATCGTGATGGCCGCCACGCTCATCCACATCAAGTCGCGGATGCTGCTGCCGCGGCCGGACGCCTCGCAGGAGGACGCCGAGGAGGACCCGCGCGAGGCGCTGGTCAACCGGCTGCTCGAGTACCAGAAGTTCAAGGCCGCCGCGAACCTGCTGCACGAGCGCGAGGAGCTGGCGCAGCGCCCAGTGGCAGCGGCCCGACCAGCGCGTCGCCGACATCGCCGGCGAGGAGTACGAGACCGAGGTCGAGGTCGACCTCTTCAGCCTCATGGCCGCGTTCAAGGCCGTCCTCGACCGCGCGAAGCAGCGGCCCGAAGGTGGCCATCCCGGGCGCGCAGATCTCGATCGAGGAGCGCATCGAGCAGCTGCTGGCCCGGCTGTCCGAGACCGAGGCCTGCGGCTTCGAGGACCTGTTCTCCGACGCCCACACGCGCCAGGACCTCATCGTCACGTTCCTCGCGCTGCTCGAGATGATCCGGATGCGCGCTCGTGCGGGTGTTCCAGGCCGGGATGTTCGGCGCGATTCGGGTGTACAAGCGCGCCGGGGCTCGGGACTCGGGAGTCGGGACTCGGGATTCGGCTGCGCAACGCAGGGACGTAGAAGTCGGATGGCGACGACGGAAGACGAGGACACGTCGGCGACGCCGACGGAACGGCCGCCGTCGAGCCGGACGGACCGCGCGACGCAGACGGCCGGCCGGACGCCGAATCGGTGGCGCTCTCGGACATCCCGGGCATGGCCATGCACCTGGCCGACGAAGGGGCCGCCGCGACCGGCGCCGAGCCGGCGACGGCCGAGCCCGAGGTGTCGACCGAACTGAAGGCCATCATCGAGGCGCTCGTGTTCGCCTCCCCCGAGCCGCTCACGCCGAAGGCGCTCTTCAAGCTGCTCGACCGCGAGCCGCGCGAGGACGTGGAGCGGGCCCTGGCGTCGCTCAAGGCGGACTACCGGCCCGAGCGCGGCCTGCAGATTGTCGAGATCGCGGGCGGCCTCCAGATCGTCACGCGCACCGACCTCCACGAGTGGGTGCGGCGCCTCTTCCACGAGCGCAAGACGTCGAAGCTCTCGGTGCAGGCCCTCGAGACGCTGGCCGTCGTCGCCTACCGCCAGCCGGTCACGGCGGCGGAGATCACCGAGATCCGCGGCGTCAACACCTCCGGCGTGCTCGGCACGCTCATCGAGCGCAAGCTGGTGAAGATCGCGGGACGCAAGCCCGTGGTCGGGCGGCCGTTCCTCTACGCGACCACGCGCGAGTTCCTGATGCGGTTCGGCCTCAACGACCTGACCGACCTCCCGAAGGTCGAGGATCTGGCCGAGGCCCTGGGGTTCGAGATCGCGGGGCTGGGCGAGGCCGGTCCGAGCGAGCAGTTCCTTCCGCTCGAGGCTCCCGAGGAGGCTGCGGCCGAGACCCTGCCGGACGAGCCTGGCCCGGAGCCCGACCCGGGGCCTGACTCGGACGATGACCCGCTGGTGAACTGACGCTGCCCGCGCGCGCTCTGCTTCAGCAGCGCCACCTCGCGCGCCGTCAGATCGCGGTGGCCGCCCACCTTGAGCGTCCGGTCGAGGATCGGGCCGAACCTCACGCGCTTCAGGCGGACCACGGGGTGGCCGATGGCCTCGCACATGGCCCGGACCTGCCGCGTCCGGCCCTCGTGCAGCGCGAGCGAGAGCAGCGACTGGTCCTCGCGCGCGCCGAGCCCGGTATCGACGATGCGCACGACGGCGGGCGCGGTTCGACGGCCCTCGATCACGACGCCGCGCCTGAGGCGCTCGAGCTGACGCTTCCTCGGGCACGCCGCGGACGCGCGCGTGGTACTCGCGTTCGACCTCGTGGCTGGGATGGAGCAGGCGCGCCGCGAGCTCCCCGTCGTTGGTGAGCAGCAGCAGGCCCTCCGAGTCGTAGTCGAGCCGGCCCACCGGGTAGATGTACTCGCGCACCTCCGGCAGCAGGTCCAGCACCGTCGGCCGGCCCTCGGGATCCTTCCTCGTGGTCATGTACCCGCGCGGCTTGTTCAGCAGGATGTAGCGGTGGCGTGCCGACGATGCGCACGCGCTGGCCGTCCACGCGGATGTCGTCGCGGGCCGGGTCGGCCCTGGTGCCCAGTTCGAGGACGGTGGCCCCGTTCACCGACACCCGGCCGTTCACAATCAGCGTCTCCGCCGCGCGCCTCGACGCGACGCCGGCGGCGGAGAGGATCTTCTGGAGGCGATCGCCGGTTGGTGGTCGTGTGGTCATGCAGTGTCGATCACCTACCTCCGCAGCAGGCTCGCGAAGAAATCGACGAGCTCCCAGATCTCCCGCCAATCCTGCCGCGCGTTCAGTTCCGCGTGCGTGATGACGGGGCTCAGCAGCGTGCGGCGTGCGCGTGCGGTCTTCGAGATAGCGACCCAGCCACTGCGACTCGACCGCCGGCACCACGTTGTCGTCGGTGCCGTGGAGGACGTAGACCGGGCAGGCCGGTGCCGGCGACTGGTCGGGCGAGAGCGCCGGCGACTGCGACGCCTGGCCGAGGAGCGGCAGGAACGTCCTGCCCAGGCCTTCGACGTCGCGGTCGTTGACCTGCTTCATGAGCGCGTGCGCCGGCTCGGGCAGCGCGTCGGCCAGGCGTCTCGCGTCGGCGAAGGTCTCCGCGGCCTTGCGCTTGTCGATCAGGTCGTAGTGCGAGGCGCGCAGGAACGTGAGGATGGCGGCGCGCAGCGGTTCCACCTGATCCGGCGGCACCACGCGGTCCGCTCCTCCGAGCAGGACAATGACGACGCCGTAGTCGTGCGGGCGGCGATGCCGCTCGGCGGAGGGGCGTGCGCCGCGGTCCGGGCCGGGCGGCGCCGGCTCCATCCCCGAGCAGAGGAAGCGCAGCACCCGCTGGAAGTTGGCGTGGCCGCCGAGCGAGAAGACGAACGCGGCGCGGTCGCGCAGCGCGGGCCGTCCCGCGGCCACGATGGACAGTCCGCCGGCGAAGCTGATGCCGACCAGGCCCACCCGGCCGTCGCGCGCGAGCCGCGGCTGGTCCGCCAGCCAGACGGCCGCGTCTTCGATCATGTCGGTCGTGCGGGGCGTGATGTCGTAGCGCTGGAGGTCGGGCAGTTCGGGCGTCAGCACCGCGAAGCCGACGCTCGCCAGTTCGTGCGCGAGGCCGTAGAGGCGCGGCTCGTCGATGCCCAGGGCGTTCACGCCCGCCACCAGCACGATGGCGCGGCGGACCCGGGACGGCACGTACAGGCGGGCGCGCAGGGCGCCGTCTCTCGACGGAACCGCCGTGTCATACGTCGCGACCGGCTCGCGCTCCCACTCCAGCGCGTCGGTCACCGGGCCCTGCAGCCCGGCCGTGCGCGCGATGAGCGCCGCCGCCCGCGTGTACGAGCGGCAATACGGCGCGCTGATCGCCGCGGCCGTCACGACGACAATGCCCACCGCGGCGAGGGTCCGGGGACGCATGGGGTGACATGTTACACTCTCACGGACGGCCGGGACTCGGGATCGGGACTCGGGATTCGGGCTGGGATCGTCGGGCGCAGGACGGCTCGCACGTGCCTGTCCATCCGCCAGTCGCAGCTCGCCTGGCAGCCCCGAATCCCGAGTCCCGAGTCCCGAGTCCCGAGTCCCGAATCCCGGACGATGCACACCGTCATCGCCATCGACGGCCCCTCGGGAGTGGGGAAGGGGACCGTGGCGCGGGCGATCGCCGCGGCGCTCGGGTATCGCCATGTCGACACGGGCGCCATGTATCGCGCCGTCGCCTGGCGGGCCGGACAACTGGGCGTCGATCTCGACGACGAAGAGGCCGTCGAGCGCGTGGCGCGCGCCGCCGTGATCGAGGTGGACGGGAGCCGGGTCGTGATTGACGGCACGGACGTCTCGTCCGCGATTCGCACGCCGGAGGTCGACCGCGCGACCACGCGGGTGGCGCGCCTGCCGCGCGTGCGGGCCGAGCTGGTGGCCCGCCAGCGTGCGCTGGCCGAGCAGGGGCCGCTGGTCATGGAGGGCCGCGACATCGGCACCGTGGTGTTTCCGGCCGCGGCGGTGAAGATCTACCTCGATGCCTCGCCCGAGGAGCGCGCCCGGCGCCGGGCCCACGACCCGGCCCACAGCGCCGCGCAGACACAGGATCTGGCCGGCATCGCCGAGGCCATGCAGCGGCGCGACGAGAACGATCGCACGCGCCAGGCTTCGCCGCTGAGCATCCCCGCCGACGCCACGGTGGTGGACACGACGGGCATTCCGGCCGCCCGGGTCGCCGAAACGGTGCTGGCGATTGTCCGCGCCCGGGTTTCTTGACCCGAGCGACCTAAGTGTCGTACACTCAACTGCTTGTGGCCACACCAGATGGCCGCACTATCCTCAGCCCGCCGGCGCTGAACCCAAGACCGGCAAATCTCGAAGTGCAGGAGGACGCGCAACGCATGGCGAACGAAGACAGCGGTAACAGCCCAGACCTGGCCACACAGGCGGGACGTCCCACCGGCCAGGCCCACGGGGCTGGGCCGGTGCGCTCACTCAAACCCACAGCAGGCTACGCCGAGGAGATGGACCCGGCGGAATTTGCCGCGCTGCTGGACCTTTACGACAACAGCTTCCGGAACATCTCGGAAGGTGAAGTGGTGAAGGGCACCGTGCTCAAGGTGACCGCCTCGGAAGTGGTCGTCGACGTCGGGTACAAGTCGGAAGGCATCATCCAGGTCAGCGAGTTCCTGGACGAGAACGGCCAGATCACCGTGCAGCCCGGCGACACGGTGGACGTGCTGCTCGAGCGGACGGAGGACCGCGACGGCTACGTCGTGCTGTCCCGCGAGAAGGCCGAGAAGATGAAGATCTGGGACGAGATCGAGAAGGCCTACGCGGATCGCAAGGTCGTCATCGGTCGCGTCATCGAGCGGATCAAGGGCGGGCTGGCGGTGGACATCGGCGTGCGGGCGTTCCTGCCCGGTTCGCAGGTGGACGTGCGCCCCGTGCGGAACCTGGACGCGCTGAAGAACCAGGAACTGCGCATGCGCGTCATCAAGGTGAACAAGAAGCGCGGCAACATCGTGCTGTCGCGCAAGGTGCTCCTCGAAGAGGAGAACGCCGAGAAGAAGAAGTTCACCCTGGCGACGCTGGCCGAGGGCAAGGTCCTGCGCGGCATCGTCAAGAACATCACCGACTACGGCGCCTTCATCGACCTCGGCGGCATCGACGGCCTGCTGCACATCACCGACATGTCGTGGGGCCGCGTCGGCCACCCGTCGGAGATCTTCAAGGTCAACGACGAGATCGACGTGGTGGTGCTGAAGTACGACCCGGCGACGGAGCGCGTCTCCCTCGGCCACAAGCAGCTGGTGGCCGACCCGTGGAGCAACGTGACCGATCGGTACCCGATCGGGGCGCGCGTGGCGGGCAAGGTGGTGAGCCTGACCGACTACGGCGCCTTCATCGAGCTGGAGGCGGGCGTCGAGGGCCTCATCCACGTCTCGGAGATGACGTGGAGCAAGCGGGTGAAGCATCCGTCGAAGATCCTCAACCAGGGCGACTCGGTCGACGCCATGGTGCTCGGCGTCGATCCGGCGGCCCGGCGCATCTCGCTCGGCCTGAAGCAGATCGAGTCGAATCCGTGGCACGACCTGGCGTCGAAGTACCCCATCGGCGCGCGCATCGTCGGCAAGGTGCGCAACCTGACCGAGTTCGGCGCGTTCGTCGAGGTGGAGGAGGACATCGACGGCCTCATCCACATCTCGGACATGTCCTGGAGCAAGCGGATCAAGCACCCGTCCGAGGTGCTGAAGAAGGGCGACAAGGTCGAGGCGATCGTGCTCAACATCGACGCCGAGAACCAGCGCCTGTCGCTGGGCCTGAAGCAGCTCGCCACGGACATCTGGGACGAGTTCTTCTCGCAGCACCAGGTCGGCGACACGGTCGAGGGCAAGGTGGTCCGGCTGACCAACTTCGGCGCCTTCGTCGAGCTCGCCGAGGGCATCGAGGGCCTGATCCACGTGTCGGAGTTCGACGACTCGCAGGAAGAGAAGATCGAGCTCGAGGTGGAGAAGACCTATCCGATGAAGGTGATCAAGCTCAGCCCGTCGGAGCGGAAGATCGGGCTGAGCATCCGCGCGATGCGGGTGGACCAGGATCGCGCCGACTGGCAGACGTATTCGGAAGGCGCCACGGGCCGGCCGCAGGCGACGCTGGCGGATCATTTCCGCCAGCAGCAGCGCGACGAAGAGCAGTAGGCGGGCCGCGGCCCGGGACATCGGCGTCCCGGGCCGCGCCCATCTCCCGGTGGGGCCACCATGACCAAGGCCGAGCTTGTCGAAGAAGTCTCGCGCGTGTCTGACCTCACGAAGAAGCACTCCGAGGTCATCGTCGACACGGTCTTCCGCAGCATCATCCTCGCCCTCCAGCGGGGCGAGAAGATCGAGTTGCGCGGGTTCGGCAGCTTCCGCCTCCGCAAGCGGGAGCCGCGCAAGGGCCGCAACCCGAAGACCGGCGCCCGCGTGGAGGTCCCGCCGAAGCAGGTGCCCTACTTCAAGCCCGGCAAGGAACTGAAGGATCTCATCAACGGGACCGAGGCGGAGGCGCCCACGGCGCCGGCTGGTGAGGCGGCCCCGACATCGGACGACGCGGGATCGCAGGGATAGACGGCGCCGTGGCTCCGCCGCGCATGAGAAGCAAGAAGCCAGAAGGGCTCCCTGACGATCGTCAGAAGCCAGAAGGCGGTGGATCAGCGGAACTGGCCTTCCTTCTTGCTTCTGGATTCTTGCTTCTGCTTCTGTCTTCTGACAAAGTTCACCCATGGACCGTCTCTGGTCTCCCTGGCGTCTGCAGTATGTGACCGGCGCGGGTGAGCCGCGGGGCTGCGTGTTCTGCGAGGCGCAGGCGTCGCCCGACGCGGACGCGCTCGTGGTGCACCGCGGGCGCGACTGCTACGTCATCCTCAACCTGTACCCGTACAATTCCGGCCACCTGATGGTGGTGCCCGCCCGACACGTCGCCACGCTCTCGGCCACGACGCACGACGAGCGCTGCGAGCTGATGGACCTCACGCGACTGGCCGAGCAGGCGTTGACCGAGGCGTACAAGCCGCAGGGGCTGAATGTCGGCATGAACCTCGGCCGCTCGGCGGGCGCCGGCATCGTCGATCACCTCCACGTGCACGTGGTGCCGCGCTGGCACGGCGACACGAATTTCATGACGATCGTCGGCGACGTGCGCGTGCTGCCGGAGGACATCGGCGGAGACCGCTCGGCGGCTGCGCGAGACGTTCGCGAGGCTGGCGCAGGATCAGTAGTCAGCATTCAGTAGTCAGTAGTCAGTAGGGGAATGCCTGACCGCTGCGAATTCGTCTTGCTGTCTCGCTTCTTGCTACTGGCTACTGGCTTCTTCACTGCCATGAATCTGGATCTGACCCCCGACCAGCGCGCGTTTCAGCTGGAGGTCGCCGCGTTCGCGGAGGCGCACGTTCGGCCCGCGGCGGCGCGGATTGACGAGACCGGCGAATTCCCGTCGGCGCTCGTGACGCTGGCCGGAGCGCACGGGCTCGCCGGCGTGACGATCCCGGAGGCGTGGGGCGGCGGCGGCCGCGAGTACGTCAGCTACGCGCTGGCCATCGAGGCCGTGTCGCGGTCGAGCGCGACGCTCGCCACCATCCTGATCGTGACCCAGTCGCTGGTGGGCGAGGTGCTGGCGCGGTTCGGCACGGATGCCCAGAAAGCGGAGTGGCTGCGGGCGCTGGCCTCCGGGCAGGCGATCGGGGCGTTCGCGCTCTCCGAGGAGCACGCGGGAACAGACGCCGCGAACCTGGAGATGACGGCCGTCGAGGTCGACGGCGGGGCGGCCTACACCCTCAACGGGCGGAAGACCTGGGTGGCCAACGCCGAGGGCGCCAGCGTGCTGCTCGTGTTCGCGGCGACGCGTCCGGGCATGCGCGCCCACGGCATCACGGCGTTCCTGGTGCCGATGAGCACGCCGGGCATCGATCGCGCCGCCAGGGCCGACTCGCTGGGCGTGCGCGGCCTCGGGTGCATGGACCTGTCGTTTGCCGGCGTCCGGGTGCCGGCAGGTCATGTCGTCGGGGCGGTGAACGACGGCTTCAAGGTGGCGATGTGGGCCCTCGAAGGCGGCCGGGTGGCCATCGCCGCCCAGGCCCTCGGCATCGGCGACGCGGCGCTCGAGGAGGCGATCCGCCACGCGAAGTCGCGGCAGACGTTTGGAAAGCCGATCGCCGACTACGAGGCGATCCAGTTCATGCTCGCGGACATGGCCACGGAACTGGACGCGGCCCGCATGCTCACCTACAAGGCCGCGGCGCTCAAGCCCTGCCAGGCGAGCATCGCGCTGGAGGCCGCGCAGGCGACGCTCGCGGCGTCGATGGCCGCGCACAAGGCCGCGGACACGGCGATGCAGATCCTGGCGTCGGCGGGATACCGGAGAGGGTCGACCGTCGAGCGGCTGTTCCGGGATGCCCGCGCGACGGAAATCTACCAGGGCACGTCGGAGGCCCTGCGCCTGGTCATCGCCGACCACATCCTCGGGATTCCCCGGCATAGCTGAGAAGCCGGGGACTCCGGATCGGGACTCGGGACTCGGGATTCGTCTGCTTCACGAAAACGAGGTCGAGGCCTCCCGACCGACGAGGGACGCCTCCATCCGTCGGTTCAGCGAGCCCGGCGTTTCAGCCGCCGCCGCACGAAGACCGCCGCCGCGACCACGGCCGTGATCGGCCAGTACATGACGGCCAGCATGGCCGTCGCCATCGACACGCCGAGGTTTCCCGGGGCGGCCAGCGACACCCAGAACGACGCGAACGGGTTGTCGTTGACGAGGTACGTCCAGGTGGACGCCGGGCCGCGCAGGCCGATGCGCTCGAGGTCGATGCGGCCGCCCTCTGCGCGCAGCCGTCCCGAACGCCTCCACCACCTCGTCCCGCACGCCCTCCATCATCGACGCGTAGGCGCCGATCAGCTGCCGATGGAACTCCGTGAGCGGGTCGCGCCCGCCGTAGCGCTGCAGATGGATGCCCTCCCGGATGTCCTCGATGAGCCTCAGATGGTCGCTCCAGCGCCGATCGAGGACGAGCATCGTCAGCTGGTTCTCGGCCCGCGCGACGGCCCGTGCGCCGACAGCCCGTCACGAGCGACGCATGGTGCTCCGGGGCGGCATCCGCGCACGCCGCCGGCTCCGATTCATCGTGCAGGAGTTCCTCGCGGCGCGCGCAGACCTGCGCACGCTGCTCGTCGACCATCGCGGAGTAACGCCAGAGCGTGCGGCGGATCTCGAAATGCTGGCCCTCGATGATCCGCTGCGCCCGGGCGACTTCGCGGGCCACGATGGGGTTCGTGACCGGCCCGTCCTGGCGCGCGGGGCGGTGCGGTCGCGGAATGAGCGCCATCACGCCGTACCGGCTGATGAGATCGTCCTCGAGGCTGATGAAGAACCGGCTGGACCCCGGGTCGCCCTGCCGCCCGGCGCGCCCGCGCAGCTGGTCGTCGACGCGCCGGCTCTCGTGCCGGTTCGTGCCGAGCACATAGAGGCCGCCCAGCGCCGCCAGCCGGCCGCGAAGCGCCGCGTCGCCTCCGCCGAGGACGATGTCGGTGCCGCGGCCGGCCATGTTGGTGGAGATCGTGACGGCGCCCGGCATGCCGGCCCTGGCGACAATCACGGCCTCACGGGCATCGTGGCGGGCGTTGAGCACGCGGCACTTGACGCGCCGGTCCCGCAGCGCCCGGAACAGCGCCTCCGACTCCGCGACGCTCGCCGTGCCGACCAGCACCGGCCGGCCCGTCGCCTGCACGCGCGCGATCTCGTCGGCGAGGGCTTTCATCTTCGCGTCGCGGTGCGTGAAGACGACGTCAGGCTCGTCCACCCGCACGCACGGGCGGTTCGGCGGAAAGACCACCGTCGTCAGCCCGTAGAACTCCCGGAACTCCGCGGCGGCGGGTTCGGCGGTGGCCGTCATGCCGGCGAGACGGGGCCACAGGCGCACGAAGTGCTGGATGGGGATCGACCCGAGCACGACGCCATCGGGGCGGATGTCGAGGCCCTCCTTGGCTTCCACCGCGGGCTGGATGCCGTGCGGCCAGCGCCGGTTGTCGGCCACGCGCCCGGTGAACTCGTCGACGAGCTCGACGCGGCCGCCGCGCACGATGTAGTCGCGATCGCGATGCAGCAGCACCTCGGCGTGAAGCGCCACGTGAATCGCCGAGAGCGTCAGGTGCTCGGACGGGTCGTGAAGCGGGCCGCATCCGCAGCGCCGATTGCGCGTGGCGGAACCCGGCATCCGTGAGCGCGACGTTCCGTTCGTGCTCGTCGACGCGAAAGTCGGCGCCCGGGACCAGGCCCCTCACCGCCGCGGCGATGCGCTGATACGGAATCGGCTGCGCGGCCGTCTCGCCGGCGATGACCAGCGGCACACGGGCTTCGTCGATCAGGATGAAATCGGCCTCGTCGACGATGGCGTAGTGAAACGGCCGCTGGACAACGTGCTGAGGGTCGGTGACGGTGTGATCGCGGAGGAAGTCGAAGCCGGCCTCCTTCGCGGTGACGTACGTGATGTCGGCGGCGTACGCCGCCTGCCGCCCGGGGCGGTCGAGGTGTTCGCTGACCGCGGCGACCGTGAGGCCGAGGAAGCGGTAGGCCGCGCCCATCCAGGCGGCGTCGCGGCGTGCCAGGTAGTCATTGGCCGTCAGCACGTGAACGCCGCGGCCGGCGAGCGCGTTGAGCACCGCCGGCATGACCGCCACGAGCGTCTTGCCCTCGCCCGTGGCGAGCTGGGCGAGCTTCCCCTGATGGAGGGCGATGGCGGCCATCATCTGGACGTCGAACGGGCGCATGCCGAGCGCGCGGGCGCAGGCCTCGCTGGTGAGCGCAAAGACCTCGGGCAGCAGGTCGTCGAGCGGAGTGCCCGAGGCGGCCCGGCGCCGGGCCGCCTCGAACCGTGATGTCAGCTGGGTGTCGGACAGGTCGCGCGCGCCGACGGCATCGACGCGCGCGCGCTGGCTCTGATACCGCCGGAGGTCGTACTCGACGGGAATGCCCGCGAGCCTGGAGTAGCGCGCCCGAAGGGCGGCGCTCCACGACAGACCGGCTGCCATGTCCGCGCCGTCAGGAGACGACGGCGTAGCCCATGGCGCCGATGCGGGCCTTGATCTGATCCGGCGACACGCGGGTCGCGTCGTACGTGACGATCACCTTCGCA
Source organism: uncultured Acidobacteriota bacterium (assembly GCA_963834645.1). Lineage (GTDB taxonomy): Bacteria > Acidobacteriota > Vicinamibacteria > Vicinamibacterales > JAKQTR01 > JAKQTR01. The sequence continues at coordinate 326,207 of CAWICP010000014.1, forward strand.
TCGGCGTGCGACGCGATGACGTCGCCGACGCCCTCGAGCCTGGCCAGCCCGCGCTTGACGGCGTGTTCGCACCCGCCGCACGTCATCCCGGTCACGTTCAACGTCAGTGTGTCCATCATGGGTGGATCACCGTCAGAAGCCAGATAGCTCAGAAGCCAGAAGCTACCCGCAAGCACCTGCTTCGCAATCGTCACCAGTTGCATGTTCGACGTGCCCTCGTAGATCTGGCCGATCTTGGCGTCGCGCCAGAGCTTCTCGACCGGATAGTCCTTCACGTAGCCGAATCCGCCGTAGAGGTTGATGGCGAGCGACGTCACCCGCTCGGCCACCTCGGAGGAGTAGAGCTTCGCCATGGCCGCCTCGGTGAGAAACGGCCTGCCCGCGTCGCGAAGCCGGGCGGCGTTGTACACGAGCAGCCGGGCGGCTTCGATCTCGGTGGCCATCCGGGCGATTTGCCCCTGGACGAGCTGGAACTCCGCGATGGCCTTGCCGAACTGCTTGCGCTCCCTCGTGTACTGCACCGCGTGGCCGAGGGCGCCCTTCGCGAGGCCGATCATCTGCGCGCCGATGCCGATGCGCCCCTCGTTCAGCGTCTCGATCGCGACTTTGTAGCCCTTGCCGACGTCGCCGAGGACCTGCGACGCGTCGACGCGGCAATCCTCGAGGATGAGCTCGCACGTGCTGCTCGCGCGGATGCCGAGCTTGTCTTCCTTCTTCCCGACGCTGAAGCCCGGGACGCCGCGCTCCACCAGGAACGCGGTGATGCCGCGGTAGCCGGCATCCGGGTTGACGTTGGCGAACACGATGAACACGCCCGCCTCGTTGCCGTTGGTGATCCACAGCTTGCGGCCGTTGATCACGTAGCCGTCGCCGTCTCGAAGCGCCCTGGTGGCCAGCGCGAACGCGTCGCTCCCGGATCCCGCCTCGGACAGCGCGTAGGCGCCGACCGTGTCGGCGGCCAGGCGCGGCAGGTACCGCTGCTTGATGTCGGCGGAGCCCCACCGCAGGATCGCGTTCACGACCAGCGTGTTCTGCACGTCGACCAGGACGCCGACCGACGGGTCGACGGCCGACAGCGCCTCGACCGCGAGCACCGAGTGGAAGAAGCTGGCGCCGCCGCCGCCGTACTGCTCGGGGATCTCGATCCCCATCACGCCGAGGCCGAACAGCTGGGCGAGCAGTTCCTGCGGGAACTTGGCGTGCTCGTCCATCTCGCGCACGCGGGGACGGATCTGGGCCTCGGCGAACTCGGCCACGCTGTCGCGCAGCAGGATTTCGTCCTCGGCGAGGCTGGTGAGGGCCGGCGGGGTGTCGGTGTGCTCCACGGTGATCTCCTGCCGTCGGGCTGCAATGCCGCCCTGATGTTATCATCGAAGCATGGGCATGCTCTCCCGCTCCGCGCGCGCGGCGGCCGCCGCGGTTGTCCTCGCCCTTGGTGTCGTCGTCGCCGCAGGCCAGCAGCCGCCGCCGCCCACGCCGCCCGCCGGCGCCGCGCCTCAGGGCCAGGGCCAGGCACAGGATCCGCAGCAGCGGCCGCCGGTCTTCCGCGCGGGCGTCAGCGCCGTCCGCGTCGACGTCATCGTGACGGACAAGGACGGCAATCCGGTCGCCGACCTGACGCAGGCGGACTTCGAGGTGTCCGAGGACGGGAAGCCCCAGGTCATCGATCTGTTCAGGCTCGTCAATGCGGACGGTACGCCCGGGCCCGGCGCCGAGCCGCCGCGGGCCATCCGGTCGGCGTACGACCAGGAATCGGAAGCGGCGCGCGACGACGTCCGGCTGTTCGTGATCTTCCTGGACGACTACCACGTGCGGCGCGCCAGCGCGATGCGCATCCGGGATCCGCTCATCCAGTTCGTCAAGACCCAGCTGGGCCCGCTCGACATGGTGGCGATCATGTACCCGCTGATGTCGGTGCAGCAGCTGACCTTCACGCGGGATCTCGACAGCATCGTCGCCGAGCTGCGGAACTTCGAAGGGCGCAAGTACGACTACCGGCCCCGGAATCCGTTCGAGGAGCAGTACGCCAACTATCCGGCCCAGGCGGTCGAGACCGTCCGCAACGAGGTCACGATGACCGCGCTGCGGGGCCTGTCCGTGAGGCTGGGGTCGCTGCGTGAGGGCCGAAAAGCGATTGTCTTCGTCAGCGAGGGGTTTTCATCGCTGCTGCCCCCGCAGATGCGCGACCCGAACGCGCAGCTGCCGGGCCTGGGCAACCCGGCGGCCGGCAACTCGTCGGCCGGCGGCGGGCTCGCCGAGGACCGCGCGCGGTTCCGCTCCGACGCCGAGTTGATGTCCGACCTTCGCGTCGTCTTCGACACCGCCAACCGGCACAACACCGCCATCTACGCGATCGATCCCCGCGGCCTGGCCACCAACGAATTCGACATCAACGAGAACGTCGGCGGCCGGCTCGACCAGGACTTGCTGCGCGCCACGCAGGACACGCTGCAGGTGCTGGCCCTCAATACGGACGGCCGGGCGATCATCAACCGCAACGACCTCGAAAAGGGTCTGCGGCAGGTCGTGCGCGACACGAGCGCCTACTACCTGATCGGGTACAACTCGTCGTCGTCGGCCGACGGCAGGTTTCACGAGATCAAGGTCCGCCTCAAACGGCCTGGCGTGCAGGTGCGGTCGCGGAAGGGCTACTGGGCGCCGACGCCCGAGGATGCGGCCAAGGCCAGCGCGCCCCCGAAGCCCTCGCCGCCGCCGGCTGTCGAAAAGGCGCTCGCCAACGTCGAGACGCGGCAGCGCGACGCCTTCATCTCGACGTGGCTCGGCAGCGATCGGGGCAGCGACAGCCGCACGCGGGTCACGTTCGTGTGGGAGCCGATCCCGCCGATTCCCGGCGAGAAGCGCGAGCTCGCGGCGCGCGTCCAGGTGCTGGCGTCCAGCCGCGGCGGAGAGGAGTTCTTCCGCGGGCTGGTTCCCGCCGAGGACGCCGGGCCGCCGCCCGCCGCCGCCCCGGCCGCCGCGCAGCCGGCGCTTCGGGCGGGATCGAAAGTGTCCTTCGAGGCCCCGCCGGGCCGCATGCAGTTCCGCGTGATCGTGCAGAACGAGAAGGGCCAGGTGCTCGATTCGTTCCAGCAGGAGGTCTCTGTCCCGGATTTCGGCGGCACCGAGGTCCGCCTGTCGACGCCCGTTGTCCTGCGCGCCCGCACGCCGCGCGAGTTCCAGGCGCTCGCGCGCGACCCCGACCCGGTTCCGACCCCGCTGCGGGAGTTCCGCCGCACGGACCGGCTGCTCATCCGCTTCTTCGCCGTCGTGCCCGGCGGCGCGTCGTCGGCCGAGGTCGCAGCCCGGATGCTCAACCGGGTGGGGCAGAAGATGGTGGACCTGACGGCCCAGCCTCCAGCCGACCCGTCACAGCCCTACCAGGTCGACCTGCCGCTCGCCGGCCTCTCGCCAGGCGAATACCTGATCGAGATCCGGGCGAAAGGCGTCTCGGGTGAATCGACCGAGCTCATCGCGATCAAGGTGATCAGTTAGCAGGCGATCAGTAGTCAGTAGTCAGCATTCAGTAGAAATGCCAGCGCACCGCACGGTACTGCACGGCTACTGGCTACTGGCCGTACCCCAAGTATCCCAGCGCCTCGTCTCTTCGGCGTTCATCGCCACCTTCAGCAGCGATCCGCCGGAGGCCGCGGCGACGTCGATGACGCGGATCGCCCGGGCGAGGTGCGCGTACTCCGGCACGAGGGCCTCGAACTGGCTGGCCGCGCCGGTCAGGAACTCCCGGTTCAGCACGCCCCCGTCCTCGCCGGGGTAGAGCGGCAGGTACCGGATCGACGACTCGACCAGATCCTGGAAGAAGTGCGTGCCGAAGGACAGCTCCGGCACGGAGCCTTCGCGGCGCGACGCGATCTCGATGAGCAGCGGCGTGTTGCTGATGTCCGAGTAGGTGACCGGCACGCCGAGCTTGATGTCGCCCCGGCTCCCCCAGCGGCCGGGTCCCATCAGCGCGAAGCGGCGCTTCGGCAGGATCCTGTTGAGCCGGCCCACGGCCCGGCCGACGTCGCGCAGCGCCTCCGCGTCGCCGAGCGAGGCGTAGGCCTCGGGGTCGACGAACACGATGTGCGTGAGGTCGGGCACGCGGCCATTCGACACGAACCGCCGGGCCGCGAAGATCACCCGGTCGTTCGGGACGTCCTTCGGGACGGCCACCGGCGAGGCGTCGTCCTGGGCCGACTGCGGGCGGCACTGCAGCAGGTACAGGTCGGTGCCGTCGTGGGCGAACTCGAGGTCCACCGGGCCGCCGATCTTCTCGCGGAGCACCCGCAGCAGCGAGCGCATCTGCGCCAGGAACGGGCTGTTGGACGCCAGGCCCTCGAACGTCGCCACGAGGTTGTCCGTGCTGCCGTCCCAGTCGAAGCCGCCGACCGGGTGCAGGCCGTCGGCGTCGACAGCCGAGAACACCTGCTTGAACATCGGGTACTTCGACCCGTACTGCTTGAGCAGGTCGGCGATGAGCACGGTGGCGAACCGGTTCGCGTCGAGGTTGATGAGATCCATCCGCCTCGGCGCGTACCGCAGCTGCTCCTCGGGCGTGACTTTCGCGCGCAACCCGGGCTGGCCCGGAGAGAGCAGGACGGGATAGTCGTCGCTGAGGCGGTCGACGGCGCGGGTGCCGAGCCCCGGCACGAGGCGCACGAGGCCGTCCTCGCGGCTGATGCGGGGCGACCAGCGAAACTCGTTGTTGCTGAACGCCACGCCGCCGAAGGCCGGCAGGTAGTAGCGGCCGACCTGCATGCCGACCACTTCCTGGATCATGATCCCCATCTCCTCGTGGAGGTCGAGCAGGCCGCGCTCGGCGCGGTACTCGATGGGATCGGGGCTGAAGGTGCTCGCGTACACCTCGGCGACGGCGTCGCAGACGGCGGCCAGGCGGTCGCGCTTGCTCCCGCGGTTCGCCAGGAACAGGCTCTTGTACTTGCCCGAGAAGGCCGACCCGATCCGGTCCTCCAGCAGGCTCGAGCTGCGGACGATGAGCGGCTTGTCGCCGATGTCGTCCAGCGCCACGGCGAGGCCCTTCATGACCTCCTTGGGCAGTTCCGAGTTCTTGAACGCCTGGACAATGTGCGGATACTCCTTCCGGACCTGCTCGACCTCGAGGTACTTGCGGTTGTGGATGTCCTGCAGGTGGTTGTGGTCGAGGAAGGCCAGCAGCCCGTCCGACGTGATGTACCACGTCTTCGGCATCTTGAACGACCCGATCGCGTCGGCGTACTCCTCCGAGCGGCGCACGATGTGATAGGCGAGCAGGAGGCCCGAGCTCTTGCCGCCCAGCTTGCCGCGCGAGCCCGCCGGCGAGACGACGTGCTGCACGATGCCGCAGAAGTCGTGGACGTCGAGGTAGTTCTTGGCGGTGTTGATGTACTCGAGGTCGTCGGTGAGGAATCGGCGCACCAGCGACACGCGCAGGCCGATCTGCACCGATCGCGAGAGCTCCCGGTCGCCGAAGCCCATCCGCTCGAAGCGCTCGAGGGCGTCGGCGATCTCGGTGAGCGAGGTGCGCTGGTTTTCGACCGCCTCGACCAGGTACCCGCTCTTGTCGTCCTTCACCCACTGCTCGATGACGTGGACGATCTCGTCGTCGGTGAGGTTGTTGGCGGCGACGCGGAAGGCCGCGTTCGACACGCGCATCAGCGCGTCGGTGCCGGCCCGCTCGATGGGGCTGTTGTCGTCGCTCACTTCCCGTTCCCGCTGGTGCGCGCCGAGGTGCTCCAGCAGGCTCTCGGCCTCGTCGACGCCGCTCCAGACGAGGTGGTTGATCATCCGTCGGGACACGCGCGTGAGCAGGTGCGGATCGGTGCGGCGCAGGAACTCGATGATGACGCGCCAGTCGCGGCGCTCGTCGCCGGGCGCCTGCTCGATGGCGTCCTTCCAGTTCCGCGCCATGCTGCGCAGGCGGCGCCCGGTGAGGAACTGGCCCAGCGACAGGCTGATGTGATCGATCAGCCGGCGCTCCTCCTTGATGAACGGGCCCTCGTCGGCCTTCGGGAAGTACGTCTCGTAGAAGACCTCGATGGCGCCGACGGGCTTGCCCATCACGACGACCGGCGCGCGCAGGACCCAGGGCGTCTCGGTGCGCTCGGCGGGCTCGTAGATGGCGGACTCGATGGTGATCTTGGCCCAGCACGAGTCCGGGTGCTGCCACCCGGGCGGGATGACCTCGACCAGCTCCCGGCACACTTCGTCGGGGGTCCGATCGGGATCGGCCGTCACGTCCTGCACCTGGTAGAGGCAGGTCAGTTCCTTCGCCCGCTCGCGGAGGCGATCCATGAGGTCGAGCGAGCTGTCGCCATGGGAGGACATGGGGACAGGTTACTAGGCGCTGGGGGCTGGGCGCTAGGGGCTAGGGGGCATGGGGAGCATGGGGCACGGGACACGGGGCTGGCATGGCGGAGGAGACATCGAAGGGCCTGGCGGGGAGGTGTGCTCCTCACCAGGCCCTCTGCTGTCTGCCTAGCGCCTAGCGCCCAGTCCCTAGCCCCTAGCGTCTATACCCACCCCCGCAGCCGGCACGCGCTGGCCACGCGATTGATGGCGATGACGTACGCCGCGTCGCGGGTGTAGAGGTTCTTCGACTTCGCGAGCTCGGCCACGGCGTGGAACGCCCGGGTCATCTGCGCGTCGAGCTTGCTCAGCACTTCTTCCTTCGGCCAGTAGAAGTTCATGTTGCCCTGCACCTGCTCGAAGTAGCTGCAGGTCACGCCGCCGGCGTTGCAGAGGAAGTCGGGAACCATGTAGATGCCCCGCTCCTGCATCACCTTGTCGGCCTCGGGCGTGCTGGGCCCGTTGGCGCCCTCGGCGACGATCTTCACCTTCGGGTGGATGCGGCTCACGTTGTCCGCCGTCACCTGGTTCTCGATGGCGGCCGGAATGAGGATGTCGACTTCCTGCTCGATCCACGCGTCGCCCGGCAGGATTTCGTAGCCGAGCGTCTTCGCCTTGGTCTTGTCGACGGTGCCGAACTTGTCGGTGATGCCGATCAGCTCTTCATACGTGACGCCCGACATCTTGCGGAAGGTGTAGGTCTTCTGATCCGCGTTGTCCCAGCAGGACACGCAGATGACCTTGCCGCCGTACTGCGTGAACAGCTGCACCGCGAACTGGGCCACGTTGCCGAAGCCCTGGACCGCCGCGGTGGTGCCCGTCGGCTCGAGGCCCATCAGCTTCAGCGCCTCGCGCACGGTGTAGATGACGCCGTAGCCGGTGGCCTCGGTGCGGCCGAGCGACCCGCCGATGCCCACGGGCTTGCCGGTGATGAAGCCCGGCTCCTTCTGGCCGTGGATGACTTCGAGCTCGTCCATCATCCAGACCATGTGCTGCGGGCTGGTCATCACGTCGGGCGCCGGCACGTCCTGCAGGTAGCCCACGTTCTTCGACAGCTGCCGCGCCCAGCCGCGGCAGATGCCTTCCTGCTCGCGCATGCTCAGGTGGTGAGGGTCGCAGATGACGCCGCCCTTGCCGCCGCCGAGGGGGATGTCCACCACGGCGCATTTCCACGTCATCCACGTCGCCAGCGCGCGCACCGTGTCGAGCGTCTCGTGCGGGTGGAACCGGATGCCGCCCTTGTGCGGGCCGCGGGCGTCGTTGTGCTGGACGCGGAAGCCCCGGAACACCTTCACCTTCCCGTCGTCCATGCGGACCGGGATGGCGAACTGGAACTCGCGGAGGGGCCAGCGCAGGAGTTCGCGGGTGCCCTGGTCGAGATCGAGCATGTCGGCGACTTTGTCGAACTGGGCCTGGGCCATTTCGAAGGGATTGAACGGCTTGGACACGACTGACTCTCCTCTGGCGCCTGCGGCGCCGAAACATGTGCGGTTCACGAGCACGATTGATGCGTCACGGTGAGGTCTTGAACGTCCCCTCCTTCGCCCGCCTGGTCCGGAACCCCGTCCAGAGCGCGCGGCTCGGATCGTTGAACCGGCGCCGCACGCCAATACCGGGGACGGTCCGTCTCACGGCCGTCCTCAGGCGTACATGCCGCGCATCCGCGTCGCGGTCGCGACCCGGTCGATGGCCACCACGTAGGCGGCCGTCCGGAGGTCGGCCCGGTAGCGCCCCGCCGTCTTCACCACCGTCTCGAAGGCCGCCATCATCTTGGCCTCGAGCCGCTCGTTCACTTCCTCCTCCGTCCAGAAGTAGCCGTGCCGGTTCTGCACCCACTCGAAGTAGGACGCCGTCACGCCCCCCGCGTTCGCCAGGATGTCGGGCACGATGAACACGCCGCGCTCGTGCAGCATGCGGTGCGCCTCGGGCGTGGTCGGGCCGTTGGCGCCCTCGATGATGACGCGCGCCCTCACGTCGGCGGCGTTGCCCGCCGTGATCTGGTTCTCGAGCGCCGCGGGCACCAGGATGTCCGCGTCGAGGCGGAACAGGTCCTCGTTCGTCAGGGGGCGGCCGGCGGGAAAGCCGTCCACGGTCTGGTACTGGTGCGCGTGCTCGATCATCGCGTCCACGTCGAGGCCCCGCTCGTCGTACACGCCGCCTTTCCAGTCCGTGACCGCGACAATCCGCGCGCCCATGCGCCGGAGCAGCCGGGCCGACACCGAACCGACGTTGCCGAATCCCTGCACCGCGACGCGCGCGCCTTCGAGGGCGAACCCCGCCTGGCGCGCCGCCTCGCGCGCCACGATGCTCACACCGCGGCCGGTCGCCTCGCGGCGGCCGGCCGATCCGCCCAGTTCCAGCGGCTTGCCGGTCACCACGGCGGTCATCGTCGCGCCGGCGTGCATGCTGTAGGTGTCCATCACCCACGCCATCACCTGGTCGTTGGTGTTCACGTCAGGAGCGGGGATGTCCTTGTCGGGGCCGATGGCGTCCACGATTTCAGCGACGTAGCGCCGCGTGAGGCGCTCGAGCTCCCGCCGTGACATCCGGGTGGGATCGCAGGCCACACCGCCCTTGCCACCGCCGAACGGCACCTGGGCCACCGCGCACTTCCACGTCATCCAGGCGGCTAGCGCCGTCACCTCGTCCAGGGTGACCGTCGGGTGAAACCGGATCCCGCCTTTGGCCGGCCCGAGGGCGATGTTGTATTGCACGCGATAGCCGGTGAAGACCTCGGTCTCGCCGCTGTCCATCTCGACCGGGCAGGACACGACGATCTGCCGTTTCGGGCTGGCGAGCACCTTCCAGAGCCCGGGCTCGAGATCGAGCAGGCGCGCCGCCGCGTTGAACTCCTCGAGCATGGCGCCGAAGGTGGCGCCGTGGCCGGGGAGCTCCGTTCCGCGAGGGACGCTGCCGCCGCTGTCGCTCAAGGGAACCACCATCCAGTCGGGTTCGGGCGCGGGGGGCTCGGGGCGGCCGGATTGCCCCGACAGGCAGGGGCCAGCGTACCCATACGGGAGCGGCTAAGTCAAGGCAGGGTATGCGTTAACGGGAGGCCGGTATACACTGTCCCGCATGGATACCCCGACCGCCAGCATGGGGGAAGGCCGGCCCCTCAAGCGGCACTACACCGCCGGCGACGTCGCCGCGATCGACTACGACCGCGACGTCAACGACCCGGGCCGCTTCCCCTACACCAGGGGCATCCACCCTTCAGGCTACCAGGGCAAGCTCTGGACCATGCGGCAATTCTCGGGATTTGGCACGCCGCAGGAGACCAACCAGCGCTACAAGCACCTGCTGGCGGCGGGCGGGACGGGCCTGAGCGTCGCCTTCGACCTGCCGACGCTGATGGGCCGCGACCCGGACCACGAGCTGTCGCTCGGCGAGGTGGGGAAGTGCGGCGTCAGCATCGCCTCGCTGGCCGACATGGAGGTGCTCTTCGAGGGCATCTCGCTCGCCGACATCACGACGTCGATGACGATCAACTCGCCGGCATCGATGCTGTTCGCGATGTACCTCGTCGTCGCCGAGCGGCAGGGCGCCGACTGGAAGGCGATCTCGGGCACCATCCAGAACGACATCCTGAAGGAGTTCATCGCGCAGAAGGAGTACATCTACCCGCCGCGGCCGTCGATGCGCCTCATCACGGACGTCTTCGGGTTCTGCGCGCGGGAAGTCCCGAAGTGGAACACGATCTCGGTCAGCGGGTACCACATCCGCGAGGCCGGCGCCACGGCGCTCCAGGAACTGGCCTTCACGCTGCGCGACGGCATCGAGTACGTCCAGTACGGCATCGACGCGGGCCTCCCGGTGGACGAGTTCGCGCCCCGCATCTCGTTCTTCTTCAACGCGCACAGCGACTTCTTCGAGGAGATCGCGAAGTACCGCGCGGCGCGCAGGCTGTGGGCCACGGCGATGAGGGACCGGTTCGGCGCGCGGGACGAGCGGTCGTGGAAACTCCGTTTCCACACGCAGACGGCGGGCGTGTCGCTCACGGCGCAGCAGCCGTACAACAACGTCGTGCGCACGGCGCTGCAGGCGCTCGGCGCCGTGCTCGGCGGCACGCAGTCGCTGCACACCAACTCGCTCGACGAGGCCCTCGCCCTGCCGACCGCGGAGGCCGCCACGCTCGCCCTCCGCACGCAGCAGGTGATCGCCCACGAGAGCGGCGTGACGGGCGTCGTCGATCCGCTCGGCGGGTCGTACTTCATCGAGGCGCTGACCGCCGACATGGAGCGCGGCGCGCGCGAGTACTTCGAGACGATCGACCGCATGGGCGGCATGGTGCCGGCCATCGAACACGGCTTCCCGCAGCGCGAGGTCGCCGAGAGCGCGTACCGCTTCCAGCAGGCCGTCGAGCGCAACGAGCGGATCATCGTCGGCGTCAACGACTTCGTCGAAGAGGAGGCCCGGGGCGTGCCGACGCTCTACATCGACGAGGCCGCCGCCGCGCGCCAGACCGAGCGTGTGCGCCAGTTGCGGAAGGACCGCGACCACGCCCGCGTTCGCCGCGCCCTCGACGACCTCAAACGCGCCGCCGACGGGCAGGCCAACACCATGGTGCCGCTCATCGAGGCCGCGCGCGCCTACACGACGGTGGGCGAGATGTGCGACGCGCTCCGCGATGTCTGGGGAGAGTACGTGGAGACGCCGACGATCTAGGGACTAGGGGCTGGGCGCTAGGGGCTAGTTCGACGCGGCTGTCGCCGCGTGGGTTGAGATCATGTCAGTGCCTCGACTGACTAGCGCCCAGCGCCTAGTCCCTAGCCCCTGACGGGTGCACGCAGATGGCCAAGATCCGAGTCGTCATCGCAAAACCGGGCCTGGACGGGCACGACCGCGGCGCCAAGGTCATCGCGCGCGCGCTGCGGGACGCCGGCATGGAGGTGATCTACACCGGCCTCCGGCAGACCCCGACGCAGATTGTCAGCGCCGCGCTGCAGGAGGATGCCGATGTCATCGGCCTCTCCATCCTCTCCGGCGCGCACAATCAGATCTGCCCCGAGGTGGTCCGCCTCCTCAAGGAGCAGGGCCTCGACGATGTCATCGTCGTGCTCGGCGGCATCATCCCCGACGGCGACCTTCCCGGCCTGGCCGCGATGGGCATCACGGGCGTCTTCCGGCCCGGCACCCCGATGCGGGAGATTGTCGACTTCATCACCGGCCACGCCCGGAGCAGGTCCGAGGCGGTGTGACGCGGGAACCGTCCTAATCCGGGTCCGTGCTGGTTCCGATAACCCTCTGTGTCCGCTTGACTTCCCGGAACCCGGTGACTACGCTGTCCGGGAACGGAGACGACGCGCGATGGCGCGAGTGACCAGGTAGTTCCGACCATGCCGCACAAGCTCTTGCTCGCCGACGACAGCGTCACGATCCAGCGGGTCATCGAGTTGACCTTCGCGGACGAAGACGTCCAGGTCATCGCCGTCGGCGACGGGCAGCAGGCCATCGAGCGCATCGAGGCCGAGCGCCCGGACATCGTCCTGGCCGACGTCGGCATGCCCGAGCGCGACGGGTACGAAGTGGCGGCGTTCGTGAAGAGCACGCCGCACCTGGCCCACATCCCGGTGCTGCTGCTCACGGGGGCGTTCGAACCCGTCGACGAACAGCGCGCCGCCGCCGCCGGCTGCGACGGCGTGCTGGCGAAGCCGTTCGAGCCGCACATGGTGATCACGCGGGTGAAGGAACTGCTCGCCGGCGGCGCGGGCACCCGGATGCCGCCGGGCGGTCCCGTCGGCGCCGCGGAAACGGCTCCGCCGACCGTCGGCCGAGGCCCTCCGCCGAAGCGGGGGAGCTCGGAGCGGGCCGCGCCGGCGGGCGAGGCGCCGGTGCGCCTCAGCCGCCGCACACCCATCGCCGTGCCGGGTTTCGGCGCGCCACCGGCGCCGTCGGAATCGCGGGTGGCGGCGCTTGACGACTATTTCGAGCGCCTCGACGCCGCGTTCGCCACGTTGCAGCATGCGCCCGCGCAGGGTGCCGACGCCGCCACGGCGCCGCCCGCGCCCGAGGGCGACGCCTCGGCGGGGGCCCCGGCTGCGGCCGCCACAGGGGCGGCAGCCGGCCAGGCGGAGACCGACACGGCCCGCGACGCGGCGGCTCAGCCGGCCGCCGCCCAGACGCCGGCGTCCGCGCCGGGGGCGCCGTCCCAGATGGCCGGCATCGCCCAGGCCTTCTCGGCGCTCTTCGCGGCCGAGCGCGGCGAAACCGCGATCGCGCATCCCCGTCTCTCGTCGGCCCGGCCGCCATGCCTCAGCCCTCCGTCGACGATCTGGTCGAGCGCGTCACCCGGCAGGTCCTCGAGCGCCTCAGCGACCGCGTCGTCCGCGAGACGGTCGCCGACGTCGTCTCGCGCGTCGCCGAGCGGCTCGTCCGGGACGAGATCGAGCGCGTCAAAGCCACCCTCAAGTAGGACCGGCTTCGTCACCTGCGCGCTGCGCGCCGCGGCTTGCCGCGCCGCCTCCGGTGCGGTTACGCTGTAGACTTCACCTGTCGAAGGAACTCATGTCCGATCTGCCGAAAGTCTTCGATCACCAGGACGTGGACGCGCGCTGGGACAGCTTCTGGGCGTCCATCGGCGCGTTCAAGGCGCAGCCCGAGTCCGGCAAGCCGGTGTTCAGCATGGTGCTGCCGCCGCCCAACGTCACCGGCTCGCTGCACATGGGCCACGCCCTGAACCACACGCTGCCCGACATCCTCGCGCGCTGGAAGCGGATGCAGGGCTACGACGTCCTCTGGCTGCCCGGCACGGACCACGCCGGCATCGCCACGCAGAACGTGGTCGAGAAGCAGCTCGCCGCTGGAGAAGAAGACGCGGCACGACCTCGGGCGCGAGGCCTTCGAAGCCCGCGTCTGGGACTGGGTGAAGGCGTCGCCACGGCACGATCACCGGCCAGATGCGCAAGCTCGGCGAGTCGTGCGACTGGTCGCGCGAGCGCTTCACGCTGGACGCCGGGCCTGTCGCGGGCGGTGCGCCGCGAGTTCGTGTCGCTCTACCGCGAGGGCCTGATCTACCGCGACACCTACATCGTCAACTGGTGCCCGCGGTGCCGGACGGCGCTCTCGGACCTCGAGGTCCAGCACAAGGACACCGACGGCAAGCTCTACTACGTGAAGTACGCCGCGGTGGGGCACGGGCCCGGCGTGACCGTGGCCACGACGCGGCCCGAGACGATGCTGGGCGACACCGCCGTGGCGGTGAACCCGGACGACGAGCGGTACCGGCACATGGTCGGCACGCGGGTGAAGCTGCCGGTCATCGGGCGCGAGCTGCCGATCATCGCGGACGCGTTCGTGGACCCGGCGTTCGGCACGGGCGCCGTGAAGGTGACGCCCGGGCACGACCCGAACGACTTCGCGATGGGCAAGCGCCACTCGCTGCCGAGCGTGGCCGTCATCGACGAAGACGGGCGGATGACGAAGGACGCCGGCCCGTACGCCGGGCAGGACCGCTTCAAGGCGCGCAAGGCGCTCGTGGAGCAGCTGCAGCAGGAAGGCCTGATCGAGAAGATCGCCGACCACCGGCACGCCGTCGGGCACTGCGATCGCTGCGGCACGGTGGTCGAGCCGCTCGTGTCGACGCAGTGGTTCGTGAAGATCGGCCCGCTCGCGGCCGAGGCCATCCGGGCCGTCGAGGACGGGCGCGTGGTGTTCCTGCCGGACAACTGGACGAAGATGTACTTCGAGTGGATGACCAACATCCACGACTGGTGCATCTCGCGGCAGCTGTGGTGGGGCCACCGCATCCCGGCGTGGTACTGCGACGCGTGCGGCCAGACGATCGTGGCCGAGGACGACCCCGTCGGCCTGCGCGTGCGGCGGCGCGCTGCGGCAGGACACCGACGTGCTCGACACGTGGTTCTCGTCGGGCCTGTGGCCGTTCAGCACGCTCGGGCTGGCCGGACGAGACGCCCGATCTCGCGCGCTACTACCCGACGACGCTGCTGCTGACCGGGTTCGACATCATCTTCTTCTGGGTCGCGCGCATGATCATGCTCGGCCTGAAGTTCGCCGGCGACGTGCCGTTCCACACGGTCTACATCACCGGCCTCGTGCGCGACGAGCGCGGCCAGAAGATGAGCAAGTCGAAGGGCAACGTCGTCGACCCGCTGTCGGTGATGGACGACATCGGCGCCGACGCCCTGCGCTTCACGCTGGCGGCGATGGCGTCGCCCGGCATGGACATCCCGCTCTCCGAGGGGCGGATGACGGGGTACCGCCAGTTCATCAACAAGATCTGGAACGCGTCGCGGTTCCTGCTGATGAACCTCGGCGACCTGCCGGCGCGGCCGGCGCTGCCGCCGGTCGCGGAGCTGCACCTCATCCACCGCTGGATCCTCAGCGGCGTGAGCCGCCTCGCCATCGAGGTGAACGACGCGCTGACGACGTACCGGTTCGACCAGGCGGCCGACCGGCTCTACCACTTCTTCTGGCACGAGTTCGCGGACTGGTACATCGAGTTCGTGAAGGTGGACCTGCAGCAGCCGGGCCCGGTGCGCGACGCGGCGGTGGCGGTGCTGGTCGAGGTGCACGACCGGCTCATGCGGCTGCTGCACCCGTTCATCCCGTTCATCACCGAGGAGATCTGGCAGAAGCTGCCGAAGCGGGACGGCGAGGCGCCGACGGTGACGCTGGCGGCGTTCCCGGCGGGCGAGCCGGCGTGGGCCGACCCCGACGCCGAGCGCGACGTGCAGTACCTCCAGGAGATCGTGTCGACCATCCGCACGGTGCGGTCCGAGCGCGGCGTGCCGCCGTCGCGGAAGATCACCGCGATCGTCGACGAGAGCGACGCCGGCGTCGGCCGCGATGCTCGAGCGCGCAGGCGGCGTACATCAGGCAGCTCGCGGGCCTCGAGGCGCTGGAGTTCCGCGCCGACGTCGCGCCCGGCCCCGACACGGTGAAGCGCGTGCTCGAGCACGCCCACGTGTACGTCCCGCTCGCCGGCATCGTCGACCGGGCGGGCGAGATCGCGAA